>NZ_LKPJ01000004.1 GCF_001443045.1 Burkholderia ambifaria | reverse complement strand
GTGGCGGAGGGGGCGGCGGTTACTGAGGCGCCGTCGGACAGGTTCGAGCGGGACGTCATGCGCGAGCGCAGCCGGAAACCGGCCGCGTCGTGCGCGACGCCCCGCTCCACCACACGCGTTATCGACGCATGGCCTTCACGTCGGCCGGCGTGACGTTCGCGGGATGGCCGCCCCACGTCGCGCGCAGGTAGTTCGCGAGCTGCGCGAGTTCGTCGTCGCTCAGCGTGTGCGCGAAACCCGGCATCGGCTGCAGGTTCTCGAAGCCGGCGAACTTCTGCTCGTCGATGCCGTCGAGCATCGCGACCAGCAGGTTGCGCGAGTCGCCCTGACGCAGCGTCGAATTGCCGTTCATCGGCACCGCCACGTGCGGCTTGCCTTCGCCGCTGAAGCCGTGACAGCCCGCGCACACCGCGAGATACACCGAGCGGCCGGCCGCGAGCTGCGCGGCGTCGGCCGGCACCGGCTTCACCGGCTGCGGCGCCGGCGGCGTATCGCCGAGCAGGTACACGGACAGCGCGCGCAGGTCGTCCTTCGTCAGGTATTGCGTGCTCAGGTGCACGACCGGATACATTTCGCCGAACGCCGAGCCTTGCGGCGCGATGCCGACGCCGAAGAACGTCTGCAGGTCGGTGCCCGTCCAGCCGCGCGCGGCGAGGCCGGCCGGCGTGATGTCCGGTGCGGCCACACGGCCGAGCGCGGCGCCCGCGAACGGCTTCGCGCCGTCGAGCTGGCCGGTGAACGCGCGCGGCGTATGGCATTCCGCGCAGTGGCCGAGCGCGCCGGCCAGATAGCGGCCACGTTGCCAGTCAGCGGACTGGCCGCTCGATGCATCGGGCAGGCTGTCCTTCAGGAACACCATGTCCCAGAACACCATGCCGAAGCGCAGGTTGTACGGGAACTTGAGTTCGTGCGCGCGGTTTTCCTGCGCAACCGGCTTCACGGTCTTCAGGTACGCGTACATCGCGTCGGTATCGGCACGCGTGAGCTGCCGGTACGACGTGTATGGCATCGACGGATACAGGCGCTTGCCCGGCGCCTTGCCGTCGTGCAGCGCGGCGTAGAAGTCGTCCGCGCTCCAGCTGCCGATTCCGTGATCCTTGTCGGGCGTGATGTTCGAGCCGTAGAACGTGCCGAACGGCGATTCGAGCGGCGCACCTCCGGCGAACGGCGCGCCGTCCTTCGCGGTGTGGCACGCCGCGCAGTCCGCGGCCTTCACGAGATAGCGGCCGCGCGCGACCGGGTCGGCACCGGGCGCGCCGGAAGCCGCGCTCGAGGCCGGCGCGTCATGGCCGCCGCAGGCGGCGAGCAGCAGCGCGCAGGCGGCCGCGAGTGCGGGCAAGCCTGCGGCCCGCGCGGCACGATGGGCGAATGTGCGTTTCATGCGGCGTCCTTCACGAGTCCCGGCGTCGTCAAAATCACGTCCTTCACGGCTTCGTAGTAGCGGACGTAACCCGTGCAGCGGCAGATGTGCGCATTCAGCGCGTCGGTGATCGTGCGCTCGACGTCGGCCTTCGCGATCGGCTCGCGCTTCAGGCGCTCGATCAGCACCGTCGCCGCGTTGACGAAGCCCGGCGTGCAGTAGCCGCACTGGAAGCTGAAGTGCTCGAGGAACTTCTGCTGGATCGGCGACAGCTCGACCACTTCGCCCGCTTCGTTACGCTTCGCGTGGCCTTCGATCGTGCGGATCGAACGGCCGTGGAAGAAGTGCGCGCCGGTGATGCAGGTGCGCATTTCCTCGCTCGTGCCGTCCGGCTTGTCGACGATCACCACGCATGCGTGGCAGATGCCCTGCCCGCAGCCGAGCCGCGAACCGGTGAGGCCCGCGTACTCGTGCAGGAACTCGATCATCATCAGCCCCTCGGGCACCTGCATCGGGCCGACGGACTTGCCATTGATGCTCACCGACAGCGGCTTCTGCTGAAAGCGGACGAGCGGACGCTCGACGGCGACCGGCGCGGCAGCGGGTGCGGCCGGCGCGGATGCCGGATCGGCCGAAGCCGCGTCAGGCGCGGACGCGCCGGTCGCCGTCGCGCTGGCGCTCGCGGCCGAAGCCGCGGTTTGGGCGGTCGTCATGCGAGCACCTCCTGAATCTTTTGCGGGGTCACCGGCAAATCGGTGAAACGATGGCCGATCGCATGCGCGATGCCGTTCACGATCGCACCAACGACGGGGATCATCACCACTTCGGCGACACCCTTCGGCGGATCGGTCTCGGACAGCGGCGGCAGGATGTCGCCCGTCTGCGACCACACGGCGACGTCGGTCGCGCGCGGCAGCTGGTAACGGTTGAAGTTCCACGTGCCGTTGCCGGGGCCATCCTCGTAAAGCGGCAGGTACTCGTGCAGCGCATGGCCGATGCCCATCGCGAGGCCGCCCTGCAACTGGCCCGACACGAGCTGCGGCGAGATCTGGTTGCCGCACTCCATGATCGAGTGATGCGCGAGCAGCTCGACCTTGCCGGTCGCCTCGTGCACGGCCAGCTCGACGAGCGTGCCGACTGCCGTGTAGTACGTGACGGCGGCGTTGTTGCGGCTCGTCGGCGGGATGAACACGCGCTTGCGGTCCAGCACGCGGTAGCCGTTCGCGGTCGGCGCCAGCGTGCCGCGCATCGCGGTCGCGCCTGCCGGCGCGGCGGTGCCCGTCATCGGGCCATCGTCGCCGGTCTTCGGCGCGCCGACGCGCAGCGACAGCCCGTCGATCGGCAGACGATCGACCGCGCCGCCTACTTCAAACTCGGCGTCGGTCCACTGCCAGCGGTTGAACACGTGCACGACGGCGCCGGTCGGCAGGCCGAGCGCATGCGCCTGCTTCGCGAGCTGCTCGAACGTCAGCGGCTCGAGGCCGTCGGCGGTCAGCTTGCCGTCGACCCAGCGCGCGTCCTCGATGCGGATCGTGTACGGCGCGGCCTGGCCGCCGCCGAGGCCGCGCGTCCAGATCGACATCGCGGCCGGCCACAGCCCGTAGCGGAACACCGCGCGCGCGGCTTCGCGCGTGCTGTGCGTGAAGTAGTACGCGGAGTTCGTCGCGCTCGACGGCGACGCATAGCCCGGCGACCAGCGCGGGTTCGCGCTCAGGCGGTCCTGGTCGGCCTGCGACATCAGATACGGATCGCCGCTCGTCTCGACCGGCAGGTCCGGCCATTCGGTCAGCGCGACGCGCACCTCGGTCGCGGGACGACCGAGCCACTTCGCGACCGCGACGGCTTGCGACGTCGACATCCCGGTGCCGATCTCGGCGGCCGTGTGATGCAGCGACACCTTGCCGTTCTCGTCGAATTCGACCTTCGCGAACGATGCCTCGGCACCCGTGCCGAAATCCTTCTGCACGCACGCGAAGCCGACGCCGTAGCGCCTGCCCGGGTTCGCTGCCTCGAATTCGGCCTTGCGCGCGGCGCGCCGCGTCCACAGCGGATGCTGCTTCGCACGCTCCAGCACTTCCTCGACGCGCAGCGCGCCCGCGGGAATCGCGCCCTGCGTGTTCTTCATCCCCGAACGCAGCGCGTTGCGCAGGCGGAAATCGATCGGATCGAGATTCAGTTGCGCGGCGATTTCGTCGACGGCCATCTCGGTCGCGGCCATGCTCTGCAGCGTGCCGTAGCCGCGGGCCGAGCCGGCGTCGATCGCGCGCGATGCGATCGCGACCGCCGCGAGATCGCTCTTCGGGAAGTAGTAGATCGATTGCGCGGCCGTCGCGCCGACCATCGCGACCGACGGCGAGAAGTTCGAGCGCCCGCCGCCGTTCGCCTCGAAGTCGCCCTTGAACGACTGCAGCAGGCCCGTGTTGCGATCCACCGCGATCCGGTAATGCATCTTGAACGCGTGACGCTTCAGCGACGTCTGGAACTGCTCGTAGCGATCGTTCGCGAACCGCACCGGGCGGCCGTCCGCATACAGCGCGCAGACGAGGCCGTAGAACGGCACGTTGAAGTGATCCTTGGAGCCGTAGCCGACCGTGTAGCACGGATGCACGAACAGCTTCTTCACCGGGAAGCGGCACTTCGCGACCATCGCGGCCGCGTTCTCCGCCACTTCGAGCGGCGACTGGGTCGGTACGACGAGGTGCAGCGACTGCGTCGCGGCGTCGTACCAGCAGTTCGCGTTGTCGGGTTCGAGCGCGGCGGTATCGACCGACTGCGTGTTGTACTCGCGGTCGAACACGAGCCAGTCGGCCGACGGACGATCGAGTTCGGCCGCGATCTGGCCGGCCAGGAACATCCCCTGTTCGTCGAGCTTGCCGTGCTCCTTGCCGTCCGGCCAGACCGGCAGGTGCTTGCGCATCATGCTCGGGAAGATCGGCGCGTCCTTCAGGCTCGAGTAGACATCGTCGTCGTAGGCCGTCTTGCCGCCCACGCGCACATAGCGGAACGTGCCCCACGGATCGCGCTCGAGCGGGCCGGTGACCGCGCCGTAGCGGATCACGTCGTCGCGGAACTTGAGCGCGTTCTTCGCGAAGCGAAAGCGCGCGAAGTCGTGATAGATGAGGATCGCGACCGCATGGCCCAGATACGCGGGCGTCTTGCCCGCGGGCAGCAGCATGTCGTCGCCGTAGAACGCCGGGAATGCGACGCCGTCGCGCGCGAGATCGTCGGCCGTGACCACACGGTCCGGTTTCAGTTCGTCGCCGAGCAGCGACAGGTCGAAACCTGCGTAGATGCGGTCGGCCTGCGTGACGCGCAGGATCAGCGCGTGCGACTGCTGCTGCGGCCAGTGCGGCATGTCGGCCGCGCGCACGTCGCGGGCGAACACTTTCGCGCCCGTGACCTTCGCGATGCCGTCGATGCGGAATTGGGGGATGCCGGTGACGCTATCCCATTTGACGGGTGTGAGGAGTTTTTCTTCGAAGAGCGCCGCGAACGCGCGGCTGCCGATGGGCGCGACGTAGACCGCGACGCCCGCCAGCACGCTGGCTTTCAGAAAACCCCGCCGTGACAGGCCGTGGTTTTTCATTGGGGGAACCTCCTGATGCGGCTCGGACGGCGATCGGGTGTCGCGGCGTTCGGAGCGGCGCGCATTCTGGCATTGTTTTGGATATATCGCCTATAGTATTTCTCGCATGAATTACTTATTGGATTTCTTATGATCGGATTCAGACGGGCTGTGGCAGGCTGTGGCGGCCGGTCGCGGGTGGCATCCACGCGAGGCAACGCGGCGGCGCGGGGCCGCATCGAGCACCGTCCGCCGATCGCGCGCCATCGGCAGGCCACGTGCGGCGCGCGGCGAATCCGATCCACGGGCGGCTACCCGACATCGTCCCGTCCGCAACGATCCTGCCCGCGCGCCGGCGAATGCGCAAGGCTCTCGCGGCCGTGGTTTACGACTACTTGCCGACGCGCCCGCACGGCACGCTCGGTCGATGTTTCATGGTAATGTCGTGCGCATCCGGCTCGCCGGTCATCCCGCCACGTGCCGTGCGGGCCGGCCGGCGGTGAATCGCATCGTGTCGAGGTCAAAAAAGCCATGGCAGTCAAGGCACGCCTCCTGAACGCTGTTCTCGCCACACCCCCCTGCGGCAATCACCGCGTGACGGCCGCACTGCGCCCGTCGATGCTCGTCACGCTGTTCGAGGACGTGCGGCCGATGGCACTATCCGGCCTCGCCAGCGCGTTCGTCGCGGCGATCGCGCTGATCCGGCTCCAGCAACTGTGGTGTTTCGTGTGGCTCGTCGTCGACGTCGCCCTGCTCGCCGCGCGGCTCGCGATCGCACGCGCATATACGATACGCCGCGCCGCCGGCGACGATCGCGCCGAATACTGGGCGCGGCGCTATGCGCCCGTGTCGCTCGCCGCGTGCTTCGTGCTCGGCCTCGGCGTGATGGGCTGCGTGGATGCGCCCGACGTCGAGCTCGGCACGCTGTCGGTGATGGTCGCGGGCGGTGTGTTCGGCGGGATCGCGTCGCGCAATTCGGCGCTGCCGCGGCTCGCGATGACGCAGGTCACGCTCGGCGTCGTGCCGATCGGCATCGGCGCGCTGCTGGTCTCCCGGCCGGGCGCATGGCTGCTGCTACCGCCGCTCGTGATCTATCTTGCCGCCATGCGCACGGTCGTCCAGCGCCATTACCGCGTGCTGGTCGCACTGATCGCCGCACGCCAGCGCAATGCCGAGCTCGTCGCGCACTTCGACGCCGCCCTGACCTACATGCCGCACGGCCTCTGCATGATCGACGGCGAGAGCCGCGTGATCGTCGCGAACCGGCGCACCGCACAATTGTTCGGCTCTCCGCGCGAAATCATGCTGGACACGCCGCTGCCCGACGTCGTCGCGGCGCTGGGCACGAACACGGTCACCGATCCCGACGGCGCCGGTCTCGCCGCGCAATGCGACGTCTGGCTGAGCCACGACGAACCGGAGCCGCTCGACATCACGCTCGCCGACGGCCGCCAACTCGAACTGACGCGCCATCGCGTGCCGGACGGCAACGCGGTGATCATCGTCGAGGACGTGACCGCGCGCCGCCGCACCGAGCAGCACATCCGGCACCTCGCGCGGCACGACGCGCTGACGGGATTGCCGAACCGCCACGAACTGCATGCGGAACTCAAGCGGATGCTCGCGCATCGGCCGCGGCTGCCGAGCGCCACGCTCGCCGTCATGTATCTCGACCTCGACGGCTTCAAGGCGATCAACGACCGGTTCGGCCACCAGGCCGGCGACGAAGTGCTCACGCAGGTCGCCGAGCGGCTCGGCAAGACGCTGCCGGCCGGCGAGCTGGCGGCGCGGATCGGCGGCGACGAGTTCGTCGTCGCGCTCGACGCCACCACGATGCAGGCCTGCTCGGTCCTCGCCGCGCGCATCATCCAGCAAATCTCGGCGCCGTATACGCTGTCGATCGGCGAAACCGTGAGCTTCGGGATCAGCATCGGCATCGCGCTCGACGACGGGCACGGCTCGCCCGACGAACTGATCCGGCAGGCCGACAGCGCGCTGTACGATGCGAAGTCCGCCGGCAAGGGGATCTACCGCTTCTATTCGGCCGGCAGCCGCCGCGTGGCGCCTGCGGCCGCGAGCTGAACGCACTGGCGCCCTCGTTTCCGCCGCCCGTTACCGCGCTTCCCTGTACGTCCCTTCGCTTCCCGCGATTCATTTCCGCAACGCGTTGCCTGGCACGGCGCGTGCGCGCATGTGTTCGCGTCGCACGGCCATGTCACGTGACGTGTTCCGTAACATCGGCCCGCGCCGCGCGTCACGATCGCAGCAGAAGCCCGCACGATCTCAGCGTTGCGCGGTGTTTCATGGTTGGCACTCTTATTGCTCCTTGACTGGAAAAGAGGATGTCAGGGGAGCCCGCACATGAATACCGTCGAAGTCCTCAGTCGCGCAGAAACGATCGATCAACTGGATGTGATCGACGGTGCCTCGCTGATCCGGCGGCTCGTTTCCGAGCGCCGCACGACCGCCGCCCGTGAAGCCGTGTGCGTCGACAACCCGCCGCTGACGCTGTACGGCGCCTTTCGCCAGGGCGTTACCGATCATGCGGCGCGACGCGCGAATCCGTATCGTGCCGGCAGCCGCTTCTGGGCGCTGTGGGAAGAAGGCCGTATCGAAGCTGAAACGTCGGGGCGTTGACGCGATCGCGCGTGCCGGCCCTGTCACGACAAGGGGCTGACGCGCAACGCGGCGCGCGCGAGCCCGCAAGCGTTTCAGCGCTGCAACATCGCACGCGGCTGCTCCCGTTGCGCATGTCGTGTCTTCGCGCATGGGCCGAGTGACGGCATTCGGCACCGCACGCACCGCGCCCGCCGCGCGGCGGGCGTTTCCCGATAAGATGGCAGATTCCCGTTCTTCGAACGATGCCGCCATGACCGCCTCCTCTTCACACCGAAATCCCATCCACTGCGAAATCGACCTCGATGCACAAGGCAAGCATGCGGGCTACCTGCGCCTGCCGCATTCCGTGCATCGCTCCGCATACGGCTGGCTGCCGATCCCGATCGCGTCGATCCGCAACGGCGACGGTCCGGTCGCACTCGTGATGGCCGGCAACCACGGCGACGAATACGAAGGCCAGATCATCGTGTCGCAGCTGATGCGCGAGATCGATCCGGAGATGATCAGCGGGCAACTGATCCTGCTGCCGATGGCGAACTTCCCCGCGGCGGACGCGGGCCTGCGCGTGTCGCCGCTCGACGAGGGCAACCTGAACCGCAGCTTCCCCGGCGATCCGGCCGGCACGCCGACGCAGATGATCGCGCACTACATCGAGCATGCACTGCTGTCGCGCGCGCAGTATCTGGTCGACCTGCATTCGGGCGGCAGTTCCTTGCTGTACCAGGGCGGCAACATGCTCGCGATCGATCCGCTCGACGACGACGAAGCCGCGAAGCTCAACGGGCTGCTCGTGGCCTTCGGGCTGCCGAACGCGCTGCTGCACGCGCCGAACCCGGTGCATTCGGCATCGGCCGCGCGCCGGCAAGGCGCGATCTCGATCGTCACCGAACTCGGCGGTGCGGGGATGGCCGATCCGGCGCTGATCCGGCTCGGCCGCCACGGGCTGCTGCACTACCTCGGTCATATCGGCCTGCTGCGCGGCCCACTCGTGCCCGACGCGCCGCCGACCGTCACGCGCTTCCTGCGCGTCGACGGCGATCGCCACTTCGTCTATGCGTACGAACGCGGGCTGTATGAACCGCTCGTCGAACTCGGCGACCAGGTGACGGCCGGCCAGCCGGCCGCATGGGTGCACTTCCCCGATACGCCGCTGCGCGAGCCGGTGCTGCACCGCTTCAAGGGCGACGGCGAAGTGGTGTGCAAGCGCGTGCCCGCGCAGGTGCAACGCGGCGATTGCCTGTTTCAGCTGGCGGAGGCGTCGACGCCGCCGCGCGTCATCGGTCAATAGGCCAAATCCGGATCCATCTCTTTCCTGTGCTGTCTGCCGGTAATGGCGGACGGCACGCGTGCGCCATTAACCAACCTGACAAATTAACCCTTTTGGTTATGATCGCAGATGGAAAAGAGAACGCCTCACTGCAAGCTGTCCCGGGTCAAGGCACTCGTCGAGATCGGCAGCGTCCGGATGACGACGAGTGCGGTATTCGGCGCCCGGCAACCGGGTTTCACGGAAACGGAGGTAATCGGTGTCGTGATGTCGCTGGACACCGCCGATTTCTACAAGAGCATGACGACCTACGCCGACCACACGATCTGGCAGGACGTCTATTGGCGTCGCACCGTGAACGGCGACGTATATCTGAAACCGACCGTGATAGACGACGTGTTGATCGTGTCTTTCAAGGAGCGATGAAAATGAAGTGTCCTGCGTGCGGTGCCGCGAAACTGGTCCGTGATACACGAGACATCCCTTACACGTACAAGGGCCGCTCGACCGTCGTTCGCGATATAACCGGCGACTTCTGTCCGGCCTGCGGAGAGTCGGTGCTTGATATCGACGAGGCAACCCGGCTTGGGGAAGCGATAGGCGAGTTCAACAAGCAGGTGAACTCGACCATCGTCGACCCGAAGTTCATTGCGAAGGTGCGCAAGAAGCTGATGCTGGATCAACGCGAGGCGGCCGAGCTATTCGGCGGCGGCGTCAATGCGTTCTCGCGCTGCGAAACCGGCAAGACGAACCCTCCGCTTGCCCTGGTGAAGTTGCTCAAGATTCTGGATCGTCATCCCGATCTGCTTGCCGAAGTGCGCGCAGCCTAGGGGCCTGTTCACGCTCGCCGTTCGGCATTGCGCGTGCGTGGAACAGGAAATTCGACGCATGCGCACCTTCCTCGTCGCCCCTTCCCCTGCAAGCCTTCTGACTTCCCCCGCGAAATCCTTATCGAAATTGCTTCGTTCGCCTTTGCCGTCCGCACCGCTAACGTGTTCCAAACGGCGGCGGCACGCCGGATGTCTCGCAGGATACCCAACGGCCGCCGCCATCACGACAACCGCGTCGCGATAACGGAACAGACCGGACGGGCCGTGTGCCCCGCCCCCGCCAGGAACGTCCGCATCGCGCGCCCTTCGCGATGCCCATGGCCACGAACGACCGCATCATCGACACGACACCGCTCGACGTCCGCGCCCAGCCGCTGATCGACGCGCTGATCGACGAATACGCGACGCGCTACGACGCGTACCGCCCCGACAGCCGCGCGTCCGCACGCGACGAACTCGCGCGTTATCCGGCCGGGCTGTTCGCGCCGCCCGAAGGCGCGTTCGTGCTGCTGCTGCGCGACGGCGAAACGATCGGCGGCGGCGCGTTCAAGCGCTACGACGCGCAAACCGCCGAACTCAAACGCATCTGGACCCGCGCGGACCTGCGCCGCCAGGGGCTCGCACGCCTGATCGTCGACGCGCTCGAACTGCGCGCCGCGCAGCAGGGCTATCGACGCGTGTACCTGACCACCGGCTTTCGCCAGCCCGAAGCGTGGGCACTGTACGACCGCACCGGCTATACGCGGCTGTTCGATTCGTCGATCGAGCCCGAAGCGTATTTCCACCTGCGCTTCGGCAAGGATCTCGCCGATCCGTCGCGCACGTCGACGCTCGCCGACCTGTGGGCGCCGCTGCCTGAAGCAGTGCTGCCGCGCTGAACGCCCCGCCTCATCCACTTCCATTCCGTACGACACGACAACGACAGGACGCATCCATGCAACGAGCCGCACCCTTCACGCCGCGCGCGATCCGCACGCTGGCCGCCGCGCTGATCGGCGTGACCGCGATCACCGCCGCCGCCGCGACCTTCGACCTGAGCCCCGAGCAGCGCGGCCGTCCGCGCGGCACGGTCGATGCGGCCGTCGAGCGCGCGGTGCCCGCGTCATTCAAGTTCGCCGAAGCCGGCACGCTGACGATCGGCGTTGCACCGAGCCTGCCGCCGATCAGCTCGTATGCGACCGACGCGCGGACGGTGATCGGCTTCGACGCGGACGTCGGCCAGCTCGTGTCCGACAGCCTCGGCCGCAAGCTGAAGATCGTCCCGCTTGCGTGGGCCGACTGGCCGCTCGCGCTCGAATCGGGGAAAGTCGACGCGGTGATCTCGAACGTCACCGTCACCGAGGAGCGCAAGCAGAAGTTCGATTTCTCGACCTACCGCAAGGACCAGGTCGGCTTCTACGTGCGCAACGACAGCAAGATCCAGTCGATCCGCGAACCGAAGGACGTCGCGGGGCTGCGCATCGTGACCGACGCCGGCACCAACCAGGAAAAAATCCTGCTCGCGTGGGACCGCGAGAACGTCGCGCACGGCCTGAAGCCGGTGCAGGTCCAGTACTACGACGACCAGGCGATGCGGATCGTCGCCGTGCAGTCGGGCCGCGCGGATGCCGTGTTCAGCGTGAACTCGGTGCTCGCGTACCAGAGCGCGCAACAAGGCAAGACGCGGCTCGTCGGCGCGATCAGCGGCGGCTGGCCGCGCACGGCCGACATCGCGATCGCGACGCGCCGCGGCAGCGGGCTCGCCGATCCGCTGACCGTCGCGCTGAACGGGCTGATCAGGAACGGCCGTTACCAGCAGATTCTCGAGCGCTGGAACCTCGCCTCCGAAGCGATCGACCAGTCGCGCACGAACCCGCCGGGCTTGCCGAAGAGCTGAGCGCCGTCCCTTCCACGCGTTGTGCAGGAACGCCGAACACCATGTCTTATTCGCTTTCATTGCTGGACAAGAGCCCGATCGCCGACGGCGCGACCGCCGCCGACGCGCTGCGCTTCACGACGACCCTCGCGCAGCGCGCGGAACAGCTCGGCTACGAGCGCTTCTGGGTCGCCGAGCATCACGGCGCGCCGGGCTTCGCGAGCTCCGCGCCCGAGATCGTCGTCGCGCACCTGCTCGCGCACACGTCGCGCATCCGCGTCGGCTCGGGCGGCGTGATGCTGCAGCACTACAGCCCGTTCAAGGTCGCCGAGTCGTTCAGGCTGCTCGCCGCGCTCGGGCCGGGCCGCGTCGATCTCGGCGTCGGCAAGGCGCCCGGCGGGCTGCCGCTGACCACACGCGCGCTGCAGTGGTTTCACGACAAGGCGAAGAAGCCCGACTTTGCGGGCCAGCTCGCGGCGCTCGATGCGTTCCTCGGCTGGGGCGTCGCCGAAGATCATCCGCTTGCCGGCGCGCTCGCGATGCCGGTGCCGCCGCACGCACCCGAACGCATCCTGCTCGGCGGCTCGCCCGACAGCGGCGCGCTCGCCGCGCGCCACGGCTGGCGCTTCTGCTATGCGGGACACTTCAACGGCGACGACGCGAACCTCGAGCGCTCGCTGGCCGCGTATCGCGACGCGGGCGGCACGCGAGCGCTCGTCGCGCTGTACGCAGTCGCCGCGCCGACCCGCGACGAGGCCGAGCAACTGATCGGATCGCTCAAGATCTTCAAGCTGCAGTTCGCCGGCGGCCAGAGCTTCAACCTCGCGAGCGCGCAGGCCGCTGCCGAATTCGCGCGGCAAAGCGGCGCGTCCGACTACCGGATCGACGAGCTGCGCCCGACCGTGCTGGCCGATACGCCCGAGCGCGTGCACCGCACGCTCGATGCGCTGAGCCGGCGGCTCGACGTCGACGCGTTCGTGATCGACTCGCCGGTGACCGATTACGCGGCGCGGCTCGCGTCGGCCGAATGGCTCGGCGGCGCGCAGTCGATCACGCCCGTACAGGCGGCCCTTTCGGCCGAACGTTCCCTTACCCCCGACCAGAACGCGTGACGCTCCCATGACGACCCGACGATCGATTCCCTTCGGCCTGATGCTGCAAGGCGCAGGCAGCCACATGAACGCATGGCGGCACCCGAGCAACCCGCCGGACGCGAGCATCAACCTCGACTTCGCGATCGGCATCGCGCGCAAGGCGGAAGCCGCCGGCATCGCGTTCGCGTTCGTCGCGGACGGCCTCTACATCAACGAGAAGTCGATCCCGCACTTCCTGAACCGCTTCGAGCCGCTGACCGTGCTGTCGGCGCTCGCGGTCGCGACCCGGAAGATCGGGCTCGCGGGCACGATCTCGACGTCGTACAGCGAGCCGTTTACGGTCGCGCGCCAGCTCGCGTCGCTCGATGCGATCAGCGGCGGGCGCGCGGGCTGGAACGTCGTGACGACGCCGCTCGAAGGCACCGCGAAGAATTTCGGCAAGGCGCATCCCGAGCATGCGCTGCGCTACGAGATCGCCGACGAATACCTCGAAGTCGTGCAGGGGCTGTGGGATAGCTGGGACGACGACGCCTTCGTGCGCGATCGCGCGACCGGGCGCTTCTTCGATCGCGACAAGCTCCACACGCTCGACCATCACGGCCGCTTCTTCCAGGTCGCCGGCCCGCTGAACATCCAGCGCTCGCCGCAGGGCCAGCCGGTGATCTTCCAGGCCGGCTCGTCCGACACGGGCATCGGGCTCGCGGGCAAGTATGCGGACGCCGTGTTCACGCATTCGCCGTCGCTCGACGAAACGGCTGCGTTCACGCGGCGCGTGAAGCAAAGCGCGGTCGAGCACGGACGGCAGCCGGGCGACGTGAAGATCTTCCCCGGGGTCGGGCCGATCGTCGGCCGCACGGCTGCCGAGGCGGAAGACAAATACCAGGCGATCCGCGACCTGCTGACGATCGACGAGGCCCTCGCCTATCTCGGCCGCTACTTCGATCACCACGACTTCACGCAGTACGCGCTCGACGCGCCGTTCCCCGAACTCGGCGACCTCGGCCGCAACAGCTTCCGCTCGACCACCGACCGGATCAAGGCCGACGCGAAACGCAAGCATCTCACGCTGCGCGAGACGGCACTCGCCGTCGCGACGCCGCGCCCGAACTTCATCGGCACGGCCGAGCACGTCGCCGACGAACTGATCCGCTGGCACGACGCCGGTGCCGGCGACGGCTTCATCCTCGGCTTCCCTGTACAGGCGCAGGGCGTCGACGACTTCGTCGACCTCGTGATTCCGGTGCTCGAGGCGCGCGGCCGCTACAGCCGCGACCTGCCGGGCAGCACCCTGCGCGACCACCTCGGCCTGCCACGCAAGGCAAACCGTCATGCGGCGCCGGACGCCGCGCAAAAACAGGACGACGCGGCCGAAGCGCACGCGTAACGCCGATGCGCCGACGCCCCGCTACGCCCGGCGCTTCCGACCGACCCGATCGAGGACCTACACCGACATGAGCGACACGACCCATCTCGGCGGCACGCTGCCGCCGCTCACCTCCCACGGCGTGCGCAACACCGGCACGCACCCGCGGATCGTGCCGGCCCGGCACCGGTCGCGCACGGCCGGCACCGTGCTCGCGCTCGTGCTGATCGCGCTCGCGCTGCGTTCGATCCTCGGCAACCCGCAATGGGGTTGGCCCGTGTTCGCCGAATGGTTCCTGTCGCCGCCGGTGCTGTCCGGGCTCGCGCGCACGCTGGTGCTGACGCTGCTCGGCGCGGTGTTCGGCTTCGCGCTCGGCGCGTTCGTCGCGCTGGCCCGGCTGTCGCGCTCGCGCCTGCTCGCCGCGAGCGCGTGGACCTTCGTGTGGCTGTTCCGGTCGATTCCGCTGATCGTGCTGCTGCTGATCCTCAACAACCTCGGCTACCTGTACGAACACGTGCGGCTCGGCGTGCCGTTCACCGACATCGTATGGTTCGACACGCCGACCACCGACCTGATCAGCCCGTTCCTCGCGGCCGTGCTCGGCTTGACGCTGAACCACGCGGCGTTTTCCGCCGAGGTGATTCGCGGCGGCATTCTCGCGGTCGACCAAGGGCAGCTTGAAGCCGCCGCCGCGCTCGGCCTGCCGCGCGGCCGTCAGACCGCGCGGATCGTGCTGCCGCAGGCGATGCGCGCGATCCTGCCAACGGCGTTCAACGACCTGATCACGCTCGCCAAAGGCACGTCGATGGTGTACGTGCTTGCAATGCCCGAGCTGTTCTATACGGTCCAGGTGATCTATCGCCGCAATCTCGAGGTGATTCCGCTGCTGATGGTCGCGACCGTCTGGTACCTGATCATCCTGACCGTGCTGTCCGCGATCCAGGTGCAGGTCGAACGCCACTATGCGCGCGGCGCGCTGCGCAACCCGCCGCCGTCCGCGCTGACGTTCGTGCTGGTGCGCGTCGGTGCGCTGTGGCGGCGTGCCGCGGCACGCAACGCGACAGTCGCCGCAACGGCCCGCGATCACGCCGCAGTCGCTCCGGTGCCGCACACCGGCGGCGAAATTGCCGTGCACAACGTATCGAAGCAGTTCGGCCTGCAGCGCGTGCTCGACAACGTGTCGTTCGTCGCGCCGCGCGGCAGCGTGACGGTGATCGTCGGGCCGTCCGGTTCGGGCAAGTCGACGCTGCTGCGCACGATCAATCATCTCGAACGCGTCGACGACGGCTTCATCGACATCGACGGCGAGCTGATCGGCTATCGGCGCGACGGCGACGTGCTGCACGAGTTGAAGGAGCGCGACGTGCTGAAGCGGCGCACGGCGGTCGGGATGGTGTTCCAGAACTTCAACCTGTTTCCGCACCTGACGGTGCTCGAGAACCTGATCGAGGCACCGGTTGCCGTCGCGGGCGTCACGCGCGATGCCGCCGAGCGCACCGCGCGCACGCTGCTCGCGCGCGTCGGCCTCGCCGACAAGGCCGATGCCTATCCGCGCCAGCTGTCCGGCGGCCAGCAGCAGCGCGTCGCGATCGCGCGGGCGCTCGCGTTGCGTCCGAAGGTGCTGCTGTTCGACGAGCCGACGTCGGCGCTCGATCCCGAACTGGTCAACGAAGTGCTCGACGTGATCAAGGAACTCGCGCGCTCGGGCACCACACTCGTGATCGTCACGCACGAAATCGGCTTCGCGCGCGAAGTCGCGGACAACGTGCTGTTCATGGAGCGCGGCCGCGTCGTCGAGTCGGGTCCGCCCGCCGTCGTGCTCGACGCGCCGACTCATCCGCGCACGCGCGCGTTCCTGTCGCGGGTGCTGTGATGCAAGCGGCTCACGACGTGCGAGGAGACCGCCGATGATCGACCGACGCCAGTTCATGACCGCCGCGCTCGCGGTCGCATCCGGCCTGCGCTGGCATGCAGCCGATGCGGCCGCCGCGACGGCGGGCCTCGATCCGCGCCAGGCCGGCCGGATCCGCGCATCGCGCGACGACGCGGCGATTCGCGCGGCAAGCCACTATCGCTGGGTGCGCGATGGCGCATTCACGGTCGCGATCTCGCCGCACGCGCCGCCGGTGTCGACCTATGCGACCGATGCGCGCACGGTGGTCGGCGCGGATCCCGACTACGCGCAGCTCGTCGCCGATGCGCTCGGCCGCACGCTGGTGCTGGTGCCGATCGCGTGGGCCGACTGGCCGCTCGGGCTCACGTCCGGCAAGTACGACGCGGTGATCTCGAACGTCGGCGTGACCGAGAAGCGCAAGGAGAAGTACGACTTCACGACCTACCGGCTCGGGCTGCACGGCTTCTACGTGCGCACCGCGAGCCCGATCGCGAGGATCACCGAACCGAAGGACGTCGCGGGCCTGCGCATCATCACCGGTGCGGGAACGGGCCAGGAGCGCATCCTGCTCGAGTGGAGCCGCCGCAATGTCGCGCAGGGATCGAAAGCGACCGAACTGCTCTATTTCGACGACGATGCGGCGGCACGCGTCGCGCTGCTGTCGGGCCGCGCCGATGCCGAGCTGAATCCGAACGCGTCGCTCGCATACGAGGCTGCGCGCGACGGCAAGATTCGCCGGGTCGGCGTCGTCAACGCGGGCTGGCCGGCGAACGCCGATGTCGCGATCGCGACGCGTCGCGGCAGCGGGCTCGCGCCGGCACTGACGCTCGCGACAAACACGCTGATCGGCAACGGCCGCTACGGGCAGGCGCTCGCGCGCTGGGGGCTGCAGAGCGAGGCGGTGGCGCGCGCGGAGACGAATCCGCCGGGGTTGCCGTCGTTCTGACGCGATGGGCCGACGCACCGATGCACGAAATGAAATCGCCCCGGCACTTCACGATCGAAATGCCGGGGCGAAACGAAGAATCGACCGTCGTCGCGTCGTCGCCTATGCCGTCGCCGCCGCGTGATGCCGGTCGAGTTCCGCCACATGTGCATGAATCGCCGGAATCAGATCCCGCCCATAGGCCAGCGCATCGTCGAGCGGATCGAAACCGCGAATCAGGAACGTCGACACGCCGAGCCGGTAATACGCGCCGAGCGATCGTGCGACCTGCTCGGGTGTGCCGACGAGCGCGGTCGAGTTCCAGCGCGCGCCGGTCAGGTTCGCGACGCCCATCCACAGCCGCTCGTCGAGCACGTCGCCCTGCGCGGCCGCGGCCATCAGCCGCTGCGAGCCCGCATTCTGCGGCGCATGACCGTCGATCGGCTGGCCGTTCGCGAGCCGCGCGGCACGCACGCGTTCGCGGATCGCCTCGGCCTTCTCCCACGCGGCGGCTTCGGTATCCGCGACGATTGGCCGGAACGACACGCTGATGCGCGGCGCGCGTCCGAACGGCGCCGCAGCGGCCCGCACGCGCGCGACCTGCTCGCGCACCGCGGCGAGCGGCTCGCCCCATGTCATGTAGACGTCCGCGTGCTGCCCGGCCACGGCCAGCGCGGCCGGCGACGAACCGCCGAAATAGATCGGCACGTGCGGCCGCTGCGCGCCTTTCACGACCGTCGACGCGCCGCGCAGCCGGTAGAACGCGCCGTCGTGATCGACCGGTGCATCGGCGAGCCAGATCCGTTTCAGCACGTCGAGATACTCGCCGGTGCGGCGGTAGCGTGCGTCGTGCGGCACGAAATCGCCGTCGCGCTGGAGGTCGATGTCGTCGCCTCCCGATACGACGTTCAGCGCGAGCCGCCCGCCGGTGAAGACGTCGAGCGTCGCGATCTGCCGCGCGGCGGCCGACGGCACGATCACGCCCGGCCGGTGCGCGAGCAGGATGCGGATGCGTTCGGTCGCGGCGGCCGCGAACGACGCGACGATGAAGCCATCCGCCGCGTTGCTGAAATGGCCGACCAGGACCTGGTCGAAGCCGGCGGCTTCGTGCGCCTGCGCGAAGCGCCGCACATAGTCGGGCTGGACGGCGCCGCCGCCCGGTACGTCGACCTCCGCGCCGGGTGTCGCGGTGATCATGCCGATGATGTCGACAGGCATGTCGGGTTGTCCTTCTGGTGATTCTGGCGGTGGATCGGAATGGGACGACTCGGCGGCACGGTCACGGAGCGGCGGCCGTCTTCTGCGCAGGCACCGCGAACGCGCCTGCATACGAGCGGTCGAGCAGCTTCGCCGTGTCGTACGCGCCCGGAATCACGCCGGCCTTGTGCAGGAAGTCGGCGGTGTTCTGCGCATCCTTCGCGGCCGTGTCGTCGACGGGGCCCACGCGCTGGTGCGCGTTGTTGAGCCAGCGGTACGCGACGTCCGGCTCGAGCTTCGCGCGCGTCGCCCACAGGTCCGCGTACTCGCGCGGATGGCTGTCGACCCACTGGCGTGCGGCCACCACACGCCTCAGGAAATCCGTGATCTCCGCGCGCCTGGCCGTAGCCGCCTGCTCGTTCGCGGCGACGAAGCTGAGCGCGGGCATCAGCCCCTGCGCGGTCGTCACCGGCCGCGCGCCCTGCCGCAGCGCAAGCGTGCTGACGAACGGCTCCCACAGCGACACGGCGTCGACCGAGCCGTTCGCGAGCGCATTGGTCGCATCGATCGGCATCAGGTACGCATACTTGACGGAATCCGCGCGCAAGCCGGCGTGTTCGAGCGCGCGCAGCACGAGCTGCTGGCTCCACGCGCCGCGCCACACGGCAATGGTCTTGCCCTGCAGGTCGGCGACGGTGCGCACCGGCGAGTGCTTCGGCACGAGGATCGCGACGCCGTCGAGGCTCTGCCGCGACACCGCGACGACCTTCACCGGCGCGCCGCGCGCGGCCAGCGTGAGCAGCGCGGAATCACCGAGGAAGCCGATATCGATCGCGTTGCCGTTCAGGCTCTCGGCGACGGGCGCGGCGGCCTGGAAGTGCTTCCACTCGATCGAGTAAGGCAGGTCCTTCAACACGCCGGATGCCTCCATCGACGCCTGGATGTTGAAGTAGTTCTGTTCACCGACGCGCAGCGTGACGGTGTCTTTCGCGATGCCCGGCTGCGCGGCGAGCGCGAGCAGCAGCGCTGTGACGATTCGGCTCAACAACGTGATCTCCCCGGAGGTTGGCGGGCTGCCGCGTGATGGCGGCGCCCTTTGGTCCGCCGGGCCAGGCGGCCGGCGAACGGGATGGAACCAGTGAAGATACGTCGATCCGCGTCATGAGACAAACGCAATATTCTGCTTTGCAAAGATGCAAATATTTTATGGAAAGGCCGCCACGTAGCGACGCCGTCCGCCGGGTTGCAGGGAACCCGTTCGAATGATTCCTCGATAGATATTTCGCGCACGAAATAAATCACGAACTATATTTCGCATACGAAATAAAACCCGGAACGAGAACGGCCATGACGTCAGAACCCATCGAGTTTTCCGCTGCCGATGGCTACACGCTGCGCGGCACGCTATGGTCGCCGGACGCGCCGCCGCGCGCGCTGGTGCTGATCCATCCGGCAACCGCCGTGCCGGAGCGGTTGTATGCGGGCTTCGCGCGCTTCCTGACCGAGCGCGGCTTCGCGGCGCTGACCTACAACTATCGCGGCATTGGCGCGTCGCGGCCCGCGCGGTTGAGCGCGCTGCAGGCGCGCATGCGCGATTGGGTCGAGCTCGACGTCGGCGCCGCGATCGCGTGGGCACGCGATGCGTACGAAGGGCTGCCGCTGCTGGCGGTCGGGCACAGCGTCGGCGGCCACGCGATCGGGCTGTCGGCCGGCACTGTGCACCTGCGCGCGGCCGTGCTCGTCGCCGCGCATGCAGGCAGCACGCGGCTGATTTCCCGCGCGGCGGAACGGCTGAAGGTGCGGCTGATCCTGCGCGTGCTCGGCCCGCTCGCGTCCGCGCTGCTCGGCTACGTGCCCGGCAAGCGGCTCGGGCTCGGCGAGGACCTCCCCGCCGGCGTGTTCCGAGAATGGAGCCGCTGGACCACGCTGCCGCGCTACTTCTTCGACGATCCGACGCTCGGCGCGGCCGAGCGCTTCTCGAAGCAGCGGTTGCCGATCCTCGCGCTCGGCTTCGACGACGATCCGTGGGCGAACCCGCCCGCGATCGACCTGCTGGTAAGCTACCTGACCCGGGCGGCCGTCGAACGCCGCCAGATCGATCCGCACGCCGCAGGCAGCGGGCCGGTCGGACACATGGGCTTCTTCCGCAGCCGGCCCGGTACCGTGTTGTGGCCCGCGGTCGCCGACTGGCTCGCGCAAGCGCTCGACGCGCCGCGCGAAGCGGGCCGCCCGTCCCTTTCCATTGCTGCCGGGAACCGAGCTTGAGCGAACACCGACGACTGTTTTTCCTGTTGAACATCGGCCAGCGGCGCGTGCAGCGCTGGGTCGACCGCAAGGCCGAGACCGATTCGCGCGCGAGTGCCGCGCAGGCCGGCGTGTTGTTCTGCCTCGCGAAGCAGGACGGCGCGCTGATCGGTGAAGTCGGCGCGGCGCTGCAACTGGCGCCGTCCGCGATGACGGGGCTCGCCGACCGGATGGCGAAGGCCGGCCTGCTCGCGCGTCACGCCGATTCGGACGACGGGCGCGCCACGCGCCTGTTCCTGACCGACGAAGGTCATGCGGCGCTCAAGCGTGCGCGCGGGCTGCTGCGTGAGTTGAACGGCAAGCTGTGCGACGGATTTTCCGACGCGGAACTCGACGTCGTCGCGCGCTGGCTGCACGCATTGCAGGACCGCTTTCCGGCCGAGCGCTGAACGGCACGGACAACGCGTCGCGTCAGTCGCGGCACGCGGCACGCGGCACGCGGCACGCGGCACGCGGCACGCCATCGATACGATACGACCCGAGCGTCGCAACCGAAAGCGATTGCGATTCGCGTTTTCGATTCGCTTTTCCGGCATTCACGGCGGCAAATTTTGCGTTCCTGACGCACCGCTTCGGCAACGCTTTCCGACTACGCTCTGTTACAAAAAATTGCATCCCTTGGCGCATAGGGATCGCCTACATTGCAATCCACTTCGCTGCATTCGTCGTATGCACGGACTGGCCTTCCCGTCGGGTCCACATCCCAAGACGCGCCCGACAAGCAATGAAAAGAAGAGGAGTCTTAACCGACGTGCTGGCGGCGTCCAGCACACGCGGATAGCGATGACCGAAGCGGCCTCCTGAACCACACGACCCGACGCGTTGCACGGCATCCGTTGCCGCGTACCGGTTCGCGTTGCGTCGCCGCGCCGTCGCCACCGCACGTCAACGAGGAGCAGTCCATGCGACGCACGATCGTGTCCCCCTCCCTTGTCACCCGCGTCACCCGCCTGTCTGCCGCAGTAGCGATGGCCGCCGCCGCGGCGGCCCATGCCGACCCCGTGGTCGTGTCCGGCCCGAGTCCGTTCGCCGCCTGCACGATCGGCGGCCCCGGCACGAACTACGTGAACGCCGAGGTCGAACCGTGGCTGTCGGTGAACCCGGCGAACCCGACCAACATGATCGGCGTGTGGCAGCAGGACCGCTGGTCGAACGGCGGCGCCCACGGGCTCGTCGCGGGTTATACGTTCGACGGCGGCGCGACCTGGGCACGCACGCCGCAGCCGTTCAGCGCGTGCGCGCCCGGCGGGCTCAAGTACGAACGCGCTTCCGACCCGTGGGTGTCGTTCGGGCCGGACGGCACCGCGTACTCGGTGTCGATCTCGTTCAACCAGTCGAACAACAGCAATGCGGTCGCGGCATCGGTGTCGACCGACGGCGGACAGACATGGAGCAGCCCGGCCGTGCTGATCGCGAACGACGAGCCGACGACGCAGTTCTTCAACGACAAGGAATCGGTGACGGCGAACCCGGTGAAGGCCGGCGCCGCCTATGCCGTGTGGGACCGCCTCGAACTGCCGAACGGCAACCCGTACGCGAACCTGCACACGGCCGCCTACCGCGGGCCGACGTTCTTCTCGAAGACGGTCGACGGCGGCAAGACCTGGAGCCGCGCGAAGGTCATCGTCAACACGCCGTCGCGTCAGCAGACGATCGGCAACCAGATCGTCGTCGATCCGAAAACGGGCACGCTCTACGACTTCTTCGACCTGATCCAGCCGCCGTTCAGCAAGGCGGCCGGCAAGGTCGCATTCGTCAAGTCGACCGACGATGGCGCCACCTGGACGAAGCCGCAGGTGATCGCCGGGCTGCAGACGGTCGGCGTGACCGATCCGAACACCGGCGAGCCCGTGCGCACCGGCGACATCATTCCGGAGCCCGCGATCGATCCGGCGTCCGGACAGCTCTACGTCGTCTGGCAGGACAGCCGCTTCAACGGCGGCAGCTACGACGAGATCGCGCTGTCGACGTCGACGGACGGCGGCGCGAGCTGGAGCGCGCCGCTGCAGGTGAACACGCCGACCGGGCGCCCGGCGTTCAATCCGTCGGTGCGCGTCAACAACGCCGGCGCGGTGATGGTCACCTACTACGACTTCCGCGACCTGCAGGCCGGCAACACGACGACGCTGCCGACCGGGTTCTGGCGCAAGATCTCGCACGACGGCGGCACGACGTTCGCCGACGAGCGGCGCGTCGGCGGCCCGTTCGACATGAAGATCGCGCCCAACGCGGAAGGCTTCTTCATCGGCGATTACCAGGGGCTCGACGTGCTGCCGTCGTCGTCGTTCCATCCGTTCTTCGTCCAGACCAGCGCAGGCAACCTGACGAACCGCACCGACGTGTTCTTCGCGCCGTGATGCGCGCGTGAGCGCAGCGCCGCCGCGACGTCCCGCGCGTCGCGGCGGCGTGCCCGAGTGCGTCAATGCATGTCGGTCAGCACGACGCGACCGTCGACTTTCCCTTCGCGCAGCCGCGCGAATATGTCGTTGATGTTGCCGAGCCGGTCGCGATGGATATGCGCACGCACCAGCCCGTCCGCCGCGAAATCGAGCGATTCCTGCAGGTCGCGCCGTGTGCCGACGATCGAGCCGCGCACCGTGATGCCGTTCAGCACGGTCGAGAAGATCGGCAACGGAAAATCGCCAGGCGGCAAGCCGTTCAGCGCCACCGTGCCGCCGCGCCGCACCATCCCGAGCGCCTGCGCGAACGCGCTGCGCGACACGGCCGTGACCAGCACGCCGTGCGCACCGCCGATCTCCTTCTGGATGATCTTCGCCGGATCGTCGGCCGACGCATCGATCGTCAGCTGTGCGCCAAGCTCGCGCGCAAGTGCGAGCTTCGCCGGGGAAACGTCGATCGCCGCGACGTGCAGGCCCATTGCACGCGCGTATTGCACGGCCACGTGACCGAGCCCGCCGATGCCTGAAATCGCGAGCCACTGGCCCGGACGCGTGTCGGTGACGCGAATGCCCTTGTAGACCGTCACGCCCGCGCACAGGATCGGTGCGATCTCGTCGAACGCCACCTGCGCCGGCAGATGGCCGACGTAGTCTGGATCGGCCAGCACGTATTCGGCATAGCTGCCGTTGACCGAATAGCCGGTGTTCTGCTGTCCGTGGCAAAGGGTTTCCCAGCCGGTGTGGCAGTACTCGCAGTGACCGCATGCCGTGTAGAGCCAGGGCACGCCAACGCGATCGCCCTCGCGCACGTGCGTGACGCCCGCCCCGACCGCCGCGACGATTCCCACGCCTTCGTGTCCGGGAATGAACGGCAGCGTCGGCTTCACGGGCCAGTCGCCGTCGGCTGCATGCAGGTCGGTATGGCAGACGCCCGACGCCTTGATGTTGACGAGGATCTGGCCCGCGCCCGGCGTCGGGATCGGCACTTCCTCGATCCGCAACGGTTCGCCGAACGCGTGTACCACGGCCGCTTTCATGGTTTGTGTCACGTGTCGCTCCTGTCTGGTCGATGACCGAGCCAGTATCCGGGCTGGAAACCGGAACGCCTTGATACGCATCAACGGGGCGAGAAACGCGCGCGAGCGCGGCGGATCCATCGCGCGGCAGGTTGCGCGGGCCACCGGCCCCGGCGCCGGTTTTACGACCCGCCTCTGCTTTCGCAGCTATTTCAGCCGTTGGTCGAAAACCCTGCAGCCCGCCGCCGTTTTGCCTTGAATTCGAAATGATATAACATATCATTTCACGTGCTCGCCCGCTGCCCCCCGTTCTCATTGGCCGGCCCGGCATCGCCAAATCATGTTCCAGCGGGTCACTGCGCGCCGATGATGCAACAATATATCGTATCGATTGACGCCCGCATGCCCCGTTTCCCGATCCGATTCCAACCCATTCCAACCGATTCACCGACCATGCGCGACCTCCCTCGTCTCCCTCGTCTCCCGCTCTCGCCCGTTTCGCTGATGCTGTTCGCCGCCGTCGCGCACGCGCAGGCCGATACGCCCGCCCCATCGACACCGACGCCGACGCAAGCCACGCCGCTCGCGCCGATCTTCGTGACCGCGAACCCGCTCGGCGACACCGAGCTGATCGCGCCGACCGTGCAACTGTCCGGCGACGCGCTGACGCGCCGCCAGGCCGATTCGCTCGGCGAAACGCTCGACGGCCTGCCCGGCGTGTCGACCACCACCTACGGGCCGATGGTCGGCCGCCCGATCATCCGCGGGATGGATGGCGACCGGATCCGGCTGCTGCAGAACGGCGTTGCCGCGTACGACGCATCGTCGCTGTCGTACGACCACGCGGTGCCGCAGGACCCGCTGTCGATCGAGCGCGTCGAAATCGTGCGCGGTCCGGCCGCGCTGCTGTACGGCGGCAACGCGGTCGGCGGCGTCGTCAACACGATCGACAACCGGATTCCGCGCGAGGCGATCGAAGGCGTGACGGGTGCGCTCGACGCGCGCTATGGTGGCGCGAATTCGGTGCGCGCAGGCGCCGCACAGGTCGAGGGCGGCAACGGCCGCTTCGCGTTCCATGTCGACGCATTCGACCGCGAAACGAGCAGGTTGCGGATTCCCGGCGATGCGCGCAGCAGCCAGCAACGCGCGCTCGACGATCCCGACACGCCGCAACCGGCCGGCAACGTCCCGAACAGCGACGGCCGCGTACACGGCGGCGCCGTCGGCGCGTCGTACACGTGGGCCGACGGTTTCGCGGGCCTGTCGTACAGCGGCTACGAATCGAACTACGGCTCCATCGCCGAGGACGACGTGCGCCTGCGGATGCGCCAGGAACGCCTCGCGCTCGCGTCCGAGGTGCGCAACCTGAGCGGCCCGTTCACGAAGCTGAAGTTCGATTTCGCGTACACCGACTATCGCCACAAGGAAGTCGACAACGGCGAAACGGCGACGACCTTCCGCAACCGCGGCTACGAGGCGCGCATCGAGGCGCGGCATCGCAGGATCGGCCCGTTCGAGGGCGCGATCGGCGTGCAGTTCGGCCAGAACACGTTCTCGGCGCTCGGCGACGAAATGCTCGTGCCGTCCACGCGCACGAACAGCGTCGCGCTGTTCGGCCTCGAGGAATGGCAGGTCGACCCGGCGCTGAAGCTGAGCCTCGGCGGCCGCTTCGAGCACGTGAAGGTCGATCCCGATCCGGCCGGCGTCGAGAAATTCGCGCTCGCGCAGCCGCGCGACTTCAATGCCGGCAGCGTGTCAGCCGGCGCCCTGTTCTCGCTGACGCCCGTGTGGTCGGTTGCGGCGAACGTCGCGTACACGGAACGCGCGCCAACCTTCTACGAGCTGTACTCGAACGGCCCGCACGACGCAACCGGCCAGTTCCTGATCGGCAACCCGAACGCGTCGAAGGAAAAGGCCGTGTCGACCGACCTGTCGCTACGCTATGCGAGCGGCCCGAACCGCGGCAGCGTCGGCGTGTTCTACAACCGCTTTTCGAACTACCTGACCGAATACAACACGGGCCGCCTCGTGAACGACGACGGCGAACCGATCGCGCCCGGCACCGGCGAGGCGCTCGACGAAGCGATCTATCGCGGCGTGCGCGCCGAGTTCTACGGCGTCGAACTCGACGGCAAGTGGCGCGCGTTCTCGCGGCGCGGCCATACGGTCGACCTGGAGCTGACCGCCGACTACACACATGCGCGCAACGTCGACACCGGCCAGCCGCTGCCGCGCATCGCACCGCTGCGTGCGACGCTCGCGGCCGACTATGGCTATGGCCCGTTCGGTGTGCGCGCGCAGGTCACGCATGCGTGGTCGCAGCACCGCGTGCCCGACAATGACTTCTCGACGGACGGCTACACGTCGCTCGGCGTGATGCTCACATACAAGTTCCGCGTCGGCGCGACGCACTGGCTCGCCTACCTGCGCGGCGACAACCTGACGAACCAGGAGATCCGCTACGCGACCTCGGTCGTACGCGGCTTCGCACCCGAAGGCGGCCGCAGCGTGATGGCCGGCCTGCGAACGACGTTCTGACCGTCGAACGGCCTGCGGCACCGGTCGCGGGCCGTTCGACCGGGCACCCGTTTTACGGGACCGAATCGCACCGCAGACCGCGCAGAAGTAAATGCGCAGTTCACCCATCAATCAAAAATGCAATCGATCGGATGGTTCGATCAACTGATCTCGAATCTATTAACTTTCGATAATGACCAATATCTAGTTCCGCGTATGAACGTGAGAATCATCAGTGATCGCCGGCTTTTTTGATCTAGATCAAAGAGGCCTTCCCATCGGGGTTTCCGGCGAGAAAAAATCGAAATCAGGGTTTTCGAAGGGTAAAGAAATATCCGATACACCCGTTAATGACGGCACGAGCCCGTATCCGGTCGAACAATAAATCCCCTCGCCACCCACTCGCAGAGAGGCATCTCGTGAAAATCGCCAGAATAACCATCAAAGCAAAACTGCTTGGCGGCTTCGGATTGCTCGCCGCGGTCGTCGTGATCGTGTCGGGCATGGCGCTGAAAGCACTGTCCGATACGAACGACGAGTTTTCCCGGTACGTGAACGGCGTCAACGCGCGAGCGAACCTGGCTGCGCAAATCCGTACGTCGGTCGACCGGCGCGCGATCGCCGCGCGCAACCTGGTGCTCGTGACCACGCCGTCCGACATCCAGCTCGAACTGGCCGAAGTGCAGCAGGCGCACAAGGACGTGCAGGACCATCTCGCGAAACTGAAGGACATGATGGCGAACGCCACCGACACGACCGATCGCGCGCGCGAACTGGTCGCCGAGATCGTGCGCGTCGAAGCGAGCTACGGGCCCGTCGCGCTGAATATCGTCGGGCTCGCGCAGGCCGGCAAGAAGGAAGATGCAACCGCCGATATCGACAATCGCTGCCGTCCGTTGCTCGCGCAACTTGTTCGCGCAACCGATGCGTACGCAACCTATACGCACGAGCGCGAACTCGCGATCGCGCAGGCATTCGCGGATCGTTACACGACCGAGCGCAACGTGCTGTCCGCCATCTGCCTGATCGCGCTCGCGGTCGCGGTGGGCGGCGGCCTGTGGCTGACACGCAAGATCACGGTGCCGATCGTCGCGGCGGTCGACGTCGCGCGCACGGTGGCCAACGGCGATCTCGGCAGCCGCATCAGCGTGAGCGGCAACGACGAGACGCGCGACCTGCTCGACGCATTGCACACGATGAATACGCGGCTGATCGGCATCGTTGGCCGCGTGCGCGATTCGTCGAACAGCATCGCGCACGCGGTGGGCGAGATCGCATCGGGCAACCTCGACCTGAGCCAGCGCACCGAGGAACAGGCTGCATCGCTGCAGGAAACCGCCGCGACGATGGAGGAATTCACGTCGACGGTGCGCCTGAACGCGGAAAACGCGCAGCAGGCGAGCACGCTCGCCGCGAATGCGTCGGACGTCGCGCAGCGCGGCAGCTCGGTGGTCGGCCGCGTGGTCGACACGATGACGGAAATCGGCCACAGCTCGTCGAAGATCGCGGACATCACCGGCATCATCGAAGGCATCGCGTTCCAGACCAACATCCTCGCGCTGAACGCGGCCGTCGAAGCGGCGCGCGCGGGCGAACAGGGCCGCGGCTTCGCGGTCGTCGCGAGCGAGGTGCGCAGCCTCGCGCAACGTTCGTCGACCGCCGCGAAGGAAATCAAGGAACTGATCTCGGCGTCGGTGCGGACGATCCAGGATGGTTCGGCGCTCGCGAGCGAAGCCGGCAAGACGATGTCGGACGTGACGCAGGCCGTCGCGCGCGTCACCGACATCATGGGCGAAATCGCGGCGGCATCGGCCGAACAGAGCCGAGGGATCGACCAGGTGAACCTGACGATCACGCAGATGGACGAGACGACCCAGCAGAACGCGGCGCTCGTCGAACAGGCCGCGGCCGCGTCGAAGTCGCTCGAAGCGCAGGGCCGCGAGCTGTCGGGGACGGTGTCCGCGTTCCGGATGCCGGCCGGTGGCGAACATGCGACCTCGGCACACGCGCGCACTCACGCGGCCGACGGCGCGTCGCGCTGGCAGGCTACCGCCGTGTAACGCGATCAAGCCTCCTGCCATGCAGGACACGATGCGCGGCCGCGCATTACACGGCCCGGCTGCGCATTGCGTGCTGTCTGCGTGCGGCGGTGTCGTTGTGCCCGCGCGGACGTGCCGACGTGATACACCACGCGTGCCGCGATATGCTCCACGTCCTCGCGGCACGCATCCTCGCACGCGTCGCTTCGACAACGCGCACCACGGTCGATCGGAATCGCTGCGATCGACAGCGCACGCGTGACGAACACCATCGCTCGCCCTCGTCTGCGCCCCGCTCTCTCCTCTCCGCTTCCCCCGCGCACCCTGCCGCGCAATTTCCGGTCCCGCCCGCCAAATGCACGGAACGACGCGCATCGCGCCGGGTATGCCGATTCGCTGATCCCGGTCATGCACTTTTAAATCGGCCGAATGACGAGTATCCTAAAAAAGCACTCCACGTTCGAACGGCGAATCGCGTGCCCTGATTCCCGTCCGCCCGTATCGCGGCCCCATCGCACCTCGCGTCGATGGCGGCGTCCGCCTCACGCCCTGGCCGCACGAACCTTCCCCAACCATTCGCAGGAGAGCTGGTGAGCCGACTCGTCGTCGTATCCAATCGCATCGCAGATCCCCGTAAAGCCGCGGCAGGCGGGCTTGCCGTGGCCGTAAAAGACAGCCTGCAGGAATCGGGCGGCGTCTGGTTCGGATGGAGCGGCAGGCTGCGCGGTGAAGGCGAGCGTCCCGCACATGGCGACGACGTGCAGATCCAGAACGTCGGCGGCATCCAGCTCGCGACGATCGATCTCGATCCGCAGGATTACGACGCGTATTACCTCGGCTACTCGAACAACGTGCTGTGGCCGGTGTTCCACTACCGGCTCGATCTCGCGCAGTTCGACCGGCGCTTCGCGGACGGCTACCGGCGCGTGAACCAGCTGTTCGCGCGCAAGCTGAGCACGCTGCTGCGCCCCGACGATACCGTCTGGGTTCACGACTACCAGTTGATTCCGCTCGCGGCCGAGCTGCGCGCGATGGGCTGCACGAACCCGATCGGTTTCTTCCTGCATATTCCGATGCCGCCGCCGCCGATCATGGCCGCTATTCCGGAGCACGAGTGGCTGATGCGCTCGCTGTTCGCATACGACCTCGTCGGCTTCCAGACCGAATCGGATCTGCTGCACTTCGAACACTACGTCGAGGCCGAAGCCGGCGCCGCGCGGCTGCCGGACGGCCGCCTGCGCGCGTTCGGCCGCACGCTGTCGGCCGGCGCGTTCCCGATCGGCATCAACGTCGACGAATTCGCGGCGCTCGCGGCGAATCGCGACGGGATCGACATGTTCGAGCGGATGCGCGACGAGTATTCGCGCCGCCAGCTGCTCGTCGGCGTCGACCGGCTCGATTACACGAAGGGCTTGCCGCAGCGCGTGCATGCGTTTCGCCAGCTGCTCGAACAGTATCCGGAGAACCGCGACCGCGCGACGCTGATCCAGATCGCCGCGCCGAGCCGCGAGGATCTCGGCGCGTACGACGACCTGCGGCGCGAGATGGACAGCCGGTGCGGCGCGATCAACGGCGACTACGGCGAACTCGAATGGATGCCGATGCGCTACATCCACCGCACGGTCGCGCGCAAGCGCTTGCCGGGCCTCTACCGCGCGAGCCGCGTCGCGCTCGTCACGCCGCTGCGCGACGGGATGAACCTGGTCGCGAAGGAGTTTCTCGCCGCGCAGGACGCGGCCGACCCCGGCGTGCTCGTGCTGTCGCGTTTCGCGGGCGCGGCCGAACAGCTGAAATCCGCGCTGCTCGTCAACCCGTACGACACGCAGGGCACCGCGCAGGCGATCCAGCGCGCGCTCGCGATGCCGCTCGAGGAACGCCGCCAGCGTCACGACGCGCTGATGGCGATCGTGCGCAAGACCGACGTGCACTGGTGGCGCACGCGCTTTCTCGACGCGCTCGCCGAAGCGGCGGAAGTCGCCGCCGCGACCGAGTCCTGACGCGCGCTCACACGCCGGTCATCTCGCGGTCGAGCACCGCACCGTTCACGTCCTGCACCGCCACCGAGATCGGTATGCCTTCGCGCATGCTCTCGGTCACCACGCAATACGCATCGAACCGGTCGAGCATGCGCGTCGCCGCCGCGAGATCGGCCCACGCCTTGCCGACCGACAAGGTCACGGCCATCGCGCCGACCCGCACCCTGCCCGCCTCGTTCTGCACCATGTCGACCTCGATATGCGCAGTGACCGGCTGCGGATCGGCGCGCTGTTTCTCGAGCGCGAACAACAAGCTCGCCGCGAGGCAGCTCGCAACCGCCGCGGCCAGCAGCCGGACGGGATTCGGGCCGCGCCCGGCACCGAGCGGCGGCGGTTCGTCGGTGAGCACCGGCGAAAGCTCGGTGCCGGCAAACGTGACTTCGAAACTGAAACGCGCATGCTGCGCGACATCGACCGATACGTGCGCCTCGCTCATGGCGACTCCGTGACTGGAAAGAGGAAAAGGAACGCCGGCGCAATGGCGCGCCGGCAAGTGTGAGTCGCAGCGCCGGTGCGGCGCGATCGTGGCCGCCCGCGGGCTGCGCGAGAGATCCGCGCTTCAGCGCTCGGGTTCGCGCGGCGGCCCGTATGCGACGAAATCGCGCTCGACCGCCGACGCCTGCTCCGGCGCATTCGCGCCCGCGCACGGCCCGCGATCGGTCATGGATGGCCCGGAGTCAGGCTCCTCGCGCCCGTCGATCAGCGCCTGCAACGCATCGCGTTCGAGCACCTCGCGCGCGAGCAGCCGTTGCGCGATCCGCTCGAGCGCATCGCGACGTTCGCCGAGCGTCGCCGCGACACGCGCATGCGCATCGGTCAGCAGCATATGCACTTCGTCGTCGATCATCCGTGCGGTGTGCTCGCTGCAGCGGCCGTCGCCCGCATGCCATGCGCCCGGGATGCCGGTGCGCGCCTCGCCGTCGTCGAAGCTCACCAGCCCGATCTTGTCGCTCATCCCATACTGCATGACCATGTGGCGCGCCATCGCGGTCGCGCGTTCGAGATCGTTCTGCGCGCCCGTCGACACGTCGCCGAACACGAGCTCTTCCGCGACGCGTCCGCCGAGCAGCGCATCGATGCGATCGAGCAATTCGCTGCGGCGCAGGACGTAGCGATCCTCGGTCGGCACCTGCTGCGTGTAGCCGAGGGCCGCCACGCCGCGCGGAATGATTGACACCTTCTTCACCGGATCGCAGTGTGCGCGACTTTCCGCGACGAGCGCATGGCCGGCTTCGTGATATGCGATCGTCAGCTTCTCCTGCGCGTTCATCACGCGGCTCTTGCGTTCGAGCCCCGTCAACGCGCGGTCGATCGCCTCGTCGAAGTCCTCCATCCCGATCGCCGGCTTGCCGAGTTCGGCCGCATGCAGCGCGGCCTCGTTGACGACGTTCGCGAGATCGGCGCCGACGAAGCCCGGCGTGCGCGACGCGAGTTCGCCGAGGTCGACGTCGGCCGCGAGCTTCACGCGCTTCACGTGCACGCCGAGGATCTGGCGGCGGCCGTTCACGTCGGGCCGGTCGATCGCGATGTGACGATCGAAGCGCCCCGGGCGCAGCAACGCGGGATCGAGAATCTCCGGCCGGTTGGTCGCGGCCATGATGATCACGCCTGAGCCGGCCTGGAAGCCGTCCATCTCGACGAGCAGCTGGTTGAGCGTCTGCTCGCGCTCGTCGTTGCCCGACATCGGGCCGACGCCGCGCACCTTGCCGAGTGCATCGAGCTCGTCGACGAACACGATGCACGGCGCCTTCTGCTGCGCCTGCTCGAACAGGTCGCGCACGCGCGCCGCGCCGACGCCGACGAACATCTCGACGAACGCCGAGCCGCTGATCGAGAAGAACGGCACCGCGGCCTCGCCGGCCACCGCGCGTGCAAGCAGCGTCTTGCCGGTGCCGGGCGCGCCGACCACGAGCACACCCTTCGGGATCTTGCCGCCGAGCCGCTGGTAGCGATCGGGGTTGCGCAGGAACGCGACGAGCTGCTGCAGCTCGGCCTTCGCTTCGTCGATGCCCGCGATGTCGTCGAACGTGATGCCGGTTTCCTGCTGCACGTACACGCGAGCGCGGCTCTTGCCCATCCCGGTGAAGTCCTGCAGGCCACCGCGCTTGCGCAGCATCAGGTTCCAGATGAACACGAACGCGACAAGCGGCACCAGCCACGACGCGAGCGACGTGATCCAGCCGGTGTCGGACGCGCCGTGAAAGCGGATGCCGGCCGCGGTCAGCGTATCGATCAGCTGCGGGTCGGTCACGCGGTTCGTGACGAAGCGCGGCGGCGTGCCGTCCTCCTTCACGGCCGCGACTTCGGACGCAGGCAGCATCGTGCCGGCCTGCGGCATCTTCAGCGTGCCGGTGATCGACGTCGGACCGATGTCGAGATCGTCGACGAGCCGCGCGGCGACGAGCCGATGGAAGTCGCTGTACGCGATCATCGTCGACGCCGGGCGCAGCATCACCAACTGCGCGGCGAACAGCACGAAGAAGCCCGCCGCGATCAGCAATCCTGCGTAATCGAATTTCCTGTCCATGGCATCGGGCCGGCCGGTCGCGCCGCGCGGCACGCTTGCTCGAGCCCGCACGCCCTGCCGGCGCGCGGCATCGGCAGCCACGCACACACGGAATGCATCCGCGCCATCGTCGCCTCGTTTCGTCGCATGAATGACACCGCGAAGGCACCGCCGGGCGCCGTTCGCGCGGACAGCGCGCCACAACGCGCCGCCCGTGCTTCCAGTCTAGCTCTCACGCAAGCGTCCCGCATCGTCCGACAAATACCTTTCATCGACGTCGCCGGCCACGTTATAGTCGCCTTCGTGACATTTTTGTGACAGTCGACCTCGCACCGGGCATCGCCCCGCCCGTGCGCAACGCCGGCTGTTGCGTCCCGTCCCGCGTCGCGGCAGGCTGTGCGACGCTGCCGCGCATCGAACGACAACCGACCATTCGAGGAGCACACGACGTGAACGACACCCCCGATCGCCCCGACGACCTTCCCGTTGATCCCGACCGCCGCCGCCTGCTCGGCGGCTTCGCCGCGCTCGGCGCGGGCGTCGCGCTCGGCGGCTGCGAGACCACGCCGGGCGGTGCGCAGCGCTCCGCCGCCGACCTGCGGCTCGACGAAGCGCTGCGCCGGGAGGTACGCCACATCGTCGTGATCTATGCGGAGAACCGCAGTTTCACGAACCTGTACGGGGATTTCCCGGGCGTGCAATATCCGCTGAGCGAGGTGAAGCCCGAGCATGCGCAGCAGCTCGATCGCGACGGCAAGACGTCGCTGCCGGTGCTGCCGAAGATCTGGGGCGGGCTCGTGCCGCAGGCGCAGGAAGTGGGTGGCAAGCGCTACGCGATCGCCGAGCGCGACCTCGACAAGCTGCCGAACGCGCCGTTCCGGATCGCCGACGCGCAAGGCAAGCCGCTGCCGAACGGCGTGATCACGCGCGACCTGTGGCACCGCTTCTACCAGAACCAGATGCAGATCGCCGCGGGCCGCAACAACCAGTTCGCCGCGTGGGCCGATTCGGGCGGCCTCGTGATGGGCCACTACCGCAATTCCGCCGACACGCTGCGACTGTGGAACCTCGCGCGGCAATACACGCTGTGCGACAACTTCTTCATGGCGGCCTTCGGCGGTTCGTGGATGAATCACATGTTCCTGATTTCCGCGCAGCCGCCGATCTATCCGGACGCGCACAAGCATCCGCACGCGGCGAAGCTGCTGTCGAAGGTCGACGGCGACGACCCGGCCGGCACGCGCCTGACGCTCGCCGCCGATTCGCCCGCGTCCGCGCTCGACGGCCCGCCGAAGTTCGCGGTCGACGGCCCGCTGACGCCCGACGGCTACGGCGTCAACACGATGGCGCCGCCGTACCAGCCGAGCTACGTGCCGCCGGCCGACCCGGGTAACGCCGCCTATGCGGATCCGGCCGACCATCGCGTGATGCCGCCGCAGGGCTACGCGACGATCGGCGATCGCCTGTCGGAAAAGAACGTCGACTGGGCGTGGTACAGCGGCGCGTGGCAGTACGCGCTCGAGCACCGCGACACGGGCACGGTGCCCGATTTCCAGTACCACCACCAGCCGTTCAACTACTTCGCGAACTATGCGCCGGGCACCGACGCGCGCCGCCAGCACCTGCGCGACGCAGGCCTCGGCGACGAGCCGTCGACCAACCGCTTCATCGCCGACATCGACGCGGGCCGCCTGCCGGCCGTCACGTTCTACAAGCCGCAGGGCAACCTGAACATGCACGCGGGCTATGCGGACGTCGAATCCGGCGATCGCCACATCGCGAACGTGATCGAGCGCATCCGGCGCGGCCCGCAGTGGGCGAACACCGTGATCGTGATGACGCACGACGAGAACGGCGGCTGGTGGGATCACGTCGCGCCGCCGGTCGGCGATCGCTGGGGCCCCGGCTCGCGGATTCCGGCGCTCGTGATCTCGCCGTTCGCGAAGAAGGGCTACGTCGATCACACGATGTACGACACGAACTCGATCCTGCGCTTCATCAGCCGCGTGCACGGCCTTGCACCGCTCGATGGCGTCGCCGCGCGCGACAAGGCGTTCGCGTCGCGCGGCGCAACGCCACCGGGCGATCTGACGAACGCGCTTGACCTTGGTTGACGGCGCACGGACGATCCGCTGACATCCGCCTGAAACGACGACGCCCCGGTGCAACACGGTTGCCCGGGGCGTCGTCGCTTTCCCTTTCCGCACGACGCGTGCGCTACATCATGCGGCGCTGCGCAACGCCTCGCTCGCCGAGCACGCGGCGTGACGACCGGCCTGCCGGCCGAAGAACGTCGCGTCGGCCAGCGACAGTCCCGAGCTGTACCCGGCACCCCAGCGCGGCAGCCCGCAGGTCGTGCGGCCGGCCGCATAGAGGCCCGCCACCGGCACGCGCGCCGCGTCGAGCACCTGTCCGGTCGGCAGCGTATCGAGCCCGCCCAGCGTGAAATGCGGATAGAACGCGTAGTCGATCCGGCAATCGAGCGCGACGAATGGCGGCTCGATCAGCGGCCTCAGCCATTTCCTCGCCTTGTGGAACAGCGGATCGGCGCCTTCGGCCGCGTGGCGGTTGTAGACCTCGACGGTCGCCGTCAGCGTGCCGGCCGGCATCTGCAGGTCGCGCTCGACTTCCTCCCACGTCTCGCCCGCTGCCGCGATGCCGATCCGCGCGATCGTGGGCGGCTCCTGGTAGGTCGCCTGGTCGACCAGCAGGTAGATCCGGTCGTCGGCCTGGTGGAACGCGTGATGGCCGGTGCGGCCGTGATAGCCGTCCTCGTTGATGAAGCGCTGGCCGCGCGCGTTCACGAAGATCCCGTGGATCAGCGATTCGGGCGCGTAGAACGGCAGGCTCACGAAGCCCTGGTCCATGTGGATCGCGGCGCCGCCCGCGCTCTGGCCGAGCAGGATGCCCGAGCCGTCGTCGCCGGGGCTGCCGATCGGTTCGTCCGAGCGCAGAAACTGCGGCGCATGCTTGCGCACCATGTCGCGGTTCATCGCGAAGCCGCCTGCGCACAGGATCACCGCGCGGCGCGCCCGCACGCATGCCGTTTCGCCGTATGCGCGCAGCACGACGCCGAGCACGGCGCCTGCATCGTCGACGATCAGCGCCAGTGCGCGCGTGTCGTAGCGTGTCGATACGCCGAGCGCCTGTACGCGCTCGGCCAGCACGCGCATCAGCATCTGCCCGCCGCCCCAGCCCGGCCATTGCGGCGTGTGGCCGCGCGGGCACGGCTTCGCGGCCTCGCTGAACGGCCAGGCTTCCTCGCTGCCCGACCAGATCAGGCAGTCGTCGGTTTCCGGCTCGACGATCCGCTCGGCGATGAACGTGTTCTTGTACGTGAGGCCCTGCGCGACGAGCCAGTCGTGGTGCGCGAGGCTCTCGCTCGCATAGAGGCGCACCTTCGCTTCGTCCGCGTCGCGGCCGCCCGCGAGCATCAGGTAGCGGTACAGGTCCTCGGTGTCGTCGCGGAAGCCGGCCTGCCGCTGCGCGGGTGTGCCGCCGCTGCCGCCGAGGTAGATCTCGCCGCCGGACAGCGCGCTCGTGCCGCCGTAGCTCGACGCGCGCTCGACGACCAGCGTGTCGGCGCCGGCGCTCGCGGCTTCGATCGCCGCGCACGCGCCGGCCGCGCCGAAGCCGACGATCACGACATCGTGTTCGGCGTCCCAGCGATGCACGTCGCGGACGTTCAGGGGGCGGGTCAGGGAATATTCGGATGACATGTGGGTAATGGGTCGGCGTGAAGGGAATCGGTGAAAGGTGCCAGCCGGGGCGCAGCACCGCCGGGCAAGCCCGACACGAACAGCGGCGCTTGGCCGATGCGAGCGCTCGACGCCGTGCATGCGAATCGCGCTCGGTGCCGTGGGCGGGGAAGTCGAACGACAGCAGGAAACCGGATGGGCAGCACGCGCCGGGCAACACTCAGCACGTGTATCGCGGATATCGCAGGTATCGCGGCGCTCGACCAGGCCCCGTCCGTCCGAACGCCGCCGCATCGCGACGGCGCCGACGCGGCATCGAATCGGCGCGTCGCGCGGCCGCGCCGGTGTTACATGCCGCGCAACGCGGCGAACCCGAAGTGCGACGGATCGATTGGCACGCAACCGGTCGGCAGGCCGTTCGGGTCGACCGTGCGGCATTGCAGGATGCCGGCCGCATACGGTGGCGACGGGACCTGCTCGGCACCATATCGCGCCATTGCCATGGCCGCGAACGTACCCATCGCCAGTACGCACAGCTTGCGAGTCGTCAGTCTCATGATCGTCGTCCCCTCCGGTTGGCCGCTGTCGCGGTTCGTGTCCGGCGCACCGGCCTCGGGCAAGCAGGCAGCAGCACCGGATGACTGCACGGTAGCCAGCGCCGGCCCGCCGGCCATCGTCCATTTCGACTAGGGGCAAACGCGAAGCGGGTTCCCTTCGACATTCCGCGTTGCAGCATTACTGAACGCCCGAGCCGTCGCCTGGATCCGGAAAGCCTCTGTCGCGGCTTGCTGCGATTGGCTACGCATTCGCCGCCGCGTCGCAGCATCGGACGATGCGCTGCCGCCGATCCCGGTGTTTTCCCCGATCCTTGCCCTGCTCCGTATGGATGATGAGGATCGATCGGTCCGATGCGAACCTGCGCGTCGACGTCGCAATGCCGCCGCGTCCGCGCTCGCGGCGCGGCCGAGTCTTTCCGTTCATTCACGGGAGTACGCATGACCGATTCGCATCCCCGCCACGCGCTGTACGAGCTCGCCTGCCGTTACGCGCAAGCCGTCGACCGGCGCGACTGGCCGCGCCTCGCCACCCTCTTCACCGCCGACGCGCAGCTCGACGGCCCCGGTTTCCGCTTCGACGACCGCGACGCGATCGTCGCCGGCATCGGCGTGATCGAGCGCTACGAAACGACCCAGCATCACGTGCACAACCAGCTCGTCACGCTCGACGGCGGCAAGGCCGATGTCGAGACCTACGGCGTCGCGTGTCACGTGTATATGCGCGATGGCGTCAAGCGCAAGCTCGACTGGGGGGTGCGCTATCGCGACCGCTGCGTGTTCGACGGCGGCACGTGGCGCTTCGCCGCGCGCACGCTGCACGTCGACTGGTCGCAGGACCTGCCGCTGGAGGGCTGAACGATGCGCTCGTCCCTTCCCCTCGCAGGCCGCACCGCGCTCGTCACGGGCGGTGCCGGCGGTATCGGCGCGGCCTGCGCACAGGCGCTCATCGCCGATGGCGCGGCCGTCGTGCTGATGGGCCGCCGCCGCGACGCACTCGAACGCACGCAGCGATCCCTGACCGACGCGGTGCCCGGCAGCCGCGTCGCGATCCACGCGGGCGACGCCTGCGACGACGGCGACCTGCAGGCCGCGCTGGACACCGCATGGGCGCTCGACGGCCGTCTCGACATCGTCGTGCCGACCGTCGGCGGCGCCGGGTTCCGGCCGCTGCTGATGCACGACGCCGACAGCTTCCGCGCCGAAATCGACCTGAACCTGCACAGCGCGTTCACCGCGATCCGCCACGCCGCGCCGCGGCTCGCCGACAGCGGCGGCGGCACGATCGTCTGCATCTCGTCGACGGCCGCGCAAATCAATTTTCGCTGGCTGAGCGCGTACTGCACCGCGAAGGCGGCGCTCGAGGCGCTGGTGCGCGGCGCGGCCGAGGAGCTGGCCGGCGCGAAGATCCGCGTGAACGCGGTGCGGCCGGGCCTCACGCGCTCCGAAGCCACCGCGCCGATGTTCGACAACCGCGCGCTGGTCGACAGCTTCCTCGAGCAAATTCCGCTCGGCACGCTCGGCGAACCGGAAGCGATCGCGCATGCGGTGCGTTATCTCGCGGGCCCCGAGTCGGGCTGGGTCACCGGCCAGAGCTTTGCGGTCGACGGCGGCCACGAGTTGCGCACCAACCCGCGCGTCGACGACACGATCGCGCAGATCTACGGCACGGCCGCGCTCGACGCGGTCAAGGCCGGCCGGGCGCCGAGCGCCGAGCGCCGCATGGGCGAGCGCCTTCCTTCAACCACCACGCAAAACGACCCAACATGAATCGAGTCGCAAACAAGGTCGCGCTGATCACCGGCGCGGCAAGCGGCGTCGGCCGCGCGGATGCGCTGCTGCTGGCCGCCGAGGGCGCACGCGTCGTGCTGACCGACATCGACGGGGACGCGGGCCGCGCGCTCGCGCGCGAGATCGGCGACACCGCGCTGTTCGTGCATCAGGACATCGCCGACGAGGACGGCTGGCGGCACGCGATCGCGTCGACGCTCGAGCGTTTCGGCCGCCTCGACGTGCTCGTCAACAACGCGGCGATCTGTCCGGTCGGCTCGATCGAGGACACGAGCCTCGACACCTGGCGGCGCGTGCTGCGCGTGAACGCGGACGGCTATTTCCTCGGCTGCAAGTACGCGATCGGCGCGATGAAGGACAACGACACGCCGGGCTCGATCGTGATGATGTCGTCGGTCGCCGCGCTCGGCGGCCTGCCGATGATGTGCGCGTACACCGGCTCGAAAGGCGCGGTGACGGCGCTCGCGCGCAGCGTCGCCGTGCACTGCAAGCGCAGCGGCTACCGGATCCGCTGCAACTCGATCCATCCGGACGGGATCTGGACGCCGATGACGCAGGCGCTGATGCCGGGGCTCGATCCGGCCGAGCTCGGGATCGGCAACGATCCGATGGCGCGCATGTGCGATCCGCAGGACGTCGCGAATCTCGTGCTGTTTCTTGCATCCGACGAATCGCGCTTCGTGAACGGCACGGAACTGCGGATCGACAACGCGCAACTGGTTGCGTCGCTGTGACGCGGCTCGCGGTTTTCCCGTTCGAAGGAGTGTCCTGATGATTTCATACACCGGCAAGACCGTGCTGGTCACCGGCGGCGGCGCGGGCATCGGCCGCGCGTGCGCGGAAGCGTTCGGCGCGGCGGGCGCGCGCGTCGCGGTGGCCGAGAGCGACCCTGTACGCGCGCAGGACGTGCGTCAGGCGCTCGAAGCCGCGGGCGTCGACGCGCTCGTCGGCACCGTGGACGTCACACGCCGCGACGCGGTCAACGCATTCGCGCGGACCATCGACGCGCGCTTCGGCGGCCTCGACGTGCTCGTCAACAACGTCGGCGATTTCCTGCAGATCGCGAAGCCGTTCGACGACCATACCGACGACGACATCGCGCGGCTGTTCGATGTGAACCTGCGCCAGGTGTTCGTCGTCACGCGTGCGATGCTGCCGTTGCTGCGCAAGCGCGGCGCGGGCAGCAGCATCGTCGGCGTGTCGTCGATCGAAGGCTTTCGCGCGATTCCGAACTGCACCGTCTATGCGTCGTTCAAGGCCGCGCTGACCGGCTTCACGAAAAGCCTCGCGCTCGAGCTCGGGCCGGCCGGCATCCGCGTGAACCAGATCGCGCCGGAAACCACCGAGACGCCGCAGGTGCCGGTCAGCGCGATGGTCGCGGCCGAGCATCGCGAGCACATCCCGCGCTGGATTCCGCTCGGACGCTTCGGTACGGCCGGCGACATCGCGGGCGCCGCGCTGTTCCTCGCGAGCCCGCTCGCCGCGTGGGTCACCGGCACGACGCTGCACGTGGACGGCGGCGCACTCGCGGCAGCCGGCTGGTATCGCGACCCGAACGGCTTCTGGACCAACATGCCGGTCGTCACCGGCAACGGCTTCAATTTCTGAGCCGCCGCCGTTCGCGCGGCTTCATCCGTTCAATCATCGGTTCAGTTCAAGCGGCGCACCTGTGCCGCCACCGGAGACACCATGAAAATCCTGATCATCGGCGGTACCGGCCTCATCGGCGGCCATGCCGCTCTGCATCTGCACGCGCAAGGCAACGACGTGACGCTCGCCGCGCGCAAGCCGCCGCCGCCCGGCAGCGCGCTCGCGCAGTTCGACGTGCTGCTGCGCGACTACGTGGCCGGCAACTTCACGCGCGACGATCTCGCGCCGTTCGACGCGGTCGTGTTCGCGGCCGGCAACGACATTCGCCACCTGCCGCCGGGCACCGACGAAGCCGCGCACTGGGAGCGCGCGAACGTCGACGCGGTGCCGCGCTTCTTCGCGCTCGCGCGCGATGCCGGCGTGAAGCGCGCGGTGCTGGTCGGCAGCTTCTATCCGCAGGTCGCGCCGGCGCTCGTCGACACCGTGCCGTACGTGCGCTCGCGCCATCTCGCCGACGAACGCGTGCGCGCGCTCGCGTCGGTGTCGTTCGCCGTGTGCAGCGTCAATGCGCCGTTCGTCGTCGGGTCGGTGCCGGGGCTGCGCAACGAGATGTTCGCCGCGTACACGGGCTATGCGCAGGGCAGGCTCGCCGGGCTGCCGGTGTACGGGCCGGCCGGCGGCAGCAACTTCATCTCGACGCAATCGCTGTCCGAAGCGATCTGGGGCGCGCTGCAGCGCGGCAAATCGGGCAAGGCGTATCTCGTCGGCGACGAGAACCTGAGCTTCGCCGACTACTTCGCGGCGTTCTTCCGCGCGGCCGGCAATCCGCAAACGGTGCCGTCGCTCGACCAGGAGCATCCGCTGCTGCCGGACATCGCGATCTATACGGGGCGCGGCAACGTCGTGTCGTACGAGCCGGATCCCGCCGATATCGCGCTGCTGCGCTACCGGCGCGGCGACGTGCAACGCGCGGTCGACGAAGTGGTCGCGCAGTGCGGCGCGTAGGCGCACGGCCTGCGCACGTGCCGAGCAGAAACGAAGCTGAAACGACAACGTCCCGCCGCCGGCAATGGGTGCCGGCGGCGGGACGTCGATGCCACTACGTCGGTACTTCGCTACTTCATGACTTCGATTGGGATCGTCAGCCGCCGATGCGCTGCTCGATCTTCTTCATCGTGTCGGTCAGCTCGGTCGGCAGGCGCAGCTTCAGCGTGTCGAACAGCGCCGCATGCAGCTTCAGCTCCTCGCGCCATTCGTCGGCGTTCATCGACGTCACCGCGTCGAACTGCTCGCGCGTGAAGTCGAGCCCGTCCCAGTGCAGGTCCTCGTAGGCCGGCGACACGCCGAACGCATGTTCGCCGCCGCCACCGTTGCCTTCGAGGCGATCGAGCATCCACTTCAGCACGCGCATGTTCTCGCCGAAGCCCGGCCATACGAACTTGCCGTTCGCGTCCTTGCGGAACCAGTTCACGCAGTAGATCTTCGGCAGCTTCGCGCCCGCGCCTTCGAGCTGCTTGCCGAGCTTCAGCCAGTGCGCGAAATAATCGCTCATGTTGTAGCCGCAGAACGGCAGCATCGCGAACGGGTCGCGACGCACGACACCCTGCTGGCCGGCCGCCGCGGCAGTCGTCTCCGAGCCCATCGTCGCGGCCATGTACACGCCTTCGACCCAGTCGCGCGCTTCGGTCACGAGCGGTACCGTCGTCGAGCGGCGGCCGCCGAAGATGAACGCGTCGATCGGCACGCCGGCCGGGTCTTCCCAGTCCGCGTCGATCGACGGGCATTGCGACGCCGGCGCCGTGAAGCGCGAGTTCGGATGCGCGGCCTTGCGGCCGGTTTCCTTGCCAATTTCAGGCGTCCACGGGTTGCCCTGCCAGTCGGTCAGCTTCGCGGGCGGCGTGTCGGTCAGGCCTTCCCACCACACGTCGCCGTCTTCCGTCAGCGCGACGTTCGTGAAGATCACGTTTTCCTTCAGCGTCGAGATGGCGTTCGGGTTGGTCTTCACGCCGGTACCGGGCGCAACCCCGAAGAAGCCGGCTTCCGGGTTGATCGCGTACAGGCGGCCGTCTCGGCCTGGCTTCAGCCACGCGATGTCGTCGCCGATCGTCGTGACCTTCCAGCCGTCGAAGCCCTGCGGCGGAATCAGCATCGCGAAGTTGGTCTTGCCGCACGCGGACGGGAACGCCGCCGCGACGTGATACTTCTTGCCGGCCGGCGACGTCACGCCGAGGATCAGCATGTGTTCGGCGAGCCAGCCCTGGTCGCGGCCCATCGTCGATGCGATACGCAGCGCGAAGCACTTCTTGCCGAGCAGCGCGTTGCCGCCGTAGCCGGAACCGAAGCTCCAGATCTCGCGCGTCTCGGGGAAATGCACGATGTACTTGACCGGGTTGCACGGCCACGGCACGTCCTTCTGGCCCGCTTCGAGCGGATGGCCGACGCTGTGCACGCACGGCACGAATTCGCCGTCCTCGCCGAGCACGTCATACACCTCGCGGCCCATGCGCGTCATGATCCGCATGTTCACGGCCACGTACGGGCTGTCGGACAGCTCGACGCCGACATGTGCGATCGGCGAGCCGAGCGGGCCCATCGAGAACGGCACGACATACAGCGTGCGGCCGCGCATCGAGCCGCGGAACAGGCCGCTCAGCGTTTCGCGCATTTCGTCCGGCGCGATCCAGTTGTTGGTCGGGCCGACGTCGTCGGGCGATTGCGTGCAGATGAACGTGCGATCCTCGACGCGCGCGACGTCCGACGGATCGGATTGCGCGAGGTACGAGTTCGGGCGCTTCGCCGGGTTCAAACGCGTGAGCGTGCCCTGGTCGACCATCGCCTGGCACAGCGCGTCGTACTCTTCCTGCGAGCCGTCACACCACACGACGCGCTCGGGCTCCGTGAGCGCCGCGATACGCGACACCCACTCGATCAGTTTGCGATGCTTGACGAATGCCGGGGGAGCGATCAGCGGGCCGTGCGTCGCTTCGGCCAGGGAGTTTTGCGACATGGAAACGTCTCCAGATTATTGGGTATTGGGCGGGGATGGGGGATGCGGGGCGAGCCCGCGAGATGGGGAATGCGGTCGGAGCGCAGGTTGAAGCGACGCGCAAGGCGGGACACGCGAGCGGAGCGCGTGTCGATGCCGCGATGCGGGCGAGAGAATGTGATGTCTCGTATGAGCGTGCGAACGCGAGTTTCGCCATGCAAGCAACCTGCCGTACAACTCCATGCCGGCCAGCATACCATCGCCGTTATTGGTCGGGCGTTGCGTTGCAACAAGAAACAACTATGACGACGTGCCGGCATGTCGCTTGCCGGCAGGTTCCTTTTATTGCGTCGACGCGTGCGCTTTGGGGACGAAACGGCTGGAACGTCCGCCCCGCAAGGGTTCCGCAAAGATGGAAATTCCGGCGCGACCGTTCGCATGCGATGCACCCGAACGGTCGCGGCCCGAATTCGCGTTTTCGCTACTCAGGCAAACCCTGAATTAGGTTGCGTACACAAACATCCATCGCGCATGCGTTGTGTGCGCTACCGCTCAAAACGGCGCGCCCGGCAATCCGGGGTAATACGCGCCTGCCGCCATCCCGCCATCGACGGACAACTCGGCGCCGTTGCAGTACGACGCTTCGTCGCTCGCGAGAAACAGCGTCGCGCGCGCGATTTCGTCAGGCAAGCCGACGCGCTGCAGCGGCACGTGCGTGTAGTGCTTGTTGACCTCGTCGAGCGGTGCGCCGGTCGGGTTCGACATCGCCGTGTTCACGCCGCCCGGATGGATCGAATTCACGCGCACGCCCTGATGGCCAAGTTCGAGCGCCGCCACCTTCGTCAGCCCGCGCACGCCCCATTTGCTCGATACGTAGGCGGCCAGCGCGTTCACGCCGCGCAGCCCGTCCACCGACGAAACGTTGACGATCGACCCGCTCTTTTGCGCGATCATGCGCGGCGCGATCGTGCGAATGCCGACGAACGTGCCGACGAGATTGACCGACACCGCACGCTCGAAATCGCGTTTCGACAACTCGGTGATCGCGCCGAACATCAGCACCGCCGCGTTGTTGACGAGCACGTCGATGCGGCCGAACTGCTCGACCGTCGCATCGGTGACACGCGCCCAGTTCGCTTCGTCGGCCACGTCGAGCCGCATGAAGCGCGCCGCGTCGCCGAGCTCGCGCGCAAGCGCTTCGCCCTCCGCATCGAGCACGTCGCCGATCACGACGCGCGCGCCCTCTTCGACGAACAGCCTGCATGTCGCCGCGCCCATTCCGCGCGCGCCGCCCGTGACGATCGCTACCTTCCCTTCCAGTCGACCCATGTCGTTCTCTCTTCGATACGTTCCGATTCCGATTGGCCGGCCGCGACGCGCGGCACTCGCGCATGCACGCCGGCCCATGATTGACGCTGCGCCGATGCGGTCGCCCCGCGCTCGCCGTCAGCCCCAGTACGCCTGCCCGCCGTCGAGCGGCAACGTCGCGCCCGTCAGGTACGCGGCGTCGCGGCTTGCGAGAAACACGATCGCGCGCCCGATGTCCTGCTCGCAGTCGCCCACGCGCCCCAGCGGGATCGTGCGGAAGAACGCGGCGGCCTCGTCCGGATTCGCGTCGACCCAGCCCTTCAGCCCCGGCGACAGCGCATGCGGCGCGACCGCGTTCACGCGAATGCCGTCGGCGCCCCATTCGCATGCCGCCGCACGCGTGAGCGCGCGAATCGCTTCCTTGGTCGCCGCGTAGGCGCCGTAGCCCGACGTGTCCCAGCGCACCGCGGCCGACGACGCGAAATTGACGATCACGCCGCAACCCTTCAGGTGCGGATGACAGGCACGCATCATCCGCAACGTCGCGATCGGCCCCGACTCGAGGCCCGCGAGAAAATCCGCGTCGGTCACGTCGAGCAGGCGGCCGAGCGGCACGACCTGCGCGTTATTGATCAGGATCTGCACGCCGCGGAACCGCTCGACCACCGCGTCGACGCATTGCGCGATCTGCGCGTCGTCCATCACGTCGCACACGAACGGCTCCGCGACACCGCCGCGTGCACGGATCGCATCGCAGGTCGCGACCAGCTTGTCGCGCGTGCGGCCGACCACGGCCACGTGCGCGCCTTCGGCCGCGAGCGCGTGCGCGACGCCTTGCCCGACGCCCTGCCCCGCGCCCGTCACGAGCGCGACCTTGCCTTCGAGGATGCCCATGCCCGCTCCTTACGCGACGATCGCCGGATGCGCCTGCACGGGCCCGCCGAGCAGCTCGCGATACGACGGCGGCTGCTTGCCGTCGAGATCCTCGATGCCGTACTGCAGCGCGGCTTCCGCGCCGACCAGCACCTGGCCCGACAGCGCCATGCGCTGCGGATCGGCGTGGATCGCCCGAATCACGCGGCCGGTGAATTCCGGGCTTTCGGCGACGAGCGAGAATTCCTTGTACAGGTCCGGATGTTCTTCCCACACGCGGGTCGTGCGCTCGGTGCGCAGCGGCCCCATCCAGATCGACACGGCCGCGACGTCGAACGGCTTCAGGTCCACGGCCATGTCCTTCGCGAACTTGTCGACACCCGACTTCTGCGCGCCGTACGCGGCGCCGTGCATATAGCAGCTCGCGCCGAACGACGACGTGAACGCGATCAGTCCGCTGCGGCGCTTCGCCATCAGCGGCGCCGCATGCCAGCTCGCGACGTACGCGGAGCGCAGCCCGACGTCGAGGATGTTCACGAGGTCGAGCGACTTCTCCCAGAACGGGCCCGGCAGGATCAGCTGGTCGTGCAGGTAGGTCGCGTTGTTGACGAGGATGTCGAGCCGCCCGCTTTCACGCTCGACGCGCTCGAACAGCGCCTTCACCTGCGTGTCGTCCGCGTGGTCGCACGCGACGGCGATCCCGCGGCCGCCGAGCGCATCGATCTCGCGCGCGGTCTCGTGGATCGTACCGGGCAGCGGTGCGTCGCCTTCGTGCTGCGAGCGGCCCGTCACGTAGACGGTCATGCCGGCCGCGCCGAGCGCGCGCGCGATACCCTTGCCCGCGCCGCGCGACGCGCCCGTCACGACGGCGACCGGCGCCTCGTGGTTCTGTGTCATGTTCGATGTCTCCTGGGGATGTTCTCGATTGATGCGGGTAGTGCGCGCCGTCACGCGGCAGGCGGCTGCGCGCCGGCGAACAGCACGCCCGGCGCATCGCCGTCATAGCGGGCGGACAGCGTCGACGTGACGACGCAACGCGTGGCCGCGATCTTCCATTCGCCGTCGACCTTCCGGTATTCGTCGTCGTAGGTCGCGCCGAGCTGCGTGAGCGTGCGCGTGCGGGTGTCGAGCATCTGGTAATGCAGGCCCCACGTGCCACGTGCATGCGTGTCGTCGAGCACGGTGATGTCGGGATTCACGCCGTGGTGCATCTCGACGATGTGCGGGTGGCAGCCGAGCTGCTCGAACACGTCGACGAGCGCATCGCGGTGCTCGAACGTGCCGATCCGGCCGTAGTCGATGTGCACGGTGCCGGGCGTGAAGCAATCTCGCATTCCTTGGGGATCCTTCCGGTCGCAGCACGTGAAGTAGCGCGCCTTCAGGCGGCGGATCGCGTCGGCGTCCTCGAGCCTGCGCACGCGCACTTCCATTCGTTCGATCGGGGTCATGCCGTCTCCTTGGTCTCGTGTGCGCGGATCGAAGCCGCGTCGACGCCACGTTACAGGCGCACGAGATGCCGGCCATCACCTGTTTGGATGAAACCGGCGCCCTTGTATCGGTGAAGGTGAGCGCCGCCGCAGTGTTCGTCCGAACAGACGATGTGACGCAGGCGGCTTCATTCCTACCATCGAACGACACCACCATGAGATACGGCGATGGACGAGACGACCCGCACGCTCCACGAGTACGAGCAGATCCGCCAGCTGAAGTACCGATATTTCCGCGCGGTCGACACGCACGACTGGTCGCTGCTCGCGCAATGCCTGACCGAGGACTGCGAAGCGCGTTTGTACGGCGGCCGCTATGCGTACGACGGCCGCGATGCCTTTGTGTCGAGCCTGCGCGCGCTGATCGGCAAGCCGACCTTCCTGACGATGCATCACGGCCATCACCCCGAGCTCACGCTGGTGTCAGCCAATCATGCGTGCGGCGTGTGGTTTCTCGAGGATCACGCGATCAATCTCGAGGACAACTACCTGCTGCACGGTACCGCGTTCTACGACGACCAGTACGTGAAGCACGACGGCGTGTGGCGCATTCATGCAACGCGCCACGAGCGGCTGTTCGAAACCGTCACGTCGCCGATTCCGCCGTCGTTCACGCTGACCGCGAACCGCTTCGCGCCTGGCGCACACGATGCGGCCGGTGCGGCCGTCAGCGTTTCCTGAAACCCGGCGGCAGCGCCGCCGATCCCGTCATTCCCCCTGGAGCCGGAACAATGGAGAAAGTCATTTACGTGTTGTGGCGCGATGCGCAGGTCGCGCCCGAGCAGTGGAGCCGCAACGTGCGCGCGCAGCTCGCCGACAAGCTGCTGTCGCTCGGCGCGCACGGCGTGCAGGTGAACGTCGCCGACGCCGATGTCGCACCGGCCGCCGGCCTGAAGCAAACCAACACGCACCCGGGCATCGACGGGATCGTCGCCGTGTGGATCGACAGCGCGAACCCGATATTCCGACAGCCGTTCGACGACGCGGTGCGCGCGATCGTCCCGCACATGGCCGCGTATCTCGTCACCGAGTCGCAGCCGATTCCGAACACGCGTTTTCCGGCGCGGCCCGGCGAGCGCACGAGCGGCTTCTCGCAGCTCGCGTTCCTGAAGCGCCCGCCGCGCCTCACGCACGAAGCGTGGCTCGACGTGTGGCACGGCCACCATACGCGCGTCGCGATCGATACGCAGGACAATTTCCTGTACGTGCAGAACGTGGTCGTGCGTGCGCTCACGCATGCGGCGCCCGGCTACGACGCGATCGTCGAGGAATGCTTCCCGGCTGCGGCGATGACCGATCCGTACGCGTTCTTCGATGCGCTCGGCGACGAGGCGAAGTTCCAGCGCAACGTCGCGGAGATGATGGACAGCTGCGCACGCTTCATCGATTTCGACAAGATCGACGTGGTGCCGACGAGCCAGTATGTCGTGAAGGCCGTGCGCGGATAAAAAAAACGCCAACCCGCGATGTGACGGGTTGGCGTTGTGCCGCGGGTGAGACGATTACGAGAACTGGTTCATCGTGTTGTCCTTGCCCGCCGCCTTCAGCGCTGCGTCGCCGCTGAAGTATTCCTTGTGGTCGTCGCCGATATCCGAGCCGGACATGTTCTGGTGCTTGACGCACGCGATGCCCTGGCGGATTTCCTTGCGCTGCACGCCGGCCACGTAACCGAGCATGCCCTGGTCGCCGAAGTATTCCTTCGCGAGGTTGTCGGTCGACAGCGCAGCCGTGTGGTACGTCGGCAGCGTGATCAGGTGGTGGAAAATGCCTGCTTCACGCGACGCATCGGCCTGGAACGTACGGATCTTCTCGTCGGCGAGCTTGGCCAGTTCGGTCTCGTCGTACTCGACGCTCATCAGCTGCGCCCGGTCGTATGCCGACACGTCCTTGCCTGCTGCCTTCATCCCGTCAAATGCCTGCTGACGGAAGTTCAGCGTCCAGTTGAACGACGGGCTGTTGTTGTACACCAGCTTCGCGTTCGGGATCACCTTGCGGATTTCGCTGACCATGCCGCCGATCTGCGCGATGTGCGGCTTTTCGGTTTCGATCCACAGCAGGTCGGCGCCGTTCTGCAGCGACGTGATGCAATCGAGCACGCAACGCGCTTCGCCCGTGCCGGCGCGGAACTGGAACAGGTTGCTCGGCAGGCGCTTCGGACGCAGCAGCTTGCCGTCGCGCTTGATGATGACGTCACCGTTGCCCAGCTGGTCTGCCGACAGCTCTTCGCAGTCGAGGAATGCATTGTATTGGTCGCCCAGGTCGCCCGGCGCGTTCGTCACGGCGATCTGCTTGGTCAGGCCGGCGCCGAGCGAGTCGGTACGGGCGACGATGACGCCGTCGTCCACGCCCAGTTCCAGGAACGCGTAGCGGATCGCGCGGATCTTCGCGAGGAAGTCCTCGTGCGGCACGGTGACCTTGCCGTCCTGGTGGCCGCACTGCTTCTCGTCGGACACCTGGTTCTCGATCTGGATGCAGCATGCACCCGCTTCGATGAACTGCTTGGCCAGCAGGTACGTTGCTTCCGCGTTGCCGAAGCCTGCGTCGATGTCGGCGATGATCGGCACGACGTGCGTCACGTGGTTGTCGATCTTTTCCTGGATCGCGGCCTTGGCAGCGGCGTCCTTGGCAGCATCGAGCTCGCGGAACAGGCCGCCCAGTTCACGGGCATCGGCCTGGCGCAGGAACGTGTACAGCTCGCGGATCAGCGCGCTGACCGAGGTCTTTTCGTGCATCGACTGGTCCGGCAGCGGGCCGAACTCCGAGCGCAGCGCGGCGACCATCCAGCCCGACAGGTACAGGTAGCGGCGTTCGGTGCTGTTGAAGTGCTTCTTGATGGAGATCATCTTCTGCTGGCCGATGAAGCCGTGCCAGCAACCCAGCGACTGCGTGTACTTGGCCGGATCGGCGTCATACGCGGCCATGTCGGCGCGCATGATCTTCGCGGTGTACTTCGCGATATCCAGGCCCGTCTTGAACTTGTTCTGGGCACGCATGCGAGCGGCATACTCGGGGCTGATGGCGTTCCACGCGCTGCCGTGGTTTTCCTTCAAGCCAGCCACTGCCTTGATGTCGTCTTGATATTGGGACATGTCAATCTCCTGGGAACGAAGCGCATTTGAGTAAAGGGTTCAGCCTGCCCGCTCCGTGTGACGAAGCGAACTGCATGGACTCAATAGTAACGCTGCGCGATGCATCGCCGATCAACTCTTATATAAGACATAAGATATAAATTTCTCTTGTTTTTCAATGAGATAAGCAGCCCGTTTTGCAATGCAAAACAGATTTTCAAGCGGCGGAAAGGCGACGCGTCGGGAATGCGCCGCGCATTCCACGATATGAAACGTCCTTTCGGCAGTTGGTGGGAGGACAGGCACGGCGATTCATGCTTCGCGCTTTTGCCACGCACATGACAAAACGTCTATACTTGGACAATTCATCGACGGCAACCGATGCGCGCCGTCCCCGCGTACCGCAATGCGCCTCCTCCTTCCCGGAACGACATGAGCGACTACCCAGTTTTCGACGCGCTGTGCACACTGTTGAATACCTCCGGCGCACGGTTCCGCGTGCTGGATCACCCGGCCGAAGGCAAATCCGACGTGATCGCCGCGATTCGCGGCACGCGTCCCGAACAGGGTGCGAAGGCGATGCTCTGCACGTTCAAGGACGGCGGCGACGCCACCGCGCTCGCAGTGATCCCCGGCCACCTGAAGATCGATTTCCGCAAGGTCGCCGACGCGCTCGGCCGCCGCAAGGCGACGCTCGCGCCGCCCGAACTCGCCGCCACGGTCACGCGCTGCGTGATGGGCGCCGTGCCGCCGTTCGCGTTCGATGCCAACGTGACGCTCGTCGTCGATCCCGCGCTGATCGAACTGAACGATGAAATCGCGTTCAACGCGGGCCGCCTCGACCGCTCGGTCGTGCTCGACGCATCCGACTACGTGCGAATCGCCCGCCCGCTCCTGGCCGACATCACGCGGCCGGAAACGACCGACACCCCCACCGTCCAGGCCAACGCGTGACCGCGCCCCGTTCCAAACCACAGTCGGAACAGGCGTCGCTGATCGAGCAGGTGCTGCGCATCGCCGAAGGGCTCGGCGCGATGTTCGCGCCGTTCACCGAGGTCGTCGTGCACGACCTGCGCACGCCCGAGCATGCGATCCTCGCGATTCACAACAACCTGTCGGGCCGCGCGGTCGGCGATCCGGCGACCGAACTCGGCCTCGCCCGCATCGCGGACGACGACTTTCCGCAGGTGCTCGCGAACTACGCGAACCGCTTCGCCGACGGCCGCACCGCGAAAAGCACGTCGATCGGCATCAAGGATTCGAGCGGCCGCTACGTGGCCGCGCTGTGCCTGAACGCGGACGTCACGCTGTTCCGCGGCTTCCAGGGGATGCTGCACCAGTTCTGCAGCACCGAAGGCGAGCCGGTCGCCGAAACGCTCGACCCGGCGGGCGCGGACGCGATCCGGCAGCGCATCGACGCGTTCGCGACGCGCCTCGCGACCACGCCGCGCGAGCTGAAGACCGAGCAGCGCCGCGAGCTGATGCAGACGCTGAAGACGGACGGCTTCCTCGAAGTGCGCCGCGCGATGGAAATCGTGTCGCAGCACCTCGGCGTGTCGCGCGCGACCGTATACAACGATGCGAAATGATGCGTGATGCGGATGCGCGCCCATGGCACGCCCGCTTACCTGTTGACTGACTCTTCCGACGAGCGACTCATGACCACTCCGACCCTCCCCACCTACGACGACGTCGCGGCCGCCGCGGCACGGCTCGAAGGCCACGCGCACCGCACGCCCGTGATGACGTCGCGGACGATCGACGAAGCGCTCGGCGCGCAGGTGTTCTTCAAGTGCGAGAACCTGCAGCGCATGGGCGCGTTCAAGTTCCGCGGCGCGTTCAACGCGCTGTCGCGCTTCGACGCGACGCAGCGCCGCAACGGTGTCGTCGCGTTCTCGTCCGGCAACCATGCGCAGGCGATCGCGCTGTCGGCGCGCATCCTCGGCATCCCGGCGACGATCGTGATGCCGCAGGACGCACCGGCCGCGAAGATGGCCGCGACGCGCGGCTATGGCGGCAACGTCGTGACCTACGACCGCTACACCGAAGACCGCGAGCAGATCGGCCGCGAGCTCGCGGAAAAGCACGGGCTCACGCTGATCCCGCCGTACGATCACGCCGACGTGATCGCCGGCCAGGGCACGGCGGCGAAGGAACTGTTCGATGAAGTCGGGCCGCTCGACGCGGTGTTCACGCCGCTCGGCGGCGGCGGCCTGCTGTCGGGCACGGCGCTCGCGACGCGCGCGCTGTCGCCGCACGCGAAGCTGTACGGCGTGGAGCCGGAAGCCGGCAACGACGGCCAGCAATCGTTCCGGTCCGGGTCGATCGTGCATATCGACACGCCGCGCACGATCGCCGACGGCGCGCAGACGCAGCACCTCGGCAACCTGACGTTCCCGATCCTGCGGCGCGACGTCGACGACATCCTGACCGCGACCGACGCGGAACTGGTCGACTGCATGCGCTTCTTCGCGACCCGTATGAAGATTGTCGTCGAGCCGACCGGCTGCCTGTCGTTCGCAGCCGCGCGCCGGATGAAGGACGAACTGAGGGGCAAGCGCGTCGGCATCGTGATCAGCGGCGGCAACGTCGATCTCGAGAACTTCTGCGCGCTGGTGTCCGCGGCCGCATGACCGTCGCGGCGCGCGGATGACTGATATGAACATCCTGTCATCCGCACGCCGCCGCTGCTTCACGTCGCGTTAAGTTTCGCGCCCTAGACTGATTAGGTCGTCCCGCAGTCAGGTCAGTCGTGAAGAAGGAGTCGCCATGAACACGCACGCGATCGTCGCTGCCGCCCTCGCGGCAGCATCCCTCCCGGCGTTCGCTCAACCGAGCGTGACGTCATCCGGTTTTCCCGCCACGTCGCCGCACGCCCTTGTCGCGCAGGCCACCCATCGTTCGCCCGCCGCGCTGCCGGCCGCCGGCTTCGTGCTCGCGAAGATCGATCAGAACAATACGCCGCCCGATCGCGGCGGCGATCCGAACGGCCGCACGCGCTCCGGCACGCATATGTAATGCCGCGTGGGCCGGTCACATCGCACGGCCGGCCCGCATCGCGACCTCACAACGACGGCAGGGACGGATCGCGCGCGGCGAGGATGTCCGCGGTGCGCCGCTGCAGCGCGCCGTCGATCGTCTCCGGCTGCGGAATCAGCCAGTAGCGCCCGTCTCGAATGCCGTCGAACACCCGCGCGGCGAATGCGTCGGGCGTAATCCCGTGCGCGTTCAGCATCGCGCGCATCGTCTCGACGAAACCCCGCACCTCGGGCCGGTCGTGCGTGGCGCCGAACGGGTCGTTGAAGATGCCCGTCTGCACCGGGCCCGGCGCGAGCAGCGACACGCCGACCGGCGCGCCGAGCATCTTCAGCTCGCCGTACAGCGATTCGGTCAGCGCAACCACCGCGAATTTCGTCGCCGAGTAAGGCGACATCAACGGGCTCGGCAGGAATCCGCCGACCGACGCGGTATTGACGATGCGCGCCGGCAGGTTGCGCTCGAGCATTCGCGGCACGAAGCTGCGGATCCCGTTCAGCACGCCGTGCACGTTGATCGCGAAACTGCGCTCGAACCGTTCCGGCGTGATTTCCCAACTGAAGCCGGTCGCCATCACGCCCGCGTTGTTGAACAGCAGGTCGACGCCGCCGAAGCGCTGCCATGCGGCGTCGGCCAGCGCATCGACGGCCTCCGGCCGGCTGACGTCGGTCGGCACGCACAGCACGTCGGTGTCGAGCGTCGCGGCGAACGCGTCGAGCTTCGCCGCGTCGAGGTCGGCCAGCACCACGCGCATGCCGAGCGCGGCGGCATGGCGCGCAAGCCCGCTGCCGATGCCGCTGGCCGCACCGGTAATCACGGCGGTGCCGCCGTCGAAGCGAATCGAATACGTCATGTCAGCGTCCTGTCGGGTCGATGCGGGGATGCGCGTACGCGGGAATCTCGGGCGGCGGCAACGGCGTGCGGCCGTCGAGCGAGCGCACCGCGAGCCCCTGCGACAGCGGAAAATGCAGGCTGTGCGTGACGAGTCCCGTGCGCTCGCGCGCCGGCAGGCTGCACAGCGCGAGCGCCGTTTCCGCGAGATACGCGACGTCCTCGGTCGGATAGCCTTCGGGGATATAACGGGCCGCGCCCGGCGTGCGGATCGCGGTGCTCGGCGCGACCAGGTTCACCGCGATCCCGTCGGCTTCGAGTTCGGCCGCGAGGCCTTGCGTAAAGCGCGACAGCGCGGCCTTGACCGCCGCATAGACGGTCGCGCCGCCCGCGCGCGAGAAATCGTCGAACGGCCGCGGCGGCGCGAGCGCGGTGACCGAGCCGACATTCACGATCCAGCCGGCGCCGCGCGCGCGCATCAGCGGGATCGCGGCCTGGCTCAGCGCGAACGGGATGCGCAGATAGTGCTCGATCGTCGTGTCGAACATCGCCATCGGCATCGCGTCGACGCACGCGTAGTCGGCCACACCCGCATTGTTCACGAGGATGTCGAGGCCGCCGGCGGCCTGGGCCGCGCGTCCGACGAGCGCATCGCGCTCGGCCGGGTTCGACAGGTCGGCGGCGAGCGCAATCGCGCGGCCGCCCGCCTGTTCGACCAGTGCGACCGTTTCGGCGAGCGTGCCGGCAGTCGTCGCCGATTGCGTGAGGCTGCGCGCCGTCACGACGACGGTCGCGCCTTCGGACGCGAGGCGCTGCGCGATCGCGCGGCCGATGCCGCGGCTCGCGCCGGTTACAAGCGCGCATTTGCCCGCGAGCGTCGCGGTTCGGGTGTTCGTCATGATGTCTCCGGTGAAGGTGATGTTGCGTGCGGACCGTGCGGCGTCAGCCCGCGATATCCGCAACATGCAGCACGAACTTGGTTTTCGCGTCGCCCGTTTGAACGAGATCGAGTGCGCGTGCAGCCTGTTCGAGCGGGAAACTGTCGAAGCGCGGCACGCGCAACGCGCGCCGGCCGAGCCGTTCGGCGATCGATGCGAGCGTGGCGCCGCTCGGCATCCGGCTATACGTCATCGCGGTGCGCAGGCCGCGCCGCGCGGCTTCGGCATCCGTCGTAGCCAGCCGCTGCGCATCGCCCGCCGCGAGCGTCATGATGTTCACGAGCGTGCCGCCCGGTGCCAGCAGGTCGAGTGCGTCGGGCAGCGTGTCGCCACCGACCGCATCGAGCACGAGATCGACGCCGCCGGGCGCCCACGCCCGCACGACCGCGGCGATGTCCTGCGCGCGATAGTCGATGCTCGCCGCCGCGCCAAGCGATTCGACGCTCGCGCGGTTGTGCGCCGAGCACGTCGCGGCGACGCGCGCGCCCGCCTGGGCGGCCAGCTGGATCGCGAACGTGCCGACCGCACCCGCGCCGCCGTGCACGAGCACGGTCTGCCCCGCACGCAGCCCGCCGTCGTCGAACAGGCCGGCCCACGCGGCCAGCGCAGGCGTCGGCGTGGCCGCCGCTTCCGCGAAGCCCACCGCATCGGGCAGGCGCACGACGGAGTCGTGACGCACCGCGACGTATTCCGCATACGCGCCCCAGCGTCCCGCGCCGACGTCGGTCTGCGCGAACACGCGCATCCCCGGCGCGAAACCCTCGACACCGTCGCCGACCGCCTCGACCACACCGGCCCCGTCGAAACCGATCACGAACGGAAGCGTCATCTGCATGAACGCGCCGAGATAGCCTTCGCGGCATTTCCAGTCGGCGGGATTGACGCCCGCGTACGCGACGCGGATCAGCACGTCGCCGGGGCCCGGCTTCGGTGCGGGAACGTCGGCCAGTCGCAGCGCGTCGGAATGACCGACGCGGTCGATCAGCAAGGCTCGCATGGTGGTGTCTCCAGTGTTGTCGTTTGCATTGCGGCGGGTCGTATGCGCGCCGCGCGTCACGCCGCCGTGTCGGCCAGCAGGCTCGACGCGAGCGGACAGAACGCATGCGAGATCGCATCGACCGTCCAGTCGGGGCTTTCGGCGTCGAATCGGCGGTCGACCCAGCCCCAGTGATACGGATGCAGCAGGTATTCGCCGAGCAGGTCGCCGACGTGCGCGAACTCCTGTTGCCAGACGTGGGTCCACCCGCCGGGCGCCACGCTCCGGCTCAGCCGCCAGTTGCGGATGCCGGGCATGAACGCGGGCATGCGCAGCAATTCGCGCTCGAGGTCGCGCACGCGCGCTTCGCCGGCCTCCGGCCGCACACGCAGCATCAGCGTGCGCCATACGCCGTCGCGCAACGCCGGCTCGCGCAGGCCGCCGCCGATCGCGCGGCACGCGGCGCCGTCGATCCGCACGACGCCCGGCACACGCGACAGCGCGGTGAAATCCGTCGCTTGAACGGTCGCCCGTTCGCCGCGCAATACGTCGAGCGTGTAGCCGCCCGCGCCCCAGCAGCCTTCGAGATTGCGCGCGAGCGCCACGCGGGTTGCGCCGGGCAGCGCATGCGCGGCGTCGCGCAATGCACGTTCGAATGCGCCGGCATCGTCGATCGCCGAAACGTATATCTGGGCCGTGTCATGCCGCATGGTCGACCTCCGTCAGCGCGGGCAGCGGCGCATCGGCGTCCGTCATCACATGGCGGCGACGCGTGTCGCACAGCGCGTCGACGGCCATCCAGAACGCGACCACGTCGCCGTCGGTCAGCGCGCGCATCCGGTAGTACGACGGCGCGTCGGCAACCTGCCACGTCAGCCACAGCGTGCTCGGCTGCCCCGGCACCGCGACGGGCGGTGACACCCAGCGGCCGGCCGCCACGAGCCCACGCGCCGCATGGCCCGGCAGATAGCGGTCGTGCAGCAGCGCCAGCACGTCGGAAATGCGCTCGGGCGCGAGGGTGATTTCGTCTACGATCTGAATCATTCGCGGGTCGTCTCGGGTGGTTCGTGGCGGGAAGCAAAACCGGCCGCCTACGCCGTTCCGGCGAGGCCGGAAGCAACCGGCGTGGATAGCATTCTTGCGTGGCGACGGTCGGCGAACCCCTACCGGCCCGCTCACCAACCCCTGTCGCAACGCTCAGATCGGGAGAGACATGAAACAGCGCGCAATGCCGGCACGCGGCCGCGTGCTGCCGGGACTCGGCGCGCGCCTGCTCGACGAACTGGCGCGCAGCGGCGCGCCGCAGGCGCAACCGCGCGCGACGCCGGACGCAACGACCGCAACGACCGCAACGGCAGCGACGCCCGGCGGCTTCGTCGCGCTGTACCGCGACGCGATCGAGCGGCTCGAAGCGCAGGTCGCGCGCGGCGACGGCCATCCGCCGATGCGCAAGCAGGAAGTCGACCTGATGTGCCGCTGCCTGCTCAGTTGCGCGACGCTCGCCGACGCGATCCGCTGTGCGGCCGAGTTCTGCGAGATGCTGACGCCGCGTGCCGGCACGCTGTCGCTCACGGTGCGCGACGCTCGTGCGACGTTCCGGATGGATTCGCTGCGCCGCACGCGCAGCCGGGCCGCATGCCTCGTCGATCTGACCGGGCTGTTCTGCTATCTGCAGTTGTTCGGCTGGCTGATCGGGCAGCCGCTGCGGCCGGACGAAGTCTGGCTCGGCCATCCGCGCCGCGACGACGCGATGCCGCTGCTCGGGCTGTTCAACGCGCCGGTCGACGTCGGTCGCAAGACCTATGGATTCGCGTTCGATGCCGCGCGGCTCGATGCCCGCGTGATCCGCCAGCCGGGTGAGCTTGCCGCCTTCCTCGTCGATTTTCCGTTTCGTCTGATCGATGCGGCGCCGGCCGTCGTGTCATGGGCGCAGCAAGTACGCGGCTTTCTCGATGCGGCGCTCGCGCGCGAGCAGGCGCTGCCGGCGCTCGCCGAGCTGGCGACGTGGCTGGGCGTGAGCGAGGCGACGTTGCGGCGGCGGCTGGCCGCCGAAGGCAGCGGCTATCACGTGTTGCGCGAGCAGTGCCTCGCCGACGTCGCGCGGCGCTGCCTGCGCGAGTCGGACTGGCCGGTCGCGCGGATTGCAGCGCATCTCGGATTCGGTGGCGAGGAAGCGTTTCGGCGGGCGTTCGTGCGATGGACGGGCATCGCACCGAGCCGATTCCGGCGCGATTGCGGCGCCGCCGAGATCCCGTTTCATCAGACATGAAGCGCGGTTCGGGCGCCTTGAGCGAAAGGAAATAGAAAAAATTCGCCGAACAATGACGTTTTTTCGCATCCCCGCGCGCTTCGATAATTGACGCGCCCGAGCGCTCGCCATTACGCTTGCGCGCTGATGGTTCCCGGAGACGGGATCAAAAGGGAACGCAGGAGAGGCAGCGCCTCGAATCTGCGGCTGCCCCCGCAACTGTAAGCGGCGAATCCGCGCCACTCCACGCCACTGGGAAACCGGGAAGGCCGGCGCGAATGACGACCCGCGAGCCAGGAGACCTGCCATCGACCCGAGGTCCAAGCAGCCGCACCGGGCGGGGTGTCCCGGCGCGCCAGGCACCGCCTTTGGCGGTCGCCCCGTTGCATGGACGGCCCGACCTCAGGATCCTTCGGATGTCCAATCTTTCCGCCTCCGCTTCCACGCCGGAAGCGTCGCGCCACTGCGCCGCCGGCATGCGCGGCGTCTTCCCGCGCGTACGCCGTACCTGCAACACGATCACGCTCGCCGCATCATGAATCTTCGCCACCTTCTCGCCACGTCCGCCGCCACCGCGCTGCTCTCCCCGATCGCCCACGCCGCTGGCGACACGGCACCCGCGCAGCCGTCCCAGCCTGCAAATGGCGCCGACCTCCCGACGATCACCGTGACCGACACGCGGCACCTGCCCGAGTCGTTCGACCAGCGCTATGCGACGACGCAGGTGCTCACGCGCGCCGACCTCGACCGGCTGTCGCCGAGCGATCCGAGCATCACGCAGGCGCTCGCGACACTGCCGGGCGTGACCGTCTCGACGACCGGCGGCCCCGGCGCGTCGGCATCGGTCAGCATCCGCGGCTCGTCGGCCAGCCAGGTCGCGGTGTTCATCGACGGCATCCGGATCGGCTCGCCGACCACCGGCATCGCGCCGTGGGCCGACCTGCCGACCGAAGCATTCGAGCGCGTCGAGGTGATTTCGGGGCCGGCCGCCGCGTCGTTCGGTGCGAACGCAATGGGCGGCGTCGTGCAGCTGTTCACGCGCCGCGCCGCCGGCCAACCCAACCAGACGACCGTGTCGTTCGGCGGCGGCTCGAACAAGACCTTCGACACGCAGTTGCGCACGTCGGGCACCGTGCCCTCGACCGGGCCGCTCGCCGCACTCGGCGGACTCACCTACTCGCTCGGGCTGCACGACTACAACACGGCCGGCATCGACGCAACGCGGCCCGTGTTGCCATACCACGAGGACGGCCGCAATCCGTATCACGCGCAGGACCTCGATGCACGCCTCGGCTACGCACGCGACAACTGGTCGATCTCGACGTTCGCGCTGTATCACCGCTCCGACCTGTCCTATGACAACGCCGGCTTTGCGAACCGACAGCTCGATCATCAGCTGACGACCGGCATCGCGTTCCATCTCGACATCACGCCCGACACGCAGTTCGACCAGTCGTTCGGTTATGCGAACGACCGCCAGTTCCTGTATGCGAGCGACCCGTCCATTTCGACCGACCAGATCAACTCGCAGCGCATCAGCTCGTCGACGTCGCTGACGCATCAGGAACACGGCTTCCGCCTGTTCGGCCTGCCGCTGTCGGGCGAGACGAAAGTCGCGTACGACTTCACGCGCGAGCAGGCGTTCCTGCCCGTCGACATGCCGGAAGGCGTGCCGACGCGCAATGACTCCGCGTTCTCGCTGCATCAATCGGCGACGCTCGGCAGCGTGACGATGTTCGTCGCGGGCCGTCACGAGATCATCGCGGGGAAAGCCGTGAACACCGGCAACGCTGCGCTGTCGTGGGCGATCACGCCGGTGTACACGGCGCGCGTGTCGTACGGCAATGCGTTTCGCCTGCCGGCGTTCAACGACCTGTACTACCCCGGTTACGGCAATCCGAACCTGAATCCGGAGCGCAGCGATTCGGTCGAGGCCGCGCTCGACGCGAACACCGCGTACGGAACGTTCAGCGCCGCGATCTACGACACGCGCATCAACAACCTGATCGCGTACAACCCCGCGACGTTCTCGCCGATGAACATCGGCCGCTCGCATATCCGCGGCATCGACCTGTCGTACAAGGGCACGATCGGCCGCTCGACGCCGGTGAGCATCGCCGTCGGCATCCTGAATCCGCAGGACGAAACCAACGACAGCTGGCTCAACCGCCGGCCGCGCCAGACGGTCAGCGTGAATATCGACCACACCTGGGACGAACTGCACCTGCACGCGCTGAGCACGGGGGCAACGGCGAGCTACGGCGGCACGACATTCGACGACCCGGCCAACACGACGTATCTGCCGTCGTACCTGACCGTCAACCTGCGCGCGTCGTACAAGATCAATGCGCACCTGACGGTGTCGGCGACGCTGTCGAACCTGTTCGACCGCCAGTACATGACCGCGTACGGTTACAACACGCTCGGCCGCACCGCGTTCGGCAAGGTCAGTTATACGTTCTGACCGGGGCGGTCGGTGCAGCGGCGCCCGCGGTCGCGGGTGCCGCTTCGGACACGATTTCGGGTGCCGGATGCCGTCGTCGTGCGCGAGCGGGCGCGTTCGATCGCGCTGCGGTGCGCATCAGGACCATACGACGCCTCGCACACCCGCGATCAACTGGATCGCGCCAAACACCGCGATCACGACGGCCGACACGCGCGACAGCCCGTGCATGAACGTCAGCGACATCTTCGTGCGCAACACGGCGGTCGCGCCGCTCAGGCACAGCCACCACGTCGCGGAACCCAGGAACACGCCGACGACCATCAGCGCGACGGTCGCCCCCATTGCGTCGCCATGCGTGCCCGCCAGCGGGCCGAGCGCCGCGAAAATGCCGACGAACGACAGGATCGTCATCGGGTTGGACAGCGTCAGGCCGAACGTCGTCAGGAAATCGCGCAGCACGGTCGTGCGCGGCAAATCGCGTTGTGTCGCCGACGTGGCCGGCGCCTGCCGCGCGATGGTCCAGGCCAGCCACACGAGGAACGCGCCGCCGCCAATTTTCAGCGCGACGGTCAGCATCGGAAACGCGGTGACGATGCCGGCGACGCCCAGCGCGCCGAGCAGCCCGTAGATCGCATCGGCGCATGCGGCGCCGATCCCCGTCGCGAACCCGGCACGAAAGCCGCGGCTCAGGCCCCGCTGGATGCACAGCATGCCGATCGGGCCGACCGGCACCGCGATCGACAATCCCATCACGACGGACTTGATGAACAGCATGGCCGGCTCCTCGCGACATCCCGTGGCTTGAAACGTCATCGTAGGGAAAGTCCGGTCGCCGCTGAAGGCGGTTCTTAAGGAAAAATGGCTGCTTCAGCTTAAAAACTCCACCACGATGGACGAACTCGACTGGAAGATACTCGCGCTGCTGCAGGCCAACGGCCGCATCAGCTACACGGAGCTGGCGCGCCAGGTTCACCTGTCGGTGCCGGCGGTGACGGAACGCGTGAAGCGTCTCGAGTCGGCCGGCGTGATCGAAGGCTACACGGCGCGGGTCAATCCGGCCGCCGCCGGGTACCCGGTAAGCGCGCTGATCGGCATCACGGTGCCGCAGCCGGCGAAGGCGAAATTCCTGAAGCTGCTGGAGACGATTCCCGAAGTGGTCGAGTGCCATCACGTGACCGGCGCGGATTCGTACGTGATGCGGTTCGTCGCGGTCAGCATGGCGCACCTCGAGCAACTGATCGAGCGCATCAACCTGTACGGCGAAACGCGCACGTCGATCGTGATGTCGACGCCGCTGCCGGCCCGCGGGCTCGCGCGTCCGGCTGCGCCGGTCAAAGGCATTCGGGGGTGACAGGATGCGGTTCGGTGCGCGATGCTGTGCACCGCGCACCTTGCAAGCACCGGACAATCTGCCATGACAGTGATCGGACTCAATCATTACAACCTGCGCGCGGATCGGGCGACGCTCGATCCGCTGCGCGATTTCTACGTGAACGTCGTGGGCCTCGAGTTGGGCTATCGGCCGCCGTTCCAGAGCAACGGCTACTGGCTCTACGCGGGGACCCAGGCGATCCTCCACCTGTCGGAAGCACGGCCCGGCGAGGTGCGGCCGGCGCATGTCGTCAATACGTTCGACCATATGGCATTTTCATGCGCGAACGCTGTCGAGATGGAACGGCGTCTCACCGACGCGAAGATCCGGTACTCGCGCACGTACGTGCCGCTCACGCGCCAGCTGCAGCTGTTTTTCACCGACCCGGCCGGCAATGGCGTCGAGTTGAATTTCGCGCAGCCCGACGACATTTCCGGTGACGATGCCGGTTAGCGCGGCACTGCCGTTTGCGTATTCATCGTCAGGCACCCTGCTTCCGCGGGGCGCGTGAAGGAAGGGGCATCAAGGCCATATCGGCCGGACGTATGTCACTGCCGCTTCACGAGCTTCACGATCGTAAGCGCGCCGTTCACGCGCTCGACCCGGACCTTGACCTTGTCGCCCACGCGCAGCGACTCGATCATCGTCGGGTCGCCGGCCTTGAACGCCATCGTCATCGGCGCCATCCCGACGTTCTCGAGCGCGCCGTGCTTCAGCGTCACCATCCCGCGCGCGGCATCGATCCGTTTCACTTCGGCATCGGTCAGCGCCGCGGCCGGTGCCGACATCTTCATGTCACCCATGTTCATGTCGGACATGCTGCCCGCCGCCCGCACCTGTGCCGCAACGACGCCCATCGCACCGAGGACTGTGATGGCAATGGCAATGGCAATGCATCGGATCTTCATCGAGATACTCCCGCGCGCGGCGGATGACGAATACGCCACCCTACACCAGCAACGTCGCGACGGCCCACGCGATCAGCACGACACCCAACGCGCGCCCGACGTACTCGCCGCCCGGCAGCACCTTTTCGACCAGTACGAACAGCGACAACGCGATGATCCACACGACGTTCATCACGCCGCCGACGAACAGCAGCGCCATCAGCAGCCAGCAACAGCCCACGCAATACGCGCCGTGGCGCACGCCGAGCAGGAAGCTGCCCGTGATTCCCGGCCGCCAGTACGTTGTGAGGAACCGCACCGGTGACCGGCATTGCCGCAGGCATGCCTGCTTCAACGGCGAGAACTGGTAAATGCCGGCCAGCGCGAGCACGATCGCGGACAGCATCGCGCTCTTCGACCACAGCATCATTCCGGAGATCAGGCCGGCAGGCTGCAGCAGCATCTGCAGCGCGGCCGCAGCGACCGAGAACGCGAACCACGATGCCAGATAGCCGGCCAGCAGGCAGGTCGACGTGAATGCCGCTCCCGTGCCCGCCGGATCGTGATGCCGCAGCACGCGCCGGTACAGCAGCACGAGCGGCGCCGCGCCGGGCGTCATCATCGCGATCATCATCACCCACCACATCAGGATCACGGTCGCCAGCGACGGGGCCATCGCGCCCATGTCGTCGGCCAGCCGATGCGGGAACAGCGCGACCGCCGTCATGTCCAGCGCCGACATGCCAGTGCCGGCGCCCGTCCACAGGTAGACCCAGCACGCGCCGACGAGCGCGGCCATGCCGAGCAGCGTGACGACGCGCTCGCGCCCGAGAACATGGTCGACGGGAATCATGCGGCGCGATGCCGGATCAGCCCGTGATTGTTCAGATGCAGCCGCGCGAACTGCGCGTAGCTCCGCTCGAGGTCCAGTTCGATGTGACCGTGCGACCGGCCGGTGCCCGAACCGATCTCGGCAATCTCGTATTCGAAGCCGTGCGGCAGGTCGATCCGTACGCGATGTTCGGCGCCCGTCACCGGGTTGCGGATCGGCTCGCCGACGACGTCGAACACGCCGTCGACGCTGATCCGGCCGCGCCGCGCATCGACATCGACGTCGAAATCGATCTTCGCGAAGATCGGATCGAACGCCTGTTCGAGCGTCGACGCGAACACGGCGAACATCGTCGCGAATGGATCGGTATCCTGACCGGTCATGATCTTCAGCACGGCCTCGCATTGCGCGGGACTCGCGCTTTCGTCGACGATCGGCTGGCAGCGGCCATGGCCTTCGTGAATCGGCCCCGGCCACTGGAATACGACCGCGATCCGGACACCGTCGAGCACCACGTCGCCGTAGTGACCGCTGTCGATCGAAATCGCACCCATCGCTTCGCAGTTGCCATGCGTCGGCAGCGAATTGAACTGGCAGGGACAACCGTATGAGCAATTGCAGTTCATCAGCTCGGTTCCCTGAATCTCCCACGGCGTCATGGCGTCACCTCACGCGATCGATGGCACATAATGCTTCGAATCTAGTGCACCGCACAGGGGAAAGCAAAGGGCGCACGAGGCGTCTCGATCGCCCCAAAAAACGATGTCCGTGCAGCGTTCGACGGCGCTGATCCGACGAATTCGCCGCCGTCGTGCCGCCCCCCCAATGCAAGGCGCGCGGCACGAAACGGCGCGTCCGGTCGATCGTGTACGAGCGCGGCCCGACAAAAGCCGACAGCCCGGTCGCGTCACCACAAATGCGGGCATTCCGCAACGGTGCTGGTCCATACTGTTTCGCAATCGACGACGTCCCCGTTCGTCGCTGCCGTCCCGGATGGCTGTCATGCGCGTTCATAGTGCGTTGCTCTTTCTCGTCGGCACCCTGCTCACCGCGGGCGGCTATGGCGCCACCTTCCTGTTGTCGATGCGCTTTCACGCGATCGGCGGTAGCGATCTCAATACCGGCGCGGCACTGGCCGCCGCGACGGTCGGCACCTTCGCCGGCCTGTCGGTGGTCGGCTGGTTCTCGCAGCAGATCGGCACCGCGCGGATCGCCGCGCTGTCGTCGCTGTGCATCGGCGCCGGCATCGTCGGCTTCGCACTCGTCGGGCGTGCGCCGTCCGCCGACCTGCCGTCCGGCTTCCTGGTCGGCTTCGGCTGGGGTGCGTTTCACCTGGCCGCACCGATGTCGCTCGCCGAGCGAACCAGCGGCGCGGCTCGAAACGTGTGGTTCTTCCGGTCGGCAACCTTCCAGATGACGGGGATCGGCGCATCCCCGGCATTGGCCGCGTATGCGATGCGAATGCTCCATTGGTCGATCGACGACACGCTTTACGCGGTCGGCGCCCTGTGCGCGCTGGCGTCGCTGATGCTGGAGGCGTTCGGCCGCCTGTGTCCGCGCCCGCCCGCCGCCATATCGGGCGGCCGCTGGGTGCGCGACTTTCGCGCGATCTCGCGCACGCGCGCCGCCGTGCCGATCGCGATGATCGCGCTCGGCACCTGCGTGTTCTCCGGCCTGATGACGTTCCAGATGTCGTTCGCGCAAGGCACGCAGGCGCGGCCCGGCACATTCTTCAGTCTTTACACGATGACGGTGATTACCGCGCGCTGGCTGCTCGGAAGATGGGTGAGGCTGGCGCGCCCCGAAACGGCGACCAAGGGGCTGCTCGTGATGATGCTGCTCGGCGCACTCGCGATGTTCGGCGCAGCCGAACATGCGTCGTTCCAGTCCGTCGCGGCCGTCCTGCTCGGCGCCGGCTACGGCCTTATGTATCCGGTGATCCAGGCCCAGGCGGTCAACGATTGTGCGGACACGCAACGGCACGGCGTGCTGACGTGGTTCGTCGCGTCGTATTTCATCGGCACGTTCGGCTTTCCGTCGGTCGGCGGCTGGGTGATGGTGCATGCCGGCAAGGGCGCGTTGCTGATGCTCATCACGAGCTGCGGTCTCGCGGCGCTGTCGCTCGCGTTCCTGCATGACCGGCCGGCGCAGGTGCGCACGCAATAGGCGGCGGCACGACGCCGGCGCGGCTAACCGGGTTTCTTCGGCGCGCGTGCGACGGCGAACCACGCCATCGCCGCGCCCGCCACCCACGCGCAGGTCAGCAACAGGTCGAAGTCCATCATCCCTTCGAAATTCGCGCTGTTCTCGAAGCTGCAATGCCGGCTGCGGAGGAATTCGATGCAACCGCTGACGACCCACTGGACGTGCATGAATACGTGATAGACGGCAAAAGCCGAAGCGATGATGGCGACGCGCAGGCGTATAGTCGTGTTCATTCGGCGCCGGAGGCGGTGGGCTGGTCTGACGCCGATCTTAAGACAACGACGCCGTATCAGGCAATCGATCCCGCGCGAACGTCACGACCGGCATGCACGAGCGCGAATCGCCATCCGCATAAACCCCGAGAAAACCCATGGTGTCGCGCTTTCGGCGCGGCTTCGTTCGACGCTCGTCGCTTGCGGATTCACGGTATTCATGCCGGTGAACGACGGTTGTTACGCGTCGTCGATCTGCCTGAGCGTCTTCAGGCAATCCACCGCCAACTGCTGATAGATCCGCGTGCCGTTCGCCTTCGCGTCGATCTCCGCCTCGCTCAGCCGCCGCACGACTCGCCCCGGCACGCCCGCGAGCAACACGCCGCGCGGCACGTCGTACCCAGCCTTCACGAACGCGCACGCGGCGACGATCGTCGTCGCGCCGATCGTCGCGCCGTCCATCACGACCGCGTTCATCCCGATCATGGTGTCCGGTTCGAGCGTCGCGCCATGCACGATCGCGCCGTGGCCGACGTGGCTGTTCACGCCGAGCCGGCACGTCTCGCCGATGCCGACGTGCAGCACGCAGCCGTCCTGCACGTTGCTGCCGACGTCGACGACGATCGCGCCGAAGTCGCCGCGCAGGCTTGCATGCGGACCGATGTAGCAGCCCGCGCCGATCGTCACGTCGCCGATCACGACCGCGCTCGGATGAACGTACGCGGACGGATCGACGCGCGGGCGCATGCCGTTGAATTCGAACAGCGGCATCGCTCAGAGCACCGCGGCCGCTTCGGGCACGAGCGTGAACAGGTCGCCGACGACACCGTAGTCGGCCACGCTGAAGATCGGCGCGTCCGGATCCTTGTTGATCGCGACGATCACCTTCGAATCCTTCATCCCGGCCAGATGCTGGATCGCACCCGAGATGCCGACTGCGATGTACAGCTGCGGCGCGACAATTTTCCCGGTCTGGCCGACCTGATAGTCGTTCGGCACGTAGCCCGCATCGACTGCCGCGCGCGATGCGCCGAGTGCGGCCTGCAGCTTGTCTGCCAGCGGCTCCAGCACCTTCATGTAGTTCTCGCCGCTGCCCAGGCCACGGCCGCCCGACACGATGATGCTCGCCGACGTCAGCTCCGGACGATCCAGCTTCGTCACTTCACGGCTCACGAACTGCGACTTGCCTGCGTCGGCTGCCGCTTCGATCTTCTCGACCGCTGCGCTGCCGCCTTCCGCCACAACCGGATCGAAACCCGTCGTTCGCACCGTGATCACCTTGACCGGATCGCCCGACTGTACCGTCGCGATCGCGTTGCCCGCGTAGATCGGACGCTCGAACGTGTCGGCTGAAACGACCGCCGTGATGTCCGAGATCTGCGCGACGTCCAGCTTCGCGGCGATGCGCGGCGCGATGTTCTTGCCGTAGGCGGTGGCCGGCGCAAGGATATGCGAGTAGTTCGATGCGACGGCCAGCACCGTCGCTTCGACGTTCTCGGCAAGACCGTCCGCGAGCTGCGGCGCGTCGGCCAGCAACACCTTCGAAACGCCCGCGATCTTTGCCGCTGAGTCGGCCGCGCTCTGTGCGTCATGGCCTGCAACCAGCACGTGAATGTCGCCGCCAATGGCCTGCGCCGCCGCCACCGCATTCAATGTCGCGGCCTTGATCGGCGACGCGCCGCCTGCCGATGCAGCATCGTGCTCGGCAATTACCAGAATCGTCATTTCTTTCCGCTCTCTCTTACAGCACCCTGGCTTCGGTCTTCAGCTTGTCGACCAGCGTCTTCATGTCCGGCACCTTCACGCCCGCCGCGCGCTTCGGCGGCTCGACCACCTTCAGCGTCTTCAGGCGCGGCGTCACGTCCACGCCCAGGTCTTCCGGCTTCATCGTTTCCAGCGGCTTCTTCTTCGCCTTCATGATGTTCGGCAGCGTCACATAGCGCGGCTCGTTCAGGCGCAGGTCGGTCGTCACGACCGCGGGCAGTCGAAGCGACAGCGTTTCCGCGCCTCCGTCGACTTCACGCGCGACCGTGGCACGCCCATCGGCGATCGTGACCTTCGACGCGAACGTCGCCTGCGGGAGACCGGCCAGCGCGGCCAGCATCTGGCCGGTCTGGTTCGAGTCGTCGTCGATCGCCTGCTTGCCGAGGATCACCAGCTGCGGCTGCTCCTTGTCGACGAGCGACTTCAGGATCTTCGCGACGGCCAGCGGCTCGACGCCATCGATCGCTTCGACGAGGATCGCGCGATCCGCACCGATCGCGAGCGCCGTGCGCAGCGTCTCCTGCGCTTGCGCCACGCCCACCGACACGGCAACCACCTCCGTCACGACGCCGGCCTCCTTCAGCCGCACGGCCTCCTCCACCGCGATTTCGTCGAACGGGTTCATCGACATCTTCACGTTCGCGATATCGACGCCGGTGCGGTCGGACTTCACGCCGACCTTCACGTTCGCGTCGACCACGCGCTTCACTGCCACGAGCGCTTTCAACTGCCTGCCTCCTTATATCTTCGATTTGCTTCAAACTTCAGTTGTGGCACGCCGTCAGGCGCGTCAGCGCGCGGTGTAGCCGCCGTCGATCACCAGTTCCGCTCCCGTCACGTAGCGCCCAGCCGGCGACACGAGATACAGGATGCCGGCCGCGATGTCGCGCGGGCTGCCGATCTTCGCCATCGGCACGTGCGTCTGCATGTATTCGAACGCGCGATCCGGATCCTGGCCCATCTGGCGGAACGCGTCCTCCAGCATCGGCGTGCGGATGTAGCCCGGATGCACCGAGTTCGCGCGGATGTTCTTCGCCGCGTACAGCATCGCGTCGACCTTCGCCATCATCCGCACCGCCGCCTTCGACGCGTGATACGCGGGCACGTCGGGGCCGCCGACGATCCCGTACATCGACGACAGGTTCACGATCGAGCCGCCGCCGGCCGCTTCGAGGTGCGGAATCGCCGCGCGCGTGCACAGGAACACGCCGTTGACGTTCACGTCCTGCACGCGCTGCCACTGCGCGAGCGTGAGTTCGTGCGTCGGCACGTTGTGCCCTTCGATGCCCGCGTTGTTCACGAGCACGTCGAGGCGCCCGAAGCGCGCGACGATCTCGCCGAACACGCGCGCCACGTCGGCCTCGTGCGTCACGTCGAGCGACCAGAACGCAGCCTGGCCACCCTGTGCGCGAATCTCCTCGACGAGCGCCTGCGCCGGTTGCGACAGCACGTCAAGAATCGCGACGCTCGCGCCGGCCGCGGCCAGCGTGCGTGCCGTTTCGGCGCCGATGCCACGCGCGCCGCCGGTGATCGCGGCCACCTTGCCGCGCAGGTCGAACAGGTCTTCGATGAGTTTCATTGCAATTGCTCCGAGAAACCTCGCCACTTCCCCCAAGGGGACTTCCTTCGGGGCGGATGGCGGGAAGGAAAGGCGTGCTGTTGACAGGCTGTGGGAATCCTCCGCCTTTAGGCGGAAGAGGGCGTCAATGCGTCTCCGTTATTCAGGCGAACCGTCGTCGAACGGCCCGGCCATCAGAGGCGTTATCGCGCAGCCGGCGCGGCCAGGAAATCGAGGCATTCCCGATTGAAATAGCCCGCATGCTCCACCATCACCCAATGGCCGCAGCGGTTCAGCAGCACGAAGCGCGCGTCGCGGCAGCGTTCGAGGAACGTCAGCGCGCCGCCGACCGGATTGAAGCGGTCGTCCGTGCCCCAGAAGCCGAGCACCGGGCAGCGCAGGTCGGCGAGCGCGCCCGTCAGGTTCGGCACGCTCATCGTCGACAGCACTTCGGTCGGCTGCTCGACGCATACCTTCATCCGCTCGGCGACGAGCGCGTTGGTGACGATTGCCGGATCGTGCACCAGCAGCGTCAGCAACTCGCGCATGGTGTCGTCATTCATCTGGCGATTGGTGAACAGCTTCACCATCCGCTGGATCCCTTCCATCCGGAAATAGGTGTCGCGATCCTCGACGCCGCCCGGCGCCATCATGATCAGTCCGTCGACTTCGTCGGGGTAATCGAGCGCGTACTTGAGCGCGATCGCGCCGCCGAGCGAGTTGCCGAGCAGCACGGCTGGCCCGATACCCAGTGCGGACAGCTGCGCGTGCAGCGCGCCGACGAAGAAATCGAGCGTATAGGCGACGTCGGACGGCTTCGACGACTGTCCGTAGCCCGGCAGGTCGACGACGATCGCGCGATGGCCGGCGGCCGCGAACGCGGGGTAGTTGTGCTTGAAATTGCTGAAACCGCTGGCGCCCGGGCCGCTGCCGTGGATGAACACCACCGGGCGGCCTTCGCCCGCCTCGAAATGATGCAGGCGCAGGCCGCCCGGTACCTCGGTGAAGATGCCGGCCGGCGGCGTCGTGGGGGTCGTCATCGCGGGTTGTCTCCTTCGTCGGTCGATGGATGCTTGCCACGATGATTGCGCCGCAGGCGCCGCCCGGCATCATCCTTTCAGACTACGAAGCCGCGCGCGCTTGTTCCTATCATCGGGCCACCGAAACGGAGGCAGACGATGAACGGATTCGACTACAGCGGCAAGACGGTGCTCGTGACGGGCGGCACCAAGGGCATCGGGCGGCGCATCGCCGAGCGTTTTCTCGCGGCGGGCGCACGCGTGTTCGTGTGCGGGCGTAGCGCGCCCGACACGCCGCCTTCGGCCGGCGGCCGCACGGCCCGCTTCGTCGCGACCGACCTGCGCGACATCGAGCAGGTCGACGCGATGCTCGCGACGATCCGCGCTGCGGCCGGCGGCCTCGACGTGCTCGTCAACAACGCGGGCGGCTCGCCGTTCGCGCTCGCGGCCGACACATCGCCGCGCTTCACCGAATCGATCGTGCGGCTGAACCTGATCGCGCCGCTGCAGCTCGCGCAGCGCGTGAACGCGATCATGCAGCCGCAGCCGCACGGCGGCGTGATGCTGTTCATCGCGAGCGTCAGCGCGTCGCGGCCGTCGCCCGGGACGGCCGCCTACGGCGCCGCGAAGGCGGGCCTCGTCAACGCGGTCACGTCGCTCGCGGTCGAGTGGGCGCCGCGCGTGCGCGTGTGCGCGATCAGCCCGAGCCTCGTGCAGACGGAATCGGCTACCGACGGCCACTACGGCGACGACGATGCGCTCGACGCCATCCGCGCGACGATACCGGCCGGACGTCTCGCGACGCCCGACGACGTCGCGGCGGCGTGCCTGTTCCTCGCATCGCCCGACGCGTCGTACACGTCGGGCACGAACCTGCGGCTCGATGGCGGCGGCGAACGGCCCGCGTTCCTGTCGGCGGCACAAGCGAACGCGCGATGACACACGCTGCGCACGCAGCACGCGCAGCGTTGCCCGATCGTTTCCAGTCCTAGGGAAGTCATCTAGTTCATTTTGACGATTCCCTGCTACCGCGATCTCCCTACTCTGCCTCTCACGACAACCACAGTCGACCGTCGTCGATACCCCCAGAGGAGACACCATGCATCAACGGATTTCGCGCCGTACCGACAAGCGGGCCGCCGCCACGCTGTCGACGCTGGCCGCCGCGCTGCTGTCGTGCGCCGTTCCCGACGCACACGCAGGCAGCACGATTGCGCTTGGCGCCGACACGACGCTGGACTATACGTTCACGCTCAGCTACGGGCTCGGCATGCGCACGCGTGCGCCGAGCGGCAATCTGCTGACGCCCGCGAACATCAACGGCGACGACGGCGATCGCAACTTCGCGAAGAACAAGCTGATCGAGAACCAGGTCAGCCTGCTCGGCGAAGTGAACCTGAAGCACGACGACTGGGGCGTGTTCGTGCGTGCGGATACGTTCTACGACCAGGCCTATCACCGCCCGAACTACAACGACGCGCCGGGCACGGTGAACCACTCGGGTCAGTACAACGACTTCACGAGCGACGCGCGCTACTGGTCGGGCGGCCACACGACGCTGCTCGCCGCGTATGCGTACAACACGTTCCATCTCGGCTCGACGAGCCTGAACGTGAAGGTCGGCGACCAGGTGGTCGCATGGGGCGAAAGCCTGTTCTTCCCGAACATCGCGGGCGCGCAGGGTCCCGCCGATGCGGCCAAGTCGTACATGGCGGGCGCCGAGGTGAAGGACATCCTGCTGCCGGTGCCGCAGATCTCGACGCAGTGGCAGATCACGCCGAACTTCAGCCTGCTCGGCTACTACCAGTTCTCGTACCAGCAGAACCGGCTGACCGCGCCCGGCACGTACTGGAGCTACTCCGACGTCACGGGCCCCGGCGCGCAGTACATCATCGGCCCGGGCGGGATGATCATTCCGCGCGGCCCCGACGACAAGCCGAGCGCGCGCAACCAGTGGGGTATCGGCGCGCGCTTTCGCGTCCTCGGCGACACCGAGCTCGGCCTGTACCACCTGCACTACAACGACATGAACCCGAGCGTCGTCACGACGTACTTCCCGACGCTCCAGTACCAGCAAAAGTATTTCAGCAACATCAAGCTGACCGGCGCGAGCTTCTCGACGCAGGTCGGCCCGGTGAACGTCGCGGGCGAAGTGTCGTACCGCCAGGGCGCGGCCGTGCTCGTCAACACGCCGACCGGCCCGCAGTCGACGCGCGCGAACGTGCTGCAGACCAACCTGTCGGGCATCTATTCGATCGGGCCGAGCGTCCTCGCGAACTCGCAGTCGCTGATCGGCGAACTGACGTACGTGCATGCGGGCAGCATCTCCGAGCTCGACGGCTCGACGACGCTCGCCAACTCGCGCAATGCGCTCGCGATGGAGATCGCGTGGACGCTCAGCTACAAGAACGTGTTCAACGGCTGGGATCTCGACGTGCCGCTGACCTACACGCACGACCTGACCGGCACGTCGCCGCTCGCCGGCGCGCTCGGTTCGCTCACGGGCCAGGGCGATCACCGCGTGACGGCCGGCGTGACGTTCACGCGCCTGAGCAACCTGCAGCTGTCGCTCGTCTACGCCAAGTTCCTCGGTTCGCCCAACCCGGTCACGCGTCCGCTGTCGGATCGCGACTATGTGCTCGCCACGGCGACCTACCACTTCTGAGCGGCCCGTCCGCTCGTCACTCAGCAAGAGGATTGTCATGAAGCGAATTCGTCTCCCCCTCCTGCGCGCGTCGGTGATGGCCGCGTGCGCACTCGTCTCGACGGCGTCGTTCCCGAAAGTCACGCCGGACGACCTGAAGGCGCTCGACGGCCCGCTGACGCCGATGGGCGCGGTACGCGCCGCGAGCAAGGACAGCAGCGTGCCCGAGTGGTCGGGCAAGTGGCTCGGCACGCCGCCCGACGTGCAATACAAGCGCGGCAGCCGCTACCCCGATCCGTTCGCGAGCGAGAAGCCGATCGCGACGATTACCGCGGAAAACATGGCGCAGTACGCCGAGCACCTGACCGACGGCCAGAAGGCGATGTTCAAGCGCTATCCGGCCAGCTTCAAGATCAACGTCTATCCGAGCCATCGCGACTTCCGCTACGCGGATTCCGTCTACAAGGACATCCGCGCGTACGCCCCCGATTCGACGATGACTTCCGACGCGAACGGGCTGACCAACGCGCCGCCGCAGGTGCCCTACCCGATTCCGAAGACGGCCGCCGAGCTGCTGTGGAACCAGCGCTTCTCGTCGGCGATCGGCACCGAACAGGCGACCTACGACCAGGCGGTCGTGTATTCCGACGGCAACATCGCGTGGGGCAAGGTGCGCTACGACATCTACTCGCCGCGCAACGTCGGCAAGTACGACGTGAAGAGCGACCTGAACAACCGCACGTTCTATCGCAATGCGACGGAGCTGCCGCTGTCGGACCGCGGCTCGCTGATCGTCGGCTTCACGAATTGGGACAAGGCCGGCGCGGACAACTCGTCGCGCACGTGGATGTACAACCCGGGCACTCGGCGCGTGCGCCAGGCGCCGGAATACGGCTACGACCAGCCGCAGGGCCCGGGCGGCTTCCGCACCGTCGACGACGACCGCCTGTACAACGGCCCCGGCGACCGCTACGACTGGAAGATCGTCGGCAAGCGCGAGGTGTACGTGCCATACGACAACTACAAGGCGATGGACAGCTCGGTCAAGTATGCGGACCTGCTGACCAAGGGTCATGAAAACCCGTCGTATATCCGCTACGAGCTGCATCGCGTGTGGGTGCTGCAGGCGACGCTGAAGAGCGGCTACCGCCACCAGTACGCGAAGCGCGTGCTGTACATCGACGAGGATTCGTGGATGACGCTGCTCGCCGACAACTACGACGCACGCGGCCAGCTGTGGCGCACCAACGTCGCGACGACGCTGTACGCGTATGACGCGAAGACGTTCTACCCGGGCGTCGTGTTTTTCCACGACCTGATCTCCGGCGCGTACATGGCCGACCGCCTGACCAACGAAGGGCCGATGCCGAAGCTCGACAGCAGCCCGCAGTTCAGCGAGGCGTACTTCTCGCCGGACGCGATCCGCAGTTCGGGTAACTAAGCAACGCGCGCGGCACGTCCGCCATCCACGCGCCGGAGCCTCGCTCCGGCGCACGACGCCGCCCGAGGCGGCGGCCTTTTCCATTCGAGACTCGAGGGCCCTTTCATGTCTTCCCGCCTGCATACGACGCTCGGCGACGAGCTGTACGCCGCGTGGCACGCGCGCGCGCCGGTCGCGCCGCTGTCGAGCCGTCCGCGCCGCCTGTCGCTCGACGATGCATACCGGATCCAGCAACGCTTCATCGAACGCCGCGTCGAACATGGCGAAGCGGTCGTCGGCAAGAAGATCGGCGTGACAAGCCAGGCCGTGCAGGACATGCTGAACGTGCGCCAGCCCGATTTCGGCATCCTGCTGTCCGGCATGCACTACGCGGCCGGCGAGGCGATCGCCGCCGAGTCGCTGATCGCGCCGCGCGCCGAAGGCGAGATCGCGTTCATCCTCGCGCGCGACCTGCGCGGCCCCGGCATCGACCGCACGGATGTGATCGCCGCGACGGCCGCCGTCGCACCCTGCTTCGAGATCGTCGATTCGCGCATCCGCGACTGGGCGATCCGCATCGAGGACACCGTCGCCGACAACGCGTCGTGCGGCGTATACGTGCTCGGCGACGCGCGCGTCGATCCGCGCACGCTCGATCTCGCCGCATGCGAGATGACGATCGAGAAGAACGGCGAGCCCGTCGCGCAAGGCCGCGGCGATGCGGCGCTCGGCCACCCCGCCGACGCGGTCGCGTGGCTCGCGAACACCCTCGCCGCATACGACGTGCCGCTGCTCGCCGGCGAGATCGTGCTGTCCGGCTCGCTCGCGAAGCTGATTCCGGTCACCGCCGGCGACGCGCTGTCGATGCACATTTCCGGCATCGGCGGGTGCGACGTCCGCTTTATCTAAAGGAACGACCCTGATGAAGAAAATCAAATGCGCACTGATCGGGCCGGGCAACATCGGCACCGACCTGCTGTACAAGCTGCGCCGCTCGCCGGTGCTCGAACCCGTGTGGATGGTCGGCGTCGACCCGGCGTCCGACGGCCTCGCGCGAGCCCGCGAGTTCGGCCTGAAAACCACCGACCGCGGCGTCGACGGGCTGCTGCCGCACGTCGTCGACGACGAGATCCGCATCGCGTTCGACGCCACGTCGGCCTACGTGCACCGCGACAACTCCGACAAGCTCACCGCGCTCGGCGTGAAGATGATCGACCTGACGCCCGCCGCGATCGGGCCGTACTGTGTACCGCCGGTGAACCTCGACGCGCATCTCGACAGCGCGCAGGCGAACGTGAACATGGTGACGTGCGGCGGCCAGGCAACGATCCCGATGGTGTACGCGGTGTCGCGCGTGCAGCCGGTCGCGTACGGCGAGATCATCGCGACCGTGTCGTCGCGTTCAGTGGGCCCCGGCACGCGCAAGAACATCGACGAATTCACGCGCACGACGTCCGGCGCGATCGAACAGGTCGGCGGCGCACGCAAGGGCAAGGCGATCATCGTGATCAACCCGGCCGAGCCGCCGCTGATCATGCGCGACACGATCCACTGCCTGACCGACGGCCCGCCCGACGTCGACGCGATCACCGCCTCGGTGCATGCGATGGTCAAGGAAGTACAGCGCTACGTGCCCGGCTACACGCTGAAGAACGGCCCGGTGTTCGACGGCAACCGCGTGTCGGTCTTCATGGAAGTCGAGGGGCTCGGCGACTACCTGCCGAAGTATGCGGGCAACCTCGACATCATGACCGCCGCCGCGGCCGCCACGGCCGAGCGTTTCGCCGAACAGATGCAGGCCGCGACGGCCGCCACCGCTTGAGTCGAGGAGTCACACGATGTCACTTGCAGGCAAGAAGATCACCGTCCACGACATGTCGTTGCGCGACGGGATGCACCCGAAACGTCACCAGATCACGCTCGACCAGATGCGCGACATCGCGCGCGGGCTCGACGCGGCCGGCGTGCCGCTGATCGAGGTCACGCACGGCGACGGGCTCGGCGGCGCTTCGGTTAACTACGGTTTTCCGGCGCATACGGACGAGGCGTACCTGAGCGCCGTGATTCCGGAACTGAAGCAGGCAAAGGTGTCGGCGCTGCTGCTGCCCGGTATCGGCACCGTCGAGCACCTGCGCATGGCGCACGCACTCGGCGTCGGCACGATCCGCGTCGCGACGCACTGCACCGAAGCCGACGTGTCGGAGCAGCATATCGGCCTTGCGCGCTCGCTCGGGCTCGATACGGTCGGCTTCCTGATGATGGCGCACATGTCGTCGCCCGAGCAGCTCGTCGTGCAGGCGAAGCTGATGGAGTCGTACGGCGCGAACTGCATCTACATCACCGATTCGGCCGGCCACATGCTGCCCGACGACGTGACCGCGCGCATCGGCCAGGTGCGCGCCGCGCTCAAGCCGGAAACGGAACTCGGCTTCCACGGCCACCACAACCTCGCGATGGGCGTCGCGAACTCGGTCGCAGCGGTCGCCGCCGGTGCGAACCGGATCGACGCCGCCGCGGCCGGCCTCGGTGCGGGTGCGGGCAATACGCCGATGGAAGTGTTCGTCGCGGTATGCGACCGGATGGGGATCGAGACCGGCGTCGACGTGTTCGCGATTTCCGACGTCGCGGAAGATCTCGTCGTGCCGATCATGGACGTACCTATCCGCCTCGACCGCGATGCACTGACGCTCGGCTATGCGGGCGTCTATTCGTCGTTCCTGCTGTTCGCGAAGCGTGCGGAAGCGAAGTACGGGATTCCAGCCCGCGACATTCTCGTCGAACTGGGCCGGCAGCGGCTCGTCGGCGGGCAGGAGGACATGATCGAGGATGCGGCGCTGACGATGGTTCGCGCGCGGGAGGTGGCGGCGTAACGGAAGCCCTGCCCAGCCTTGCCCTGCCCCGTCGCGCCATGGGCACGGGATAGGGCAGTCTCCGGCCGGAGACGCAGCAGTCGCGGCTCCGGCGTGCCTGCCGTCAACGCGTACGATTCACATCGCCACCGACGGCGACGAAGAATGAAACCGTACTGGCCATCCTGGCCGCGCGAAGGCGAATCACCTCGACCCGCGCCAGATCGTACGCATACTCGGCGCGTAGCACGCGTAGCCGGTCGGCGCTGCCGATTTCGAACTGGCGTTGCGTCATTTCGAGATCCGTCTGTTGGCGTTGCACGACGGCCGTGCGGGCCTGCAGCGCAGTCGTATCGCGATCGATTTCGGTCATTGCATCTGCGACACTCTGCAACCCGCCTAGCACGACCTTCCGATATTCTTCAAACGTGGCATCGTAAGCGGCATACGCCGCATCCCGCGCCGCACGCAATTCTCCGCCGTGAAAGAGCGGTGCGCTTAGCTGGGCACCCATGTTCCAGATCGCCGCTCCGCCTGCGAACAACTGGCTGAGCACCAGAGGCGATGACCCGATGCTCGCACCCAGCTCGATCCGAGGGTAGAGATTCGCCGTGGCGACGCCGGCCAGTTCCCCGGCGATATGCAGGCTCGCCTCCGCTGCGAGAATGTCGGGCCGTTGACGCACGAGTTCCGACGGAACGATCGACGGCAGGTCTCGCGGCAACTGCAAATCGCCCAGACGAAACCGTGGCAGCAATTCGGGCGACGGAACACCCGCATAAACCGCTAGTTGGAACCGAGTTTTCAGCAGTTCCGCGCGCAATGCCGCCAGGTCTGCTTCGATTCGGTCGACGTCCGAATCCGCCTCGGTCGTTTCCCGATAAGCCACGCTGCCGATTCCATATCGTTCGTGCAGCGTCTGTCGAACGGCTTGCCGGTTCCGCAACACCACCTCGTTCAGCTCGATTTCGTCACGCAGCCGTCCTTCCCGGACCGCCGCAGCGGCGATATTGCCGGCCAGCGTCAGGCGTGCCGCGTCCGCCTGATGCTTTCTCAGCGCCGCTTCGTACCGTTTCGCCGCGATTCGATGGTGCTGCGCACCGAAGAAGTCGAAGTCGTATCGAACGCTCACGTTCGTGTTGTAGAGCATGAACGGCGATGGATTCGGAATCATCGGCAGGCCGGCCGAGGCGGTATTCAACTGCTCCTTCCTGACCGACGCGCCGAAGTCGATCTGCGGATAGCGGCTTGCGCCACGTTGGCCCGCAAGATACTTCGTGGCTTCGACCAGTCGCGACTCCGCGCTCCGTATGGACGGACTATCCTCCATCGCCTGCGCGACAAGCGCATTCAGTGCCGGCGAGCCAAAGCGCGACCACCAGCGCGTATCGTCGTCGGCAAGTGCGTAAACACCGTCTCGCTCGGTCGAACCGGCGCGCATTCCCATGAATGTGGAAGGCAATGCCAGATCGCTCGCGGATCGCGGGACAAACGCGGGATGGCTGCACCCTTGCCCCACGACGATCGCAACCGTGATCGGCAGAACCGCAATCGAGCGGCAAGCGCGGCGGCCAGGTCGGGTTCGTTGTGCCATCGTCGTTCAATCGAGTGTGGTTCGGTATGCGAGCAGGCCGATCGTCATTGCAACCAGCGCGAAAACAACCATCGCCGACGCATCGGGCCATATTTCGCTCCATCCGCTTCCCTTCAAGAGAACACCGCGAATGGCCCTGTTGAAATACGTCAGTGGCAGGCCGTTGCCGACCAGCCGCGCCCAGCCCGGCATACCTGAAAACGGAAACATGAATCCCGAGAGCAAGACGCTCGGCAGGAAATAGAAGAACGTCATCTGCATCGCCTGCAACTGATTCCGTGCGACCGACGAGATGGCGATGCCGACCATCAGGTTCGCGAGGATCAGCAACGACGCGAGGCAGTAGACGGTTGCGGGATTGCCTTCGAATGGAACGCTGAATACGAATCGGGCCGCCAGCAGGATAATCGTGCACTGCAGGACGCCGATCAGGATGTACGGAACGATTTTTCCGCAGATCACCTCGATGGATGTTGCCGGTGACGCAAGGATGTTTTCGATCGTGCCGCGTTCACGTTCACGCGTAATGGCAAGACTCGTCATCATGACCATCGTCATCGACAGGATGACGCCCATCAATCCCGGAATGATGTTGTACTGCGTAACGCCGGCCGGATTGTAGATCTTGTGCACACGGGCCGAGAACGCGTGCGGTGGCGCGGTTATCGCCAACACTCCCGTCAGATCCTTGTCCAGCACCGTTCGCACCATCGTGTTGAACGCGGCGATCGCATTTCCCGTCGCGGCGGGATCGGTCGCATCCGCCTCGACCAGGATTTCCGGATGCTCGCTGCGCACCAGCCGTCGCGAGAAATCGTGCGGCACGCTGACGACGAACTGTACGGTTCCCTTTTGCAGGGCGTCACGTGCCGCCCGTTCGGAAAACAAGCCGTCCCGGACATCGAAATAGCCCGTATTGCGCATCCCGGCGACGAGCGATCGCGAAAATTCACTTGCGTCGTCCGCGAGTACGATCGTCGGAAGATGCTTTGGGTCGCTGTTGATCGCAAAGCCAAACAGTGCCAGCTGTACGATCGGCAACACAGCGATCATTCCAAGCGTCACGCGATCGCGGCGGATCTGCAGGAACTCTTTCGTCACCATGCTCCACCAGCGGGAAACCGAGAATCCGATCATGATCAGCCAGGCTCCCCGGATGCGTCCTTCATCAAATGCAGGAAAACGTGTTCGAGATTCGTGTCGATTCTGTGGATCTCGATGCCATTGCCGCCGACCGCTTCGAGACTCTCACCGAGTACGGCGCCGTCGCGCCCCGATACGTGCAGCGCACGCCCGAACGCAATTACCTGCTCGACGCCCGGTCGGCCCTTTAGCCGATCGTTCAAACGTACGAGATCGCCCCCCGACACCGACCAGGTGTGGAGTGCATGCCGCCGGACGAGCTCATCGGCTTCGCCGTGTGCCAGCAGCGTGCCGTACGAGATGTAGGCCAGCTTGTGGCAACGCTCGGCCTCGTCCATATAGTGCGTGCTGACGAGCACCGAAATGCCGCGTGCGGCCAGGCGGTGCAGTTCCTCCCAGAACTCCCTGCGCACGCCCGGGTCGACACCGGCCGTCGGTTCGTCGAGCAGCAGCAGTTCGGGCGACTGCAGCAGCGCAGCGGCAAGCGCCACGCGCTGCTTCCAGCCACCCGACAATGAGCCGGTCAGCTGATTCGAGCGCGACTCCAGCCCCATCTCGGCGAGGATCCGCGCGACGCGTTCCTTTCTTGCGTCGATTGCATATAGTCGCGCGACAAAGTCGAGGTTCTCCCGCACTGTCAGGTCCTCCCAGTACGAAAAGCGCTGCGTCATGTAGCCGACTCGCCGCTTGATCTCCTGGCGTTCCGTCAGGATGTCGAATCCGAGGCAGGTCCCGCTGCCGGAGTCCGGCGTCAGCAGTCCGCACATCATGCGTAACGAGGTCGTCTTGCCGCTCCCGTTCGGACCGAGAAAGCCGAATATCTCGCCACGACCGACCTGCAGGCTCAGGTTCTTGACGACGTGCCGTGTGCCGAAATGCTTGTTCAGCTCATGCACATCGATCAGCGGCGTCGCCCCGTTCATGGCGTCACCTCGATCGGCAAGCCGGGATGCAGACTGCGCGCCGCAACGGTGTCAGGCTGCGCCTCGACGAGAAACACGAGCTTCGAACGCGCGTCATTGCTGTAGATGACAGGCGGTGTATATTCCGCGTCCGGCGAGATATGGCTGATCGTCGCCGAATAGCCGCGTTCGCACCCGTCGCATGCGAGGGTCACGACATGACCGACGCGCAGATTGGCCAGAGCGGTCTCAGGCACGAAGAAGCGCACCTTCGTATTGCGATCGACGAGAACCTTGACCACCGGGTTGCCGGCAACGACCCACTCACCCGGCGTAAAGAACGTATCGACGACGACACCCGTTCCGGGAGCCTGCACGGACCGTTGCCGGTATTGCGTCTGGAGCCGTTCGTATTCGGCCTGCAGTGCGTCGGCGCTCTGTCGTTGTGAACGCTGCTGACCGTCTCGTGCCGGCAAGCGCGCAGTCTTCAGTTGGCTGGCAAGCTCGCTGACTCGCGCATTGTCCGTTCGGGCGGCCGCACGCTCGCGTTCGAGCTGATCGAGCGAGATCGCATGTATCCCGTAGTCGGCTTCGGCACGGGCGAGCCGACGCGTTGAAAGAACGGCGCTCGCCCGTGCCTGTTCGAGCTGTGCCTTCACCGTATCGATTTCCGATGAACGCTTGCCTTGTTCCAGGTCGCCGAGCAGGTCCAGCGACGATTGCCACTGGTGATACTGGCGCTTGATTGCCTGTTCCAGGTCTGGAGCGCCGATCTCGAAGACGACAGCGCCAGCTTCGACACGGTCGCCGCGTGCCACGCGCAGAGTCTTCAGGTTCCCGGAGTACGGCGCCGACAAATAGGAAAACTGCCCTTCGATATAGCCGTGATAAGTTTCCTGCGATTTTGTACAGCCCGCGGTCAAGAGGCACGCGCAAACGAAGCCGTACCCGACCCACGGGGGCATGAGCGTGATGCGTTCCATAATGAAGAAACCTGATGTAGCACCGGTGTATGCGACGAACGTCTATGCGTGCGGCAGACGACGATCAGACTGGTATCGCGCGCCGATGCGCTGCATGTACGCGTCGAGAAAATCGGCGGCTGCCGCCCGTCGGACCTCCGTCACGTATTGCGTACAGCAATGGTCGCCGTCGGCGAACAGTGTCAGTCTGACGCCGTCGGACCGCCCGAGCCCGTTCAAGGTATCGCGCAGCCATGTCTTGTCCGCCACCGAAACAAGCGGGTCGCGTCCGCCATGAACGATATGGACGCGAGCGCGGATGTTTTCGAGCATCGCGACGTCACGAATGGCGAAGTGATCCGCCACGGTTCGAGCGTCGCTGACCGACGTAATGCCGAGAATCTGGCAAAACTTGCTTTTCAGGAAGAACGGCAGCTTGTTGAATTCGCGTGCGTCGACAGGGCCGCCCAGATCGAGAATCGCGCTCACGCGCGGGTCGATTGCGGCGATCTTGTAAGCCCACATGCCGCCCCAACTGATGCCGGCAATGGCATAGCCTTCCGTATCGATCTGCGGATAGTCGCTCAACGCGTCGACGGCCGCGACGATCGCCTCGTCGAAGTTCTCGGGCCATGTCGCACCGTCAAGCAGAAAGGCTTCGCCTTGCCCTGGTCCATCAATGCACAGCACGGCGAAACCCGCTTCCGAAAACAGCAGCTCGCTCGCGAGGTGCTCCTCCTTGACGTCGTCCATGCCGTGCACGATTACGATCAACGGGATCTTCCCCGACGGCAGCGGCGTCTCGGGAAAATGCAAATTCGCCCACATCGGCTTGTGTTTCCAGTCGACGCGCAGACGGGCGAATCGCGCGCCGAATGCCCGACGTTCAGCCAGGACGTAGAAGTCGCGACAATGCCGATAGGCCGCCATCTTCGCATCCGAAAGCGGCAGACACCCCCACTGGACCAGATGGGCAAGGAAGGACAGCCGCCGATAGTGCGCGATGGCCTCCTCGTCGGACATTCTGGGCAGCATCGCCTCGACCTGCCGAATCTCGTCGCGCAGGAATTCCATTCCCTTCGTCGGCCAGTCGGAAAGACCATGCAACGCGGCAAGAAAGCGATCCAGCGTGTTCTGGTCGAACAGCGCCGCACGCCAGCGGTTCCAGAAGGGTCGCGTGACGTTCTTCACGCCCACGACGCGTGAAAGCGTGAAGACGGCGCGGCTCAGGAAGTGATCGGCAAAGGAGTACGCTTCGGTTTCGCTCAGGTTACGCATCGTGATTTCCCTTTCGAATCGTCACGCCGAATTCGGTGGCCTCCTGCTCGCTCAAGCCGAGCATCGTCGCGCCGAGACGCACGATGGCAGGATCGGGTGAGCTGGACGCCGCCCGATCCGGCGCGTGACCGAGCCGACGTTCGTTCGCGTCGATCACCTGATACAGATCGAAACCGAACCTCGAACGCATGACCGCCCGGCCCAACTCGTTGATCATGCAGTTCGAACTGCAAGCGCCCGTGTTTTTCGGGAGAATCCAGTCATATCGCTCGATATGCGCAATCTGGATCTCCCGCGCGGGCTTTCGTATCAGTTTGTAGTACGGCACGAGCACGGTCGGAAACCGGATGTCGTCTGGATCCGCGTCCAGCGAACCCGAGTGGTCCGGAATCACTTTGCGGAATGGCTGCACGAACTTGGCAACGAGATCGTTGACCTTGGGCAATGCCCGCGCGGACAACACGCCCGTACCTTCGAGATTCAACCGGTTCTGCCCTTTCTGCGTGCCGATGAAGCAGAGCGGGATGCGATGGCGATTCGCGAATGCGCTCGCACTGACTGCGATCAACGAAAAACACGGCCAGCACGCGGAGCCGTACGTCATTGCCCCTTTCTGCAGATCGACATCCGAATTTTCGTCTATCGAGAATCCCGATCGGAACAGCGCATCCGTGAGCGCTTTGTCGGGGCGCTCGATGACTAGCGGAATACCGAGCTTCTCGGTAACGCGCCGCGCGCTATCGAGGGTCTGCGGTGACTGATAACCGGGATCGAGCATCCACGCGCAAACATTCAGCCCTTTCTCGGCGAGTTGAACCAGCATGTAGGTGCTGTCCTTGCCGCCGCTGTAGAGCACCATTGCGGCATAGGTCGAGCGCGGCTCACGTGTCGGTATCGAATCGAGCATGGCCGCTGCCGCCCCTAGACTGCCGTCGCCGACGATCGGCACGCGTTTGGCGACGGAGAGCGCCTTGTGACGCCAGGTGCGCTCGCCGTCCGCAGCGGAAATGATCGCGTCGAGCAACCATTCATGATCGGCATCCGGTTCGTATTCCTTGCGTCGGACAGACTGCATGCTCGAACAGTGTGCGCATAGCCCAGATGCAACGGCCTCGTCGGCATCGGTGCCGTTCATCAGCGCGTCGTAGTGCAACGGCATCCCGCACTGGTTGCATCCGCGGTAGATCGGAAACGTTTTCACGGACGACCTCCCCGAACGCCGGACGGTCCGGCCGCATCGCGCAAAAAGCGGCGGAAAGCGGCGACATCCAGCACATGCTTTCCGCATTGGAGCGGCGGAATTCCGAATTTCATGTCGTCGAACGCACGCTCGTAGGCAAGCAGTTGCGCCACATCGGCCTCGCCGATATTGCTCGCGAGCTGCGGCAGACTCGCGCGCAACAGCCCCTCGGCGAGGCACGACCATGAAACGACGCTGCCGTGTCCGACATCGTCGGCGAAATCAAACGGAAAGTATGACCGGTATGCGATCTCGCCTACGTCGACAAGCCCCGCATCGCATGGGAGGATGTCTCCACGTACCCGCACGCGCGCCCACGCTGCGTTGCGATCCCAGCAATAAGGCTGGCTGTCGTCGATCAGGATCGTGCCGGCGCGCACGAGGTCGATATCGAGGATGGATGGCGTGCTGACCGCGCTGACGATTACGTTGGCATCGCGATAGCACCGGCTGCCATCCGGCAACGCGTGACGCGTCGGAAGCGCCTCTACTGAAACCCGCATCGGCGAACATGCCGCCAATTCCTCCGCCAGGGCGCGAACCCGGTCCTGCTGTTGCAGCGTGTCCACCAGGATCAGTTCCGCCGGCCGCGTTACCCGCGGCGAGTGCGCCAGCAGCCTGGCCACCCCCGCGCCCACACTACCGACGCCGAGAATGGCAAGGACGACGTCGTTCCCGTTCAACCCCGACTCGGACAGTGCCTTGTCGAACTGACGGACGATCGAGACCGACGTCACCGCATGGCCGGTCGTCAATTCGATACCGAGTTCCCTCGAGTGCGCTTCGATGCGGCGGCCGTATTGCGTCAGCGCCCCGGTCAGACCGCCCAGGCAGACGTGCCGCGCGCCCATCGCGGCTGCCTTGGTCAGCCCCTCCTTCTTCATGCGGTTGCGGCTGGATGCCCGCTTTCTGGGGTCGATCATGTCTTCCGCAAGAATAGGCAGGAAGAGGATTCCGATGTTGATGTCTTTCGCCTCGATGATCTCGCCATAAACGGGCTGCAGACAGTCCAGCAAATCAGCCAGTGCGTCGTCGTCGAGCGTGCCGGCCCATGGAAACATCCGTACGACATCGGCTCGGTCGCGAGGATGCGTCAGCAGAACGACGTCCACATCGCGTGGAGCGCCGCGTCCCAGCCATTTCCTTTGCGCGGATGGGCCGAAGTAGACATTCGATGCCGTTGCCAGCGGAGATTCTTTTCTTTCTTCCATTGGTGCGCCTCCATCGCTTCAGTTTGAATGGGCACGACGAATCCATACGGAATGGACCGGTCAATTTGGCCACACGATAAAACCGTGCTCGTGAAATGAGCAGAACCCGGGGATTCGAAAAATAAATTGATCCAAAAACCAATCTTCTGTTTCACCAGAAATGGCAAAAAATTCACTAAAAATCAAAACGAATCTTATTGGCGACGAATTCTATTTTTCCCGAGCGCGACGCGTCAACACCAATTCAGATGATTTCCATCCTTATTTTGAGATTAATTAATTAATTTTCAATTCGAAACAAATTAAATATTAGTACCCGTACTAAATTTCAATCCGGATGAGGGAAATGCCCCACCGCACTTAAAAAGCACGGCACTACTCGGTTTTGACCATGGAAATTCCGCATTGCAACAACGACCTCGCTGTGCCGCAAGCGGAACAGCGCGATATCCGTCGATCTGATGGCCGACGCAGGCGCGAGGGAAAGTGACCGGCGTTCGCGACGGCCGCGCGCACCGGGCAAGATGTTGACCGGGAATTCAACCTGGCCGCAGCAAAGCTGCCATTAGTGGAGCCCTCGTCGCAGCAAAACCCAGCGGAATGGATGGAGATTCGATGCGGGTACCGTGCGATTCGATTCACCGGCTACTGACAGGCCGTTGTCAGCAGGTCCGGAGTAGGTTGATCCATTTGACGCATCCGGAACGCCCCATCGTGCCCGCCCCCGGTTTCCTCATCATTTTCAAACGTCGCAGCGCGACCCTTCTGACCCTCTGCCTCGCCGTGCTCGTGGCGCAGGTCGACACGGCCGTCATCAATCTCGCGACGCGTGCGATCGGCGACTATTTCCACGTGGGCGTCGGCGCATTGCAATGGGTCGTCGACAGCTACAACCTCACTTACGCGGTGCTGCTGCTGACCGGCGGCCTGCTCGCCGACCTGCTCGGCCGGCGCCGCATCTTCATGGCCGGCACAGCCCTCTTCACCGTCGCGTCGCTGCTGTGCGCGCTCGCGCCGTCGGTGGCGGTGCTGATCGGCGCACGCGCGCTGGCCGGCGTCGGCGCGGCGCTGTTGCTGCCCGCGTCGCTCGCGATCGTGCGCGTCGTGTGGCGCGACCCGGTCGAGCGCGGCCGCGCGCTCGGCATCTGGGCCGCATGCAACGGCGTGGCCATGGTGATCGGCCCGACGCTCGGCGGCGTGCTGATCCGGCACTTCGGCTGGCGCAGCATCTTCTTCGTGGTCGTGCCGTTGAGCATCGCCGCGATGCTGCTCGCGATCCCCGCCGTGCCGGAATCGTCCGATCCGCTCGGCAGGCACTTCGACGGCGGAGCACAACTCACGGGCGCCCTCTCGCTCGGCGCGCTCGCGTATGCGGCGATCGTGTTCCGCGATTCGCCGGCCTCATGCGCGATCGCCGGATGCCTGGCGATCGTGTCGTTGGTCGCCTTCATCGTGATCGAGCGGCGCCACGGCGCAGCCGCACTGGTGCCGCTCGACATCTTCCGGATCGGCGCGTTTCGCGGCGCGATCGCCGCGACCACCGGGATGACGTTCGGGATGTACGGCGTGCTGTTCCTGCTGCCGCTGACGTGGCAGAGCATCGGCCGGCTCGATTCGACCGGCGCGGGCCTCGCGCTACTGCCGATGGCGCTCGTGTTCGTCGTCGTGTCGCCCTGCTCGGGGCCGCTGTCGGAGCGCGTCGGCACGCGCGCGACGACGGCCGGCGGGGTCGCGGTGATCGCGAGCGGGCTCGCCGTGATCGGTGCGTCGGCCGGTTCGCCGGATCTGATCGGCGCCGAAATCGGGCTTGCGTTGACCGGGCTCGGCATGGGCATCGCGACCGGCCCGTTGATGACCGTCGCCGTCGGCGCGGTCGAAGCCGCACGTTCGGGCACCGCAAGCGCGCTCGTCAACGTCGCGCGGATGACCGGTGCGACGCTCGGGATCGCGATGCTCGGTACGCTGTTCGCCGCCGCACACGGCGGCACGGCCGGCTTGCGCTCGGCGATGTTCGCCGGCGCGGTGGTTCAGTTGACGGGCGCGGCAGCGTCGGCGCTCAGCGTGCGGCGCGCGCGACAGGCAGCGTGACACGTCGCGCTGTACGGCCGCGACTGCGCACCGCCCGTCATGGTCGTTGGTGCGCTGAATGCGACTGAAGACATTGAAAAGCGCCGGGTGCGGTGGCAACCGATTCCAGCGGCGGGAGGGTGCGCGACGACCCGGAAGTCAGCAGGAATGTCCGCCGTATTTCGCGACGCTCATCGAGGATTTCCTGCGGGACGCGACCGCTTGAGCGTCGTACACGCAGCGCGGTCGGAGGAGAAAACGTTGGCCGCCGCGGCACTGCACTGCACCGCCGCCGGCGACCGACGAACGGCGCGAACCGCGCCGTCCATCCGGTGTGCCCAGCCGCATGAGACGGCCGGACGGGGTCGATCGGAGCAGCGTTGCGCGCCCGACCGTTACTGCTTAGCGACGCGGTTGCCCGGTGCGCGGCGGACGCGGCGAGTTCGCGTCCTTGTGGCGGAAGTTGATGCGCCCCTTCGTCAGGTCGTACACCGACAGTTCCAGCGTCACGCGGTCGCCCGCGAGAATGCGGATGTGGTTCTTGCGCATGCGGCCCGACGCGTACGCGCCGACCACGACGCCGTTTTCCAGCGTGACGCGGTATTTGCTGTCCGGCAGCACTTCGTCGACGATTCCGTCCAGTTCCAGCAGTTCTTCTTTTGCCAAACCAATTCCTCCAGACAAGGTGAATGACCGCGGCCGCGGCGAACTCATCGGCGCCGTGCCCCGCAACGGGACGGCGGCCGGCGGGATGCCGGGATATCCATTCGTTCAGACCGTTCAGACGGGCGACGGGCCCGTCTTGCAATCGGAGCCCGGCACATTGCGGCGGTCGGGCGGTCGGTGGCGGCGGTGCGATCAGCACCGCGCAAAGTCGGGACCGCGCCGCATGTGGCATGGCGACGGTCTACTCGGGTGCAGCATGAGCCGCTGGCGATGCGGCGAGCGCTTCGCGAGGGCGTTGGATCGCACGTCGTACGGACCTGCGATGAGTGAGGGAAGCACACGACCGATGCATCGTGAATCCCGCGATGCATCGGTCGTGTGCGTCGGAACGCGCAGGACGCCGGCTCGGGCCGGCATCCGCGCGAAATCCGTCCGGCAGCGGCCGCCACTCGGCGGCCGTTGCCGACGCGGCTTACTGCGGCGTGATGTTCGACGCTTGCAGACCCTTCGGGCCACGCTTCACTTCGTAGCTGACCTTCTGGCCTTCGGCCAGGGTCTTGAAGCCCGTGCCGCGAATTTCCGAGAAATGGGCGAACAGATCGTCGCCGCCGTTGTCCGGGGAGATGAAACCAAAGCCCTTGGTTTCGTTGAACCACTTGACGGTACCGGTATCCACAAATACTTCCTTAATACGAATAATTGAACATGCGCCCCGACGGGCACAGAAAGAATCAAAAGAGGGAGAGACCAACGACTGCCACACAGCGTGCGGCCAATGATGAGCAATCGAACTTCTTGAAGACTTCGGTCTCGGACACTACGCGGTGCAGGCCGATCCGTCAAGCTCTTTCGGTGCGGCGCACGCGCGCGGCAGCGCGCGCGCCTTGCCTGGCGGGCGTGGGCGGCGATCGGGAGGCGCAACGATGCGCCCCTTTTTTCGCCGCGCTTCGCCGTTGGTTACTGCGGTTCGAACACGTGATGCAGCGGCGGCGGCGTCTCGCCGTCGCGGATCTTCATCTCGAACGCCTTGCGCGCGACGCTCGACGGCCGCACGTCGGCCGCGTCCAGATAGAACTGGGAATACCAGTCGCGCATCTGGTACAGCGGCCCGTCGCCTTCGCACAGCAGCGGGTTGTCGATGCGCGTCTTGCTGTGCCAGATGTCGACGTCCTCGTAGAACGCACGCTGCGCTTCCTTCACGTACGCGTTCGCGATCTCCATGTTCTGCTCGTCGCCGAGGCCGGCCACCTTCTTCACGATCACGCCGTAGCGCAGCTCGAAGCTGTTCATGTCGATCGGCACGTGGCAGTTCAGCAGCACCGAATGGATCGGCTGCCCGTTGCTCTGCCCCGTCATCTGCGTGATGTGCACGGCCGGCCCGAAATACGTCGACAGCGCAGTCAGGCTGTCGCCGCCGAGCTTCGCGCTGCGGCCCACCATCAGCTGCGTCGCCTTGTGGTCCTCGAACAGGTTCGCGAAATAGTCGATCGGCGCGTGGTGCACGGTCGCGAAGTGCGCGACATCCGAGATGTTGTCGACCAGTTCGCGGCAGTTCGCGTGGATCACCATCTTGTCGACGACCCAGTCCGACCATTCGTCGGAAAAGCACACGTCGAGGCGCGGAATCGCGACTTCCGGCGGCGGTGCATTGCCTTCCGGATCGTTCCACACGAACAGCAGGTTGTTCTCCTCGCAGGTCGACCACGCGCCAATGCGCGCCTTCGGCGGGATCCGCTTGCAATACGGGATCGACGCGCACTGCCCTTCGCCGCTCCATGCCCAACCGTGGAACGGGCAGACGAGGTTGTCGCCTTCGACCGTGCCGAGGCTCAGGTCGGCGCCCATGTGCGGGCAATACGCGTCGACGACGTTGATCCTGCCGGTCGAGTCGGCGAACGCGGCGAGCTTGCGGCCGAACACGTTCAGCGTGTGCGGCTTGCCGTCCTTGTAGTCGCGGGCGAGCCCGAGGCAGTGCCAGCCGCGCGCATAGCGCTGCGCGAGCGGCTGGGCTTCGATCTTGTAGGGGCGTGCGGACATGCGGGTTGACTCCTTTTTGGGGGACGCGCGGCGGCCCGCCGCGCACCGGGGTAATCGGGGATTGCGTCGCTCAGCGCACCGGATTGCCGGGTTCGAGCGTGCGCGTCGGCTTGAGCGCCGGTGCCGGCGCGGCCTGCGGCGACGAGGGTTGCGGCTCGCGCGACACGCGGCGCTCGGCGCGCTCGACGCCAAGCCATGCGGCCAGCGCGGGCAGCAGGAACACCGCGCCGAACAGGTTCACGAGGAACATGAACGCGAGCAGCACGCCCATGTCGACCTGGAACTTCAGCGCGGAGAACGCCCACGTGCCGACGCCGATGAACATCGTGACGGCCGTGAACAGCGCCGCCGTGCCGCGCTGGCGCATCGCATCGGCGAACGCGTCCGGCAGCGTCGCGCCGTGGCGGATGTCGTGCTGCAGGCGTTCGTACAGGTAGATCCCGTAGTCGACGCCCACGCCCACGCCGAGCGTGATCACCGGCAGCGTCGCGACCTTCAGCCCGATGCCGAGCCGCGCCATCACCGCATTGCACAGGATCGACACGAGCGTGAGCGGCACGATGATGCACAGCACCGCGCGCCACGAGCGGAACGTGACCGCGCAGAGCAGCGCGATCGCACCGAAGATCGACAGCAGCATCGCGATCTCCGCGTCGCCGACCGCCTCGTTGGTCGCCGCCATCACGCCGACGTTGCCGCCGGCCAGCCGGAACGCGACGTTCGGCGTCGGGTTCTCGGCCGCGTAGCGCTTGATCTCGTCGACGATGTGCGCGATGGTCGTGCCTTCGTGGTTCTGCGTGTAGATCAGCACCTGGATCGCCTTGCAGTTCGCGGTGTTCATCCCGTTGTCGGGGTCGAACGCGTTGGAACCCTGCGTGAGCCCGTCGCTGGAGCGCGGCAGCGCGGCCCAGCGCGGGTTGCCTTCGTTGAACGCGGCGATGAACACCTTGCCCTGCGACGCAACGCTCGTCACCGACTGCACGCCGGCCACGCCGCGCATGGTCATCTCGAACTTCTCGATTGCGCTCATCACCGGGTAATGCAGGCAGGCGTCGTCGAAACCGGTGGTCTCGACGATCACCGACAGCACGTCGACGCCGATGTTGTACTGGTGCGTGATCGCCGCGTTGTCGATGTTGTAGCGCGAGTTCGCGCGCAGCTCCGGCGCGCCGGTGCCGATGTCGCCGATCTCCAGCCTGCGCGATTCGAGCGTGCCGTACGCGAGCAGCGCGAGCGCCACCGCGAACACGCCGAGCGCCGGCGCCGGCCGCGCGAACAGCGCGAAGCGCGACCATCTCCCGCTGCCGCCGGCCGCCGCCGCGCGCTGTGCACGCGCGAGCGTGCCGCGTTCGAGGCGCGTGTACGACAGCATGATCGGCAGGAACACCTTGTTGGTGACGATCATCAGCAGCACGCCGAGGCACGCGGTGATGCCGAGCTCGCGCACGATGTCGATCCTGATTCGCATGATCACCATGAAGCCGAGCGCGTTGGTCAGCAGCGCGACCGTGCCCGGCACGAACAGCTTGCGGAACGCGTCGCGCGCGGCGTCGACCGACGACGCGCCGCGCACCAGCGCCTGCTTCCACGCATTGGTCATCTGCACCGCGTGCGACACGCCGATCGAGAAGATCAGGAACGGCACGAGGATCGACATCGGGTCGATGCCGAGCCCGAGCAGCGGCAGCGCGCCGAGCAGCCAGACGACCGGCAGCAGCGCGACGACCAGTGCCAGCACGGTGGTCTTCAGCGAGCGCGTATAGGCGAACAGCAGCGCGGCCGTCACGAGGAACGCGAGCGCGAAGAACGCCATCACGCCGGCGATCCCGGCTTCGACGTCGCCCACCAGCTTCGCGAAGCCGATGATGTTCACGTCGATGCCCTGCTTCGCGTAGCGCGCGCGGATTTCCTCGAGCTGGCGCGCGACCGCGCTGTAGTCGAGCCGCTTGCCGGTGGCCGGATCGGTCTCGCGCAGTTCCGCGCGGATCAGCGCCGACTTCAGGTCGTTGCCGACGAGGCGTCCGATCTGCCCGGAACGCGCGACGTTGCGGCGCACCTTCGCGAGATCGTCCGGGTTCGCGCTCGAGAACTGGCCCGGCACGACCACGTCGCCGCGAAAGCCGGCCTCGGTCACCTCGGTGTAGTGGACGTTCGGCGTGAACAGCGAGAACACGCGCGAGCGGTTCACGCCGGGGATGAAGAACACGTCGTCGGTCGCATGGCGCAGCGCGTCCATGAACGTCCGGTTGTAGATGTCGCCGTCGCCCTTCCAGCGCAGGCTGACGAGGATCGTGTTCGCGCCGGGAAACGCGCCCGCGTAGCGCTCGAACACCTGCATGTACGGGTGCTGCATCGGGATCATCTTGTTGAAGCCCGGATCGAGCTTCAGGCGCGTCGCGGACAAGCCGAGCGCGAGCGTCACCGCGACGCACAGCAGCATCAACAGCCGGCGCTGCCGGATGATCGTGTCGGCGCAGCGCTCGACGAACGCGGCGAGGCGCGACGCGGAAACGGTTTCAGTGGGACGTGACAGGTCGTTCATGGCTTTCTCGTGTCGGAACGGACGATGCGGACGATGCGGGTTGGCGCAGCGAGGCGAACGGATGCGGGCGGCGGCACTCACCGCCATCGCGCGTCAGGACGGCGACGCGGCAAGCGGCGCGACGCCGGCTTCGCCGCCGAGCAGCAGTGCGCCGCGCCCCATGTCGAGCACGGCTGCGAGGCTCTGCACGCCGCCGAGCTTGCGCACGTCGAAGGTCAGGCCGCCGTCGTGCGACGCGACGATCGCGCCGCCCTGGCCGACCAGCACGAGTTCGCCGCCGGCAAGCTGGGTCGCGCCGAAGTACGACACCGGCACGTGGCTGTCGACGTGGGTCCAGGTCGCGCCGCGGTCGGTGCTGCGCAGCACGTTGCCGCGCATCCCGTACGCGACCCAGTCGCCGTTCGCGAGCATCAGCGCGCCGAACAGCGAGCCTGCGTACGGCGACGGCAGCTTGTCCCAGGTCGCGCCGTTGTCGGTCGAGCGCAGCAGCGTGCCGCTCTCGCCCGCGATCAGCAGCGTGCCGTGGCCGTCGCCGACGATCGCGTTCAGGTGGCGGTCGCCCGCCGGCGTCTTCAGCGGCTGCCACGTGAGCCCCGCATCGTCCGAGCGCAGCAGCTGGCCGAAACTGCCGGCCGCGAACAGCGGGCCGTTCGCGCTCCCCCACACGGACAGCAGCGGATCGGAATGCGTGTGGTCCATGTGGACCTCGCGCCAATGCACGCCCGCATCGTCGCTGCGCACGATCCGCCCGTCGTGGCCGACCGCGATCCCGAGCGTCGGCGTGATGAAGCTGACCTGCGTGAGCGTCGAGCCCGGGTCGGGCGTGACGGACGCCGGACGCCACTGGCGGCCCGCATCGTCGCCGAGCAGAATCACGCCGCGTTCGCCGACCGCGACGATGCGCGTGCCGGCCTTCGCCAGCCCGTTGATCTGCAGACGATCCGCGTGGATCGCAGTGATCGGGAACGCCGGCAGCGGGCGCGGCGAAAACGCGAACAGCGCGGCGCCGAGCACGAGCGCCGACATCGCGAGTCCTGGCAGGGTTTGTTTCATCGCTTGTCTCCATCGCCTTTTTCGATCCGAGCCGGCGCTTCAGCGCTTGCTCGGGTCCCACGCTTTGCGTTGTCGCGGCCGACTCCAGGCGCCGGCCACGGTCCCAGGCCGGCGGTCGGTGCCGCGGCCTCGAGGGTCCTGAATCGCTACCTCGCCCGGCGGCGCAGCCACGCCGCCGAGCCGGCCGCTACGTGCCGACCTCGAACAGCGCGGCGGCACCCATCCCGCCGCCGATGCACATCGTCACGACCGCATGCCGCACGCCGCGGCGCGCGCCTTCGAGCAGCGCGTGCATCGTCATTCGCGTGCCCGACATCCCGAACGGATGGCCGAGCGCGATCGCGCCGCCGTCGACGTTCAGCCGCTCGTCCGGAATGCCGAGCGTGTCGCGGCAGTACAGCGCCTGGCACGCGAATGCCTCGTTCAACTCCCACAGCCCGACGTCGGCCACCGTCATCCCGAAGCGCGTCAGCAGCTTCGGAATCGCGAACACCGGGCCGATGCCCATCTCGTCCGGCTCGCAGCCCGCCACCGCGAGGCCGCGGAACGTGCCGAGCGGCGCGAGCCCACGGCGCGCGGCCTCGGCGCGCGACATCACGACCACGGCCGCCGCGCCGTCCGACAGCTGCGATGCGTTGCCGGCCGTCACGAACTCGCCCTGCTCGACGGCCTTTCCGCCGCTCCACGACGGCTTGAGCCCCGCGAGCCGCTCGGCCGTCGTGTCGGCACGCACGCCTTCGTCGCGTGCCGCGTGGACGTCCTCGTAGCCGGCCGGGTTGCCCTCCTTGTCGAACAGCGCGCGCCGCACGTCGAGCGGCGCGATTTCCGCGTCGAAGCGGCCGGCCGCCTGCGCGTCGGCCGTGCGCTGGTGGCTCTGCAGCGCGAATTCGTCCTGTGCGGCACGCGAGATCCGGTAACGGCGCGACACGATCTCGGCCGTTTCCATCATCGCGATGTACGCGGCCGGCTGGTGGTCGAGCACGGCCTGCGAGCGCGCGCGATACGCGTTCTTGTGCTTGTTCTGCGTGAGCGAGATCGATTCGACGCCGCCCGCGACGACGATCCGCGCATCGCCCGCGCCGATGCTGCGCGCGGCGCTCGCGATCGACATCAGGCCCGACGAGCACATGCGGTCGATCGACATGCCGGGCACCGATGCCGGCAGCCCGGCCGCCGCGGCCGACAGGCGGCCGATGTTGTAGCCCTGCGTGCCCTGCTGCGCAGCGCAGCCGATCAGCACGTCATCGACGTCGGCCGGCGCGACGCCCGCGCGTTCGAGCGCGGCGCGCACGACGTGGCCGCCCAGCGCGGGCGCTTCCGTATCGTTGAACATGCCGCGAAACGCCTTGCCGATCGGCGTGCGTGCGACGGAAACGATGACTGCGTCTTCCATGTGTCTGGCTCTCTGGAACTAGAAGTAGTAACGGCTGATCGTGTCGGCAACGCAGCCGGGCTTCGCTTCGCCTTCGATCTCGACGGTCACGCGGATCCACGCCTGCACGCCGCCGTCGAGCGGCGCGACGCGCAGCAGTTCGCCGACGCCGCGCACACGTGCGCCGACCTTCACCGGCGCGGGGAAACGGATCCTGTCGCAGCCGTAGTTGACGCCGAGCCGCGCGCCGTCGATGCGTACGATCTGCGGCAGGAAATGGTTGACGAGCGACAGCGTCAGGTAGCCGTGCGCGATGCACGCGCCGAACGGGCCGCTCTTCGCGCGCACCGGATCGACGTGCACCCACTGGTGATCGCCCGTCGCGTCGGCGAAGCCGTCGATGCGGAGCTGGTCGATCGCGAGCCATGCGCTCGCGCCGAGCGTGTCGCCGACGGCCGCTGCCAGTTCGCCGGGATGCGCGAACACGCGGGGCGTCGCGCGCACGGGGTCGAGGGTCGTGTCCATCATGCGTGCTGGCTGCTGACCGACAGCACTTCGCCCGTCATGTACGACGCGTAATCGCTTGCAAGAAACACCATCACGTTCGCAACCTCCCAGACTTCGGCGGCGCGCCCGAAGGCTTCGCGCGACGCCAGTTGATTCAGCAGGTCGGCCGGGGCCGACTTCTTCAGAAAATCGTGCATCGCGATGCTCGGCGCGACCGCGTTGATGCGCACCCCGTACGGCGACGCCTCGAGCGCCGCGCAGCGCGTGAGCGCCATCACGCCCGCTTTCGCCGCCGCGTAGTGCGCCTGTTCCGCCTGCGCGCGCCAGCCGAGCACGGATGCGTTGTTGACGATCGCGCCGCGGCCGCGGGCCTGCATGTGCGGCAGCATCGCGCGCGTCATCCGGAACGTCCCGGTAAGGCTAATGTCGATCACTCGCGACCATTCGGCATCGTCCATTTCGACGATGCGTTTCGCGCCGCCGAGCCCGGCGTTGTTGATCAGTACGTCGACGCCGTCGAGCTTGTCCTGCGCGTCGGCGACGAGCGCCTGCACGTCGTCCTCGACCGCGACGTTGCACAGGCGGCCGTACACCTGCTGCAGCCCCGTTTCGGCACGCAGCGTGTCGACCGCCTGTTCGAGGCGCTTCTCGTGGATGTCGGAAATGAACAGCGCGCGACAGCCTTCCTCCGCGCAGCGGCGCGCGGCCGCGAAGCCGATGCCGGCGCCGGCGGCCGCCGTGATCAGCACCGATTTGCCGGCGAGCAGCTGGTGACCCGGCACGTAGGCCGGCGCTTTCTGGATGGTGGGTTCGGTCATGCGTTACCTCGCGCTTCTCGTGGCATGCCGAGCCCGCGCTCGGCCATGATGTTCAACTGGATTTCGTTGGTACCGGCGTAGATCGTGTCCGCACGGGAGAACAGGAAGACGCGCTGCAGATGGGTGAGCTTTTCGTCGGCCGGATCGATCACATTCGCGCGCGGCCCGAGCGCATCCATCGCGAGCTGGCCGAGGTCGCGGTGCCAGTTCGACCAGTAGTACTTGTAGATCAGTGCGTCGCGGCGCAGCGGCGCGGCGGTACCGCCGTTCGCGTCGTCCGCGCCCGACAGCATCCGCAGCGCGTTGTAGCGCATCACGCGCAGCCCGGCCCACGCGCGGCCGATCCGCTGGCGCAGCACCGGGTCGCGATCGACGCCCGATTCGCGCGCGGCGTCGATCACCCATTCGAGTTCACGGACGAACTGCATCTGCTGGCCGAGCGTCGACATTCCGCGCTCGAAGCCGAGCAGCGTCATCGCGATCCGCCAGCCGTCGCCCGGCGCGCCGACGAGGTCGCGGGCTTCCGCACGTGCACCGTCGAAAAACACTTCGTTGAATTCCGCGCCGCCGTTGAGCTGTTTGATCGGCCGGATCTCGATGCCCGGCTGGTCGAGCGGCATCAGCAGGAACGACAGCCCCTTGTTGCCCTTCGACGCGGGATCGGTGCGCGCCAGCACGAAGATCCAGTCGGAATCATGCGCGAGCGACGTCCACACCTTCTGGCCATACACGCGCCACGTGCCGTCCGCGTCCTGCTCGGCGCGCGTGCGCACGTTCGCGAGATCGGATCCCGCGCCCGGTTCCGAGTAGCCCTGGCACCAGAACTGCGTGCCGGCGAGAATCACTGGCAGAAAACGGGCGCGCTGGTCGTCGGTGCCGCACGCGACGAGCGTCGGCCCCAGCAGCCCTTCGCCGATGTGGCCCATCCGCCCCGGGCCGCCGGCGCGCGCATATTCCTCGTGGAAGATCACCTGCTCGGCAACCGAGAAGCCGCGCCCACCCGCATCCGTCGGCCAGCCGAGCCCGGTCCAACCGCCCTTCGCCAGTTCCCGCTCCCACGCCTTGCGCAACTCGGGAAACGCTTCCTCGTCGCCGGGGCCGCCGCGATATTTCAGGCATGCGAAATCGCCGGTCAGGTGCGACTGCACCCAGTCGGCCACTTCGTGCCGCAATTGCTGCGCGCGCGTTTCGCTATTCATTGAAGCGCTCCTGTGCGCGCGGCGGACGGACGGGTTGCGATCGACGTCTGCGACGACGCGAGCACCGCGTCGCGCTGCGACGTGCCGCCGTCGATCGCATGGCTCGCGATCCATTCGAGCAGTTGCGGCGTCGTGCCGAACTGCGCACCCGACGCCTGCGCGCGCTTGAAATAAAGATGCGGGTCGTATTCCCACGTGAAGCCGACGCCGCCGTGCAACTGGATCGCTTCCTGTGCACAGAACGCCGCTGCGTCGTTCGCGGCTGCCTTCGCGGCCGCGACGTCGGCCCGCAGCGCCGCGCCGGGCGCGCCGCTGCCTGCTTCCGCGTCCCACGCATGCGCCGCACCGAGCACGGCCGAACGCGCGGATTCGATCAGCACCATCATCTGTGCGCAGCGATGCTTGACCGCCTGGAACGATGCGATCGCGCGGCCGAACTGCACGCGCTGGCCCGTGTAGTCGAGCGTCAGGTCGAGGCATTGCTGTGCGCCGCCGAGCTGCTCCGCAGCCAGCGCAAGCGCCGCGAACCATCCGGCGCGTTCGAGCACCTGTGCGGCAACGGCGCCGCTCGCAAACAGCGCGTCGCGGTTCACGCGGGTTTCGTCGAGAACGATGCGCGCGATCGGCCGCGTCGCGTCGAGCGTGTCGAGCGGCGTAACGCTCACGCCGGCCGCCGTTGCGACATCGATCGCGAACATCCCGATTGCCTGCCCTTCGTTCGCGATCCGAGCGGGGATCAGCAGCAGGTCGGCGCGCGCGCCGTCGATCACCTGCTCGAGCGTGCCGGACAGCGCATAACCGCCCGCCGCTTCTTCCGCGACGACCGGCAGCGACCGCGAAACGGCCGGCAGGTCGAACGGCAGCGCGAGCGTCGCGCTGCACGCGCCTTCGGCGATCTTCGCGAGCCAGCCGGTCGCAAGCGGCGTGTCGGAGCAGCCCGCCAGCGCGGTCGCCGCCAGGCACGCGGTCGGAAAATACGGCACGCATGCGATGCGCCGGCCGAGCTGTTCCATCAGCAGCGTCTGTTCGAGCGCGCCGAGCCCCATCCCGCCCGCGGCCTCCGGCAACGGCAGCGCATTCCAGCCGAGCTCGCCGGCCAGTGCGCCCCACAGCGCGTCGTCGCGGCCGGCCGAGTGCTCGATTGCGCGGCGCACGTCGGCCGACGCGCTGCGTTCGGCGAGTACGTCGGCCGCCGCATCGCGAATCATCGCCTGTTCGTCGGTGAGCGCCAGATCCATCGTCAGCTCCCGTACACGCGCTGCGCGGGACGCGCATCGGCGAGCAATTGTGCGACCGCCGGACCAACCTCGGCCGGCGCCCAGCGCGCGCCGCGATCGACGCTCGGGCCCGTGCGCCAGCCTTCGGCGACGGCGATCATCCCGCCCGCGACCTCGAACACCTGGCCCGTCACGTCGGCCGACAGCGCGCTGCCGAGCCACACGACGAGCGGCGCGACGTTGGCCGGATCGAAATAGTCGAAGCCGCCGTCCTCGGGCTTCTTCATCATGTCGGCGAACACGCCTTCGGTCATCGACGTGCGCGCGGCCGGCGCGAGCGCGTTCACGCGCACGCCGTAGCGCTGCAGCTCGACCGCCTGCATCAGCGTCAGCGCGGCGATGCCGGCCTTCGCCGCACCGTAGTTCGACTGGCCGATCGACCCTTGCAGCCCTGCGCCGGAACTCGTGTTGACGATGCGTGCGTCGACCGGCTTGCCGGCCTTCGCCGCGTCGCGCCACGCGCGTGCCAGCACGCTCGACAGGCAGAAGTGGCCGCGCAAGTGCACGCGCATCACGTCGTCCCAGTCGGTTTCGGTCATGCTGGTGAACATCTTGTCGCGGCAGATGCCCGCATTGTTGACCAGCACGTGAACGTCGCCGAACGCTTCGCGTGCGGCATCGACGATCCGCTGCGCCGTTTCGACGCGCGTGATGTCGTCCGCATTCGCGAGCGCGCGCCCGCCGCGTTGTGCGATCTCGTCGACGACGGCCTGCGCGGCCTCGTGCCGGATGTCGTTGACGACGACCGCCGCGCCTTCGGCCGCGAACGCCAGCGCGTATTCGCGCCCGAGCCCGCCGCCCGCACCGGTGATGATGACGGTGCGTCCGTTGCAGATTCCCATGCTTGTGCCTCTTGGATCCTGAGATCGTGAAAGTGACGCGCTCACAGGCGCTCGATGATCGTGACGTTCGCGAGGCCGCCGCCTTCGCACATCGTCTGCAGCCCGTAACGGCCGCCGGTGCGCTCGAGTTCGTGCAGCAGCGTCGTCATCAGCCGCGCGCCGGTCGCGCCGAGCGGATGGCCGAGCGCGATCGCGCCGCCGTTCGGGTTGGTCTTTTCGTGCGGGAAGCGCGTGTCGGCGAGCCACGCCTGCGCGACCGACGCGAATGCCTCGTTCAACTCGACCACGTCGATCTGCGACCAGTCGAGCCCGCTCTTCTTCAGCGCGGCCTGGGTGGCCGGGATCGGCGCGGTGAGCATCCACAGCGGATCGTCGCCGAGCACGCTCAGGTGATGGATCCGCGCACGCGGCGTGAGTCCGTAGCGCTTCAGCGCGTCCTCCGACACGATCAGGAGCGCGGCGGCCGCGTCGCACGTCTGGCTCGCGACGGCAGCCGTCAGCGAGCCGCCCGGCGTCAGCGGCTCCAGCGTCGCCATCTTTTCGAGCGACGTGTCGGGGCGCGGCGTCTCGTCGTGCAGCACGCCTTCGAGCGGCACGATTTCCCGCTTGAAATGGCCGGCCTCGATCGCGGCGACCGCGCGACGGTGGCTTTCGAGCGCGTAGCGCTCCATCGCGTCGCGCGACAGGCTCCAGTGATCGGCGATCCGCTGCGCGGCGACGAACTGCGACACCGGCGCATCGCCGAAGCGCGCGCGCCAGCCGGTGCTGCCGGAGAACGGATCATTGAAGCCGAGCGGCACCGCGCTCGTCATCGCGGACGAGATCGGGATCTGCGTCATCGTCTGCACGCCGCCCGCGACGACGACGTCCTGCACGCCGCTCATCACGGCCTGTGCGGCGAAGTGCACCGCCTGCTGCGACGAGCCGCACTGGCGGTCGACCGTCACGCCCGGCACCTGCAGCGGCAGCCCGGCCGCGAGCCAACAGGTGCGCGCGATGTTGCCCGCGAGCGGGCCGATCGTATCGACGCAGCCGAATACCACGTCGTCGTATTCGTCGGCCGGAATCGCATTGCGTTCGACGAGCGTCTTCAGCACGAAGCCGCCGAGGTCCGCCGCATGCACGTGCGCGAGCCCGCCCTTGCGGCGGCCGGTCGGCGTGCGCAGCGCGTCGACGATATAGGCTTGTTTCATTAATTGGTTTCCTCGAAGTCGAAGGTCTGCGCGGGGCCGATCGGCAATGCGTCGCAGAGGATCGCGTCGGCCACGCGGGCCTTGTGGAACGCGCTGTCGCCCCAGCTGCCGGAGAGCGCCCAGATCCGCTTCATGAAGATCTGCAGGTCGAGCTCCCACGTGTAGCCGATCGCGCCGTGCACCTGCATCGTGTGGCGCGCGGCCAGTTGCGCGGCCGCGGTCGCCGCGAGCTTCGCGTGCGATACGAGCACCGCGCGCTGCGGATGATCGTCGGCGATCGCCCGAGCGGCGCGTGCGACCACCGGCCGCGCGAACTCGTAGCGGATCGCGACGTCGGCGAGCAGGTGCTTGAGCGCCTGGTACGAGCCGATCGCCTTGCCGAACTGCTTGCGCTGCGCGCTGTAGTCGATCGCAACATCCAGCACGCGCTGCGTGAGGCCGAGCAACTGCGCGGCGACCGCGAACGCGCCGTGGTCGAGCGCGCGGTTCAGCAGCGGCGCGGCATCGTCGGCACGCGCGATGCGGGTGGCAGCCGACGGCTCCCAGTCGAGCGTGAACAGGCGCCGCGACGGGTCGACGCTGTCGACGGCGCGCCACGCGCACTGCGCGGGATCGACGCGGTGCAACTCGCCGCGGTGCTCGCACAGCAGCGTTTGCGCGACGTGCACGTCGGCCGCATACGGGTTCACCGGATGCACGAGCGCAACGCGCGCGCGGCCTTCGGCGATGTCGTTCAGCAGCGCGTCGCGCCAATCGCTGGCAGGCAGCCGCGCGAGCACGCCGGCCGATACGAGCGCCGTGTCGAGCAGCGGCTCCGGGCTGCCGAAATACCCGTAGGTCTGCGCGAGCAGCGCCCATTCCACTTCGGTCAGGCCGAGGCCGCCATGCGCTTCGGGCACCGACACGGCGGTCAGCCCCTGCGACGCGAACAGCGCCCACAGCGCGTCCGAGCGGCCCGTCGGCGTGGCCCACAGCTCGCGGATCAGCTCCGGGGTCATCTCGGTCATCAGCAGGCGCTTCACGCTGTCCGCGAGCGCTTCCTGGTCTTCATCGAATACGAAATCCATAGGATGTCCGTTCAGTGAGGTGTCGCCGGCACGCCTACGCGCGCGGCATGCCGAGCATCCGTTCGGCGACGATGTTGCGCTGGATCTCGTTGGTGCCCGCATAGATCGGGCCCGCCTGCGCGAACAGGAAGCCGTCGAGCCAGTGGCCGAGCACCGCGTGCTGCGCGGCCGTCTGCGGGACGACCTCGCCGTGCGCGCCGAGGATGTCGAGCGCGGTCTGGTGCATCCGCAGGTCGAGCTCCGACCAGAACACCTTGTTGGTGCTCGACTCCGCGCCGATATGGCCGCCCTTGAGCAGCCGGCTCGCGGTCGCGTAGGTCGACAGCGCGTACGCCTGCGCATCCATCCATGCGGACACCACGCGCTCGCGCAGCGTCGGGTCGCGATCCGCGCTGTCGCGATGCGCGAGATACAGGTCGCGCAGCGCCTGTGCGGTGCGCTGGAAGCGCGCGGGCGAACGCAGCATCAGCCCGCGCTCGAAGCCGGCCGTCGCCATTGCGACCTGCCAGCCCGCGCCTTCGGCCGCGAGGCGGTTTTCGACCGGCACGCGCACGTCGTCGAAGAAGATTTCCGCGAAGCCCGTCTGCCCGTTCAACTGGCGGATCGGCCGCACCGTGATGCCAGGCGCGGACAGCGGCACCATCAGGAACGTGAGCCCGTGGTGACGCGACGATTCGGGGTCGCTCCTGAACAGCCCGAACAGCCAGTCGGCCCACACCGCGCGGGTCGACCAGATCTTCTGGCCGTTGAGCACGTATTCGTCGCCGATGCGGATCGCCGTCGTGCGGATCGCGGCCATGTCCGAGCCCGCATTCGGCTCCGACCAGCCCTGCGCCCATACGTGCTCGCCCGCCGCCATCGCGGGCAGGAAGCGCGCCTTCTGCGCGTCGGTGCCGAAGTCCATCAGCGTCGGGCCGAGCAGGAAGATGCCGTTCTGGTTCACGCGCATCGGTGCGTCGGCGCGCCAGTACTCTTCCTCGAAGATCAGCCACTCGATCAGGTCGCAGCCGCGACCGCCCAGCTCGCGGGGCCACGTGACCATGCTCCAGCGGCCCGAGTGCAGCGTGCGCTCCCATTCGCGGTGCGCGGCGAAGCCTTCCTCCGTATCGAAGCTCGGCAGCCGCTCGCGCGGCACGTGCGCGGCGAGCCATGCGCGGATTTCCGCGCGGAACGCCTGCTGTTGCGGCGTATAGGTCAGGTTCATGCGCGTGCCTCCTCGGCGGCGGCCTGCGCGTCGAACCGCGCGTCGCGCTTCTCGACGAACGCGGCACGCGCCTCCGTCGAGTCGTTCGTCATGTACGCCTGCAGCGTGAAGCCCTGCTCCCAGCGGTACTTGTCCTCGAGATCGCCGTCCTCGACGCCGTTCAGCGCCTCCTTCGCGAGCCGCACCATCGCCGGGCTCTTCTCCGCAATCCTGCGGGCGATCGCGAGCGCCGCGTCGCGCAGCGCGTCGCGCGCGACGACCTGTTCGAGCGCGCCGAGCCGGTACGCTTCGGCCGCGTCGATCATCTCGCCGGTGAAGTACATCGCGCGGACCTTCTGCACACCGAACAAGCGCTGCAGGTGCGCACCGCCGCCCATCGCGCCGCGGTCGATCTCCGGCACGCCGAAGCGCGCGCAATCGGCCGCGACGACGATATCCGCCGCGCCGCAGATGCCGATCCCGCCGCCGAGCACGAAACCGTGCACGGCCGCGATCACCGGCTTCGGATTGCGGTGCACCGCGCGGAACGTCTCGTAGTTCCCGGCATTGACCGACACGATCCGCTCCGGATGCGCGGCCAGCTCCTTGATGTCGACGCCCGCACAGAAGCCGCGGCCTTCGCCGCGCACGACGATCACGCGCACGTCGTCGTCCTCGCCGAGCGCGTCGAGCGCACGCGCGAGCGCATGCCAGCCCTGCGCGTCGAGCGCGTTCACGGGCGGATGGGCGATCACCAGTTCGGCGATGCCGTCGGTGCGCTCGATCCGGAACGGCATCGCGCCGGCCGGTTGATTGGATACAGTCATCTCCAGACTCCCTGTGATGTTTTTCATGCGGCCTGTGCCGCTGCCGCGCCGCGCAACGCGGCCAGTGCGTCCAGCCGCTCGCCGGCTTCCGCGACGATCCGCGCGATCAGCGCGTCGCACGATTCGATCGCGCCGATCATCGCGGCCGCCTGGCCGCTCGGCAGCACGCCTTCGTCCGGACGCCCCTCGACGATCGCGCGCTGGATCAGGAACGGCGCGTTCGCGGCCATCAGCGTCTGGCTCGCCGTGTAGTCGTGCGAGCGCAGCGCCTTGATCGCGAGGCCGAGCATGTCCGTCGTGCTCAGCCCGTTCTTGCGTCGCCACGCTTCGGCCGTCTTCAGCGCGAACCACGTGCGGCGCAGTGGGCCGAAGCGTTCGAGCTTCAGCAGATACGGGTTGTCGATCATCCGTTGCGGCAGCCCGTCGAGCGCGTCCGACACGCGGATGCGTGCCGGGTCGCCGACCGCGACGTAGCGCTCGAGCGTCGCGCGCGGCACCGGCGATTCGGCGCTCATCAGGAAGCGCGTGCCCATCGCGATGCCGGCTGCGCCGTACGCGAGCGCGGCAGCCAGCCCGCGCCCATCGAAGAAGCCGCCCGCCGCGACCACCGGCACCTGCACCGCGTCGAGGACCTTCGGCAGCAGCAGCGTGGTCGGCACCGAGCCCGTGTGGCCGCCGCCTTCCGCGCCCTGCACCGTCACGATGTCCGCGCCGAGTTCGACCGCCTTCGCCGCATGCTTCGGCGCGCCGACGGTCGGCATGCAGACGATGCCGGCGTCCTTGAAACGGCGGATCGTCTTCGCGTCCGGCCCGCGTCCGTAGCTCACTGCACGCAGCTTGTGCTTGATCGCCAATTCGACGACCTGCTGCGCGTTCTTCTGGAACATGTGGAAGTTGATGCCGAACGGCTTGTCGGTCAGCGCCTTCACCTTCAGGATCTCGGCCTCGACCTGCTCCGGTTCGAGCGTCGCGCCGGCCAGGAAGCCGAAGCCGCCCGCGTTGGCGGTCGCCGCGACGAGCCGCGCGTCGGCCACCCAGCCCATCGCGGTCTGCACGATCGGGTAGCGGCAGCCGAGCAGGTCGCACAGCGGCGTATGCAGCGGGCTTTGAAGCGTCGTGCTCATGCGGCGGCTCCGTTGACGGCGGCCGGTGCGGCGTCGGCCTGATCTTCGTCGCCGGCCTTGCGCTGCGAGCTGGCCATCTTGCGTGCGTCATACCCGCCGAGGCGGTCGCCGCTCACGAGCTCGTTGTGCGCATGCGCGAAGTGATGCCACGCGAACGCCGCGTCCATCGCCGCGCGCTTGCCCTGCAACTCCTCGACGTGGTTCAGCGCCTGCTTGGTCAGCGTGAGGCCGAGGCGCGGCATCGTCGCGATCTTCGCGGCGATCGCGTAGGTCGCGTCGCGCAGCCGCTCGCGCGGCACCACGCGATTGACCATCCCCATCTGGTACGCGCGCTCGGCCGGCATCCGCTCGCCGAGGAACAGGAATTCCTTCGCGATGCGCGGGTTCAGCTCGTATGCATGCGCGAAATACTCGACGCCCGGAATCCCCATCCGCACGACCGGATCCGCGAAGAACGCGTCCTCCGACGCGACGATCAGGTCGCACACCCACGCGAGCATCAACCCGCCCGCGATGCACGCACCGTGCACCATCGCGATCGTCGGCTTCGGCAGGTCGCGCCAGCGCCGGCACATCCCGAGGTACACCTCCTGTTCGCGCGCATAGAGGAACTCGCCGCCTTCCTTGTCGACGTGGTCGTACCACAGCGACGCACGATCGAACGACTCGTGGATGTCGCGGCCCGGCGTGCCGATGTCGTGCCCCGCCGAGAAATGCTTGCCGGCGCCAGCGAGCACGATCGCCTTCACCGCGTCGTCGTGTGCCGCGCGCCGGAACGCCGCGTCGAGCGCATACGTCATCTTCGAGTTCTGCGCGTTGTGATACTCGGGACGGTTCATCGTGATCGTCGCGATGCCGTCCTCGACCGCGTAGTCGACGACACCTTCGCCGAACGTCATCTGGGTCGCTTCCATGTCGGACCTCATCCGCGGCGCGGCGCCGGGTTGTTGCGCACGATCGCCGCGCGCAGGTTGTGAGGGTCGAGCGCACGCACGATGCGCAGGTCTTCGGCAGTCGGTGGGGCCGTCGTGCCGATATCGGGCGCGGCGGCCAGCGGGAAGCCCGTCGCGTCCTGCACCTCGTCGAAGCTCACGCCCGGATGCAGCGAGCGCACGCGGATCGCATGGTCGGGCCCGCCGAAATCCATCACGCACAGGTCGGTGACGATGCTGCGCAGGTCGACGAAGGTCTTCATGCCGGGCACCCGACGCGCCGGGTTGTAGCCGACCGTGCACACCATGTCGACTTCACCTTCGACGAACGTGCGCTTGCCGTGGCCACTGACGAAGAACGAGTTCGCGTGGTTCGTCGAGTTGCCGGGAAAGCCGCGCGCGCCGAGCAATTGAGTTTTCGGACGCGCGTAGTCGTCGCCGAGCCACGAGATGTTCGCCTGGCCGAAGCGGTCGATCTGCGTCGGCATGACAAGCGCGTGGCGGCGACCGTGCCACAGGCAGTCGAACACGCGTTCGTAGGTCATCCAGCCGCTCGCCTTCACGCGATAGCCGTCGGGACGGGGCCCAAGCGGCACCGGCTCCTCGACGAGATACGCTTCGCCGTCGGTCAGCATCAGCCCGTTGTTGTAGGCGAGCCGCGCGAGGCCCGCCGCGAGCCGCGGGCCCGTGCCGATGCCGGTCGCCAGCACTTCGCCGTCGTTGCGCCAGAGTCGCGCGGACGCGACGATCATCAGTTCCGCGAGGGAATGGTCGAGAGATTCGCTCACAGGCGCTCCTTTACAGAATCGGCAACGGCAGCGTCGTTACGTGCGACAGGCCGCCGACGCCTTCGAGGTACTGGCGTTCGTCCTGGCCGACCACGTCGCGCAGGTACGCCGCCGTCTTCGCATCGTCTTCCGCGCTCGCGCAGTAAGCGCGCAGGTGCGGCAGGTCCCAGCCGTAGTCCGGCCCGCACGACGTCGGGTGCGCGCCACCCGGCGCGTGCACGACGCCGGTGACGAGCGAGCGCTCGAACGGGTTGCGGCGCGCGGCGTCGAGGTCGTCGCTCGCGAGCGACGCATCGACCGTTTCCGCCGACACGTAGCAGCGCTGCGCGGCACGCGCCATCCACGCATCGAAGAACGGATCGGGACCATCGATGCGCGTGTTGCCCATCCGGTCGGCCGCATTCACGTGCAGCAGCGCGACGTCGAGCTCGATCGCCGGCATCGCGAGCAGCGTCTCGCCGTCGTCATACGGCGAACTCACCGTGCGAAGCTGCGGCGCGTGATCGAGCAGCGCGGTACCGAGCCCGGCACGCGTCGGCAGGAACGGCAGGCGCGCGGCGGCCGCGCGCAGGCCGAGCTGCAGCATCCCTTCGTCGAGCTCGAGCACGTCGACGCGGCCCTGTTCGCGGGCACGGCGGAAATGCGGTTCGAGCGGGATCACGTCGAGCGACACGAAGCCGAACACCGCCTTGCGCACCTTGCCGGCGGCGCACAACAGGCCGATATCGGCACCGCCGTATGCGACGATCGTCAGGTCCGTCAGGTTCGAGCGCGCGATCTCGCGCACCAGCGCCATCGGCTTGCGTCGCGGCCCCCATCCGCCGATGCCGATCGTCATGCCGTCGGCGAGTTGCGCGACCACGTCGCGCGCGGACATCGTCTTGTCGAGAGGTTTCATCGTCATCGTGCTGGCTTACCGGTATCCGATGCTGAAGTCGTGGCCCCACTGGCTCACCTGGGTGGCCTCGAACACCGCATGCTTCGACCAGTCGACCGTGAGGCCGCCGAAGCCGTATTCGAGATCGAAGCCGCCGGGGGTCTTCATGTAGAACGAGATCATCTGGTCGTTGCAGTGCCGGCCGAGCGTCGCCGACATCTTCACGTCGTGCGCGGCGACCCGATCGAGCGCGCGGCCGACTTCGTCCATCGAGTCGACTTCGGCCATCACGTGCACGCAGCCCGACGGCACGGCCATCTCGAACAGCGCGAGGCTGTGATGGCGCGCGTTGCGGCAGTGCATGAAGTGGATGCGCTTCTCGGGTTCGGCGGGATCGGGCGTGAACTTCACGCGGTAGATGTCGGACAGCTCGAAGCCGAGCACGCCGCGCACGAATGCGTCGGTCGCGTCGAACTGCGGCGCGGGCAGCACTGCGTGGCCGAGGCCCATGTCGCCGGTGACGAAGCGCGCGACGCCCAGCGGTGACACGAAACGGCGGAAGTCGCAGCGCGCGCCCCAGTACAGCTCGTGCCGGTTGCCCGACGGGTCGGTACACCACGCCATCGCCTGCACGCGACGCAGTGCGGCTTCGTCGCGCGTGGCACGCACGGCTTCGACGCCCGCGCGTTGCAACACCGCGAGTGCGGCGTCGAACGCGGCGCCGTCGGGCAGTTCCCAGCCCGACGCGAAATAGCGGTCGGACGTGCCGGGGACGATCACGTAGCGGAAATCGCGCTCGTCCATCTTCAGGTACAGCGCGCCGTCGGGCGCGTCGAGCGCCTGCATGCCCAGCACGTCTTCCGCGTAGCGGCGCCACGCATCGACGCGGGTCGCCTCGACGACGACGTAGCCGAGCGCACGGACATCGATCATGTCGGCCTCCTCCAGGTTCAGAATCCGTTGTTCGTGAAAGGATTCTGGCCGGTCGGGGATGGCGTCACATCGTCTGTTGGGACGAGAGCCCGGTGGGGAATCAGCGGGAAGCTGGTAAGGAACTGGCGGGAAGCTGGTGGGAAGCTGGTGGTGAAGCGGGCGCGCGCGGAAGCCCGGTGAAACGGGCTACGCGCGACGCAGAAGGCGGGAAGCGGTGGCAGGTTGCCGCGATGCGGCGACCCGGATCAATCGAACGGGTTCAACAGCCGGACGCCGGTGCGAGCGAAATCGTCGACATTGCGCGTGACGACCGTGAGATCGTTGATCAGCGCGGTGGCCGCGATCAGTTTGTCGAGCGCGTGCGCCGGATCGGGCACGCGCAGATGGCCCCACATCTGGCTGGTCTCGATATCGACCGGCAGGATGTTCGACGCATAGCCGGACAGGATCGTCGCCATCCATGCCTCGAGCGCCGACGCCTGCGGATGATCGCCGCGATGACGGATCAAATCGACGCCACGCCGCAGTTCGGCCACCGTCACGATCGACAGGTAAAGCGGGCTCGCGTCGGCCTCGGCCTGCCTGAAGAACGCGCGCACGCCGCGGTTGGTTCGCTTGCCTTTCCTGATCTCGCTGATGACGTTCGTATCAATCAAAAACACGCCTGACCTCGCCGGAATCCTGAACACGTTGGAAATCCGCGTCCTCGCCGACGTCCGGCATGCTCATCAGCACTTGCGCGAATGTCCGTCGCTTCGGCCGGCCGAGCGCATCGGCCAGAATGGCCCGATGTTCGGCCTCGGCGCTCCTGCCGTTGGCCGCGGCCTGCTCGCGCAGGCTCTGAACGATACTGTCATCCACGTTACGCACCAGAAGATTTGCCATGGGTCCCTCCATCCAGATTGCTATCAATGATAGCGCCTCGCCGGTGAATTGCAAGCATTGCTATCATCGTCGCGATCGGACGGAAGACGGTGTCGGCGTGGGCCGGCGGCAGCGGGCAACAGGAATCCACCCGCGTTCCGCCGCTGGCCCGACGCGTCGAACTGCTGTTGTCCACGGTAAATCGGATCGAGGTGATGAAAAAGCCGGCCGAATGGCCATGCACCGAAGCAGAGCCAGGCAGGTGCGCGTCGTCAGGCGCGCGGCGGCGCAGCATTCGACGCGCGCCGCAAGACCAGCGCCAGCACCGCAATCAGGATCGCGGCCGCAACCGACCACATCGTGCCGGTAATGACCGCGACGAACGCCTGGGCCGGCGCGATCCACACGAGCGCCGCGACGGCACTCTCGAGCCGGTTCGGCCGGACGCTCCGACAATCGAGCAGCAGGAAGGTCAGCGGCAGCACCAGCCACAGCAGGTCGTAATACATGTAGTACGGCTGCACCAGCAACGTCGCCGCGGCCAGCGCCGCCGCACGCAGTTCGAAGCGCGCGGGGCGAATCCACACGTACACGACGGCCGCGGCGGCAGCCACCGCGACGCTCGCCTGCATACCGTACGCGACCTGAACCGACAGGCCCGCGGCACGCGCGAGCCCGACCATCGACGGCATCCCGCGCCACAGCGTCTCGCCGTGCTCGATCACGGTGCGGTTGAACGTCGGCAGGAACGCGAAAAACGCGGCCCACGCGTGCGATCCAAATACGGCCACCGATGTCGCGACGATCGCGGCACTGAACATGCCCGCCGACACCAGCGCTTTCCACTGCCGCCCGCAGATCAGCGCGAGCGGGAACAGCACGCCGTACTGCGGCTTCACCATCAGGATCGCAATGCACGCCCCGGAGATAACCGGACGCAACCGCAGCAGCAGCAACGCGGCACCGGCCGCCGCAACGGTCAGGAACGCATTCTGCATCGTGAGGGCGGCGCCGATGAGGCCGGGAAACGCGGCGACCGCCATCCGCCACCGACCGTCGAGCGGGCGCGTCAGTCGCGCGATGACGGCCGCGTAGCAGGCGATCGCCAGTACACCGAACAGCACGAGGGCGTGCGGAAACGACATCAGGCCTAACGGGACGACGACGAGCAGGAAGGTCGGCGGATACGGCCAGGGCGCAAAATCGTCGAACGGCCGGAGCGCGGCCTCGATCGGCTGGATCCATTGCGACGAGAAGATCGCCGTCGGACCGTGCTCGAGCGCGACCCGCGCCGCCGCCCAGAATATCGCGAAGTCCGACCCGACCATCGGCGCGGACCGGTCGTGCCACCCGTAATAGCGGATCACCCAAACGACGAGGAACAGCATCTGCAGCACGAGCGCCACGACGGCATACGTTGCGACACGCCGCGTGTCGATTGCACGATCGTCCGCCCCACGTATCGTCTCCATCGACCACCCCGCGCTATTTTTGTTCCAGTGAAGTACAGATGACACGTGCCGCATCGAAACATCATGTTGCATCTGCGTGCGGCATGCCGTCGTGACCGTTTGATACCATCAACGCACAAGACCGGCGATCGAACGCCGCGCGAAGCGCGCAGAAGACCTTGCATCGACGCGGACCATCCGTGCCTGAAATCCCGATCCAAGCGATCCAAGACACGAGACGCCCTTCAGTGGACCTGATTACACCTTCTCTGGATACCCTGTTTTCCCCGACCCCCGACAAACTCTACTTCCCTGCCTGCCTGGCGGCCGTCGCGATCATCGCGTGGCTCGTCGCAAGGCACATACCGTTCTACCGGTCAGCCGTCGACAAATCGCTGTCGATGCGCCATCACAACCTGGACGGGTTCCGCGGCATCCTCGCGACCTCCGTCGTCTTCCATCATTTCGCGTGCAACCAGGGCCTGCTGTCGACCGGCATCTGGGGCGCCACCTCCGACTTCCTGCGCAATCTCGGCACGATTCCCGTCGCGATGTTCTTCATGGTCACCGGGTTCCTGTTTTGGGAACGCGCATGCAGGGGCACGCTCGACGTGCGCACCTTCTTCGTCGGGCGCGTGCGCCGCGTCGCCCCGCTCTACCTCTTTTACGCGATCGTCATCGTCGCCTGCACGCTGTACTGGTTTCCCCGCAACGTCGTCCACGCGCCGATCCGGTTGCTGGCCGACCTGCTCAAGACCGTTTCGCTCGGCTGGTTCGGTGCGTTCCCGGTCAACGGCGCGGAACAAGCCAGCTACCTGAGCGGCGTCTGGTGGACGCTCGCATACGAATGGCGGTTCTACGTCGCCATTCCGTTCCTCGCGTGGTTCGTTGCGACACGTGCGTGGCGCAAGCTGCTCGCCCTCGCGATCGTCACGATCTGCGCCGCGCTGTTCGGACCGCCCGGCGGGATGGCCCTGCTGTTCGCGTTCGGTGCGCTGGCGTTCGAGGCCTCGCGGCATCCCGCGATCCGCTCGCTGCTCGGCACGAAATCGGCAGCCACCGTCGCGCTGTTGATTCTCGCCGTCGCCCCGTATCCGGCGGAACGCTATTCGATCGAGGGCGCACTTCCGCTCCTCCCGGTGTTCCTCTGCGTCGCGTGCGGGAATACGTTCTACGGTGTGCTCGAAACCCGACCGCTCGCGCTGCTCGGCACGGCCAGCTTCAGCATCTACATGATCCACATGGTGATCGTGTACACAATCGTCCGCGCATTCAACAAGTTCGTTTTCCCGATCGATTCCGTCGACGACACCGGTATCTGGGCGCTCGCGCTTGCGAGCGCACTGGTCGCCGTCCTCTGTTCGCTGCTGACCTACCGCTACATCGAGCATCCGTTCATCGCGAAGCGCAACGATGCGCGCCCGGCGCGCCGGGCGGTCGAATCCGCGCGCGAGCGGCACACAGCCGTGCTGTGACGCTCGTGCGGCTCAGAACCGATACGAGATCCCGATCTGCAGGACCGGATACCACCGATACCGCGACATCATGCGGTTCAGTTCGTCGAGGCCGCTCGCAACCAGGATCTGGCTCTTCTGCGGCCCGGCCGCGGCGGCCAGTTCCGGCGACAGCGTGTACGAGCAGCGCGGGATCCCGTATGCAACGCCCAAATCGGCGACGAAGCCGAGCCCTTTCGATGCAGGCCGATGCCCGTAGCCGATTCCGACATACGGCATCACGGCCGGATAGCGCGCCTGCGCGACCGCATACATCCCCGGCAGCGCCGGATAGCGCTTGCCGGCGAATACGTAGGTACCGTCAGTGGGCACCGACACGCCGCGGATCTCGTCGTCGTTGAAGCGCAATCCGATCGTCGCGCGAAAGCCGCTGCCGCGCCACGGGAAGATGTCCGCGTACAGGCCGCCTTGCCGCAGCTTGATGTCGTCCTGGTAGCGATTGCCGGCCACCGTGAAGTCATGCGTCAGATTGATCGCATTGAAATCCGCGTGCGCGCCGAGCACCGAGTTGAAGCTCACGGCCGCGCCGATGCCGACGCCCTGCGTGCCGCCCTGCAGGTAGATTTCCTGCGCGTGCGCGCCGGCGGCGAATACGATCGCCAGCGCTGCCCATTGGTTCACCGTCGTTTTCACGGGCGTCCCCCCCGACATGTGCCGGGCACACCAACCCGCCGCGCGCAGCGCATGCCGCCACGCGCAGCGGGCCCCCCGACACGACACCTTGCAAGCAAGCTTGCTGTTTGACGGACCAAACGTGCGGTGCCCGTTCGTGTCGCCGATACGACGCAGTGCGCGTCCGACACGACGGGCCGCCATTCCGCAGCTCGATCCGATCCCCGTTGTTTCGATGTTGTTTCGATGTCGTTGCGTGCCGCTCCCGCGATTCGTCGTGAACATCAGTTGCGGTTGTGACGAGCAGCACGGGGCTCATCGCAAGCGGTGTGCCATGCGGCGCAGACCGGCGCGGGACAAGCATCACCGTCAAACACCCGGCACTACGCTGCGCGAAATCGATGGAAATGTTTCAGGAACGCATCTGTTTCCAGGTACGTCATCGCTGCGCAGATGATCGAGGCGCCGCGCGGCAGGCGCGGTAACGTGCGCCGGACATGCTCGAGCGAGTCGCCGGCATGTCGGGATCGGCATGGCGAGCACTCACGCAACACGGCGCGCAGCGCGAAAAGCGTTTCATTCGTGCGACCTTGCGCCGGCCGCGGGGGCGAGCCAGTTGTGTGAATCGTGCCGTACAGGTCAGGGGAAATACTGAGGCCGGTATTTGTACATGTCTTGGCGCGTCAAACGCCTTCGGGTACCACGATGCTCTTGAGAACGCGTAAGCTGGCGAACAGCAGTCCATTGGCGACGCTCTCCGCAGAGTGAGCACCATTGCGACGCATTGATCTTCTGCTTTATCGAACGACATACGGGCAAGCCCACGTTGATGCAATGCCCAACCAAGATCAAGCTGATTCGGAATGCAGGCAGGTCCGCGACTCCATTGCAATCGAAGCGGAATGCGTTTGATGTCTGCGACCGTCGGCAATTAATAAGATCAATCGACTCTCGGGGATATCGTGAAACGCATCGCACTTCTTTTGCTGGCCGCAGCTGTGGTTGCAGCTTGCGACTCGAAACATTCCGACAGCAGCGCGCAATCGTTACCGGCAAGTCCGAAATCGGCAAGCGATACTACCGCGTCACTCCCCCTCTCCCCGGCGCCCGCGCCTTCCCCGCCGCCTCCGTCACACAACTACGCGATGAGCCAGGATGGTACTTACGGGTACGAGCCAGCACTCAGCGAAGATGACGTACGAGCAGGAAAAGCGACAAAGGCGCTTGTGATGATGCGCTACGTTGGTCTGAGGGACGGAAGTTATATTTTGCTTTTGGTCGACGAGGACAATCCGAACATATCGAATCGCATTACGTGTCAGGCTCCGTGCAATTTCGCGAAATCGCAAACGATGGCCGGCGATTCGGTTCTGAAAACCGAAACCGTCAGGGTTGTGCCCAACTCCTTGATCGGCGCGATGATCGAAGACGCGATGTCCGGGCAGCTCACACCCTATGGTCAACGGACTGCAACGTTGAATCAACCGCAGCAATCTGTGATCACCTCGCCCCCGACGCAATCAACGTTGCCGGCGACCGATCCAGTAGCAAACCATCCGGCGAGCGACGTGGCTGCTTCACCGCTTCAACAAACGAGCTTCGACTGTGGCAAGGCGAAGTCCATTCCGGAGTTTCTGATCTGCCACGATCCAGATCTTGCGGCCGACGACCGAGATCTCGCCGCAACGTACCAGCAGGCAAAGGACGCTGTCAGCGACAAGACGGCTTTTGCCGAACGAACGCGGAAGCAATGGAATTTTCGCGAGAAAAATTGTCGTGACAAAGCATGCCTGGCGTCCTGGTATGCATATCAGAAACGCGTGCTGACGAAGATTGCGCAAACCGGCGACGTCAGCGCCCAAGACAACTGACCCGCCCCGCTGTCGAGCCCGCTCGCCCAAGCGGGCTCCGCCCATCCCCTACAGGCCATACCCACCCGACACATTCAACTGCTGCCCGGTGATGTAATTCGCGCGATCCGACGCGAGAAACACCGCCGCGCGCCCGATATCGTGCGTCTTCCCCCAGCGCTTGAGCGCAAGCATTTTCTGCGTCTCGTCGATCCACGCCTGGTCGAACTGTCCCTGTTCGAGCAGCACCGGAAACATCCCCGCCTCGATCACGCCGACGAGGATCGAATTCGCGCGGATCTCGTATCGCCCCTCCTCGCGCGCGAGCCCCTTCACCAGCGCCTCGTTCGCCGCCTTCGGCGCGACCGACAGCCCGTCGCGATCGGGCCAGCGCAGATGTCCGGCCGAGCCGAGCGTGACGAACGACCCGCCGCCCGATGCACGGAAGTGCGGCAACGCGGCCTTCGCCGCGTTGAAGAAGCCGACCGTCTCGACCGCGATCGCGCGACGCCAGTCGTCATGCGTCATATCGCCGATATGGCGCTGGTTCACGAACGGGCCGGCCGCCCATACGATCGTGTGCACGCGGCCATGCGTATCGATCGCGGCCACGAGCGCCGCATCGATCTGCGCGGGATCGGTCACGTCCGCGCGATGCGTGGTGGCCGCGACGCCTGCATCGCGCAGGCTGCGCGCGACGCGCTCGGCCACGTCGGCCCTGCTGCGATAACCGAGCGCGACCGGCACGCCGGCGCGCGCGAATTCGAGCGCGACGCCCTGCCCGATCCCGCCGCTGCCGCCGAACACGAGCACCGCGCCCTGCGGAAATCCGTTGTCGTACATGCGTTCCTCCCGTTGGTGTGGTGTCGTGCGACGCGCTCAGGCCGCCGCGTCGGCGCCCGCGCGCAGCCGGTACTTCAGCACCTTCCCGGCCGCACTCGTCGGCAATTGCTCGACGAACGTGAAATACCGCGGCACCTTGTAGTTCGCCATGTTGCCGCGCGCCCAGTCGTTCAGTGCACCGGCGTCGACGTGCGCGCCGGGACGCAACACGACATACGCATGGCCGACTTCGCCGAGCCGCATATCGGGCACGCCGACCAGCGCGACCTGCGCGATCGCCGGATGCGCGGTCAGCAGCCGCTCGATCTCGGCCGGATAGCAGTTGAAGCCGCCGACGATGAACATGTCCTTGATCCGGTCGGTGATCTTCAGGTTGCCGCTCGCATCGACGCAGCCGAGGTCGCCCGTATGCAGCCAGCCTTGCGCATCGACGGTTTCGCGCGTCGCGTCCGGCTGGTTGAAGTAGCCGCGCATCACGTTGTAGCCGCGCACCCAGATCTCGCCGGTTTCGTCCGGCCCGAGCGCCGCGCCGTCCGACCCCGCGATGCGCAGCTCGACGTCCGGCATCGGCCGGCCCGACGTGCAGGCGACCGTCTCGGCGTCGTCGCCGTGCCGGCACAGCGTCGCGAAGCCGCACGATTCGGTCAGCCCGTAGCCGGTCAGTACCGTCTCGAAGCCGAGTTCCGTGCGCATCCGCTCGATCAGGCTCGGCGCGATCGCGGCCGCGCCCGTCACCGCGATCCGCAGCGACGACAGGTCGCGCGCCGCGCGATCTGGCGCATCGAGCAGCGCGTAGTACAGCGTCGGCGGGCCGGGCAGCACCGACACGCGCTCGTCGGCGACGCGCCGCAATACGTCGGCCGGCTGGAACACAAGATGCGGCAGCACGGTCGCGCCGCTCGACAGCGCGGCGAGCCAGCCGGCCTTGTAGCCGAACGTATGGAAGAACGGATTGACGATCAGGTAGCGGTCGTCCCGGCGCACGCCGGCGATCGTCGCCCATGCCTGCGCGGCCCGCAGGTTCTGCCCGTGCGCGGTCATCACGCCCTTCGGGCGGCCGGTCGTACCGGACGTGAACATCAGGTCCATCACGGTGTCGGGTGTCACCTGCGCCTCGCGCTCGCGCACCGCATCGAGCGGCACCGCCGCGCCGCGCGCGAGGAACGCGTTCCAGGTCTCGTCGCGCGCGCCGGACGGTGGCTCGCCGTCGAACACGACGACGCGTTCGAGCGTCGCGGGCCGGTGCGGCGCGAGCATCGCCGGATACGATTCGCCGAGGAAGGTGCCGCAGCAGAACAGCAGCCGCGCGCCGCCGTCGTGCAGGATGCCGCCGACCTCCATTCCTTTCATCCGCGTGTTGACCGGCACGAGGATCGCGCCGACGGTGTGGATCGCGAGCGCCGCGACGATCCATTGCGGCAGGTTCGGTGCCCAGACGGCGATGCGGTCGCCGGCGTCGATGCCGCTCGCAAGCAGCGCGCGCGCCGCTTCGATGCGGGCCGCGTCGAGTTCCGCATAGGTCAGCCGGCCATGCTCCGACTCGATTGCCGGATGCGCACCGTGGCGCGCGGCAGCCCGCGCGATCAGCGCGGGCGTGGTGAGGATTTCGTTGTCCATCGTCATAGATCAGGGTGACCGTGCGCGCCGCCGGCGCGCCGCGGCTCAGTCGGGAAACACCACGCGCAGCGCATCGCTCGCGGGTCGTGCGCAACAGGCGAGCGTCCAGCCGGCCGCGATCTCGTCGTCGTCGAGCACGTGGTTGCTGTCGAGCGCGACCTCGCCGCGCTCGATCCGGCACATGCACGCGCCGCATTGCCCCATCCGGCAGGAATTCGGTGCCGGCACGCCCGCGCGCAGCATCGCGTCGAGCAGCGTTTCGCCAGGCGCGCTGTCGAAAGCGAACGCATCGCCGTCGAGCACCGTCTCGATCGCCGCGCCGTCGCCGGACGCTGCGGCCGCCGCTGCGTTCGACGCCGCCATATCAGCAGCCTGCGCCGGCGCATCGGGCAACGACGCAAAACGCTCGACGTGCACGCGCGCTCGCGGCAACCCAAGGCCGAGCATCGCGGCCAGTGCGTTCTCCATGAACAGCGCGGGCCCGCAGATGAAGGTCTCCTGCTGGCTGAACGGCCGCGCGAGTTCCTCGAGATGGCGCTGCTGCGGGATGCCCTGCACGCTGTCGAGCCAGTGGATCACACGCACGCGGCCCGGATGGCGCTGCGCGAGCTGCTGCAGCTCGGCGCGGAAAATCACCGAGCGTTCGTCGCGGTTCGCATAGATCAGCGTCAGCATCCCGCGCCCGTGCACGAGCGCCGATTTCAGGATCGACAGCACCGGCGTGATGCCGCTGCCGCCCGCGAACAGCAGCAGGTCGCCATCGAGCGTGCGCGGCGTGAAGACGCCGGCCGGCGGCAGCACGTCGAGCGTGTCGCCCGCCTTCACGCGGTCGCACAGCCAGTTCGACGCGCGGCCGTCGCGCACGCGCTTGACGGTGATCTTCGGCGCGGCATCGATGCCGGGCGCGCTCGACAGCGAATAGCAGCGCGCGACGGTCGCGTCCGCGCATGGCACGTTCAATGTCAGGAACTGACCGGGCCGGTACGCGAAGGCGTCACGCAACGCGGCCGGCACGTCGAACACGAACGAGCACGCGTCGTCGCTTTCGGCAATCACTTCGGCAACGGTCAGCCGATGGAAGCGCGAATCGCTCATGGCCGGCTCCTCACGTCACGCGGCCGCACGGGCCACCGGCGCGCCGGGCGTCGTGTAGGCACCGTCGAGATAGACGAGCGGATCGACGTCACCGCTCATCAGCACCTCGCGGATGCGCCCGATGAACACCGTATGCGTGCCGTATTCGAAGCGGCCGTCCTGCTCGCACACGAGGCTCGCCTGTGCGTCGCGCAGATACGGCACGCCGTGGGCCGACGTGTGCCAGTCGCCGGTCGTGAAGCGCGCCTCGCCCTTCAGGCGGCCGCTGCAGTCGATCGCGATGCCTTCGTGGGCCGCCGACAGCACGTTCACGCAGAACCCGGCGCCCGCGTCGAGCGGCGGATACAGCGATGCGGTGCGGTTGATGCAGATCAGCAGCGAAGGCGGATCGGTCGACAGCGAATCGACCGCCGTCGCGGACATCGAATAGCGCCGGCCGTCGTGCGCGCTGCTGATGACCGTGACGGAGCGCGCGAGGCGGCGCATCGCGAGCAACATGTCGGTGCGCAGCGGATGGGTGGTGAGATCGCTCATGATCGGACTCCGTCAAGTTCAGTCGTGGATGGCCGGGCGGGCTGCCCGCCGGCGTCGGCTGCGCGAGCAGCCAGGTGGTCGGCGGCGAGATACCCGAAGGTCATCGCCGGACCGAGCGTCGAGCCCGCGCCGGGGTAGCTCGCGCCCATCATCGAGGCGCTGGTGTTGCCGATCGCGTAGAGGCCGTCGATCGGCTCGCCGTCGGCGCGCAGCACGCGGGCGTGCACGTCGGTGACGAGCCCGCCCTTCGTGCCGATGTCGCCCGCGTCGATCCGCACCGCGTAGAACGGCGCCTGGTCGACCGGCCCGAGGCACGGGTTCGGTTTGTTCTGCGGATCGCCGTAGTACGTGTCGAACAGGTTGTCACCCTTGCCGAACGCCTCGTCGATCCCGGTGACGGCGTAGCGCGCCATGTCGCGCAGCGTGTCGTGCAGGCCGGCGGCGTCGACGCCGATGCGCGTGGCGAGCGCGTCGATCGTGTCGGCTTTCACGATCACGTCGCGGAACGCGGCCGGGATCCGCGAATCGGGCATCATCGACGCCGGCATGATCGGCCCGCACGGATACTTGCGGCGAAACCGCGCGTCGAACACCATCCATGCCGGCACGCTCGCACCGGTGCGCGCATGGTCGCGATACATCGCCGGCACGAATTCCGAATACGGCGCGGCTTCGTTGACGAAGCGCTTGCCGAGGCTGTTCACGATCACGCAGCCCGGCAGGTTGCGTTCGACGAACAGCGCGCGCTGCTTCTCCTCGCCGGCGACACCGACCGTCGGCGCGCCCCACACGTGCTCCATCAGCGCCAGCGCGCCGCCGAGCCGATGGCCTTCGGCGATCGCGTCACCGGTATTGGCGGGCGGCGTCGCACTCCACTGCGCCTGTGTCGGCTGCGGCAGATAGCGCTCGCGCATCGGCTGGTTGCGCTCGAAGCCGCCCGCGCCGAGGATCACGCCGCGCCGCGCGGCGATCGTCACCGGTTGCCCGAAGCGCTGCGCGCGCACGCCGGTCACGCGGCCGTCCACGTCGAGCAGGTCGCGCATCGGCGTGTCGAGCCACACGGGCACGTTGCGGTCGAGCAGCGCGCGGCGCAACCCGCCGATCAGCGCATTGCCGAGCGTCAGGCGCCGGTCGCGCCGCGTACGGCGGCGCATCCCGAGATCGAGCCAGTAGCGGCCGAACTGCGCGATCGCGAGCTTCATGAAGCCCGGCCCGCGCGAGAACAGCGTGTGCGCTTCCTTCGACGTCACGGCCACGCGCCCGCCGATCAGCGTACCGGGCGACGCCGGCCGCAGCCGGTCGAACTCGTCGCCGAGCAGCCCGCCGTCGAACGGCATCGGATCGAGCGCGCGATAACCCGGCATCGCGCCCGGCACCTTCTGGAAATAGTCCGCGTACTTCGGCAGCGACTGGTAACGCACCGGTGTCTTCGATTCCAGGTAGCGCAGCATCTCCGGTGCGCGGTCGAGATACGTGTCGATCTTCTCGGGTGTCGATTCGCCGGCCACGCAGGCGTCGATGTAGCCGCGCGCGGCCTCGCGCGAATCGGTCGCGCCCAGCTCGGCAATATGGTGGTTGCACGGCACCCAGATGCCGCCGCCCGAAACGGCCGACGTGCCGCCGTACAGCGCCGTCTTCTCGATCACGACGACGGACAGGCCGCGGTCGGCCGCGCGGCACGCGGCGAGCAGCGCACCCGCGCCCGAACCGACGACCACCACGTCGAACACGTATTGCTGTGCTTGCGGGTCGTTCATCGTGTCCCCGTCAGATGAAGAAGTCGGTGTTCTCGCGGCCGAGCATCACGGCGCCGAGGTTCTGGCCGAAACGGTCCACGTTGTTCGCGTAGTGCGCACGGGCCGCATGCAGGTCGAGGAAGCGGCGCACCAGCGGGTTGCGGTGATAGATGCCGTTGCCGCCCGCGTAGCGCAGCAGCGCGTTCGCGGCCTGCGCGCAACGCTCGGCGACCTGCGCGGACTGGTAGCGGAAATGCACGCGGCGCTCGATCGACACGGCCGGGCCGCCAGTGACCGACGCCATCAGTTCCGCGAAATTACGCTTGAGCAGCACCTTCATCTCGTCGATCGCGACGGCCGCGTTCGCGCACGCGTTCTGCGCCCCCGGATCGTCGGTCGTCTTCGCACCGCTGTTGGCCGACACGCGCGTCGCCGCATAGCCGGTGAAATCGTCGAGCGCGCCCTGCAGCGCGCCGATGCACGACGTGCACACCGCGCGCACGAAGATCTGCGCGAACGGCAGCTTGAACAGCGGCGCATCGTTGACGGCGAGGCCGGGGCTCGTGCCCATCATCCCGTCGATCGCCTTGTGCGTGCGGTACGCGGGCACGAACACGTCGTCGACGACGATGTCGTGGCTGCCGGTCGCGCGCAAGCCGAGCACGTCCCAGTCCTGCTGGATCCGGTAGTCGGATTTGGGCAGCAGGAAGGTGCGGTATTCGGGCGGCTGGCCGGCAACGGCCGGCGGCACCAGTGCGCCGAGGAACACCCATTCGCACAGTTCGCTGCCGCTCGAGAACTTCCAGTGGCCGGACAGGCGGAAGCCGCAGTCGACCGGCGTCACGCGGCCGACCGGCATGTAGGTCGACGCGATCAGCGTTGCCGGATCCTTGCCCCATACGTCCTGCTGCGCGCGTTCGTCGAACAGCGCGAGCTGCCAGTTGTGCACGCCGACGACGCCGTACACCCACGCAGTCGACATACAGCCGCGCGCGAGCGCCATCTGGATGTCGAAAAAGGCCTGCGGATCGAGTTCGTAGCCGCCGTAGCGCTTCGGCTGCAGCACCTTGAAGAAGCCGGCGGCCTGCATGTCGGCGATCGTCTCGGCCGGGATGCGGCCCTGCGCTTCCGCCTGCGCGGCGCGGCCGGCGAGCGTCGGCGCAAGCGCCTCGGCCCGGGCGATCAGCGTGGCGGCCAGTGCGTTCGAATCGTTGTCGCGATGCACGAATGTCTCCTGTGATACGGAGCGCGCGCGGCGGCGCCCACCCCGGTCTCTCTATGTGGTTCGTCGCGGCCGGCGCCGCGAGCGAGGGTTCCAGCTGCCGATGGTCGGGCTCGCGCGGGCGCGCCGCATCGTCCGAAGGGACGACGGGCGCGGCGCGGCCCTGCCCGCCTCATGCGCAGGCGCGTTCCTTTTCCTTGTTGAAGAACGGGATCACGTGCTCGCCGATGTTGCGGATCGTCTCCATCTGCGCGTCGTGCGGCACCGTGCCCATCTGGCAGAGGAACAGCACTTCGTCGACGCCCGCTTCCTGCAGGCGGCCCACGTAGCCGATGCAGTCGTCGACCGTGCCGTACGCGTGGTTCGGGTTCATCATCGCGAGCGCCGGATCGGCGAAGTTCACGACGACTTCCTCCGACGCGAAGCGCGAACGGATCACCATCTCGCCGGTATCGGCCTGCACGAGGTCGTCGCCCCACTTCGCCGGGTCCGGACGCTCGCCGCCCGTGTACCAGTACGCGAGCGACTCCATGAAGTAGCGCTGGCCGCGGATGCCGATCTTGCGGGCCTTCTGGCCGTCGGCCATCACGACCGTCGGGCACAGCGCCGCGAGGTGCCGGGTCGGGCGGAAGCCGACCTGGTCTTCCGGCTTGCGGTTCGCCCACGCTTCGCGATACACCGCGTTCTTCTTCGCGACTTCGTCCGGGCCGCCGAAACCGAGCACCAGCGCGCCCATCCCGCGCTGTCCTGCGCGCAGCAGCGCATCGGTGTTCGTGCACGCGAGGTACATCGGCGGATGCGGATCCTGCATCGGCTTCGGGTGGATCGGACGCTTCGGAATCTTGATGTACTTGCCGTCGTGCTCGATCTCGTCCTGCACGAACATCTTCGGCACCAGGTACATCGACTCGTCGATCATCGGCTGCAGTTCGTTGAGGTCGTAGCCGAACGCGCCCGCCTCCTGCTGGCTGCCGCCCTTGCCGACACCGAAATGCACGCGGCCGCCCGACAGGATGTCGAGCAGCGCGACGCGCTCGGCGACCTTGATCGGATGGTTCATCGCCGGCGGCAGGCACACGACGCCGTGACCGAGGCCGATGCGCGTCGTACGGCCGGCCAGGTACGCAAGGAAGGTTTCCGGCGCGCTCATGTGCGCATAGTGGGTCAGCGACGTGTGCTCCACGCACCAGATCGTGTCGAAGCCGACCTGCTCGGCCAGCAGCGCCTGCTCGACCGTCTCCTGGAACACCCGGTGGTCGCCCTCGCGCGATGCGTCGGTGGTCTGGGCTTCGTAGATGAGGGAAAACTTCATTGCGTGCGTCTCCATGTATGTTGGACGAGTCGGGGTCGTGCAGCCGCCCGCACGATACGGACGAATAGCGACGGTCCACGGATGGGAGTGTCGGCGCGCGGGCCCGCGCGGGCATCGTCTGTTTGGAGTAACGGCCCGCCTGCGGGACAGAGGGGTTTCACCGTCATCCGATCGGACTGCGTCGCGGCCGGCACCGCGCGCTAGCATCGAACGACGGTGCGGTGCGTGCCGGTCACATCACGACAAGGGAGAGAGGGAATGAAGGTATCGATGCTGCTGTATCCGGTCGACGACATCGACACGGCCCTGCCGCTGTTCGTCGACGGACTGGGCCTGAACGTGAAGTTTCGCGACGGCGACCGCTACTGCGCGCTCGACGGCGGCCCGCTGACGATCGCGCTGGTGGCCGGCGACGAGCAGATCGTCGAGCGCGCGGCGCTCACGCTGCGTGTGGACGAGGACGACGATCTTTACGCGGCGATGGCGCGGGTCGTGAAGGCCGGCGCGTCGGTGCGCGTGCCGGTGCAGGCCGGGCCGCACGAATACCGCGCGGTGCTGGAGGACAGGAACGGCGCGCTGCTGGTGATTTCGCAGAAACGCGCGGCATGAGGCGCGACGTGCGGCGTGCGGCATGCGGCGTGCGGCGCGTGGCGTGCGGCGTGCGGCCCGGCCGGCAGCCGCACGAATATAGGCTGATAGCGGCTGTCGGGTAACGCAGTGCGCAGTGGTGCGCTACGCTACGCGCTTCGATCGACCGCGCCGGGTGCGCGCAGGTCGCTGGTTTCCAGCAGCTCGAGCAGCGTGCCGGCCGGCTGGCTGAGCCGCTTCGCGGCGAGCGCGATGAACTCGACGTCGGGTAGCGCGGGCAGCCCGTCGCCGTTTACCGGCGGCGCCAGGCCGCGCGCCGACAGATACTGCGACGTCGCGGTGAGCCCGAGCCCGGCCCGCGCGGCCGCGATGCAGCCCGGCTGGCTGCTGCTCGAACACACGACTTCCCAGCCGATCCCCTTCTCCGCGAGCGCGTTCAGCACGACCGCGCGCGTGACGCTCGGCTCGGCGACCAGCACGAGCGGCAGCGGCCTTTCCAGGTCGACGACGGTGCCCGGCCGCGCGACCCATTCGAGCCGTGCGCGCAACAGCGGCGTGCCGCGCCGCTCGCCGAGCCGCCGCTTGCCGACCATCAGGTCGAGCGCGCCCGCATCCATCAGTTCGTAGAGCCGGCTGGTCATGCCGGTCGTGATCTCCAGCGCGACGTCGGGGTGCGCGGTGCGAAACGCCGCGAGCACGTCCGGCAGCGCGACCAGCGCGAGATCGTCCGATGCGCCGAGCCGCACGCGGCCCTGCAGCCGCGGCTTGCGGAACTGCGATTCGGCGCGGTTCAGCGCCTGCAGGATCACGTTCGCATGCACGAGCAGCGCCTCGCCGTCGGCCGTCATCGCGATCGAATGGGTGTCGCGCACGAACAGCCGCCGGCCGACGCTCTCTTCGAGACGACGGATGTGTTCGCTGACGCTCGACTGGTTGAGCCCGAGCTGCCGGCCCGCTTCGGTGAAGCTGCGGCAATTCGTGACGGTCGCGAACGTCTTGAGCCAGACGGGATTGAGCATCCCGCATTGTCATCGGCAATTCCGATGACAGTCAATGCCTTAAGTCGGCTTCCCGATGACTACCGGAATCGGTACCATCAACGCTTGTAGACCGGCCGTACGCCGGCGCGAGCCTGCCGAACCGAGCCGGGCCGCGTCGCCCGTCACGTCGCCCTCGCCGGTCGCCGCACCGCCAACTTCGTCATGTCCCGCGAACCCTCACACTCCGCGCTGCTGTGGATCGTCGCCGCCGCGTTCTTCATGCAGTCGCTCGACACGACGATCGTCAATACCGCACTGCCGTCGATCGCACAAAGCCTGCATGCGTCGCCGCTCGCGATGCAGCCGATCGTGGTCGTCTACACGCTGACGATGGCGATGCTCACACCGGCGTCCGGCTGGCTCGCCGACCGGTTCGGCACGCGCCGCGTGTTCTCTGTCGCCATCCTGGTGTTCTCGCTCGCGTCGATCGGCTGTGCCGCGTCGCACACGCTCGGCCAGCTCGTCGTCGCGCGCGCCGTGCAGGGCATCGGCGGCTCGATGCTGCTGCCGATCGGGCGGCTCGCGGTGTTGCGCCGCGTGCCGGGCGAACGGTACGTCGCGGCGATCGCGTTCGTGTCGATCGCCGGGCAGCTCGGCCCGATCGTCGGGCCGACGCTCGGCGGCTGGCTCACGCAGGCGATTTCCTGGCACTGGGTGTTCATCGTCAACGTGCCCGTCGGCGTGGTCGGCTTCCTCGCGGTGCAGCGCTTTCTGCCGCACGACCAGGCGACCCAGCCGCCGCCGTTCGACTTCGTCGGCTGCGCGCTGCTGTCGGTCGCGATGATCGCGCTGTCGCTCGCGATCGATCCGCCAATGCCCGCGCACCGCACCGGCTGGGCGATCGGGCTGGCCGTGCTCGGCGTGGCGAGCGCGCTCGCGTACCTGCCCCACGCACGGCGCCGCGCGCAGCCGCTGTTCCGGCTCGGGCTGTTCCGCGAGCCAAACTTCGGCTCGGGGCTGCTCGGCAACCTGCTGTGCCGGATCGGCACGAGCGCCGTGCCGTTCATGCTGCCGCTGCTGATGCAGGTGCAGCTCGGCTACACGCCGTTGCAGTCGGGGATGATGATGCTGCCGGCCGCGATCGCCGGCGTGATCGCGAAACGCTGGATCGCGCCGCTCGCGAAGCGCTTCGGCTATGCGACGTTCCTGGTCGTGAACACGGGGATCGTCGGCTGCGCGATCGCGGGGTTCGCGCTGGTATCGGCGCGGCCCGCACCGGCGCTGGAGATTGCGTTGCTGATCGTGTTCGGCGCCGCGAACTCGATGCAGTTCGCCGCGATGAACGCCGTCACGCTCAAGGGGCTGTCGCATGCCGACGCCGGCAGCGGCAACAGCCTGTTCACGATGATGCAGATGCTGGCGATGGGGCTCGGCGTGTCGATCGGCGGCGGGCTCGTGAACCTGTTCGCCGCGCATTGGGGCTCGATGGCAAACGGCTTCATGCTGTCGTTCGTCTGCATGGGCTCGGTCACGCTGCTGTCGTCCGTCGTGTTCCGCCGGATCGATACCGCCGCGCCGCCGAGACCGGTCGCGCCGCGACCGTCCGCGTAAGCGGCGCCGCGGGCAGGCGCGGCCGTCAGTTCACCTGGCGGCGCTCGACGACGCGCTTGAGCACCCAGCGGATCGACGAACCGTCGGCCGGGGGTTGTGCGACACGGTACTCGTCGACTTCCAGCACATATTGATAGCCGGGCTGGTACGCAAAGCCCTCGATGCCCGCGTACCACGGGCTCCACGGCTCGGCCGGACTGCTGCGCACCTGCAGGCAGTCCATCGGCGCGACGCCCGTGCTGCGCGCCGGCAAAGACACCGCGCACGAAATTGCACCGCTCGGCGCGCGCTTCACCGCGTACCGATCGTGTATTACCATCGGCGCTTCCTCGTACTCGTATGCTTCGCCGCGTCGCCTGTGCCCGCCTGGCCACGGGCGAGCGGCGCCCCCTGTTCGCATGACCTCACCCGTTCCGTCCGGCGCCGCGCTGCGGCCGCAGCCGATCGATGCGCTGACCGTGCCGGCCGCGCTCGACGGACGCGCGGGCACGAACCGCTCGACCAGCGCGCATCCGCAGATCGCCGCGACCCATGATCTCGACGCCGTGCGCGCATGGCTCGCGCGCTTCGTCGATATGCCCACCACGTTCCAGAACTACCGCAAGGAAGCCGAGCGCCTGCTGCTGTGGGCCGTGATCGCATGCGGCAAGCCGCTGTCGTCGCTCACGCACGAGGATCTCGTCGTATACCGGCAATTCCTGCTCGCGCCCGCGCCGGCCGACGTGTGGTGCGCGAACGGCGGCCGCAAGCATCCGCGCGGCGACCCGCGCTGGCGGCCGTTCTACGGGCCGCTGTCGGCGGCCAGCCAGCGGCAGGCGATGGTGATCCTGAACGTGATGTTCTCGTGGCTCGTGCAGGCCGGCTATCTGGCCGGCAATCCGCTCGCGCTGTCGCGGCAGCGGCAACGGCGGCCCGCGCCGCGCGTCACGCGCCATCTCGGGCCGCCGCTGTGGCAAGCAGTCAAGGACGCGATCGCCGCGATGCCGCGCGACGATGCGCGCGCCTCCTTCCATGCGGATCGCACGCGCTGGGTCTTCACGCTGCTGTATCTCGGCGGGCTGCGCATCACCGAGGCAGCCGATACGACGATGGGGCAATTCTTTGCGCGGCGCGACGCGAACGGACGCGACCGCTGGTGGCTCGACGTGACCGGCAAAGGCGGCAGGCAGCGGCTCGTGCCGGCTACCACCGAAATGATGGCCGAGCTCGCGCGCTACCGGCGCACGCACGGCCTGCCCGCGCTGCCCGCCGACGGCGAGGACACGCCGCTCGTGCTGCCGATCGGTCACACGCGCAAGCCGCTCACGCGCGCCGCGCTGCACCGGATCGTGAAGCAGGTGTTCCGGTTCGCGGCTGACCGGTTGCGCGCGCAAGGGGATGCCGGCGAGGAACAGGCACGCGTGCTCGAGCAGGCATCCGCGCACTGGCTGCGCCACAGTGCGGGCTCGCACATGGCCGACGGCCGCGTCGACCTGCGGCTCGTGCGCGACAACCTCGGACACGTATCGCTGACGACCACCAGCCAGTATCTGCATGCGGACGACGACTGGCGGCACAGCGAAACCGACGAGAAGCACCGGATCGGCTGGTGAGCGGCGCGCCGTCCGGCCCGCTTCAATACACGGCCACCCAATGCCCGGGCACCCACGCCCAGTGGTTGCCGGCCCAGCGGTAATGGCCCTTGGCCCAGCGGTAGCCGGGGGCGGGCGGCGGCGCCACCTCGGCGACCGGCGCGGGTTGCGGCGGCCGCGCCGGCTCGACCACGCATGCGGACATCAGCGCGGCGCTCGCCGTCACCAGCACGGCAAGCGATACGGATCTAATCTTCATCGTCACTTCTCCCTGTTGTGTAATCGGTTGGCGGATGCAAACGCACGCATGCCGTGCGTCACGCGAATCCGCGAATGAGGCCGGTCATCGGCCGCGTCGCGCCGCTTTCCGCGAACAGCGTGGACGCGGTGCGGCCGGGATCGAGTCGCAGGCTTTCGGCAGCCGCGCCCGCGATCAACGCGTCGAGCGATGCGGTCGGCTTCAGGTCGCGCCCTTCGTACAGGTCGCCCGGCCGCAAGCCCGGCCAGTCGGCGATCACGCGACCGCCCGCGACCGCCCCGCCCGCCAGCATCGCGACCGACGCCTGCCCGTGATCGGTACCGCCCGTGCCGTTCGCGGCGGCCGTGCGGCCAAACTCGGTCGCAACCAGCACCGTGGTCTGCTGCCACACGGGCCCGAGACCATCGCGCAATGCGGCGAGCATCGTATCGAGCGCCTTCAACTGGTTCGCGAGCCGTGGGTTCTGCGCGCTATGCGTGTCCCAGCCGCCCGTCTCGATCATCGCGATTCGCGGGCCATCGTCGCGCGCGAGAAACGTCGCCGCGAGCTTGCCGACGCCCGCCGGATCCTGACGCGCATGTGCATCGCCGGCGAGGCCGCGCGCGGCCATCGCCGATTCCCACAGCGGCCCGAGCTGCGCGTCGGCCTCGTAAAGCGCCGACACGCGCGCGAGCAGGTCGTCCGGCGCGGCCGGCAAACCGGACGCCGCATACGACGCGGCCTGCACACCGCCGCGCAACGCGAGCGGCACCGTCGGCGCGAACGCGATCGCGCGCTCGCGCGTCGCCGGCAACATCGCAGCGAGCCGGTTCAGCCAGCCGTCCTTCACTTGGTACGGCGCGCGCCCGCCCGTCTCGAGCACGTTCTGGCCGTCGAAATGCGAGCGGTCGCGATACGGCGATGCGATCGCGTGGACGAACAGCGCCTGCTTGTCGCGAACCAGTTGCGCGGTCTGCACAAGCGACGGGTGCAGCGCGAACGTGCCGTCGATGCGTGTCGCCGCCGCTGCGTCGATCGCCAGCGGGCCGCGCAGCGACGCATACGCAGGTTCCGCATACGGGACGACGATGTTCAGCCCGTCGGCCGCGCCGCGCTGGATCACGAACACGAAGCGCCGGTCTGTTTCGACGTTCGCGAACACGATGCGCGGCGCGACGAGCATCGCCCCGGCGCCGGCCGCGGCGATGCTCAGGAAATGCCGACGGGTAAGGGATCGGGCCATGTTCATCTCCGTTGGAAATCGGGCGACACGAGCAGCAGCGCAAGCGACGTGGTCGCGCTTTCGGCACGCGACAGCGCGCTCGCCGTCGGTGCACTCAGCGAGCCGGCCAGCAGCGTGTTGCCGAGCGTGCGTGGATCGAGCCGGTCGCCAGTACGTGCGGCGAGCCGCTGCGCGATCTCGACGCGGCGCACCAACGCGTCGGGCGCGGCCCAGCTCGCGGCGACGTCGTCGTAGCCGGCCGGCGACCCGGGCCGCCACACCGGCTGGCCGAGTTGCGCGAGCAGCGGCGCGGCCTTCAGGTCGCCCGCGTCGCGCCAGCCGAGCCCGCGCAGCGACGACACGGCCCACTCCCACGGCGTCTTGAACTTGCGATTGACCGGCGACCATGCGTCCGGTGCATCGACGAGCGCGCGATAGACGGTCGGCAAATCGCCGCCGCTCGTCTCGAATGCGCGGGCGAGCCGGTCGGTGAGCGCGGGCGGCGGGTTATCGGCGACGAAATGGCGAGCAAACTGGAACGCGATATGCCGGCCCGTCGCCGGCGCACGTGCGAGGCCGCGCAGGATCGCGCGCGCCTGCGCTTCGCCCGGCTGGTCGTAGGTGCGTCCCATGACCGTGCGCACGCCCGGCTCGTGCAGCTTCGGGCGAAACACGAACGCGCCGGGCGCCGCATCGCCGGGCTGCGGCCCGCGCCCGCCGGCGATGCTCCAGCCGGTCAGCGCACGCGCGAATTCCGTCACGTCCGCCTGCGTATAGCCGGTGCGTACGCCGAGCGTATGCAGTTCCATGATTTCGCGCGCGAGGTTCTCGTTGAGACCGCGCCGCGCTGCGGGATTGCGTGCTTCGGCGCGCAGCGCGGCCGGACTGTCGGGGCCGACCGAGCGCGCCTGGTCGAGAAACAGCTGCATCGCGGGATGCTGCTCGACGGCGACGAGCATATCCTCGAAGCGGCCGAGCACATGCGGACGGATCGCATCACGCTCGAATGCACCGGCATACGCGGCGACCTGCCCCTTGTCGACCGATACCGCGAAATGGTTCGCCCAGAAATGCACGAGCCGCTCGACGAACGGCGCGGGCGTGGTGAGCGCGCTGTCGAGCCGCGCGGAGACCGCGCTGCGATATGCATCGTAGCCGTCGCGACGGATCGACTGGGCGGTCGCGCGCCTGGCCGCCGCGTCGTCGCTCGTCATCGCGTTGCGCGTATTCGCGAACCGGGTTGCGAGCGTAACCGCATCCGGTTCGGCGGCCCATGCGGCGGGACGTGCGTCGTAACGGTCGAATTGCGCGATGAGCGCCGCCTTCGGATCCGCAGGCGGCGCTTCGTCGGCCCGCGCGCCGAGACCGAAGCGGTTCAGCGCGATGGCAGCCGGTGAGATGTCGTTCGGATGGTCCATGACGGGGGCTCTCGCGATGCGTACCTGTGTTTAACGGAGGCCGGCGGGAAATCCGTCGCGAGATGCGCGAAATATTTTCGCGTCGCCGTACCGGAAGCGCATGCCTTTCCGTCAGCTTTCAAGCGACGGCGACGGGAATTCGCCAGGCCATGCCGAGCGCGCATTGCCAGGGGCGCGAAACATGATGTCGCGATCCATCGTCGCGATGCCGATTTTGTTCTATCTGCCGCTCCGTCATCCTGATTAACTGACGATCAATCTCGTTAGACGAAATGGCGGGCGTCATGAAACTGACCAGGATCGCTTTCGTTCTGCTCGGCCTGATCTGGGGCTCGAATTTCATCTACATGAAATGGGCCGCGGCCTGGCTCAGTCCGATGCAGATCGCCTTCTTGCGCGTTCTGTTCGGCTTCCTGCCGCTCGCGTTCGCCGCCTGGCGCCAGCGCGCGATCCAGCAAAGCCAGGCCCGCCATTTGCCGCACTTTTTCGTCATGGCGGCTGTCGCGACGGCGCTCTACTACGTGGCCATCGTGAAGGGCACGGCGCTGCTGCCGTCGGGGATCGCGGGCGTGTTGGGCGGCTCGATCGCGATCTTCACCGCGATTTTTTCGCTGTTGTTCCTCCGAACCGAGAAAGTGAACGGGCTGATGACAGCCGGCGTCGTCGTGGGTTTCGCCGGCATCGTGCTGATTGCGCGCCCGTGGGAAGGTGCGGGAAATCCGGTCGATCCCGCGGGCGTCACGTGGATGTTGGCAGGCGCGATCATCCTCGGGCTGTCGTACGTCTACGTGAAACGCTTCCTGTCGCCGTTCGGCCTTCAACCTCTCGCGCTGGTGACGTGGCAGATGGGCCTGGCATTGCTGATCCTCGCCGCGCTGACGGACTTCACCGGGATCGCTCGCATCTTGCACGACTGGCGCGCCGCATCCGGTGTCGTCGTGGGACTCGGCCTGCTGGGGACCGGCGTCGCTTACCTGCTCTATTACTTTCTGCTGCAGGAACTCGGGCCGGTAGCGGCGTCAGGCTCGACGTACATCACGCCCACGGTTGCACTCCTGATCGGCTGGGCCGCCGGCGAACGCGTGGGCATGCTGGAAGTGAGCGCGATCGCGCTGGTGCTTGTCGGTATCGCGATGTTGCAGATCGGCCGGCAACGATCGGCGCGCGCGTTCGCACAATCGGCACGGGCCGCGAGCGCTCGAACCTGAAGTCGTGGACCGTCGTCACGCGCGTCAACGGCATCGATCCGGCCGGCGCAAGCCTCGCAGGAATCGGAACCCGGCGACATGCCGACTCGTCGCCTGCTTGCCCTTCCCGCAAAGCCATCTAGACTCAAAGGAATGTGTTGCCTCCGCAGCACGGAAGTCTCGTCTCGCCACATGGCGGCGACTACGGTTTCAAGTCGAGCCGGGGGGTGCCGCCCACGGCGACCGGAAAATCGAAAACGGCAAGCTCTGCAGCAAGGCCCGTACTTGTGCAACGACGTGCGTGTGAAAGGAGAAGATCTCTACCGCGAGCGCGCTGACGGCGAGATCGTTCAGTTTGTCGAATCGCATTGACCGCCGCGCCTCGCGTTGCAGTAGCGACATGACATTGACCAGGAGAAATCGCCGCCATCCTGCCGATCACGGCGCGATACAGCGGCCGCAGCCATGATGCCTCGTCCTTCCGTGCGGTTTCGTCGGCCGTCTCCCGCGTGTGCGCGGTCACACCACGCGTGGGCGTGGCTGCTCGCCATTGCGTTGATGCTCCACGGTTATGCTGCGCACGCGCAGAGCCAGCCCAGGGTCGTCGACATTCCGACCCGTCCCGGCGTCACGCAACGGTTTCTCTTCATCGCGCCGGAAGCGCCGAAGGTCGCGGCCATTCTCTATGCGGGCGGGCATGGCGGGCTGCAGATTGACCCGTCCGGAAAGTTCGGATGGGGGGAAGGCAATTTCCTCGTGCGCACCAGAATGCGCTTCGTCGACGACGGCATCGCCGTCGCGGTCATCGACGCACCGAGCGACCGGCAATCGGCACCCTATCTCAGCGGCTTTCGGCAGTCGCGCGAACATACCGACGATGCGCGCGCCGTGATCGCATGGTTGAAGGAGCAACTGCACGTACCGGTCTGGCTGGTCGGGACGAGCCGCGGCACGCAGTCGGTCGCGTCGATCGCGATTGCACTCGCCGGCAGCGGCGGACCCGACGGTATCGTGCTGACGTCCACGATCCTCCGTGAGGATCGTGGCAGAACCGCGGTTCCGGACATGGATCTCGCCAGCATCAGGATTCCGGTGCTGGTCGTGCACCACGAGAAGGACGGCTGCAAGTATTGTCCGGTATCCGAAACGGATTCGCTGATGAAGAAGCTGAACCAGTCGGCGAAAACCGATCTGATGGTCGTCACGGGCGGCGCATCGCGCGGCGATCCATGCGGCGCGTTCGGCTATCACGGCTTCAATGGCGTGGAGAGCAACGTGGTCGATGCGGTCTCCGCCTGGATGCTCGCACGTTGAGTTCGACGGCGTGTGCCGTTTCCTGACGCGGACAATCCGAACCCGATGACGCGCGTCACGCATTTTCCGCGTTGCCGCATCCCGTTGCGGTAGCGGGCCGCACGGCAATCGTCCGGGCATGCCCGTGACGCTCACCCGAGCTCGAACGACGTCACCCCAAACACGTGGTCGATCGCAATCGCGGGCGCTTCCTGCGTATACATCCGTGCGGTTTCGAATACGCTCGACATGCCGTGCCGTTCAGCCAGCGCGACGGCCGCGGGGTTCGTTTCAGGCACGTCGAGCACGATCACCTCGTCGGGCATGCGCGACGCCAGCGCACGAAACAGCCCGGTGGCGATGCCCGCGTCATCGGCGAAGAGCGGGCCGATCTTGCAGCCCGACTCGCAGCGCCGCACGACACCGTACCCGGCGACACGGCCGGCCTCGACTGTCGCGAGCGCAACGGCATCCGGCTGCGCGATCCACGCGGAAACGAAATGCTCGCGCGCCGCGGGAAAGCACTGGCGATCGTAGGCAAGCAACTGCTGGAACGGCACATCGGCCACAGACGCGACATTCGCGCACCCGATGCCGTCCACGCGCCCCTGATAGCGGATGTTGCGATACGCGAGCCGGAACCCGGACTTCCTGTAGTTTGCCTGCTGGGCCACGACGCCATCGAGACCGACATTGCGGTTTCCAAGGTAGCGCATGGCGTGCTGCCAGACGCGCATGCCGAAGCCCTGACCGCGAAACCCGGGTTTCACGATGTAGAGACCGATGAAGCCGAACCGTTCGTCATAAGCGACGGCGGAGATGCACGCGACCGGCTCGCCGCGCAACACCCCGACGAAAAAGCCGGCCGGGTCCGCTTCCCTGAAACACCGCGGGTCATGTCGGCCAGGGTTCCACCCTTCGGCAGCCGCCCATTCGACCGACATGACCACCTCATCGGCCGACATGGTGCGCACGATAAAGTCTTCGCTTCGATTCATGGTTCGCCCCCATCGCGGCACTCGAGATTGCCGCCAGCCGATTCTCGAACGTCGCGCGTCGTCACGCAACGCCGCTTACTGACTTCCCGCCGCGTCGCGTTTCCTCTGCAGCCTCGCCGGCAACCGCCAGCTCCCGCTCCGCCGCAACCCGTCGACGAACTTCGCGCGTTCGTCCGGCGTCAACGTCGCCGCGAAATCGACGACACTGCGCTCGACCTGCCCGCGCAACGCACTGTCCGCCGCCCGCGTCCGGTCGAGCGCCGCATCGATCGCCGGACGATCGAGCTGCGGCGCGGCCAGCAGATCCAGCACCGTGATCCGCCCGTCGCGACCTTCCCGTGCAAAATCCCGTCCGTCCTTGCGCGCCGCCTTCAGCGCCGCGGCGAATTCCTGCCGACGCGCATCGGACAATTCGTCCGCGGCGAACCGCAACGCCGTACGCTGTCCGGGCATCCCTGCGCCATGCAGATCACGGTGGGTCGCGAACCACTGATACGCGCCGCCGCCGATCGCGCCGAGCATGAACACGTTCAGCACGACGGACCCGACGAGAATGAATTTCCAGCCGCGCTCGCTCACTCATCGCCTCCGTCGATACTTGGGCCGCCGAACGTCGTCGTCAGGTAGCCCGGTTCGTGTTGCGCGATCGGCGCGCTGCCGAGCATCAGCATCGACACGGCCACCGCGCCCGCCAGCGCGCCGGCCAGCCCGACGCCCGCGAACGCCGCACCCGACCACCACACTTTGCCTCGCCGCCGCGCACGTTGCGGCGCGGGCGCCGACGCGACGATGCGTTCGACGAGCGCCGGCGCGGGCGGCGCGGCCGTATCCTGCATCAGCCATGCATCGAGCTCGGCGGCATCGTCGAGTGCCTGCAGCGCGTCGCGCGGATGCGCTTGCGCCCACGCTTCGGCCGCCGCGCGTTCGTCTTGCGGCCAGCGCCGCGCATCCGAGCCGTACGCGCCGACGATGGTACGGAATCGTTCGGGTGTCATCGCTTGTCCTCGCTAGGTGGGTCGCCGGCCAGTTGCGCGCGCAGGTTGCGCCTCGCGCGCGCGAGCAGGCTTTCCAGCGCTTCGACGGTGATGCCCATCAGGTTGGCCGCTTCAAGGTTCGACATGTCCTGATAGTACTGGAGCACGAGCGCTTCCCGCTGCCGGGGCGGCAACGCGGCGAGCGCCCGACGTACGCTCGCGTCGCGCGAGCGCAACTCCGCGTGAGCGGCCGGCTCCGGTTGCGTATCCGGCACGTCGGGCAGCGCGTCGACCGGCTCCTCGCGCCGCCCGCGCAGGCGGTCATGACACAGGTTCAGCACGACGCGATGCAGCCACGTGTCGAATCGCGCTTCGCCGGCCCGCCAGCGCGGCGCGTGATTCCAGATCCGCAGGAAGGTTTCCTGCGCAACGTCTTCGGCTTCGCTCCGGTCGCCGAGCATGCGCGTCGCGAGCGCGAGCAATCGCGGCAGCTTGCGTGCAACGAGCACGCGCACGGCCGACGCGTCGCGCGCGCCGACTCGCGCGACGAGTTCCGCGTCCGGATCGGCGTCGCTCAATGCGGGCGGCTCCGCAACGTGCCGTGCGAACGCCGCATGCTGCCGGCGGGTACACCCGCCATCCCGCTGAAGCTCATCGTCGTGCTCTCCTTGCGTGCGTCGGTCCGGCGCCGGACGGCGCCATGCCGGCGCGTCGGCCACGCGCGGCGCGCCGCACCCGGGATCGGCCCGGTCGGTTTCGTCGACATCCGGTTCGAACGGCATATCGATCCTGTCGATCGCCCGCCGGCCGGCGCAATCAATATACGACGACCGGCGCGGGCCGGTAATACACCGGACGCGCCGGCACCACGACACAGCCAGCCAGCACGACGGCCGCGGCTGCCAGGATCACGAGGGTTCGAAAAGGCATGACTCGACTCGAGAGGTTGCGTGGAAGTTCTGCCGCACGGGCGCTGCGCACCGCGCGGCACGGTGCGCGTCACGCCCAGTGACCCGGCACCCAGCGCCAGTTCGGGCCGCGCGCGGCCCAATGCCCGGGCACCCAGTGATAACCGGCACGAACCCCCTGCCAGTGCCCGGGGATCCACACGTAGCGACCATGCCGCCAGTGCCAGTGGCCCTGATCCCACACGTAGCCCGCGCGCGGCGCCGGCACCACTTCGACGCGCGGCGGCGGCGGGGCGACCGGCGCGACGATGACGGCCTGAGCGAATACGGCGGACGTCGCCAGCGCAGCCGCGCACCCCGCGGCAAACCGTAATGAAACAGAAAGTTTCATGCAAGACTCCGAAGCGTCGTGTATCGAACGTTCATGGCCGGAAGTGGCCGTTCATTCGTTAAACGGCGCATGCAGCGCAAATCCGTCGCGATACCGGCAGAAAAATTTCGGCCGCACCGGCCACGCTGCGCGCGCCCATCGACGCATCGGGCCCAGGCATCGATTACCGTCTGTCACACCCCGGCAAAACTGCGCTTCGACAATGCGTGTCACCGGGATCCCGCTCGTTTCCGGCCCACGCCCCGACCGCGCTCGCGCACGGCCGGGCGGTTCCGCATCTCGCGTGTCATCCAACGAAAATACGATCATGTCGAACCAGGACAACTTCCCCGCCGAATCGAACGAGCCGGCCGCTTCCGTGTCGCGTCGCGGCTTCCTGAAACTGGCCGGCGTTTCCGGCCTCGCCACCGCCGCGGGCGGGCTCGCGGCCGCCCGTGCCGCCGCATCGAACCCGGACGGCACACCCGAACAGGTGCACCTGACGTGGGGCAGCGACCCGACGTCCGAAGTCGTGATCTCGTGGGCGTCTCCCGCGCCGGCCGTCAATCCGCGCGCGCGCATCGCCGCCGACGGCGAGCCGGCACGCACCGTGCACGGCGTGCAGCGCCTCTACACCGATGGCCTGAACGGCGAAACCGTGTTCACGTATCACGCACGCGTGCACGGCCTGAAGCCGAACACGCGCTACCGCTACGAACTCACGGCCGACAACGACAGCAACGCCGCGCAGCCGTTCGCCGCAACCTTCACGACCGCACCGCGCGGGCGCGCACCGTTCCGCTTCACGAGCTACGGCGACCTCGCGACGCCGAACGGCGCGTGGGTGCTGTCGTCGCCGCAAAGCCGCTTCGCGGTGCAGGCCGTCGAGCAGTTCCAGCCGCTGTTCCACCTGCTGAACGGCGACCTCTGCTACGCGAACCTGAACCCCGCGCACCAGCCGGAAGTGTGGCGCGACTTCGGCAACAACAACCAGACGTCGGCCGCGAACCGCCCGTGGATGCCCTGCCCCGGCAATCACGAGATCGAATTCAACAATGGTCCGCAGGGGCTCGACTCGTATCTCGCGCGCTATACGCTGCCCGAGAACGGCACGCGCTTTCCGGGTCGCTGGTACAGCTTCCGCGTGAGCTCGGTGCTGTTCGTTTCGCTCGACGCCGACGATGTCGTGTACCAGGATGCAGCCGCGTTCGTCGGCGGCCCCGATCCACTGGTGCCGGCCGCGAGCACTGGCCGCGCGCCGATCGAGCCGGGCACGTCGTTCTACGTGCGCGGCTACAGCAACGGCGAGCAGACCCGCTGGCTCGAGCACACGCTGCGTCATGCGTCGCACGACGACGACATCGACTGGATCGTCGTGCAGATGCACCAGGACGCGCTGAGTTCGTCGAAGACGGGCAACGGCTCGGACAAGGGCATCCGCGAGGCATGGCTGCCGCTGTTCGACCGTTACGGCGTCGATCTCGTGCTGTGCGGTCACGATCACGACTACGAGCGCAGCTACCCGGTGCGCGGCTGCAATCACCGCGCGGGCGTCGATGCATCGACCGGCGAAGTCGTCGAAACGCTGCAGCCGCGTCCGGTCGGCACGACCGATCCCGACCGCACGACGTTCGACACGAGCCACGGCACGATTCACCTGATCCTCGGCGGCGGCGGCACCAGCGCGCCGCTCGACGTGTACGGCGAGAACCCGGCGACCGGCTATGCGCAGGCCAAGGTCTTCACGAAGCCGAACCGGCCGGTGCCGGGCACGACGGCGAACACGTTCGTGCGCAAGCCGGCCGATGCGCTGGAGGATGCGATCTGGTCCGCGCGCCGCGATACGGGCACGGGCTACGGAATCGCGGTGTTCGATCACGATCCGGGCAAGCCGGGCGGCCACACGACGATCACGATGCGCTACTACCACGCGCCGGGCGCGGATCAGCACCCGAGCGCGCAGTACGAACTGTTCGAGACGATCGAGTTGAGCAAGAAGCGCGGCGAACGCTGATGCGGCGGCTGCCCGCAGTGCGTGATCGCGCGACGGGCGGCCGGGGCTGGCTCGTGCGGGACATCGTGCGCCATCCGCCTACGGATACGGCGAATACGTGACGGTCTGCGTCGCGTGGATCGGCTGCACCTGTTCGTCCGCCGCACATTGCGTGCACATCGGCGCGCCGGTTTCCACCGCGAGCCGCGTTGCCGCTAGCGTCGCGATTCCAGCGCGATACGCACCGCCAATCCCGCCAGCACGCTCCCCATCAACCAGCGCTGCACCCGCGCCCAGACCGGCCGGTCGGCAAGAAACCCCGCGATCGAGCCGGCCATGCTCGCGATCAGCGCATTGACGCAGACGCTGACCGCGATCTGCACGCAGCCCAGTGCCAGCGATTGCGCGAGCACGCTGCCGTGCCCCGGTGAAATGAACTGCGGCAGCAGCGACAGATACATCACCGCGATCTTCGGGTTCGCGAGGTTCGTGACGAAGCCCATCGTGAAGAGCTTCGCGCCGCTGTCGTGCGGCAATTGCCGGACCTGGAATGCCGAGCGGCCGCCGGGCTTGAGCGCCTGCCATGCGAGATACGACAGGTACAGCGCGCCGGAGAAGCGCAGCGCGTCGTACGCGTACGGCACGGTCAGCACCAGCGCGGTAATGCCGAAGGCCGCGCAGAACATGTAGAACACGAACCCCAGCGCCACGCCGCCGAGCGACACCAGCCCCGCGCGGCGGCCCTGGCAGATCGAGCGGGAAATCAGGTAGATCATGTTCGGGCCGGGCGTCAGGACCATGCCGAGCGACACGAGTCCGAAAGCAATCAGGGTGGGCAAGGCCGGCACGGCGGTCTCCTTCGATGCAATGAAATCAGGTGGGATGCTCAGCAATGTATTGCATGTCGACGGCTGTCGGCATGAATAAACTGCAAGTCCCACATGAGTGCGCTTCATCGCCTCATTGCCCTGTCGATGCGCTACTTTCCTTTTTTTGCCCGTGCCTGAATCGCCTTTCCGGCCTTTCCGGCCTTCGCGCGTTGCGCGTCGACCAGCTTCACGAATGCGTCGGCGACCGCATTGCCGGTCGCGTTCCACGACAGCCGCACGCAACGATGCAGCCTGGGCGACAGCTCCAGCACGCGGCCGCCGAACCGTGTGTAGGTGAGCGTGATGCGCGGAACGATCGACACGCCCATTCCCGCCTCGGCCATCGACAGGATGGTCCGCATCTCGACCACGTTGAACGCCGCGCGAAGCGACGCACCGTTGCGCGCGAAGTAGTCCGCGATGACCGGCCCGCACCCCGCCTTGGAGAAAATGAACGGCATCGCGGACAACAGTTTCGCCGACACGCTCTTGCGGCCGTCGAACATGCCGTCGGCCGCCACCGCGACGAAATCCTCGTCGAGCAGCGGCAGGCTGTTCGCAAAGGTCTTCGTGCCGGCGACCACGCCGATGTCGGCGGTGCCGTCCTCGAGCCACCCCTCGACTTCCGCGTCCGTGCCTTCGAGCAGCACCGCCGTGACGCCCTCATGCGCGGCTTTCAACGCCTCGAGCGCGGGGACGACGAACGCGAGCGATACGCTCGGCAGCGACGCCACGACCAGCCGCCCTTCGAGCTTGCCGCGCGCCAGGCCGAACTGCTGGCGCAGCGTCTGCGCTTCCCGAACGACGTTCTGCACGTACGGCCACAGCCGTTCGCCGGCGGCGGTCAGGACGACCGGCTGGCGGTCGCGCAGCAGCAGCTTGACCTCGGTGATGTCCTCCAGTTCGGTCAGCGCGTGACTGATCGCGGACTGGCTGCGGCTCAGCCGGTCGGCCGCGGCCGTCAGCGAGCCGAGTTCGACGACGGCCGCCAGAGCCTGCAATTGCGCAAGCGTCATCTCGCCTCCTTGTTTCGGTCCATGTATTTTTCACATGATAAGGTGACGCGTCATGAACCGGATCGAAGCCGGCCAACGCTATTCGGCGGCGCGCGGAATCCGGGCCACGCCCGATGCCCCGCGCCGCGCTCGGGTAAGATTCAGCCTCGAACCGTATCGAACGCCGTCGCCGTCGCCGTCGCCGTCGCCGTCGCCGTGGCACGCGCACGCTTGCGCCAACGCGGTAAACGGCAAAGCTTGGCCCGTCGGATACCGACGGCAGTCGACGCAACCGGACGACCGGTTCGACCTGAAACCAAACAATAGCGTGCGGCACCGCACGCATCGGCAGCGGGTGCCGTCGACCGCACCCGCTGCCGCTTATGTCTCGACCTGCTCCCGATGACTCATCTCGATCTGACTGATGGTGTGCTGGTTTCCAGCCTGCACGGGCTCGCGCTGCTCGACCTGATCGGCATCGCCGTCGCGCTGCTGCTCGGCGGAATGGTCAAGGGAATCACCGGTATCGGCGTCCCGCTGGTGGCCATGCCGATACTCAGCCAGTTCCTGCCGATCCGGCATGCCGTGCTGCTGCTGTCGATGCCGATCATTCTCGGCAACATTCCGCAGGCGCTGGAAGGCGGCGAGGTGCTCGCCACCGTGCGGAAAATCGCCGCCCCGATCGCGGGCACGGTGCTCGGCAACGTGATCGGTGTCGCGATCCTGCTGTCGCTGAATCCGGGCCACGCGCAGGCCGCGTCGGGTGCGCTGCTGATCGTCGCCGCGACGCTGATGCTGAGTGCGCCGAAGCTGAACCTGCCACCGGCATGGCAGAAGCCCGTCGGATTTGCGCTCGGGTTCGGCGCGGCGCTGATGGAGAGCATCGCGTCGGTGCCGGGCCCGCTGCTCGCCACCTACCTGATTTCATCCGGCGCGACCGGCCGCGCCTTCACGAAGCAGATCGCGATCATCCTCGTCGTGTCGATCGTCACGCTGATCACCACGTTCAGCGGCGCCGCGCATGCGAGCGGCGCCGACCTCGCGGTCTCGGCGGCGGCCAGCCTGCCCGCCATCGCCGGCATGTGGCTCGTTCGCCCGCTGCGGGACAGGATGTCGCCGCGCATCTTCCGGATGGTCGTCCTGCTGTTCGTGCTCGTCGCCGCGTCCCAGATGATCTGGAAGTCGGGGGTTTTCCGGCACGCGGCACCGCCCGCCGCCCATGTCGATGGCGGGCACGCAGACACGAAATGACGGAGATCGGGTCGCGCAGGCAAGCGGACTTCCGCGGCGCAAGCAATCCGTAGGCGGAAGCACGGCAAACCGGATTTTCCTGTCGATGGCCGCCCCCCCGATCGATTCACAGTCCGGCATGGCACGCGGCTCACGACCGGTGCAATCGGCCGCATCGCGCCCGCGAGTCCAGTCCCCGCCCGGTGCCCGGCTCTGCCGCGATCCCCAAGACACGTTAGACTGTCCCGATGGAACAATGCCGTTATTGCCAGAGAATCCGCGATGAATGGGATTGCCACGGGGACGAATGCCGCCGGGCAATCGCGAAGGCACTGCGCCGGCAGCGCGCGGGCCTGCCGATGGTGCCCGATCGCATCCGCAACGAGTTGCCGTCCGGCGCACCGACCCAGCAGGTGATCGCGGTCCTGTCGCGCCAGCGCCTGCGGGCGCGCCGCGGCAACGAGGAACGCCGCGAGCGCAAGGAGATCGACGACGCCGACGGCGTCTGATCCGGCTTCCCCCATCCCGCCTCACCCGCCGGCGGCGCCACGCCGCTGCGCGCGCCCATACGCGGCGCGTCCGCGGCCCGTCACCGCTCCCGCCTGTTTGCGATTCCCGCAACCCATGACGGGGACCGATCCAATTTATCTCGAAATTATTGCCTCGCTTGCAATGATCTTTCGCTGGAATCCACGTTTACCCTAGCTCGGTCGAAGCCTACGATGTAATCAATCGCTTACGACATGGTGTCGACAGCGAAGTCAATAGAACATCGGAGGTCATCATGAAATCGCTCGTTTCCGCAGTCGTTGCCGCTGTCGCCCTGTCCGCTTCGTTCGGCGCATTCGCCCAAAGCACCGTGACCCGCGCACAAGTGCGCAACGAACTCGTCCAGCTCGAAAGCGCCGGCTACAAGCCGAGCCAGTCGAGCCCGTACTACCCGGCCGACATCCAGGCCGCGCAAGAGCGCGTGCACGCCGCCGACAACAGCGGCTACGGCGCACAAGCGGCCCCAGTCGTCCAGGGCGGCGCACCGGCAGCCAAGGTGCTGAACGCACGCGACTCGGTCTACTTCGGCCACTAAGCCCGCCGCTGCGCGCGCCGCGCGCAGTCCGCCGCAAGATGCAGCGAGCCCGTCCCCGGACGGGCTCGTCGCGTTTGTGCCGCCCGCACGGCCGGCCCGCCGTCAGCGGCTGCCTCCCGCCGCCACGCGGCCCTCGGTATCCGGGCCGACACCGCCGCCCAGCAGTTCCTGATAACGCACGCATGCGAACTGCGCAGACGCCTTCGCCGCATACATCGCCGCATCGGCCTTCACCAGCAGTTCCTCGGCCGACGCGCCGTCGGCCGGATATTCGCTCACGCCGATGCTCGCGCCCACGGCGAGGTGCCGGTCGCCGAACTCCAGCTCTTCGGCCATCACGATCTGGATGCGCGACGCGATATCGCCGATCAACGCCGGCGAGCGCACGTCCGAAATCAGCACGATGAATTCGTCGCCGCCGAGCCGCGCGGCCATGTCGCCGCTACGCAGCACGTGGCTCAGCCGTTTCGCGACCGCGACGAGCGTGCGATCTCCGGCCGCATGCCCGTGCTGGTCGTTGATCTGCTTGAAGCGGTCGAGATCGACGAACATCACCGCCAGCCCCTCGTGCACCTCGGCCGCATGCCGGATCGCGGCATCGAGATGCTCCATGAACAGCAGGCGGTTCGGTAGACCGGTCAGCGGATCGTGACCGGCGAGGTGCGTGAGCTCCAGTTGCTTCGCACGCAGCATCGCGACCTGCGTGCGGATCTCGACGCGCATGCTGTCGAAGCAGCGCGCCAGCACGCCGATCTCATCGGCCCGCGCGACGGGCAACCGTTCGGCGACCGGATCGTCGAACACGTGGGTCGCCGCACGCGCGAGCATCTGCAGCGGCCGCGTCATCGCGCGTGCAAACAGGATCGCGAGAATCACCGCCGCCACGCTCAACAAGAGCACCATCCGGATGATCCGTTCTCCGAGAATCCCGGCCGGCGTCAGCACGTCCGCGAGCGGACGCGCCATGCCGAGCACGACGAACCGGTTGCCCTCGTTGCTCCCGAACGGCATGCGCACGAACGCGAACATCTGTCCCGGTACATCGTCGGGCTGCGCGAGACCGTCGATCTCCACGTTCGGGCGCGTACCGGCGAACAACGCCCGAGTGGCGGGAAAGCTGTCCTGCATCAGCACGCGCCGCCCGCGATCGAAGCCGAACGTCTGCGACGGATCGGGATGCACGAGGAAGTCGCCCCACTTGTTCGCGAGGTATACCGCATAGTCTTGGGGCAGATCTCGCTCGAGCCGATCGAACACGCGCGAGAGCTCGACGTCGACGACCAGCGCGCCGACGACCTGGCCGCCCGCGTCGACGACCGGCGTGCCCACGCGCAGGATCGGCAGCCCTTCGGCCGCATGTGAACCGGTCTCGTGATTGATCACGATCGGCGACAGGTAGATATGGCCGGGGGCCGTCGCCAGCGTATCGAATACGTAGGAAAACTGCCCTTTCTCCTGGAACGCGCTCTCCGGCAGCACGACAATGCCGTGCACGTCGCGATCGACGCGGATCCGCTCGAGCCCGAAGTTGCCGGCTGCGATCAACCGGATCTGCTGGTACTCGGGGTGATTCCTCATGAAGCTGCAATACACCTGCTCGAGCCGCGAGCGCGGCGTGCGATCGGTGCTCTCGCTACCCACGACCAGCGCCGTCGACGGCAATTGCGCGAGCACGAGCGCATCGTCGGCCACGTCGGACAGCGCAGTCGTGAAGCGCTGCCCGAGCAAGTGCGTCGACATCAGCAGGCTGTGCTGTGCTTCCTGCACGAGCATCGTCCGGTTCGCGCGGTACGTGTAGTAGCCGGTCGTGCCGGACGCGATCACGCCGATGCACACGAACAGCACCGACAGCTTCCACGTAAGCCCGAGCCTGATCATTTTTCGAATCGCTCCGGACGGTCGCCCGACACGATGCGACTCCACAGCGACTCGCGCCGCGTGATGTCCTCGACCGGCTGGATCCAGACGAGGTGCCGGTGGCCGGTCTCGAGACCAGGTGGCGATTCCAGCGTGTTCGCGAGCCCCTGGCGCCCTGTCAGCAGCGCGCCTATTGCCGGTTCGAGCATGTAGTTGATCCACGCGAACGCGAGCTCGCGATGCGCCGCGCCGCGCGTGACGCCCCAGCAGTCGAGCCACGCGAGCGCGCCTTCGTCCGGAATCACGTAACCCACATCCGCACCGGCGCGACGTAGCTGTTCGACCTGCTGCGTGCCGTAGTTGCCGAACATCAGCGCCGCACGATGCTGGACGAACAGCGCGGTCGCTTCTTCCGGAAGCGTGTAGTAGGTAAGCAGGTTGCGTCGCAAGTCGACCAGCTTGTGCGCGACGGCAAGCGTCTGCGCGGGCGACAGGTGAAACGGATCGGAATAGCCGAGCGCGAGCGCGGCAAACGAAAAATTATGCTGCGCGCTGTTGAAGTCGAGCACCTTGCCGCGGTAGTGAGGATTCCAGAGCTCAAGCATCGAGTGCGGCGCGGCCGGCACCTGCTTGCGATCGTAGATGAGCCCCATCGACGAATACGTGAACGGAATCGCGTAGGTCGAACCGTTGTGCACGAGCCCGCCGATCGTCGCGAGCTGCCGGAAGTTCGGCAGTTGCCGCCGGCGGTTCGGGATCCGCGACAGGTCGATCGGCGTGAGCAGGTCTTCGCGCGCATAGCGCTGGATTTCGGCCGTGTTGGCCGCGAGCACGTCGTATGGCGGCGGCGATGCGCTGTGCATCCGCGTCCACAACGCTTCGTCGGAGTCGACGAACGTCACTTCGACGCGCACATGAAACTGCGTCTCAAATGCATTGACGACATCGTTGTCCGCATAGCCTGGCCACGCAAGAACACGCAGCACGGTGTCGCTGGCGGTTTCGGGAGAAGCGGCGAACGCGGGCACGCATGACAAGCCCAGCGCCAACAGGACGAGCAATCGACGGACGGCACGAAGCCCACGCTCGCGCGCGCCCATTCCCCTGATCAATGGAACCCCGTACGACTGGCCCGACTGCATTCGCCGTCCTTTTTCGAATCGACGCGTTATCCTGCAACGAGACCATAAAAAATATCGCGGCGCAATTGGAACAAGCCGCACGCGCACCGTGTCGTCCACATGCGGTGGACGACATGCGTGCGCCCGTTCGATCGCATGTCATCGCGAGCAGACGAACTCACGCGCGCGAACGAACAATGATCAGGAGAAAGTCGTTACGCGATGTTGGCCGCGCATGGCATGCACTGCGCATGCATTCGATGCGCCCGGCACGTGGGGCACGCTGCCCGCACTGTTGGCGATTCCCGGCGGCCGGCTCGGCGGCTGCGTGTCGGACAGCCTGTTCCGGCGCGGCTGGAGCGCCACCGCCGCGCGCAAGACCGGCCTCGTGCTCGGCATGCTGCTGGCGTCGTCGATCGCGCTGTCCGCGTTCGTCGAGAACGTTTGGGCCTGCCTCGCGCTGTTCGCGCTCGCCTATGCGAGCCTGTCGTCCGCTGGCGCGAACATGTGGACGCCGGTCGGCGAAGTCGCGCCGACGCCCGCGCACGTCGCGTCGCTCGGCGGCATCCGGAACTTCGCGGGCAATCTCGCGGGCATCTTCATCACGACGTTCACCGGCGTGATGCTGTCGATCACGAAAGGATCGTTCGTCGTGCCGCTCGCCGTTGCCGGTGCGCCGTGCGTGGTCGGTGCGTTGTCGTACCTGTTCGTCGCCGGCAAGGTCGGGCCGCTGCCGCCGCTGCGCAACGGCGCGAGCGGTCGCAACGCGGAGCCGAACGCGGCCTGACGCAGCGCAGGCATCGGCAGCGCGGGGAAAGCGCGACGCGTCGCGGCCCGTCGCGCTTTTCTTTTCGAGCCGCTCGTCGGACAATGTGGGCCGCGTGGGCCGCGCCCGCCGGCGCGGCGCCGCACCGGCCTCGCGCGCGGCGGGCCACGTGCTCCCATCCGCACCGATGAAACGCTACGAAACCCTCGCCCACACGATCGCCGACGAAATCCGCAACGGCAACCTCGCGGTCGGCACGCGCCTGCCGTCGCTACGGCAGATCATCGCGCAGCATGGCGTGAGCCAGTCGACGGTGTTTCGCGCGTACTACCTGCTCGAACAGTGGGGGCTGATCCGCGCGCGCGAGCGCTCCGGTTATTACGTCGCGCCGGGCGCGGGCCCGGCCGCGACCCCGCCCGCGAAACGCCGCGCGAGCCGCGCCGGCGTGACGCGCAAGGTCGACATCAGCGATCTCGTGTTCTCGGTGCTCGACGCCGCGACGCAGCCTGGCATCGTGCCGCTCGGCTCCGCCTTCCCGTCGCCGCAGCTGTTTCCGCTGCCACGCCTCGCGAAATCGCTCGCGCAGGCGACGCGGCTCGTCAGCCCGTGGAGCACGGTCGTCGACCTGCCGCCCGGCAACGAGGCGCTGCGCCAGCAGATCGCACGGCGTTATCTCGCGACCGGCGTCGCGCAGCCCATCGACGAGATCGTCGTCACGAATGGCGCGCTGGAGGCGCTGAACCTGTGCCTGATGGCCGTCACCCGGCCCGGCGACGTCGTGGCGGTCGAATCGCCCGGCTTCTATGCGGCGCTGCAGGCGATCGAGCGGCTCGACCTGCGCGCGGTCGAAATCCCCGTCGATCCGCGCACGGGGCTCGATCTCGATGCGCTCGCGAACGCGCTCGACCGGCACGACATCCGCGCATGCTGGTTCATGACCAATTTCCAGAATCCGACCGGCGTCACGCTGTCCATCGACAAGAAGCGTGCGCTCGTGGAGATGCTCGCCGCGCGCGAGGTGCCGCTGATCGAGGACGACGTCTACGGCGAGCTGCATTTCGGGCCCGACTACCCGCTGCCCGCGCGTGCCTTCGACCGGCACGGCCTCGTGATGCATTGCAGTTCGTTCTCGAAGACCCTCGCGCCCGGCTACCGGATCGGCTGGGCCGCCGCCGGCCGTTTCGCGGAAAAGGTGCAGCGGCTCAAGCTGATGACCACGCTGTCGGCGAGCATTCCCGCGCAGGCCGGCATCGCGAACTATCTGGAGCACGGCGGCTACGATCGTCACCTGCGCAAGCTGCGCGGCGCGCTGCAGACGCAGCTTGCCCGCATGGACGACGCGCTGCGGCGCTGGCTACCGCCCGGCGTGGAATGGGTGCGGCCGGACGGCGGGTATTTCCTGTGGCTGTCGTTTCCCGATGCGATCGACGCGATGGAACTGCATCGCCAGGCGATCGCGCGCGGCATCAGCTTCGCGCCCGGGCCGCTGTTCTCGGCCGCGCACGGCTTCGAGCGCTGCGTGCGCGTGAACTTCGGCCATCCGTGGAGCCGCGACATCGAACGCGCGATCCGCGTGCTCGGCGAGCTGGTCGCCGAGCCGGCGGTACGCAAGGCCGGTTGAGCCGCACGCAAGCCGCCGCGGTGCAGCCGACGCGCACACAGGTTACATTGCAAGCCCCTTCGCTCCTTCGCACGCCGCCCATCTCATGAGTGCATTGCCCTACCTCGATCACGCCGCGCTGCTGAAGCTCGCGGCCGAAGCCGCCGGCGTCACGCAGCCGTGCATCTGCACGAACACCCCGCTTGCCGGCTGGACGAGCCTGCCGCTGTCGCTGCAGGGCGCGCAGCTCGCCGAAGTGGCGACGCTCGCGCCGTCCGGCGACCCCGAGCCGACCTACGACGAATACCATCCGGCCGGCACGCGCTACTGGTCCGACAACGCGCCGATCGCGCCGCGCCACTTCCCGTACAACCGCTGCAACGTCAGCCGCTGCGTGTCGTGCGGCCGGCTGTATCTGCGCTACCAGGAAGGCGGCGGCTACTTCATCGACCAGCGTATCCGCGCACTCGATCCTGCATTGATCGTCGACGCGCAGGCGCAAGCCTGAGCCAGACGCGGGCATGCGCAGCGCATGCCCGACGTTCGCCGGCACGCCGTCGAACTGCTGCGCCCTTTTCGTCCCGATCTGCTGCTTGTCCCGCCGCCCCGCGTTCCCTACGCTGTCTCCGGTTGCCTGACACCCGTCGCAACGTCCCCTCCCGAGCGGCGCGCCTCCCCGCGCCGCCGCTCCTCTCGCGTATCACGTCATGTATCGATATACCGATTTCGACCGGGCGCTCGTGCACAGCCGCGCCGCCCAGTTCCGCGACCAGCTCGAACGCTGGCAGCACGGCACGCTGAGCGAGGACGCGTTCCGGCCGTTGCGCCTGCAGAACGGCTGGTACGTGCAGCGCCATGCGCCGATGCTGCGCGTCGCCGTGCCGTACGGCGAACTGTCGAGCGCGCAGCTGCGCGTGCTCGCACGGATCGCACGCGACTACGACGTGCCCGACGACGCCACCTATCGCGCCGCGTGCGACGCGCAGGCGCTGCTCGGCACGCTGCGCCTGCCGACTCGCAACGCGCACTTCACGACCCGCACCAACGTGCAGTTCAACTGGATTCCGCTCGCGAAGGCGGCCGACGTGATGGACTTGCTCGCGACCGTCGACATGCACGGGATCCAGACGAGCGGCAACTGCATCCGCAACATTTCGTGCGACGAGCGCGCGGGCGTCGCGCCGGACGAGATAGCCGATCCGCGCCCGTTCGCCGAGGTGATGCGCCAGTGGACGACGCTGCATCCGGAATTCGCGTTCCTGCCGCGCAAGTTCAAGATCGCGATCACCGGCGCGACCGAGGACCGCGCGGCGACCGACTGGCACGACGTCGGGCTGAAGCTCGTGCGCAACGACGCGGGCGAACTCGGCTTTCGCGTGAGCGTCGGCGGCGGCATGGGCCGCACGCCGCTGATCGCGACGCTGCTGCGCACGTTCCTGCCGTGGCAGCACGTGATGAACTACATCGAGGCGATCGTCCGCGTGTACAACCGCTACGGGCGGCGCGACAACAAGTACAAGGCGCGCATCAAGATCCTCGTGAAAAGCGAGGGGCAGCGCTATATCGACGACGTCGAGGAAGAGTTCCGCCAGATCGTCGAGCACGACGGCGGCCCGCACACGATTCCGCAGGCCGAATTCGACCGCATCGCGGCATCGTTCGTGCCGCCGCGGCTGAAGTCGCGCACGCTCGACCTGGACGACGCCGACGCGCGCATGGCCGCACACGCCAATCGCCATCCGGCTTTTGCGCGCTGGCTCGCACGCAATGTCGCCGCGCACCGCGACCGCGCGCTGCGCATCGTCACGCTGTCGTTCAAGCGCCGCCTGCAGGCGCCCGGCGACGCGTCGCCCGAGCAGCTCGACGCGCTCGCCGAGCTCGCCGAGCGCTTCTCGGCCGGCGAGGCGCGCGTCACGCATGCGCAGAACGTGGTGCTGCCGTGGGTGCACGTCGACGACCTGTTCCTGCTGTGGGAACATGCGCGCGCGGTCGGCCTTGCCAGCGCGAACGTCGGACTCCTGACCGACATGATCGCGTGCCCGGGCGGCGACTTCTGCGCACTCGCGAACGCGCGCTCAATCCCGATCGCCGACGCGATCGCCGAACGGTTCCAGGATCTCGACATGCTGCACGACGTCGGCGACATCGACCTGCACATCAGCGGCTGCATCAACTCGTGCGGCCACCATCACAGCGGGCACATCGGCATCCTCGGCGTCGACAAGGACGGCGCGGAGTGGTATCAGGTGACGCTCGGCGGCTCGGACGGTACAAGCGCGAGCGGCCCCGCCCGGCCGGGCAAGGTGATCGGCCCGTCGTTCTCGGCGGACGAGATCGTCGACGTCGTGGACGCGCTCGTCAACACGTATCTCGACGCGCGACTCGATGCCGACGGCCGCAGCGAACGATTCATCGACACGGTGCGCCGCATCGGCGCCGAACCCTTCAAGGCGGCGGCGAACGACGCACGTCACCACGCGGAGCATGCATGAAACCGACCGACGAACCCGCAAGCACGAATCCGCGCATCCGCCTTCTGACGCCGACCGAACACGCCGACGACGCGAATCCGCCCGACAGCGCGCTCCTGACGACCTTGACGACCTTGACGACCCTGGCGATCGGCAACGACGAGGAACTGCCGCCGCTCGCCGCACGGATCGCGCAGGCCGCGCGCATCGACCTGCACTTTCCGTCCTTCACCGACGGCCGTGCATACAGCCAGGCGTACCTGCTGCGCAAGCGCTTCGGCTTCGCCGGCGACCTGCGCGCGACAGGCGACGTGCTGATCGACCAGTTGCTGCTGATGGAGCGCACCGGGTTTTCGAGTGCGGTGCTCGGCGCCGGCACCGATCTCGCGGCCGCGCACCGGCAGCTCGACCGGTTTCCGGGCTTCTACCAGCGCGATGCGAGAACGGCGACACCGCGGCAGGACGCCGCCACGCACGCGGAGAAGTAAAAACGGGCGGCCCGCAGGCCGCCCGTCCGATGAACCGCAAGCGCCGCGCCCGCCACGAAGCGGGCGCCCGCGTTCAGCGCGCCGCGACCGGCTTGCCGAACGCACCGAGAATCTTCCTCTCGAGCGCGATGTAGTCGTGGCCGAAGTGGTGGTCGCCCCCCGTCTTGATCACGTCGACACCCGTATTCACGAGCGCGGGGCACATCGTGTCCGTCTCTTCCGCGCCGTAGAAGCACTGCACGAGCGGCGGCGGCACCTTCGCGATTTCCGGCGCGACCTTCATCGCCTTGTCGCTCGCCGGCATCCCGAGCCAGCCCGTCACGCGAATCTGGAAATCCGCCGCCGGCGCGAAGCCGAGCAGCGACATCACCGAGACCTTGTCGCGCAGGTCGGCCGGCAGCCGGTTGTACGCGAACGGCATCACGTCCGCGCCGAACGAGTAGCCGACGAGCGCCACACGGTTCGCATGCCAGCGCGCCATGTACGTGCGCATCACGCGCGCCAGGTCGCGGCTCACCTGTGCGGGCGGCTTCTCGCTCCAGAAGTAGCGCAGGCTGTCGATGCCGACCACCGACACGCCGTCGCGCTGCAACGCCTCGGCGATCGTCTTGTCGAGATCGCGCCAGCCGCCGTCGCCCGAGATCACGATCGCGAGGCGGTCGCTGCCGCCCTTGGCCGGCAGTTCGACGAGCGGCAGGTCCGACACGTCGAGCTCGTCGCTGCGGCTGGTGTCGTGCAGGTGCGACGTAACGAGCGACACGAGCTTCGCGGTGTCGCCGGCCGCGGCCGTTTCGACGAAGCCCGGCATCGCGCGGCGCACGATCGTCGGATCCGGCGGACACGGCTTGAAGCGCGCATCGAGCTTCGCGGCCGGCGCCACCGACGCGACGCCGGCGATCGTGTTCTCCGGCGCCATCGACAGGATCTGTTTCGCGATCGCGCCGCCCTGGCCCACGCCCGCGACGATCGGCGTGTAGTAACGCGCCGATTGCGCGAGGCGTTCGAGCTGGTGGCTGACCGCCTCGGCGTCGCCGTCGAGGTGGTGACAGGTTTCCTGCTTCGCGGCGAGGTTCGCCGCATAGCGCTCCGAATCCACGCCGACCGTCATCGCGCCCGCTTTCGCGAGTGCGTCGGCCGCCTGCTGGTCGGCGGCGCCCCAGCCGCGCTCACGCGAGAACAGCACCACGAAGCCGCGCAGCGGGCCGCTCGGCTTCGTCACGGTCACGGGGCCGTAGCGGCCGCCCGACACGGTTTCCGGTTTCGCCGCCGCCGGCTGCGCCGCGAGCGCGGCGCCGGCCAGCATCATTCCCGCGCAGGCGACTGCCGCCTGCGCGATACCCTTCTTCAACATCATGAACGCCGACCTCCAGCCAGCAGGGACAGATCCGCGAGCGTGACGAACACGCCAACCGAGCCCGAGGCCGCGAGATAGCGCGGCTCCCAGTGCGGCTCGAACTTGCTCTTGAATGCACGCAAGCCACGGAAGTTGTAGAAGCGGCCGCCGAAGCGCCAGACCATCAGCCCGAATCGGTGCCATGGCGACGGCATCTTCGCCGCCCCCATCCCCGAGAACGGCGCGATGCCCAGGCTCAGCTTGCGGAATCCCGCTTCCTTCAGATGCAGCGCGAGCTGCGTAAACAGATACTCCATCGCATACGGCGACGCGTCCGGCAGATGGCGCATCACGCCGACCGTCGCCTCGGTGTTGAGGTCGGTCGTCATGAACGTGACGAACGCGATCGGCTTGTCGGCCTGGCGCACCAGCATCACCGACTGCGTCGCGAGATAGCCGTCGTGGAACGCGGCCACCGAGAAGCTTTTCTCGCGCGCGTCGCGGCTGTCGAGCCAGCCGTCCGAGATGTCGCGCAGCGACGGCAGCGCAGCCGGCACGTCGCGCGGCGCGATCACCTCGACCGTCAGCGCGTCCTTGTCGCCGCGGCGCAATGCATAGCGCAGGTGCGACCGGTTCGAGCCCTTCAGGTCGAACCGGTCGAGCGCGATGTGCGCTTCCTCGCCGAGCTTCATCAGCGTGAGCCCCGCGTCGAGATACAGCGGCAGCGCGTTCGCGCGCACCTGGTAGAACGCCGCACGGCCGCTGTGCGCGTGCGCCAGCGCAATGAACTTGCCGATCAGCGCCGGCCATTCCTCACGCGGGCCGACCGGGTCGTGCAGCGCGGCCCACGTGCGGCCGTTCTTCGCGTACATCAGGAACGCGCGGCGCGATTCGGAAAACAGGAACGACTTGTCGCCCATCAGCGCGAGGCCCGCATCGCTGCATTCCTGCGCGCGGATGATCTGCTCGGCGTCGAGCAGGTCCTGCGCGACCGGCTTCACGAAACGGCCGGGTGCGGGACGCAGCAGCTGCCACAGCGCGAACATCGCGACGAACACGCCGGCCGCGAGCGTGGCGCGCAGCGCCCGCGGCGCGCGCTCGTCGAACGCGAAATGCGACCACAGATCGCGCGTGTACGGCACGTCGCGGAACGCGAAGCACAGCACCCACACGGCGAGGACGAGCACCATCGTCACCGACACGAACCAGCTCACCGTGAAACGCTCGGCGAGCAGTGACGAGTGACGGTTGAAACGGCGGCGGCTGACGAGCAGCAGCACCAGCAGCGTGCCGAGCACGCCCGCCTCGACGAACGCGAGGCCCTTCGCGAACGACAGCGCGAGGCTCGCGAGCGTCAGCGCGAAGGTCATCCACCATGCGCCGTCCAGCCGCCGCAGCAGTCCGCGCGCGACGAACAGCAACGCGACGCCCAGCACGCTGCAGATCACCTGCGAGCCTTCGAGCACCCACAGCGGCACGATGTTGCGCAGGATCGCGATCCGGTGCCAGAACGCGGGCGTCGCGCTCGAGATCACCAGCATCCCGCCGACCGCGAAGGTCACGAGGCTCAGGAACAGCGGCGCCAGTTGCGACACGCGCGCGGCCTGCCGCGACACGAGCCGGCGCCGCAGCGCGCGGCCCTCGAAACCGGCCAGCAGGCCGGCCGACAGCACGAGCGGCACGCCGAAGTAGATCGCGCGATAGGCGATCAGCGCGGCGACCATCTCGTGCGCGGGCACTTCGCGGCCCAGCGTGAAGACCATCGCGGCCTCGAACACGCCGATCCCGCCCGGCGTATGGCCGATCATCCCGAGCAGCAGCGCGGCCGCGTACACGGTGATGAAGGTCGGGAAGCCGACCGGCGCGGCCGGCAGCAACACCGCGCGGCGCCGCTCCACGTGAGCACGCCGGGCACGACATGCAGCATTGCTGCGAGCGTCTGCGGCACGCAGACCATGCCGAGCGCCGTCATCAGTACCAGCGCGAGCGCGAGCGTGCCGCTGGTGAATACCGTCATCCGGCCGATCTGCGCGGGCGTGACGCCCGACACGCCGTACACGCGAGCGCGTACCGCGCCGCCCGTCAGCGCGCCGAAGCCGGTCGCGTTGCCGAGCGCGGAGCCGGCGATCGCGCCGATCCACAGCGCGGCACGCGGCACCTTCGCGGCGACGTAGCGCAGGCCGACCGCATCGCGGGCGACGAGCGCGAGATAGCTGAGGGCCGTCGCGGCCAGCGACGCGCCCCATTCGCCGACGGACATGTGGCGCAGTTGGCGGATCACCGACCGATAGTCGACGGATTCGGACAGGTGCTGGAAAACCACGATCAGCAGCAGGCCGATGCCGAGCGCGAGCAGCGGCGACAGCACGCGCTCGTTGCGGATCAGCGTCGACACACGGGCGATCGCCGTCGCGGCACGGCCGGGCGGACCAGGGTGGCGGGAAGACATAGATTGTTCAGTGGTGGCGCATAGCATGTCGCGGCGCGGGACGGCCGGGCGGCGACGCATCTGGTTGTTCTGCGTGGGCGGTCGGCCTGCGACGGAGGCAGGCGGCGCCTGGATCAGAAATTACGAGTATACGGAATTTATATTACAGAATCTTTCGATCCCGCACCGGGCGGTTCGGGCGCGGCGGGCGGATCGGGGACGCATCGAATTCATGCGCAAGGTGCGCATCATACAGGGGACCACCGCGGATTTTTCATCGGATGAATGACTTGTGATGCTTTTGGGAGAAATTCTCCCGGCTGCGCGGCGCGAGCGAGGGAAAAACCGCGAGCGGGCACGGGTTCGGGGAATGGGGACGAATTGCCGCGCCCGCCTCACGGGCCCTTCATCGCTCCGTCATCGCGCCCGTCACTTCGCCCGCTCGTGCTCCGCCGGCCCGACCGCCTTGTCGCGCGAGTCGGTGCCGGCCCGCTCGCGCAGCACGTCAATGAGCGCGCGCACGTTCGCAATCAGGCATCAATCTGTAATGGTCACTTCGACGCGACGATTTCTCGCCCTTCCCGACGCGGTGCCGTTGTCCGCCAGCGAATCGGCATCGCCATTTCCCTCGACGTTGATGCGCGGCGCCGGTACTCCTGCCGCAACGAGAATTTGGGCCACGCGCCGTGCTCGCACTTCGGAAAGCGCCTGGTTAGATGCTTGACGTGTCGAACTGATCGGTGTGCTATCCGCGTATCCCGCCACCCGGACGGTCGCGCCCTCGGTCACAGCCGCGATTTCTCGGCCGGCCGAAGCCGCCACCGAAGCGCCCCACGGCGCCACCGTTGCTTCCCCGGGCCCAAACATTCCGCTGAATCGGAGCGTCAAGGCATTGCGCCCGGCGTCGCGGATCAGTTCGACATTCCCTGCAGCAACTTCATCGCGAAGGCGCAGTTCCAGATTGCGAGCCAGCGCATCGAGCGGCGACGCCCGGAGCCTCTCTTTCGTGCGAACCCAACGGTCTACGGCGGCATATCCCCCCGCTCCCAGCAGCAACGCAACCGCGAGACCTCCGACGAACCTCGTTCGCGACCGACGCACCGCCACCGGACGTACCCACGGATCGACCGTCTGTCGCCGACGTTTCAGCGGCTCGCTGATGCGATTCACGCTCTGCCCACCCGACATAACCACGTCGTGTACGTGTTCGCGAATGACCTGCAAGCGCTTTTGACCACCTGCTTCGAATCGGTATCGCCCACGAAACCCGAGATCGAGTATGTTCTGGTACAACTCAATCAGATCGAGGTTCTCGCGCGGATGGCGCATTGCCTCGTCGATCAGCTGGAAAACACGGTCGCCGCCCTGACGATCATGCCCTAACACACTCGCCAGGCTGTTGTCCTGCCATTCGACGCCGGTTGTTTCGCCCTTTCCCCAAGACGTCTGCATCGCCGCCTCGTCGAGCGCGGAGCACAGACAATAGCTTGCGCACCGGACGTGCTCGGGTCGGACCTGGAACTCACCGCAGATTCGGGTGAAGAGAAGAATTTCCTGGCCCAGCCATCGACGCCACCGTGCAATAGCGTCGGCATCGAGCGTTTCAGGCGTATTGGACAACGCCTGCAACAGGATGCGCGACGCTTCGAGCAGCGGGTTGATCGCCTGCTCCGCTGCCTTGAGCCGTGCGGCAACAGGCGGCGACGCCACGGCCCCTGCGTGGCCCTGCGGATCAGTTGTCGAAAGAGTCATCGATCGATCCCTGCCGGTTCAGTGGAAAGCGCTTCCCGCGCTCGCCGGCAACATGCCTCGCGGCAACCCCGGCGGCGGGCCGCTGTCCGGCAGGTTGAACGCCGACATCGTGCTGGGACACCGGAACGTCTTCAGCACGTCGCTCGTCAGCGGATTCGCGACACTCCCGGCGCTCACGACGTCGAGCGCCGCTTGACGACCGTCGAAACTGAACGCGACGCGTGTGCGGCCCGGCGTCGCCGTCTCCACCACACGACCCGTCTGGAGCAGGCGCATCAACGCCCACGGTCCGTCCGCGGCGATCGTCGACGTATCCGGCCGAATCCGCGGACTGGCCGTGATTTCCGTGTGGACGCCGCCGCGCGGCCCCGGCCACGTGACCGTGAAAGGCGCGACCGGACCGTGTTGATAAAGCGTCGTCTGTCCATCGATGTCGAGCGACAGGCTCATGATCGTCGGGTCGAGCTCGGGAATCCGGATGTCGGCCTTCCAGGTCAGTTGCTTGTGGCCGGGATCGTTGAAGAAGACGTCGCGGATTGCCTTCGCATGCTCGAACGGCTCAAGGTCCGGCCCCTGCATGGGTTCGGTCGCGCCCGGCAGTGTCCGGTAACGCCAAGGCTTCGCGGCCGTATCGACGAACGGCGCAAGCGTTTTTGCGAAGAAGTCGTCGATCACGCCGCCCTGCGCAAACACCCGGGTGAAATCGTCGATGCTGACATCACGCTTGCTGTCCGGTGAAAACGGATAATTGCCCTCGACAATCAGCCGACATGTGTCGCCGACCACCGCCCGCATCTGGCGCGACAGCAGTTGGCCAATCCCCTGATTGACTTCGCGCGAACCATCGGCGGCGAGCTGCAGCAATACCGCGCGGAACGGCGCGGGCATCGTGTCGGCCGTCATCTTCAGTTTCGCGGCTACGTCGCTCGCCGGTGGCATGCTGTTGTTCGACAACGCATTGTCGGCAACGGTGAGCGTCGTGTAATAGTCGTTCAGCAGGTTGGTGACGCCGTCCAGCCCCGTCTTGTCCGCCTGCGTGGCGGCAGGCTGCGGATCGGATTGCGCATCCACGCTCCCTGTCACGACCTCGCGCAGCGCCGCAAAGTGATTGTCGACGAGTTCCCGTTCGACGCGTTCCGACGCTCGAATACCCAACGCCTTGTCCGCCTTCTGATTGAGCTGATCGGCGGCCCGCTGCAGCAGCGAACCGTCCGACGCGGCCATCGACTGCGTGAGCGTCGTCTCGTGCACGGCTGCGCCCGCAAGCCGCACCAGCGGCGAATCGGGCGCCGCGAAGCTGCGCAGCACCTTCAGATTGAACGCAAGGCTCGTGCCGCTCACGGTCCGGATGTCGTCGAGAAACGCGTCCCACTGCTGCGCATATTCCATCAGGTATTCGCGGCGGACCGCATCGGTCAACGCATCGTCCGCGCCGGTCGCGTTGCTCACGATCTCAGCCGTTTTTTTTTGAGCCGAATCCGACAACCCCGCCAGATACGAGCGTCCCATCACCCACGCATCGTCGTCTCGCGCGATCTGCACGAATTCCGGCAATCGCTTGTCGAACAGGTTCCGATAACCTTCGTACGTGAACAGACCCGACACGCCGCGCGACAACGGCGCGTCACTCGCCCGCGTGAACACCGTGCCGGCCTGCGGGCCGACCGCGCGCAGCAACGTAAACTCATCGGGCGCTTCCTTGAGCATGGCCGCCTTCGCGCGCTGGTAAAGACGGTCGGTGGCGTTGCTGCCGTCGAGAAACGCGCGCGCCTGCTGCACCAGGGCATCGTTGCGAATCAGCGGCGATTGCACCACGCGCTCACCGGAGAAAAGCTGCTGCACGTGGTCGATCATCGACGCACGTCCACCGAAAACAGCCGCGCTGTCGGTCTTCGCCCAGTCGTCGAGCACCCATGCCTTGACGTCATCTGCATTGAACTTCGCCTTGTCGTACAGCATCAGGTATACGCGCAGCGCATCGTAGGCGGCCTTCGGATCCTTGCTGGCGATCGCACCGGACATGACGTCTTCCAGGCGGCGCACGATCTGCGGCAGCAGCAGGTTGTCCTCGAGCGCGTCGTAGGCTTGGCGGCTTTCGGTGGCGATGTCCGTTGGCGTATAGAGACCGTAGCGCCACGTACTGTCCGGGCCCGACAGGTCCAGGCCCGGGAAGGTCGGCAGATAGCGTGCGTCGGTCAGCGTGTCCGGCACGGTTTCCAGTTTGGGTTCCTTGTAGAGCTGGGTGACGCGAGCCGTGAGCGCCGTCACCTTGCGGCCAATCGCATCGAGATAGTCGCTGTTGTGGCCGAAGCTCGCGCGGAATCCGATTGCCAGCCACACGAACAACAGCAGGGCCAACGTGTGGCCGATCAGGCGCAAAAGCCGGTAGCGGTATTCCCAGCGCAGGTTGGGGCTCACCAGATGCGCTTCCGGGAACACGACACGGGTCAGGAGGTCGTGCAGGAAGAAACCTTGGTTGCCCTCGGCGGCCCGAGCCGACGAAACGGGAACTCGGTCCTGAGTCGACAGAAGGCGTTGAACGACTGTACTGCGCTCAACAACGATCTCGCCGTCCTGTTGCCGCGCACTCGCGAAATACACGCCGCGCAACGTCGAATGGAGCTGGGTATCGTCGTAACGCGAGTCGAGAAACACCCGGTCGATCAAGTCGAGCAGCGGTCCGAGCAGCGCGGCAAACTCCTCGGGCAAAGCGGCAAGCGATCGGCGCTTGCGCGAATCGTGCTCATCCTGCAGATGCGTATCGATCGAACCGCTAAGCCGTTGCGCGAGTTCGGCGAGTTCCGCCTGGCAGCGCGCGCGCAGCCCTTCCTTTGCAACCGTTTCCTTGCCATATGGAAGCGTGAAGCCCCACGCCTGCGCCCGCCCCTCAGCCGCCAGCGTCCCGAAATACTCGGCGAAACCCGTCAGACGATCCATCTTCGTGACCATCACGTAGACAGGGAAACGAATACCCAACTCCTGTCTCAGTTCGGCCAGCCGCGCACGCAACGCGGCAGCCTCAGCCACACGCGCCTGTTCGTCGGCACCTGCCAACGTGGCAAGATCGATCGTCAGCAACGCGCCGTTGATCGGCGCGCGAGGCCGATGCCGGCGCAGCATGCCCAGAAATCCAAGCCATTCCGCGCGATCGATCTTCTGTCTGCGTTCACCCGCATCTTGACCGGGCGGAACGACATGGCCGCTGGCGGTCGACACGGCGGCGGCTTTCGATTGCGCTGCCTCATTCCGCTTCGCATCGTCTTTAGCCTCTCCAGCCGGCTGGACATCGGCGCCGTTCTTGCCCGGAACGCCGGTTGTCTGCTTTGCCGTTTCCGCGACGGGCGCATCGACGTCCTCGGCCGTCGACATGCCATGACGCGTGTAGTAGCCGGCCGTGTCGATCAACACCGCGTCATTGGTCAGCCACCAGTCCACCGAGGCAGCGTCGCCGACAGGCATCCCGGCCGCGCGCTGCATCTGCTCGGCAACGGGAAACACCAATCCGCCGTTCATCAGTACGCTGGTCTTGCCGGCCCTTTGCGATCCGAGCGTGATGTACCACGGCAACTCGTACAAATAGCGCTTGCCCTGGAACAGCTTGCCAAGACCACGCGCGCCGGTACGCATCGATTTGAGGCGCGTGAGCGCGCTCGTCACGATCCCTTCGATTTTCCGCAAGCGTGGGGCAGCAGGCGATTCATCCTTGCGGCGATCCATGCGCAGCATCTTCTTCATGAACGCATCGTCTTCGCGCATCTTTTGCCACAGGCGGACGATCCAGAAGAGGGCAAAAGCGGCCACGACCAGTGCGATCGCGGTGAGTCGGGCCGACACGGGCTCGAGCGGCGCCGTATGGCCGAGCGACAGCAGCGGCGCCGCATACCAGATCAGCAGGCACAGCAACGCGACAAACACGACGCTCGTCGACAAGCCCACGAGCCAGAGCAGCACACCGGCGAGCAACAGCGCGATCAGCAGCACGCGCATGCCGGCGCCGGCGAGCGGCTTGAGCCCACCGAACGCGAAAAACGGGCCGACGAACCAGATCACCAGTGCGACAACGATCAGTGCGAGGAACGCGAGGAACTGGCGCGAGGCCAGAAACGACAGGAACTGGAACTTCTTCATGTGTTATTCCGGAAACGGATCTGGCTTAGCGTGCGACGTCGATCTCGACGCGCCGGTTTTGTGCGCGCCCCTGCGCGGTGCGGTTGTCGCCGACCGGATCGGCATCGCCCTTCCCGACGGCTTCGAGCCGGTTGGCCGGCACCCCGGCGGTTTGCAGCATCTGCATGACCTGGGTGGCGCGCTCTTCCGACAGCACCTGATTCGATGCGAAATGCCGGCTGCGAATCGGCACGTTGTCTGTGTAGCCGATGATCGTTACCTTGCCCGGCACCTTGGCGATCTCTGCGGCTATCTTCGAAATCAGCGGATTCATCGATGCCTGAACCGAAGCGCCGCCGGGCTTGAACATCGCGTCGCCGCGGAACGTGACGGCGCTGTGGCGGGCGTCTTCGTCGACGCTGACAGTGCCGGCAGCAATTTCATCCTTGAGCAACTGCTTGAGGTGCAACTGTGGCGGCGGTGCAGGCGGCGGCGTCATGCGGGCGATGTTGGCGATCTGCTTCTGAACATCCGCGCTACGGCTGAACAGTTCGTACTTGAACCATCCGAAAAGTCCGAGCAGGATTACCGACAGTACCGTTACGGTGATCCATACCGGAAAATCGGTGAAGGCCAAGCGCTTGCCTTTCGCGGTCGATTGCCAGTGGGGCGACAGCGTCAGCGGCGCCGGATCGCGCTGCGACGTAATCACGTTGTAGAGCCGCTGACGAATCGCGTCGTGCTTGCGCTTACCGTCGGTCACGCCCCGGTAGCGGCCTTCGAAACCAAGACTGAGAATCCGGTAGATCACCTGAAGGAGGTCTCGATGCTCGTGAGGGTCCTCCAGCAAGCGGCCGATCAGCAGGTAGACCTTGTCGCCGCCCTTGAGGTCTCCATGGAAAGTGGTCGCGAGTCCACCTTGGATCCATTCGATCGCCGACGAGCCCTCCTTGCCCCATGCGGTTTGCGCGACCGCTTCATCGAGTGCCGTGCACAGGCAGTAGCTCGCGCCGATCATGTGGTCGCGACGGATATTGGTCTGCTCGCATAGCCTCTCGAACACGCGGACCTCCTCTGCGAGAAGCCTCCGCAACAACACGACCGCGTCTCTCGACTCAAATCTTTCTGGCATGTCGGCCTGCGCACGCAGCAACACGCGGGAAGCCTCGAGCAACGGATTTGACGCGACCTTGACCTTGGCCAGACGCTGCTCGAAACTTTCGGGAGGCGCAATATCCAGGCTGGCGGGCGTATCGTCCCCCCGGTTCAGCGCTTTCTCCAATGTTTCCTCGCCGTTCACGGGAGTTTGCGCGGCGCCAAACGGTGCACTGGATTTCCTGGGTGTCGACATAGTTAGCGCCCCACCTTGGCCGTTGAAGCGGCAATCAACCGACAGCCGCATTCGGTGCGGTGCCCATGTAATGCAACGTACCGCCCGCCGACGCTGAGCGTAGGATGGGCTTCGATAATCTTGTTGATCCCGTGCGGACGTCCGTCCGGATAGGTTTCCGGACAATCGACAAGATCGTGCAGGCGGGCAATTTTCTTGCCGCCGATTTTGTGCGTATCCGAGCCGGTAATGATCCGGCCGCCATGGTCGGTTGTGTCCCCGACGACTGCGATGCTGGTAGACATGGTGCTATTCGTAGGCTGGCGCGCTCAATAGCGCGGAAAGGTGCTGAAGTCGACTTTCGCTGGCGGCGGTAACGTCCGGAACTGCTCGGCGAGGTAGTTGCCGCGATCCGCCGCCGCCACCCTTGCACGTTCGGCGGCAATGTGCGCGGCATCGTCTTTCAGGCCGAGCGATCGCACGCGCCTGTCGTCGCCGACGAAGACCGTCCGTGCCCAACCGTAACCGCCGGGTGCGTATTCATGGAAATAGGGCACGCGGAACCATGCGCGGCTATCGTGAACATAATCGTCCAGCAAGCGGGTCGCGGCGCGAGGCAGCTTTCGCACGGCGTCGTCAGACGTGTGCTTAAGCAGGAACGGTAGCATCTCCTGCGTCGGCGAGAGAACAAAATCCAGGGTCGGCTGATACCCCGCGACGGCGCCGAATAGCATGATCACCCGGTCACGGTCCCCCATCCAGGCAGCCCTGGACCCTTGCCTACGGTGCGTAGCGACATCCTTCCGGTCGACCGTCAAGTAATACGCCTCGGCGTTCTGCTCCAAGGGAATTGCCTTTCCGATCGGCCCCTTCTTCAGCGTCACCGTGTCTGCCGGTGGGAGTGCCCAGTACACCTGCCAACGCCATCGTTGATCGGGATACAGATACGCCAGCAAGAGCCGGAACTCTTCCGCGGCTTCCAGAAGGTCGGTCTTGTCGTTCGTCATCACGTCCGTCGTGCCTTCGCCAGGGCGAGGAGCTTTCCCCGCCGCGGCCGCCAGGATGTCGGCATCCTTCTTCTTGATTTGCTCGGCAAGTTCGGCCGCTTTTTTCTTGAACGGATTCGCGAGGGCCGGAATCGCAGGCATGCTGAGCGCCGCTGCGTCAAGGCCTGCCTTCTGCTTCTCAAGCTGCTGCTTCTCGCGCTTCAAGTCGTCAAGCCGCGAAGCCGATGTGGCCTTGCTCTTAATTCGCGCCTCCAGTCCGTAGGGCGTGACCTCGTGTTCAGGCGCGCGACGGAAGAATTCCTGCGACGTGATGTAGGCTTGCGGATTTCCATAATCCGCGCGCAAGGTACGCCATGCGAGCGACTGCCCCATGCCTATGCGAAGCGCCGATTCGACGCTGTCGAGGGGTTTCTGATTGACTGTCGAGAGCCAGTCGTTAAAGGCACGGGCAACAGATGACGTCAACGAGAAGTCTCTCATCAAGTCGTCCCGCTTACGAATATCGGAGTAAAGCATCAACGGCACCCCGGCCTTTAATGCCTCGATATACATGTTGTGCAAGGCAATCTGGCTGAGCTTGCTACCATCGCCGTCCCGCGACTTGCCTTCTTCATTGAACGCATAACCGCCCCCCACGTCCGAATGCACCCCCGGGTAGGCGACCTCAATCCTGCCCGGCGCGCTGACCGGATAGGCTTGATTCTCTCGAATGGAATCGAGCGGGAAACTCATCCGCTGTTCGTGAATCGAGAAAAAATGCACACACTTCTTTACCGACGCGGGGATGTTGAGGGCACCTTCCGCTGTCCATGCCCAGTGCCCGTCGAGGTCGGCCAAATTGATCGCCGCGGTAACGGTATCCGGCAGTCCGACCGATGCCACCGTGTCGAAAATTCCCAGGAAATTGACCTCGTACGGAATCGAACCAGCAATCATTCCACCTGGTGCCCAGGTGTTGATGAGGCGGTTGACAAATACGCGCGCGCTCGCCGCACCGCGCGAGAACCCGAAAACGTTCACCCACGCTTTCTTGATCGAACGATTGAGTTGACCACCCGGCCCGCTATGTTTCTTCTGAAGCGCGGACAGCTCTCCGTGGAGACGCTCCAGCTTCGCCCGAGTCTTGTATCCGTGGTACATCCGTGAAGCGGCTGCGAGAGGCCCGGCTACAGGCAGAACCTTTGATGCCATTCGCGCGGACTGGGCTAACGTGCCATTAGAAGCGATGACGTCAGCGTCGATCATCGAGCACAAGGCGCGGGCTTCTGTGTTATCCAGCAGCGCGCTACCTGTCATTGCCTGATGCAACGCGTTCAGCAAGCGGGTATACCCCCACGCCACGCGCATGCCGAAACCAAGAGCGAATGCCTTACCTTCCGACGAGAATGCTGTTTCGCCAATTTCAGGAAACGGAGTTCCGACGCCCGGAACGTACTCTGAGAAAATGCCTGCGCCCTTGTTCTGAGGACACGCAAAAGACAGTCTCGCGACATTACTATGTGTCGGTTTGTTCGCATTCTTGGTATCCCATTCTCGGTTGTTGTTCGTACCATCGAAGAACAGATTGACGTGCAGCGTTTGCGGACAGCCCGGCGCCCCCTGTGCCAAGGCACTTTGTCCCGTCAGTCGGGCAGCGTCCCCTTCGGGCAAACGTCCTTGCTCGTTGAATGGTTCAGGCCAACGAATTACGCTCATCGCATCTTCTCCTTACTTCTTGTTCAATTCAGGATCCGGCACGCCCTGCACAATGTAGGGATCCTGCTCAGATGGTTTAACAGGCATCGGCGGCTTATCCTGAATTTCAACGCGAATACGGTCGCCTGGAAGGAAATGTACCCAAAATCCATAGGTCCGCGGCCCATATGGCGGTACATCTGTTGTCGCCGTATACCATTTTCCAGGCGTCTTTCCGTCTTGAAGCTTGTCGACCTTCCACTTAACCACGAGCCTCATATCGGGACGCCAATGGGAAGGAATACCGATGCAGCACGATCCACCACTTTCTGAACGCTGTTGCCCTGCCTGCTTAGGCAGCATGTTTGAACCGCTCGCCGACAGATCTTGGTTTTCGTTTGAAATCCTAAATTGATGAATATAATAGTCAGTGTAGTTGTAGCCGCTTACACTCGACGGATTGCTCTCGTTTTCATCCGAACAACCCGTCAATGCCAACAACAACCCAACGACGAATATCGTAGCGAAACGCTTCCAGACAAACACGGTCATTTCCCGATCTCCAGTTCTTGCATTACCGTTGTATTTTCCAGACGACGGTGTTCATAGAACGGCTCGGGCCAGCGGATTACGTTCATCGCATCTTCTCCTCAATTCTTGCTCAATTCGTGGTCCAGCACGCCCTGCACAATGTAGGGATCCTGCTCAGCAGGTCTAACTGGCATCGGCGACTTATCCTGAATTTCTACGCGAATACGGTCACCCGGAAGAAAATGTACCCAAAAGCCATAGGTCCGTGGCCCGTATGGTGGCACCTCGGTAGTCGCCGTTTACCAGGTACCAAGATGCTTACCGTCTAGCACCTTGTCGACATTCCACCTGACCACGAGCCTCATGCTAGGCCGCCATTTTGAAGGAATACCGATACAGCACATACCTCCAATTTCCGAGCGCTCCCGTCCTGCTTCCTTCGGAAACATGTTCGCCCCTCCCGCAGACAGTTGTTGGCCCTCGTTGGTAACGTGGAATTTGTCGATGTAGTAGTCGGTATAGTTATAGCCACCCACACTGGACGGATCGCTCTCGTTTGCATCCGAACAACCCGCCAATGTCAGCAGCAGTCCAACGGCGAATAGCGCAGCGAAACACTTCCAGATAGACGCGATCATTTACCAGTATCCTGTTTTTCGAGAGACTTCGTGCGCCTCTCGAGACCACGCGTCAACTCTCGCCAGACATATGCCGGAACCATTTCGAACGATTGCACCAACGGAGCCTCGCTGGCGATACTCGACCGAATCGCCGATCGAATTTCATCGAGGCGTTCGAAAGATTCTCCGTACTGGTACGAGGCTACACAGAACGCGTGGCGGTCCGCACGTGAAGTCAACCCCCACTCACCTGCGCGGTTATAGCGTCGAAGAAAATCCTGGTATCGCGTTGCATACGACTGGTTCGCGTCGATCAAACCAAGGTCGCTCAACTCGCTCATCAGCGCATGAGGGTCATCATGCCGTTCCAACTCATCGAGCTGCTGTTGACTAAAGAACCACGGAAACTCTCCCGTGCCTGCGGCCGCCGCACGCTCGTCGATTTCAACGTGTTGCCACTCCGAGTGGCGGCCGCGGTACATCCACATCGCCATCGGACGGGTGAGTACGACCTGCGTCGCTTTCCCCCACACCTCCAGAATCGACGAAAGCGAACGCGGGTCGAACCAGCGGAGCAGCACTTGCATCCCTTCCCCGATGTCGACAAAGAGAAAACGTTGCAAATGCGTTTTGAGCTCGTCGATATTCAAGGCGCTGCGCACGACCGTGAAACATGGCCGGTACCGATCCATCTGATCGATCTGGCGAACCCAATCGCTCTTCGCGTCGTCTATCTCGAAGAGGATCGGCGCAGCGTTTCCCGCTTCTTCCTCAGGCAACCCCTCAAATAGCGATCGCACCTCCGGCGAGAACTCGAGTACCCACGTAGCAAGCGCGTCCGGGTACTGGGCGCCATCAACCAGGCCGTAGAGTTTTCCGCTTTCGTTTACCGTTTTCATGAAGCAAATCTCAAAGCCGAGGAACAGCGGATGCACCGCTCTTCGCGGCTTTCAGCAGGCACTCGATACACACCTTGGGAACGTGAAGCTCGACAGGCACTTCGTCGGGATGCGGGAAATAGTGGTTGGCCGCATGCGCAAGCCAGACACCGCTGGTGCCGCTCTTGATACTGCCTTGTTCAAGCTCGATATAGCTGCCGCCTCCGTTCAACACCAGCTTCTTCTTTGCGCTGATATGAATCGTGTCGCTAGATACATTGACTTCGAGCAGGGCGAGCAGATTGATCGCCTTCTTAAGTGCGTGAATGTCGATGTCCCCATCTGCCGCGACGGATTTCATGCCCCCACGCGCCGCAAACTGGCGCACCGTATCCTGCGCGCTGATGAGAACGCTGCCGTTCGCCGACGCCGCAATGTGCTTCCCACTCGTCAGTGCGACGTGCTGACCGCTTGCGATATGCGTTGTCGCTGGCGTCGTGGTCTGGATACCGGCAGCGCCAGCAATAACGACATGCGGCGCGCCGAGTTCAGAAAAGCCATCTGCGGCGGCGCCTTGCGATCCACCTATCGCAGCGTTCTGTTTGGCGAGTATCCCGGCGACTTCCTCCTGATGACTGTTCGCGTCCTGAGCCGTCGCCTGCTGCGCGAGTTGCGCGATCATCGACTGCCAACGCTCGGCCTCTTCGAGTCGGGCGGTCGTCTCACCCATGTCGGTCAAATGGGCCTGCGCGTTTTGCCGAACTTCGGTCGTGAGCAGCATGCCCTGCCCGGCACGAAATACGCCATGACCATCCGTGCGCAATTCAGCCCCGCGACCACGCTCATCCTGCCGCCCCGCATTCCCGGCAATGCGCGTGATATACCCGAGATTCAACTGCGAGGCACCTTCGTCGCTCGACAGATGCGCCTGGATTTTTCCGTTCGTATCGTCGAAGGCGAGCGTATTCGCCCGACGACCGCCAACCTCCCGGCTGCGATAGCCGGCCAGCGTCTGGTTCTCCGGCAACGCGAACGGCGGCATGTTGAACGCGTTGGTCGCACTACCCACGATGATCGGCAGGTCTGGATCGCCGTTGACGAAAGCGACTTCGACCTCATGCCCACGGCGCGGCAGAAAGATTCCGCCGAACTGATCGCCATGCCACGCACCGGCCACGCGCACCCAGCAACTTGAACGCTCGTCGTTATTGCCGAGCCGGTCCCATAGAAACTGGAGCTTCACCCGCCCGTATGCATCGGTCCAGATTTCCTGATTCTCGGGGCACGTCACGACGGCATATTCGACGCCCGTCATGCGCGGCTTCGCAATCGTACGAAGCAACCGGAATGGCTCATTGGTCGGCTGCACCGTAAAATCCGCTTCGCAACGGTATCGCCGGCCGGATCCCGACGCTTCGCCAGTCTCCTCGATCGTCAGCTTGCAGGCGATCACCGCATACTCGCGATTCGCCGCATCCTGCGGATAATGCGACAGCACGAACGTCTGCCCGGTCACCACGCCCCGCAGGTTGCCTTTGCCGTAGGCCCTCAGCCCCTGACAACGCCAAGCCTCCATCTGCACCAGCGTCAGGTACTCCGCTTCCGTGCGCGGCTCGTTGTGATCACCCGAGAGCCCAGCCGCGCCAGCTTGCGGCTGCGCGTAATCGCCCCATGTGTAATGCTCCTGGTGGGCGAGCCCCGTTTCGCGAGGTTCTTCGCGCATCACCGTCAGGTCCGCACGCGGCAACGTATAGTCGTAGTCGACGCTCGTCACCGCGCCCGCGGTCAGCGCGTGGGCGACCGAGAAGTCCTGAATGTGTTCCTCGTCAAGCCGTCGACCGGTCGGCGGCTCGTAGCGAAGCGCGGCATACGCGTCACCAAGCGGTTTGAGCGCGCCGATCGAGTCGCACAGCACAAGGCGATGCTTACCTTCGCTATGCTCGAAGAAGTAGTAGATGCCCCACTCTTCCCACAGGCGCTGCAGGAAGGTCCAGTCACTTTCGAAGTGCTGGCGCTGAATGTCCCGCTTGGGCCATGCCTTGTTCGGTCGCGGTGTCGTGAGACGTTTTTCGGCCGGGAACGGATAGGACGAGAGCACCGCATCGGTGATCTCGACCACGGACATGTCCTGAAAGATTCGGCAATCGCAATTCTTGGTTGCATGCCAGAGCCAAGGCCTCAGTGTAAGCGCATACACGATCGAACGGCCATCCTCACGCACGATCGTCGCATGGCTGACGATACCGGTAATCTCGCGTGCGCCCGCACCAAGATTGGCCATTCCGGCGTTGCCGGCCAAGCCGGGGATGAAGCGACCCTTGCCCTCGATCTGAATCGATACGGTCACTTCCGTGCCGATCAGCGTGTCGAGTTTGACGTTCGCCGCGATGCTCTGCGAAAACCCGAGCGCATCCGGAGTTTTCAACTCAAGCGTGTATTCGAACAGTTCTCCGATGGTTTCGCTGCCGGTAAGCTTCACCGGAGTGAGGATCGACTGCCCGCCGTACATCGGCAGCGCAGCGCCGGAAACCGATAACGTCCGTGGTGCATCAAACAAAGCCATTACGGCATCTCCATTGAATCGATCGATTCATCGACGAGCTACAACCATGCAGCCCCTTTGTTGTCGCTAGCATCTACTCCCGCATGGCAACAACGCCCGGCCTCAACTATCGAATTCATCCACGGGTTGTTCCCATTACCGCCTTTCATCGCATCGCTTCCGGCACGATGGAATTCGCGCAGGCAACCATGGCCTTTCCCAATCTTTTAAGATCAGGCGATTCGCCGTTATCGAGCGAATGCCCCACCTTCGACATGGCCGTATAGCTACCTCGCTGCGCAGCCATAAGAGTTACGGGTGATATGGATCGAGACAGCCCGCCCCCCAGACCAGTCTCAGCCAAATCATTCGAGAATTCCAAATAGATCGGACCTATCTGATGAGACACCAACCATTCCTTCAATTGCAGCACTCGATAAAACAAAGCAAGATTATTCTTGCGACGGAGAACATCTCTATAGTTCGCATACACGAACCATCGAGCCTGCCAGTTGCCTTTTTTGGCCGCCAACATGACACCGTGCCATGTAGCGTCATGCGTCTTGCCTGCGCCAAACTCGGTCATGAACTTCTGCACGGCGCCCTCATCCGGAACTGCGCCAAATTCCGCGGGCGTTTTGCAACGAAAATTCTCAAACGAATCGCCCGATTTCATGAACGCGGCGATATCCTCTGAGATTCGATCCGTGAGTTTATTCCAGCGCGCGCGCACATCGTCTTGCTGCCATTCTTTTGGCAATGGCCCAAGCCAAGCCAGTGGATCGTCATTCTTGGCCGCCATTTTTCTATAAATACTCAGCTGCGCCTGTACTATTTGTTTTCCCGCATCTTCTTCGATCGCAGCTTCCTTCTCATGCTTCTTGCGCGAATCCGGATCATCAAATCCATCAATATTCTTCGAATCAGTCATCTTGATGCACCGCTCGAAGTCACCCCTCCAGCATCGCGGCTCCACGTAGTAGTCCAGGCGACGATTGACAGTTTCAAGCACATACTTCGTCACATCGGATTCGGAAACAACGCGAGCGTTACCGTTCACATCAGCAATTCCACCGATCAGAATCCGTCCGTCGAGCGTCATCCACTTATAAGGTTCGCTTACCAACGGCATCTGACAATCTGCGTCCTGGCAGAGCTTGATCGTCGAATCTGACTCTGCCAACACCCCGCCTGCGAGAATCGACAAAATCAACGTTGCAATACTTCTTTGCAGGAGACGAATATTGCGCATTTATAAGATCTATCCCAAAAGGAACGGGTGGCGACTATACGCGCACGCCCCACAACTCCAACTTCAACGACGGAAACTCCCCCGCCACGTGCAGCGCAACGCCACCATGCCGCACGACTTCCTCCCAAAGCGGCCCGCCTTGGGTCAATTCGTAATAGATGTAGCCCGCGTTGAATGGAATCTGCCGCGGCGGCACCGGCAGCGCTTGCAGACCAATGCCCGGCAAGTGACTGCGCACGAGGCTCGGCAGCTTGTCCGACGGCCCCGCCTTCGCTTGCGCGAGAAACTGCTGTTGCAGCACATCCTGTGGCATGGCAGCATGCACGGCCAGCACCAGTGCGGTGAACCCGTGCATATCACCCGGATCGACCACCGCGTTACGCATGCCGTGACCGCGATCTTCCAGCACGATGCTCTGCGCGCTGCGCACCAACACGGCGTTGAGCAGCCGGTGCGTGTCGTCGACGACCGGCTTCAGGCACCCGTTCGGCGTCGTATGCTGATACGGCGGATGCGTTTCGAGCGGCCGGCGCGTGTCAGTGCGCAGATGCGTCGACAATTCGCCCGCCATGCTAATCAGCAGCGCGTATACGTCGGCCGGCGACGTCGCCGGCACACGCAGCAGATGCTGCAGCAGCGGCTCGTAGCGGTTCAGAATCTGCAGGAGCAGGTAATCGGTAACCGTCGCCGCGCTCGCGGTCGTGTCATCGGTACCGGCGAGCCGCTGCGCCAGCGCATTCGCGCGCAGGCGCGCGAGATCGTGAATCTTCGTGACCCAGCTCGTGAGCAGGTCGCTCGCACCGTAACCGGATACCGGTGGCACGAGCGTGTCGTCGAGCTCAATGCTGCCGTCCGCGCGGATCGTCTTCACGCACGTGAGTGCGAGACCGATCCAGGCATCGCCCAGCTCCTTCTCCGGCAGCAGGCGTACGCGCAAGTTCGACAGTTGCACCGACTCGGGCGCAAGACCGATCGAGTTCGTGTCGCGCAGCTCAGTGTCGAACACCTGATAGCGTGCGAGCGAATCGGGGGTATTGTCGAAGGTGGTCTCCTCGCAATTCGGCAACCGGACGGGCACGGCCAGATAGATGACCTGGTCGAGATGCTCCTGCCGAATCGTCAACGGCGGCGGCAACGGCGTGTTGCCCGGTGCATCGAACGGCGTGCCATCGGCGAATACACCCGCAGCCGATTTGACGATGACCTTACCAAGCGCGAGCGCCTCGATGTCCAGCGCGAAGTGCGTGAAACCGAAAAAGAACGGCGACAGCGGCGCCGCGCGCTGATGCGCGTATTTCTCGAAATAGCGGTCCTGCTGCTGGAACAGCTGCGGACGGAAGAACAGCCCTTCCTGCCAGGCGACCTTGGCGTACCAGCTCATGCGTGCCGTCCGTTTTGTTGCGCGACGTGTTTCATTTCTTGGCTTCCGTAATCTTGACGGCCTTGGCCTCTAGATCGATGGTCAGTTTCAGCTTCGGCGTGAACAAGCGATACCACGCCTTGTCCGGTACAGCCGGCATCGCATAAACTGCGCGCCACACCGCGTTCGGCAAGTCACGGTAAGCCGCGATCACGCCGATGGTCTTCGTGGCCGAATCGGGCCGGCGTACGAGCGTCTGGTGCTCGCCAGGGCGCAACTGCAGCTCGTCGCGTTTCGCAACGTCGTCGGCCAGCACCGTCTTATCCTGGGTCTGCAGCGTGAAAAAGTCGGCTGCCTCGAAGGCGCCGTCGTTCTTCAGTTCGTAAATGCGCACGACGATCGGCGCAGCCCTTCCCCGGTCGTCCGGATTGACATCGGGCAGCGCGTTCACGCGCATGTCGAGCCGGATCGGCTCCTTCGGCTTCGGCTCGCCACTGCTCGCGCAGGCGGAAAGCGCAAGCAAACAGGCCAGCGTGGCGACGGTCGGTATCGAACGCATGCGGCTATGAACCCTTATTCACTGTGTGGGACGCCCCACAACCGGCGGAGACGATGCGCTTGCGCCGGTTGCGAGGCATCCACTCAATTACGCTTCCTTGTTGCCCTTGATGTCGAAGCTCGCGGTCACGGCGCCACCGCTGCCGCCCTGCGCGTTCTGCACGACGTACTCTTGCTTGACCTTCGCGAACGACAGCGACACCGATTCACGGCTCTTTTCCGCGTCGTTCTTGCTGCCCGACGGCTTCACGCGCGTGACGATCACGTCGCTCATCGTGAGCTTCAGATATTCCAGCGGGTTGCCACCGGCCTTGCGCATCACCAGCGTTGCCTGGTCGATGTGCTTGCCCGTGAGCGCGTACTTCATGAGGTTCGGGCTGGCGCGGTCGATGTTGTGGTCGAACGTCAGATCCTTGACGGTCGCCTTGCCGGCACCGCCGCCGCTGCCGGCGTGCATCGTCGATTCCTGCTGGATGTCCCACTCCCAGTTCAGAACCTCGATTTCGTCCTTGTGCTTGTCGTCGAGCGATTCACCGTTGATGCCGTCGATCTTCAGGAAAATATCTTGTGCCATGCGTAGTACTCCTTTTATTAAATGATTGAAACAGGTGGATCATCGTCCACCGAAGCAATTCGATGTCCGGCCCGGCGGGACCTACCGGATGGTTAAGCCGCTTCCTTGATCGATGGCAGCTTCGTCACGAGCCGCAGCGAGACGGTCAGCCCTTCGAGCTGGAAGTGCGGGCGCAGGAAGAATTTCGAGTTGTAGTAGCCGGGGTTGCCCTCGACCTCCTCGACAACCACTTCAGCGGCCGCGAGCGGCCTGCGCGCCTTCGTCTCCTGCGACGAGTTGGTCGGATCGGCATCGACGTAATGCATGATCCATTCGTTCAGCCACCGCTGCATGTCTTCGCGCTCCTTGAACGCGCCGATCTTGTCGCGCACGATGCACTTCAGGTAGTGCGCGAAGCGCGAGCACGCGAACAGGTACGGCAGACGCGAGGACAGGTTCGCGTTGGCCGTCGCGTCCGCATCGTGATACTCGGCAGGCTTCTGCAGCGATTGGGCGCCGATGAAGGTCGCGTGATCGGTGTTCTTGCGGTGCACGAGCGGAATGAAGCCGTTCTTCGACAGCTCGGCCTCGCGCCGGTCCGAGATCGCGATTTCGGTCGGACACTTCATGTCGACGCCGCCATCGTCGGTCGGGAACGTGTGGGTCGGCAGATTCTCGACCGTGCCGCCCGATTCGACGCCGCGAATCAGCGAGCACCAGCCGTACTGCTTGAACGAACGGTTGATGTTGACGCCCATCGCGTACGCCGCGTTCGCCCAGCCATAGCGGCCGTGGTCCGAACCGTTCGTGTCTTCCTCGAAATCGAATTCGTCGACCGGGTTGGTTTTCGCGCCATACGGCAGGCGCGCGAGGAATCGCGGCATCGCGAGTCCCACATAGCGCGCGTCTTCGGTGTTGCGCATCGAGTTCCACGCGGTGTATTCGAGGTTCTGCGTGAAAATCTTCGTCAGGTCACGCGGGTTCGCGAGCTCCTGCCACGACTCCATCTGCAGAACTGATGGTGCGGCGCCGGTGATGAACGGTGTGTGCGCGGCAGCCGAGACCTTCGCGATCGAGCCGAGCAGATCGACATCCGGCGGCGTATGGTCAAAGTAGTAGTCTGCAACGAGGCACCCGTACGGTTCGCCGCCGAGCTGGCCGTACTCCTGTTCGTAGATTTGCTTGAAGAGCGGGCTCTGATCCCAGGCCAGGCCCTTGTAGCGGCGCATCGTGCGATGCAGCTCGGCCTTCGAGACATCCATGAAGCGGATCTTCAGGTGTTCGTCGGTTTCGGTGTTCGACACGAGGTGATTCAAGCCGCGCCAGGCCGATTCGAGCGCCTGGTAATCCTCGTGGTGCAGGATCAGGTTGATCTGCTCGGAGAGCTTGTGATCGATCTGCGCGATGATCGCCGCGATGCTCTTGTACGCATCGTCACTGATCGTCGTCGTTTGAGCCAGCGCCTGCTCGGCGAGCGTCTGAACGGCCAGTTCGACGGCTTCGCGCGCGTCGTCGGTCTTGGGTCGGAACTCGCGCTCCAGCAGCTGAGTGAAATCGGACTCGGTGGCTGTCTGTACAACTGCGGCCCGGGCTTCCTGTTTCGCCATGATGGTCATCCTTTATCGGTTCGTCGGTCAGTTCGCGCCGTCTTGATCGGCAATTTCGTCCGCTTGCCGCTCGGGCTTCGGCGCGGCGGCCAGCGACTTGAGCAACGCCGGGTCTTGCAGCAGCTGCGTAACGAGCGCCTCGGCGCCCGACTTGCCATCCATGTAGGTCTGCAGATTGGCGAGCTGCGTACGCGCTTCCAGCAGTTGGCGCAGCGGCTCGACCTTGCGCGCGATCGCGGCGGGCGAAAAATCTTCCATGCTCTCGAAGGTCATGTCGACCATCATCTGCCCGTTGCCCGTCAGCGTATTCGGCACGGCGAACGCGACGCGCGGCCGGATCGCCTTCATGCGCTCATCGAAATTATCGATGTCGATTTCGAGAAAGCGCCGGTCCGATACCGCCGGCAGCGGCTCGACCGGATGCTTGCCCGACAGATCGGCGAGCAGGCCCATCACGAACGGCAGTTCGACCTTCTTCTCCGAGCCGTAGACCTCGACGTCATACTCGATCTGCACACGCGGCGCACGGTTGCGCGCAATGAATTTCTGCGAACTGCTGGAAGCGGCCATGAATGAAGCTCCTGAACGGTGGTGGTTAGACGGCGAGCTCAGCGAACCGGCTCGTCTGAATGAAGGGCGGTCGCCTCGAACGCGAGAGCTTGCGCCGGTGCATCGGACGGGTCGACCACGCCGATCGCAATATGCGAAAGGGTCTGCTTCGACGCAAAGGCATCGAGCCACAGCGCTGACAAGCGGGGCAGCACGTGCTGCTCGATGAATCCGATCAGCACGCGTGCGCCGGTCTCCTGCACGAGACAGCGGCAAACGATGTAATCGACGACCGCGTCGTCGTACGTCAGCGCGATGTCGTGGCCGTCGGCCATACGCTTGACGACGCGCCCCAGATGCAGGCGGACGATGCTCGCGAGCGCACTGTCGGCAAGTGGCCGGTAGGGCACGACGGTCATGCGCCCGAGGAATGCCGCGGGGAAAGCCTTGAGTAGTTCGGGGGTCAGTGCTTCCCGCAATCCATCCTGATTCGGCGCGAGCGACGGATCGGCGCAGAGACTCGTGCTCAGTTCGGAACCGACATTGCTCGTGAGCAGGATCGTCGTATTGCGGAAATCGATGTAGCGGCCGTCGCCGTCCTCCATGTAGCCCTTGTCGAATACCTGGAAGAACATCTCGTACACGTCGCGGTGGGCCTTCTCGATCTCGTCGAGCAGTACGACCGAATACGGACGGCGGCGCACCGCCTCGGTCAGGACACCGCCCTCACCGTAGCCGACATAACCCGGTGGCGCCCCTTTCAGGCCCGAGACGGTATGTGCCTCCTGATACTCGCTCATGTTGATCGTGATCAGGTTCTGTTCGCCGCCGTACAGCGCTTCGGCCAGCGCCAGCGCGGTTTCCGTCTTGCCGACGCCCGAAGGACCGGCGAGCAGGAACACGCCGAGCGGTTTCTTCGGGTCCGTGAGGCCTGCGCGTGCGGTCTGCACACGTTCGCCAATTTGACGCAGTGCGTCGGTCTGACCAATCACGCGTGCCTCGAGCGTGTCGGGCAACCTGCGCACGGCGGCGACCTCATCGGTCACCATGCGGCCGACAGGGATGCCAGTCCAATCGGATACGATTTCCGCGACGATCGCCTCGTCGACCTCGGGGAATACGAGCGGTGCATCGCCTTGCAGCGCAGCGAGCGCGTGTTCGAGTTCGCGCAGCTTCGGAAGCGCCGCCGCCTCGTCCCGTGGGGTTTCGCCGTCGTCGGGTCCAATGGACTCGCGCGCGGCCAGCAACGCCTGCGCGGCAGCCGCCTGAGCGCGCCAGCGATGCTCGACCGCAGCCTCTTCGGTCGCCAATGTATCGATGCGCGCGCGCACGCCCGTCAACGCCCTGTCGGTATCCAGACCGATACGGGCTTCCTGCACGAGCAATGCTTCCTCGGCACGCGCGGCCGCGAAACGCTGACGCACGTCGTCCAGTTCGCGCGGCGCGGCATGCTGCGACAGCGCCACGCGCGCACAGGCGGTATCGAGCAGGCTGATGGCCTTGTCCGGCAACTGACGCGACGGAATGTAACGGTGCGAGAGTGTCACCGCCGCACGAATCGCTTCATCGAGTATCACGACGCCGTGATGTCGGGAAAACGTTTGCACAAGCCCGCGCACCATATCGACCGCAGCAGCCTCGGACGGCTCCGCGATCTGCAGCACCTGGAAGCGTCGCGTAAGCGCCGGATCCTTCTCGATGTGGCGCTTGTACTCGGCCCAGGTCGTCGCGCCGATCGTACGGATCGTGCCACGCGCAAGCGCGGGTTTCAGCAGATTGGCGGCATCGCCCGTGCCCGCCTGTCCGCCGGCGCCAATCAGCGTGTGAATCTCGTCAATGAAGAGGATCACCGGTGCCGGCGATTTTGCAGCGGCTTCGAGCAGCCCTTTCAGACGCGCCTCGAACTCCCCTTTCATGCTCGCGCCGGCGAGCAATGCACCGACGTCGAGCGACAGCAGCCGCACGTCGGCAAGCTTCGGCGGCACATTGCCCGATGCAATCGCGCGCGCCAGTCCTTCCACGACGGCCGTCTTGCCGACGCCTGCCTCCCCCGTTACCAGCGGATTGTTCTGCCGACGGCGCAGCAGCACGTCGATCATCGTGCGAATCTCGAGCTCACGGCCGATGACCGGATCGATCTCGCCCGCGCGAGCGCGCGCTGTCAGGTCTGCGCAATACTGGTCGAGCGAACCACCCTTGGATGCGACTGGAATCGCGCCGGACGCCTCGCCCGGCGTTGCCGCCGAAAAGTCGCTGTGGTCGTACGGCGCATCGGCGGCTTCGGGCGAGCCATCGATCCATGCAGGCAGCTCATCGCCCAGCCCGTCGACAGGGATCTTGCCGAACGCGGGGGAGATTGACAGTAGAACGCGCCGCAACTCGGGCGTCGAAACAAGCGCAGCAACGAGCCACGCGCCGCGCACACGGCGATCACCATGACTCAGCGTTGCGAGCACCCACGCGCGTTCGATCGACGTCTCGATGTGCCACGAGAAATCGCTGATCGAACTGGCGCCGGCCGGCAGCGCGGCCAACGCTCTTGCGAAATCCCGATCCAGTGCGTCGCGATCGATGCCAGCGTGCCGCACGATGCGATGCAGGTCACTATCGGGTTGCTGCAGGAGCTGATGCAACCAGTGGACGAGTTCCACGTACGGATTGCCGCGCAGCTTGCAGAACTGTGTCGCCGATTCGATGCTGCGATAGAGCTGAACCGCGAGCTTGCCGAACAGCGCCTGGCGTGAAATCGTCATGCAAACCTTCTTGTTGTTTATCGGTATGTTCCTGGCTCTGGCCGTAGCGATCAGGAATCCTATTCAGATGGCATTGTCCTACTGCCACATTTCACACATAAAGAAAGTGAAAGCCTCTCAGGCCGCGAATTATTCCAATTAATTCGTGTCGTCGTCAACCCATTCAAACAGATAGACCCGCATCGAATCACACCTTGCCACCTTACACCATCAAAGATATTCGACCATCGCCATCCGCATCACACAAGAGTCATCCACACAAACACTACAATCCATAAGACATTGATACAACTTACAAAATCCACCAATAATAAATGTGAACGCGCTTTTAACAATTCACCGTTGACCACCCCCATCCCGATATTCACCAAGCACAATTCAGTCACTCAATTGATTTATTATTTCGAGATTAAATCTCGATAATATTTTAAAATTGAGATAATCCATTTCAAATGGACGGATGACCCACTCCCATGGGTAAAATGCGCATTCCGTCATCACTGACTCTTCCATGCGCTCATTCCGCTTGCCATGGCACCGCCAACCCGACACCTCGCTTACCGAGCCCGAGCTGCGTAACGAGTCGTGCGGTCCCCAGAAACAGGAGGGCGGCGCCGACTCTCTCCTGTTCGAACCATCGGATCTCGCGGGCGGCAATCAGTCGATCCTCGATCTGATCGGCAGCCACGGTATGAGCGGGAATGACGTCCGGGAGAAGCTCGGCACCGGGCCGCGGGCGACGCCGTTTCCTGAGCGCACCGACGACCTCGTCGAAACGCTTCACGCGCAATACTGGCGCGCGCTGACGGACCCGCACACCGCCCTTTCCGGCTCATGGAGCGAACAGCTGGATTCGCCTGCGACACCTGTTGCCTCGGTCACGCCCGATTCGCACGACGTCCGGCCGACACCGGCAGCCCCTGCTGGCCCTGGTTCCATCGAAGTGTTGCTGTCAGGCAAGCGCAACCTCGAGGACGCGTTCGGACGGCTGGGCACTGGTTTCGCTCCCGAGCTGGAGATCGAACCCATGCCGGAAGTCCTGCGCCTCTTTGCCCCTCCCGAATTCCACGCGGCGGAAATCCGCCGTGCGCCGGCGCTACCGCCCGCGCTCACCCGGCGCGAGCATCACGCACTGTCGGTCGATAGCCCGCTGGCCGCACCTGTACGCAAGGACGACGCATGACCATCCCATTTGCTGTCGGAGAGCCGTCTGGCCACGGCCTGGACGACCTGCCGATCGCCGCACGGGTCGAGCGGATCGAATCGCATATTCGCGCGCAGCCGACCTTCGCCGCCCATCGGTGGGCGCTGTTCCAGTGGCTGTGCGTAACAGGCAACTGGACACGCGCCGTGATTCAACTGCAGATGTGGGCGAAGCTTGAGCCACAACAGGCGCAGGCCGCCCAGGCTTTTCGTGACCTGATCCGGGCCGAGCGCTGGCGACAGAAGGTTGTCGCGGGACACGAACGTCCTGGATTCGTTCTCGAACCGGCCTTGTGGGTCAGGGAACTGATGGGGGCGTTGGAACTGGCTGCCGACGGACACGGCGAACTCGCCGATCACACCCGCGCAAAAGCGCTCGACGCGGCGCCACTCATTGCCGCACGCACGCCGCGTGGCATCGCAAGCTGGATCGCCGACAGCGATTCGCGTTTCGGCCCGGTGTGCGAAGTCATGACGGCCGGGCACTATCGCTGGGTACCGTTCGACGATCTCGCCGCGTGGCGCATTGCGCCGCCTGCGAACCTGATCGATCTCGTCTGGGCGCCGTGTGTGCTGACACTGAGCGACGGCAGTACCGTGCGCGGTTTCATGCCTGCCCGCTACCCCGGCTCGGAAGCCGCGACCGATGCACTGCGTCTGGGGCGCGAAACGGCCTGGCATGAGTCTGGACGTACCGCCGTCATCGCGCTCGGACGAAAAACCTGGACAACGGATCAGGAGGATTTCGGTCTCTTCGAACTGGCCCACGCGCAGTTCGGCTCGCGTATCGTGGACGGCACCACCACCGGAGAGCCGGTCGATGACTGAACGCAAGCGGCATCCCACGCGGGGCGACTCGCTCGCCGCCCGCCCACCGCGGCGGGCAAACGCACACCTGATGCCGACCCTGCTCGACCGGTTGCGGGACGACGCGCCGCATCGACTCGTCGAAGCCCCCGAAGAATATGCCGTCACGCGCAAGCAGATGCGCGACATCGTCCAACGCGATCTCGCCTATCTGCTCAACACGACAAGCACTGAAGACCGGATCGAGCGTGAACGCCACCCGCAGGCGGCCGCGTCAACCGTCAATTTCGGCGTGCCGCCGCTCGCCGGTACCTTCCTCGCGTCGCGCCAGTGGAACGACATCGAGCGGATGATCCGGCGGGCCATCACCGATTTCGAACCGCGGCTGATCTCCGATTCGCTGGTGGTGTCGCCCCGTCAGGGTGACGACGCCAGCGGCCATCACAATGTGCTCGCGTTCGAAGTGCGCGGCTTGGTTCACATGGACCCGTATCCGCTCGAATTCATGGTGCAGAGCTCGCTCGATCTCGAGACGAGCGAGATCCAGATCACCGGCATGCGCTCCGGGTAGGCACGGTATAACGACAACACGAGACCTTTCCGATGGACCCGCGACTACTCGACTATTACAACCACGAACTCATCTACATGCGCGAACTCGCCACCGAGTTCGCACAGGCGCACCCGAAAATCGCGCGCCGGCTCGGCATGCAGGCCGGCGAAGTGGCGGACCCCTACGTCGAGCGCCTGATCGAGTCGTTCTGCTTCATGGCCGCGCGCATGCAGCTCAAGCTCGATGCGGAGTTTCCGCGCTTCACGGGCCGGCTGCTGGAAGTGATCTACCCGAATTATGTCGCGCCCACACCGTCGATCGCGGTCGCGCGCCTGTACCCCGGTCAGGCAGAAGGCAATCTGGCCGCGGGCCACCGTATCGCGCGCGGCACGTCGTTCAAGGCGCGGGTTCCCGATGGCGAAAAAACCGCTTGCCAGTTTACGAGCGGCCAGGACGTCACGCTCTGGCCGCTCACGATCACCGATGCGCGCCTGACGGGCATTCCGCCCGACATCCCGGCGCTCGACCGCTATGTCCCGCCCGACCGACAGGTGCGCGGTGCACTGCGGCTGCGGCTGGCGACGACAGGCAACGTGCGCATCGCCGATCTGAAGGGGCTCGATCGACTGCCCGTGTATCTGGCCGGCGACGAACAGGTCGCTTCGCACCTGTTCGAGTTGCTGCACGTTGCCGGCGTCGCGTCCGTGATTGCCGCGCCGGGCGAATTCGGCGTACCGGGCCGCTCTCCCGCCGTCGTGACTCACGGTGCGGTCGAACACGAGGGTTTGCGCACCGATCAGAACTTGCTGCCACTCACGTGGACGAAGTTTCACGGGCACAACCTGCTACACGAATACTTCGCGTGCCCGGCACGGTTCTGGTTCTTCGCACTCAACGGTCTTGCGGAAGGGTTGTCTCGCGTGAACGGTCGCGAGGTCGAAATCGTCGTGCTGCTCGACCGAGCGCCGGGCCAGCTCACGAACCTCGTCGACGCGTCGCGCTTCGCGCTGTTCTGCACGCCCGTCATCAACCTCTTCAAACGGCATACCGACCGCATCGAGATTTCCCCCCGCGAGACCGAGTCTCATCTGGTACCTGCCCGGCTCGCACCGCTCGACTACGAAGTGTTCTCGGTGGAGAGCGTGCATGGACAGGTCGCAGCGACCTCGGACGAACTGGAATTCCGTCCACTCTATCAGACGCTGAACAACGACGAAGGCAATCACGGGCGGTACTTCTCGACACGGCGCGAACGGCGGCTCGTGTCCGATTCGGCACGCCGTTACGGCACACGGACCCCCTATGTCGGCACCGAAGTGTTTCTCTCGCTGGTTGATCAGAACGCGGCCCCATATGGCGAGGACATCCGTTTTCTGTCAGTCGTCGCGCTGCTGACGAACCGGGATCTCGCCACACTCGTGCCGCGCAACGGCGTGCGTGACCTGGCAACCGAGGAGTCCGCGCCAGTCGAGAGTATCGGTCTCATTCGCCCGCCGAGTCCGCCGAAAGCGCCGTATGCGGAGCGAGAGATGGCGTGGCGGCTGATCCGCCAGCTCAACTTCAACTACCTGCCGCTCGAAGGTCTCGATCACCGTGAAGGTGGTCAGGGACTACGCGACCTGCTGCGCCTGACCCTTTCGAACGACAACAACGAACATCTGCGGCAAGTCGAAAGCCTCGTCGGCGTCAAGACTCGCCCGGTAACACGCAAGCTGCCGGGCACCGGCCCGATGACGTTCGGGCGTGGCATCGAGTGTGCGGTGACGGTCGACGAGGCCGGTTTCTCCGGCGTGAGCCCCTATCTGTTCGGTACGATTCTCGAGCACTGGCTGGCACGGCACGTCTCGATCAACAGCTTCACGCAGACCGAATTGCATTCGATGCAGCGCGGCCGTATCGCACGCTGGCCCGTGCGCACCGGGACACGCGGAGTGCTGTGATGAAACGCGCCTCCCTGCCCGCGCTCGTGCGTGACAGCACGCTTTCGCCCGACCTGCTGGAAAGTCTTCAAATGGAGCCGTGGCGCTTCGGGTTCCTGTCACTGCTGCGACGCGTCGGCGCAAACCCCGCGGTCGACCCGGTCGGCACCGCGCGCCGGCCGCAGGCCGAGCCGTTCCGGCTCGGACAACAGCCGAGTCTCGCCTTTGCGCCGCGCGAAATCGCCAGCGTCCAGGAAGCGGCGGGACGGCTCAAGGTGAGGCTCTTCGGTCTCGGTATGCTCGGGCCCAACGGGCCGCTGCCGATCCACGTGACCGAATGGGCGCGCGAACGCGAAGAGGGCCGTCGCGACACGACCACGGTCGACTTCTTCGACATCTTCCATCACCGGTTCCTGACGTTGTTCTATCGCGCGTGGGCATCGGCACAGTCGACAGCCGGCCTCGACCGGAAAGACGACGAGCGGTTTTCGTTCTACATCGCGAGCCTCACGGGCCACGACATCGCCGAAATCGGGCGGCGTCCCTTGCCCTCGCACGCGCGACTGGCGGCGTCCGCGCATCTCGTACGCGAGTCGCGCAACTCGGACGGACTGCGCGCCACACTCGAGCACTACTTCGGCGTGCCAGTGACGATCAAGGAGAACGTGTTCCACTGGATCGAGATCGATCCGGCCGATCAGGGACGCATGGGCCGGCCGGGCCCCGCCGCGACGATGGGACAAGCCGCGATGCTCGGCCGCGTGGTGCCGGACCGTCAGCACCGGTTCCGCATCGTGATCGGCCCCATCGATCTCGACGCGTATCTGCGCTTCACGCCGCAAGGCGAGGATCTGCCGCGTCTCGTCGAATGGGTGCGTGCGTTCGTCGGCTACGAACTGGAATGGGAACTCGAACTGCGTATCAAGCCCGAAAGCGCGCCGCCAGCAGTCATGGGCGGCCAGCAGCGCATGGGATGGTCCGGCTGGCTTGGCCATCCGAACCCCGACCGGCCGATTACCGGCATGCGGTTCGAACCCGAACGTTATGTGAGGCATTTCGAACAGCACACTACTGAATCCGACAATCGACCATGAGCAAAAAGCAGTCACCCCGACAGGCCGTATCCGGTAAAGGCACCTCGAAGAACACGCCGCATCACGACCGGCTCGCGCTCGTCAGCGATTCCATGCCCTGCGGCCCGGACCTCGAATACGACCACGATTTCGTCGTGCTGTTCGCGAGTGCGGCGCCCAGACAGGACGTGCAGTACGGCGCGTTCGTCGGTGCCCCCGATCCCGTCAACTGGAGCGAGCTCGAGCGCGACTGCCAGCGGCTCATGCTGCGGACGAAAGATATTCGGGTCGCCGTGCTGTATACGCGATGCCGCACACGGCTCGCGGGTGCCGCCGGTCTTGCCGATGGCACCGGATTGCTGGCCGCCTGGCTCGATGCGTTTGCCGATCAGGTGCATCCACATCCCGATGTCGACGGCGGGCGCGACGCCGCACGCGAAATGCGAACGAATGCGATACAGGCGCTCGCCGATCCGGACGGACTGCTCGCCGACGTGCGCGAGATCGTTCTTTCGAAGTCAACGCTTGCGCGACTGCAGGTGCGCGACGTCGAGCGTGCCTTTGCGCACCCTCGCCCCACCGATGCCCTTGCGCCCGAGTCCGTTGTACAGCAGTTGCTGGATGTGCGCGCGCAGCAGCCGGAGGTCATGGCGAGTTTCGACGATGCGATTACGCATCTCGCTGCGATCGATGCATGGTGCACCGTGCACCTCGAAGGGTACCTGCCGGACCTGTCGTCACTCACGCGGCTCCTCGGCAAGTTGAATGTGCCCGCGTCGGTGAACACGGTCGAGCAGTCGGAGGAATCCCTCGACCCCACGTCGGCCTCCGGCGAATCATCAGGAAGTGATGCGTTCGCGCAGCTCTCACCGGTGAATGACAGAACGGTTAGCGCCACCGAGCGCATCACGGCCCAACCGAGATCCGAACCGGTGGACCGCCAGGCCGCGCTCACTCTGATTCGTACGGCGCGAACGTGGTTCGAGACCCACGAACCCAGCAGCCCGATTCCCGTGTTGCTCAAACGTGCGGAGCGGTTCGTCGGCAAGCCTTACGCTGAGGTCGTCACGGCGATTCCAGCCGAGCTTCTGGCGCAGTGGGAAGAAACCGAGAGGGGCGAGTAACAACGGACAACCACTACATGGCACGATTAGGTAATACCGATGCGCGGACTGCTTGCTTTGGGTATGCCCATGCGAAAGTCCGGTCGTCACGCCTCCACCCGCTCACTGCGGCGCCGTTCGATGCCCCTAATCGACGAATGGGAAGCGCTTGCCCCCTACCCTGATCACCTCGTCCACGCCGCGCATACGGCCCACGGGGAGTCACTCGACATCTACCCGCCGTTCGGCCGCCGCGACGAGCCCGCTCAACCTGATTCCCTCGTCGCCCGCCGCCCGCGCGGTTAGTACACGTCCCGCATGTAGCGCCGCGCCTTCGCAAGCCGCGCGACGTAGTCGTTCGCGGCTTCGTCCGACATCCCGCCGTGCTCGGCGACGACCGCCTTCAGCGCCGTATCGACGTCCTTCGCCATCCGGGACGCATCGCCGCACACGTAGAAGTGCGCGCCCTCCTCCAGCCACTTGTACAGCTCGGCGCCCTGCTCGCGCATCCGGTCCTGCACGTAGATCTTGTCGGCCTGGTCGCGCGAGAACGCGAGATCGAGCCGCGTCAGGAAGCCGCTGTCGCGCATCGCGCTTAGTTCGTCGCCGTAGTAGAAGTCGGTCTGCGCATGCTGCTCGCCGAAGAACAGCCAGTTGCGACCGCGCGCGCCGCGCGCCTGCCGCTCGTGCAGGAAGCCGCGGAACGGCGCGACACCCGTGCCGGGGCCGACCATCACGACCGGCACGTCGCCGTTCACCGGTGGCCGGAAATGCGCGGACTTCTGCACGAACACCGGCACGCGGCCGTCGTCGGCGCGATCGGCGAGGAACGTCGACGCGACGCCTTTGCGCGCACGCCGGCCGTTGTGATAACGCACGGCCGACACCGTCAGGTGGATCTCGCCCTGGTGCGCGCTCGGGCTCGACGCGATCGAATACAGGCGCGGCTGCAACCGCTTCAGCATCCCGACCAGTTCCGTGCCCGACAGCTCGACCGGAAACTCGTGCAGCACGTCCGCGAGCTGTTGCCCCCACAACCATTGCTTCAGGTCGGCCTTGCGATCGTCGCCGAGCAGCGCCTTCAGCGCGCCGTTCGCGCTGCGCGATGCGATGAACGCGAGCGTGTCCGGATGCGGGCGCGTGATGTCGAAGTGGCGCGCGAGCGCATCGCCGAGGCGCACGTCGCCGATGCCCGCGACCGACACCGGGGCGTCGGCCTTCAGCGCGGTAACGGACAGCAGCTCGTCGACCAGCTCCGGACAGTTGGTCGGCCACACGCCGAGTGCGTCGCCGGTTTCGTATTCGAGGTTCGCGCCTTCGGTCGACAGCGACACGTAGCGCGTGTCCTTCGCGGCGCCCGGCCGGTTGAGCCGCAGATTCGCGACGAGCTTCGACGGCGCCGGATGCGCCTTGGTCGGCAGCAGCCCCGACGGGCTCAATCCGGCGGACGGCACCGCATGCAGCGCCGCATCCGCTTCCTTGATGCGTGCGACCACGCGTTCGAGCCACTGGTCCGCGTCGCGCTGGAATTCGACGTCGCAATCGACGCGCGCGCACAGACGCGCCGCGCCGAGTTCCGCGAGGCGCGCATCGAGCCGGCGGCCATGCCCGCAGAACTGGTCGTAGTTGCGGTCGCCGAACGCGAGCACCGCGAAGTGCACGCCGTCGAGGCGCGCGGCGCTGCCGGCCTGCAGCGCATCCCAGAACTCGCTGCCGTTGTCGGGCGCATCGCCGTCGCCGAACGTGCTCGTCATCAGCAGCACGTATTGCGCGCCGGCCAGCGACGCGACCGGATAGTCGGACATGCACGCGGTGCGGATCTCGAAGCCCGCGTTCATCAGCTGCGTCGCGTAATCCTCGGTCAGCGATTCGATGTTGCCGGTCTGCGACGCCCACAGCAGCACGACCTTCGGACGCGTGCGCACGATCCGCACGCCGCCGGGCGCGGCAGCCTCGGACGGCAGCGCGGGCGCCGCGCCATCCGCCGAGTGGGCCGGCAGCGAGCGGCTGAACAGCCCCGCGAGCATCCCGTCGAGCCAGAACCGCACCGGCGGCGCGAGCGGCGCGCCGGCCGGCAGCACCGGCACGCTGCCTTCACGCCGGCCGGCGCTCGCCTTCAGCCCGCTGACGAGGCCGGCCACGTACAGGCGCTCCGCATCGGAGAGCGGCGGCGGTGCGAGATCGGCCACGCCGAGCGCGGCCGCGAAAGTGTCGAGGTCTGCCATGTCGGATTCCTGTGAAGCCGTGATCGGCGCCGCTGCCGGCGCGGGCCGCGCGTCGGCAGCGAACGCCTCGGGGGGCGCCGTGTCGTCCTCGGCGCACGCGAACGCGTCCGTGTCGACGCGCGTCAGCGCGACCGCGCAATATTTCAGTTCGGGTTGCTGCGATTCCGGATCGATCGCGTCGTTCGTCACCGCGTTGATGCACAGGTCGTCGCCGTACACGTCGTTCCAGTGCATCGGCGCGAAGCAGTTGCCGCGCTGCACGCGCTCGGTCACGACGGCCGGCAGCACCGCACGGCCACGCGCCGAACGGATCTCGACGCTGTCCTTCGTCGCGATGCCGAGCGCGCTCGCGTCGTCCGGATGCAATTCGACGAACGGGCGCGGATTGAGCTTGTTCAGCATGCCGACCTTGCCCGTCTTCGTCATCGTGTGCCATTGATGCTGCAGCCGACCGGTGTTCAGCACGATCGGGAACGTGTCGTCGGGCAGTTCGGCCGGCGCGACGTGCGGCCGCGCGAAGAAGCGCGCCTTGCCCGACGGCGTCGGGAACGCGAGGCGCGGCGCGTCGTGCCCGTCTGCGGCCGCGCGCGGCGTCTGGCTCACGCCGTCGTTCAGGTAACGGATCGGATGCCGCGCGCGCGCGGTGCCCGGCGCGACCGGCCATTGCACCGGGCCGTCGCGCAGCGCCGCGTGGCTCGCGCCGCGCAGGTCGTAGCCGGTCGCCGGATTCGAAAAGCGCACGATCTCGTCGAACACGTCGGCCGCCGACGCATAGTCGAACGCATCGCCGAAGCCCATCGCGCGCGCGACTTCCGCGACAATGCGCCAGTCGGGCAGCGCGTCGCCGGGCGGCGCGATCGCGGCGTGCATCAGCGTCATGTTGCGCTCGGAGTTGATCATCACGCCGTCGCCCTCGGCCCATAGCGCGCCGGGCAGCAGGATGTCCGCGTAGCGGTTGGTCTCCGTGTCGAGGAACGCGTCCTGCGCGATCACGAGCTCCGCGGCCTGCAGCCCCGCGATCACGTTCTGCCGGTTCGGCACGGTCGCGACCGGATTCGTGCAGACGATCCAGCACGCCTTGATGTCGCCGGCCGCCATCCGTTCGAACAGGTCGACCGTGCCGTTGCCAGTTTCCTTGCGCAGCGTGCCGGCCGGCACGCGCCACAGGTTCTCGACGAAACGGCGATCGTCGTCGGATGCCACCGAGCGCTGGCCCGGCAGCCCGGGGCCCATGTAGCCCATCTCGCGCCCGCCCATCGCGTTGGGCTGGCCGGTCAGCGAGAACGGCCCGCTACCGATGCGGCAAATCTTGCCCGTTGCGAGATGCAGGTTGCAGATCGCGTTGGTGTTCCACACGCCGTGCGTGCTCTGGTTGAGCCCCATGGTCCAGCAGCTCATCCATTCCTGCGCGTCGCCGATCCATTGCGCGGCCGTGCGGATGTCGGCCTCCGCGAGCCCGGTGATTTCCGCGACGCGCTCGGGGGTGTAGTCGGCGAGGAACGCGGGCATCGCGTCCCAGCCTTCGGTGTATGCATCGATGAACGCGGCATCGGTGCGGCCGTTCGCGTGCAGCAGGTGCAGCAGCCCGTTGGTCAGCGCGAGATCGGTGCCCGGCCGGATCTGCAGGAACAGGTCGGCCTTGTCGGCGGTGCCGGTGCGGCGCGGATCGACGACGATCAGCTTCGCGCCGGCCTTCACGCGATCCATCATCCGCAGGAACAGGATCGGGTGACAGTCGGCCATGTTCGCGCCGATCACGAAGAACAGGTTCGCGCGATCGAAGTCCTGGTACGACCCGGGCGGGCCGTCCGCGCCGAGCGACTGCTTGTAGCCGGTGCTCGCGCTCGCCATGCAGAGGCGCGAGTTCGACTCGATGTTGTTGGTGCCGACGAAGCCCTTCGCGAGCTTGTTCACGAGGTATTGCGCCTCGATCGACATCTGCCCCGACACGTAGAACGACAGCGCATCGGGCCCGTGCGCGTCGAGCACCGCGCGCAGCCGCCGCGCGGTTTCCGCGATCGCGTCGCGCGCCGGCAGCGGCACGAGGTCGTCCTCGCGCGCGCGCCGCACGAATGCGCGATCGAGTCGCCCGGAGCGACGCAGCGCGACGTGCGCGGACGAGCCCTTCGTGCACAGCCGCCCGAAGTTGGTCGGATGGTCGGAGTCGCCGGACACCTTGACGACCTCGCCATCCTCGACGTGCAGCACCATCCCGCAGCCGACGCCGCAGTACGGGCACACGCTCTTGACGGGGGTGGCGCTCATGCGTGCTCCGGGGCGTTCAGGCGGCAATCCACACGAAACCGTCCTCGACCCGCGACGGATACGCGCTCACCGACTTCTCGGGCGACTCGAGGCATTCGCCGGTACGCAGGTCGAAATGCTGCTTGTACAGCGGCGACGCGACGACGACGCGCTCGCCGAGACTGCCGATCAGCCCGCGCGACATCACGGCCGCCTGCGACACCGGGTCGACGTTGTCGATCGCGAACACGCCGCCTTCTTCGGCGTGCGCGACGTGAAACACCGCGACCTGCTCGCCGTTGACGAGCGCGCACACGCCGGTGTTCGGCACGATGTCGTCGAGCGGGCACACGCGGGTCCAGGACAGGGGAAGACGATCGTTCATGATGGGCTCCTTGGAAAAGACGCTGGTGTCGGTCAGGGTCAGACGGTTGCGGATTCGATGGCGGATTCGGCGACGACGGGAATCGACACGGGCTTGCCGCCCACGCGCTCGTCGGGCGTCGCGGGACGGATCTGGCCGCGCGTCTCGACGAATGCGATGGTCGCGTCCGGCGCGTCGCTGTTCACGAAGTGGCGGAAGCGCTTGCGCGTTTCCGGATCGGTGACGGCCTTCTTCCATTCGCATTCGTAGGTGTCGACCACGTGTTGCATGTCGGCCTCGAGTTCGGCCGCGATCCCGAGCTTGTCGTGCACGACGACGTCGGTCAGGTAGTCGAGCCCACCCTCGAGGTTGTCGCGCCACACGCTGGTGCGCTGCAGCCGGTCGGCCGTGCGCACGTAGAACATCAGGAAGCGGTCGATGTAGCGGATCAGCGTGGCGCGATCGAGGTCCGACGCGATCAGTTCCGCGTGGCGCGGCTTCATCCCGCCGTTGCCGCACACGTACAGGTTCCAGCCCTTCTCGGTCGCGATGATGCCGACGTCCTTGCCCTGCGCTTCCGCGCACTCGCGCGTGCAGCCCGACACGCCGAACTTGATCTTGTGCGGCGCGCGCAAGCCCTTGTAGCGGTTCTCGATGTCGATCGCGAGACCGACCGAATCGTCGACGCCGTAGCGGCACCACGTCGAGCCGACGCACGACTTCACGGTGCGCACCGACTTGCCGTACGCATGCCCCGATTCGAAGCCGGCCGCGATCAGCTCTTCCCAGATCGACGGCAGCTGCTCGACGCGCGCGCCGAACAGGTCGACGCGCTGGCCGCCCGTGATCTTCGTGTAAAGGCCGTACTTCTGCGCGACCTGGCCCACCGCGATCAGCCCTTCCGGCGTCACCTCGCCGCCCGCCATACGTGGCACGACCGAGTACGTGCCGTCGCGCTGGATGTTCGCGAGGTAGTAGTCGTTCGAATCCTGCAGCCCCGCATGCTCCTTCTTCAGCACGAACTCGTTGAAGCACGATGCGAGGATGCCCGCGACGGCCGGCTTGCACACGTCGCAGCCGAGGCCGTGACCGTGCTTAGCGAGCAGTTCGGCGAAGGTCGTGATGCGCTCGACGCGGATCAGGTGGAACAGCTCCTGGCGCGAATGCGGGAAGTGCTCGCACAGATGGTTGTTGACCGCGAGGCCCTGCTTCTTCATCTCGGCCTTCATGATCTGCGTGACGAGCGGCACGCAGCCGCCGCACGACGTGCCCGCGCCCGTGCACGACTTCAGTGCGCCGAGGCTCGTCGCGCCGTCGGCCACCGCCGCGCAGATCTGCGACTTCGACACGTTGTTGCACGAGCAGATCTGCGCGCCTTCCGGCAGCGCGTCGACGCCGATCGCCGGCTTCGCCGCGCCGTCCGACGACGGCAGGATCAGGAATTCCGGCGACTCGGGCAACTCGATGCGGTTCAGCATCATCTGCAGCAGCGTGCCGTATTCGGCCGCGTCGCCGACCATCACCGCGCCGTGCAGGAACTTGCCGCAGTCCGACACCACCAGCTTCTTGTAGACCTGGCGGCGCTCGTCCGCGTACTGATACGTGCGGCTGCCGGCCGTCGCGCCGTGCGCGTCGCCGATGCTCGCGACGTCGACGCCCATCAGCTTCAGCTTCGTGCTCATGTCGGCACCGGCGAACGCGGCGTCGGCCGCATCGGCGACATCGCCGCCGAGCTGCTTCGCGACCACGCGCGCCATGTCGTAGCCCGGCGCGACGAGGCCATACACCATGCCGTTCCAGGCCGCGCATTCGCCGATTGCGTAGATGTCGGCGTCGCTCGTGCGGCACGCATCGTCGATCGCGACGCCGCCGCGCGGGCCGATTTCGAGGCCGCACGCACGCGCCAGTTCGTCGCGCGCGCGGATGCCGGCCGAGAACACGATCATGTCGGCGTCGAGATGCGAGCCGTCGGCGAACGCCATCCGGTGCGTGCCGTCCTCGCCGTCGACGATCTCCCGCGTGTTCTTGCCCGTATGCACGGTCACGCCGAGCGCCTCGATCTTCGCGCGCAGCATCCGGCCACCGCCGTCGTCGACCTGCACGGCCATCAGCCGCGGCGCGAATTCGACGACGTGCGTGTCGAGTCCCATGTCGCGCAGCGCCTTCGCGCACTCGAGGCCGAGCAGCCCGCCGCCGACCACCACGCCACGCTTCGCGTGCGTGCCGCATGCCTGCATTGCTTCGAGATCCTCGATCGTCCGGTACACGAAGCAGCCCGCGCGGTCGTGGCCCGGCATCGGCGGCACGAACGGACGCGAGCCCGTCGCGAGCACCAGCTTGTCGTACGCGAGCGTCTCGCCGGAGTCGAGCGTGACCGTGTGTGCGGCGCGGTCGATCGATGCGACGCACGCGCTCAATCGCAGGTCGAACTGCGGATGCCGTTCGAAGAAGCCGGGCTCGACGAGCGACAGGTCGTCCGCCGACTTGCCCGCGAAGAATTCCGACAGGTGCACGCGGTCGTACGCCGGGCGCGGTTCCTCGCCGAGCACCGTGACCTGCAGCGCATCCGCCGTGCCGGCTTGCGCCGCGACGCATTCGAGGAGCTTGTGGCCGACCATCCCGTGGCCGATGACGATGAGTTTCATGATGACGTTTCCTTCGGTCGATCAGTTCGCGGCGTTGGCGGCGGCCAGCGCGCGATCGCGCAGCTCGGCCTCGCGTGCCTTGTGTTCTTCGCTGAAGCGCACGGCCATTGCGCACAATGCGGTTGCGGTGACGGCGAGCCCGAGCAGGCTCAGCGTGTGCTGCACGTCGCCGACGCCCTTCAGCAGGAAGGCCGCGGCCACCGCGCCGACGTTGCCGCCCGCGCCGACGATCCCCGCGACGCCGCCCAGCGCCTTGCGGTCGATGAACGGCACGAGCGCATAGGTCGCGCCGCAAGCCATGTGCGTGAAGAGGCCGAAGGTCAGCATCGCGACGAGCGCCATGCCGATGCCTTGCGCATGCGAGAACCAGAGCAGCCCGAGCCCTTCGCCGATAATCAGCGCGCACAGCAGCATCGCGCGCACGTCGAGGCTGCGGCGCGCGGCGATCTTGTCCGACAGCCAGCCGCCGAGCGCGCGGGCGAACAGCGCGAGCAGCCCGAACAGGCCGACCGCGAAGCCCGCATCCTTCAGCGACAGGTTGAAGTGGTTGACGTAGTACAGCGCGGCGATGTTGTGGATGAACACCTCGACGCCGAAGCATGCGCCGTACGTGACGAACAGCATCCACACGCGATAGTTGCCGCATGCCGTGAAGAAGCTCGCCCAGCCGCCCTTCTTGCCGCTGTCGACCGTCACGCCCTGCTTGCGCAGCGCGACGAAGTCGCCTTGCGGGCAGTCCTGCGTGAAGCGCCAGTACGCCCATGCCATCGCGAGCATCGCGACGCCCGGCACGACCAGCGCGATGCGCCACGACGCGTCGTCGCCGAAGCCGAGCATCAGGCCGGCCGCGACGAGCAGCGGCATCATCGCCTGCGTCGCGCCCGCGCCCGCATTGCCCCAGCCGGCCGTCGTCGCGTTCGCGGTGCCGACCACATTCGGCGCGAACATCACCGACGTGTGGTACTGCGTGATCACGAAGCCCGCGCCGATCGCACCGATGCCGAGGCGGCAGATCAGGAACGACAGATAGTCGTGCGTGAACGACACCGCGAACACGGGGATCGCGCCGAGCAGGAGCAGCCCGGCATATACGCGGCGCGGGCCGAAGCGGTCGCACATCGGGCCGACCAGCAGCCGCACGGCGATCGTCGCGGCCACTGCCGCGATGTTGATGTTCGCGACCTGTGCCGCGGTGAGATGGAATTCGCGCGCAATCAGCGGCATCAGCGGTGCACACGCGAACCATGCGAAGAAGCACACGAAAAACGCCATCCACGTCATGTGGAACGCGCGCATCGGCGCGCTGCGGAAGCTGAAGAGATCGATACGGGTAGCTTTGTCGGTCATGTCATCCGCCAAACGAAAAACGGCGTCCTGCGCACCGGTCTCGTCGAGACCTGATGCGTAGGACGCCGTTGCCCATGAAGCCCGTTGCCGGGCGCGTCAGTAATCGGTACTGCGGACGAATCGCCGTTGATTCGCCCGAACCAGCTAACGCAAGCGCCGTGCCATGTCGGCTCGAATCGCACCGGGCGCCCCGCCACACAAGGCGCACCGCCCGTCGCACGCGTCGCGGCGGTGCGCCGTGCGCAATGCGTCGGGATGCACCGAGGCACAGATGTGGTGCGCTGCAGCACTATCGCCGTGCGACATCGCGGTGCGCGATGACGGGGCGGGATGCACACCGATGCGGCATTGCGTGCGCCATGGCCCCGCGACCGCATGCGTGTTCGCGGCCGGCCCGGCCGTCGCGCGCCGCATGCCGCCATGTTCACGGCACGGTTCGAGCAGGTTGGCCCGGATATTGCTGAATCCTTTGCACACACCGGCAACGGCGCCGGTGGGCAGTCCCCGCAAAGCAGGCCCGCCGTCACAGGCGGGTGCAGCAGATCTGGACAACGACGTCCCCCCGTGCGCGGCACGGCCGGATGCCGTGGTCGCTTCGACCGCCCGCCGCCGCCGCAAGCAACGACATGCAATCGACCGCCGCACGCACGCGGCACAGGAACACGACATGACGACAGGCAAAGTCACGCTGCTGGGCGCCGGCCCCGGCGATCCCGATCTCCTCACGCTGAAGGCCGTGAAGGCGCTGGCGGCCGCCGACGTGCTGCTGCTCGACGATCTCGTCGCCCCCGGCATCGCCGAACTCGCCCCGCACGCGCGCGTGATCCGCGTCGGCAAGCGCGGCGGCTGCCGCTCCACGCCGCAGGCATTCATCGAGAAGCTGATGCGCCGCTACGCGCTGCGCGGCGCGCACGTCGTGCGCGTCAAGGGCGGCGACGCGCTGCTGTTCGGCCGCGCCGGCGAAGAACTCGCGACGCTGCGCGCCGCCGCGATTCCGGTGGACATCATCAACGGGATCTCGTCGGGATTCGCGGCCGCAGCCAGCCTCGGCATCTCGCTCACGCACCGCGAGCACTGCCAGGGCGTCACGTTCATCACCGCCCACCGCCAGGATCACGGCGAACCCGACTGGGCAGCGCTCGCGGCGACCGGCACCACGCTCGCCATCTACATGGGGATGAGCCGCGTCGACAGCATCGCGACGGGCCTGCTCGCCGCATTGCCGGCATCGACGCCGGCCGCCGCCGTGCAGTGGGCCGGCACGCCGCACGAGCGCCGCTGGACCGGCACGCTCGGCAGCCTCGCGCATGGCGTCGCGGCGGCCGGGCTCGGCAGCCCGGCCGTGATGCTCGTCGGCGCGGCGATCGGCGAAGCCGCCGTGCAGTGCACGGATGCCGCCAGCGAAGCAACGCTGTCCCGGGCCGCGTAATGCGCTGCGTCACGCCGTGCCGTCCGCACGCACGCTCCGTTCACCGCAGCCGCGTTCGCGCCGGCTGCCGGGCGGGCGGACGCGAGGTCCCGCATCCATCGATGTCCGTCCGCTCCCCGCAACCCCTGTTCAACCCTTGCACCGCAGCCTGTCCGCCCCCGTTCGCGTCATGAGTTCGCCTGTCCCGCCCGCACGCCTGCGCGTGCTGCTCGTCACCGATACCGACAAGCCGATCGGCGAACTCGGCGACGCGCTCGCGCGCCTCGGCTACGAGATGCTGAACGACGTCGCGACACCCGCGCGCCTGCCCGCCGCCGTCGAGGAGCAGCACCCCGACGTCGTGATCATCGATACCGATTCGCCGTCGCGCGACACGCTCGAGCAACTGGCCGTGATGCACGCCACCGCGCCGCGCCCCGTGCTGATGTTCAGCCACGATGCCGACCAGGCGCTGATTCACGCGGCGGTCGGCGCGGGCGTCAGCGCGTATCTCGTCGAAGGGCTGTCGGCCGAGCGCCTCGCGCCGATCCTCGAAGTCGCGCTCGCGCGCTTCTCGCACGACGATGCGCTGCGCCGCCGGCTCGCCGATGTCGAGCGCGAACTCGCCGAACGCAAGCTGATCGACCGCGCGAAGCGCCTGCTGATGGACCAGCGCAGGCTGTCCGAGCACGATGCGTATGCGCTGCTGCGCAAGCGCGCGATGGATCAGGGGCTGCGCATCGTCGACGTCGCGCGGCAACTGCTCGATGCGCCACCTCAATGACCACCATGAACACTTCTCCTCCCGCCGCGCCGGAACGCGCGCATCTTCACCTCGGGTTCGTCGCATTGAGCGACGCTGCCCCGCTGATCGTCGCGCATAAGCTGAATCTCGGTGCGCGCCACGGCCTGACGCTGGAGCTGAGCCGCCAGCCGTCGTGGGCCGCCGTACGCGACAAGCTGCTGACCGGCGAACTCGACGCCGCGCATGCGCTGTACGGGCTCGTATGCGGGCTGCAGCTCGGCATCGGCGGCCCGCAGGCCGACATGGCCGCGCTGATGGTGCTGAACCGCAACGGCCAGGCGATCACGTTCGCCCGTGGCCTCGCCGACGCGTACCGCGCAAGCGGCGACGTGCGTGCAGCGCTCGCCACGCTCGGCCGCAAGCCGCTGCTCGCGCAGACCTTCCCGACCGGCACGCATGCGATGTGGCTGAACTACTGGCTCGCGTCGCACGGCGTCGACCCGCTGCGCGACGTGCGCAGCGTCGTGATCCCGCCGCCCGAGATGGTCGCGGCGCTCGCGAGCGGCGAGCTCGACGGCTTCTGCGCGGGCGAGCCGTGGCACGCGGTGGCCGACGCCTGCGGCGCGGGCCGGACCGTCGCCGTCACGAGCGAGATCTGGCCCGATCATCCGGAGAAGGTGCTCGCGACCCGGCGCGATTTCGTCGCGCTCTATCCGGCCACCGCGCGGGCGCTGATCCGCACGCTCGTCGATGCGTGCGCGTGGCTCGACAGCGCCGCGCACCGTCGCGACGCAGCCGGCTGGCTCGCGTCGCCCGATGCACTCGGCGTGCCGGCCCGTCTGATCGCGCCGCGCCTGCTCGGCGACTACGGCGCGGGGCCGTTTGCGCAGCCGCCGCTGCCAATCCGCTTCCACGACGGCGGCACCGTGAACCGGCCGGATCCGCGCGACGGCCAGTGGTTCCTGTCGCAATACCGGCGCTGGGGCATGCTCGACGGCGCGCACGACGACGCGGGGATCGCCGCGGCGATCGCGCAGACGGCGTTGTATGATGCTGCGGTCGCCGAAGGCGGTTCAGCGGACCGGTGATCCCGATACACGGGATACCGGCACCACGGGGCCGCAGGGCTGACGCACCGCGCAACACCTGACGCGATGTGCCGGTCCGCACCGGCCTCCGCGCTGCTCGGACGCTTTCTTGTCCGTGCCGCCAGTTCCGTCCCCGTCCAGAATCGATGCCGAAACGAACGCGCACGCCGCTCGACGTGCTGCTCACCGAAATCCGCGCGTGCCGCGCCTGCGAAGCCGACCTGCCGCTCGGCCCGCGCCCGGTCGTGCGCGCCCATCGCGATGCCCGTATCCTGATCGTCGGACAGGCGCCCGGCGCCCGCGTCCATGCGAGCGGGATCCCGTGGGACGATGCAAGCGGCAAGCGGCTGCGCGACTGGCTGGGCGTCGACGCCGACACCTTCTACGACGAGACGCGCTTCGCGATCGTGCCGATGGGTTTCTGCTACCCGGGCCGCGGCGCGAGCGGCGACAACCCGCCGCGCCCCGAATGCGCGCGACTGTGGATCGACCGGTTGCTCGCCGAACTGCCGTCGATCCGGCTGACGCTGCTGATCGGCCAGTACGCGCAGCGGCATTTCCTGCGCGACACGCGCAAGGCCACGCTGACCGACACCGTGCAGGCGTGGCGCGACTATGGCCCCGACGTGCTGCCGCTGCCGCATCCGTCGCCGCGCAACCAGGCGTGGTTCAAACATCATCCGTGGTTCGACGCCGAGGTCGTGCCTGAACTGAGGCGGCGCGTCGCGCCGCTGGTGGCGGGCTGACCCGCGCACCCCGCGGATTCCGGCCGCGCCCGGTTCGCTGTACCATCGCGGCTCAACCGCGTCACGAACAGCAGAATCCTTCATGCCCTCCACCGCCCCGCCGCGCCTGTACGGGATGCCCGAACGCAGCGACCGGCTCGATTTCTACGTCCGCGACCAGGCGTCGCGCCAGGCGATCACCGAGCCGCACCGGCACGCGTATTTCCAGATCCAGTTCAACCTCGGCGGCGACACCGAGCAGCGGATCGGCGGCGTCACGCGGCCGTTTCCGCGCGGCGCGCTCGCGTTCGTGCTGCCGCACCGCGAGCACCTGATTCCGCATCCGGAAGGCGCGCACTTCATCGTGATCAACTTCAGCCAGGCGTTCCTGCGCGCCGATCTCGACGTCGATCCGCTCGATCTCGAGGACGTCCCCGCGCACCGCTTTCCCGAGTTGACGCCGTTCCGCTTCCAGGAACATCTCGACTTCATCCTGACCGGCGACGCATTCGACGAGGCGCGCCGTCTCGCGCTGTGCATGCTCGATGCCGACCGCGTGCGCACCTTCGGCTCGACCACGCTGCTGCGCGGCTACCTGCTGCAGCTGATCGGACTCGTCTGCACGCAGTACGCGGGCGCGCTCGACAAGCTCGCGCAGCGCGGCGCCCAGCGCGCGGGCCGGCGCGACGCGCTCGCGCGCGTGCTGCGCCACGTGCGTGCGAACCTGACCCGCGAGGACCTGACGCTCGCGGCCACCGCCGAGGCCGCGTTCCTGTCGCCGAACTACCTCGCGCACCTGGTGCGCAAGGAAACCGGCAGCACCTTCACCGATCTCGTGACCGAGCGCCGGATCGCGCTCGCGCAGTCGCTGCTCGCGCATACGAGCCGGCGCATCGCGGACATCGCGCGCTCGGTCGGCTTCCGCGACGAAGGGTATTTCGCGCGGCGCTTCCGCGCACGGGTCGGCGTGTCGCCGAAAGCGTACCGGGACGCGAACGCCGCGCTGCCGGCCGCCGACGAAGTGCCGGCGGCCGGCGACGCGTAGTTTTGTCCGGTTAAAGCGCAGTTGCGTCGCATCCGGGCGCGCATGCGTCGGGTATCGTTCCATGCATGCCGGCCCGCGGTGCACTGCGCGGGCGGCGGCATCCGTCTTTCCATCGAACGAGGCCATCCGATGTCCGCATACGTCATCGACGCTTCCGAGCGTCCTTCCGTCGAAGTCGATCAATCGTCCGCGCGCTTTCCGGTGCGCCGCGTGTTCTGCGTCGGCCGCAACTACGCCGACCACGCGCGCGAAATGGGCGCAGATCCCGACCGCGAACCGCCGTTCTTCTTCACGAAGCCGGCCGACGCGATCGTCCCGGCCAGCGGCACCGTCGCGTATCCGCCGCTGACGAACGACCTCCATCATGAAATCGAACTGGTCGTCGCGATCGGCAAGGACGGCCGGTCGATCGACCCGGCCGATGCGCTGTCGCACGTATGGGGCTACGGCGTCGGCGTCGACCTCACGCGCCGCGACCTGCAGGCCGAGGCAAAGAAGCTGAGCCGGCCGTGGGACTGGGCGAAGGGCTTCGACGCATCGGGCCCCGTGACCGCGCTACGCGCAGCCACCGCCACCGGCCATCCGGCAAGCGGGCGGATCTGGCTCGCGGTCAATGGCGAAACGCGCCAGCAAGGCGATCTCGCCGACATGATCTGGGCCGTGCCGGACGTGATCGCTTATGTGTCGCGCGCGGTCGAGCTGAAGGCCGGCGACCTGATCTTCACCGGCACGCCGGCCGGCGTCGGCGCGCTGCAGCCGGGCGATCGCGTAACGGGGGGCGTCGATGGCGTGGCGTCATTCGAGTTCGTGATGGGGGCGAAGCCGTAAGGGCTTGCGCCCGCGTCGAGCCGGACCGTAATACCGACCTTTGCCCCATGCTCGCCCCCGAATGGTTCGGGGGCGTTCCTGTATGCGCACAAGACGCACGACGGCAAGGCCGTCAACGCCCTACCGCGCACGCACCGACACGAACTTGCGCGCGTTGTCGCGCTGGATCAGCACGGCGATCACGCCGCCGCGCGCTTCGAGCGCCTGCACGTCGTCCGGCGTTTCGAGCAGCGTGTCGTTGAGTTCGAGCACGACATCACCCGGCCGGATGCCCGCGCGCGCGGCTGGCCCATATACCGCATCCACCATCATTCCGACCGCGAGCCCCGTCGAACGACGTTCGGCGTCGCTCAGCGGATGCATCGCCAGCCCGAGCCGATCGCCGCCGTCAGCCGGCCGTGCGGCAGCCATCGCCACGCCGGCGGCACCGGCGGCACCGACCGTGCCCGCACTGCCGGCCGCGGTCGCGTTGTCGATCGCGTCGCCGCTCCCCGCGCCCGCCCCCGTGACCGTCAGCATCATCGGCGTGCGGTTGCGGATCAGCCGCAGCGGCGCCTTCCCGCCGGGCGGCAACGCGGTAGCCAGGTCGTTCAGCTCGGCCGACCGGCCGATCGGCTTGCCGCCGAACTGCACGATCACGTCGCCGGGCTTCACGCCGGCCGCGGCAGCCGGCGACCCGGGATCGACGCCGTTGACGAGCGCGCCGGCCGGACGCGGCAGGCCGAACGCGGCGGCCAGCCCGGCACCGACATCCTGCACGTCGACGCCCAGCACATTGCCGGACGATGCGCGCTGGTCCTGTGCCTGCGCCTGTGCCTGCGCGTTGGCCCGCATCTGCGCCTGCACCTGCGCACGCACCTTCACGGCAAGCGCGATCGGAATCGCGAAGGTCATGCTCGCGTAGCGGTCGGCGCCGGTATAGACCTGCACCGCGATGCCGATCACGTCGCCCGCGCGGTTGAACACGGGGCCGCCCGAATTGTCGGGATTGACCGCGATGTCGGTCTGGAAGAACGGAAACGGGCTGCCGTCCGGCAGCGCATGCGACGTCGCGCTGACAATGCCTGCCGTGACCGTGTTGCCCGAGCCGTCGGGCGCGCCGATCGTCATCACCGGTTCGCCGGCGCGCACCCGCGCCGAATCGCCGATGCGCACGACCGGCAGCTTCGTCGCGTCGACATGCAGCACGGCGACGTCGCTCTGCGGATCGACGGCCAGCACCGTCGCCTTCAGGTCACGACGATCGGCCAGTCGCACCGTGACGTCGGTCGCGTCGGCAACGACATGCGCGGACGTCAGGATCAACCCGTCGGCGCTGACGATGAAGCCCGAGCCGCTGCCCGCGATCGCGCGCGGCGACGTATCGGGCGCCGGCGCTTGCGGGCCTTGCGTGGGCATGGGCGGCAGCGGCGCGCCGCGGCGGAAGAACGCGGCGAGCGGATCGTCCGGATCGAGGATCGCGAAGGACGGGCCGCCAGCCTGCTGGTCGGGCGCGGCGGTCATGATGGTCACGACCGCCCGGCCGTAGCGGTCGACGATCGCGGGAAAGTCGGTCGGCGTCGAGTAAGGCGGTGCGGCGGGCCGGCTCTTCATGACAGGCGGTGTGGCGGGCGGCGCGAGCGTCCCGGCAACGGCTGGCGGCGGCGCAGAAAAGGCAAATACGCCCCCGATCAACGCGGTGCGAAGCACGGCGCGAGCAAGCGTCTGGCGAACCACGGTGCACCTCCCCCGGCAGTCGCGGCGCCGATCCGCGCGAGACGCGCGGACGCCCGACAAGCACCGGTACACGCCTCCATTTATAGTCCACGCCGCCTCGAGAACATACGAATCGAAACCCGCATGCCGGCCGGTCGCGCAGCGGCGGAACCGCGACAGGATTCGTTCCGGACAAAGTCCGCGGTTCGTCAATCGGAATATTCACCGCGGATTGCAGGCGATGCGCGCAGACGCGATGTGTCCCGCCCCGCCGTCCCGCGCTACCAGGCCAACGCCAGAAAATTCCGCACCACCGCCGACGGATCATCGCGCCGCGACGCAATCGCAAGCCGCGCCCGCAGCGCGTTGCCCGCGACCGGCCGATACACGACGCCCGCGACCTGTACCTGCGTGATCGCGCTGGGCACGATCGACACGCCGAGCCCGGCCGCGACGAGCGTTACTGCCGATGAGATTTGCGGCGCGGGCTGCGCCATACGCGGCTGAAACCCGGCGGCATTGCACGCGGCGACGATGTCGTCGAACAGCGCGCTGCCCGCTTCGCGCGGCACCTGCACGAACGCCTCGTCGGCCAGTTCCGCCAGATCGATCCGGCGCCGCCGCGCGAGCCGATGCGCAACCGGCATCGCGACGAACATCGGCTCCTCGTCCCAATCCGCCGCCCGCAACGAGTCCGCGATACGCCGCTCCGGACGCACGATCGCGACATCGAGCCGCCCGGCCGCCAGCGCCTCGAGCAGCACGCCGGAGGTCGCCTCCTGCAACGTCAGCTCCGTATCCGGAAACGCCTCGCGAAAACGGCGAATCAGGTCGGCCACTTTCGAATTGAAGGCCGCCGTGCCGGTAAAGCCGACGCGAAGCTGCCCGATCTCCCCGCGTGCGGCCCGTTTTGCCGCCCGTGCCGCGCGCTCCGCGTCGTCGAGCACGCGCCGCGCCTCTTCGGCGAACACCTCGCCGGCCACCGTCAATTCGGCGCCGCGTGCGGTGCGCTTGAACAGTTCCACGCCGAGTTCGCTCTCGAGCGCCTTGATCTGCTGGCTCAGCGGCGGCTGGCCCATGCCGAGCGTTTCCGCGGCCTTCGTGAAGTTCGACGTGGTGGCCACGGCCAGAAAGTATCGGAGATGCCGGAGTTCCATGCGCGATGCGATTTCGGAGTGGACGGGGGGAGCTTCCGAGCCAGTCGCAAAACGTATGGCTACGGTTCATTTCATATATTGGACATATGTTTGAGCATCCGCAAGAATTCGGGTATTCCCTGGCACATCGGGTGCATACCATGTCTTCTCCTGCGATTTCTCCCGCCGCGACCCACGCTCCGAACGCCACGCCGGATACGCTGCCCGCCGGCGTTTCGCCGCGCTCGGCGGCCTACAAGCGCATCGCGCTGGCGCTCTTCCTGGCCGGTTTTTCGACTTTCTCGCTGCTGTACTGCGTGCAGCCGTTGCTGCCCGCGTTCGCGCGCGAATTCCGGATCGGCGCGGCATCGAGCTCGCTGTCCCTGTCGCTGTCGACCGGGATGCTGGCCGTCTCCATCCTGTGCGCCGGCGCACTGTCCGAACGCGTCGGGCGGCGCGGGCTGATGTTCGCATCGATGACGCTGGCAGCACTGTTCAACGTACTGGCGGCGATTTCGCCGAACTGGCACCTGCTGCTGATCTGGCGCGCGTTCGAAGGGTTCGCGCTCGGCGGCGTCCCCGCGGTGGCGATGGCCTATCTTGCCGAGGAAATCGCGTCCGACGGGCTCGGCCTGTCGATGGGGCTCTATGTCGGCGGCACCGCGTTCGGCGGCATGATCGGACGGATCGGGATGAGCATGCTCGAAGAGCATTTCTCGTGGCGCACCGCGATGCTGACGATCGGCGTCGTCGATCTCGTCGCGGCCATCGCATTCGTGATGCTGCTGCCGCAGTCGCGGCGCTTCGTGAAGCGTACCGACCTGACGCTACGTCATCACCTGCGTCTCTGGAACGCGCAGCTGCAACACACGCGCCTTCCGTTCGTGTTCGCGATCGGCTTCCTCGTGATGGGCTCGTTCGTGACCGTATACAACTACGCCGGGTTCCGTCTGATGGCCGCACCGTTCAACCTGAGCGCGACCGCATGCGGGCTGATCTTCGGCGCCTACCTGTTCGGGATGGTGTCTTCGTCGAGCGCGGGCGCCCTCGCCGATCGTCTCGGGCGCGCGCCCGTCCTCGTCAGCGGCATTCTCGTGTTCGCGGCCGGCCTCGCGCTGACGCTGTCGCATTCGCTCGTCGCGATCATCGTCGGGATCGTGCTGATCACGATCGGCTTCTTCGTCGCCCATGCGGTCGCGAGCGGCTGGGTCGGGCAGCTTGCCGGTTCGGCGAAGGGGCACGCCGCGTCGCTGTACCTGCTGTCCTACTACGTCGGGTCGAGCGTACTGGGCTCGGTCGGCGGCACGTTCTGGCAACACGGCGCGTGGGGGGCGGTTGTCGCGTATGTCGCGGTGCTGCTCGCATTGAGCCTCGTGGCCGCCTGCCGGATCATTCGCGCGGAACGCGTGCGGTAAGCGCCCTTCACGTCGCGCCGCGGCCGGCGCGCCGACTGCATGCCGCTTGCGGCTGCGCGCCGCGCCAGCTCAATCCCTCGCGACCCGATGCGCGATCGCCGACAACGTCCGCAGCATCGGCGCGAACGCATCGGCCGACGTATTGCCGAACCCGAGCACGAGCCCGTTGGCCGCCGACGTCGCGTGGATCGAAAACCCCGACAGCGGAAACGGCCCGATGCCATGCTCGCGCGCCGCTTCGACGATCGCGCGATCGCGATAGCGCGCCGGCAGCCGCAGCGCCAGATGCAGCCCGCATGGCCCGCCCTCGACCTGATGCGGCACGGTGAACGCATCGTCCAGCGCGGCGAGCAGCAGGCGTCGCCGGTCGCGATACAACCGGCGCATCCGCCCGAGATGCCGCCCGTACTCCCCCGTCTCGATGAAATCGGCAAGCGCGAGCTGCACGTGGCGCGTCCCGCCGCGCAGCATCTCCGGCAGCGCCGGCCGCACCGCGGCCAGCAGCGCGTCGGGCAGCACCAGAAAACCGATCCGCAGCGCCGGAAACATCGTCTTGCTGAACGAGCCGAGATAGACGACCGGCGAATCGGCCGCGAGCCCGTGCAACGCGCCGATCGGCTCGCCGGTGTGACGGAATTCGCTATCGTAATCGTCCTCGATGATCCAGGCGCGATGCCGGCGTGCGGCATCGATCAGCGCGAGCCGGCGCGAGATCGACAGCACCGCGCCGGTCGGGAACTGGTTCGACGGCGTCGTATAGACGAGCCGGGGCGTGCGCTCGCGCCAGTCCGCATCCTCCGCGCGCAGCCCCTCCGCGTCGACCGGCATCGGCACGACGTCGAGATCGGCCGCCTGCATCGCGGTGCGCGCGCCGCGATAGCCGGGCTCCTCGACCCAGACCGTATCGCCGGGATTCGTCAGCAGTTGCGCGCACAGCGCGATCGCGCCCTGCGCGCCTTCGGTGATCACGATCTGCTCGGGGTCGCAGCGCACGCCGCGCGTCACGGCCAGGTGGCGCGCGATCGACTCGCGCAGCGCGCGCTCGCCGAGCGGATCGCCATACGCGAGCAGGTCGCGGCCGGCGCGGCGCAGCGCGCGGTCGATCGCGTGCCGCCATGCATCGACCGGAAAATGCGACAGCGCGGGCACGCCCGGCCGAAAGGCTTCCGACTCGCGGGTGCCGATCAGGCTCGGACGAATCCGGCCGAGCCGTTGCGCGACAGCCGGCGGCGCGGCCCGCCGGCGCGGCGCCGCCGGCCGCGACAGGCCCACGACGCGCGTGCCGCGACGATCGGACTGCAGGAAGCCTTCGGCGACGAGCTGCTCGTAGACGGCTGCCGTCGTGTTGCGCGACACGCCGAGCGTCTCGGCCAGCGCGCGCGTGCCGGGCAGCCGCGTGCCGGCCGGCATCGCGCCGCCGAGAATCGCGTCGCGCACGCGGCGCAGCAATTGCCGCTGCAACGAAGGCGCACCGGCCGTGCGCGCGAGCGGTGCGTCGAGCGGCAGCGGCGGCGCGTCGCCGGAAAGAAGAGTTGTCGTCATCGGGGTATCGCGGCGTGGAGGTGTCGAGGGCATGGCGCGTCGATCGTGGCGCAATCAAGGCATCATCGAGGCATCATCGAGGCATCATCGAGGCATCATCGAGGCATCATCGAGGCATCATCGAGGCATCATCGAGGCACCATCACGGCACTACCGTGGCACCATAAATTTGTGCTCGTCTGGCGCTTCTCATGGTACCTCGCCAGGACTACGATCGTCTGCATGCCGGCATGTCGCCGGCCGCCAACCGAAGCGAGATCGACCTTGTCCACGCTCACCAACGACTTCCAGCAGCCCATCGGCCACCCCATTCCCGATTGGTCCGCGCGCCCGTGCCCGGAGCGCATCGTGCTCGAGGGCCGCTACTGCCGCCTCGAACCGCTCAACGCCGACCGCCATGCCGCCGACCTGTACGCCGCATACGCGCAGGCGCCCGACGGTGGCGACTGGACCTATCTCGTGCACGGTCCGTACGCCGACGAATCGGGCTACCGCGACTACGCGCGCGGTGCGGCGACGAGCGCCGATCCGCTGCACTACACGGTGATCGACCGCGCGACGAACCGCGCGGTCGGCACGCTCGCGCTGATGCGCATCGATCCGGCCAACGGCGTGATCGAGGTCGGCTCCGTCACGTTCTCGCCGCTGCTCAAGCGCACGCCGATTTCGACCGAAGCGCAGTACCTGCTGATGAAGTACGCGTTCGACACGCTCGGCTACCGGCGCTACGAATGGAAGTGCGACGACCTCAACGAACCGTCGCGCAAGGCCGCCGTCCGGCTTGGCTTCCGCTATGAAGGCACGTTCCGGCAGGCGCTCGTCTACAAGGGCCGCAACCGCGACACCGCCTGGTTCTCGATCGTCGACGGCGAATGGCCGGCCGTGCGCGCCGCGTTCGAAGCATGGCTCGCACCGGAAAACTTCGATGCCCAGGGCGCGCAGCGCGAGTCGCTCGTCGCGATCCGCCACGCGCAGGCACGTGCGCGCGACGCGGCCGGCCGCGCGAACGACGCGACGCGCGTCACGGTCCGGCCGCTCGTCGCCGCCGACGAAGCCGCGTGGCGCCCGCTGTGGCAGGGTTATCAGAAGTTCTACGAGACCGCGCTGAGCGACGCGGTGTTCACGACGACGTGGACACGCCTGATGGATCCCGCCGAACCGATGTTCGTGCTCGGCGCATTCGACGCGTCGGGCGCGCTGGTCGGTATCGTGCACGCGATCTACCACCGCTCGTGCTGGACCGAAGGGCCGTACTGCTATCTGCAGGACCTGTTCACGGCGGCCGACGCACGCGGGCAAGGCGCCGGCGGCGCACTGATCGAAGCCGTCTACGAGCGGGCCCGCGAAGCCGGCGCGAGCCGCGTGTATTGGCTCACGCACGAAACCAATACGACCGCCCGCGCGCTGTACGACAAGCTCGCGAACAACGCGGGGTTCATCCAGTACCGGGAGGATCTCAAGTAACGCGCGGGTGCAACCGGTCGCGCTCAGCCGAGAGCGTCGACCGGATCCGCCGCCTCGCCGCAGGCTGGCGCAACGTGACGCCCGGCGCCGGCCGCGCCCGGCACCGACGCGGGGCGGATCATCTCGTCGCCGTTGACGGGCACCGGCCGCCGCACCGGCCGGTACACCGGCTCGCCCGGCTCGATCGCCTGTCCCGAGATCGCGCAGCGGCCCGCCCGCAACGCGACGCGCACGCGCCAGCGTTGCTCGCCGTAATGGCGGCGCCCGCTTTCGCTCCAGCGCACCAGCAAGCCGTCGTCGCCAGCCTCCAGGACCGTGACGAACAGTTGCGGCCGCAACGGTGATACGCCCGGCGCGACGGGCTCCGGAATCGGCGCGCGATCAGCACTCGCGGGCGGCCGGACCATCCCGGCCTCTGCCGCCGACGGCATCGCGTCCCGCTCGTCCGCTACCAGCATGTGATACGACACGTATTCGCAGATCAGGTTTTCGATGAAGTTCGGCATGCTTGACGACATTCCGTGAAGATTGAAGCGGGCCGGCGCCGCGCTCAGGGGGCGCAGCCGCCACGGGCGGTCCGGTTGTGCCCTCCTCCCGTGATACCGCCACGCACCGCACGCGATCGGACATTGCCGGAGATGATACAAATTGAAGTTAACTTCAAGTAAAGGGGGGAACGTGCGCAACGGTGCGTTTCACTCATCGGCACAATGCGCTGGCACGACCGAGGTGACAGCGGTGACGGCGACACCGACCGCGCCAAGCGTCTCGCGTCTCGCGTTTCGTCTCAAACCACTGAGACGAATGTCCCGGCGTCTCATTCGGGCCACGTCATCGCCATTGCAGCAAATTTCGCGCGTTTTTCACGCAGCACCGCCTGACGTCAACGCAAACCGCCCTGCTGCATCGCACACCACCCGCCCCGTTTCTTCACTACGCAACCGCCCATTCGAGCTGGCCCCATTCCTGCATATCGGTCGCTCGCGCAATCGCGCGACGGACGCACCGGCCTCTTGCCGCGCGTCCGACGACAACCCGATGGAGACAGCAAGGTGAGCACACCGGCACTGAACACCGCCCCCAGCATGAAGGCCGCCGTCTGGCACGGCCGCAACGACATCCGCGTCGAAGAAGTTCCCGTTCCGGCACACCCGCCGGCCGGCTGGGTCCAGATCCGCGTGCACTGGTGCGGCATCTGCGGCTCCGACCTGCACGAGTACGTCGCCGGGCCCGTGTTCATCCCCGTCGACGCGCCGCACCCGCTGACGGGCCTGAAGGGCCAGTGCATCCTCGGCCACGAGTTCAGCGGCGAAATCGCGGCGCTCGGCGCGGGCGTGACGGGCTTCGCGCTCGGCGACCGCGTGACGGCCGACGCGTGCCAGCATTGCGGCACCTGCTGGTATTGCAGGCACGGGCTGTACAACATCTGCGAGAACCTCGCGTTCACCGGGCTGATGAACAACGGCGCGTTTGCTGAATACGTGAACGTGCCGGCCGAGCTGCTGTACAAGCTGCCCGACAACTTCCCGACCGAGGCCGGCGCGCTGATCGAACCGCTCGCGGTCGGGCTGCATGCGGTGAAGAAGGCCGGCAACATCGTCGGTCAGACCGTCGTCGTGGTCGGCGCCGGCACGATCGGCCTGTGCACGATCATGTGCGCAAAGGCCGCGGGCGCCGGGCGCGTGATCGCGCTGGAAATGTCGGCGGCGCGCAAGCAGAAGGCGCTGGAAGTCGGTGCAACGGTCGTGATCGACCCGAAGGCGTCCGACGCGATCGCCGAAGTCAAGGCGCTGACGGGCGGTTACGGCGCCGACGTGTCGTTCGAGTGCATCGGGCACACCGCCACCGCGCAACTCGCGATCGACGTGATCCGCAAGGCCGGCAAGTCGGTGATGGTCGGCATCTTCGAAGAGCCGACGTCGTTCAACTTCTTCGACATCGTGTCGACCGAGAAGGAAGTGATCGGCTCGCTCGCGTACAACGGCGAATTCGCGGACGTGATCCGCTTCATCGCGGACGGCCGCATCGACGTGCAGCCGCTGATCACCGGACGCATCACGCTCGGCGACATCGTCACGCACGGCTTCGAGGAACTGGTCAACCACAAGGACCGGAACGTGAAGATCATCGTCCAGCCCGCGACCGACTGACCGACTGACCGACTGACTGACCGGCGTACGACCGGGACGTGGCCGCGGTACGCCGGCCGCTCAACCGCCTGCCGGCGACCACCAGACTGTCGCCGGCGTCTCGAGCTGCACGAAATGGCCGCTCGGTACGACGCGAACGCACGCCGCCGGACACCACGCCGTCCAGCGCCGGATCTCGGTGTCGATGTCGAGCAGCGGATCGCGGTCGCCGAATATCACCCGCACGCCGCCCGCCACCCCGACGCGGGGCAGCCGCGGCGACGTCGGCCATGCATCGGCGACGACCGCATCGAACACCTGCCGGTCGAACGCGGCCGCGCGGGTGTCCGGTCGCGCGCCCGGCGCGCTCCCCCGCAGCAGCGCGGCGCCCGCTGGCACCCGCTCGATTTCGTCGACCAGGCAGGCGAACCGGGCGAAATCGGGCCGCGCGAGAAACGACTGCATCGCGGCGCTCAGTCGTGCTTCGCCGTGTTCATGCGCGACGACGGCGGACGCCAGCCGGACGAACGCCGCGCCGAGATCGCCGATCGGCGCGAGCAGCACGAGCCGGCCCAGCCGATCCGGCATCCGCGCCGCCAGGTCGAGCGCAAGCTGCGCACCGAACGCATGGGCCACCACGTCGACCGGCGCGCCGCTGCGCTGCGCGACCAGTCGCAGCTCCGCCTCGGCGGCACCGGCCAGCGCCCCGAACGGGCGCGGATAGAGCGCGACCGAGCGCGGCTGATCCCACCAGTGGATCGGCAGCGAGCGCCCGTACATCGCCCGCTCGGCCAAGGCGGAGCCCCCGGGGCCGCCGTGCAGGAACAGCGTGCGCGCATCGCCGTGCATGGTCTTCCCCGTTCGCGGCCCGTCACGCGTGAAGACTAGCCGAGGCCCGGCCTGCGCGCCTTAGTCAATTTGAATCATGGAAGGGCCGCGCCGGCGCACCTAGCCTACGACGTACGCGAACGCGTCATGCGCCGGACCGGCAGCGTCGCCCACTCGCCATCCATGGAGAATCGATCATGAAGCCCATCCCTACCCAGGTGCGCATGGCCGTGACGGCCATCGCGGGCGCGGCAGCCCTTTGCGCATGCGGCGGCGGTGGCGACAGCGGAACGCCCGCCGCATCGCCGACGTCGTTGCAGGGCACCGTCGCGAGCGGTGCCGCAATCGCCAACGCGGCGGTCACCGCGACCGACGTCAACGGCAAGACGGCGACCGCCACGGCCGATGCCCACGGCGCGTATTCGCTCGATGTCGGCCGGCTGAGCGCACCGGTCGTCGTGGTCGCGACCGATCCGCAAGGCCGCGCGGACCCGCTCGTGTCGGTCGTCGGCTCGCTGCCCGCCGCGGGCACATCGGCGACAGCCAACGTCACGACCCTGACGACCGCGATCGGCGACCTGCTGACCGCGAGCGGAAATGCGCTGGACCTGACGGCCCCGGCCACGCTCGCATCGAACGCGCAGCCGGCCGCCGTCCAGAAGGCGTCGGGCACGCTCAACGCGGCGCTTGCCGACATCCTGAAACAGAACGGCCTCTCGCCCGCGAGCTTCGACGCGATCGCGACACCCTTCACCGCGAACCAGACCGGCGCGGACGCCGTCATCGACTCCGTGCAGCTCCTCAGCAACGGCAGCGGCACGACGCTCGTCTCGAGCGGCTCGCCCGCACAGGGTTTGCTGTTGAACAGCCAGACAACCGCACCGTCGACGCCGCTTGCCGCGCCGCCCGTCGCCGCGAACTACCTGGGCTTCATGCAGAGCCTGCTGCAATCGTGCTTGTCGGCGCCGCTCGCGCAGCGCAGCGCGGACGCGAACTGTGCGGCAGCGTTCGATACGCACTACACCGACAACGGCTATACGAGCGTCAGCGACTACGTGCAACCGCTGCAGCTCGCCACGTCGGTCGGTGCGAGCGTCGGCCAGCCGGTCACGCTGCAGTTCTTCCAGGATGCGAGCAATGTGCAGTCGGCACTTGTGCGAATTCCGTATGTCCTGACGGACGGCACCCCGGGCGCATTCGTCACGACCGTCCACCAGCTTGCGGCGCCCGTCACGCTGCCGGACGGCAGCACCGCGTCGTGGAACATCATCGGCAATCAGCTCAAGTACGATGCGCGCGCCGAATCGCGCGTCACGTTGCGCACCTTCCTCGATTCGTTCGCGGACGGCACGGGCAGCGCGGACGTGAGCCACTACGATGCCGGCATGTCGTTCATCTTCAATCCGGCCGGGCCGAACGCGTCGAACGTGAATGCCGTGCAGGTCACCGGCCCCGGCCTGCCGACCGGCGGGCTGTTCCTGTTCCGGTCGACCGCGTGCGGCACCGCGAACTACGTCGCGATTCCCGGCACGAAACCCGCGACGCTGCCGCCGACGAGCACCTTCACCGTGTCGAGCGATACCAACGAGTATCGCTGGTCATGGCAGACGGTGGCGGGCGCCGCGACGACGTTCAACCCGCCGGCGAAGTACTTCTGGGACACCTCGCAACTCGATCCGTCGAGCGTGCCGTTCTATCCGCAGTACACCTATGCGCTGTTCGACGCCAGCGGCAATCCGCTCGATTCGTTTACGGTGACCAGTCCGACGCCCGTCGTCAGCGCGAATCTCGGCGCAACGACACCGTGGGCGACGATCGGCCAGGACGTCGTCGCGAATTTCCTGACGCCCGGCGGCACGGCCGCCGCTGCGGCCGCGTCGGCCAGCGTCGACTGGACACCCGATCCGGATGCGCCGGCGCTCACCGGCGTGGCGGTCCTGACGCTCGGCAAGTCGACGGCGGGCGTCGACGGCTTTACGTCGGTGCCCGCCGGCGCGACCTCGGCCACCGTGACGGCCGGCGTCGACACGACCGGCGCACAGACCTGCAGCGGCGCGCAGTTCCTGCCGCTCACCGACGGCAATTACCGCATCGTGCAACTGCGCGCGAAAAGTGCGAATGGCACCCGGTTCTTCCAGAACATCACGTATCGGGACGGCACGAGCGCGCCCAACGCGTCTTGACGCGTCATCGATCGGAACACGCCATCGGGGAGACGCCGGCCGCCAGCGATGCGGCCGGCGCACGGCCGCATCGGCTGTCAGCGTGTCGAATCTGCAACGTTTTCGTGCCGATACCGGCCGGCGGCCGCATCGGCCGGCCCGCCGAAGCCGCGCCGGCGGGCCTTTGCACGCAACTTGCTGCTGTTTCGGGGTTTCCACTCGGGCCCCGCGGCAGCGCCAGCCGACCGACGGGGCTGAACGCCAATGTCGATCGATACCGCCTTTCGAACCGCGATGGACGCGGTTCGCGCGCTGTCGGATCCCGACCCGCCGTGGGCCGCATTGCTCGATGCCGCCAGGCGTATGGTCGGCGCGGATGCCGCCGGCCTGCTGATCTTCAGCAGCGAATACGAACTCACCGCGCTCTGCCAGCAGGGGCTCGACGAGGCGGCCGAGCGCGACTACCGCGACCATTTCGCGGCAGACGACCCGATCGTCCGGGCCGGCCAGGCATCGGCCGATCGCTGGCTGGACACCGATCGCCTCAGAATCGCGCCAGGCGCTCGCCGCCATCCGTTCTACACCGACTACCTGCCGAGGCACAGCATCGGCCGGGTGCTCGCGTGCCAGCTGCTCGTCGATGCCGACACGAGGGCCGGCCTGACCTTCCTGCGTGCCACGTCGCCGGGCACACCCGCTGGCGCGGATGAAAACGCCCCCGTCCGCCGCTTCGTCCGCGCGCTGACGCAGGCGATGCACGCTCGATCGCGCGCGCTGAAGAGCCGCATGGACGCGCTCGATGCCGGCCTGTCGGGCTTCGGCGATGCAATGGTGCTGATCGCGCCCTCCGCCACGATCCTGATGCGAACCGCCAACGCGACCGAACTGCTCGTCGAGGGCCGGCTGCTGACATCGACCGGGCGCGCGCTGACGCATCCGCACCCGGCGCTCGCGGCAGGCTTGCAGCGTGCGATCGCCCGCGCGCATGCGCAGCGGCAGGCCGTGACGTTCTCGGTGCCGACCTCGTGGGGCGAGGGGCTGAGAATCGACATCGCACCGGCCCCCGCCGCCTTCACGTTCGCGAACGAACCCACGCTGATCGTGCGGATCCGCAAGAACAGCGCGTTCACCGTGCCGGGGCTCGAGGAACTGGCCGCGTTCTTCTCGCTGACGCCGGCCGAGGCCCGCGTACTGGCCGCACTGGTGGGCGGCCACTCGCCGGCCGAATATGCCGCGGCGACGGGAGTCGCCACGGCAACGGTGCGCAACCAGATCAATTCGCTGATGCGCAAGATGTCATGCAGCAGGCAATCGGAACTCGTCCGGCTCGGCACGCTGCTTTTTTGAAGGCGGCGCGGCCGACCTGCGGCGCCACGGGATACCGCAATTGTTGGATATACTTGACCGCACAACCTTCAAGCACGCCAGTCGGTCGTGCGTTCGCCCTTGCCTGCGCGGAGTTGCCCCCGTGAAACCACGAGCCGGCCTGATTCTCGAACTCGTCGTCAACCTGCTGCTGCCCTGGGTCGCGTACCGGGTCGCGCACCCGTATTTCGGCGAAACCGGCGCGCTGTACGCGTCGGCGGTTCCGCCCATCGTCTGGTCCGTCGTCGAATTCATCCGCTCGCGCCGCATCGATGCGGTGGCCGCCATCGTGCTGCTCGGCATCGCGCTGTCGATCGCCGGCATGGCGCTCGGCGGCAGCGCGCGCACGCTGCTGATGCGCGAATCGCTTGCGTCCGGCACGATCGGCATCGTGTTCCTGCTGTCGTTGTTCCGCGATCGCCCGCTGATCTTCTATCTCACCCGCGCGACGGTCGCCCGCGAGATGGCCGGCGGCGCCGCGCGTTTCGAGACGGTGTGGGCCGATCAGCCGGGGCTGCGCCAGATGCTGCGGCTGATGACCTTCGTGTGGGGCGCGTGCATGACGCTGGAGATGCTGCTGCGCCTGTGGATGGTCGTCACCTGGCCCGTCGAGCGCGTGCTCGTCGTGTCGCCGATCATGGGCTACACGGTGTTCGGCACGCTGCTGCTGTGGACCTTCTGGTACCGGCGGCGCATGCGCGAGCGCAACAGCGTCGACATCCCGACCCGCGACGGCGTCACCGAGATCGCCGGCCGCTGACTACCGGCCCCGCCCGCCCCACGCGTGCGGCCCGGCGGTACGTCACCGTCGCTGGGGTATGATGCGCGGCGTCTCGTCCGACCCATGCATCGCCCCATGTCCCTTTCGCTTCTCCCCTGTGCCACGATCTGGCTCGCGCTGTTCGTGGCCGCCGCGTTCGCGTGGCAGCGCCCGCTGCACGGCGCGAGCATCGGCCTCGCCGCGCTCGGCTATGCCGGCGCGCTGGCGTTCGGCAAGCTGTCGCCGATCGTGCTCGCACCGCTCGCACTGCTCGTGGCCGCCGCCTGGGGCGTCGCGCCGGGCCGCCCGCTCGCGGTACGGATCGCCGCGCACGTCGTGTTCGCCGCGCTCGCGATCGCGCTGAGCCTGCACCTGGTTTCCGGTTTCCACAATCCGCGTGTGATCGAGCCGACGCGCTTCACGCCGGACGCCGTACCGTTCACGATGTACCTGAATTTCGACAAGCCGCTGGTCGGGCTGTGGCTGCTGTGGGTGCTGCCCTGGGTCGCGCCGGACGTCCCGCCGGCGCGCGCGCTGCGCACCGGTGCCGTCGCGGGCATCGCAACGGCCGCGGCCTGCCTGGCCGGCGCGCTCGCGTTCGGGATGGTCGGCTGGGCGCCGAAATGGCCGGCGGCAGGCTGGATGTGGCTCGTCAACAACGTGCTGCTCGTCACGCTCGCCGAGGAAGCGCTGTTCCGCGGCTACGTGCAAGGCGGGCTCACGCGCATGCTCGGCCGGTTCGGCTGGGGGCCGTGGGCCGCGCTCGCGATCGGCGCGATGCTATTCGGCGCCGCGCACGCGGCCGGCGGCTGGCACTGGATCGTGCTCGGCACGGTGGCCGGCATCGGCTACGGCCTCGCATGGCGGCGCGGCGGGCTGCTCGCGTCCGCGCTCGCGCACGCGGGGCTGAACGTGATCCACTTCGGGCTGTTCACCTACCCGATGCTCGCCGCCACGCGCTGAACGCCGCGCACGGCGGCGGCATCCCGCCGGGTGCGCTCGGCGCCCGGTCGAACTCAGTTGAAACCGGCCACCGCGTGCGGCACATACGGACCTTCGAGCGCCGCGATTTCGTCGTCCGTCAGCTTCAATTGCAATGCGCCGAGCGCATCGTCGAAATGCTGCGGCTTCGAGATGCCGACGATCGGCGCGGTCACGCCTCGCTTGTGCGCAACCCACGCGAGCGCGACCTGCGCACGCGGCACGTTGCGCGCGGCGGCGATCGCCGCGACGGCCTCGACGACCGCCCGATCGGCATCGGCCGTCGCGTCGTAGAGCCGCTGGCCGACGTCGTCGCTTTGCTGGCGGCCGGTCGACTCGTCCCAGTTGCGCGTCAGCCGGCCGCGCGCGAGCGGGCTCCACGGAATCACCGCGATGCCTTCGGCCTCGCACAGCGGCAGCATTTCGCGCTCCTCTTCGCGATACAGCAGGTTCAGGTGGTTCTGCATGCTGACGAAGCGGGTCCAGCCGTTCTGCCTGGACGTGTACAGCGCCTTCGAAAACTGCCACGCGAACATCGACGACGCGCCGATGTAACGCGCCTTGCCGGCCTTCACGACGTCGTGCAGCGCCTCGAGCGTCTCCTCGATCGGCGTGCCATAGTCCCAACGGTGGATCTGGTACAGGTCGACGTAGTCGGTGCCGAGCCGTTTCAGGCTCTGGTCGATATCGGTCATGATCGCCTTGCGCGACAGCCCCGCGCCGTTCGGCCCCGGCCGCATCCGGTAGAACACCTTGGTCGCGATCACGACGTCGTCGCGCTTCGCGAAGTCGCGCAGCGCACGGCCGACGATCTCCTCGGACGTGCCGTCGGAATACATGTTCGCGGTATCGAAGAAATTGATGCCGGCCTCGATCGCGCGCTGGATGATCGGGCGGCTTTCCGCTTCCGGCAGCGTCCACGGATGCGTGCCGCGCGACGGCTCGCCGAACGTCATGCAGCCCAGCACCAGCTTCGACACGTCCATCCCGGTCGACCCGAATTTCACGTATTCCATCGCTCGCCTCGTCATTGAAGTGGGGTTGCGGGCGGATGCGCGCCGCGGTTCGGTGCACCGGACACGAACGCCGCAGCATGCATCCGCCGGACGTCGCATGGTAGCCCGCCGCGCGCAAACGCGTATCGGTGCGCGCGCCCGCGGCCCGGCAGCAGTCGAACGGACGAATCCATCCCTCGGCCCGCACGCATGGCGCCGGGCCGGGTCGCGCGTCGAAGGACGAACGGGTTACTTGATCTGGTCGGCGAGCGGCTGCAGGAACTCGGAGAACCCGGTCAGCATGATCTGCACGCCGATGCACAGCAGCAGGAAGGCGGACACGCGCTTCGCGACCTTGGTGCCTTCGCTGCCGAGGTAGCGCGACAGCAGCGCGGAGCGGCTGTAGACCTGCCAGATCACGATCGCCACCAGTATGGAGACGACGATCGACACGATGCTCGACAGCATGAACTCCGACAGCTTGTGCGTGCGGTTCGCGTTCAGTGCGATCGCGGTCGCGATCGAGCCGGGGCCGACCGTCAGCGGCATGGTCAGCGGGAAGAACGCGCGCGTCATGATCGCATTCGCGTCGATCGGCTTGACCGGTGTATCGCCGCCGCCCGCCGGGCCGTCCGGTTCGTTCAGCATCTGCCAGCCCGCGACGGCGACCGCGAAGCCGCCGCCGATCCGCAGCGCTTCCATCGAGATCCCGAAGAAATGCAGCACCGGCGTGCCGGCGAAGAACGCGACCATCAGCACGATGAACGCGTTGAATGCCACCTTCTTCGCGAGCAGGTTGCGCTCATGCTCGGTCAGCGCCTCGGTGCGCTCGAGAAACAGGAACGCAATGCCGATCGGATTGATGATGCCGATCAGGCCGGTGAAGCCGAACAGGATCTCGGAGATAAGGCGGTTGACGATCATCGGGACGAAGAAACGATCAGGGCTGGGCCGGCGGCGCGCCGGGGGTCACGCATTGTAGAGCAAGCGCCCGCGCCCGAGACGCAAATCGCGCCCCGGGGCCCGGCGGGCCTCGCCACGGCCTCAATTCGCGCCGGGCTCCCATGCCGGCGGCCGCTTCGCGAAGAACGCGGCGAAACCCTCCTTCGCTTCCGGCGTGGCCCGCACGCGCGAGATCGTCTGCGCGGTGAACGCCGCGCGCTCGTCCGACGGCGGATACTCGCCGATCGCGTCGAAAAAGCGCTTGATCTCCATCAGCGCGTTCGGGCCGTTGCGGCCGAGTTCGGCGAGCGTCTTGTCGAGCGCGGCGTCGAGCGCGTCGAGCGGCACGGCCTGGTGAATCAGCCCGATCGCGACGGCCTCGCCGGCCGCGAGCTGCGTCGCGGTCAGCGCGAGCCGGCGCGCCTGGCGCTGGCCGACCGCTTCGACCAGATACGGGCCGATCACCGACGGCAGGATCCCGAAGCGGGCCTCGCTGACCGAAAAGCGCGCGTGATCGCTCGCGATCACGATGTCGCAGGCCGCGCACAGGCCGACGCCGCCGCCGAACGCATGGCCCTGCACGCGCGCGACCGTCGGCTTCGGGCACTGCCGGATCGCGCGCATCATCGCGGCGAACCGCTCGGCGTCGCGCAGGTTCGCCGCCGCGTCGTTCGCGCTCGCGCGCTGCATCCACTGCAGGTCCGCCCCCGCGCAGAACGCGCGGCCGTCCGAGCGCAGCACGATCGCGCGCACGTCGTCGCGCGCGCCGAGCGCGGTGAACACATCGGTCAGCTCGGCGATCATCGTCTCGTCGAACGCGTTGAGCACGTCGCCGCGCCGCAGCGCGACGGTCGCGATGCCGCGCGCATCGACGGCAACGGCCAGGGTCTTCAATCCATCCATCGAACAGGTTTCCTCGGGGTAGTACAGGGAACGGCGAAACTCGGCGGCGAAGTTCAGGCGGCCTGCCGGCGGTCGATCACGCGCCGGGCCTTGCCGGTCGCGCTCGCGGGAATGCCGCCCGCGGCGAGCACCGTCACGCCGGCCGACACGCCGATCATCGTCTTGATCCGGTGCTGCAGCTCGCGCGCGATCGCGGCGCGATCGCCGTCGGTCACGCACGCGGCGGCCTCGGAGCGCAGCTCGACCGCAAGGTCGAGCCGGTCCATGTGGCCGTCGCGCGAGATCGTGATCTGGAACTGCCCCGACAGCTTGGTCTGCGCGACGACGATTTCCTCGATCTGGCTCGGGAACACGTTCACGCCGCGCACGATCAGCATGTCGTCGGAGCGGCCCGTGATCTTCGCGAGCCGGCGCATCGCGCGCGCGGTCGGCGGCAGCAGTGCGGTGAGGTCGCGCGTGCGGTAGCGGATCACCGGCATCGCTTCCTTCGTCAGCGACGTGAACACGAGCTCGCCCTCGCTGCCGTCCGGCAGCACTTCGCCGGTCACGGGATCGATGATCTCCGGATAGAAGTGGTCTTCCCAGATCACCGGGCCGTCCTTCGTCTCGACGCACTCGCACGCGACGCCGGGGCCCATCACTTCCGACAGCCCGTAGATGTCGAGCGCGTCGATGCCCACGCGCGCCTCCACTTCCTCACGCAGCGCCTGCGTCCACGGCTCCGCGCCGAAGATGCCGATCTTCAGCGACGACTCGGCCGGGTCCATCCCCTGCCGCACCATCTCGTCGATCAGGTTCAGCATGTACGACGGCGTGACGAGGATGATCTTCGGCTCGAAATCGCGGATCAGCTGCACCTGCTTCTCGGTCTGCCCGCCCGACATCGGCACGACCATGCAGCCGAGCCGCTCCGCGCCGTAGTGAATCCCGAGGCCGCCCGTGAAGAGTCCATAGCCGAACGCGTTGTGCAGCGTGTCGCCCGGGCGGCCGCCGGCCGCACGGATCGAACGCGCGGTCACGTTCGCCCACGTGTCGATGTCGCGCGCCGTATAGCCGACCACCGTCGGCTTGCCGGTCGTGCCGCTCGACGCATGCACGCGCACGACCTGCTCGCGCGGCACGGCGAACAGCCCGAACGGATAGTTGTCGCGCAGGTCGTTCTTGGTCGAGAACGGGAATTTCGCGAGATCGGCGAGCGTCTTCAGGTCGTCCGGGTGCACGCCCGCCGCGTCGAACGTCCGACGATAGTGCGGGACGTTGTCGTACGCGTGGCGCAGCGACCACTTGAGGCGCTCGAGCTGCAGTGCCTGCAGTTCGTCGCGGCTGGCGGTCTCGATCGGATCGAGGGCGGCGGCGGGGTGCGTCGGGTGAGTCATGGGGGTGCTCCTCCAATGGAGTGATGTCGTTATCGTGATCGGGACAATGGGGCCGGCAGCTAGCGGAACGTGCGGCCGGCCGCGTGCAATGCGGCGATGCGCGGCGACACGCGATAGCGGTCCTCGCCGTAGCTCGCCGCCAGGTTCGACAGCACGCGATGCACGCGGCCGATGCCGATCGCATCGGCCCACGCGAGCGGGCCGCACGGGTAGTTCACGCCCTTCTCCATCGCGAGATCGAGATCGGCGGGCGAGCACACGCCCTGGTTGACCGTATCGGCCGCCTCGTTCGCGAGCATCGCGACGGTGCGCATCGCAACCATCCCCGGCACGTCGGCGATGCCGATGACGCGCAAGCCGGCTTGTTGGAACAGGCCGACCGCATCCGCATAGGCGGCGTCGCTGCACTGAAGCGCGCGCGTCAGCGCGACGAGCCCTGCTTGCGCGTAATCGCGCGCGAGGTCGACGAGCACGAGATCGGCCACGCCGGTTTGCGCGGCGCGCACCGTCGCGGTGCGGCCGTCGGTCAGCGCGATCGACGCGCGGCCGGCCACGGCAAGCAGCGCGTCGGCATGCGCGCCGTTCTGCCGCGCGCCCGCGATGCGCTCGACGAAGCGCGCATGCAGCGCGGCGGCCGGGCCGTCCTGCGCGAACAGCGCGACGTCGGCCGGCGCGGCGCGCCGCGCCTCGAGCTCGGGCGCGGGCGGCACCGCGCCGTCCGCATACGAATAGAAGCCGCGCCCCGACTTGCGACCGAGGAAGCCCGCATTCACGAGCTCCTGCTGGATCAGCGACGGCGTGTAGCGCGGATCGTTGAAGTACGCGCGGAACACCGACTCGGTCACCGCGAAGTTCACGTCGTGGCCGATCAGGTCCATCAGCTCGAACGGCCCCATCCGGAAGCCGCCGGCTTCGCGCATCACCGCATCGATCGAAGCCGGCGTGCCGCCCTGCTCGTTCAGCACGCGCAGCGCCTCCGCGTAATACGGCCGCGCGACGCGGTTCACGATGAAGCCCGGCGTCGATTTCGCCAGCACCGGGCGCTTGCCCCACGCGGCGGCCGTGTCGTACAGCGCCTGCGCGACTTCCGGCGCGGTCGCGAGCCCGCTGACCACCTCGACGAGCGCCATCAGCGGCGCCGGATTGAAGAAGTGCAGGCCGGCCACGCGCTGCGGCACGCGCAGCCCGGCCGCGATCGACGTGATCGAGATCGACGACGTGTTGGTCGCCAGCACGCAGTTGTCATCGACATGACGCTCGAGCGTCGCGAAGATCTCGCGCTTCACGTCGAGCCGCTCGGCCGCCGCCTCGACGATCAGCGCGGCGCCCGCGAAATCGGCCAGCGCGCGCACCGCGCGGATCCGCTGGCCGGCCGCATCGGCCTGCGCCGGGTCCATCCGGCCCTTCTCCGCGAGCCGCGCGAACTGCGCGCGGATGCCGGCGAGCGCCTTGTCGCACGCCGCCTCGTTCAGGTCGTACAGCAGCACGGTATGACCGGCCGCCGCGGCGACCTGTGCGATACCCGCGCCCATCGCGCCGGCACCGATCACGCCGACGACCGCCGCCGGCGCCAGCGCGCCCGAATTCACCGAATGTGCAGAAGAAACAGCCATCGCTTGCGATCCGTCATGAAGTGGAAGTGTGAGCGATTATAAACCGACCGGTCGGTAGATTTATGTCAGGGCGAGCCCGAATTTGTCGTGCAAGAGACCGTTACGAAATCTGCAAAAACAAAAAATCGAACGATCAGGGCACTTTTTATCGACCGAAAGGTCAATGAAAGCGTTCGAATATGAGATAGCGACCCTCGAACGCCTGATAAAATTCGACAAACCGCCGGATTTCAGGGGGAAACCGCGTGTCACGCCGCCGCTGCCGCCCATCGCCCGCCGCCCTTTCGGGGTCAATTCCGAACTGTCGGGCCGCCAGCCGTCACGTCCACGCGCCCCGCCATCGGCACCGGTCGCATCGAACCGTTTCATCCAGCGACGGGCTTCGGCCCGCCCGCGCCCCTCGCCGCCTCAAAGCGGCGAACTCGAGGCAGCACCGTTGCGTGCTGCCGCCCTTCGGTTTCATCGTCCTCGTTCGGCGGATAGTACGGCCGGGCTTCGTCAACCCGTGAAGGTGCGTCGCGCGCCGTCACTCGCATAAGGAAACCCTCCATGCCGCTCTCGTCCAACCAGCTCCCGCGCTGGACCCTCGTGGCCCCGCTTGCCGCCTGGCTGGTACTCGCGCTGTCGCGCGCCGTGCCGGCCGAAGGCCTCGTCATCGCCGTGTTCGCCGCTGCGCTCGCCGGCGCCGTGTTCGCTGCAGTCCATCATGCCGAAGTCGTCGCGCACCGCGTCGGCGAGCCGTTCGGCACGCTCGTGCTCGCAGTCGCCGTGACCGTCATCGAAGTCGCGCTGATCGTGTCGGTGATGCTCGGCGCCGGCCCCGAGAAATCCGGCCTCGCGCGCGACACCGTGTTCGCCGCCGTGATGATCATCTGCAACGGCATCGTCGGCCTCTGCCTGCTGGTCGGTGCGTGGAAGCACGGCGAACAGGATTTCCAGGGGCGCGGCGCGAGCAAGGCGCTCGCGGTGCTCGCGTCGCTGTCGGTGCTGTCGCTCGTGATGCCGAACTACCTGAACGCCGCGCCGGGCCCGTTCTTTTCGAAATCGCAGCTTGCGTTCGCAGGCGTGTCGTCGCTCGTGCTGTATGGTGCATTCGTATTCGTGCAGACCGTGCGCCACCGCGACTACTTCCTCACCGAGCACGACAGCGCGAACGAATCGGTGCACGCGGCGCCGCCGAGCAGCCGCACCGCGCTGATCAGCCTCCTGCTGCTGTTCGCGAGCCTCGTCGCGGTCGTGCTGCTCGCGAAGCTGCTGTCGCCGGCCGTCGAGCATGCGGTGATGAAGCTCGGCGCGCCCGAAGCGGCGGTCGGCATCGTGATCGCCGCGCTCGTGCTGCTGCCAGAAGGGCTCGCGGCCGTCACCGCCGCGCGCGCGAACCGTCTGCAAACCAGCATGAACCTCGCGCTCGGTTCGGCGCTCGCGAGCATCGGGCTCACGATCCCGACCGTCGCGGCCGTGTTCATCTGGGTCGGCCAGCCGCTCACGCTCGGCATCGGCGCGATGGAAACCGTGCTGCTGTCGCTCACGCTGCTCGTCAGCACGCTGACGCTCAGCCAGGGACGCACGACGGTGCTGCACGGCGTCGTGCACCTGTCGCTGTTCGCGGCCTATCTGTTCCTGTCGATCACCCACTGATGTCCATCGGCGCGCGGCACCGCGGATCGTTTCCGCCGTGCCGCGCGCACCACTTCACCTTCCCCCCGCTGCCTTGCGCGCCGCGATCGCCGCCGCCGGCTCGACGCCGTCTCACGTTGCAATATCGCTCGGGCTTCCTGCCTGGAATCCGTATAGCACGGCCGGGTTGTCGACGAGAATCGCGCGGCCGACTGCTTCGTCCGCCGCGCATGCGTGCAACCAGCCGAGCAGACCGGCATCGTCAGGCACCGGCGACGCGCTCGGATGCGGCCAGTTGCTGCCCCACACGCAGCGTGCCGAGTGCTCCCGCGCGAGCACGGCGGCAAGCTGCGCGACGTCGTCATAACCGGGCGCGCCGGCTTGCGACGTCTCGTAAGGCGCGGACAGCTTCACCCACACATGGCCGCGATCCAGCAGGCGCCGCAATGCAACGAACGCCGGCGCATCGGGTGCAACCGGTATCAGGAACTTGCCCGTGTGATCGACCACGACGCGTGCCGGTAACGATGCCAGCATCGGCTCGACGTCGGGCAGCGTCCGGCCGTCGAGCTGCAGGTCGATGTGCCAGCCGAGCGGCGCGATCCGTGCGGCCATCCGTTCGAGCTCTTCCCATCGGGCGACGCCGCCCGACAACGTCATGAACCGCACGCCGCGGATGCCCGCCGCGTGCAGCCGCTCGAATTCGACGTCCGGCACGTCGGCCGGCAACGTCGCGACGCCGCGCGCCTGCGGGCCGAGCGCGGCCAGCGCATCGAGCGTGCAGCGGTTGTCGAAGCCATAGCCGGTCGGCTGCACGACGACCACGCGCGCGAGACCGAGCGCCTGTTGCACGCGGCGATACGCGTCCACCGGCGCGTGCGGCGGACGGAACGTCGCCGTCGGCGCGAGCGGATACGCATCGTCGTAGATGTGGATATGGCAATCGCACGCGAGCAAAGGCTGCGTACCGCCGTGGTCGCGCATCATCGTGCGCCCGGCGCGGCGGACGCGTCGACCGGCCGCCAGCGTTCGAGCCGCGTCGCATGCGCGGCGTTGACCGCGCCGTTGGGCACGCGTGCGTCGAGCAGCGCGGCGAGTTGGTCGACCGTCTCCAGTGCCTGGTGCTCGACCGCCGGCCGCGTGAGCCCGCCGATATGCGGCGTGGCGATCACGCGCGGATGCGCGGCGAGTCCGGGCGTCGGCATCTGATCCGCCGCGCGGCCGACATCGAGCGCGCAACCCGCCAGCCGGCCGCCGTCGAGCGCATCGGCAAGCGCCTGCTCGTCGATAAGCTCGCCGCGCGATGCATTGATGAAGCATGCACCCGGCTTCATCGCGGCAAACGCGTGCGCATCGAACAGGTTCGCGGTGGCCGGCGTTGCCGGTGCGAGGCACACGACGTAATCCGCGTCGCGCAGCAGGGTCGCGCAATCGACCTGCTCGAGCGGCGGGGTGTCGACCCGGACGTACGGGTCGCACACGAGCACGCGCATCCCGAACGCCGTCGCGATCGGCGCGAGATGGCGCGCGATCTGTCCGTAGCCGACCACGCCCAGCGTGCTGCCACGCAATTCGCGGCCCATCCGCGGCAGCGGCGGCGTGCCGCGGTGGTACGCATCCGCGTAGCCGCCGATCCCGCGCGCGAGCTCGATCATCGCGCCAATCACCCATTCCGCAACGGCCGGCCCGAAGCCGGGGCTCGCCTGCGTGACCAGCACGCCGAATTCACTCGCCGCACCGACATCGACGGTACGGATGTCGACCGCGCAGCGCACGAACGCGGCAAGCGCGGGCAGCCCCGCGAACAGCGCGCGCGGCGCCGGCGTCTGCCGGTACGCGATGATCGCGTCGCATCCCTGCGCGGCCGCGATCAGCTCGCCGGTGCCGAGCTCCCGGTCGTACGGATTGCACGTGACGTCCGCGATCGCCTGCAGCGCGCGCAGCGCCTTCGCGCCGAAGTAGTAATCGAACATCCCGGACGGATGAGTCACGTAGACGCGCGTCATGCGTTGCCTCCGTTCGATTCGGCCGCGCGCGGCGGCGCGACCGATGCACGCTCGACGAGCGTGACGCCCGGGAACACGCATTGCCCGGGCTCCGACAACGCGTCGCCATCGTGCCGCATCACGCGCCGCACCATCTCCGCGGCCATGTCGGTGACGGGCAGTTGCACCGTGGTCAGCGCCGGCCACGAAATCGCCGACAGGAAATGACCATCCATCCCGACGACCGACACATCGTCCGGCACGCGCAAGCCGCCGTCGCGCAGCCCGGCCATCAGGCCGAGCGCGAACAGGTCGTTGACCGCGACGATGCCGGTCGGCCGAGCCGGATCGGCCGCAAGCGCGGCACCGAGCGCACGCCCGACCTCGACGATCACCGCGTCGCCGTATTCGTTCGCCGGACCGCCGTCGAGCACCCGCGCATCTGCGCCCGCGTCGCGCGCCACCGCGAGAAAGCCGCGAATCTTGTCGCTGCGGCTCACGGTGATGCCGGCCACCGTCGCGAACGCGAGCCGCGTATGGCCCGCGGCGACGAGGCAGCCGGCCGCGAGCCGCGCGGCCGCCTCGTTGTCGGCCGTCACGTGATCGACCTTCGATTGCTCGCCGGGTGTCGCGCGGCGGTCGTAGCTGACGACCGTCATCCCGCGTTCGGCCGCACGTTCGAGGTGGCTTTCGTCGGCGAGCGACGAGATCACGATCACGCGCCGCACGCCGTGCGCGAACAGGTCGTCGAAGAACGACGCCTCCTTGCCCGCATCGCGGTACGTGTTGCCGATCAGCACGCGATGACCATACTGCTCCTGCGCGCAGGCCTCGATCTCGCGTGCGATGTAGCCGTACATCGGATTCGCCATCGACGGCACCAGCAGCCCGACGAGCGGCGTCTGCCCCGTCTTGAGCTGGCGCGCGAGCGTGCTCGGCCGGTACTGCAGCGCATCCATCGACGCCTTCACGCGCTCGAGCGTCTCCGGCTTCATCTGATCGGTGCGGCCATTGAGCACGTTCGAAACCGTGCTGACCGAAACGGCCGCATGACGGGCCACATCCTGAATCGTACTCATGTCGTCTTGCATTGAACGGGCTACAGGCCGAAATGGGTCGGCAGCCACAACGAAAACGCCGGCGCGAAGATCAGCGCCACGAGGGCGACGAACAGCACCAGCAGGTATTTCACCATCGGCCGCGCGACGCGCGCGACCTCGGTCCCCGTGATCGCGCAGGTCGTGAACAGCCCGAGGCCGACGGGCGGCGCGAACAGCCCGAGCCCCATCGCGACCACCACGACCGTGCCGAAATGCAGCGGATTGATGCCGAGCTGCAGCGCGATCGGTGCGAGCAGCGGCCCGAAGATGATCAGCGCCGGCGCGCCTTCGAGCACCGCGCCGAACACGATCATCAGCAGCGCCGCCAGCAACAGGAACGCCGTCGAGCCGTACTGATGGGCAAACGCGGTCATTGTGCCCGAGACGAGTGCCGGAATCTGTTCGATCGACAGCGCGAACGACACGCTCGACGCCGCCGCGACGATGAACAGAATACCGCTCGCCATCGACGCCGCGCGCACGAACACGCGGCCGACCGAGCGCCAGGTCAGTTCGCGAAACGCCGCCCAGCCGACCACGAGCGCATAGACCACCGCGAACGCCGACACTTCCGTCGACGTCGCGATGCCCGACGTCACGCCCTTGCCGATCATCGCGACCATGACCAGCGCGACGAGCGCGCCGCCTGCGAGCGGCAGCCACGCGCGACGCTCGACGAACACCGCGTCGATGTCGATCCGGCGTCCGCAGATCACGGTCACGACCGCCAGCGACGCGGCGAGCACGGCTGCCGGCACGATCCCCGCGAGAAACAGCCCCGCGATCGAGATATTCGCGACGAAGCCCATGATGATCATGTTCACGCACGGCGGGATCGTCTCGGCCATCACCGCGCTGCACGCGAGCAGCGCCGCGGTTTCGTCGGGGTCCTGGCGCGCGCGGCGCACGGCCGGCATCACGACGCCGCCCACCGCCGCGATGTCGGCCAGCTTCGAACCCGATACGCCGGAAAAGCACGCCGTCGCAAAGATCACGATCAGCCCGAGCCCGCCGCGCACGCGTCCGAAGATCCGCAGCAGCAATTCGACGAGCCGCGCGGACATCCCGTTCGACTCCATCAGCAAGCCGGCCAGCACGAAGAACGGCACCGCGAGCAGCACGAAGTGATCGGCGCCGGCCATCACCTGCTGCGAGTAGACGAGCAGCGGCAGCGTCGGGTCGGCGAGAAAGTACAGCAGCGCCGAGAACGCGAGCACGAAGCCGATCGGCACGCCCAGCACGAGCCCGCCGACGAAGCCGGCGATCAGCAGCGCCCCCGGCGCGATCGCATGCTCGGGCTGCAGCGCGTTCCAGCCGTACACGGCGCCCGCGAGCACCGCGCAGCATGCGAGCGTGCCGAGCACGCGGCGGCGCGGCGCGTTCAGCGCGTTCGCGAGCGCGAATACGCTCATGAACAGTGCGCCGAACATCATCGGATACACGTTGATCCAGCCCGGCAGGCCGCCGGTCGTCAACTGATCGTACGAATCGCCGAGCAGTTGCCAGGACGACGCCAGCAGGTTCAGCGACACCGCCGCGACGATCCAGTGCCCGATCTGCACGAGCGCGCCCTGCCAACGTGCCGGCAGCCAGCCGCGGAACAGGTCGATGCCGACGTGCTGGCTGCGCCCGAGCACCGTCGCCGCGCCGAAGAACACCAGCACGATCATCAGCGCGCTCGCGACCTCCTCGGCCCAGTCGACCGGGTCGTGCAGGAAATAGCGGAACACGACCGACACGAACACGACGAGCACGTCGGCGGCCAGCACCGCGGCCGACACGTATTCGATCCAGCGCATCGCCGCCTCCAGCGCGCGGGCGGCGGCGCGCACGGGACGGGCGGTGCCGGCGGCCGGCACGACGCTCGAAACGGAACCGGTATCCATCGCTCAACCCCGCGCGGCGGCGATCGCCGGGAACAGCGGCGCGGTGGCCGGATACTGCTTCGCGAATGCGACGTAGAGGCGATCGTGCATCGTCTGCCGCAGCGCCGTGCGCTCGGCGTCGGCCATCGGATGGAACGTCATCCCGTGCTGCTTCAGCGCCGCCTCCGCCTGCGTGGCCTTCTGCGTCGCGATCGCGCGCTGCTGCGCGGTCGCATCGGCCACCGCACGGTCGAACGCCGGGCGCAGGTTCGCCGGAATCCGCTCGAGCGCGCGCCGCCCCATCACGACGGTCATCGCCGCGAACACGTGATGCGATTGCCAGCACGACTTGACGATCTCGTCGAAGCGGCTCGCGAGCACGGTGGCCGGATCGTGCTCGAGCCCGTCGACGACGCCCGTCTGCACGGCCATGTACAGCTCGCCGAACGGAATCGGTGTCGGCACCGCGCCCATCAGCTTGAAGGTGTCCATGAACGCCGGTGTCGGCAGCACGCGCAGCTTCGTGCCCTTCACGCCCGGCAACGCCGTCACCGGCTGCTTCGTGAACACGCAGCGCCCGCCGAAGTGCGAACCCCACGTCAGCACCGAGCAGCCCGCGCGTTTTTGCAGCAACGTGTTCAGGCTGGTGCCCACCGGGCCGTCGAGCACTTTCGCGACGTGCGCATAGCTGTCGAACAGATAGCCGAGATCGAGCATGCCGAACTCCGGCGCGACCGTCGCCCAGATCGAGGAGCCGGCGATCATCATGTCGATCGCGCCGATCTTGACCTGCTGCGCGACGTCGCTCTCCTTGCCGAGCTGGCTGTTCGGAAAGTAGTCGACCCGGATCGCGTCACCGACGCTCGCCTTCAGGTTCGCGGCGAGGCGCTCGTACCACACGTAGTGCGCCGCGTTCTGATCGGCCGGCATCGACGACGAGCAGCGCAGCGTCACGGTCGGCTGCGCCGCACGGGCGATCTCCGGCAGGCCGCCCGCGACCGCGAGCGTGGCAGCGGACGCCGTTTGCAGAAAGCGCCGCCGGGTGAAGGTTGTCATGGCCATCTCCTTTGAGATTGCGCCTGCCGGCGCAACTGTATCGATTTAGTGTATCGATACAGTAATATGACGACCGACAAGGAAAAAATGGGGGTTTTCCCCCGGCAGGAGCGAAAAATGGGAGATTACGAGGCGGAATTTCCGGCCGGATGGGGTTCCGCGCCGGCCTATTTCGATCTTTCGGGGCGACGGCGCGCCTCAAGCGCGGCGGCAAATATCATCAGACAACTGATGTTTATTGAACGACGCCGCCATCCGCCCCTTCCGTCAGGAACTGCTCGACCATCGCGTTGAACACCGGCAGCGCCGGATTGTCGTTGTCCGCACGCCATGCGAGATACAGCTCGGCCGCCACGTCGACGCCCGCGAGCGGCCGGAACACCACGCCGTCGACATGCAGCTCGCGCGCCGATGCCGGCACGAGCGCCGCACCGAGCCCGGCGCGCACCAGACCGAGGATCGTGTGCGTCTGCCCGACGTAATGCAGGTAGTTCGGCAAGCGCCCGGCGCCGGCGAACATCCCCGAGATCATGTCGTGGAAGTACTTTCCCTCGTTCGGCGAATACGCGATGAACGGCTGCCGGTCGAGTTCGTCCGGGCCGATCCGTTCATACGCGGCGAGCGGTGCGCCCTGCGCGACCGCGACGAGCATCGGCTCGCGCTGCACGAGCCGGTATTCGAGCGGGTGGCGCGCGGCGCGCTGGCGCACGAAGCCCGCATCGAGCATGCGCGACGCCAGCGCGTCGATCTGCACGGTCGACACCATTTCGCGCAATTCGACATCGACATCCGGCAGCGCGTGCGCCGCATGCGCGAGCAGCACCGGAATCATCCGATACGCGCTGACGGCCGTGAAGCCGAGCGTGATGCGGCCGGCCCCGCCGTGCGCGACGCGCTGCGCGGCCTGTTCCGCCCGCGCGGAAAACTCGAGGATGTGCCGCGCATCGCGCAGGAAGCGCTCGCCGGCCGCGGTCAGCCTGACCTGCCGGCTGCTGCGTTCGAGCAGCGCGATGCCGAGCGCGTGTTCGAGCAGCTGGATCTGCCGGCTGAGCGGCGGCTGCGTCATGAAGAGCCGCTTGGCGGCGCGCCCGAAATGCAGTTCCTCGGCGACCGCGACGAAGCAGCGAAGCTGGTTCAGTTCAATCATTCAAATCTTGAATCAATCGATAGTCTTTTGATGTTAGACGCATATCAATACGATTTCTATACTCGGTTGCACCTGATGCGCGGCCCGCGCCGCGCACGACGACCGAGACTTTCATGACCACCGACATCCTGCTCACCCAGCCGCTTCCCGACATCATCGACGCCGAACTGTCCGCCCGCTATGCAGTACATCGGCTGTATGCGGCCGACCGGCCGGAGGCCCTGCTCGAGCGCATCGCGCCGCGCATCCGCGGCGTCGTCACGGGCGGCGCGAACGGGCTGTCGGCTGCGTTGATGGACCGGCTGAGCGCGCTCGAGATCGTCGCGATCAGCGGCATCGGCACCGACGCCGTCGATCTCGAGCGTGCCCGCGCCCGCGGCATCCACGTGACGACCACGCCCGACGTGCTGACCGACGACGTCGCCGACATGGCGATGGGGCTGATCCTGATGACGCTGCGGGACCTGGGCGCCGGCGAGCGCATCGTGCGCGCCGGCCGCTGGGGCAAGGTCGCGCAGCCGCTTGCGACGCAGGTGACGGGCAAGCGGCTTGGCATCGTCGGCCTCGGCCGCGTCGGCCGCGCGATCGCGCAGCGCGCGCAGGCGTTCCGGATGCCCGTCAGCTATTGCGGCCCGCGCGAACACCGCGACAGCGGCTATCGCTACGAACCCGACCTGATCGCGCTCGCCCGCGACAGCGACGTGCTCGTGCTCGCGGCATCGGCCGATCACGGCAACGTGCTCGTCACCGCCGACGTGCTCGCCGCACTCGGCAGCCAAGGATTCCTGATCAACGTCGCGCGCGGCAAGCTCGTCGACGAAGCCGCGCTCGTGCGCGCGCTCGCGGACGGCACCATCGCCGGCGCCGGCCTCGACGTATTCGTCGACGAACCGCACGTGCCGGCCGCGCTGCTCGAACTCGAGCGTGTCGTCGTGCAGCCGCACCGTGCGAGCGCCACGCACGAGACGCGCGAAGCCATGGGCCGGATCGTGCTCGCCAACCTCGCCGCGTGCTTCGCGGGACAGCGCCCGCCAACCAGCGTCACGAGCTGAGCGACGCACGCCCCGTTTTACAACATCAAACGAAACGCCTCCGCACGACGGAGGCCAGGAGACTCGCATGCCCAATCGATCCAGCGGCGGCGCTGCCGTCGCGGCCTCGTCCACCTCATCCACCGCATCGAGCACGATCGGCCGCGTCCGCTACACGGTCCTCGCGCTGATCTTCGCGGTTACCGTCGTCAACTATGCGGATCGCGCGACGATGTCGATCGCCGGCACCGGCGTCGCGCACGACCTCGGGCTGACGCCCGTGCAGCTCGGCATCGTCTTTTCCGCGTTCGCGTGGGCCTATGCGATCGGCCAGATCCCGGGCGGCTGGCTGCTCGACCGCTTCGGCGCGCGCCGCGTGTACGGCCTGAGCCTGCTGCTGTGGTCGGTCTTCACAATGCTGCAGGGCACGGTCGGCTGGTTCGCCGCCCAGGGGGCGGCCGCGACGCTCGCGCTGTTTGCGATGCGCTTCATGCTCGGGCTCGTCGAATCGCCGGCGTTCCCGGCCAATTCGCGGATCGTCGCGTGCTGGTTCCCGACCGCCGAGCGCGGCACCGCGTCGGCGCTGTTCAACTCCGCGCAGTACATGGCCGTCGTGCTGTTCACGCCCGCGATGGCGTGGCTCACGCATGCGCTCGGCTGGGAACACGTGTTCCTGTGGATGGGGCTGCTCGGCGTCGCGCTGTCGGTGCTCTGGTTCGCGTGGTATCGCGAGCCGCACGGCCATCCGCGCGTGAGCGACGCCGAACGCGACTACCTGCGTGCGCACGGCGCGCTCGTCGATCTGGAGGCGAACCGCGTCCGGCACCGGGCGCGCGTATCGTGGCGCGATGCGTCGCAGCTGTTCCGCCACCGGAACCTGTGGGCGATCTATGTCGGCCAGTACTGCATCACGGCGCTCACCTACTTCTTCATCACGTGGTTCCCGATCTACCTGATCAAGGGCCGCGGGATGACGATCATGGAGGCCGGCTGGGTCGCCGCGCTGCCCGCGCTCTGCGGCTTCACGGGCGGTGTGCTCGGCGGCGCGCTGTCGGACTGGCTGATCCGGCGCGGCGTGCGTCCGTCGCGCGCACGCAAGACGCCGTTCGTCGTGGGAATGGCGATGGCGACGCTGCTCGTGCTCGCGAACGGCGCATCGTCGAACGCCGTCGTGATCGCGCTGATGACGGTCGCGTTCTTCGGCAAGGGGCTCGCGGCGGTCGGCTGGGCCGTGCTCGCCGACACCGCACCGGAAGGCATGGTCGGCCTGAGCGGCGGCGTGTTCAACGGCCTCGGCAACATCGCGGGGATCGTCACGCCGCTCGTGATCGGCTACTTCGTCGCGCACACGGGCTCGTTCGCGGGCGCGCTGTGGTTCGTCGCCGCGCACGGGCTGATCGGCATCGCCGCCTATGCGTGGCTCGCCGGCCGCTTCGAGCGGATTCGCGTCACCCCGGCCGCATGACGCCCGGCGCCGCCGGGCGAGCGGCCGCCCGCGGCGTCATGCGCGCTGGCGGCTGCCCGGCGTTACCTCGACCGCGAGCCGGTCGAGTTCGCGCAGGTCGTTTTCCAGCGCCGGCGTGAGCGTCGCGCGCAGATGGTCGAGGAAGGTACGGATCTTCGCGTCGAACACGGGTTGCGAACTGGTTACCGTTAGCTGCGGCAGAAAGGGAGTACGCCAACTTCACTTGACGCCGTTATCCGGTTGCAAATCGGTACAGCCACCCCCGATCAGATCAGCGGCTGCATCCCGGGCGTGGCCACGCCTCGCGTCAGTTCCTGGCCGGTCTGCGCCGAACGAACCACCAGTTGAACATAGCTGTTCATGGGCCCGTACGGCGCGAAGAATCGTTCAAACAGTTTCGTAAATATGACCAGACTGACCTCCCGAAGTGAGGTTTCGTCGAACGACAACAGGATTTCAATACCGCGCACGAACGACGGGAACTGGCTATTCAGCGCCATCCATTTGATCGCAGGCTTGTAGTTCAGATCGGTGATCGCGTCGATGCAGCGCTGCGCGAGCGGCGTAGTGCGCACCGCATGGAGCCGCAAGAACGTCTTCAGAGCCGACAGCCCGTTGCGTGTAAGGTCAAACGGATGCGGCGACAACGTCGACAGTACGCGCCACAACGCACCGTTGCCTCGCGCCAGTTCGGCCGTCAACGTCGGCCGCGTGATCAACTGGATCGGGCAATCCAGCGTCTTGTTCTCGAGCAGCAAATCGCCTGCCGTATTGCCGATCGGCAAGCGCGCCGGCAAGTCGCGATTGGTCACCGTCGTGACCACATCGATTTGCGGCAGCTTCGGCCGAGTCGACTGTCCGTCCAGCCCGACCAGCGACAACATCATGGTTTGCCGGCCGGGCGATCGGTCATCGCGATCGTGGAATGCTACCCAGTAAACCGCTGACGAATCAGAGCGTGGATCGTGGCCAAGGGCCTGGTATGGCCGCACCGGAATTCTGGGTCGATCGCTTTCGAGCGCTATGTCCTCGTCCTTGTCCTTTTTCTTGGACAACTCACCCAGATAAACCGCTTGTATCGAATACACGCCCAGCGGCGCATGTTTCGCCAGTCGTACAGGCTGAACCGGATAGGCGTCCTGCCCCTTCAACTCAATGGGCTGAGCGGGTTGCGAGAAGAGATTCACGACAGGCGTGCAGAACAGCTTGAACGCCGTTGCGCCGAGCGACGCAAGCGCTTGCGCAGCGAACGACTCGGCGGGCGTGTCGCGCAATACGATATGCAAGGTCAGCTCTCGAGCGTCGGGAGCGCTTGCGGCACGCCGCACGCGCCCCATGTCAAGATCGACGAAGTCGAACAGTTCCGGAAACGCGAAGTATTGCAGCAGATAACGATACGTGGTCGCAGTCTGACTGGTCGTTCGGCTATCTGGTAACAAGCGTTCGTCATCCGAGAAGCCAACCGGCGCGAACGGCACCTTCGATAGAGCCCGCCAGCGCCCGCATTGATCGACCTCAACGTATGCGGCGGCCGCGCGCAACAGCAAGGCTGTCCAGCAGCGGCGACACGAATGGTCGCTCGCCGGCAAGGTGGACGCGGATGGGACCATCCGAAATAGCGGCCGTGAACGGACCGCCGGCCGACGTGAAGCTGATCGACAGCACGCCTGTTGCGTCGGCGGGCAATCTCACGGCTGACGGCGCCAGCGTCGTCGGTGCATACCGTGCAGACTGTATTTGCAACGGCGAGATGGTCACGTCGTAGGTCGTCCGAAATCGCACCGGGGCGTTGCGCGCATTCAGCGCCGCGCCGCGCGGCACGACGATCGGTTCCGTCAGTTGACCGACGATCGCCCGCGGCTCGAATCGAGCGATCGCGCACGACGGCACGGTTCGCAGATAGTGCGGGTGGACAATCTCAAGCAGCGCCTCGGTGAATTCGGGATAGTCGTCGGCCAGCTTCGAATCGAGGCGCGCCGCAAGAAACGAAAAGGTCTGGATCAGACGCGCCACATGCGGATCGTCGGTCTGGCCGCTCTGGATACCGAGCCGGGTGGCGATCTTCGGATAGCGGATAGCGAAATCGCCCAGCGCTCGCGCGAACAACCCGAGTTCGTATTCGTAATGCGACAGCAGATGATCCATTCAGCTACAGCCCCAGTCGGTCGGGGCGCACGAGCGTCGGGCCGACGAAGATAAGTTTGCGCAACGCCGCTTGTGGGCCGTACGGTTGCATCCGGAAGTGCGGCCGCCGCCAGTGACCGCTCACTGCGCGCTGTACGCTGTCCGATGAAACTGATCCGGCTGCCTCGGCGTCGAGAATCGCGGGACCGACGACATGTCGGTCGTAGAGTTGTTCAATTTCCGCAAGCCGTTCCATACGCTTGCGCTTGCCGAGCCCCGGAAAATGACGCGGCGCATTCGAATAAGCGCGATCATGAACGACCTGCGCGTCGCGCGCGTCGAGGTACAACAACATCTTGATCGCATAGTCCAGGGCGTTGCGCCAGAATTGCTGAGCGCCAGGCGGATCGTGCAATCCGTCAGCCGCGGGTTGTTGAAACAACTCGTCCATCAATTCACGGATCGTCTTGTCAGGGTTCTCCAGCGGCAGCGTAATCGAATCCATCGTTGCACCGTCGCCTGGGCCACCAGCCACTAACCATGTCGCGAATCCGATCGACCGGTCGTTCTTGAAGATCGCGATCGCCTCAATATCGCCCGCTTGTTTCCAGCGGGTGGGTTCGGGAATGATGCATAGCGTATCGGTCGGCATTTTGAGCATGCCGATCGGCACGTCCTCCGCGATATAGGCGGCGTCGAGCAGGCGGTGCAGCGGTGGGGTCGGCTCGTAAAAAGCCCCTTGTCGTACCTCGAACGCCAGCCACACAGCGCTGTACTGGGCTACCCCGGCGAGTACGTCGGCCGAGCGGCCGTCAGCGCCGTGCGGCAAGAGGTCCCGCGTGAAGCGATCGAAATAGCGCGTCAGACGCAGGATGCCGTGCGACCGGAGCATCTCGGTCAGCGTCGGCGACGCCACGCGGTCCGTTGCGGTTCGCAGCGCGTCCCACGCGGCGAGCGCGCCCGTTACCCGATAGCGAACCGGTCCAGGCAAGCGAGCGAGCTTCGGATCGGTGACTGCATCGCCCGAGCGCATCAACGCGGTAACGAGCCGCTGACGAATGTCGGCGCGCAGTGCTTGACGCTGGGCATCGGACACTAAAACGGTATTGCGTGGCGGTACGCCGGCCAATGCGGTTTCCTTCATCCGATCCGTCGACTCCCTCAGACGCAATGCCGTTTACTCAAGTGATGAAATCAATTGCGCACCGCACTCGGTCAGGTCGTCGTGAAAAGCAACCGGCGTACCGTGGTGATTGCGAGTGCTGTTCTGCGGAATGATCCTGAACTGGCCGCCGCACTTCGGACACCATGTCAGATGATCCTTCAGGGCAACCGGAACGCCCAGCGCCGTCAGATCGTCGCTCGCGGTGATCACTTCGCCGCCGTGGGTCGTCTTGTCGTGCAGGCGAATCACGCCGCGTCCGTTTTCGTCTTTCATCGTCTGCTGACTCCTGTTCGCGTGATCATCTGGGCTGAATTCCAGTCATGTTGCGCGAGTCATCGGCTTGTCGAGCCAAGCCGCAGCGTGCATTTGACCATCCGTTTCGCCGATCCAGTCTTCGGATCGAGCCTTCGGGTCATTCGGGTACTCGCCGCGCTGCTGGGCCAGCACCGTGTCTCCCCATCCGACAGGCGTTCCGGTGCGAGGTTCGGCATAAAGGTCATCGGATGCGATCGTGGAGATTTGCTCGATCGCAGCAGGCCAGACCGGATCACGGCAGGTTGCGTTCGCCATGATGCGCATGACAGTAAAGATCAGAATCGCCGGCATCATCAGCAGACGGATGAAGAGCGATGCGCGCATCCCGAAGCCATACAGCGAAAACAGGAACGACTCGCGCGGCGTTTCTCGCTGTGTGTGAAACAGCATCGGTTTGGGCAATCCGTTCGGACCATCGTTCATGTACGCGCACCAGTAGTTCCACTGCGCGAGCGCCATTTCAACCTGCAGCTTGCCGGTCCATTCTCGGCCGATCGAGAACACACGAGTGACATTGCCGTGGTCGTCGACCGTATAGTGCCGGATGTGGAAAATCGTACCGAAAGACGTGTCCTCGCGATGCAGACAAAAAATCGAATCGTCTGTCCATGGCACTTCCCACACAACGTCACCCTCGCCGGGCTTCGCAAAAAAGCGGCGTGCACGAATCGCAAAAAGTTTGCGGGCTTCTCGATGGAAACGGATGGGACGATGGCGTAGACCAAAGAACAGGCCGCGCCCGAGCTTCCAGACTATCGAACCAAAAAGGGCTACAGGCACAAACGCTAGGCTGTCCATTACGAAGTCGCCTGATTCTCCATTCGCATGGGTCAGAACATAGGCGTATGGCCCGATCCCCATGCATAGGAAAGCGAGCACGACACCGGTGACGAACCATTGCTTTTCTAGAAAAGACGGCTCGATCACGTCCATGTAGGTGGAATTGACGCTGAACGTTGAACCGAAATCTTGGACATCCGGACCGACGGATCGATTGATCGGCAAGCGATGCGCCAGGTCCCACTCCGGCACTGGCTTGCCAATGCATTTCTTCATTACACGTTCGTCCATGTATCAGCCTCCCGCTGCTGAAGTAAAGGCCTTTAGCTCTGCCTCAAGCGAGTCGTAGTGTTCCCCCTTACTAAATTTGCAACGCGAGACCCAATCCTTGAGGGCCGACGCCTTGAATATCGCAATTGCAATCCCTATCATGATCGATAAAACTAGAGCGGGCCAAAACAGCGGCAGGCTGAAAAGTGCGGCGGCAGCTACATATGCCCCAAGAATTCCGCTCGCCAAATAAAGTCTAGCAAGGTTCTTTTCGCCATTATTCCAAGCCTCAGGCATATTCTTGAGGATGTCATATCCGGCCAAGAAGATGCCAGCGGCCGCACCAAATATACGACCTACTCTCATCCCAACCTCCGCGCCTCCTTTCGTGACGCCCCACCCCTTCATGAGATATGCCGACAACGGATGGGCTGATGCTTTCACTACGGTCTCCGATGAATACTCAACGAGCGTTCCTATAATCGAAACAACCGCACCGATGCCCTTCAGACTCGTTTCGGTTTGATTGAACTGATCGCGGTTGTTCCAGTCCTTGGCAGCGAAAGCCAGCGTCGCCATCTGAAAGATCACCGTCACGACCCCCAAGTTGAACTCTGTCGACGAATTGAGCCACTTCTTGGCCGTATCCACGCCCGGCACTCGCACAGCCTTGATCGCGCTGGCTTCCAGCTTCCCGTCCCGGACAAGGGCGTCCACGTCCATCTCATAGGCGACCACATTCGGGTCGCTCGGTGGCGCCATTCTTATGACCTGCTTCCCGACCTGGGTCGCCGACTGGCGCTGATCGGTCCGATTACCGTCCAATTTGACACCCAATTCTCGAGCCTGCTGCAAGGCCCAGTCGCGAATGGCAAGCTTGCTAACTTGCGACGGTTTGATCCGGACACCGGACTGTATCGCCAAACGAATGGTCACGAAACCGAGCGCCGAACCTCGCGTGCCTTTTGTGAGGATATCGACGATGTGATTACCGGTGGTCGCGACGAGCCGGTCCCACAGGTCAGCTGCCTTACCGAGTTTCTCGATATTTTTGAACGCTTCCTTGTAGAGGTTCAGGAAGTTCTCGTACTGAATATCGGACCCGTGCACCTGTGCGTCCGCCGCCTTGATCAGCGTCTCCTGATTGAACATCAGGGCACGCGCATACAGATTGCGAATATTTGAAGCCTGACCATTCAGCCAATCGTCGAGCACTTTCTTGCAAGCCTCAGTTCCAACCGCAGCACCAATGGCCTGCGCGCACGACTCGCTGTATGCGTAGCCACTCCGAAGATCCTGCCGGTCATGAACACCTGCCATCCATTCGGCGAGTAACTGCGAACCGAGCCATGCCGCATGTGCTTGCACCAAGGGCTTCCATGTCGGATTGAAGGCTTCGAGCGCTTGCTGATACTCCTTCGGGAAGCGTTTCAACGCGTCTTCGTCGAGCACGCTGGTTCGTTTTCCATCGGGACCGATCTTAAACGCCGCATCATCCCACGCGTCGTCCGCTGATTCTTGCGCGGTCTCCGGCACGTTTTTCGAACGCCTATTGTCCTCATCCATAGCTTTCTGGAAACTTCCGGTCTTGATCCATCCCTTCGCAACGCGATACAAAAAGGCAATATCCGCCGTGTCACCTGACATTGGGGTGGGAGGCATCGTAGAGCCATTCGCCATATTTGCCGCTTCCGACGCGGCGTAACTGAATTCGGTCGCGGCTTTCGCATTGGCTCGAATCCCGGCCTCGGCACGTTCGAGCAATTGCGCCGACGTCCACTTCCAGTACACCTGTTCGTCGAAACCGTTGTTCAGGTTGGGGACGGTCAGTTCGGCGAGATCGTTGGTGAGGCCAACGGGATCATTGACCGCGAACACGAAGCCCTTCTTGTTCGGCGACTCGGCCATCGCGTCGCCGATTCGTTTGGCAACGTTGCGCTGACGCAGACGGATCTCGTCCTTGGGCGCGCGGTTGCTGAAGCCGAACGCAGCCTTCATCGCCTGGGCATCCATCGCGAAATGCGCGATTTTGCTCTGGGTGACTTGAAATTCGCCCGTGTCGGTTGCGCCTCCGCTCAGCATCGCGGGGATATTGACACACTGCATATGTTGCTTGCGCCAGGCCGAGTCGTTGATTTTATTGTGTACGAGGTCCTTGGTCCATCGCACGTTCGACCAACCAATCCAGAGGTTGGTCGCTTCGTCGCTTCCAGGCGTATGTTGAACGCTGACGCACCGACCCAGCGACTCAAAGTCCGTCTCGGCACGCGCGACGCAACTTTGAGTGAGTGCGCTTTTGGCGTCCCCCGGCGGTGGTGTCGTGTCGGGCGGGAAATACCACAGACTGCCATCATCCAGGACCATATAAGCACTGAGCCGTTTGCGCTTCTCGTCGTAGGTGTACAGATAGCCTTGGCGCAGTGCACGCAACGTGTATTTGGCGGAGGCAACTGCTTGGGGCGCGCGGTCGTCAATTTTGAAATTGCCGGACAGCGCCGGAGCTTTCGCCGCGCCACGCGGACAGGCGATTGCGTATCGCACGGGATAGATCAACAGCGATTGTCGATCGCACAGCGGGCAACCTTTGGTTGTCATGGTTTTGGTCCTGGAGTTTCGGAGTCAAGTGCAAAATCGTGTCGCAAGTGCTGCGATGCATACTCGACAAGCACATCGACATCCATGGCGTGGCCGCCCAGAATCGCTTCACTGAACACCCGGTCCAGTGCGATGGGGAATTGCACAGCCTGCTCGGCTGACATCGCGGGTAGCCTGCGTAGCACCCGATCCGCAGCTTCACTGCAATTGATGCGCGACCATTGCTCGGGGCGCGGCCAGCCGGACGATTGATCGGCATTCCCGGCGCCAGCGCCGGGACGCGATACGCGCCAGCGGTACCCGGCCCACGCGAACTGCCACGCCTGAATCGGGCCAAACAATCCCCGTTGCTGAGTCGAATCGAGCACCGCGAGCATCAGGCTCAGCACACGCGGATCGTAGTAACGCCAGAATGCTGGGTTGCCGTCCGCTCCCGGACCGACCAGATTACGCGCGAGGTGCTCGCAGATTGCGTCGGCAGTCGCTTCGCTGTCCAGCCATGCGCACACCACCGGTGGGCGTTCGATATGGGTTTCCGCGATCCAGTACGCGGTTGCCAGCGTACGCGCTTCATCGTCCAACGCAGCGATGTCGACGAGTTGGGGCATCAATTCCTCGCGGTGTGCCAGCACGCGCGGCGTACACGGACGCATATCGAGTGCGGCCAGCTCAGGTGCATGAGCCAGCATCGTGGGTTCGACCAGCAGGAAACCATGTGTGAGCGGCCCCGAGGCGTCAGGGGCGACTTGCAGGGGAGAAATCGTCATATGTCTTCGCTCATGTCAGTGCGACCGATGCTTGGCCAGCCTGGGCGGCGCCACTTGCAACCTGTTCACACAGATCATTGCCGGGGAACTTGGCCGGCACGCTTTCCGGTCCCACCGTATCGTGACTGCCGGCGTGAATCTTGTTCTCGCCGGGCGTATAGCCCACGATGCCCTTCGCACTGACCTCAAGCTGACTGTTTCCTGCAGTCAAGCGTATCCCTTGCTTTGCAGTGATGTTGATCCAGTCCGTCGTGCTGATGATCGCAACGACCTTCTTGGCCAGCAGTTCCAGTTCGTCGTTTTCCGCATGCACCTGCACCTTGCCGCTCGCAGCGATCAGCTTCATCCCCATCTTGTGCACGAACAGCGAGAACCTGTCAGAGACGCTGGCAAAAAACGACTTCCCGGTCGCAACCGACATGCTGTCACCGGCCGTGACGGCCACGTGCTGACCGCCCGTCACGTGCGCCGTCGCGGGCGTCGTGACGGCGATCCCGGCTGCACCGGCCAGCAGCAGATGCGCTTCGTCGAGCTCCGGGAAGTCGCCCTTGTCGCTGCTACCCGTCGCCCCCGCGCCCTGAATGCCGTCCACCTGCGACTTCAGTGCGTCGGCGATCGGCGTCTGGCCAGCGCCGCTGTCCTGCGCCTGATACTGCTGCGCGAGTTTGCCAAGTTGCCCGTGTAACGTTTGCGCTTTGGTCAACCGCGATGCCGGTTCGCTCACGTCAGAGAGGTGCCCATGCGCCGCAGGACGTACCTCGGTGCTGATCACCATGCCCTTGCCGCTGCGGATCGCACCGACCTCATCGGTGCGTAGTTCGAAACCCTCTCCCCGAGCGTCCTTGCGTCCCTGCCAGTCCTCGATGCGGGTGATCTTGCCGAGCGAGAGCTGGCTGGTCGCATGGTCGGACCGGAGCTGCGCCTGAATGGCGTTCGCCGTATCGTCGAAAATCAGGTGATTGCTGCGGCCCGACGATGCGTTGCCGTCCGCGCCGGTCAGTTCCCGGCTACGGATGCCCATCAGCGCATGCTCGTCCGGCAGCTTCCACGACGGCACGTTGCGCGCGTTCATCACGCGGCCCGTGATGATCGGGTGGTCCGGATTGCCGTCGAGCCATTGCACGATCACTTCGGAACCGATGCGGGGCAATGCCGCCATCCCCTGGCCACCGCCAGCCCAACCGCTCGCGACTCGCACCCATGTCGAGTACTTGCCGTCGCGATCCCAATGGAATTGAACCAGGACGCGACCGTGTTCGTCGGTATGAATACTCGTACCGGATTGGCCAACAACCGTCGCTGTCTGCGGCGCGAGGATCTTCGTGTCGACGCTGTTGAAGCCGCGTCCGGGCCGCCACGGGGTCGCCCTGGGAACACACGTGAACTCGTTGCGGTATTCCGCCAGCACACCCGTGTCCTGCAGATAGTTGTTGGTCGCCACATGCCGGACCGAGACGATCAGATATTCGTCGTCGCTCGGGTCACGGCTCAGCGCCGAGCCGTAACGGTCGGTGAGCCGGAACCAGCGGCCAGGCTGCACGAAGCGATTGTTGCCCTTCGCGTCGAAGCGCTTGATCGTCGCTTCGATTTCCTCCATCCGGCGATTGGCGATCTGATACCCGTGTTCCATGTTTCGATAACCGTACGCGCCGGCGTACTCGTTCCATTCGAGTTGCGGCAGCGTGGCTTCGGGGTTCAACATGCTCGTTTGAACGTGGGTCGGCGTCGGGCTCTTGAAGTCGAAACGGGACAGTTCCGCGTGCGTCGACGTGGTCTGCTGGAACGGGGACCAACTCAGAATGCTGTCCGATTCCTCCGCACCCATGCCATTGTGGAAACGGATTTCGTGAACCCTGCCGTCGATCGCGGGCGCGGGACGCGTCGGATCGGAGACGGTCAGCGTGTGTGACGTGGCCGTATGTTCGTACCAGTACAGATAACCCGCATGTTCCCAGCGCCGATGAAGATAATTGTGGTCGTCTTCGTCGAACTGGCAGGCCATCGTCATGCGCGGATCGTCTTCAGCGACGTGCCACGCCCATTCGGGCAACACGCCGTAGTCCTGAAAAACCGTCGCCGTCTGGTCGTGCAGATTCTGGTCGAGGAACAGGCGATTGTGCTGGCTGTACTTCAGGTAGCGCAGCCACGGGCCTACGTTCGCCTCGTAGAACACCCAGCCGCCGTCCGTGCGAACGTGTCGGAACGCGAAGATATGGCCGTTGAAATAGCGTCGGCTACCGTCGCCGCGCGTCAGGCTGACCGTCACGCGCTTGCCGATGAAGTTCTTCGGCTCGAGGTGGTCGTTATCCGACAGGATTTCGATCTTGTACGCGAAATCCTTCGATAGCGATTCAACCGCCTCGAATGCATTCGGTAGCAGGATTTTGTAGGGCGCGTTGTCGTCCGGAAAGTTGATTTGCACTTGCCGGTTGTGCTGCGGCCCCAGCGCAAGGTCTCTCAGGGCTTGTGCCGTGTTCTGCATTGTTCTTATCCCTCAATCCGGGCGCGAAATGCCGATGGGCCGCCCGTGCGCCCTCTCTCTAATATGTAGACCCAAATAGGGGGCGATCAGCGCTCGAGCCCGCCCGACGTGCCGCGATAAGGTCAGACATATACCATAAAGCTCCGCGAAGGCCCACGAGGAGAATCGCCAGTTATGGTGAATATGGTGAAGACGTATTCGCGCCCCATTTTTTCTGGGGCGGTGAATATCGGATGGAATCGATCAAGAATGAGCGTTTAAGTCGACGCGAGGACAACGCACCGCCAAACAAGCCCGAATTCGCCGCCAGTGCAGGCGCCGTCGCGCATCGAACAACACCATTGCTAAACGTGAAGTTAGCAACCCTCAATCATGGAACCGCCTATGTGTGGCTCGCCGGCCGCTTCGAGCGGATTCGCGTCACGCCGGCCGCATGACGCCCGGCGCCGCCGGGCGAGCGGCCGCCCGCGGCGTCATGCGCGCTGGCGGCTGCCCGGCGTTACCTCGACCGCGAGCCGGTCGAGTTCGCGCAGGTCGTTTTCCAGCGCCGGCGTGAGCGTCGTGCGCAGATGGTCGAGGAAGGTACGGATCTTCGCGTCGAGATAGCGGCGCGTCGCATAGACCGCGTACACGCTGACCGTCTGCAGCCGGTAGTCGGGCAGCACGCGGATCAGCCGCCCTTCGCGGATGTCGTCGAGCACCGTGTACAGCGCGACGCACGCGATGCCGCGCCCCGCCCGCACCGCGACGCACAGCGCGTCCGGCACGTTGACCTGGAACGGTGCCGGCTGCAGTTCGTAGACCGTATCCTCGTCGTCGCCGCGCTCGAGCCGCCACTCGCTGGCGGGCGACGCGGGTGTATCGAGTCGCAGGCACACGTGGTTCGGCAAATCGTCCGGCGTCTTCGGCGTGCCGTGCCGCGCCAGGTACTCGCGCGATGCGACCAGCACGCTGCAGCTGGTGCCGCAGGTCTGCGCGACGTAGCCGGAATCCGGCAGCTGCGAGGCGGTCACGATCGACACGTCGTAGCCTTCCTCGACGAGGTTCGGCATCCGCTGCGCGAGCGTCAGTTCGACCGACACGTCCGGGTTGTCTTCCTGGTAGCGCACGATCGACGACACGACGTGACTCTGCCCGAGCCCCGTCATCGCATGGATGCGCATCTTGCCGCTGGGCCGCAGCAGCGCGTTGCGCGCCTCGGCGTTCGCGTAGTCGAACTCGGCGAGAATCGACTTCGCACGCTCGAAGTAGCGCTCGCCGCTTTCGGTCAGGCCGAGATGGCGCGTCGTACGATGCAGCAGGCGCGTCTGTACGTGGGCTTCGAGATTCGACACCGCGCGCGACACCTGCGCGGTGGTTGCATCGATTTCTTTGGCGACCGCGGTGAAACTGCCGGCTTCGACAACGCGCACGAACAGGCGCATGTTTTCGAGCATGTCCATTGAATTGGCTTGGGGAGTGTCGGTGGGAAAACGTCGGCGGCGCTCGCGTCAGACGGGAATCGGGACGGGCGCACCAACCACGCGCAAGCGATCACCATGCCGGGGAACGGGCGGGAGAGCGGGCATCGCGTGCGTGGTTGTGGCATATGGGGGAATTCGGTGGCCGGAATTGTACGCCGCCGCAGACAAATTTGCGCGATCGTAGGGCCTCGAGGCTTTCATCCCATGAAAGGTTTTTGCAAGCAGCCGGCGTCGCGCGCATGCAACGTGTTGATGCGGTGCGACAATTTGTATCACAACGCGATATAATTCCGCTTTTCTTGCGCTGCGTCATCCGCGCCGCCATTTTTACCGCTTACCGTCCATGTCGTCAGGCTCCTCCCCGTCGCGCCGCACGTTCAGGCAATGGCTGCACAGCTTCATTCCCCATCCGATGACGCTCGGCTGGCGCGAGCGCATGCGTTCGTGCACGGGCGCGCTCGTCGGCATCGCGACGGTCGGCGTCACGATGCGGCTGCTGCCCGGCGTGCCGGGCCTCGTGCCGCTGCTCGTCGCGCCGATGGGGGCGTCGGCCGTGCTGCTGTTCGCGGTGCCCGCGAGCCCGCTCGCGCAGCCGTGGTCGATCATCGGCGGCAACCTGGTGGCGGCGACCGTCGGCGTCGCCTGCGCGCAATGGATCGCCGATCCGATCACGGCCGCCGCGGTGGCGGTCGCCCTCGCCATCGGCGGCATGTTCGCGCTGCGCTGCGTGCACCCGCCGTCGGGCGCAGTCGCGCTGACGGCCGTGCTCGGCGGCCCGGCGATCCACTCGCTCGGCTTCAGCTTCGTGGTCGAGCCGATCGCGCTGCAATCGGCGATCCTGCTGTCAGCCGCGCTCATGTACCACGCGCTGACGGGCCACCGCTATCCGCACGGCGGCGTGCGCCCCGACGCGAAGCCGCAAGGCGGCAGTGCCACGCCGGCACGCGGCGGCTTCACGCGCGCCGATCTCGACGCGGTGCTGAAGCGCCGCGGCGAATGGCTCGACGTCGATCCGGACGACCTCGAAATGCTGCTGCGCGAAACCGAAATGCAGGCGTACGCGCGCACGTTCGGCCAGCTCACGTGCGCCGACCTGATGACAAAGAACGCGATCGAAGTCGCGCCGTCGACGTCGGTGACGGCCGCGCTGACGCTGCTCGACCGCCATCGCGTGAAGGCGCTGCCGGTCGTCGACGGCGACGATCGCCTGATCGGCATCGTCACGCGCGCCGACCTCACGCGCCAGCTGCGCCGCCCGACCCCGCTGTGGCAGCGGCTGTCCGCGCGGCTGCCGCAGTCGTTCGGCGGCCAGCCGCCGAGCGTCGCCACCCTGATGACGCGCGACGTCGCGTCCGTGCCGCAGACCATGCCGATCACCGCGCTGGTGCCGCTGTTTACGCACTCGGGGCACCATCACATTCCGGTCGTCGACGCATCGCACCGGCTCGTCGGGATCATTACGCAGACGGATCTCGTCACGGGCCTGTATCGGCAAACGCAGATGCTCGAGGCCGCGTAACCCGAACGAACGGCGCCGACGCACTGCGGAATGCAGGCCATTTCGCCGAAAATCGGCCATTTATATCATGTTGTGATATATTTCCCGCTACCGAAACCGCCTGTCTGACCGACCGACCGCAATGACCGATAACCGACGCGCGCTGACCAAAAACGATTTTCAGCAACTGTCCGAGTTCCGCTACCAGATGCGCTGCTTCGAGCGCTTCTCCGAACGCGCCGCGCAAAGCGAAGGCGTGACGCCGCTGCAATACCTGCTGCTGTTGCACGTCAAGGGCTACCCGCACCGCGAATGGGCAACCATCGGAGAAATCGCCGAGCGCCTGCAGGCGCAGCATCACGGCGTCGTCGCGCTGGTGACGCGCTGCGAAGCGCTCGGGCTCGTGAAGCGCAAGACGAGCGAGGCGGACCGCCGGCAAGTCGAGGTGCACCTCGAAGAGGCCGGCGAAACGCTGCTCGCCCGCCTCGCGGCCATGCATCGCGCTGAGCTGAAATCGCTCAAGGGCGCGTTCCAGGTACCGCAAATCGATTTTTGACCCAAGCTTTACCGACCTTTCCTCACTCCGATGAACGCACCACACAAACGCGATTTCTCGACCAACGAACGCCTGCCCAGGATCGCGTTGCTAGCTGCCGGGATCGGCTTGCTCAGCACGCTGGCGGCGTTCGTGCTGTTGAGCCTGATTCACCTGTTCACGAACCTGTTCTTCTTCCAGCAGTTTTCGTTCGCCGACCATTCGCCCGCCAACAACACGCTCGGCGCATGGGTGATCGTCGTGCCGGTGATCGGCGGGCTGATCGTCGGACTGATGGCGCGCTTCGGTTCGGAGAAGATCCGCGGCCACGGCATTCCCGAGGCGATCGAGGCGATCCTGTTCGGCAAGAGCCGGATGTCGCCGAAGGTCGCGATCCTCAAGCCGCTGTCGTCCGGCGTCGTGATCGGCAGCGGCGGCCCGTTCGGTGCCGAAGGTCCGATCATCATGACGGGCGGCGCGCTCGGCTCGCTGATCGCGCAATGCGTGCACGTGACCGCCGCCGAGCGCAAGACGCTGCTCGTCGCGGGCGCGGCCGCCGGCATGACCGCCGTGTTCGGCACGCCGGTCGCCGCCGTGCTGCTTGCGGTCGAACTGCTGCTGTTCGAATGGCGTCCGCGCAGTTTCCTGCCGGTCGCGCTTGCCTGTGCGGTGGCCGGTTTCGCACGCGCCGTGTTCTTCGGCGTCGAGCCGCTGTTTCCGCTGACCACCGCATCGCCGACGCCCGTCGCGCTGCTGTCGTGCATCGTCGCGGGCCTGCTGTCGGGCATGCTCGCGTGCGGCCTGTCGGCTGCGTTGTACCGCATCGAGGACGGCTTCGCGAAGCTGCCGGTGCACTGGATGTGGTGGCCGGCGCTCGGCGCGGTCGTGATCGGCGTCGGCGGCTGGCTCGAGCCGCGCGCGCTCGGCGTCGGTTATGACGTGATCGGCGATCTGCTGCACCAGCACATCGCGCTGAAGATCGCGCTGGCGCTCTTGATCGTGAAGGCCGTGATGTGGGTGATCGCGCTCGGCTCCGGCACGTCCGGCGGTGTGCTCGCTCCGCTGCTGATGCTCGGCGCGGGCCTCGGCACCGTGCTGTCGCCCGTGCTGCCCGGCGGCGATCCCGCGCTGTGGCCGCTCGTGTGCATGGCCGCGACGCTCGGCGCCACGCTCGGCGCACCGCTCACCGCGATCGTGTTCGCGTTCGGCCTCACGCACGATGCGAACGCGCTGCTGCCGCTGCTCGCGGCGACGCTCGTCGCGCACGGCTTCGCGACGATCGTGATGAAACGCTCGATCATGACCGAAAAGATCGCGCGCCGCGGCTATCACATCTATCGCGAATATGGCGTCGATCCGCTCGAGCGGCATGACGTGGGTGAAGTGATGACGTCCGCCGACGCACTCGTAGCGATCGACGGCGCCACGACGCTCGACGCCGTCGAGTCGCAATACTTCGGCACGAAGCAGACGCACCGTGCGTATCCGGTCGTGCAGAACGGCCGCCTGCTCGGCCTCGTCGATCGCGCGACGCTCGACGCGCACCGCACGCAAGCCGGCCCCGGCGCGCTGCTCGCGAGCGCGTTCGCCGATCGCGCACCGGCCGTCGCGCAGGCACACGAGACCTGCCGCGTGGTCGCATCGCGACTCGCGATGCTCGGCCTCGAACGCCTGCCGGTCGTCGACGATCCGCAATCGCTGCGCATCACCGGCATCGTATCCCGCAGCGACCTGATCAAGCCCGCGCTCCAGCACTTCGACGACGAACAGAAGCGTGAGCGCTTCCGGCCGGTCGTGCCGGCCAACCTGCGCGATACCGGCGCCCGCAAGGTCGGCTGACCTTCGCTGCGTGCGCGGCGTTCCGGCCGCGCACCGCTCTTGTCGTCTTCCCCCGCCTTCCGAAACGGCGCGCACCCAGCGCGCCGTTTCGCATTCCGCCGCATCCGGTGTTTAAACTTCGTTGACAATTCATCGGACGAAAGTTTGTCATCATGGTGTTCATGCGACGGGGCCACCATTCAGCCATTCCACTTCGTCATCCAATAAAGAAGCGTCGCGGCGCGACATGCAGGTACATGCAGCGCGCCGCGGCCGTCAATCCGCCACACCACTGGGCAGCGAGCCGACCTCACGACGCATGACGTCGTTGCCGCATCCCGTCTTCATACGGGTCGCACGCGACGCATGCCGCAACGCGACAGAGCGCACAGCATCCGGCTTGCCGTTTGGCAAGCGCGTTAACAACTTGTTTCGGAATCGCCGGAACCGCATTTGTCCGATGCAATCTCACAGGAACGCAGTTCTGCTGCGCATCCCACTCAATCAATCACGACTCGAGGGAGATAAAACGTGAACGTGAAATACTTACCGCTCATCGCATTGACCGTGGCAATTTCTGCTCACGCAGCCGATCCAGCCATGCAGAACGTGGGACAAAGCCAGAAATCCGCCCAGGACGTCTCGGCATGCATCGCCAAGACCTGGGCCGACAAGTCGCAGCAACAAGTGGTCTCGCAGAACGTGCTCGCCAATGGCCTCGCGACCGATGTCTACGCACCGGGCCAGCAACCGCCGAACGGCGCGGCCGCAATGGTTCGCCCGTCGTTGAAGCCGGGCGCGAAGACGTGGGTCGGCGTGCGCGGCGACGCCGCTGCTGCCGGCGACATCAACGCCTGCCTGTAAGCCCGCACTGGACGGCGTTGCGCCGTCCGCATGCGACAAGCCCCGCTTCGGCGGGGCTTTTTGTTTGAGCGCGCCGGCCGCGCGCACGCACCGCGGCCGGTGCCTGCACGCTTACAGGTAGCTACAGACGTAGTCGAGCGTCTCGAGCACTTCGATGTCGAAGCGGCTCTTGCCCGGCACCGAGAACGATTCGCCGGCGCCGTAGGTTTGCCATTCGCTGCTGCCGTCGAGTTTCACGCGGCACTTGCCGGCCTGCACTTCCATCAATTCGGGCGCGTCCGTGCCGAAATTGAGCGCGCACGGCAGGATCACGCCGAGCGTCTTGCGCGTGCCGTCCGGGAAGAGCACGGTATGCGACACGCACTTGCCGTCGAAATAGACGTTCGCGCGCTTGACGACCGATACGTTGTCGAATTGGGTTGCACTGGTCATGTGATGCCTCTGATTGCTGGATGCCGGATGGCGTGTTGTCGGAAGCCGGCCGGGGCGGCAGGCCGGCCGCTATGATACCGGCTCGCGGCGGGCATGCCGCAAACGGGCCTTGTCGCGGACATGCGACGAATAGTCAGGATCACTATTTGATGCGTTGCGCGACCGAGCACGAACCGGCTCATCTGAGCCCCTTGCGGCGCGCGGAATCGCGCAGGCAGTCGAGCAGCATCGCAGCGGCCGGCGTGAGCGGGCTGTCGCGGCGCGTGACGACCTGCACGGATACGCCCGGCAGCCGCTCGCGGATCGGCAGCACCGCAAGCTGGTCGCGCGCCCACTCGCCCTGCAGCAGCTGCTCGGGCATCGACGCGATCAGGTCGCAGCCCGTCATCAGGCTGTGCGCGAGCCCGAAGCTCGGGCATTCGACGACCCGCTGCGGCACCGGCAGCCCATACGCGACGAACGAATTGAACAGCACCTGGGTCGAGCTTTCGGGCGACGGATTCATCAGCCAGTCGGTCTCGACGAGATCGGCAAGCGACGTGGCCGCAGCGCGACACCCGGAAAGCCTTCGATCAGGTTGACGCGCGCGACCGGAAAGCGCCGCCGAAACGCGCGAAACGCATCGGGCAGGATCGTCACCGCGGCGGCCGGTGTGATCGCCGCCGCGACCGAACCCGTCATCGCGCCCTGCGCCTGTTCGATGTCGTCACGCGCACGCTGCATCTCGGCGACGATCAGCCGCGCGCGCACCTGCAGCTGCTGGCCGAACGCGGTGAGCTGCACGCCGCGCGCGGTGCGCACGACGAGCGACACGCCGAGTGCGATCTCCAGTTCCTTGACCGCCTTGGTCAGCGCCGCCGGCGACACGTTCAGGCGCCGAGCGGCCGCGCGGATGCTCCCTTCGTCCGCGACGGTGACGAACGCTTTCAGCTGATGGTATTTCATGGCGCATGCGTGATTCGTGGAAACCCTGTGCGCCGTGGCGCAGGCCGGCTCAGGGTATTCCCGAGCGGCAACCGGCGGTGTGCACCAAAGCAATTTAGCAGCTTCTGGTGCGCAAAAGAAATTTATATGCTTTCACGTCATATGCGCGTCAAACGCCCCACCGGCCCCACAGGAGACACCATGCTGCAAGCCGTGAACCCCGTCATCCCAGGCATCGCCGCGATCGCCCCCGACCTGATCGAAGTGCGCCGCCGCATCCACGCGCACCCGGAACTCGCGTTCGAGGAAACGCTGACGAGCGACCTCGTCGCCGAGCTGCTCACGGGCTGGGGCTATGAAGTGCATCGCGGCATCGGCAAGACGGGCGTCGTCGGCGTGCTGCGCGAAGGACAAGGCACGCGCACCGTCGGGCTGCGCGCCGACATGGACGCGCTGCCGCTCGCGGAAACCACCGGCCTGCCGTACGCGAGCCGCCATGCGAACAAGATGCATGCGTGCGGCCACGACGGCCACACCGCGATGCTGCTGTGCGCGGCGCGCCACCTTGCCGCCACGCGCCAGTTCTCCGGCACGCTGAACCTGATCTTCCAGCCGGCCGAAGAAAACTTCGGCGGTGCGAAATCGATGATGGACGACGGCCTGTTCGACCGCTTCCCGTGCGACGCGATCTTCGCGATCCACAACATGCCGGGCCGCGCCGCTGGCGACATGGCGTTCCGCACCGGCGCCGCGATGGCATCGGCCGACCGCGTGACGATCACGCTGCGCGGCGTTGGCGGCCACGGCGCGATGCCGCACTTCGCGCGCGACCCGATGTCGGCTGCGGGCAGCATCATGGTCGCGCTGCAGACAATCGTCGCACGCGAGGTCGATGCGCAGCATGCGGCCGTGATCACGGTCGGCAGCGTGCAGGCCGGCGAGACCTTCAACATCATTCCGGAAACCGTCACGATGAAGCTGTCGGTGCGCGCGTTGAACGCCGATGTGCGCGCGCTGCTCGCACGCCGCATCGAAGCGCTCGCGAAGGGACAGGCGGAAAGCTTCGGCGTCACTGCGGAAGTCGACTACGACTACGGCTACCCGGTGCTCGTCAATCATCCTGAGCCGACCGCGTTCGCGGCCGACATCGCACGCCAGATGCTCGGCGCCGAGCGCGTCGAGACCGAGGCCGCGCCGCTGATGGGCAGCGAGGACTTCGCGTTCATGCTCGAGGCGCGCCCCGGTTGCTATGCGTTCATCGGCAACGGGCTCGGCAGCAAGGGCGGCTGCATGGTGCACAACCCCGGCTACGACTTCAACGACGACATCCTCGCGATCGGCGCGAGTTACTGGGTTCGCGTTGCCGAAGCCTGGCTCGCGGCCTGACGGCCCTTCATCACGCAGTTCCGCGCCTTAGCAGGGGAACCCCATGGAAACGTCCGCCCTTTCGTTCGCCGGTTCGCCGGCCGATGCCCGCGCCGCCGCGAAGAAACGCCGCCTGATCGCGGCCGCCGCGGTCGGCAACGCGCTCGAGTTCTACGACTTCACGGTCTACAGTTTCTTCGCGATCCTGATCGGCAAGCTGTTCTTTCCGGTGCACTCGTCGTTCGGGCAATTGATGCTCGCGGTTGCGAGCTTCGGCGTCGGCTTCGTCACGCGCCCGCTCGGCGGGCTCGTGATCGGCATGTACGCCGACCGCGCCGACCGCAAGAAGGCGATGATTCTCACATTGCTGCTGATGGCGCTCGGCACCGCGACGATCGCGGTCGCGCCGACCTTCGCGCAGATCGGCATCGCCGCGCCGCTGCTGCTCGTGCTCGCGCGGCTGCTGCAGGGGTTCGCATCGGGCGGCGAAGTCGGCGCGTCGACGACGCTGCTGCTCGAACAGGCGCCGCAGCATCGCCGCGGTTTCTACGCGTCGTTCCAGTTCTCGAGCCAGGGGCTCGCCGCGCTCGCGGGCGCACTGACCGGCGTCGCGCTGACCTCGACGCTCAATGCCGCGCAACTCGAAAGCTGGGGCTGGCGCGTGCCGTTCATCATCGGCACGCTGTTCGTACCGGTCGGCTACTGGCTGCGCCGCACGGTCGAGGAAGTGCCGGCCACCGCGCCCGCTGCCGCTGCCACGCATGACGAGCCGGTCGCGTCGCTGCCGCTCGCCGACGTGCTGCGCCATCACGGCAAGGCCGTGTTCGCCGGCCTCGGCGTGACGATCGGCGGCACGTCGATCCACTACATCATCGTGTTCTACATGGCGATCTACGGCGTGCAGGTGCTGCACCTGCCGACCTGGCTGTCGATGACGGCCGGCTGCGTCGCCGGCGCGATCCTGATGCTCGTGACGCCGATCGGCGGTCACCTGTCGGACGTCTACGGACGCAACCGGATCGTCTGGTGGACACGCATCGTGCTGATGGCCACGATCTATCCAGCGTTCATCGCACTGAACCGCTGGCCGGGCGCCGCGTCGCTGCTGTCGATCATCGCCGCGCTGTCGATCGTCCACGCGATCAACATCGGCGCGACGGGCGCCATGCTCGGCGAGCTGTTCCCGCGTGCGGTGCGGGCGACCGGCGGCGCGCTCGTCTACAGCGTGGGCGTCGCGATCTTCGGCGGCTTCGCGCAGTTCTTCGTCACGTGGCTGATCGCCGCGACCGGCAATCCGAATGCGCCCGCGTGGTATGCGATCGGTTGCGGCGTGTTCACGCTGCTCGCCATTCGCTGCATGGACGAGAAGGCAGGGAAAGCGCTCGACTGACTGGTGGGCGGTGCGTTGTGCATGGTGCATGACGCGTGCCATTGACGCGGCCCTCGCGCATCGTGCATGATCGCTTCATGCACAACGCCACGACCACGCTTTCGACGACCACGCGCACGACCGCCTCCGGCGGGCCCGTGCGGCGAGTGCGCGCAAGGTCGTAGCGTCACCGATTCCCGCAGGCCCCGCCGGTTCCGGACGGGGTCTCTTCGTTTCTCCGTCCGCACCGGTCATTCAGGAGAAACGCAATGTCCGAAGTCCGTTCGCCCAAACGTGCGCTGCTCGTCGTCGACATGCAGGTCGGGTTGTTTCACGGCCCCGACCGTCCGCATGACGGCGAACGCGTGCTGGCCAACATCAACCGGCTGATTCATCGCGCACATGAAGCCGGCGCACCCGTGTACGCGGTGCGCCACACCGGCCCGGCCGGCTCGCCGATTGCGCCCGACGCACCGCTCGCCGCGCTGCTGCCGGCGCTCGCGATCGATGCGCAACGCGATACCGTGTTCGACAAGACGCGGCCCAACTGCTTCGCCGGCACGCGACTCGCGGAGTGGCTGCACGCAGCCGGGATCGGCGAAATCGTGGTTGCGGGGATGAAGACGCAGTACTGCATCGATACGACCTGCCGCGCGGCCGGCGATCTCGGCTTGCGTGCGGTGCTCGTTGCCGATGCGCATACCTGCATGGACACGCTGGAGTTGCCGGCCGAGCGGATCGTCGCGCATCACAATGCGACGCTTGGCGGGCCGTTTGCGATGTTGACGACGGCGGAAGCGTGCGGGTTCTGATGCACGACGCCGCTCAGACTACGGCGCATAACGGCACGCGTCGCAACAGCGTCAGCAAAGACCGGCCGCGCGCATCGCTTCGATGCACGACGATGTGTCGCGAACTGAAGCGACCTTCCTCGAGAGCATCACGTTTGCGGATAAAAATTCGCTGAGCCGTCTCTCGAAGCAAAATGAAAACTTGATCAGATCGACGGTGTTCCGGAAGGTCTCCTTGGGCAGCTTGCCTGTCACCGTCGACCAAATGAAGCGCTTGATCAAGCGTATCGCTCTCACACTGAACGAAACCTCCACCCTCAGGATCAGCGAACATTCGGCGAGCAGCGGATACATCCGTTTGTCGTACGCACCTTCGACAAACCAGTTGCCTTGCTCGATGATCCTTTCGATGGCTTCCGCCATCGACTCATCCGATCTCTTCAAAAACTCTTCGCCGCTCCTATCCCAATACACGTCATCGAATTCGTACGTGGCGATATTGAACTTGCGCGCCAATTCCCTGGTGATCGTCGTTTTCCCAGCGCCCGACGGGCCTACAATGCAAACCTTCATGTTCCCATCTCAATTCACGTCAGTCCGATGGTGATGAATCGCATAGCCGCCCTTCGCCGCAGACTTTTCGGTCGATGAACGTCAGAGAGTGTGAACATATCGAGCACTCTCTCGGTAGCGTCATGCGGCGTGGCCGCCTCAATCAGCCATGCGAAATGTTTGAGTCGAAAAACAATACCTCCTCGGAGTCTCGACCGTCCGGCGCGCGCCGGCGGCCCGTTCACCCGATATCGATTGAAAGACGTCCAGGGCCGGTCGCGCAAAGTGCGAGCAGCCCGCCCGAAAGTCCGCGAAGCATATGGAAGTTCGGGCATCACAAGCTGGGATCGGAATAGCGATCCTTGGCCGATTCCTCTCGATGTTCACATTGCGAAACATATTCATGTCGAGATCGAAGAAGCCAAGGCCTACGCAGAATCCATCAATATGAACCACTGAATATCAATCACTTTTGGATCACCTCGGCCAGCAACCCTCGTGGACGTTTTTCAGCCTCACACGCGACTTTCCGGCCCTGTTCCCTCCTATCGACAGGCCCGGACACGAGCACCAACCGCGCACTCATGCATTTCTATACAGCCTGATCCACCGTCATATTTTAGCGTCGGACTATCGGGCGGTGGCTAACGCTGAGGATGAAGAATCGGCTACGATGACCGCACGACAATACGGCGCTCGTCGTGAACCGCAGAGACCCTACGACGTTGGATATGCACGACAAGCTGCGCGGCTACTATGAACAGGAACTGGCGAAGCTGGAAGATCAGTTCGTAATCTTCTCCAACGAGTATCCACGCGTTGCCGCTCGCCTGAGCTTTACAAGCGGGCAGACGGACGACCCACATGTCCAGCGAATGATGCAGGCATTCGCGTTGATTGCAGCCGAAATCCGGGTCAACCTCGACGACGGCGCACCGAAATTCACCGAAGCGTTGCTTCATGTCTTGCATCCGCACTACCTGCGGCCGTTCCCGGCATGCTCGATCGCTCGCCTCGATCCGGTCAAGGATTTGCCGGACAAGCCGGTCGTCTTGCCGCGTGGCATGGAACTCACGTCGCGCGGCGGGGAGGTTCGCTTTCGGACCGCCTATGACGTAACGCTTGCGCCGGTCCGTATCTCAAGCGCCCGATTCTCACGCAGTACCGTCGCACCGGCACGCGTCGCGTTGCCGCCGAACACAACCTGCTTCATCTCCATCACGATTGAGTCGACCGGCACCGCCGCGCCGCTCGAAGCGGTTTCGCCCGACGCGCTGCGCGTCCACTTCACCGGAGAACGCCAGACAGTCGTGGCAATGCTGGATACGGTCCTGCTGCGTGTCCGGGGCGCATTCGTCGAAGCGGACAACAGCGGACGCTGGATACCCATTGCCGGGATACCAGTCGCACCGGTCGGATTCGGCCCGGCCGACATGCTGCTGCCGCCATCGCGAACCTCGCCGCTGGTTCAACCACTCCTCGAATACATCGGATTTCCGGACAAGTTCGATTTCGTCGATATTCAATTACGCCGATGTCTTGAACCGGCCCAAACGCGCCGCGCGCGACGCGTAACACTGCATCTAGCGATTGGTGATGTGCACGCCGATTCGCGCATCGCGCAAGCGCTCACCCCGCTATCGGCGGACAACATCGGATTGTTCTGTACACCAATCGTGAACCTGTTTGCGCACGTGGGTGTCAAGTCGCCGCGCGGCGAAATCGTCGCGGACTATCCTCTCGTGCCGAAGCCGAATCGACCGGCCATGCGTGGCATCTATTCAATTGACGCGGTTCGCGATAGGTCAGATGGAACCGTTATTCCGCCGCTGAATGCGTGGGGAGTCGGGACCGGCGAACGGTTCTGGATTGCGCGTCACGATCCCTACGCGGCAATCCATCATCCCGGACGTGAAACGTCGCTCGTGCTGCTGCGCGCGGACGGGACGGCGGCGGCGAAGATGCCGCTGCAATTGAGCGCCGACCTCACGTGCATAAACCACGACTGGCCGTCGCGGATACGGATCGGTTCGCCCACGGGCGATCTCAAAAACGAAAACGATCAAGTGCCTTGCAAGATTACCCTGTTGAAACAGCCGACACCGACCTATAGCGCGTCCCGTGAGGCGGAAGCGCAGTGGCGCGTGATTGCGCTGACGACGGCCAACCTGACGCAGTTGACACGTGAGGGGTGGCCGGACTTCATAAAGCTCATGCGCCAGCTTGCGCCGAGCGACCGACGCGCCGAACACGTCGGCGCGATTTCGTTCGTGAAGCGAAACGTCGTCGAGCGACTACTGGCGATCAAGCCGCATTCCGCCCTTGTGAGAGGCTTTGAAATCGTGATGGCGGCGGACGAGAACGCGTTCATTGAAAGCAGCATGGGCGCGCTGATCCTTCAGCTCGACCTCTACCTGTCCCGCTACGCGCCTGCCAACAGCTTTACGCAGCTCGTCGTGCTGTCGAAGAACGACGGCTCTCTGATCGTGCGGTGCCCGATGAGATCGGGCCTCGCGCCGCTGTTGTAGCGTTACGCGAGGCTCGAAATCAGGTGGCAGCCGCATGTCGCTCGATGGCCGTGTCGCGCAATCGGAATGCCGTTGTCCTTCATCGATTCGTCACCCTCCTCGATGACGTTCGGCGACACGTCGGGATGCTGCGGACACGATACCCGGTCGCCTTTGCGGGCGACATAGCGGCCATCGAATTTCATGGTCGATGAGCCCGTTTCGACTTTACCGCCGTGGTCTGTATCGTCACCCACTCGGATTAGATTCATCATACTTAAAAGCAAACAAAAAATAAATTACCTTATCCTATCCAGGACCCTAGGGGGAATTTTTTCGGAAAGTCCTTTCGCATTCATTTGGCGCTTGTACTCCCGATACTCAGGAGTCGCCAATTCTTTGGCATCAATATCCCAATATGCATCGGCCAAATTTAATCTAGCCACGGCTCGATTTGGAAATTTTTTTACCAAAGACTGCAACACCTCCACGGCATCGCCGCTCCTCTTATATTTTTCCAGATAAAACGCCAAATTATTGATATCCTCAACATTGCTTGCATCGATATACGACCCAAGCTCAGCCAAGCGAAAATCAGGCACCTCAGCGATATACTTCTCCAGCGACGACTGCTCTCGTGCAGCCTTTTTGAAATCATCCAATTCACTGCGAATTTCGCTCCGCACCTGCTCTTTTGGCTCATAAGTCAGCGAATCATTTTTCCCTATAGTCGAACAACCACTTACCCGTAAAACATCTTCCGTTGGAACTACCGTTCCAGACGTAATGTCGGATTTTTCTCCAGTAACTTGACGGATCAAGCACCAGTTTTTCTCGTTGGCACTCCACTTGTAAATGTAGCGATATATCTGCCCCCCTTGACTAGAACAGCTCCCATCAACAGTCAGCAGATTTGTATGTGGAATAATATAGATGCCCATCATGCTACATTCATCGAAGCCCTCAACCCTATACGAAAGCGATCGCTGCAACGAAGGCGAGTAATATTGAATATTCAATCCATTATTTGCAACTTCAGATGTGAAGGTGCCAAATTTCCCAACCCCCTCAAAGTCGCCAATCATTTTATTATTATTCGACAGCGCCCAGGCAGGAGAGGCACACAAAGCCAATAAGTAAAAAATTATAATGCTCAATGCATTTCTTCGATTCATGATCAGACCCTTAATTAAGATTTCATTAGCGCCGCAAGTCTCGCTTCAGCATGCGGACGCACAATGGCGATATGATACCAATTCTGATCTTTTAGCTTGCCACGCTTATCTACCGGCTTACCCGCCGCATCATCAAGATCAAGGTATCGTCTAAATCCCTTGATGGCCTCGTCTTTATCCTTGGGCGTGCCTGACACTGCCGACCCTGGATCGTGCCAATGCCCCCAACCAAATGATACGCGCTTCTCGTTATAGGCGCGACTTTCCTCAAATCTATATACACCCGCCCGATTCAGCTTTGCGCAAGCCTCTATCCCGAGAGCTTTGATAGCGCGATTGAGATAGCTCAACCGATGGCCGTACCCATTAAAGCCACCATTTATAATACGAGTCACCCAAATCAAATCATCTTCTTCGCTAGGCTTGAGCAAGCTGACGTGAATGGCAAAAAACCAAGCCGCCGACAAAACCGAATGCGGAGCCTTCTCAACCTTCTCAATCGCCGGCATCCCGGACGTTACATCCTCGCCGGAGTAATCTTGATAGGCTTGGTAATTTTCCTGGTGCGTAAGTTGAATTAACCCCCGACCTCGCCACGGATCATACTCAAGTGGACTATTATTCTTCGACAACTCTCGGGTATATCTGAACTCGCCACTTTCCGTAAGAATTTGAGAGATGAAATAAGCGCGCTGCATACACGCGTCGATCTTGTAATCAACAAACGCCTGATTTATAGCATCAAGATACTCGTTAATTTTCGCATCACCACAGACCGTCGCAATTTTCCGCATGCTTGATAGCTCAAGTCGTGAGCCAGCGCAATTGCATCCACCACTTACCAGAAAATTCCCGATCAATCCAATCGGATGGAGGTGCCAAGGCGAAAGGTCCGAGGGAAACCCATCAACCCCCTTGATTTGCTCCCACCATTGAAGTTTCGCGAGCCGGTCTAGTTCCGTCTTCCACATCTCGGTCTGCTTCTGCATGAGTGGGGTGAGTTCTTCCCACTTGCCGAGACCGCCGCCCCATTCGGTTTCGTTGCGCACCACAAGATGCGATATCGCTTCGGCCATCCAACGCGTTTCCAGTGCGTGTTTCAGTTCTTGTGCCGTCACCTTCCCGTCGTGATTCGTATCGATCGCCTTTTCAAGTTTCGTGATGAGTTCACCGGCGTTGACCTTCGCGGCTACCCCCATAAACTCGGTGCCGTCCTCGTCCGCCAGATATTGCTCGGTCGTATGGATGTGACGTTGGAACATATCGACAGGGCGAACGCTGCCGTTGTTGACCAATTCGAAACCCGGCCATTCCCAAGAACTCCGAAATTGTACGTGTGGGTGGTCTGTGTCGCACACCCAGCCTTTCAGCTCGGAGCCGTCCTTCGAACCAATCGTGATATTCCACCAATGATGGCCCTTGTCATCAATTGCGACGTTGCCCGCGCCAAGCTTGTCGAGTTCGGCACGACGAAGCACGTCCCGGAAATCCGCGCCCGGCCCGCTCGCCTTGGAAACGTCCAGCGGAAAGTTCTGCCAGCCCAAAACATTCGCTGTGCTGATCGTGTTCGCGAGACTGCTTTCGACCCACAGCGGTTTCCCGACATCCGTGAACGTTTGCCCAGCCTTCTGCTTGCCCTTCGCGGGCTGGTTCGTCACGCTCTTCGGCTGCACCTTGATCCAGCGCGAACCCTTCACATCGCCGATTGGCACAAGCTTCAATCCGGCTTGGGTCAGTTTCTGATCCGGCGCGGGAATCTCGCTCACCAATTTCGCCCCCGGCTCGATTTCCAGAAGCGGTTTGTTTTTGTCGTTCAGTTCCTTGGCGCGATTGCGGCTTTGGTCCATGAAATCCTTGAAATCCGAACCCGCGAACACTTCGAGATGCAACATCGGGTGGTTCGGCTGGGGCGGTATCGGACTGGCTTTCATGGGCCATTGATACTGGCCGACATGCGCGACGACGTCGCCCGCCTTGACGCGCTGCGGCTCCTTCAGGACCACGACAGTATCAAGCGGCTGCGGATCGACAACAGCATCCAGTTCCCCTTTGAACACGTAGCCCCAAGGCGCTTGAGGCGATACGGGCTGACCGACGACAGCCGACAAGATCGTCCCCGATTTGACGGTCTTGATCTTGATCCAGTCCGGGTGCGCAGGGTCGCCTTCGCCTGCAATCACTTCGGCACCATTCGGCAGCAGACCGATCACCTTGCCTTTAGGCAGGTCACGAATGTTCAACCCAGTCTCGGGAGCCGGTGGATCGACATCTTGATCGCTGTTCGCGGGCGGCGGTTCGTTCGAATTGGTGTTGTTAATCGGTAGATTATCGGCCCCATCAGTACGCGTAGCGGGCGGCTGCGCCGGTGCCTTCGGCTTCGGCATGGATTGCGGGTCCTTCGCCTTATCACCCACCCGATAGTAGCGCTCGCCTTCCCAGTACGACATCGGTGACGGGAGCGGCTGATCTGGATGCCGATCAGTTTTCGCTTGTCCAATCGCCTTCTGATAGGTCTTCCAATCCATCGTGTGCATGTACAGGCTGAAGAACACGAGGGGCTTGTCGGTCGCTGGTTTGCTGCTGGGTGCTGGGTTATCGGCCGGGGCGGGTGTCGGCGTGGCGGTGGTCGATGCTGGCGCGGGAGCCGATGCGGGGGCCGCAGGTTCTTTCGGTGCCGGTTTCGGCGGTAGCGGCGGCAATTTCAGTTCATGCCGAACCAGTACAAAGCCGGTCGAGTAGTGCGCCAGACCAAGGTTGTTCGGGTACGTCGTTTCCTCGTACTGCGTGTTCAGCCTGTACGCAACAATCTTGCCGTCCGCGATGGCGCGCACGCCGCTGTCCTGCTTCAACATTTCGGCGCTGCCCGCCGTGAAGTGCACGCCTCCGTGCCACATACCGCTCACGCCCAACGGATAAAAACCCGTGTCGCACTTCGCCAGCGCGCTGAAATACGTCATCGGGTCGGCCGCGTCGCGCTTCCCCACGGGCGTAAAAGGATAGGCCCAACTCAGCGGCGTATCGGTGGGTTCGGTGGGCTTCGGTGCCGCATGTGGCGCAGCCGCTGGATGGCGCTTCTTTTTGTGCGTTGTCTTGCTCATGATTCCCGACTCGGATTCGGTTTCAGAATTTTTATGTTGATACTACGGCGGCCGATCGACTCAACCGGAGAACATGGTATAGCGTCCGCCGTCTACCGATACTGGCGACGAATGAAGCGGGTTTTGCAAGGTGCTGCTCGCCGCTCCTGCTTTCTCCCAATCCGCACACTTTTCCACAATCTGGCCCGACGTTGCGTTCTCGATCATGTTCGCCGTCAGTTTGATATACGAACCATTCGCGCCGATCCAGATTTCGTCGGCCGACAGGACCATCTTCTTGCCCGCCGTAATCTTCACGTCCTGAGAAGCGGCCAAGCTCATCGAATCATTCTGCGCCTGAAGGTCTATCGCGCCGCTTGCCGCGTAGATTTTGACGCCGAGCTTTTCAGCAAACAGGCTGATTTGTTCCAGCACACTGGCGAGCAACGCCCGGCCGGCCGCAAGGTTGATGTCTTCCCCGGCGACCACGTTGGTTTGCTTGTTCGCCGTGATATGCGCCGATCCTTGCGTCGATGCGGCGATGCCTTCCGGGCTGGACAGGAGCATGATCGGCTTAGCGAAGCCGTTCGCATTACCCGTGCCGCCGCCTGCCGTGCGACCGCCCTTACTCGTGCCTGCGACCGCATGCTGCGTGGCGTCCGTAAAGGATTTCAGCGCGTCGCGGCCGGGTTGCTGGCTTTGTGCCCGATTCGTCTGGCTCGCCTTCGAAGTCGTTTCCAGCATCGCTTCGGCGCGGGTAAGCTGTTCGGATGCAGCCGTCGCACTCAACGGCTGCGTAGCTGCCGGTTGGGTCGACACATAGAGACCTTGTTCGGCCCGCACTGCACCGTAGCCCAATGACTTGAGGTCGAAGCCATGGCCAATGAACGCGCCGCGCGTGTTGCCCGAATGCTGGATCAGATAGCCCAGGTGGAGGTGAGAGCTATAACTCGTTGAGTACAAATGCAAGCGGTTCTGCCCGCTGGCGTCGTCCATCATCAGTTGGTTGTAGCCTTCGCCGCCGTATTCGCGCGACAGCAAGCCCGAGGTCAGCCCGTGTGTATGCCATTCGGGCATGCTTTCGCCGCCGTGCATTCTGGACAGGATCACGGGACGGTCACAATCGCCGTTAATGAAGCCGACCAAGACTTCGTCGTTCTTGCGCAGCGGAAACATGCCACCACGCTTGAAACCCGCATCGGGCATCGCCGCGCGTATCCACGCCGACACGTTCTGGTCGCCGTCATTGAGCCGATCGGATGTCAGGCGAACCTTCGCGCGCAGCATCGCGTCCGTATAGATTTCCTCGTTGTCCGGCCCGCCGATGATGCCGGTCTGAAGCTGCATGACAGGTTTCTTGTGTTCGAACGGACTACGAAATGCGACGCGACGCCGTTGCGCTTCGATTTCGACGTGGAAGAATCCAACGCCTCCATCCTCGTGGCGCACGGCCGAACCCGTGCCAGTCGCGCGCGCTTGCTCGACCTCCGAGCGCAGGCTCTTGCGAAAGCGCGTCAACTTCTCAATCCCCGGCACATTGTTTTGGATAAGCCAGTTCACCGAGAGAATCGCCATCTCTCGATCCTGCTCCGACTGCGCATCGTGCACGGGGTGCCCTGTCAGCACACCATAGCGGCCCGGCCATGCGCAACGCAGTGCACCTACTCCGTAGAAGCGCTGCGCGCGCGAGCGCCATTCCTCTGCAATAAAGTTCGCCTGATTCTCGCCCATATCGCGATCCGACCACGTATGTGACCCGGTGTATTCGTACTGCTCGCCCAAGCCCGGAACGTCGTCAAGATCGAATGCGAGCATCGTGACGTGTTTTGGAAGATCCGGACGCTTGTAGTCGAATGTGCCCGTGTCGAGTTCGGCGGACTGAATTTCTTGTGAATCGATCCACTCGCTAAGACCATCGAATTCTTCGTCCTGCACCGAGCGGCTAAACGAAATGGTCATGTGCCTCAACTGCGGAACCGAGAAAAGATCGTCCATGATGACGACCTTGTGCGACTTGCCGTTCTGCGCGATATCGAAACGCGGAAAGAGGCCGAGTTCTTCGAATGTACGGTGGACGTAGTTCCAGTCGGACTCCCATTGCATCCGTTGAGAATACGAGCACAGCGCTTGGCGCACTTGCCACGTCACGTTACCGGATGCTTGCGGATACTTTCCGAGCACGTCAGACACGGTTTGCTGCGCGGGGGTCTCGATCCAGTCGCGCCGGTCGCTGCCGAGTCGAAGCAGCGCGAGGAACGAGTTGAATCGAAGCTGGTAGTAGGTGTTCGCGCCGTCCGCGCCCAAGCGACTGAACGCAGTTACATAACCGTGAATCGGCATTTCACTGCCGTCCGTTTGCCGAATCCACAGCGTCACGGATTGCCGGATCAGCGCCTTGGCCTGAATCGTTTCACGCCGTGTCGACGTTACATCGATCGTGAATTGGAAGTCTCGCCCCAGGCATGCGCGCCCCCGAACATAAAGCGGAACCAACCAGTCTTCGCCAAGCGACGTATCGAGGCGGACAATTCGTCCGTGTTGCACGTATTGCCCGCGCAGTGCCTTGTTCAGGAGATCGGAAACCATCACGCTACCCCGTGCCGCGTAGTGACAAAAACGGCCGCCGGACAGCGCCGGGCGGCCGATCGGTATCTCGTCAAATCAGGAAAGGCCCAAAATTCCGGCCGCCGCCGGGACCCTCATCATCATAACGATTCGGATTACTTAGTCATGCTCGGCTAGAAATTCATCATATCAAATGGCGATCTATCCCGGCATGCACTGATGACGTGTCACATTGAGTGTCGCAGCACGTCGGAGCTCCCGTGCGGGCTTACATTATGCTTCCGAGCACAATGGCGTCGCGTCGAAGTGCAGGCGCGCGGGTCGTCGCGCATGTCGAAGTTTGCAGTCCAAAAACGTTAGAGAATGTGAATGCGGGCGGCGTCATAACCACCGCCGCCGCTGGCACGACGCCTCCGAATCTGACCGCCGACAGTAGTTTGTTTGCCGCAACGATCTTCGCAATCGCTGTAAACGCAAAAAGGCACGGGCCTCGCCGCCCGTGCCTTTCCCCTGAGCGATCCGCCCCCGCTCAGAACGTATGCATCATCCCCACATACGCGCCCGTCTGCGACTCGCCCGTCATCGGGCTCGTGCCCGACGTCGCGTCGCGCGGCGACGCGAGCAGCGAGAAATTCGAGTTGCCGCCGTTGCGCACGTAAGCGACCGTGCCATACAGGAACGTGCGCTTCGACAGGTTGTACGTGGTGCCGAGCACATACATGATCGCGTGGCCCGACGGATCGTGCGACGCATCGCCGCCGCCGTCGCCCACCTTCACGTAGTACCCGCCGCCCGTCACGGCCCACTGCGGAGTGGCCGTGTAGGTCGCGCCGAGCCAGTAATGATCGGCGCGATCGGCAACACCGGCCGGGCTATCCGGCGCCTGGTAGTGCGTATACGCGCCCTGGATCTTGAACTTCGACACCTTCACGTTCGCACCGACGAAATACTCGCGCGACGCGGTGAAGATGTTGCTGAACTTGCCGTTGTTGTCACGCAGCTCGTCGTAGATGCCGCGCACGTCGAGCACCGGCGAGTGGTACGAGAGCATGATCCCGTCCGAGCGGCCGAAGTCGTCGGCCGCGCCGTAGTTGAAGCCGCGCGACTGGTTGCCGAATGCATACTGCGCCTGCACGTCGAAGCCGCCGAACACCGGGCTGTGATATTCGATGTTGTTGCTGCTCTGCTGCCAGTTGCGACCACGCACGAGCGATGCGGACGAAAACGCCTGCTGAACGAACGGATCAAATTCCCACACGCCGTCGCTGTCGATGAACAGATTGCGGCCGGCCTGCAGCTGGCCCCACGTGTCGCTCTTCAGCCCGACATACGCGCGGCGCGACCACATGCGTCCGCCGCCCGTGGTGCCGTTCATCACCTGGAACGCGGTTTCCAGGTTGAACACCGTCGACATCCCGCCGCCGAGATCCTCGACGCCCTTCAGGCCGAACATGCTGGTGCCCCAGTCGCCGCCTTCCGCGCTCCAGCGCGTCGAACTGCCATTCGGCGTCGCGATGTGGTTCAGGTATTCGACGCCGCCGTCGATACGGCCGTACAGCGTCACGCTGGTCTGTGCGAACGCGGCCGCCGGTGCGGCGGCCGCGATCAGCCATGCGAAGTGTTTGAGTCGCAAAATGATGCCCCCTCGGAGTCTCGACCGTCCGACACGCGCCCCATGCGCGCGCCGGCGGCCTGTTCACCCGCGATCGATCGAAAAACGCCCGGGGCCCGCCGCGCAGAGCGCAAGCAGGCCGCCCGAGATCGCGATGTTCTTGTAGAAATGAATCATGTTGTTGATCTGCTCGCCGCCCGTCATCGTCCAGTAGTGGTGACCGATGATCGCGGTGCCAATCGTGTACAGCGCAAGCAGCAGCGCGAGCGGCCGCGTCTGGAAGCCAACGAGGATGGCGATGCCGACGAACAGCTCCATCACGACGGCGATCGCCGCCGAGATGATCGGCGCGGGCGCGCCCTCGCTTCCCATGAACGCGATCGTGCCGGAGAAGTCGACGATCTTCTTCCAGCCGAACATCACGAACAGGATCACGAGCAGGATTCGGGACAGCAGCAGCAGCACATCGCGCTGGGACGCGAGAAACGGTTGATTCGGTGTCATGGTGTGATCAACGAAAGCGATGCGCGAACCGCGCGCACCGGATTGCCAACGAACCAGGACAGGCGGCCGCCAGTGCCGCCCGCCCCGCTCTGCAACAACCGGCATCGGGGCCCGCCCGATGTGCTGTGCTCCTCCTCTTGTCAGTGTTGCCCTGCTTCGTGCCGCGTCGTGCGTGACATCAACGCGCCTTCGCGACGTCCTGCTCGGTCACCTTCGCGGCCGGGTTGCCGAACTGGCCGGTCAGGTAGTTCGCCAGCGCGGCGATCTGCGCATCCGACAACTCGTTGCGGAACGCGGGCATCCCGACGTCCTCGCTGCCGGCCTTGCGCTGCACGCCGTTCAGGATCACCTGCACGAGGTTCGCCGGATTCGACGCACCCACCGTCGAGTTGTGGAACAGCGACGGGTAATAGCCGTCCGGCGTGCCCTTGCCCTGCATCTGGTGGCACGTCGCGCAGTTGCCGAGATACAGCCGCGCCGGATCGATGCCCGACGACGCGAGCGCCGCGCCGCGCAGCTTCAGGCCGTCTTCCGCGGGCTTGCCCCACGACGAACGCGATTGCTTCGCGTCGCCGTTGGTGACGGCCGGCACCGTGCGGATGTACGTCGCGATCGCGCCGATGTCGGCGTCGGTCATCTTCGAGAAGCTGTGCTCGACCGCCTCGGCCATCGGACCGGCCGCCTGCGCGACGCCCGGCACGCTGCCGGTACGCAGGTACTGGACGAGCTGCTGCTGCGTCCAGCCGCCGATCCCCGCGTTCGGGTCGGACGTGATGTTGTAGCCGTCCCAGCCGGCCAGCACCGAGCCCGACAGGAAGCTGCCGCCCGTCTCGTCGAGCGACTTCTCCTGCATCGCGATGCCGCGCGGCGTGTGGCACGTGCTGCAGTGCGCGAGGCCCTGCACCAGGTACGCACCGCGGTTCCACTCGGCGCTCTGCGACGGCTTCGGCTCGTATGCGCCATCCTTCAGGAACAGCCAGTTCCAGATCTTCAGCGGCCAGCGCATGCTCAGCAGCGCGGGGATCTCGTTCTTCGGCGGCGTCTGCTTGACCGGCTCGACGCCGTGCATGAAGTACGCGTACAACGCCTGCACGTCGCCGTCGTTGATCTTCGCGTACGACACGTACGGCATCGCCGGGTACAGGTTGTCGCCGTTCTTCGACACGCCGTGACGCACCGCGCGCTCGAAGTCGTCGAACGTCCAGTTGCCGATGCCCGTGTCGGGGTCCGGCGTGATGTTGCTCGTGTAGATCTTGCCGAGCATCGGCACCGGCATTCCGAGACCGCCGGCGAACGGCTTGCCGCCCTTCGCGGTGTGGCAGGCCATGCAGTCGCCCGCGACCGCGAGGTATTCGCCGCGCTTGATCTGCGCGGGATCGGCCGAATCGGCCGCGCGCACGAGACCCGGCAGCGCGAGGCAACCGGCGAGGAGGAAGGTGAGAGTAGATTTCCGCACGGTCAGACTTCCTTCTTCAGCGTGTCCGACATCCGCAGCGCCAGCGCCGCGATCGTCAGCGTCACGTTTACCGTACCGACAGTCGGCATCGTCGAGCTGCTCGAGATGAACAGGTTCGGATGGTCGAACGTGCGGCAGTCCTTGTCGACGACCGAGTCGCGTGCATCCGCGCCCATGATCGTCGCGCCCGTGATGTGGTTGTTCGGCGCGAACTCGTCGTTGAACACGACGTCCGTGCCGCCCAGCACCTTCGCGGCCGTCGCGTAGACCTCGCGCGTATGCACGGCGCCGCGCTTCACGTAGTCGTCGATCGCATACGTGATTTCCGGGCGCGGAATGCCGACCGCGTCGGTGGCCGTCTTGCTCGGCACGATGCGGTTCTCGGGCTGTGGCAGGATTTCGTGGAAGCAGTCGAACTGCACGTAGCGCGCGGAGCGATCGCGAATCTGTGCGTCGAGCTCCTCCGACTTCATCAGCTTGCCGGCCTTGAAGATCTTCTGCGTCTCCTGGTTGATGCGCGACATGTTCGACAGGTGGATCTTCTTCGCGGCTTCGGTCGCCCGGAACGAGCCGTCGCGGAAACCGATCAGCGACGTCATCTCCTGCGGGCCGCGGCCCGGCCACAGCTTGTCGCTCGCGTAGAACGACACGCCCGTGCCAGGGTGGTCCATCAGGTTGCGCCCGACCATGTCGGAGCTGTTCGCGACACCGTTCGGGAAATCGCGGTTCGCCGACATCAGCAGGATCTTCGGCGTCTCGATGCCGTTCGCGGCCACCACGAAGTACTTGCCTTCGACGCGATGGTCGGCGCCCGTCTTGTCCTTGTAGATCGCGGCGACGATGCGCTTGTCCGGACCCGTCTCGAGCTTGTAGACGACCGCGCTGTCGATCAGCTTCGCGCCGGCCTGCTCGGCCTTCTCGACGTGCACGATGCCGTTGTACATCGCGCCGATCGGGCAGATCGGCATGCAGTTGTTGTTCCCGCAACAGGTCGGCCGGCCGTCGTACGGACGGCTGTTGCGCGCGACCGGCTCGGTCACCACGTGGAACTTCGGGTCATAGCCGTTGAGCGCGCTCTTGATCGTCTGCTCGTTGAACGACAACGGCAGCGGCGGCATCGGGTACGGCTCCTTGCGCGGCGAGTACAGGTCTTCCTCGGGGCCGGGGCCCCACACGCCGAGCTCTTCCTCGGCGCGCTGGTAGTAATGCTCGAGGTCGTCGTACTGGATCGGCCAGTCGCGGCCGACGCCGTACACGGTCTTCATCTTGAAGTCGTTCGGGATGAAGCGCCACGCCGACGCGGCCCAGTGCCACGTCGTGCCGCCCACCGCGCGGATGTATTGCGAGTTGAACTTGTGCTCGCCCTTCAGGATCAGGTAGTCGTTCGGCGGGCCGTATTCCGGATGCGGCGCCCACGGGCTCGACGGGTACGGCGCCATGAAGTCCGTCTTGTCGGGCTGGTTGCGAAAGCGCTCGACGATTTCCCAGCGCGGCATGCGCGGGCCTGCTTCGAGCAGGATCACCGATTTGCCCGCCATCGCGAGCTGATGCGCGACGATCGCGCCGGCGACACCGGACCCGACGACCACGACGTCGGCTTTTTGCGTATCGGTATCGGCCATCAGGCTTGCCTCTCGATCGGTTTTTCGGCCCAGAAGCCGGGTTTGTTGGGGCAATACGAAGGGATCACGAGCGTATCGGATACGACGCTGAACATTAATGCTTCTTCGTAGGCAATCACGACGTTGTCGACGACGCCGAGATACCACGCGCCGAGAATCGACAGCGCGGATGCTTCCTGATCGGGACTCAACGAGCCGGATGCGAGCGCGCCGGCGAGTTGCGACAGGCCGTCGGCCGTCTTGAACGAGCCCTTCTGCAACGCCTGCAGGTAGCGTTCGCCGAGCACGCGGCTCAGCCCTTTCTTGCCTGTCAGTGCTTCCGACAGCGTCATGAACGTGTCGAGCGGCGCGGTGCCGGGATTATCGGCCAGGGCCCGCAACGCCAGCGAGCCGGTGAGGCCCGCCGCCGTCAGCGCCAGTGCGCCCTGCAGCCATTGACGCCGCGTGATGCCGGATGCGGATGCGTCGTTGTCACGACGCGAGTGGGGGGTGTTGTCGTTGTGCATGTTTCCTTCTCTCGAACACCGGATTCGGGAAAACCACGCTTGATATTTCTCAAACTTTCGCGCGGCCCTGAAATGTACGCGCACAATTCGGATTGGACAATGCTTTTATAGTCCATTAAATGTTCCGCAATCCGAGACACTCGACATTTCGCTGCAATTTTGTGTCGTCGACGCGACAATTCTGCATCGGGATGCCGATGTGTCGCAACCCGACGACACGCCGCTTCCGGTCATCCGCTCACATGCCCGTCGGTTAGAATCGCGTGCAATCAAACAGAAAGCTTCCCTCCGAGGGCATCGAGCGATGAAGCAGCGCGACAAACACAACAACACGCATCAATCCAATCCCATCACACGGCCGCTCTGGCGCATCGGCGCGGTCGCCGCACTCGGGGGCGCCGCGGCACTGTCGCTACATGCACTCGCGGCACGCACGGTGAGCGTATCGCCGCAAGGCACGGTCACCGAAGTCCGGCAGAGCGTCGTCAAGTTCGACGAACCGATGGTCGCGTTCGGCTCGGCATCCGCGCCGAATCCCGCGCGCATGACCTGCAACGATTCCGCCGCCGCACGCGGCCAGGGTCACTGGCTCGACGACAAGACCTGGGTCTACGATTTCGAGAATGACCTGCCGCCGGGCGTGCGCTGCTCGGTCGCGCTCAACGACGCGCTGCGCTCGGTCGCCGGCAATGCGGTAAGCGGCCCGCGCCGCTTCACGTTTCAAACCGGCGGCCCGTTCCCGGTGACGGTGCGTCCCGGCTCGCGCGAGATCGAGGAACGCCAGGTCTTCGTGCTGAAGCTGAACGGCCCGGCCGAGCCGCGCTCCGCGCTCGCGAACATCTGGTGCGAAGCGGCCGGCATCGGCAACCGCATCCCCGTCACGGCCGCCGACGACGACACGCGCAACGCGCTGCTCGACCACTTCGGGCTGAAGAAGGACACCGCGCGCGTGCTGACGCTGTCGTGCGCGCAGGCACTACCCGCGAGCGCGAAGATGCAGCTCGTCTATGGCAAGGGCGTCGCAAGCCCGAGCGGCATCGCGAACGACACCGAGCGCCGTTTCGACTTCACGGTGCGCGCCCCGTTTGCCGCGAGTTTCTCGTGCGAACGCGAGAACGCGAAGGCACCGTGCACGCCGTTGCGCCCGCTGACGCTGTCGTTCAATGCGCCGATCTCGCGCAAGAACGCCGAGGCAATCAAGCTGCGCGGCCCTGACGGTTCGCTTTCACCGACCTTCGCCGCCGACGACCACAGCGACGAAGTGACGACCGTCACGTTCAATCCGCCGCTGCCCGCGCAGGCAAGCTTGACGATCGAGCTGCCGTCCGGCCTGCGCGACGTGACCGACCGTTCGCTCGCGAACGCCGACCTGTTCCCGCTCGCGACGCGCACCGCGCCGATGCCGCCGCTCGCGAAATTCTCGTCGGGCACCTTCGGGATCGTCGAGCGCTTCGCCGAACCCGATACGCCCGCGCTCGTGCCCGTCACGCTGCGCAACGTCGAGGCCGACCTGCATATCGCGGGCCTCAACACGAGCGGTGCGCAATTCTCGAACCTGAAGGTCGACGACGACACCGCGATCCGTCAATGGATGCGCACCGTCGAGCGCTTCGACAACTGGTCGATGACGGCCGGCACGATCGACGAGCGCATGCCGGGCCTGCTCCGGCGCAAGGGCCAGCACCCCGTCTACGTGCCGCTCGAGGCGGGCGAGAAGATGCCCGCGCCGCAGAACCGCCGCATCGACGTGCGCTCGCTGTCGCTGCTCGCCGGCGAACCGGGTGCGCAGGCGCTGACGCTGCCGAAGGCCGATCCGAAGACGCTGCGTCCGTTCGAGGTCGTCGGCGTGCCGATCGACAAGCCCGGCTTCTACGTGCTCGAACTCGCGTCGCCCGCGCTCGGCCGCTCGCTGCTCGCGAAGCCGTCGAGCATGTACGTGCGCACGACCGTGCTCGTCACGAACCTCGGCGTGCACCTGAAACAGGGCCGCGAGAACAACCTCGTGTGGGTCACGACACTCGACAAGGGCAAGCCGGTGCCGAACGCGCAGATCCGCGTATCGGATTGCAACGGCGACGAGATCGCATCCGGCAAGACCGATGCGCAGGGCCTGCTGAAGATCGACGGCCCATTCGAGCCGAAACACGAATGCAGCCAGTCGGAACGCTTCGACGACTACTTCGTGTCGGCGCGCGTCGACGATCCGAAGACGGGCCCCGACATGGCGTTCGTCAGCTCGAACTGGAACCGCGGGATCGAGTCGTGGCGCTTCAACGTGCCGACCGACACCGACAGCGCACCGACCGTGCGCGCGCATACCGTGTTCGACCGCACGCTCTTGCGTGCCGGCGAAACCGTGTCGATGAAGCACTTCCTGCGCACCGAGACGCTGCAGAGTCTCGCGTTCCCGGCGCAATACCCGACGCGCGTGACGATCCGCCATCTCGGCTCGGACCAGACCTACAAGCTGCCGCTCACGTGGTCGGCCGACCACAGCGCGGATACCCGGTTCGCGCTGCCGCCCGCGGCGAAGCTCGGCGAATACAGCGTATCGCTCGAAGGCGGCCCGGACGATGCGCCGACCACCAGCTACTACAGCGGCAGCTTCCGCGTGGAGGCGTTCCGCCTGCCGGTGCTCAAGGGGACGATCAGCGCGCGCGACGCGCAGAAGAGCCCGCTCGTCGCGGTCAAGGAAGCACCGCTCGCGGTGCAGATCGACTACGTGTCGGGCGGCGGCGCATCGAACCTGCCCGTGCAGGTGTCGGCGCTGATGAAGTGGGCGTCGCCCCCGTTCGCGGATCGCTTCGAGGACTTCAGCTTCACGCCCTATCGTCCGGAGCGCAGCGACGGCAACGCCGACGACGATTCGCAGGACGGCGACAGCGCATCGGCCGCGAACAACGATCCCGATGCAACCAAGCTGATCGCGGACAAGCTGCCGCTGACGCTCGACCGCAACGGCGCGGGGTCCGTCACGCTCAAGGGCCTGCCCGACGTCGATGCGCCGAAGCGCATCGCGCTCGAAGCGACGTTCGCGGACCCGAACGGCGAAGTGCAGACGATCCGCGGCGACACGATCCTGTGGCCAGCCGCGGTGGTGGCCGGTATCAAGGCCGGCCGCTGGGTGTCGGTCGGCCAGCGCGTGCCGGTACAGGCGCTCGCAGTCGACCTGCAGGGCAAGCCGCGCGCGTCGGTGTCGATCGAGATCAAGGGCGTCGCGCACGTCACGACGTCGTCGCGCAAGCGGATGGTCGGCGGCTTCTACGCGTACGACAACAAGAGCGACACGCGCGACCTCGGCGTGCTGTGCTCGGGCAAGACCGACGACAAGGGCCGCATGGCCTGCGACGCGACGCTCGAGCAGGCCGGCAACGTCCAGTTGATCGCGGTCGCGAAGGACGGCGACGGGCGCACGTCGAACGCGTCGACGTCCGTCTGGGTCACGCGCGAGGACGAACTCTGGTTCGGCGGCGACAACACCGACCGGATCGACGTGATTCCGGAGAAGACCGCCTACGAACCGGGCGAAACGGCCCGCTTCCAGGTGCGCATGCCGTTCCGCTACGCGACCGCCCTCGTCGCGGTCGAACGCGGCGGCGTGATGGAAACGCACGTCGTGCAGCTCAATGGCAAGAACCCGACCGTCGACCTGAAGGTCGGCGAATCGTGGGGGCCGAACGTCTACGTATCGGTGCTCGCGTTGCGCGGCCGGATCCGCGAAGTGCCGTGGTACTCGTTCTTCACGTGGGGCTGGAAGGCGCCGATCGAATGGGCGCGCGCGTTCTGGCGCGAAGGCCGTCACTATGAAGCGCCGACCGCGTTCGTCGACCTGTCGAAGCCCGCGTTCCGCTACGGCCTCGGCGAAATCAAGGTCGGCACGGGCGTGCATCGTCTCGGCGTGACCGTGACGACCGACGCGACGCGCTACACGGTGCGCAGCAAGGCACAGGCGCACGTGAAGGTCACGCTGCCGAACGGCCAGCCCGCGCCCGCCGGCACGCAGATCGCGGTCGCGGCGGTCGACGAGGCGCTGCTCGAACTGATGCCGAACAACAGCTGGGACCTGCTCGACGCGATGCTGCAGCGACGCGCATACGGCGTCGAGACGGCCACCGCGCAGATGGAAATCGTCGGCCGCCGCCACTTCGGCCGCAAGGCCGTGCCGGCCGGCGGCGGTGGCGGCAGCGCGCCGACGCGCGAGCTGTTCGACACGCTGCTGCTGTGGAATCCGCGCGTGACGCTCGATGCGAACGGCAGCGCAACCGTCGAGGTGCCGCTGAACGACGCGCTCACGCGCTTCCGGATCGTCGCGATCGCGGCAGTCGGCCCCGACCGCTTCGGCACCGGCAGCACGTCGATCCGCAGCACGCAGGATCTGCAACTGATCTCCGGCCTGCCGCCGCTCGTGCGCGAAGGCGACGCGTTCCGCGCGCAGGTCACGCTGCGCAACACGACCGACCGCGCGATGCAGGTCGTCGTGACGCCGCACGTGACGGGCCTCGACGTCGCGCCGCAAACCGTGTCGCTCGCAGCCAATGCGGCGACCGAGGTCGCGTGGACGATCACCGTGCCCGAGCAAGCGCTCGACGCGGCCGGCGCGCTGAACTGGCGCATCGAGGCAGCCGAGCAAGGCGGCAAGCGCGCGGTCGACGCGCTGGCCGTCGCGCAGAAGGTCGTGCCCGCGCTACCGGTGACCGTGCAGCAGGCCACGCTCGCGCAGGTCGACGGCACGCTGACGCTACCCGTGTCGGCCCCGGCCGGCGCCGTCAACAACGCGCAAGGCGCACCGCGCGGCGGCATCGCCGTGTCGCTGCAGTCAAAGCTCGCCGACGGCCTGCCCGGCGTGCGGCGCTGGTTCGAGCGCTATCCGTACAGGTGCCTCGAACAGCAGACCTCGCGCGCGATCGGCCTGCACGACGCCGCGCAATGGCAGGCGCTGGTTGCGCGCATGCCTGTCTATCTCGACAGCGACGGGCTCGCGAGCTACTTCCCGCCGTCGTCCGACGATGCGCACTACGGCAGCCCGACGCTGTCGTCGTACCTGCTCGTGGTCGCCGACGAGGCGAGCCGCCTCGACCCGCGCTTCGCGCTGCCGGAAGACCTGCGCACGCAGCTCGAGGCCGGGCTCGCGCGCTTCGTCGACGGCCGCATCGAGCGCAACGCGTGGGCGCCGCGCCAGGATCGCGACCTGCGCAAGCTCGCCGCGATCGAGGCGCTGTCGCGCTACGGCGCCGCGCAAGGCCGCATGCTCGGCTCGATCGAGATCGCGCCCAACCAGTGGCCGACGTCGGCGGTGATCGACTATCACGCGATCCTCACGCGCGTGAAGGACATCCCGCAGCGCGACGAGAAACGCGCGCAGGTCGAGCAGATCCTGCGCGCGCGCCTCACGTACCAAGGCACGCAACTCGTGTTCTCGACCGCGCGCGACGACGATCTGTGGTGGCTGATGACGAGCAACGAGACCAACGCCGCGCGCCTTGCGCTGGAATTCGCGGGCGACCCGGCGTGGAAGGACGAGATGCCGCGCGTGACGGCCGGCCTGCTCGCGCTGCAACGTCAGGGCGCATGGCAGACGACGACGTCGAACGCACTCGGCCAGCTCGCGGTCGAGCGCTTCTCGCGCACTTACGAGAGCGTGCCGGTCACCGGCACGACGAAGGTCGCGCTCGGCGGCAACGAGCGCGCGATCTCGTGGTCGCAGGCACCGGCGCCCGCCGACGCGCCCGCATCGGCCACCGCCGCGACGCGCGCCGCCACCGCACGCAGCGTGCTGATGCCGTGGCCGCGTGCATCGCAGGCGCCGGCCACGCTGTCCGTCAAGCAGGACGGCACGGGCCGCCCATGGGCGACCGTCGAGAGCCTCGCGGCCGTGCCGCTGCGCGCGCCGTTCGCGGCCGGCTACCGGATCACGAAGACCGTCATGCCCGTGTCGCCCGCCGTCAAGGGCGTGCTGACGCGCGGCGACGTCGTACGTGTGCATCTCGACATCGATGCGCAGAGCGACATGACGTGGGTCGTCGTCAACGATCCGATCCCGTCGGGCGCGACGATCCTCGGCTCGGGCCTCGGCCGCGACTCGGAAGCCGCGACGCAGGACGAGAAGCGGCCCGACGGCGCGTGGCCCGCGTTCGTCGAACGCGACTTCGACGGCTACCGCGCGTATTACGACTATCTGCCGAAGGGCAAATTCTCGGTCGAGTACACGGTGCGGCTGAACAACGTCGGCACGTTCGGACTGCCGCCGACCCGCGTCGAGGCGCTGTATGCGCCGTCCGTCTACGGCCTGTGGCCGAACCCGCCGATGACCGTGAAGCCGGCCGACGCGGGCAAGTAACGAGTACGTCATGATCGATCTGGCTTTGCCGCGGCCGGCGCGCTTCGCCGGCCGCCTCTTCGTCGCCGTGGTGCTGGCCGCGCCGCTCGTCGCGCATGCGCTGCCGAGCTACGACGACGTGCGCCGCAACTGGCGCAGCTCCGACTGGGTGCTGCTCGCGCGCGACGGCACGCCGCTGCAGCGCACGCGCGTCGATCTCACCGAGCGGCGCGGCGACTGGGTGTCGCTCGCCGACGTGTCGCCCGCGTTCCGCGAGGCGATCGTCGTGTCCGAGGACAAGCGCTTCTACGAACACAGCGGCGTCGACTGGCGCGGGATCGCAGGTGCCGCCTGGGGCAATCTGTGGAACGAGCGCACGCGCGGCGCGTCGACCGTGACGATGCAGCTCGCCGGGCTGCTCAGTGATTCGCCGCACCGTTCGGGCCAGCGCTCGCTGCCGCAAAAGGCCACGCAGGCGGTGAACGCGCTGCTGCTCGAACGCGGCTGGCGCAAGGACCAGATTCTCGAGGCCTACCTGAATCTCGTGCCGTTCCGCGGCGAGACGGTCGGGCTCGCCGCGCTGTCGCAGGTGCTGTTCGGCAAGGCGCCGTCCGGCCTCGACGCGCGCGAAGCCGCGATCGCCGCGGCGCTGGTGCGCGCCCCCAACGCGGCACCCGCGAAGGTCGCCGAGCGCGCGTGCCGGATCCTGCGCGACATGCATGCGGAACAGGCGTGCGCGTCGCTCGACGGCTACGTGCAGCTCGTGATCGCGCGCCCGGCCAACGCGGTGCGTGACGACGGTGCTGCTCTGGCGCCGCACTTCGCGCGCCGCATCGCGGCCGAGGTCAAGCCGGCGGCCGGTGCGCAGGTGCGCACGACGCTCGATGCGCCGCTGCAGCGCTTCGCGCGCGACACGCTGACGCGCGCGCTGACCGAACTCAACGCGCCCGCGCACCGTCGCAACGTGCAGGATGGCGCGGTCGTCGTGATCGACAACGCGACCGGCGAGATTCGCGCGTGGGTCGGTTCGTCGGGTGCGTTGTCGAGCGCGCGCGACGTCGACGCCGTGCTCGCGCCGCGCCAGGCCGGCTCGACGCTCAAGCCGTTCCTCTACGCGCAGGCGATCGACGAGAAGCGGCTGACGGCCGCGTCGCTGCTCGACGATGCGCCGATCAACCTCGCGGCCGGCGGCGGCCTCTACATTCCGCAGAACTACGACAAGGATTTCAAGGGCTGGGTGAGCGTGCGCACCGCGCTCGGCGGCTCGCTGAACGTGCCGGCCGTGCGCACGCTCGTGCTCGTCACGCCGCACCGCTTCGCGCGCACGCTGACCGCGCTCGGCCTGCCACTCGCGCAGGAAGGCGACTACTACGGCTTCAGCCTCGCGCTCGGCAGCGCGGACGTCACGCTGCTGTCGCTGACCAATGCGTATCGCGCGCTCGCGAACGGCGGCGTCGCGCGCAAGGTCGTCGACCTGCCCGTGCCGTCACCTGCATCCGTCGCATCGGCACCGGGACGTCCGGATAACGGCACGCGCGTATTCAGCGAAGCGGCCAGCTTCGTCGTCACCGACATCATCTCCGACAACAACGCGCGCGTGCGCACGTTCGGTTTCGACAACCCGCTCGCGACACGCTTCTTCTCGGCGGTCAAGACCGGCACCAGCAAGGACATGCGCGACAACTGGACCGTCGGGTTCACGTCGCGCTACACGGTCGGCGTGTGGGTCGGCAATGCGGACGGCTCGTCGATGTGGGACGTGTCGGGGGTGACGGGTGCGTCGCCGGTGTGGTCGGCCGTCGTCGGCTACCTGCACCGCGACCTGCCGAGCCGCGCGCCGAGGCCGCCGGCCGGCGTCGAAACGTGCCGCATCACGTTCGAGCGCGACGTCGAGCCGTCGCGCAACGAGTGGTTCGTCGCGGGCACGGCACTCGACACGATCCGGCTCGCGGCGCCCGTCACGCCGGGCAAGGACGGTGCGCGCGCGCCGCTGACGATCGGCGCGCCGACCGACGGCACGATCTTCGCGATTGATCCGGACATTCCGCCGAAGAATCAGCGGATCTGGTTCGAGCGGTCGTCCGGGCATGCCGCGCGGTTCGCGTGGCGGCTCGACGACAAGGTGATCGGGCATGCCGACCGCATCGCGTGGATGCCGTGGCCGGGCCGGCACCGGCTGGAACTCGTCGACGCGCGCGGCAACGTCGCGGATGCGATCGGCTTCGAGGTGCGGGGAGCGTTCGCGAAGCCGGGCTCACGCAAACCGTAGCAAGCCCCCGGCCGACGGCGAACGAACCGGCAAGCAATCCCCGGATCGCAGACCTAGAATAGGAACAGTGCGCCGATGCATCGGCGCACACCGGTTGCCCTGCCGCGTCCCTTCTCCCGATCGCCCGCGACCATGAACCTTCGACATCCGCGCTTCCTCCGCCCCGCGCTGAGCACGGCCTGCGTCGCCGCCCTCGCGACGCTTGGGGGCTGCAACGGCGACGCCTGCTTCGGCGTCGACGTCTGCTTCAACGACAACAACACGCAGACCGTCGCGCTGTCCGGCACGGCGGCCACCGGCACCGCGCTCGCGAGCGCATCGGTGACGGTCAGTTGCGCGCAAGGCTCGGCGACGACGCTGACCGACGGCGGCGGCAACTACCGCGTGACGGTCAACGCCGCGCTGCCGTGCGTGATTACCGTCGCGTCGGGTGGCACGAGCCTGCATTCGCTCGCCTACGCGGGCGGCACCTTCAACACGACGCCCGAGACCGAGCTGATGCTCGTCTATCTCGCCGCGCAGCTCGGCACGAACACGGCCGGGCTGATCGGCAATTTCCAGGGCAATGCACACTTCCAGCAGGTGATGGGCAGCCCGGGCAGGGTGCAGGCCGCGCAATCGGCCGTGGTGACGAACCTGCAGCAGCGCTATTCGGTCACGCTGTCGACGCCGGCCTTCCTGACGACGCCGTTCGTGGTCGGGCAACCGGGCATCGACAGCGATCTCGACGCGCTGGCCAAGGCCGGTGCGATCGATTCGAACGGGATGCCGGATCCGGTCGCCGTTTCGCTGCTGGCGCAGGCGGGCGCGGCGCAGCCGCTGTGAGCGGCCGGCGTGCCGTTGCGGCAGCCACGGACGCAGCTTCTGCGGCTTACGCCGCCTCCCCGCTTCCGCAAGCAACGCTCGCGGCCTGCTGCTGCGTCAGGTAGCGCAGCAGCTTCGTCACCATCCACACGACGATGAACGACAGCGCGACGAAGAACACCGCGAGCGGCGTCAGCACCTGCACCGACACGAAGCCGGCGAGGCCCATCATTGCGGACGACACGAGCAACAGCGCGCACCCGAGGATCGCGCTCGTCAGCCCCGCGATATGCGGAAACAGCGAGTTTCCCTTGGCCATCAGCGTCGGATACATCGCGCCCGCGCAGAAACCCATCACGAGCACCGGCGTCGCGAGCGTCCATACGCGCAGGCCGACGGTCAGCGCCAGCACGAGCATCACGACCGCCGCGGCCGCCATTACGCGCGCGCCGATGCGCAGCCGCTGCTCGGCGCTCGGCAGCCCGTGCCCGTGAATCCGGTTCGACAGTCCGCCGAGGAAATACATCAGCCCGATCCCGAGCGCGAGATAGCCGAAGAAGGTCGGCGGCTTGTGCAGCGTGGTCTGCACCATGAACGGCCCGACGATGTTGAACACCAGCAGGATGCTGTAGCACAGCCCCTGGGCGAGGAAGCAGCTCTGGAACACCGGACTCGCGAGCACCTTGCCCGCGTTCGCCATCAGCGTGCGCGGCTCGAGACGGACCGGTTTCGGCAAGGTTTCCCGGTAGTGCCACAACAGCGCCCACATCACCAGCGAATACACCAGCAGGAACACGAGGCACGCGCGCCAGCCGAACCATTCCTGCAGGTGCGCGCCGATCACCGGCGCGATGATCGGTGCGAGCCCCCACGCGATCGACATGTAGGTGAACGCATGCATCAGCGCCTGGCCCGAGAACGAGTCGGTGATGATCGCCTTCGCGAGCAGGTTCGTCGTCGCGATCCCGAAACCCTGCAGGCAGCGCGCCAGCACGAACGTCTCCAGGTTCGGCGCGCCGAGCGACAGCAGGCACCCGATCGTGTAGATGACGAGCCCGAACGCGAGCACCCGCTTGCGTCCGTACGCATCGGCGACCGGGCCGAAGATCAGCTGGCCGAGCGCATAGGCGGCCATGTAGCCGGACACGCTCGACTGGATCGCCTGCGGCGTGGTCGCGAACGAACGCGCCATGTCGGGCAGCGCGGGCACGTAGATGTCGATCGCGAGCTGGCCTGCGGAGGCGAACAGGCAAATCAGGAACAACAGGAAGCGCGGCGAGTTCGATTCGCGCGCAGGAGTGAGCGAGGCGTTCATGACAACCGGGAAGGATTCGGACGGCGGCGACACGCGCCGGCTTGTTCGAATGACGAACAACGGTGCGTGGCGAAGCGCATATTGTGCCTGTTGTTGCGCGACGCGACAGGAATCCCATGGCGCGGACGAGGTTGAATGCCGATTGCGGCACATGCCGAAACGCGCTAGATGCCCGTTCACGTTCCCCGGCGAGTCGCCTCGGGAACCCCGGCACGGCTCCGTCCGGCGGGCACTGCCCGGGCTTTAAAGCAGATGATGGCGCTGCAGCATGTCGCGCTCGCCAACGCGTTCGCAATGCCGATGCCGCAGCCCGCCGGGTTCGCGATGCCGCTGTGGGCGATGCCCGAACCGGTCGTCGTGCTCATGCCGGCGCAGCCGTCCATGCGTTCGATGGCACCGGCCCCGGCGGCACCGGCCAGGCCGGCCGCACGCGTGCCGGAAATCAAGGCCTGACGCTCGGTTCCATCGCGCGAGCGACCGGGCCGAAAACCGAAACCGCCGGCGTGTGCCGGCGGTTTTCTATCGACGATGCAACTCCACCACTATGCGTCGATCAGTACTGCGCCTGATCCGTCGGATTCCTGAACAGCTGCTTCATCTCCGGCGACAGCGGATAGTTGAGGCTCACGCCCTTCGGTGGAATCGGCTGCATGAACCACTGGTCGTAGAGCTTCTCGGCCGTGCCCGAGGTCTGCATCTTCGCGATCACGCCATCGACTACGTGCTTGAACGCCGGATCGTCCTTGCGCATCATGCACGCGTAATTTTCATGGACAAGCGGCGTGCCCGCCACCGTGTAGGCGCCCGGGTTGCGGTCCTTCGCGATCTCGCCGTACAGCAGTGGCTCGTCCATCACGAACGCGACCGCGCGCCCCGTCGTGACGTTCATGAACGCTTCGGCGTGGTCCTTCGCGCTGATGATCGTCATGTTCATCCCCTTCTCCTCGTTGAGCTTGCGCAGCAGGCGCTCGTCCGACGTGCCGGCCGTCGTCGCGACTGTCTTGCCGGCCAGGTCCTGGAAGTCCTTCACGCCCGAATCCTTGCGCGTGCTGAAGCGGATCCCGTAGAGGAAGATGCTGTTCGAGAAGGCGGCCTGCTTCTGCCGCTCCAGCGTGTTGGTCGTCGACCCGCACTCGAAGTCGATCGTGCCGTTCTGCAGCAGCGGAATCCGGTTCTGCGACGTGATCGGGATTTCCTTCACCGTCAGGTTCGGTGCCTTCAGCTCCGTCTTCAGCGTGTCGATAATGCGCGCCGCGATGTCGCGCGAGTAGCCGATGTTCTTCTGCTGGTTGTCCGAATACGAGAACGGCACCGACGATTCGCGGATACCCAGCGACACGACGCCCGTGTCCTTGATCTTCTTCAGCGTGCCGGTGAGGGCCTGCGCGTGCGCGGTGCCCGCCAGCGCGCAGGTCAGCGCGACGGCCAACCAACGGAAGCGGCGATCCATGCTTTTCTCCTGACGAAACGTTGATCGAATCGCGATCGTACGCCCGACAAAATTCGCGTCGCATCAGGGAAAGCGTAGGCAACCGTCCACCACGGCGCGCGCGGACGACGCATTTTCCGTGGCGCGCAAATACGCGTGCATCCCGCGTCGCGCCCGGGCAACCGCGTTCGCTCGCATCCCGCCTGCCGGGTCGTCCGCTCTGGACCCGCAATCGCATTGCAACGCAGCAACGTAATCGTTTGCGGCAACCCGTTTTTTTCTCGCGAACCGCGCTCAAGAAGCGCCCGTGGCGGCCGTTACCCAGTGCATGGCGCGTCGCAACAATCTTGCGATGAATGTCAGACAAAAACGACAAGGTCCGGTGTTCCTCCGGACCAGGCACGACCGCCAGCACGACGGTTATCTATGAGGATCGAGTCTCACCATGAGAGCCAAACGTTTCAATTTCGCGCTGGCCCGCTCCGCTCATGCGCGCATGCTCGCCGGCATGCTGTCTGCCGCCGCCCTGCTTCCGCTCGCCGGCTGTGGCGGTGGGGGGGGCGGCGACGGCAGCAATCCGTCTTCCTCCAATGCTGCGCCGGCCCCCGCGCCCGCTCCGACCACCCCGCCCGCGGCCAGCGGCAGCAATGCGTGCGCGACGCAGCAGGCTGCCGTGCAGATGGCTGCCCAGACCACCGCGCCGGTCGAGCCGCCGGTCGATCACCTGATCGTCAAGTTGAAGACGCTGACGGCCACGCGCGCGATGGCCGCCCTCGACGCCGGCACACGGCTCGACGCGGTGATCCAGCGCTCGATGACGCGCTGGACGGCACCGACGACGACCAGTGCCGCACATGCCTATGCCGCCGTGACGACGTCGCAGGCATCGCTGAACGTGCAGGTCGAGCGGACCCTGTCGGACGGCGCGGCCGTGCTGTCGATCGGCCAGCGCATCGCGTCCGGCGACGCGGCGGCGCTCGCGCAGGCGTTCGCGGCCGACGGCGACGTCGACCACGCGGAACCGGATCACCCGATGCAGATTCGCGACATGCCGAGCGATCCCGCATACAGCCAGCAGTGGGATCTGTCCGACGCGAGCGTCGGCATCAACGCCCCGCCCGCCTGGACGCGGACCAAGGGTTCGCCGACGGTCGTCACGGCCGTGCTCGACACCGGCTACCGGCCGCATCCCGACCTCGTCGGCAACCTGCTGCCCGGCTACAGCTTCATCTCGAACGTCAACACCAGCAACAACGGCCAGCCGCGCGGCATCGACGCCACCGATCCGGGCGACTGGGTCACGCAGCAGGAACTCGACGATTCCAGCGGCCCGTACTATCACTGCGCGAGCGAACCGAGCAGCAGCAGCTGGCACGGCACGCGCGTGATGGGCGTGATCGGCGCGACCGCCAACAACGGCATCGGCGTCGCCGGCGTGTCGTGGCTCGGCCGGATCCTGCCGGTGCGCGTGCTCGGCAAGTGCGGCGGCACGACGAGCGACATCGCCGACGCGATGCGCTGGGCGGCCGGCATTCCGGTCGCCGGTGTGCCGAGCAACCCGAATCCCGCGAAGGTCATCAACCTGAGCCTGGGCGGCGTCGGCGCGTGCAGCGCGACGTTCCAGCAGGCAATCGACGACGTGAACGCGAAGGGCGTGACCGTCGTCGTCGCCGCCGGCAACGACGGCCTGTCGACCGGGCTCGACCAGCCGGCGAACTGCCGCGGCGTGATCAGCGTCGGCGCAACCGACGCGACCGGCCGCCGCGCATCGTTCAGCAACTTCGGTGTCGACGTTGCGCTGAGCGCACCCGGCGTCAACATCCTGTCGACGGCCAACAGCGGCACGACGACACCGGGTACGGACACGTACGACACCGCGAGCGGCACGAGCCTCGCGACGCCGCAGGTGACGGGCATCGTCGGGCTGATGTTGTCGGTGAACGGCAACCTCACGCCCGCGCAGATCCAGCAGAAGCTGCAAGGCGGCGCGCGTGCGGCGATGCTGCCGGCCGGCACGTCGTGCACGGCGCTGCCGGCCGGCTCCGGCATCGCCGACGCAGGCGCTGCCGTCACGGCCGCCACGCAGTAACGGGCACGTCGCCTCGACGCAACCGCGCGCATGCCTGCCCGGCGCGCGCGCGTTTTTTCATTCGCGGAGCCGGCATCGCCGCGCTAACGTTCTGCAAGAATTGCCTGAGCAACGGGTGGAAAAAGGGTTGACGCTTCGCACGACGACCCATTACCATCGCCCCCGTCTGATTACATGGAGTGTTCTGTGAACACCGATGCGAGTTGTAGTTGGTCCTCGACCAACTTGACTGCTGCCTGAGGAAACCGCGCAGAGCCTCGTCTTCTGCCGCATCCCGGGAAGCAGGATGCGGCGCCCTTCCGGCCTGACCGGCCAGAATCCCCCGCCGAATTTTTCGATATTGCCGAATGCCCGCGCAGCGCATCGATACGCTGCCGCGCGCGTGCGTTCGTGCTGCGCGCAGCGCGAACTGCGCGCGTGTTCCGTTCGCGTGCCATCCGGCCGCGCGCCTTCGTGCGTGCGCGGTTGCCGATCGCCCGTGCCCGCCACCCGCAACCGACAGGAGTCCAGATGAACTTAGACGACAGTAGTCGATTACCGCTCGCCGGTGCGACGCTGCGCATCGATTCTCCGACCGCACTCCGCGCGCCGGCGAGCGTTCCCCTCTTCACCGATCCACAGCCGATCGCGCCTGACGCGACGCGGCGGGGAGCGCTCGTGCGTCGATAACGTCACGGTCGCTCCCCGCCCGCCGCCTCGTGCGCAAGGAGCGACTCATGACACAACGCAATACCTCGCAACCGAAACAGCGCGGCTTCATCAACGCCGGCCCCGGTCAAAAGAACGAACCGCGCATCATGCGCGCCGCGCAGGAAGCGGCCCGCCCGCTCGAAGAAACCTTCAAGTCGCTGCGCACCAGCACGCGCGGCCTCACCTACGACCAGGCCGTGGACCGTCTGCAGCACCACGGTCCGAACGAAATCGCGCACGACAAGCCGCCGCACTGGACGCGCCAGTTGCTGCACGCGTTCCACAATCCGTTCGTCTACGTGCTGCTCGTGCTGGCCGCGATCAGCTTCTGCACCGACGTCTATTTCGCGGCGCCCGACGATCGCGACTATGTGGGCATGACGATCCTGCTGACGATGGTCACGATCAGCGCGCTGCTGCGCTTCGTGCAGGAATTCCGTTCGCTGCGCGCGGCCGAAAAGCTCAAGGCGATGGTCCGCACGACGGCGACCGTGCAGCGCGCGGTGACCGGCACGTCCGAGCCGGCACGCCGCGAGGTGCCGATGCGCGAAGTCGTGGTCGGCGACATCGTGCATCTGTCCGCCGGCGACATGATTCCCGCCGACGTGCGCCTGCTCGCGTCGCGCGACCTGTTCATCAGCCAGGCCGTGCTGACCGGTGAAGCGCTGCCGGTCGAGAAGTACGACACGCTCGGCGCGGTCGCCGGCAAGTCGGCGAACACGGGCGCGTCGGACATGACGGGCATGGCCGGCAAACCCGGCTCGGCGAACGACGCGTCGGTGCCGACGTCGCTGCTCGATCTCGAGAACGTGTGCTTCATGGGCACCAACGTGGTGAGCGGCACCGCGACGGCCGTCGTCGTCGCGACCGGCGAGGACACCTACTTCGGTTCGCTCGCGCGCAACGTCGTGAGCCACAAGCGCATCGAGACGAGCTTCGATCGCGGCGTCGCAAGCGTGAGCTGGCTGCTGATCAAGTTCATGTTCGTGATGGTGCCGATCGTGTTCATGATCAACGGCCTGACCAAGGGCGACTGGCTGAGCGCGCTCACGTTCGCGCTCGCGGTGGCCGTCGGCCTCACGCCCGAGATGCTGCCGATGATCGTCAGTGCGAATCTCGCGCGCGGCGCGATCGCGATGGCGCGTCGCAAGGTCGTCGTGAAGCGGCTGAACTCCGTGCAGAACTTCGGCGCGATGGACGTGCTGTGCACTGACAAGACCGGCACGCTCACGCAGGACAAGATCATTCTCGAACACCATCTCGACCTGTCCGGCCACAAGAATGAGGACATCCTGCGGCTCGGCTGGCTGAACAGCTTCCATCAGAGCGGCCAGAAGAACCTGATCGATATCGCCGTGGTCGCGCGCGCCGACGAGATCGGTGACCGCGTGAAGCCGCAAGGCTACAAGAAGATCGATGAACTGCCGTTCGACTTCGTGCGTCGCCGCCTGTCGGTCGTCGTCGAGGACACGCACGGTACGCACCTGCTGATCTGCAAGGGCGCGGTCGAGGAAATGCTTGCGGTGTCGACCCATGTGCAGGACGAGGACGGCGTGCGCCCGCTCGACTTCGTCGCGCGCAAGCGGCTGCTCGAACAGGCGAACGCATACAACGAGGATGGCTTCCGCGTGCTGGTGCTCGCGACGCGCATGATCCCGCGCGGCGACGAACGCGAGCAGTACCGTACCGCCGATGAGCGCGACCTCGTCGTGCGCGGCTTCCTGACCTTCCTCGATCCGCCGAAGGAATCGGCCGCGCCGGCGCTTGCCGCGCTGCGCGAGAACGGCGTGTCGGTGAAGGTGCTGACGGGCGACAACCCGACCGTCACGATGAAGGTCTGCCGCCAGGTCGGCCTCGAACCGGGCAAGCCGATGCTCGGCGCCGAAATCGAGGCGCTCGACGACGCGACGCTCGCGCAGGTCGTCGAACGCACGACGGTGTTCGCGAAGCTCACGCCGCTGCAGAAGGCGCGCATCGTGAAGGCGCTGCAGGCGAACGGCCACACGGTCGGCTTCCTCGGCGACGGTATCAACGACGCACCCGCGCTGCGCGACGCCGACGTCGGCATCTCGGTCGACAGCGGCGCCGACATCGCGAAGGAAACCGCCGACATCATCCTGCTCGAAAAGAGCCTGATGGTGCTCGAGGAAGGCGTGATCAAGGGCCGCGAGACGTTCGGCAACATCCTGAAATACCTGAACATGACCGCCAGCTCGAACTTCGGCAACGTGTTCTCGGTGCTCGTCGCCAGCGCGTTCCTGCCATGGGAGCCGATGCTCGCAACCCAGCTGCTCGTGCTGAACCTGATCTACGACACGTCGCAGATGCTGCTGCCGTGGGACCGGATGGATCCGGAGTTCCTCAAGAAGCCGCGCAAGTGGGAAGCCGGCAACATCGGCCGCTTCATGCTGTGGGTCGGGCCGACCTCGTCGGTGTTCGACATCACGACTTACGTGCTGATGTGGACCGTGTTCGGCGCCGGTGCGATGTATCACCTGCACGGCGGCTCGAGCGGCCAGATCGTGATGAATTCCGGTTGGTTCATCGAAAGCCTCGTGTCGCAGACGCTCGTCGTGCACCTGCTGCGCACGCAGAAGATCCCGTTCCTGCAGAGCACGGCCGCGCTGCCGGTGCTGCTGTCGACGTTCACCGCGATCGCGATCGGCTGCTGGCTGCCGTTCTCGCCGTTCGCGGAGTCGCTCGGCTTCATGCATCTGCCTGGGACCTACTGGCTGTGGCTCGCGGCGACGATGGTCGGCTACATCCTGCTCGCGCAGATCGTCAAGACGATCTATGTGCGCCGCTACAAGCAGTGGTTCTGATCTCCACCGGACAACGGCGTGCCGGCCCGCGCGGGCCGGCCGCCCACGATGCATCATGGGTGACTTGATGAAAAGAATGCTTCCGCTCGCGGCTGCGAGCGCCCTCCTCGCACCGCTGGACGCGTACGCGGCCCATCCGCTCGTCAGCGACGACACGGGCACGCAGGGCGACGCAAACTGGCAGCTCGAGTTCAATGCCGAGGAAACGTCGAAACAGGACGAAAACGGCCGCCATCAACTGTGGAACGCGACACTCACGCGCGGCTTCGGCGAACACGTCGATCTGTACTTGAACGCGCCTTATACCCATCTGCAAATGCGGACCGACGACAACGGCGCCGGCATCGGCGACGTCGAGATCGGCATGAAATGGCGCTTCGCCGAACGCGGCCCGCTGTCGTTCGCGCTGAAACCGAAAGTGACGATGCCGACCGGCAACGACGATCGCGGGCTCGGCACGGGCCGCGTCGGCACCGGTGCGACGCTGCTCGCGCAAGCCGACGTCGCGCGCGTCTCGCTGCTCGCGAATGCGGGCCTCGCCTATCAGCCGAATCGTCAGGGCGACCTGCGTTCGGTCTGGGCCGTGTCGGCCGCGGCGCTCTACAAGGCGACCGACAACGTGCAGTTCGTGGCCGACATCGGTCTGTCGCGCAACACCGAAAGCACGGCCGGTGCGAATCCGGCGTTCGTGATCGCGGGTGCGATCTACTCGCCGAAGCGCTGGCTCGATCTCGACGTCGGCTACCGGCACGGGCTGAACGACCAGACCTACCGTCACTCCGTGATGGGTGGCGTGACGGCGCGGTGGTGATGCGGCCGACGCCGCGTGTCGAACCGCAATACGACGGACCGCCTTCGTGGCGGTCCGTTTTTTCATCAGGTGTCGTTCGCGCCGAACAGTTGCGCGCACACGGCGCGCCCCTCCTCGGTCAACGCGGCGCTGCCGGTGCCGTCCTCGTTCAGCGTCGTCGCACTCAGGCCGGCGGCGTCGAGCTGCGTCAGCACGCGGCGCAACACACTCATCGGCAATTGCGCGCGCTTCGCGATCTTCGGCAGCGACCACGCCTTGCCGGACGGATCGCTCGCGGCTTCGTTCAGCGTCGCGAGCGTCGCAACGAGTGCGGGATCGAGCGGGGAGTCGTCGGAGTCTGGAGTCATCGGTTCGGGTTCGTGAGCCGGCGCCGGGCCGGCATTCGGGAAGGATGCAATCGCGGACACTATACGCCGCGGCTACGCGGTTACACGGTTACACGGTTACGCGCCCTTGATTGCCGCGCGCATGAACGACACGAAACGCGTGGTCACGGGATCGTCGCGGCCGGACAGCCACGCGAGCCCGACGCGCCATTTCGCGTCCCGACCGTCGAGCGGCAGGACAGTCGCGTCGCGCAGCAGGTACTGCGCGCCCGACGGAATGAACGCGACGCCAACCCCGGCCGCGACCGACGTGAGCACCGATTGCACGTCCTCCGCCTGCTGCGTGACCTGCGGCACGAAGCGCCGCTCGACGCACCACCGGTCGATCTGCGCGGCGAGCCCGGGGCCGCGTGCGCGCTGCAGCGCGATGAAGCCGATCTCGTTGAGCACGTCGAGATCGGCGGGCACGCGCTTGAAGCCGAGGTGCGGCGGCACCGCGAGCGCAAGCGCCTCGTCGATCACCTTGAACGACGCCAACCCTTCATCGGACGGCAGACGCAGAAATCCGGCGTCGAGCTTGCCGGCACGCAGCCGGCGTGTCTGTTCGGACGACGACAGGTCGCTCAGCGTGACCGCGATACCCGGATTGCGGCGACGGAACTCCGCGACGAGTTTCGGCACGAGCGTCAGCACGGACAGGCAGATGCCGAGCCGCAGATGCCCGCGCTGTCCGCTGGACGCCTCTCGCGCCCGCGCGAGGATCTCGTCGGCGTCGCGCACGAGCGCCTGCGCGTCGGGCAGGAAGCGTTCACCGAACGGCGTCAACTCCGCGCCATGCCGCCCGCGCTCGAACAGCTTGCCGCCGAGGCTCGCCTCGAGCGCGCCGATCTGCTTGCTGAGCGCCGGCTGGCTCATGTGCAGCGCGTCGGCCGCGCGGCTGAAATGGCTGAGCTCCGTGACCGTCAGGAAGGTGCGCAGCAGTTTCAATTCCATTCTTGAAAGGAATCATATCGATCGAAACATTCATTTTACTGATCGAACGGCATGACGTTCAATACGGACATGCCCTTCATGGAATTCATTGTCATGTCCGTTGATCATCCGGCCGAGTGCCTGACCGATATCTCGTGCGACACGGTGCTCGCCGGCGAAAGCGGTATTGAGCCCGATGCGTCGGCACCCGAGCGTCGTGCCGCGCGTGTCGACGGACGCAGCCGCCGCTTTCGCTTCGGCGACGCAGTGGACGATGCACCGCCGCGCGCCGTCACGGGCTCGATCGCGATCAGCTTCGCAGTCGTGTCGCGGCGGAACTGGCCACGCTGAGCCCGCTCCTCATGCACCTTCCGTCGAACGCGCACCTTCGGCCATCTGCAAAAAACAGCGGAATTCCACCGGCATCACACATCATTGCGTGCGCATCCATCGTCATCGCCACGCGATCGACCGTATAATTTCCCGCACCCGCTCACCGCCCACGCATTTCGCGCCGCCGCAGCGCGCGTGAAAAGGAGACTTTCGCTTGACCGGCCTCATCGCGCGCCTGCCTCGCGCCCGGACCACCCTGATCATCGCCCTCTCGTTCCTGACACTCGCGTTCGCAACGAACGCGTCGTCCGCGCAGCGCGCGCAGCCGCATCGCACAGCGTCGCCGCAAGCGCATGCGAAAGTCGTCAAGAAGCAACCCACCCATCGCAAGAACAAGGCCGTCAAGCATCGGCGCGCGAAACGCACGAACGCGGCTCGCCCGCACCCCGCCGCGAAGCCGCGCCTGCTCGCGAGCTGCGGCTACAGCCCGCGCGCGGTGCGCGCGCTGCACTCACGCGCGGCCTACGTGCTCGACGTCGATTCGGGCACGCCGCTGCTGGCCCGCAACGCACGCACCGTGCGGCCGATCGCGTCGATCTCGAAGCTGATGACCGCCGTCGTCGCGCGCGACGCGGACCGGCCGCTGAACGGCAGCCGCGCTGAGCCGCGACTATCCGGGCGGCCGCACCGCGTTCGTGAGGGCGATGAACCGCGAAGCGCGCCGCCTCGGGATGCGCCATACGCATTTCCGCGAACCGACCGGGCTGTCGCCGCATAACGTGTCGACGGCCGAGGATCTCGCGCGGCTCGTCGGCGCGGCCGCGCAGGATCCGCTGATCCGCTACTTCTCGACGGATACGTCGACCACCGTGCAGGCCGGCGACGACGAACTGCTGTACGTGAACTCCGATCCGCTCGTCCGCTACGGCCGGTTGCCGATCCGGCTGCAGAAAACCGGCTTCATCAACGAATCGGGGCACGGCGTCGTCATGCGCATGCGTGTCAAAGGCCGCCGCGAAACGATCGTGCTGCTCGGCGCACCAACGCGCGCCGGCGTGTCGAGCGACGCGCTGAAGATCCATCGCTGGCTGAGTTGCTCGATCCAATAGATTCGGAACACGGCGCACGCGGCAGGCGTGTTCATCCACGAAGGCGCGATGCCATGCACGACGAATACCGTTTCAACGCGTTCGGACGCCTGCTGGCCGTCGTGCGCTCGAACGGCCGCTGGGCCGTGTTCGATCTCGGCACCGAAGGCAAGCGGCGGCCGGCCAACCTGCAGATTCCGCCTGCGCTCGCCGCTGACGAACTCGCGCAATATCTCGGCGACCTGCTGCACGAAAATGCGTCGCCGAAGTACAACGACGTCGTGCCGGTTCCGTCGCCGCGCCGCGTGTAGCGCCCCGCCGCACACCGGCCGCATCCGGTAAACCGGTCGTTGCGTGCCAACGCGCGCTCACCCGCTCATACCGATCACACCGACGCACCGCGTGTCACGAACCTTCACCCAATTCGACAGTTAAACTTGCAAGTTTAACTGTCATATCCTATGATCCGCCGCATGACACCGCCACGCATGCCCGGCATTCCCGCCGACACTGTCGCCGCCGATCTGACCCTCGCGGTCGGCCAGTTGATCCGCCGGTTGCGCTCCGAAATCGAATCCGAGGGGCTCGGCATGTCGCAGACGAGCGCGCTCGCGCGGCTCGAACGGCAGGGTCCGATGACGACCGCCGATCTCGCCCGCGCGGAGGCAATGAAGCCGCAGTCGATGAAGGCGATTCTCGCGAGCCTGGAGGAAGACGGTCTCGTCGAACGCGAGCCGCATCCGACCGACGGCCGCCAGATCCTGTTCCTGCTGACCGCGGCCGGCCTGGAAGCGCGGCGCAAGCGCGACACGGCGAAGCACAAGTGGCTCGGCGCCGCGATCGAGAAGCTCGACCCTGAAGAAATCCGCACGCTCGCTGCCGCGATTCCGCTGATCCGGCGTATCGGCGAGCAATGACCTCCGCCTGCGTGCCGCGCGGCATGCGCGCGCACCCTTTCCTTCGCCCAATTCACGGAGCATCGACACCATGAGCACAACCCGTCTCGACACGAACACGGCACTCGTCGTCATCGACCTGCAGAAAGGCATCGTCGCACTGCCCACCTCCCACCCGGTCGCTCCGGTGATCGAGCGCACGCGCGACCTGCTCGACGCATTCCGCAGCCGCGGCCTGCCGGTCGTGCTCGTCAACGTCGACGGCGGTGCACCGGGCCGTACGCAGCAGCAAGTGCGTCTGGATGCCCTTCCGGCCGACTGGGCCGACCTCGTCCCCGAACTGGACCGCCAGCCGGGCGACCACGTCGTGACGAAGAAGACCTGGGGCGCGTTTACCGCCACCGATCTCGACGCGCACCTGAAGGCGGCCGGCGTCACGCAGATCGTGCTGACCGGCATCGCGACCAGCATCGGCGTCGAATCGACCGCACGCCAGGCGCACGAGCTCGGCTACAACGTGACGCTCGCGGTCGACGCGATGACCGACCTCAACGCGGACGCGCACACGAACAGCGTCGAACGGCTGTTCCCGCGTCTCGGCGAGACGGGTTCGACGCAAGAGATTCTCGCGCTGCTCGACCGGCGCGGCGCGTGAGCGACAAGCACGCCCGGCCGGTGCCGGGCCATGCGGCCGGCCGGCGCGATCCGTCGATCTGGAAGGTCAGCGCGGTCGCGACGCTCGGCTCGCTTCTGTCGCAGCTCGACGCGACGATCGTCAACGTATCGCTGTCAAGCCTCGCGACCGACCTGCACGCGAGCCTGTCGACGATCCAGTGGGTGACGAGCGGCTACCTGCTCGCGCTCACGCTGGTGTTGCCGCTGAACGGCTGGCTGGTCGACCGCATCGGTGCGAAAGCGCTGTACCTGTGGTGCTTCTCCGCGTTCACGCTGACGTCGGCGCTGTGCGGGCTCGCGTGGTCCGCGCCATCGCTGATCGCGTTCCGCGTGCTGCAAGGCGTCAGCGGCGGGCTGCTCGCGCCGATGGCGCAGATGATGATCGCGCGCGTGGCCGGCCAGCAGATGGCGCGCGTGATCGGCTACGCGGCGGTGCCCGTTCTGATCGCGCCGATCCTGGGCCCGGTCATCGCCGGCGCGATCCTGCAGCACGCATCGTGGCGCTGGCTCTTTCTCGTGAACCTGCCGGTCGGCGCGCTGGCGCTTGCGCTGGCCGTGTGGTTCCTGCCCGGCGACCGCGAGGAAACGCAGCGGCGCGAGCTCGACTGGATCGGCCTCGCGCTGCTGTCGCCAGCGCTCGTGCTGTTCCTGTACGGCGCGGAGCGGATCAACGCCGTGCCCGGTATCGCCGCAATCGCCGTTTCGGTACTGCTGCTCGCTGCCTTCCTGCGCATCGAGCGACGCCAGGGCGAGCATGCGCTGATCGATCTCGCGCTGTTCCGCTCGCGCGTGTTCGGCGCGGCCGCCGCCACGCAATTCCTGTCGAACGGCGCGATCTACGCGGGCCAGATGCTGATCCCGGTGTTCCTGATCGAGGCGTGCGGCCGCTCGCCCGGCGAGATGGGCTGGCTGCTGGCCCCGCTCGGGCTCGGCATGCTCGTCACCTATCCGTCGATGGGCGCGCTGACGAGCCGCTTCGGCGTGCGCCGGCTGGCCGCCGCCGGCGCGATGCTCGCGCTCGTCGCGACGCTGCCGTTCGTGTATCTCGCGCTGGCCGGCTACGATCCCTACGTGCTGGTGCCCGCGCTGTTTCTGCGCGGGATGGGCCAGAGCGCGATCGGCGCCCCGTCGATTTCCGCCGCGTATGCGTCGGTCGAGCGGCGCAACCTGCCGATGGCAACGACGTCGCTCAATATCGTCCAGCGCCTCGGCGGCCCGACGTTCACGACAATGTGCACGCTGTTTCTCGCGTGGCGGCTGCAGGTCGAATCGGCCACGACGAGCGGCTCGCATGGCGGCGCCTACGCATGGGCGTTCGGCCTGCTGTGTGCGCTGCATGCGGCGAGCTTCGTGACGACGCTGCGGCTGCCGCGGTGGTCGAGCGGCGCGGGCGGACGGCCGACGGGGGCTGCGCGGGCCGGCTCGCGCTGAATGCCGGAGGTGCCCGCTACACGACACCCGGCTCCTGTTGCGCCGGCGTCACGCCCGCCGCTTCCAGCGCCTGATGCAGCGTCGGGAAGATGCACGACGCACCGACGATCTCCGTGATCCGGTGGCGCTCCATGTCCGCGTGCAGGTAGCGGTTCACGCGCCCGAACAGCACGCCGATCCGGCGCGCGTGCAGCGCGTTGACGAGATCGGTGATCGTCCGCGCGGCCGAGTAATCGAGATCGGTGATCGCGCCCGCATCGACGACGAACCAGCGCAACGGAACCGGCGATGCATCGACGAGCTCGGTCACTTCGGCGGCGAACAGATGGTCGTTCGCGAAGAACAGGTCGGAGCCGAAGCGGTAGACGATCAGCCCCGGCGCCGTCATCGCGCCGGGCCGCGCGGGCACCGGCAGCCACCGTCCGCTGCCTTCGGCCGCTTCGAGCACCATCGTGTGCGGCTGGTAGCTGTGGCGCACGTGCCGCATCAGCGACAACGCGACGGCAAGCAGGATCCCCTGCTCGACGCCGACCGTCACGACGGCCGCGGCGGTGACGAGCGCGAGCGTGAATTCGCCGGGGCTTTCCTTGCGGATCGCGGCAAGGCTGCGCACGTTGATCAGCCCGAGCGCGATCGTCAATACGATGCCGGCCAGCACCGCGTGCGGCAGGTATTGCAGCGTCGAACTGAAAAACAGCAGCACCACCGCGACGACCGCGGCGAACGCCAGATGCCCGATCTGGCTGCGCACGCCTGCGCCGTCGGCCATTGCGGTCTGCGTCGGGCTGCCGTTGACGACGAACGCGCCGCCCACCGCCGCCGCCGCGTTCGCGGCCGCGAGCCCGAGGATGTCGGCATTGGTATCGACGTCCTCGCCGTACTGCTGCGCGAACACGCGGGCAGCCGCCGCGCTCTGCGCGATGATCATCACGAAGCAGGACGCCGCGACCGGCACGAGATCGAGGAACTGCTGCCACGTGACGGACGGCCAGCGCAGCGGCGGCAAGCCGCCCGCGACGGGCCCGAGCACCGCGATGCCATGCGCGGCGAAGCCGAACGAATAACTCGCGGCGATGCTGCCCGCCACGGCGATCATCGGCATCGGCATGCGCGGCAGGAAGCGCTTGCACGCGAGAATCGCGACGACGACGAGCACCGCGAGCGCGAGCGTCGGCCGATGCGCGTCGGCGGCATGCGTGACGACGTAGGCGAGCTGGGCGATGCTGCGCGACGCCGGATACGGCACGGACAAGCCGAGCATGTCGCCGAGCATCGCGATCGACACCTGCACGCCGACGCCGGCGAGAAAACCGACCAGCACCGTGCGCGACAGGAAATCGGCGAGAAAGCCGAGCTTGAAGATGCGCGCGAGCAGCAACATCGCGGCGGTCAGCAGCGCGACCATGCCGGCCAGCGCCATGTATTCGGCGCTGCCCGCCGGCGCCATCGACGACAGGCGGCTCGCGAAGATCGTCGCGGTCGCGGAGTCGGCGGCGACCACCAGATGACGCGACGCGCCGAAGCATGCGAACGCGATCAGCGGCAGGAACACGGTATAGAGGCCCGACACGGCCGGCATGCCGGCGATGCGCGCATAGCCGAGCACCTGCGGGATGTCCATCGACGCGAGCGAGAAGCCCGCGAACACGTCGCGGATCGCCGACGCGCGGCGGATCGGCAGAATGCCCTTCAGCAGCCGCACGCGTGACGGCCGGCTTTCGTTGAAATCTTGCATGCGTGAAATGCGTGGATGGCCTGAATGACGTGGAACCGTGGCTTGCGGAGCCGTTCGCGCATCGTGCCCCGAGCGGGCATTGCATGGCAAGTGCACAGTGTGTTGCGCGGCATGAACACGACGAATATCCATGCAACGGTGAGGATGTTCGGGAACCCGTGCGTCATGCGTCCGCGGCATCCGGCCGGAACCCGATGGCACAATCACGGTCCCTTTCATGTGCCCTTCACCGGGCGCGCGCCGCATCGCGGCGCAGATTCAACGCACGAGAAGGACCCTGCCCGCCCTTATGACCCTGAACGAATCCTGGTTTTCGCCGCTCGTCGGCATCCTCATCCTCCTTGCCGCCGCCGGCGCGATCACGGCCGCCGTCCATTTCCTGCTGTTCCGCGTGGTCGCCCGCCTGGCGCGGCTGTCGGCCACCCGCATCGACGACGCGCTGTTCGAGTTCGGCGCATTCAAGTGGCTGAACCGCATCGTGCCGTTCGTCGTGATCAAGCTCGGGCTCGGCACGGTGCCCGGCATCCCGGCCGTCGCCATGCAGGTCGCCGACAAGGTGCTGTTCGCGCTGATCGTGTTCCTGTTGTCGATGACGATCAGCGCGACGCTGTCCGCGCTCGAACACACGCATCGCACGAGCCGTCGCGAACAGCCGCGCATGTCGCTGAAAGGCCCGATGCAGCTCGTCAAGCTCGTGATGTTCATCACGGCCGCGCTCGTCGTGATTGGCGACGCGACCGGCAAGCAGATCGGCCTGCTGCTGTCGGGCATCGGCGCGCTGTCGGCGGTGCTGATGCTGATCTTCAAGGACACGCTGCTCGGCCTCGTCGCCGGCGTGCAGCTATCGTCGAACGACATGCTGCGGATCGGCGACTGGATCACGATGCCGTCGGCCGGCGCGGACGGCACCGTCATCGACATCACGCTGAACACGGTCAAGGTCGCGAACTTCGATCACACGATCATCACCGTGCCGACCTGGAAGCTGATTACCGAGAGCTACCAGAACTGGCGCGGAATGACCGAAGCCGGCGGGCGCCGCATCAAGCGCGCGCTGTTCGTCGATGCGACGAGCGTGCGCTTTCTCGACAACGACGAGATCGAGCGGCTCGAACGCCTGACACTGCTGAAGGACTATCTGGAAGACAAGGTCGACGCGATCGCGCAATGGAACGGCACGCTCGGCGCGGCCGGCGAATGCCCGGCGAACCGCCGCCAGCTGACGAATCTCGGCACGTTCCGCGCGTACGTCGCGAACTACCTGAAGGGCCATCCGCGCATCCGCCGCGACATGACGTGCATGGCGCGCCAGCTGCCGCTGACGGCCGAAGGCATTCCGCTCGAACTGTACTGCTTCACCGACACGACGTCCTGGATCGACTACGAGACGATCCAGGCCGACCTGTTCGATCACCTGATCGCGGTGCTGCCGGAGTTCGGGCTGCGCGTGTATCAGCACCCGTCGGGCTTCGACATGCGCCGGATGGTCGGCGCGGCACAAGCCGAACTGCAGGCGCCGAACGCGCGGTAATGCATGCCGCGGCGGCCTGCAACGGGCCGCCGCACGCAACCCCGCATCGCGGCGCACGCGGCGCCGCTCACCGCCCTGCGCACTCGGACGCGAGCCGTCCCAGCACCTTCAGCGCGTCCTCGATCTGCCGCGACCACGGATAGCTGTAGTTGAGCCGGATGAAATGCCGGTAATCGGTGCTTGCCGAGAACATGTGGCCGGGTCCGACCGTGATCCCTTGCGCGAGCGCGAGCGCATACAGCTTCATCGCATCAACCTGTTTCGGCAGCTCGACCCACAGCACGTACCCGCCCTGCGGCTGCGACAGCCGCGTGCCTTCCGGGAAGAAACGCCGCACCATCGCGCTCATCAGGTTCGCCTGCTGCGCATACTGCTTGCGCATTCGCCGCAGATGGAAATCGTAGCCGTCGTGCTTCAGGTATTCGGCGATCGCGAGCTGCTCGATCGCGGGCGTCGCGAGCGTGTTCAGGAATTTCAGCTTCTCGACCTGGTCGCGATAGCGTCCCGGCATCGCCCAGCCGATCCGGTAGCGCGGCGACAGGCTCTTCGTGAACGACGCGCAATGCAGCACGAGCCCGTCGCGGTCGTACGACTTCAACGCGCTCGGCGCCGTGTCGCCGAAATGCAGCTCGTGATAGACGTCGCTCTCGATCGCGGGCACGCCGTGCTTCGCGAGCAGCTCGACGAGCGCGCGCTTGCGCGCATCGGGCATCTGGAAGCCGAGCGGGTTCTGGAAATTCGGCATCACCATGCACGCGGCGATGCGCTCGCGCTTGAGAATCCGTTCGAGCGCGTCGAGATCGATGCCGTTGCCCGGATGCGTCGCCACCTCCAGCGCACGCATGCCCATCCGCTCGATCGCGTGCAGCATCGCGTAGAACGTCGGCGACTCGACGGCGATCGTGTCGCCCGGCCGCGCGACGGCCTGCAGGCACAGGTTGATCGCCTCGGTCGCGCCGATCGTCATCACGATCTCGCCCGGCTCGACCGCGATCCCGCGCTCCGCATAGCGCCGCGCGATCTGGCGAATCAGTTCCTGGTTGCCGGGCGGCAGGTCGTCGATCACGCCCCAGCGCGTGCGGCGCCGCCCGATCGCCTGCGCGTAGCGCGCAAGACGCTGCACCGGGAACTGCGATGCGTCGGGATACGGCGAGCCGAGCGGCACCGCGTCGTCGCGCGAGATCGAGCGCAGCGTCGACAGCACGAGCCGGCTCACGTCCACCGCCGACGGCTCGGCGGCCGGCGCCGACACATGCAGCTCGGCCTCGGCCGGCGCCGTGGCCCGCGCCCGCACGAAGTAGCCCGACTGCGGCCGGCTCTCGATCAGGCCGCGGCTCTCCAGCACGAGATAGGCGCGCAGCACGGTCGTAACGCTGAGCTGCTGCTGGCGGCTCGCCTGCCGCACCGACGGAATCCGCTCGCCGGGCTGGTACACGCCGCGCTCGATCTGCGCCTGCAGATCGTCGGCCAGTTGTTCGTAACGCTTCACGCGCCTCCCTTTCAACTCCCCTTCAACAACACAGTTGCGACCCGCACTGCCTGGATGGCCGCAACTGTACTCTTTTTTGAAGACGAAAGGTGTACATACAGCTGCCGGAGCGCCGCGCGTACTCTCCACGCATCGACCCCGACACACGCATCACTGCATCATGAAAAAGAAATCCGCCGCCGCACGCATCGAACCGTATCACCACCCGGCCGCCGGCTGGGGCGCGCTGAAAGCCGTCGCGATCAACCTGATCAAGGAAAAGGTCACCGGCGGCAACTACCGCACGCTGCTGCGCCAGAACCAGCCGGACGGCTTCGACTGCCCGGGCTGCGCGTGGCCCGACCGCCAGCACGCATCGACGTTCGAATTCTGCGAGAACGGCGTGAAGGCCGTGGCCGCCGAAGCGACGAGCAAGCGCGTCACACCCGAATTCTTCGCCGCGCACACGGTCACCGAACTGCTCGAACAGACGGATTTCGAACTGGAACAGCACGGCCGCCTGACCGATCCGATGGTGTACGACGCGCAGACCGACCGCTACGTGCCGATTGCCTGGGACGACGCGTTCGCGCTGATCGCGCGCCACCTGCGTGCGCTGCCGGACCCGAACCAGGCCGCGTTCTACACGTCGGGCCGCGCGAGCAACGAGGCGGCGTTCCTGTACCAGCTGCTGGTGCGGCTGTACGGCACGAACAACTTCCCCGACTGCTCGAACATGTGCCACGAAGCGACGAGCCGCGGGCTGCCGGACTCGGTCGGCGTCGGCAAGGGCACCGTCACGCTCGACGATTTCGAGCACGCGGACTTGCTGCTGATCTTCGGCCAGAACCCGGCGACCAACCATCCGCGGATGATGGGCGAGTTGCGCGAATGCGCGAAGCGCGGCGCGACGATCGTGTCGATCAACCCGCTGAAGGAACGCGGCCTCGAACGCTTCGCCGATCCGCAAAGCCCGCTCGAGATGCTGACGATGTCCGGCACGCCAATCGCGTCGACGTTCATCCAGCCGACGATCGGCGGCGATTTCGCGCTGATCAAGGGGATGGCGAAGCGCGTGCTCGAACTCGACGATGCCGCGCGCGCCACCGGTGCGCCGCGTGTGCTCGACACCGCGTTCATCGACGAGCACACGGCCGGCTTCGACGCGTTCGCCGACGACCTGCGCAACGAAAGCTGGTCGGCACTGACGGCCGAAAGCGGCGTGCCGTACGAGCAGATCGACGGCCTCGCGCAGCGCTATGCGCGCAGCGAGCGCGTGATCGCGACGTGGGGGATGGGCATCACGCAGCACAAGCATTCGGTCGCGACCGTGCAGATGCTGACGAACCTGATGCTGATGCGCGGCAACATCGGCCGCCCCGGCGCGGGCCTGTGCCCGGTGCGCGGCCACTCGAACGTGCAGGGCAACCGCACCGTGGGCATCGAGGAAAAGCCGTCGCAGGCCTTCCTCGACCGGCTCGGCCACGTGTTCGACTTCGAGCCGCCGCGCCATCACGGCTACGACGTCGTCGAGACGATCGAAGGGATGCTTGAAGGCCACGTGAAGGTGCTGATCGGCCTCGGCGGCAATTTCGCGATGGCGACGCCCGACACGCCGCGCACGTGGGAAGGCATGCGCCGCTGCGATCTCTCCGTGCACATCACGACGAAGCTGAACCGCAGCCACCTGATCCACGGCCGCGACGCGCTGATCCTGCCGACGCTCGGCCGCACCGAGATCGACCTGCAGGACAACGTGCCGCAAGGCGTGACGGTCGAGGACTCGATGAGCATGGTCCACGTGTCGTACGGGATGAACAAGCCGGCTTCCGCGAACCTGATGTCGGAGCCGGCGATCGTCGCGCACATGGGCCATGCGCTGTTCGGCAACGGCAAGATCGACTGGCTCGCGTACAAGGACGATTACGCGAAGATCCGCGATGCGATCGAAGCGACCGTCGACGGCTTCTACGACTACAACACGCGCATCGCGCGGCCGGGCGGCTTCCACCTGCGCGTCGCGTCGCGCGACCGCGAATGGCTGACGCCGACGGGCAAGGCGAACTTCATCGCGCACGCGCTGCCGACCGACACGCCGATCCAGCGCGCCCGCGCGCTGCATGGCGAGCGCCTGATGACGCTGATGACGACGCGCTCGCACGACCAGTACAACACGACCGTCTACGGGCTCGACGACCGCTATCGCGGCGTGTTCGGCCAGCGCCGCGTGGTGTTCGTCAACCGCGACGACCTCGCGATGCTCGGCCTGAAGGCCGGCGACTGGGTCGACATGGAAACCGTGTGGCACGACGGCATCGAGCGGCGCGCGGACGGCTTCCTGCTCGTCGAATACGACATCCCGCGCGGCTGCATCGGCGCGTACTACCCGGAAACGAACCCGCTGGTGCCGCTCGACAGCGTCGGCGACGTGTGCAACACGCCGACGTCGAAGTCGGTGCCGGTCCTGCTGCATCGCGCGGCCGCGCCGGTGTCGGCTGCCGCCTGACGGAGCGCGGCAATGATCGTTCGTCCGCGCGAGCACTGGCTGCGGATGCTGCTCGTCTGGAACGGCTCGGTGCTGCCGACCATCCTGCCGCAGCTCGTGCTGACGCTCGCGATCAGCATCGTCGCGGTGTGGGGCGGCGGCCGCGTGCTCGGCGAGAAGGTGCCGCTGAACCCGACGCCGTTCACGCTGATCGGCCTCACGCTCGCGATCTTCGCGGGGTTTCGCAACAACGCGAGCTACGAACGCTACCGCGAGGGCCGGCAGCTGTGGGGCGGCGTGCTGACCGCCACGCGCACGCTGGTGTCGCAGGCGCTCTGCTACGGCGCGATCGACGACGACGATGCTGCGCGGCAGGCGTTCGTGCGCAAGGTCGTCGCGTTCGTCTATGCGCTCAAGCATCAGTTGCGCGGCACCGATCCGGCGGCGGACCTGCGCACCCTGCTCGACGACGGTACCTATACGCGCATCGTCGCTGCCCGGTTTGCACCGATCGCGATCGTTCACGAACTGCGCGAAGCCTTCGCCGCGCGCGCCAACGCGGGCCGTCTCGCCGATACGCGACTCTGGATGCTCGACGCGCGCCTCGACGATCTCGTGTCGATGGTGAGCGGCTGCGAGCGCATCGCATCGACGCCGATCCCGTTCTCGTACGACGTGCTGCTGCACCGGACCATCTACGCGTATTGCGTGCTGCTGCCGTTCGGCCTCGTCGACTCGATCGGCGCAGCGACGCCGTTCGTCACCGTGTTCGTCGCCTATACGCTGATCGCGCTCGACGCGATCGCCCATGCGATCGCCGAGCCATTCGGCGACGGGCCGAACCACCTCGCACTCGATGCGATGACGCGGATGATCGAGCGCACGCTGCTCGAACTGAACCGCGAGCCGCTGCCCGCCGAAGTGACGCCCGGCCCGGCCTATCGGCTCACCTGACGCCCCCCCGCATCGCACCGGGCGATCGCGGGCGTAATAAAGACTTGCAATCGATACAGCGAGAAACGTCAACAGCCGGGGCCCGCACAGCGTTTTTTCGACAAGCGCCCATGATTCGGACGCGCAACGACAGGAGAAAACGTCATGCGAGCCCTTACCCGCCATCTCGCGATCGCCGCCGCCCTGATGTCGGTGCTGACCGGCACCGCGTTCGCCGAAACGCCGTGGCAGCAGGCGCATCCGCGCCGCGAAGCGGTCAACCAGCGCCTCGCCAACCAGAATCGCCGGATCCATCACGAAGTGAAGGAAGGCGAGATGTCGCACGCCCAGGCCGCGCGCCTGCACCGTGACGACCGCAAGATCCGCCATGAAGAGCGGGACATGGCCGTGCAGGATCGCGGCCACATTACGCAGAGCGAAAAGCACGTGCTGAACCAGCAGGAAAACGCGGTCAGCCACAAGATCGGCCAGTAACGCCGGCAAGCGTCGATTCGCCATCGCTTGAAACGCCCGCTGCCGCCGCGCGACAGCGGGCGCTTGTTGTTGTATCGAATCGTTTCAGCAGGCCTTGCGTGTCAAGTGCCGCGGGTATACTCCGACGTCAGCCGCCGCCCGTATCGACCGTCAAGAACGGCACGATTCCGGCGGTTTCGTCGCGAAGCTCCGCGTTTCGCATACCCCGCGCCCCAGCCTCGACACGAGACACACGACGATTCCGATCATGAAACGATTCCTGCTGCTCCTTCCCGCCGCCCTGCTCGCCGCGTGCGGTTCCGCGCCCTCGTCCAACTCGGCCGCATCCGGCTCGGCGCCGATGATCTACGTGTCGTCGGCGCGTCCGGCCCACGCGATCGCGAACTGCCTCGACAGCCGCCTGTCCGGCACCGAGCAGTCGCAGCACAACGGCGTGACCGACATCACCGTCGGATCGCGCTCGTACTTCGTCACGCTCACGCCGTCGGGCCACGGTTCGGTCGTCAAGGTCGTGCGCGGCTCGGGCAGCGAGCCAGCCGAGGAAGCGATGCGCTTCGCGATCGCGCGCTGCGTGATCTGAGCGCCGCCGGTGCCGGGTATCGTGCCCGGCCCGCAAGCCCCGCCGCGGGCGCTGTCATGCGCGCCTGTCGAATATTTTCATCCGGGCTGCCGTCGATGAGAGAATCGCACCACGATTCCCTTTCCACGGAGCCCGCATGAAGCACCTGCTGTCCCGGCTGTTCGTCAGCGCCGCGCTCGTCGCCCTCGTTCCGGCGCTGCCGGCGCAGGCCGCGACGCCGCCCGGCATTTTCGTCGTCGCCACCCAGCTCGGCGAATTCACGACCCTCGATCCGAGCGAAATCTACGAGCTCGTGCCGTCCGAGTACGTCGCGAACACCTACGAACGGCTCGTGCGGGTCGACCTGAAGGACCCGACGCGCTTCGACGGGCAGATCGCGCAATCGTGGACGGTCGGCGCCGACGGCATCACCTACACGTTCAAGCTGCGCCCCGGTCTCGCCTTCCACTCCGGCAACCCGGTCACCGCCGACGACGTCGCGTGGTCGCTGCAGCGCACCATCCTGCTCGACAAGGGCCCGGCCGGCGTGCTCGCCGATCTCGGCCTCACGAAGGCGAACGTGATGCAGAAGGTGCGCGCGGTCGACCCGCAGACCTTCGTACTCGAAACCGACCGCAAGTACGCGCCGAGCTTCGTGCTCAACGTGCTGAGCGCATGCCCGGCGTCGGTCCTCGACAAGAAGCTGCTGCTGTCGCACCAGCAGGGCAACGATTTCGGCAGCGGCTGGCTGAAGACCAACGACGCGGGCTCGGGCCCGTACCAGCTCGTCAAGTGGACGCCGAACGAGAGCATCGTGCTGCAGCGTTTCGACAAGTACCGCGCGCCGTACCCGATGAAGCGCATCGTGCTGCGCCACGTGCCCGAGGCGTCCGCGCAGCGGCTGCTGCTGGAGAACGGCGACGTCGACGCCGCGCGCAACCTGAGCCCCGACAGCCTCGCCGCGCTGACCAAGGCCGGCAAGATCAAGGTCGCGTCGTGGCCCGTGTCCGCGCTGCTGTACCTGAGCCTGAACACGAAGAACCCGAACCTCGCGAAGCCTGACGTGCAGCAGGCGATGAAGTGGCTCGTCGACTACGACGGCATCCAGCGCAACATCGTCAGCACCACCTACAAGGTGCATGAGACCTTCCTGCCCGAAGGCTTCCTCGGCACGCTGAATTCGAACCCGTACAAGCAGAACGTCGCGAAGGCGAAGGCGCTGCTCGCGAAGGCCGGCTTGCCGAACGGCTTCGACGTGACGATGGACATGCCGAACGACTATCCGTACATCGAGATCGCGCAAGCGCTGCAGGCGAACTTCGCGCAGGGCGGCATCCGCGTGAAGCTGATCCCGGGCGATGCGAAGCAGGCGATCGGCAAGTACCGCGCACGCCAGCACGACATCTTCATCGGCGAATGGTCGCCCGACTACATGGACCCGAACAGCAACGCGCGCGGGTTCGCATGGAATCCTGACAATTCCGACCAGTCGAAGACGAAGATGCTCGCGTGGCGCAACAGCTGGGACATTCCGCAGCTGACGAAGGACACCGAGGCCGCGCTCGTCGAACCGTCGCCCGCGAAGCGCGCGCAGCGCTACGAGGCGCTGCAGAAGTCCGTGCTCGCGAACTCGCCGTTCATCATCATGTTCGAGAAGGTCGTGCAGGTCGCGACGCGCCCCGGCACGACCGGGCCGGAGATCGGGCCGATCAACGACCTCGTGTCGTACCGGACGCTGGCCAAATAAGGCCGGCCAGCCGCGGTTGCGGCCCGGTCGCCTCGGTGCGCCGTTCGCGCTGTCGGACGGCACGCCGGCGCCGTCCGACCCGGTTGCCGCCCGCATCGGATACATCACGCACCCGTCCAGTCACCATCGCCGCTGCTCGTCTACTCGCGGCAGGTGATGCGTCGGGTGCCTGCCACCCGACGTCAGGTGCGCGGCATGTCGGCGAGGCGCTGCGCGGCGAAGCGCAATCCGCCCAGAATGCGCTCGGCGATCCTCGCCGGAAACCCGGCCGGCAGCGCCGCGCCGACCGACTCGATGACGTGCGGTGTCGCAGCGACGAGCCGCTCGACGATCGGCGTCGCGATATCGCCGAGCAGACAATGTTCGGCCATCGCGCTGAAGTGCCGGCGCGTGATGTCGCGCATCGCATAGTGCTTCCGCTTGCCGTGTACGGCCATGGCAAGCTTCGCCTTGTGCCACGACCACTGGTTCGCGCCGTCTCCCTCGACCGGCCAGATCGACATCACGTCATAGAGCGGCGTCAGGCGGAAACGGCCGCGCGGCAACAGGCGCAGGCTGAAGTTCTTCGCATGCCCGTCCGGTGCGGCGAGCATCCAGAACACGACCAGCGCGGTGAACAGCGTGTCGAGGTCGGCCTGCGCCGTTTCCGACCGACGCAGGATGGCCGCAAGATCGGGCACGCCGGGGCCGCCCTGCGATTCGTATTTCAGATGCGGCGGCACGCCGAGCGCCTGGCAGAAATCCTCTTGAGGCAAGCGCAACAGCCATCCGCCGTCACGATGCAACGCACGATCGAAGCGCGCGACCGACAGCACCTTGTGTTCGCCGAAACACACGATTTCGGCATCGGCCGTCGGCAAACCGTACGCGCGCAGGATCTCCAGGCACAGCCACTCGTTTTCGACGGATGCCGTGAGATCCGCGCGCTTGTTGCCGACCAGTCCGAGCGGCAACTTGAGAATATGCGTCGTCGGCGTCGCGCCATGCGGGCGCATCCACCGCCCGTCGTGAAACAACAGCGCGGTCTTTTCCTGTGCGCCGGCCAGGGACAGACGGAAGTCGTCATCATCCTCCGCACCGCCCGCCACCCCGCTCGCCTGATCAAGCGCGCGCGCCACCTCGTCGTCCGACAACGGGGTACCATCGATCCGGCCATGACCCATCGGCGTTTCGTCCTCGCCGAGCAGCTGAACAGCACCGACGCAGTCCCGTCCGAGCGCGGCAAGCAGATCGAACGGCTCGATCGTTGCCGTGCCGAACCGGGACGCGAGCCGGCGGCGAACCGCGTCGCTGTCGGGTAGCAGATTGTCGAAGTAGTGATTCACGCGCTCGCCGCGCAACGGTGCATCGCCGACGCCGAACGGCAGCGACAGCGACAGTGGGCGGCCGGCATCCGACTGCTTCCAGCCGGCGTCATACCGCAACTCCATGTCGCCGCGCGCGGGAATCCGCCAGGTTCCGACCCGCTGACCGTTGGCCCAGATCGATAGTGCGCGGGTATGCGATTTACGCCCCATCGCTTACCACTCGACGTCGCCGGTGTCGCGCCCGCCTTTCGACCGGATGCTGAGTTCGAGACCGTACAACGCGGTCAACTCGAGCAATTGGCTGAGCGACAGGCTTGCGGTGCGCGTGGTCTCGAGCGACGACAGGCGCGACTGGCCGACGCCGATGCGCGCCGCCGCCTCGGCTTGCGTCAGCCCGTTCTCCTGACGCGCAGACGACAGGATCTCACCCAGTTGCGTGGGGGTATTGACGATGAAATTCACGGCATGGAGTCCAGTAGGCAATAAACGCAGTATATCTCTGGCAGACATAAACGCAAATTATTCCTGTCAGAGATATGCGCTGAATATGTCTGACAGGAATAATTTGCCCGCTGCCGTACATAACCCCTCCTGTCGTTGGCGGAGCCTGCCCGACCCTATCACCCTGCCCCAACCATAGTTTTTATCTGCTGGCGCGAATGATTTTGGCTTTGTTAGATGGATGACACCAAATCATCAGATGACAAACATCTAACAGCTCGATGACCTGCGCGTTCGCCCATACCGTCGAATCCCGCTTTGCCGAACTGACGCCGACCGCGAAGCGCATCGCGAGCTACATGCTCGCGAACCTCGACCGGCTCGGGCTCGAGACGGCCGACCAGATCGCGCAGCAGGCCGGCACCAGCGGCATCTCGGTCGGACGCTTCCTGCGCAGCGTCGGCTACCAGAACCTCGACGACCTGAAACGCGAGCTGCGCGGCGGCAGCGACCGCCCGTGGATGATCACCGATCGCCTTGACGAATACCGCCGCACCGCAGCCGCACCCACGACCGCCGACGACGGCAACCGCAGCGACGGCACGCTGGCATCGTCGCTCGATCGCGAACTCGACGCGATCCGCCACGTGTACCGGCTCGCGGAAGAGCCGGTGTTCGCTCAGGTCGCGGACCGGATCGCGCATGCCGACGCCGTGTTCATCCTCGGTATCCAGTCGACCCGCGGCATCAGCAATGCGTTCAGCAGTTATCTCGAATACCTGCGCCCGCGCGTGTTCTATTCCGACGGCCAGTCGGGCTCGTACGTCGATTCGCTGAATTCCGAGTTCGAGCGGCCGTACTGCATCGTCACCGATACGCGCGCCTATTCGCGTAGCGCGCGCCGCTATTGCCAGGCGGCCGCCGAGCACGGCCAGCCGTTCGCGCTGGTCACCGATCTCTATTGCCCGTGGGCGCGCGAATGGCCGGCCGACCTGCTGCAGGTGAAGACCGACGTCGGTCAGTTCTGGGATTCGCTCGCGCCGCTTACCTGCCTGTTCAACCTGTTGATCACCGCCGTGGTCGACCGCCTCGGTCCCGCGATCGACCGGCGCGTCGCGCGCAACCGCGAGCTGCAGCGCACATTCGACCAATTCGAATCCTGAGCGAACCCGAACCGCCGATGAACCGTCACCGCCTCGTCGAAATCACGCCCGCCACGCATCGCGTCGAGATCGACCTCGTCTACGCGACCGAGCGCAACCTGACCGGCAAGCCGATCTACCGGCGCGCGCACTGCCTGCTGCTCGAGCCGGCCGAAGCCGCGCTGCGTCGCGCGGTCGACGTCGCCGCGCAGGCCGGCTTCACGCTGCGCATCTACGATGCGTACCGGCCGCCGCAGGCGCAGCAGGTGCTGTGGGATTTCCTGCCCGATCCGAACTTCGTCGCCGATCTCGGCCGCGGCTCGAACCACAGCCGCGGCACCGCGCTCGACCTGACGCTCGTCGGCGCGAACGGCGAGCCGCTCGACATGGGCACCGGTTTCGACGAGATGGTGGCCGCGTCGGGCCACTTCCACGCGGGGCTGCCCGAAGCCGTGCAACGCAACCGGCTGCTGCTGCTCGGCGTGATGCATGCGGCCGGCTTCTCGCATATCGACAGCGAGTGGTGGCACTACGAGCTGCCCGGTTCGCGCGCGTTGCCGCAGATCGACAACGCGGCGAGCGGCCCGTGGCGCCTGATGTAACGATGCACGTTCCCCTCACCGTTCACGTTCAACGACTTCAACGACAGATGGAGAAGCGCCCATGAAACCCCTGACCTCCCGGCTCGTCGCGGCGCTCGCCGCCGCGTCCGTCCTCGCCGCCGTTCCGCTTCGCGCCGCACACGCGGAGACGCCGAAGGACATGTTCGTGATGGCCACGCTGCTCGACGAATTCACGACGCTCGATCCCGGCGAGATCTACGAGCTGGTGCCGGAGGAATACGTCGCGAACACATACGACCGGCTCGTGCGCGTCGACCTGCGCGATCCGTCGAAATTCAACGGCGATGTCGCGCAGTCGTGGACGGTGAGCCCCGACGGGCTGACCTATACGTTCAAGCTGCGCTCGGGTCTCAAGTTCCACTCGGGCAACCCGCTGACGGCCGACGACGTCGCGTGGTCGATCCAGCGCGCGGTGCTGCTCGACAAGGGTCCGGCCGCCGTGCTGACCGGCATCGGCCTCACGAAGGCGAACGTCGCGGCGAACGTGAAGAAGCTCGACGACCAGACGGTGTCGATCACGACCGACCACAAGTACGCGCCGACCTTCGTGCTGAACGTGCTCGGCTCCTGGCCCGCGTCGGTGGTCGACAAGAAGCTGCTGCTGTCGCACCAGCAGGGCAACGATTTCGGCAACGCATGGCTGAAGACCAACGAGGCCGGCTCGGGCGCCTACAAGCTGGTCAAGTGGAGCGCCGGCGACAGCATCGTGCTGCAGCGCTTCGACGGCTACCGGCTGCCGCTCGCGATGAAGCGCATCGTGCTGCGCCATGTGCCCGAAGCGGCAAGCCAGCGGCTGCTGCTGGAAAACGGCGACGTCGACGCGGCGCGCGACCTGAGCCCCGACAATCTCGCGTCGGTCGTGAAATCCGGCAAGGCGAAGGTCGCGGCATCGCCGCAGGCGACGCTGCTGTATCTCGGCCTGAACACGAAGAACCCGACGCTCGCGAAGCCCGACGTGCAGGAGGCGCTGAAGTGGCTGGTCGACTATTCCGGTATCCAGGCCAACGTCGTGAAGACGACCTACAAGGTGCACCAGACCTTCCTGCCGGAAGGCTTCCTCGGCACGCTGAATTCGAACCCGTACAAGCTCGACGTCGCGAAGGCGAAGGCGCTGCTCGCGAAGGCCGGCGTGCCGAACGGCTTCTCGGTGACGATGGACGTGCGCAACGACTATCCGTACACGGAGATCGCGCAGGCCGTGCAGGCGAACTTCGCGCAAGCCGGCGTCAAGGTGCAGCTGATCCCCGGCGACAACAAGCAGACGCTCGCGAAATACCGCGCGCGCCAGCACGACATCTACATCGGCGAATGGTCGGCGGACTACATCGACCCGCACAGCAACGCGCAGGGTTTTGCATGGAACCCCGACAACTCCGACAAGTCGAGCTATAAAATGCTGGCCTGGCGCAACAGCTGGGACATTCCGCAACTGACGAAGGAAACCGACGCCGCACTCGCCGAGCCGACCGCCGCGCAACGCGCGCAACGGTATCAGGCGATGCAGAAGGCGCTGCTCGCGCGCTCGCCGTTCGTGATCATGTTCGAGAAAGTCGCGCAGGTCGCGACGCGGCCCGGCGTGAGCGGGCTCGAAGTCGGGCCGATCAACGATCTCGTGTCGTACCGTAACCTGAAGAAGCAATAAGATTCGCCGAATGTCGACTCCCGCCTCCTCCCTCGAAGCACTGCGCACGCTGTCCGCGCGGCACCCGGCCGTGCGCTGGGCGCTGCGCGTGCTGCGCTGGGCGCTCACGCTCGCCGTCACGTTCGCGGGGCTGCTCGCGCTGACGTTCGTGATCGGCCGCAAGGTGCCGATCGATCCCGTGCTCGCGATCCTCGGCGATCGCGCGTCGGCCGAGGCGTACGCGGCCGAGCGCATCGCGCTCGGTCTCGACAAGCCGCTCGTCACGCAATTCCTGATCTACGCGCGCGACGTGCTGCACGGCAATCTCGGCATGTCGCTGCTGACGTCGAACCCGGTGCTCGACGACATCCGGCGCGTATTTCCCGCCACGCTCGAACTCGCGACGATCGCGACCTTGATCGGCATCGCGATCGGCGTGCCGCTCGGCGTCGCGGCCGCGGTGAAGCACAACCGGCCGATCGACCACATCGCGCGCTTCGTCGGCCTGATCGGCAATTCGGTGCCGGTGTTCTGGCTCGGGCTGATGGGGCTGCTGCTGTTCTATGCGCGGCTGCACTGGGTCGGCGGCCCCGGCCGGCTCGATCCCGTGTACGACGGGATGGTCGACCCGCGCACGGGCAGCCTGCTGATCGACGCGGCACTCGCGGGCGAGTGGGACGTGTTCCGCAACGCGGTGTCGCACATCGCGCTGCCGGCCGCGATCCTCGGCTACTACTCGGTCGCGTACCTGAGCCGGATGACGCGCTCGTTCATGCTCGACCAGCTGAGCCAGGAATACATCGTCACCGCGCGCGCGAAGGGCCTGTCCGAGCGCCGCGTGATCTGGCGGCATGCGTTCGGCAACATCGCCGTGCCGCTCCTGACCGTGATCGCGCTCACGTACAGCAACCTGCTCGAAGGCTCGGTGCTGACCGAGATCGTGTTCGCGTGGCCGGGGCTCGGCTCGTACCTGACGGGCGCGCTGCTGAACGCCGACATGAACGCGGTGCTCGGCGCGACGCTCGTGATCGGCGCGATGTTCATCACCGTCAACCTGCTGACCGACGCGCTGTACCGCGTGTTCGATCCGCGTGCGCGCTGAGGGCCGCATCGACATGACCGCTTCCATCGTGCTTCTTTCCCCGTCCATGCCGAAGGCCGTCCGACCATGAATGCCGAGCGTCTCACGCTGCGCGCGTGGCTTCTTTCCGACGCGCCCGCATCGCGCTCGCAGGCCGCGTTCGGCCTCGCGTACCGCCGCTGGCGCCGCTTCGCGGTCAATCCGCTCAACCTGTTCGGGCTCGCGATCCTGGTCGCGCTGATCGTCGTCGCGATCGTCGGCCCGCTGATCATGCCGCACGATCCGCTGCGCCAGGTGCTGTCCGACCGCCTGCTGCCGCCCGGCTCGGCATCGCACTGGCTCGGCACCGACCAGCTCGGCCGCGACATCCTCTCGCGGCTGATCGGCGGCTCGCGCCTCACGCTCGGCATCGCGCTGCTCGTCGTCGTGATCGTCGTGCCGATCGGCCTCATGATCGGCACGACGGCCGGCTATTGCGGCGGCTTCGTCGACAGCGTGCTGATGCGCATCACCGACATCGCGCTCGCGTTCCCGAAGATCGTGCTCGCGCTCGCGTTCGCGGCCGCGCTCGGGCCCGGCGTGATCAACGCGGTGGTCGCGATCTCGATCACCGCGTGGCCCGCGTATGCGCGGCTCGCGCGTGCGGAGACGATCCGCATCGCGCAGGCCGACTACATCCATGCGGCGCGGCTGCAAGGGGCGTCGGGCCCGCGGATCCTGCTGCGCTACATCGTGCCGCTGTGCATGTCGTCGGTGATCGTGCGCGCGACGCTCGACATGGCCGGCATCATCCTGACCGTCGCGGGGCTGGGTTTCCTCGGCCTCGGCGCGCAGCCGCCGAGCCCCGAATGGGGTTTCATGGTCGCGTCCGGCCGCAACGTGCTGCTCGACGCGTGGTGGGTCGCGACGCTGCCCGGCATCGCGATCCTGCTCGTCAGCCTCGCGTTCAACCTGCTCGGCGACGGGCTGCGCGACGTCTTCGATCCGCGTCATGGAGCGTGACATGTCACTGAATTCCGTCAACGCACCCGCGCCGCTCTGCGAGATCGACGGCCTGAAAATCGGCTTTCGCGGGCACGACGGTGTCGTCACCGACGCGGTGCGCGACCTGTCGCTGACGCTTGCGCCCGGCGAACGGCTCGGCATCGTCGGCGAATCGGGTTCCGGCAAGTCGCTGACGGGCCGCGCGCTGCTCGGCCTGCTGCCCGAAGCCGCGCACTGCTCGGCCCGCACGATGCGCTTCGCGGGCCACGACCTGCTCGCGATGTCGGCGCGCGAGCGCCGGCGCCTGTGCGGCAGCCAGATGGGGATGATCCTGCAGGATCCGAAGTATTCGCTGAACCCGGTAATGACCGTCGCGAAGCAGATGGGCGAAGCGTTCCGGCTGCACGAACCGGGGTTGCGCGGCCGCGCGCTGCGCGAGCGGATCGTCGATGCGCTCGCGGCCGTGCAGATCCGCGATCCGGCGCGCGTCGCCGATGCGTATCCGCACGAGCTGTCGGGCGGCATGGGCCAGCGCGTGATGATCGCGATGATGGTGTCGACCGGCCCGCGCCTGCTGATCGCCGACGAACCGACCTCCGCGCTCGACGTCGCGGTGTCGATGCAGGTGCTGGCGGTGCTCGATGCGATGATCGCGCGGCACGGCACGGGCCTGATGTTCATCAGCCACGACCTGCCGCTCGTGATGTCGTTCTGCGATCGCGTCGCGGTGATGTATGCGGGCCGCGTCGTCGAAACCTGCGCCGCGCGCGACCTGCGCGATGCGACGCATCCATACACGCGCGGGCTGCTCGCGGCGAATCCGCCGCTCGCGAACCCGCCCGACGAACTGCCCGTGCTGCGGCGCGATCCGGCGTGGCTGAACGCCGTTTCGCCCGCGCGATCCCCGAATGAACCTCAGGAGGCCGCACGATGATCGACGTCGATCACGCCTCGATCCGTTTTCCGACCCGCACGGGCCATGTCGACGCCGTGCGCGATGCGAGCTTCGCGGTACGCGACGGCGAAGTGTTCGGACTCGTCGGCGAATCGGGCTCCGGAAAGTCGACGCTGCTGCGCGCGCTGACCGGCCTCGTGCCGCTCGCGGGCGGCAGCCTGTCGATCGACGGACGGCCGGTCGGCGGCACGCCTGATCGCGCATTCCGCCGCCAGGTGCAGATGGTGTTCCAGGATCCGTACGCGTCGCTGCATCCGCGCTTCACGGTCGACCAGACGCTGCGCGAGCCGCTGTCGATCCACAAGATCGACGACGCCGACGCGCGCATCGCCCGCGCGCTGTCCGAGGTCGGGCTCGGCCCGGCGTTCCGCTTCCGCTATCCGCACCAGTTGTCGGGCGGCCAGCGCCAGCGTGTCGCGATCGCGCGCGCGCTGATCGTCGAGCCGCGCGTGCTGCTGCTCGACGAGCCGACCTCCGCGCTCGACGTGTCGGTGCAGGCGGAGATCCTGAACCTGCTGCGGCGCCTGCATCGCGAACGCAACCTGACGATGATCCTCGTGAGCCACAACCTCGCGGTGATCGGCTTCCTGTGCCAGCGCGTCGCGGTGATGCAGCATGGCGAGATCGTCGAACAGCTGCGGATCGAGGACGTGCGCGCCGGACAGGTCGCACGCGATTACACGCGCACGCTGCTGCGTGCGACCGAGGGCTATCGCCGCCTCGGCCCGGCAATCGACACGCCCGCGGCCTGACGCGCGGCGCGCATGATATTGAGGCCGCGCGCTCGCGCGAGCCTTCCCGGCATGACGTGATTGCGCCGCACGGCACACCGCACATCCTCGCCCGCCACCCGCCCGATATTTCAATTCCCGTCCGCTTCGAATAGCGCGACCGATACAGCCGCGCCGATCGATTTCCGATGACGGGGCCGAATCGCATGCCGTTCATCAGCGGCCCCCACGCCGCTGCCCGCCTGAATGCCGATCCCGGCAAATAACAAATTTAGTACTTGTCTCATTAGAAAAATATAACGCTTCGTACTAGTCGCATTACAAATTCATTACATGACCGCCATAATTTCAACCGAAACGCGCCATTCGAATATTTAAATTCAATTTGCGCTTTCTAAAACCGACGTTTATCTGGAGATTTAAATATGAGCATCATCAAGCGCAGCGCCATTCCGTTCCTGCTCGTCGCCGCGAGCGCGGCCGTTTCGTCCGCGGCCTACGCGGCTGACGGCACCATCGACTTCCGCGGCAACGTTATCGCGTCGACGTGCAGCGTCGAAGGCGGTTCGGATCTCACCGTCCCGCTGCCGCCGGTCAGCACCACGGCACTCGCCGATGTCGGCTCCGTCGCCGGTCGCAGCGCGTTCTCGCTGGCGCTCACGGGCTGCGCGGTCGGCGATGGAAATCCGGTGAAGGTCGGCGTCATGTTCGAAAACGGCACGAACGTCGATCAGTCGAGCGGCCGACTGACAGTCGACACGGGCGCCAAGGCCGCCGAAGGTGTCCAGATCAACGTGCTGGATTCGCAGCAGAAGCTGATTCCGGTTGGCGCGCAAACCGGCGCGAGCACCGAGATGGCCGCGATCGACGCCGACGGCAAGGCGAAGCTGAACTACTTCGCCGAGTACTACGCCGCGGGCGCCGTGAAGGCCGGGGACGTCAGTTCGCGTGTCGAGTATTCGCTGATCTACCAGTAAGGACGACGCATGGAGGTTGCCGCTCCGGCAGTCTCCACGCGTCACGCCGTGCGGCGCGGAATCCGTCGATCCGCCCGCTCCCTGCCCCCACGATCCGAGTCCGCACGCCCATGAAACTGTTGAAGCTCTTCCGTACGCTGACCCTCGCCGTCGCCGCCTTCGCGTCGCAAGCCGACGCGAGCGTCGTGATCGCCGGCACGCGCGTCATCTTCCCGTCCAGCGAGCGCGAGGTCACGATCCAGCTCACGAACGACAGCAAGCGTCCGGCGCTGGTGCAGGCCTGGCTCGACGATGGCGACAGCCGCGCGCTGCCCGAGAACATCGACGTGCCGTTCACGCTGACGCCGTCGGTCTTCCGGATGGAAGCCGGCAACGGCCAGGCGCTGCGTCTCGTGCACACCGGCGAACCGCTTCCCGCCGATCGGGAATCGCTGTTCTGGCTGAACGTGCTCGAAGTGCCGCCGAAGGCGTCCGTGGCAGAAGACCGCAACCGCATCCAGCTGGCGTTCCGCTCGCGCATCAAGATCATGTATCGCCCCGCCGGGCTGGCCGGTAATGTCGACGACGCTCCCATGCAGCTCGACTGGCGCGTGGTTCGTGTCGACGGCGGCTACGCGCTCGAAGCCAGCAATCCGACGCCGTTCGTCGTCAATTTCGGCAACGTGCTGCTGAAGTCGGCCGGCCGCAAGCATGACGCGGGCATGGGCTACGTGCTGCCGCGCGGCACGCAACGGTTCCCGATCAAGGATCTCGCCGGCGCGCCCGCCGCGGGTGCAACCGTCGAATTCGGCAGCATCAACGACTGGGGGCGTGCGACCGACATCGAACGTCCGGTCAGCGTCGAACCGTAACGCGACCGACGCCGGCAGCACGCATCCACGACGCGCCGGGCGCGCCGCCTCTTTCGTCCGACGCCACTTCGGCCGTCCCGGTCAGCCCGGACAGACAACCCGGATTTGCCACTCACCGCCGCAGCGCAGCGCGTCCGCACGCCTGCGCCGGCGAAACGCGCCCGCTCGCCCCGAAACTTTCTGGAGTATTGCGCATGACCTCGACTCGACTGCCGCAACGCGGCGCGGCCGACCTGCCGCGCGTCAAGCCGATCCACCTGCTGGTGGTGGCCTGCGTCGCCGCGTGGTCTGCCGATGGCCGCGCGACGACGTCGGCTGCCGCCGAAGGCTTGCTCGCGCAAGTCGAGTTCGACGGCGCATTCATGCAGAATCGCCTGGGCAGGGATTTCGACGTGTCGCGCTTCGCCCGGCGCAACGTGACGGCCGCTGGCGTGTATACCGCCGACGTGCATGTCGGTCCCGACTGGATCGGCCGCTACGACGTGCGCTTCGTGGCCGCGCCGGATTCGGGCGACGCGCGTCCGTGCTTCGACCGCACGCTGCTCGAGCGTGTCGGCGTCGATTTCGGCAAGCTCGCGCCGGACGTCGTCGCGCGACTGGACGGCAACGACGCATGCCTGCGACTCGAGGAAGTCGTGCCGGGCGCCAGTGCGGCATTCGACTTCACGCGACAGACGCTGAGGTTGTCGATCCCGCAGGCGTCGCTCGCGCGCAAGGCACGCGGCTACGTGAGCCCCGATCAATGGACCTCCGGCGAAACCGTCGGTCTGCTCGGCTACAACTTCAACCTCTACACGTCGAAGGCCAGCGGCCACACCGCGCAAACGCAAGGCTATCTCGGCCTGAACGGCGGCGTGAATATCGGCAACTGGCGCTTTCGCCACGAAGGCTCCTATTCATGGTCGTCGCGCGGCGAGAGCCGGTACCAGGGCCTCGCGACCTATCTGCAGCGCGACCTGCCGTCGCTGTCGTCGCAACTCGTCATCGGCGAGAGCTACACGTCGGGCGAATTGTTCGACTCGACGCCGTTCCGCGGCGTGCGCCTGTCGACGGACGACCGGATGCTGCCCGACTCGCTGCGCGGTTATGCGCCGGTGGTGCGCGGCATCGCGAACAGCAACGCGAAGGTAACGGTCCGCCAGAACGACGTCACGATCTACGAGACGACGGTCGCGCCCGGCAATTTCGAAATCGACGACCTGTACCCGACCGGGTACGGCGGCGACTTGCAGGTATCGGTCGAGGAGGCCGACGGCTCCGTGCACACGTTCTCCGTGCCCTACGCCGCCGTGCCGATGTCGCTGCGGCCCGGCATCGGCCGCTACAGCCTCGTCGCGGGCACGCTGCGCAATCCTCGCGGCTCGAGCCAGCCGCTGTTCACGCAGGCCACCTACCAGCGCGGCCTGACCAACCTGCTGACGGGCTATGGCGGCGTCACGCTCGCCGGCGGCTACGCGTCGGCGATGCTGGGCGGCGCGTTCAACACGTCGTTCGGCGCGTTCGGCGCGGACGTCACGCATGCGCTGACCGCAATCCCCGGCGCGAAGCGCTACAGCGGTTCGAGCGTGCGCGTCAGCTATGCGAAGTCGGTCGATGCGACCGGCACCGACATCGCACTCGCCGCGTATCGTTATTCGACGGACGGCTATTTCGGCCTCGACGACGCGATGCAGGCACGCGACGCCGCGCGCAACGACCGCTCGACCCACGCGGTCTGGCGTCAGCGCCATCGCGCGTCGCTCGTGCTCACGCAGCGCCTCGGCGCGACCGGCGGACGCATCAATGCCACGGCATCGGCCGTCAACTACTGGAACCGGCCCGGCTCGGACATCAACTACTCGGTCGGCTATACGAACCAGTTCCGCAACGTGTCCTACAGCCTGACGGCCACGCGGCAGCGCAATGCCGGCGGCGACATGAGCACGCTCTATTACGCCAGCGTCACGATCCCGTTCGGCCGCGAACGCCCGATGACCGTCTCGGGCAACGTGTCGCGCGACACGCTTGGCCGCACGCGCTTGCAGTCGACGCTGTCCGGATCGCTCGGCGACGACCACGCGCTGTCGTACAGCGTCAGCGCGAACCACGCGTCCGGACCGAACGCGGTCACGGACGGCAGCGGCAACGTCACGTACCGTACGCGCGTGGCCGAAGTCAACGCCAGCGCGGGCGCGAGCACGGATTTCCAGCAGGGCTCGCTCGGCGTGCGCGGCGCGCTGGTTGCACACCGCGGCGGCATCACATTCTCACAGCCGGTATCCGAGACGTTCGCGATCGTCGAGGCGCCGGGCGCGGCCGGCGCGCGCATCACGAACGCGGCGGGCGTCAAGGTCGACGGCAACGGCTATGCGGTCGTGCCGTACCTGACGCCATACAGCCTCAATACGATCGCGCTCGATCCGAAGGGCATTTCGATGGACGTCGAACTGAAGGAAACCAGCAGGCAGATCGCGCCGCGCGCCGGCGCGGTGCCGCTGATCCGGTTCGCGACCGACACCGGCCGCGCGGCGCTCGTTCAGGCGCGCCAGGCAGACGGCACGCCGCTGCCGTTCGGTGCCGCCGTGCACGACGAGAACGGCAAGGAAGTCGGCGTCGTCGGCCAGGCGAGCAAGATCTTCGCGCGCGGGCTCGCCGATAGCGGCTCGCTGACGGTTCAATGGGGCGCCGATTCCCGCTCGATCTGCCGAATCGCATATGACCTGCCCCTCGCGGAACATCGCCGGCAATCGTCGGGCATCCGGACCGTGAAGAGTATTTGCCAGCCCGACTCGACGACCGCCGACATTCAGTAAGGAATCCCTATGTCCCACTTTCGCCAATCGTCCGCATTGACCCGAGTCACGATCCCGGCAGGCACGGCGCGCAGGCGCAATGCACGTCGCTGCCTTGTCCGCCGCCCGTTTCGCCCGATCGCAGTCGCTGCGTCGCTTCTGCTCGCATGCTCGACCGGCGCGGCCGCGGCCGCAAGCTCCCTCTATGCGTTCGGGCAGGCAACCATTTCCAGCCCCGCGAACGCCGCGACCGGCACGGTCGTCGCGCGTCATTACTTCACGCCGCAGGACGTTTGCGGCGCGAGCACCTGCCAGATCACGAGCATCAAGATGTATCCGAAAGGCAGCATGTGGACGTCCGACGGCCCCGATCTGGAAACCAACGTGTCGGGCCTGTCCACGCGCATGGTCGTCGACGGCAAGGTCGCCGTCTCGTCAACGAAGGCGACCTTGCGCAACACGCTCGAAGTCGTACTGTTTCGCGACAGCCGGCAGCCGCAGGACGGGTCGCTCAATGCCGGCACGCTCAGCGCCTACTACACCATCTACTACAAGTCCGGTCTCCTCGGCGCGTCGAACCCGGTCTTTCTTGCCGCGCAGGTCAGTTTCATCAACGGAACGTGCTCGATTCCCGACCAGACCGTCACGCTGCCGCCCGTGCAGCATCGCGTGTTCAACGGCGTCGGTTCGACCGCCGGCGCGACGGATTTCCAGGTGCAGTTGAACAACTGCCCGGCCGGCTACAACCGGATCGGCTATCAACTGGCTCCGCTGGACGACGTCGTCACCGGCACGCCCGGCGGAATGCAATTGCGCCCGGATGCCACGGCCAGCGGCATCGGCATCCAGATCGCCGACGCAGCGACCGGCCAGCCGCTGCCGCTCGGGAAGTCGCACACGGTGACGGGCTACAACCGGGCCACCGGCGGATCGTCGTCGATCCGGCTCCGCGCGTCCTACCTGCAAACGGGCGCGAAAGTCGGCGGCGGTTCGGTTCATGCCGCGGCGCAGGTCCTGCTCGACTATCAATGAATGACGTCGGCGCACCTCGTCGCGACCTGACATTCGCGTGACGTGGCGGCGTGCGATACTCGGCACGCCGCGCGCCGGTTCGCCGCCGCATGGAACCCCGGCGCGCCGCGCGAGTCCATTCCTTTCGTCAACAGCTCAACAGCAATAGGGAGGCGTTCATGCTGCAATTCATCGAAACCCTGGTCGTCGGGCTCATCGTCGGCCTCCTCGCCCGCGCACTGAAGCCGGGCGACGACAAGATGGGCATCCTGATGACGGTCGTTCTCGGCGTCGTCGGCTCGCTCGTCGCGGGCTACGTCGGCCGTGCGGCCGGCTGGTATGCACCGGGCCAGGGAGCAGGCTGGATCGCGTCGATCATCGGCGCGATCGTGCTGCTCGTGATCGTCGGCGCGGTGCGCAAGCGCGCGGGGTAATCGCGCTGCCGCAAGCACGCCGCGCAAGAACGGCCGCTCGTCACACGAGCGGCCGTTTTTTCATGCGCGCGGCTTCGCCGGCGCATCGCCCTGTCGAGCCGTTGATTGCGCAACGACTCGCAGCGACGGCCAGCAGCGGCCGGCCGTGCCTCCGTCGAGCTTACGACATCGGCATTACCCTGACTTGCTATCTCGCAAATCCGGCCTAAATTGATTCTGGAAAGACCGCGTTATTTGCTTATATCCAATAATTACGATTATCCATTCAAGGGATTCGATGGAATTGCCGTTTACGCATACAGCATCGCAGCGTTGACGGACTGCCATTCGAGCGGCCCCGCTGCGACGCGCTTCCTCTCTGGAGCCTGTCATGAAGCATCGCCTGTTCGCCGCCTCGTTCGTTCTGGCTGCCTCGCTTCTGGCGCCGTCCCCATCATTTGCCGCCGGCACATCCGGCATCATCCACTTCACCGGCATGATCGTCGAACCGCCGTGCTCGTTCGCGCTCGACACGGCCGACGCCGCGCATGCGCGCGTGCGCCCCGACTGCCCGCGCCCGGCAAGCGGGCAAGTCGCGTTCGTCGACGCGGCCAGCCTGCGCACGATCAAGACCACGACCTTTACGCAGGCCTCGCGCGCAATCGTTTTACCCGACCGTCCGGGCAACGCACATGCGCCGATGATCGCCGTCGTGACGTACCAGTAAGGCCCACGGCCGGCCTCGCGCGTCAGTCGCGATGGCTGGCGATCCAGTCGCTGAACGCGCGGATCTTCTGCTGGCTGCCGATGTTCTCGGGATAGACGAAGAAATAACGGGCGCCGGTCTCGAGCACGATGTCGAACGGCCGTTCGAGCCGGCGCGCGCTGACGTCGTCGTCGACGAGCGTCACGTCGCCGATCGCGACGCCGAAGCCCTGCATCGCCGCGTTCGTCGCGAGATCGAGCGTGTCGAAGGTCGGCCCGCGCTCCGCATCGACGGTGCGCTCGCCCGCATGATCGAGCCACGCGCGCCAGTCGCGATGGTCGCGCGTCGGATGCAGCAGCGTATGGCGCGCGAGATCGCCGACCGCATCGAGCGGCGCGGCCTGCCGCAGCTCGGGTGCGCATACCGGCGTCAACCGCTCGTCGAACAGCGGCACCGCGAATACACCCGCGCCCGGCGACGTGCCGTAGACGATCGCCGCATCGAACGGCTCGGTCGAGAAATCGACGACGTGCTGCCACACGGTCGTGATCTGCACGTGGAGATCGGGATGCTCGCCCTGGAAGCGCATGATGCGCGGCAGCATCCAGCGCATCACGCAGGTCGGCACCTTCAACGCGAGATCGGTGCGCTGCCGCGTGAGCTTCATCGAGATGTCCTCGATCCGCGCGAAGCTCTCGTTGACCACCGGCAGCAATTGCTCGCCCTCCGCCGTCAGCGTAAGGCCCTTCGCGTGCCGCTTGAACAACGGAAAACCGTAGTGTGCCTCGAGCGTCTGGATCTGCCGGCTCACCGCGCCCTGCGTGAGGCACAGCTGCTCGGCCGCACGCGTGAAGCTGCGGTGGCGGGCCACCGTCGAGAAGATCTGCAGCGCGTGCAGGGGCGGAAGTCGGCGCATGACGAAGCGGGTAAACGGATCGACCGCGCCGAAGGACGGCGCGGCAAGACCGCGCGCCGACACCGGCGCGCGCTGACCGACACGATAAGCCAAACGCCGGCTTTGCGCGAGATGCGCCGAACGCTCAGGCCGTTGCGGCAAGCGCGCCCGTCGCGATGCGCGCCGCCGACGCGACGACGTCCGCGCGGGCAGCCGCATCGGCACGCGGCTGCGTGAACGACACGGCCAGCACGATCGGCGCACGCGACGGCGGCCACAGCACCGCGACGTCGGTCGTCGTGCCATAGCCGCCGGTGCCGGTTTTGTCGGCGATGCGCCAGCCGGGCGGCACGCCGGCCGCGATCCCGGTCGCGCCGCGCGCGCCGGTCATCCACTCGGTGAGCTGCGCACGCTGCGGTTCGCGCAGCGTGTCGCCCAGAAGCAGCCGCTGCAGCGTGTCGACCATCGCAACCGGTGTCGACGTATCGCGCACATCGCCGGGCGCGGCCTGGTTCAGCTCGGGTTCCCAGCGGTCGAGCCGGAACGCGGTGTCGCCGCTTTCGTGCGCGAACGACGTGACGGCCTGCGGGCCGCCGAGCACGCCCATCAGCAGGTTTCCCGCACCCTTGTCGCCGGCCTGCAGCACCGCCGCGCACAGCTGCGCGATCGTCATCCCCGTGTCGACATGGCTTTCCGTGACCGGCGAGCCGGCCACGACTTCATAACGGCGATACAGGATGCGGCGCGGCAGCAGCGACGCGTCGAGCGAACCGCGCGCGAGTATCGCGGCGGCGGCGACGACCGCATAGGTGCCGCACAGCGGGAAGCGTTCGCGCGCGTGATGCGCGATGCGCGTGCCGTTCGACGTATCGAGTGCGGCGACGCCGAGCCGGCCGTTCGATGCTTTTTCGAGCGCGGCGAGTTCGGCCTGCGCGGCATGGGCGCGCTCCTGGTCGGCGACGGGCGCCGACGAGCATGCGGCGACGAACGGCGCGGCGACGGCAGCGAGCAACAGCGAGCGGCGTGTCGGAGAGTGTTCCATGGATGTGTGGTGTTCTGTCGGAAGCGGTGGCACGGAGCAACGCACGCGCGCATCGGCGATGCACGCGCGTTCACGCCGACGGCCGGCTCGCGACGGCCTACGCCGCGCATCCCCGAAGACGTCCGTCGGCCCCGCAGCGGCGGGACTCGCATGAACATCCCCTAGCGTAGCAGCGACCGCTGCCGCGTTCCAGCGGCGTGGCCCGCTTCAGCCCTGCGACGAAGGCAGGTACGGCATCGGATTGACGGGCTTGCCGTCGCGCCGCACTTCGAACAGCAGCGCGACACGCGAGTTGTCGAGGTCGCCCATCTCCGCGATCTCGTCGCCCTGACGCACGATGTCGCCGGTCTTCACGAGCAGCTTGCGGTTGTGCGCATACGCGGTCAGGAAATCCGCGTTGTGCTGGACGATGATCAGGCTGCCGTAATCGTTCAGGCCCGTGCCCGCATACATCACGCGGCCGTCGGCCGCCGCGCGGACCGGGTCGCCCGACCGGCCGGCGATCTGGATGCCGCGGTTCTGCCCCGGCCGGAACGCGTCGACGATCCTGCCTTGCGCGGGCCACGTGAGCGACACCGCGCCCGCATGCCGCTTGGTTTCCTGCACGACCTGCCGGTCGCTCGCCGTCGACGCGCTTGCCTGCGCGGCACCCGTCGAATTGTTCGCGGCGACCTGCGTGCCGACGTTCGCAGTCCGCGCCTGCAACGGCTGCTGCCGGACGATGCGCAGCACCTGCCCCATGCGCAGCGGGCCGCGCGCGTCGAGCTTGTTCCAGGTGCGCAGGTCGGCGACGCTGCAGTCGTTCGCGGACGCGATGCCCGTCAGCGTGTCGCCGCGTTTCACCACGTACTTCTGCGCGACGAGAATCGGTGCCGGCGGCGGCGCCGCGGGCGTGACCGCCGGCGCGGCGGCGGGCTGGCCCGACGGCGATCCCGCCAGCGTGTCGCTCGGCGGAACGGACTGCGTGCCGGCACAACCGGCCATGACGAGCACGGCAGCCAGGGCAGACAGCCACGCCGACTTGCGGCAAATCTCGCGCTGCTTCATGGACGATCGACTCCGTTTTGACAATCTTTCAAGCATCTCAAAAACGGAACGGCCAACGTGTAACCGGATGCAAACAATGATGACAAACGATCACGAACCGGGTGCCGGCAGATACTTGTCACCGGTAATACGATCGAAACCGGAAAAACTTGACGGTTTTTCGGGCACGATGCGGAATAAATTTCCCATCTCGCCATTATTTCGAATGGCTTTCAATTCTCGCATCGCCGCGTCGCGCAGCCGAAGCGCCCTGCACCGGCCGCCCGCTCAACGCAGCCAGTCGACCAGCTCCGCGCACGCCCACGCGACGCCGATGCACAGGAACAGCAGGTGCAACGCGATCTTGAACGACACGCCCCACGACGAATCGACCCGCATGACGGTCTCCCCCGGTTGATATGCGGCCATGATCCGGCCTCGATCCCGCCCCGGAAATGCGGAACCGGCGAACGGGGCCTCAAGCGCAGCCTGAGACCGGCGCGGCGGTTCCTGCTAACTTATCGGCCATTCCAATCCTTACGCGCCCCAACCGACCATGCGCTTCGACCTGACCGACCTGCGGCTATTCCTGAACATCTGCGAAGCCGGCACGATCACGAGCGGCGCCGAGCGGACCCATATCACGCTGCAGGCGGCAAGCGAGCGCATCCGTGGGATGGAGGACGAGCTCGGCGTGCCGCTGCTGCACCGGACCAAGTCGGGCACGCAGGTGACCGAGGCGGGCCGGGCGCTCGAGCACCACGCGCGCACGGTGCTGCAGCAGATCGACCACATGCGCGGCGAACTGCAGCAATACGGCCAGGGGCTGCGCGGGCATATCCGGCTGCTGTGCAACACGGCGTCGCTCAGCGAATACCTGCCCGACGCGCTCGCCGCGTATCTGCCGCATCATCCGAAACTGTCGATCAGCGTCGAAGAGCGCTCGAGCCAGGAAATCGTGCATGCGATCCGCAACAAGACGGCCGAGGTCGGCATCGTCGCCGATTCGGTCGGGCTGGGCGGGCTCGAACAGAAGCCGTTCCGCGAGGACTGGCTGATCGCGGTCGTGCCGGTCGGGCATCCGCTCGCCGCGCGCGAGAAGGTTGCGTTCGACGAAATCGCCGATGCGGATTTCATCGGGCTGACCGACGGCAGCGCGCTGCAGGTCCATCTCGCGGATCAGGCGCGTGCGCTCGGCAAGCGGATTCGCTACCGTGTGCAGTTGAAGAGTTTCGATGCGATCTGCCGCGTGATCGAAAGCGGCGTGGGGATCGGCATCGTGTCGCGCCACGCGGCCGAACGCGCGCAGCAGACGATGGACGTGCGGCTCGTCGAGCTGTCCGACGCGTGGAGTCACCGCAAGCTAACGCTCTGCGCGCGATCGTTCGACGCGCTGCCGAAATACACGCAGGCGTTCGTGTCGTACCTGTCGGGCGAAACGCCGCCACGCTGAACGTCGCGCACCATCCGGAACACCCGGTCGATACACGAGGAGACACCGCAGCCATGACCGAACCCGACCTCGCCGCACGCTACCGCGCCTACATCGACTGCCTGAACCGACAGGACTGGCCGGCACTCGGCCGGTACGTCGCCGACAACGTGATCCACAACGACCGGCCGCTTGGCCTCGCCGGTTATCGCGCGATGCTGGAGCAGGATTTCCGCGACATCCCGGATCTCCGTTTCGACATCCGGCTGCTCGTATGCGAACCGCCGCGCGTCGCATGCCGGCTTCGCTTCGCCTGTGCGCCGAAAGGGACGTTCATGGGGCTCGCCGTGGACGGCACGCGCGTCACGTTCGCCGAGAACGTGTTCTACGAATTTCACGACGGCAGGATCCGGCAGGTCTGGTCGGTGATCGACAAGGCTGCGATCGAAGCGCAGCTGTAACGGTGCCGGCCGTCACGGCGCTTACCGCAGCCCCGTCACGGCCATGTACGCACCGAGCGCGATCATCCCGACGAAGAAGCAGCGCTTGAATGCCTTTTCGCTCATCACGCGCCGCGCGTATTGCCCGCCGACCATCCCGGCGAGCGCCGGCACGAGCGCCAGCGCCGATACGCCGAGATCGACCGTCTGCAGCGCGCCCGTCACGTGCAACTGCAGACCGAGCGCGATCGTCGACGCGGTAAACGACAGCCCGAGCGCCTGGATCAGGTCGTCCTTCGACAGGCGCAGCGCCTGCAGGTACGGCACGGCCGGCACGACGAACACGCCGGTCGCGGCCGTCACGACGCCCGTCAGGTAGCCGACCACGGCCGACAGCCATTTTTCGTGACGCCCCGGCGCGGGCAGCCGCGCGGCGGCAAGTCCCCAGCAGCCGTATGCGACCAGCACGACGCCGAGTGCCGCATGGGTCCACGCGCTGCCGGCCGCGAGCGCGGGCAGCCCGCCCGTCAACGTGCCGATCGCCAGCCCGGCGAGCAGCGGCCACAGACGCCGCAGCAGCAGTCCGAACGACGGGCCGAGCCACAACTGCCAGACATTGGTGATGAACGACGGCACGAGCAGCAGGCTCGCGGCGGCCGATGGCGGCATCGCAAGCGTCAGCAGCCCCATCGCGATCGTCGGCAGCCCGAGGCCGATCATGCCCTTGACCGCGCCGGCCAGCAGAAAGACCAGCACGATGATCGTCAGCGTATGAATTTGCATGGCAGGCGTTCCGTCCGGTTGAATACGGCGCCGATGGTGAACCTCCGTCACGCCGCCCGCCATCTGGTTTTGCCTGAGGCTGGCTCGGGCTCGTCCGGCCGGCCTCGCCACCTCGTGATCCCGCCATGCTCGGCGCCTGAATGCACAGGCGCCATGTGCCGCCCCGTCCCTGCTCGCTGTCGAAGTGTGCCATTTCCGCGAGCGGATAACGCTCGTCGATAGCCACCCCGGCGGGAACCGCCGCTTCGATGTGAGCAAGGTCATTGACCGTTAGTTGCGATTTAACGACCCGCAGTGCGTCCTGGCGCTGGGTGCGCGTCGCGAGCGCCGATCGGCGGCACGATGTCGTCGCCGCATGACGACAGCACCGACGCGATCGCGGCGCGCGATCAACGCGAAACACCCACCCAAATCATTCGACGCTGATCAACAATGGTGGCTGTCCCGATCCGCCCACGCTCCCGCCCCGCATGGACCATCTGCATGCAATGCGCATCTTTGCGCGCGTCGCCCACCTCGGCAGCTTCACGAAAGCGGCCGAGCAGTTGCAATTGCCGCGCCCGACGGTCAGCAATGCCGTCCAGTATCTGGAGAAACACCTGGGGGTACGCCTGCTGCAGCGGACCACCCGGCGCGTCGCGCTGACCACCGAGGGCGCGACTTACTACGAGCGCTGCACGCGGCTGCTGGCCGATCTCGACGATGCCGAGACGCTGTTCGACGCTGCCGCCGCTGCCGCGCCGCGCGGCGTGATCCGCGTCGACCTGCCCGAGCGCTTCGCGCTGAACGAGGTGATTCCGGCGCTGCAGGATTTCCACGCACGCTATCCCGACCTGCGCGTGGTACTCGGCACGACCGACCGCTTCGTCGACCTCGTCGCCGACGGGATCGATTGCGCGGTGCGGGTCGGCGCGCTGTCGGACACGTCGCTGGTCGCGCGGCGCATTGGCGAACTGGCGCAGATCAACTGCGCGTCGCCCGTGTATCTCGCGCGGCACGGCACGCCGCGCTCGCCGGACGACCTGCCCGACCATGTCGCGGTCGGCTATTTCTCGAGCCGCACGGGCCGCGAACTGGACTGGGAATATGCGGACATGGATTCGGGCGCGCTGCAGACCGTGAAGATGCGCAGCATCGTCGCGGTGAACAGCTCGCAAGCGTATCTCGCGTGCTGTCTCGCGGGCCTCGGGTTGATCCAGGCGCCGCGCGAAGGGCTCGCACCGCTGCTCGAGGACGGCTCGCTGGTCGAGGTGCTGCCGGAATGGCATGCGCAGCCGCTGCCGGTGTCGGTCGTGTTTCCGAACAGCCGGCATCTGGCGCCGCGCGTGCGGATCTTCGTCGACTGGCTCGCGCAAACGCTCGGCGACACGCACCGGGCGGAATGACGGCAGCCGACGCCGGGGCGCTCAGGCTCCGGCGCGGTGACGCGCGATCAGAACTTGTGGCGGATCGCGGCGCGCACCGCGAACTGGTTCGACGACGACGACGGGCCGTCCGTCCCGACCACGTAGCCGCCGTCGGCCGCAGTGCCCGTCTTGTCGCCGGCGACCTTCTGCCATGCGCCCTGCAGATAGACGTCGGTGCGCTTGGACAGGCTGTAGTCCGCCATCAGCCCGACGGTGTGGTATTTCGGCTTGAACGAACCGGTCGCGGCGTCGAACTTGCCGTCCGTGTACACGTACTGCGCGCCGAGATAGAAGTCGGGCGTGAGCTGGTACTTGCCGTTGATCTCGAAGTTCTGGAACTTGGTCGCGGTCAGCCCGAGGCCGTTGAACGTCGACGCCGGCAGGTAGACCGTCGACACCGGGTTCTTCACGTCGGTCTTCGTATAGACGAAGCCGACCGTCGCCGGGCCGAACGTATAGTTGATGCCGCCGCCGAAGATGCGCAGGCGATCGGCGACGAAATTCGCGTCGTCGGCCGCGATCGCGCCCGCGCTGCCGACGCCCGGGCTGTTCGCCTGCAGATAGGCGGCCGCGACCTGCAGCCCGGCGAGCGAATACTGCGCGCCGATGCTGTATTGGCGGTTGGTCGAGAAGCCCGTGCTGTTGCTGAAGCTGTAGGTGCCGCCGAACGACAGCCCGTTCCAGTCGGGGCTCGCGTACTTGACCGTGTTGTTGACGCGGAACGAGTTGTCCGTGTTGTCGTTGTCGAACGGATGCGAGAACAGCGTGCCGCCCCAGTTGCCGTTCGCGGTCAGCGGCGCGAGATAGTCGACGATGGAATCGTACTGGCGGCCGAAGGTCAGCGTGCCGAAACGCGACGCGCTCAGCCCGACGAACGCCTGGCGGCCGAACATCCGGCCGCCCTGATTGAGCCGGCCGTTGTTCACGTCGAAACCGTTTTCCAGCGTGAAGATCGCCTTCAGCCCGCCGCCCAGGTCCTCGCTGCCCTTCAGGCCCCAGCGGCTGCCCTGTGCATAGCCGCTCGCGAGTTGGTAATTCGCTTTTCCGACCCCATTCACGTTCACGTTGTTCGTGTAGTTGAAGCCCTCGTCGATCAGGCCGTACAGCGTCACACTGTCCTGCGCGAAAGCCGGCGCGGCGAAGGCTGCCAGCGCGGCGGCAAAAATGACGTGCTTCTTCATGACGGATCTCCGGAGCCGGTTGCCGGACAGGCGTTGCGCCCGGCGATTGTTTGGTCTGTTTTATAGGCGTGGCCCGCAGGGCGGACTGCGCGGTGTACGGCCGCGAGGACAAAATGGTGTCACGTCGCAAAGCGCCCGTCCATCGGGGCATGGAGCCGGCGCACAAAGCGTTGCGCTCGTCCAACTGCCCCGCTCGGCCGATTGCCTGATCAGGCTTGACGGCAACGGCCGGCCGGCCTGCCATCCGCGTAAACCCGGGCGGCGTCCCATCGGTGGCACAATGCGCATCCGTTCGTCATTTCTTCGCGAAGTCATGCTTCACCCCGATTCATGCGCGGCGGGTGCCTGCCGCGCACGCGGCGCGCGCCGGGAGGCGGCCCGATGACCGCCGCAGCCCGAGCCGGCCGCTACGCCGAGCTCGACTTCTTCCGCGGCCTCGTGTTGCTTGTGATCGTCGTCGACCATATCGGCGGCAGCATCCTGTCGCGCGTGACGCTGCATGCGTACGCGCTATGCGATGCGGCCGAGGTGTTCGTGTTCCTCGGCGGCTTCGCGACCGCCATCGCGTACAACTCGCTCGCCGAACGGCACGACGAGGCCGCCGCGCGCCAGCGTTTCATTCGCCGTGCCTTCGAGATCTACCGTGCCTTCCTCGTGACGGCCGGCCTGATGCTGTTGATCACCGCCGTGCTGAACGCGTTCTCGATCGACGGTCCGAACATGCCGACCAACGATCTCGACGGCCTGCTCCACAAGCCGCTCGCGGCGCTGCGCGACATCCTGCTGTTCCGCCGCCAGCCGTATCTCGCGTCGGTGCTGCCGATGTATGCGTTCTTCGCGCTGCTCGTCCCGCTCGCGCTGCCGCTCGCGCGCACGCAGCCGTGGCTGATGCTCGCGTTCAGCGGCTCGCTCTGGTACGCGGCGCCGCACATCGCGCGCTTCCTGCCGACTGTCGGCGGCGCACCGTGGGACTTCAACCCGTTCGCGTGGCAGTTCCTGTTCGTGCTCGGCGTGATCGCGCGCTGCCAGCCGGTCTACCAGACGCTCGCGCCGAAGCCGCAGGGCTGGCTGCTGACGGCCGCGTCGCTCGCGATCGTCGCGGCCGGCGCGTACTACCGGCTGCGCATCGAACCGTTCCCGACCGATCCGTCGATCAAGCAGAACCTCGGCGCACTGCGGCTCGCGAACTTCCTCGCGATCGCGTGGCTCGCGGCCAAGCTCGTGCACCTCGGGTGGATGAAGAAGGTCGCGCATGCGATGCCCTGGATCGGCACGATCGGTCGCCAGGGGCTGCTGTGCTTCGTCGCCGGCACCGGCATCTCGCTCGCGGTCGACTCGCTGCTTTACCAGGCGACCGAAGGCTATCTGAACGTGCCGCTCGGCCTCACCGCCGACGTCGTCGCGATGGGGCTGCTGTATCTCGTCGCGAAACTCTACGCGCCGCTGGTGTCGCGGCTGCCGTTCCCGTTCCGTTCGCGGCAATGACGTGCCGCGCCGTCATGCGCCGCTGCTACGATAGCGGGCGCCTTTCCTGAAACGATTCGCCATGCGCCGACTCGCCCTTTCGTTCGCCGCCGCCCTGCTCGCCGGCTGCCTCGCCACCGCCCACGCCACGCCAGGCGGGCCCGCGGTTTCGCCGGCGTCGTCCGCGCCCGCGACCGCGACCGCGATCGTCCCGCCCGCAACGCTCGCCACGCCCGTGCCGGCCGCCCAGGAGCCGCCGGTCAACCCCGGCAGCAGCGTCGTGTTGCGCGCGTTCCGTTCGGCGTCGCTGAAGCGCGACTGGTCCTACACGGTCTACCTGCCGCCCGGCTACAACCCGGAAGGCGCGCGCTATCCGGTGTTGTACCTGCTGCACGGCAATGCCGGCAACGCGAACGACTGGGTCACGCAGGGCCGGCTGCAGGCCACGGCCGACACGCTGATCGAGCGCCACGAGATCCCGCCCGTCGTGATCGTGATGCCGCAAGGCGGCACCGACTGGTACGTCGATCGCAAGGAGAAAATGCAGAGCGCGTTCCTGAACGACCTGCTGCCGGAAGTCGAAGCGCACTTCGCGGTGTCGAACCAGCGCGCGGGCCGCGCGATCGGCGGCGTATCGATGGGCGGCTTCGGCGCACTGCGTTTCTCGCTGCTCGAACCGGGCCTGTTCTGCGGCGCGATGCTGCTGAGCCCGGCGATCTACGCGAACGAGCCGCCGCTCAATTCCGCCGCGCGCTATGTGGGCGTGTTCGGCGACCGGCAGTTCGATCCGCGCGTGTGGCACGAACTCAACTACCCGACGCTGATGCGCGGCTATTTCGCGCGCAACTGGCGCGTGCCGATGTTCATCGCGGTCGGCGACGACGACCTGACGATCCAGGCGGAATCCAGCGTGCTGTACACGCACCTGCGCCGCGCGCAGAACCCGGCCGAGCTGCGCATCGTCGACGGCGGGCATACGTGGGAAGTGTGGCGCGGGCTGCTCGGGCAAGGGTTGAAGTACGCGCTGGAGTGCGTGAAGTAACGAAAGTGCATGACGCGTCAGGCATCCGCTCACTGGCTGCCTGACGCATCAGACTCCGCTTCGCCGCGGCACACTGCGCGTATCGCGCGCTCGCACCGGATCACGCATATCGGTCACGGCTTCGCGACATCGAGCAGGTCAAGCGCGATGCACAACGGATGCCTGACTAAGCGTGATGGCCATACCGGCCGGCACAAGCACGGCCAGCATTCCCGACGACCGACCGCGCGACTGTCGCGCCGATCGCCCGACGCACTACCGCGGTTCGCACCGCACCTTTCCGCTCAAAGCCACGTACCGCCCTGCCGCTCGTTCGGCTCGTCGGCAAGCGCGTCGAAATCATGGATCCAGTCCAGGTGATGCAGCACGCTGTCGCGCTCGCCGAGACGCGCATTGCGCGCCTGCGCGGCCGGCCCATCGGGTAGATGCAGCACGTCGGCTGCGGTGATCGACGCATACTGCACCTTGCGCGTGCGGCCGCGCCGCAGCCGCTCGTATGCCTCCTGCGCCTCGCGCCAGTTGCCCGCCCCGGCCTTCGCGAGTTGCGCGGCCAGCACCATTGCATCCTCGATCGACTGATTCGCGCCCTGCCCGTGATGCGGCACCAGCGCGTGCGCGGCGTCGCCGATCAGCGTCACGCGCCCGCGGCTCCAGCGGCCGAGCGGCGGCCGGTGGAACAGCCCCCAGCGCTGGCTGATCGGCACCGCCGTGATCATCTGCACCACCGCCGGATGCCAGTCCTTGAACAGCCGCAGCTGCTCGCCTTCTTGCGCCGGCATGACCCAGTCGCGCGACGGCCACGGCGACGGATGACGCTCGACCAGCAGGAAGTTCTGGTCGCCGTTGTCGCCGATCGGATAGTGCAGCAGATGGCCGTGCGGCCCGACCCAGAATTGAATGGTCTCGGGATCGGGCAGCAGGTCCATCCGCCCGGCAGGCACCACACCGCGAAAGCCCGAGCAACCCGAATACAGCACGTCGTCGTAGCCGAGCATCCAGCGCCGCGTGATCGAACGCGCGCCGTCCGCGCCGATCACGAGATCGGCGTCGACGCGCTCGCCGTTCGCGAAGCTCAGCGTGACGCGATCCGGATGCTGCGCGAGATCGACCAATCGATGGCCGAGATGAATCTGCTCGGCACCGACCGCCTTCGACAGGATCGCCTGCAGGTCCGCGCGGTGCACGCCCCAGTACGAGCCGCCGAACTGCCGGCGATAGTCGGGCTCGCCGCGATGATGGCCGATCACCGCGCCGCTGCGCCCGTCGCGATAGACGAGACCCGGAATCTCCGCGCACACCGCGTCGAAAGCCGGACGCAATCCCATCCGTTCGTAGAAGCGCGTCGCATTGGCCGACAGCGCGACGGCCGCGCCCACCTCGCGCAGCACGTCGGTCTGCTCGTACAACTGCGCGTCGATGCCCTGCTCGCGCAATGCGAGCGCCAGCGTCAGGCCGCCGATGCCGGCACCGACGATCGCGATCCTCAGATTCGTCTGCATGATGAACGTGTCTCCGATATTCAGATAATGAGTCGTTGAGGCCACGGCGCGCGTGACCTGTCCGGCACGCCTGTCGAATGCAGGCGCCGTATCGGTATTGTCAGCAGCGCACTCTCATCCCACAATAAAATGCCGGGAATCTGCTTCATCACTGAATGGAATGATCACCGAACCATGGAACTCAGCGAGATCGACCTCAACCTGCTGTTGCTGTTCCAGCGGCTGATGCAGGAGCGGCGCGTGTCGAGCGTCGCCGAGCAGATGAACATGAGCCAGCCGGGCGTCAGCAACGCGCTCGCGAAGCTGCGCCGCCGGCTCGGCGATCCGCTGTTCGTGCGCGGGCCGGGCGGCGTGGTCCCGACGCCGTTCGCATTGCGCCTGGCCGAGCCGGTTGCGCAGGCGCTGTCGACGCTGCATGCCGCGCTCAATCCCGAAACCGGCTTCGATCCGCTGCGCGCGTCGCGCACGATGACGATCGGGATGACCGATATCGGCGAAGTGGTGTTCCTGCCCGCGTTGCTCGAATATCTTTCGCGCGCGGCACCGGGCATCGCACTCAATACGGTGCGCAACACGAGCGTCAATCTCAGCGACGAAATGGCCGACGGCCGCGTCGATCTCGCGATCGGGCTGCTGCCGCAACTGCAGGGCGGGTTCTATCAGCGGCGGCTGTTCGATCAGCGGTACGTGTGCCTGTTCCGGCGCGGGCATCCGCTCGAAGACGCGCCGCTGACGATCGACGCGTGGCGGGACGCCGAGCATCTGGTCGTCGTGTCGGCCGGCACCGGTCACGGGCAGGTCGACGAATGGCTGAAGCGGCGCCGCGTGAAGCGCCGCGTGCGGCTGACGGTGCCGCATTTCATGAGCGTCGGCTATATCCTGCAGCGCACCGACCTGATCGCGACCGTGCCGGAACATCTTGCGCTGCAGCTCGCCGCACCGTTCTCGCTGGGCTGGCGCGCGTTGCCGGTCACGCTGCCGGGCGCGCCGATTCACATGCTGTGGCATACGCGCGTGAATCAGGACGAAGGCAACCGGTGGTTGCGGGATGTCGTAGTCAGCCTGTTCGCGGAAACCGAAACACGCGGACGGAAGTCCGCGCCGGCGCGCAGGAAATAGCGCTCGCACCGCGAAACCCGTGGTGCGCGGTACGATGTCGCGTCGATCGGCGCACGGCGAGTACATCGCGCACCCGCCGCCTCTTTCCTCACCCCAACCCGCAGGGAATCAAGCCATGTCTGCCTCGAACAAGTTCGCCGCCGTCACGGGCGCCGGCTCCGGCATCGGTCGTGCCGCGGCTATCGCGCTCGCGAACGCCGGATTTACCGTCGCGCTGATCGGGCGCAAGGAAGCATCGCTGCATGAAACGAACGAGGCGATCGCCGCCGCCCACGGCGACGCGCATGCGTTTCCGGCGGACGTCACCGATGAAGCGTCGGTCGAACACGCGTTCGCGCAGATCGCACGGCAGTTCGGCCGGCTGGATGTCCTGTTCAACAACGCCGGCCGCAACGCGCCGGCCGTTGCGCTCGACGAATACGAACTCGGCGTGTGGAACGATGTCGTCGCGACGAACCTGACGGGCGTCTTTCTGTGCGCGCGGGCAGCATGGCGCCTGATGAAAGCGCAAACGCCGCAGGGTGGCCGGATCATCAACAACGGCTCGATCTCCGCCTATACGCCGCGCCCGAACACGATCGCGTACACGGCCACCAAGCATGCGGTGGCCGGCATCACCAAGTCGCTCGCGCTCGACGGCCGCGCGTACAACATCGCGTGCAGCCAGATCGACATCGGCAATGCGGCAACGTCGCTCACCGACCGGATGACGGAAGGCGTTCTGCAGGCCGACGGACGCATGGCGCCCGAGGCACGCATGGACGTCACGCATGTCGCGAATGCGGTCGTGCAGATGGCGAATCTTCCGCTGGACACCAACATCCTGAACATGACGATCATGGCGACCACGATGCCGTTCGTGGGGCGCGGCTAGGTCGCGCCGCCGCGCCTTTTTCGGCGCGCAGGCCTGCAATATCGGTCATGCATGCCCTGCATGCCGACGAAATCGGCCTTGACAAGTTGCGAGTCGCAACTAATATTACTTGCGACTCGCAACTTTCTGTTGGACTGGTCATGGACCTCATCGATATTCCGGCGAAGCCTCGCGAGGCGACGATCCTCGAGCTTCGCGATTTTTCCCGCAAGCTGGTTCGCGAACTGGGTTTCATGCGCGCGACATTGGCCGATAGCGATCTGGCGCCCTCTGCCGTTCACGCCGTGCTCGAAATAGGCATGGCGCCCGGCATCAGTGCAAAGGATCTGGGCAGCATGCTGCGCCTGGACAAATCGAATACGAGCAGGCAGCTTTCCCGGCTCGAAACGGCCGGCTTCGTGACGCGCCGCGTCTCCCCCGACGATGCACGTGCGACCGAGTTGTACCTGACTGCCGACGGGCAAAAACTTCGCAAGAAGATCGACCAGTTCGCGACGCGTCAGGTGTCGAACGCGTTACGCCGAATGGTTCCGGCAGACCAGCAAACCCTCGTCCGCGCCCTCGCGCTTTACAGCGATGCGCTCGCGCAGGACAACGTTGCCGGGGCGTCTTCACCGAAACCGGACGCCGCGCAGATTGTCGACGGCTACCAACCCGGCTGTATCGGCGACATAGCAAGCCTTCACGCGCGGTTCTATGCGGAGCACTGGGGGTTTGGCGCGTTCTTCGAGAAAAAGGTTGCTACCGAACTCGCGGAATTTGCCGGCACGCTGCCTGCTGAAGGCAAGGCTCTGTGGCTCCATGCGGAGAACGGCCGTGCGCTCGCCTCTGCCGCAATCGACGGGAATAAAGCCACGGGAATCGCACATTTGCGATGGTTCATCGTCGACGACGCATTGCGCGGCTCCGGTATCGGGCGGCAACTGATGACGCGCGCGATGCAATTCGTCGACGATCAGCAGTTCGGCGAGACCTACCTGTGGACGTTCAAGGGCCTGGATTCCGCACGTCACTTATACGAATCGTTCGGCTTTACGCTGACGAGCGAATCGGAGGGCGCGCAATGGGGAACCAGCGTCATCGAGCAGCGCTTCAGCCGATACCGGCCAGGCCAATAAGCCACCGCGCGATTCAGCGTTCGTAATAGATCGCGAGCCAGACCGACTGTTGTTCCGGATGCGTCCACGCGACGCGATGCCGGCAATGCGGCTCGATCAGCACGTAGTCGCCGGGGCGCATGTCGTGCAGCGTCGCGTCCGCCTCGAACTCGAGCACGGCCGCGCCCGACAGCAGCACGACCCACTCGGCACGCGGATCGTCATACCAGAACCCGTCGGGACTCGCGTGCCCCATTGACACGATGCGCTCGACGTTCAGGCGCGGCCCCGCGACGAGTATGTCGATCCGTTCGTCGTCGCCGCGCACCGCTTCGGTGCTGAACAGATTGCCGGTTTGAAGTTGCATGGCTCGCCCCTCGCATCGCCCGTCGTTCGACGGCGGTTGACGTCCACTGTAGCGCGGCGGCCTTGGTCGCGGCGAACTTGTTTGCGGATCCCGGCACGACCGGCGCTCGAGCGGCCGCCTCGTCGTCGATATCGCGCGCCGTCGGTTCATGACGCACGATCGACGGAAACACGATCGGAGCAGCCGCACCGACCGCGACGCCCCGGAACATGTCCGTGCCGGGACGGGCTCCCAACGGATATGGATCGATGAATCGTTCGGTATGCGTCGTTAGGTCTCCGGCCGCATTCGCCTGGCAGCAGCACGCATGCGCAAGCGCGGACTTCCTCGTTACCACGTCGGTTGCGCATCCGTACTTCCGGTATCCGTCCACATTCTCGACAGCATGTGATACGTGCTCGCCGGCTGCAACAACGCTGCCATGCCGCGACGCGTCACGCCGGCGCCTGAAAGGCGGCGACCTTGTTCCGGCCGGTCGCCTTCGCGTGGTACAGCGCCTCGTCGGCAGCCTTGATCACGCTGCCGGCCTCCTCATCGTGCTCGGGCGTCCAGCTCGCGAGGCCGATACTGGCGGTGACGCGCCCATGTTCGCTGCCGACGTGCTCGAGCGCCAGTTCGTCGATTGCCGCGCGAATCCGCTCGGCAATCTGGGCGGCGCCCGTCTCGGGCGTATCGGGGAGCAGCACGACGAATTCCTCCCCGCCGTAGCGGGCTGCGGTATCGGCCGGCCGGCGGATGTTGTCGCCGATGCAGCGCGCAACCGCGGCCAGCGCGTCGTCTCCCGCCTGATGGCCATAGGCGTCGTTATAGGCCTTGAAGCGGTCGACATCGACGAACAACAACGAGAAGACCGATCGCGCTCGCCGGGCACGACGCCATTCGCGATCCAGCACTTCCGCGAAGCTGCGGCGATTGTTCAGCCCGGTAAGGCCGTCGGTGCGTGCGAGCAACACGAGTTCCGATTCGGCGCGCATCCGGCGCCGGAGTTGCGTGCCGAGCATGACCGACACCGCGATGAACGCAGCGCCGAACGTTGCCACCAGCGCGCCGATCGTCGCGGCCCGGTGCCGCCACGCCGCATAGATGTCCTGCTCCGCTTCGGCGACCATGATCATCAGCGGCAGCTTCGGCAGATGCCTGAAGTAGTAGAGACGGCGTACCCCGTCGAGCGTCGAGGTTTCCGAGAATACGCCCTCCCGCGCGGTCTGAAACCGCTTGAAGGTCGCGGCCTGGCTGATGTCGCGGCCGATGGTGCGAGCGTCGTACGGCTGACGCATCACCATGACGCCGTCGCTGCCGATCAGCGAGATCGAACCGTGCTGCCCCAGTGACAGGCCGGCAAACAGATGGTGGAAATATTCGAGGTTGACCGCGATGAGCACGATCCCGGCGAACGAGCCGTCGGGGTTCGAGATCCGCCGCGTGAGCCCGATGCTGAGCGTGCCGCTGCGCAGGCGCGACGGGTACGGGTCGCTGATATAGAGCCCTGCATCCGGATTGTCGCGATGGACGGTGAAGTAGTTGCGGTCGGCGAAATTGCCGCGGCGCGGCACGTCGTTGGCGGAATCCAGGACGATGTTGCCGGCGGCATCGAGTACCAGCATCGAGCCGAGGAATTGTGCCGTCATCGCGTTATCGAACAGCGCGGCGCGCCGCACGCTCGCGGGTGCGTCCATCAAGTCATGACGTTGAAGCCCCTGGATGACCGCCTGCAGCGACAAGTCATAGAGTTCGAGGTTGCGTTCGATGTCTCGCTCGGCGACCAGGCCGAGATTGCGGGAAGTTTCGCTCGCCCGCTCGAGCGCGTCGTTGCGGCTCTGGAACAGCTGCAGCACGCACAGCCCCATTAGCGCGCAGGCGATCACGATGCCGATCACGACGATCGTATAGGGAGCCGCCGACCTGGATTGCATGTGTCTCCTCGGTGACCAAGCTTGTGCGCAGACGCACGCTGCGCTTCCTTCATACTAAAAGACGCATGATGGCATATCAAGCGGCCCAGGCATCGATCATGGCGCGATAGGGGCGTGTCGACGCCCGTTCATGTCGCACCCGATCTTCATGCATCCGGGTCCGGAATGCTCGCCGGCAGAATCACGACCGGCGTATCGCCCGCCTCGATCCGGCACGGCGGATCCCGAGTGCGGGCGCGCGAACATCCTCGCTGCAGGAGCGAACGTCGGTTGCCGTTCCAGCCGGGCGCATGCGGCGTGGGGCCTGCAACAGGCAGGCTTGGGAGCGGTGATCGCGCCAGGCTTCGGCGAAATCTTCCATTTCAATGCGCTCGACAATCGGTTGCCGCTCGTCACGCTCGAGCCCGCCGTCGTGGCACAACTCATCGCATTGGTAGCGCATAGATGGTTGTATTGGCAACCATAACGATGGCACGACCGCACTGACCGATCACGATCGGTCCGGTCTTTGCCCAGTCGAATCACTCGGCAGGTCGATCCGGCCCGAAGCCTCTGCCTATTCCCGAAGAAGCACCCTGGATCCGGCTTCGACCAACGGGAGGAGACAAACGGTAGCTGGAATCTGCAGAAACCGCCACGCGATGTGGGCAAGGCTTGCGGTCAGAGCAAAGCGGCCAGCCATGGCTGAGCGTGACTACCTGACCATCCTTCGGCCCCCATTCCTTGTAGTAGATTTCGACGCCATCCTTGGTGGTGATCCTGTCCGAGGACCGACTCCTCGCCCCGCCGCACCGGCAGTGGGCTTCGGTTACGCCGGCAGAAAAAACGTCGAAGACGGTTCCGCATGGTCGGTGCCGCGTCGCGCGACGCCCGGGATGCTAGTCTGCCGTGGCCGGATGCAGCGGCACCGTGAACTGGACAACAGCGCCGCGCGGTGAATTGTCACTGGCCCATAATTCGCCGCCATGGGCGTCGACAATGGAGCGGCATATCGACAATCCCATCCCCAACCCGGTGGGCTTCGTCGTGTAGAAAGGTGCGAAGACGCTTTTCGTGTTGTCCGGACCAAAACCCGGCCCCGAATCCCGTACAGTCACCCGTACGCCGCCAATCTCGGACGTCCGGGTATCGATGCGCAGTTCTCGCCGGCCATCGTCGACACCGTTCATCGCTTCGAGCGCATTGATCACCAGATTCAGCAGCACCTGCTGCAGCTCGACACGGTCGCCTTCAACGCATGGCAAGTCGTCGGCGAGCTGTATCTCCACCGAAGCGCCGTTCTTCCTTGCTTCTCCCCGGGTGAGTTCGATCACCTCGCGAATCGCGTCGTTGAGGTTCACCGGCTCCTTCCGCGGCGGGGCTTTCCTGATCAGCTGGCGAATCCTGCCCAGCACGTCCGACGCGCGATTGATGTCCTTGACGATGCGGCCGAGCGCAAGGTTAGCCTCGTTGATATCCGGCGGCTGGAGGTTTAGCCAGCGCTGCGCGGCCTGAGCATTGGTGACCGTTGCGGCAATCGGCTGATTGACCTCATGCGCGATCGAGGCTGCGAGCTGCCCCATGGTCGCCACACGATTCGCATGCGCCATTTCGGTCTGCACCTCCCGATAGCGCCGCTCGGTCTCGCGGATTTTTTCCGCGGCCTGCTTTTGCTCGGTCAGATCAAGCACGAACGCGACACCTTCATTCCGCCTGGCCTCAAAAGTCGCCAGGCCGACAATGACAGGCACGCGGGTCCCGTCCTTCCTGATGTACTCCTTCTCGAAAGGATCGACACGGCCCGTCCGCTGAAGCGCCTGCAGCCTTTCATCGGCCTCTTGTTGTGCTTCCACCGGCGTCAGATCCCTCCAGCGCAAGCGGCCCGCCAGGAGATCGTTGCGGTCATATCCCACTATGCGCAGAAATACGTCGTTGGCCTCCAGAACTTCGCCGTTGGCATTCCAGACAAGAATGCCGATGATGTTCGCATCGACAAGGCGCCGGATTTTTGCCTCCCGCTCCTCGACGTCACGATAGAGGCGGGCATTTTCCAACGAGATCGCAGCTTGCGATGCCACAAGCTTGAGCACGGCGATACGCGCCGGACTGAACACGTGGGCGGCCAGATTGTTCTCGAGGTAGAGCGCGCCGGTCAACGTTGCCCGATTCATCAAAGGCAAACAAAGAATGGAACGCGCACGATGCTCGCGAATATACGGATCGTCGGCAAAGGTGGGCACAATCGCGGCATCGTCGAGAATGATGCTCTCGCGGGTACGCAAGACATGGTACAGAACCGCCTGCGGCAGCATCTCGCCGCTCACCGGCAGATCGCACAGTTGCAACTGGATAGCCGTCTCACCGGTCGTCGCCTGCGCCACGATGCTATGCTCGCCGTGCATCGGCAGGATCAGCAGACCTCGTGCCGCGCCCGCCTGCTCGACGGCCGTGCGCATGACCATGTCGATGAGTTTTTCGAGGACGATATCGCCGGACGCAGCCTGCACCACCTTGATCACGGTCGCCAGATCCAGATGTTCGACTGGCGCATCGATCGTGACCGACTGCCCGGGAGTCAGCCTGTCGGTTCGCTGGTAAGCATTCAGGTAGGGATAGTTCGCTTCGAGTTGCCGGACCTTTCCATCGGCCCCCCAGCGCAGATAGCCATAGCGGGCGTCATGCATATATACACGGGCAATTCTCCCGAGGCCGCGAGCCGCATAAAAACGCGCTGCCAGTTCATTAGCCAGCGCCTCGACGTGGATGAAACCGCTTTCCTGCGCCGAGCGAACAGCCTGTTCGTAGCACATCTCGGCGTCGGTCACACGACCTTCGAGGCGCGCGATCTCGGCACCGATCAGCGCACTGTGGCTCGCGAAATTCTCCGCGCAGAGATCCGACCAGATGCGGAGTTGCCGGTGGTGATCGTTCAGCGTATCAAGGTGCGATGGCCACTGTTCGGGGCGGACGGCGTCGCAGTGACGGGCCAGGGTCAACGCGGCATAAAAATAGTACTCGGCCTCCTCGATGAACGCGTGCAGCGTCCAGCGTAGATCGTGTGCCTTCGCGGCGGCATGCATCGCTGCCTCGTTGTCTCCGGCGATGAAGCCAGCTTGCAGTTTCCGGACCCAATACCAGCATGCCGCAATCGAATGCGACGGCGCGGACAAGCGTTGCTCGACCTGTGCTTCGTCGAACGCCCCGTCATCGAGGCAGCCAAATTTCGGTGTCGTGCCACGGAGCATCCGGATGAGTGCGAGCTGGCTTTCGATGAAATCGATGACGGCGCCGAATCGCACTTTCCTGGCATACGCGAGACCACTTTCGGCCTCTCGCTGCAGCTCGGCCAGCGGCTCACCGATAAAGAGCAGATTCGAGATGAGGCAGTTGCACGAGAATGCGCCAATGGGTACGTCACCGATCTGGTTGGCCAGGTCGAAATTGCGGCGCAACCGATCGCCGCACGTCCGTACCGGTTGTACCCAGTGAGCGACGAAAATGGAAAACGGGTGATACGTGCTGGCTTTGTAACGCTCGATCCCGCGCCGCTCGACAAGCGTGCGTCCGAGATGGCCGAACCGGAATCCTGCCTCGTAGTCACCGAAAAGTCGTCCGGCGAATCTCGGAAGGTGAACATAGGCCACGCAAGAAGCATCGCCATTGCCATGCTCGAGACTCAGGGTAATTGCTTTACAGACGGTCAGACAGGCAAGGTTGCAATCCGTGCACACGGCCGGTGCCAACAGCTTGGTCAGCACTTCGACGGTTGCAAGAACGGTCGGGTCATCCATCGACGGAAGCTCGACGAGTTCTTCGATTGCCTGATCGCCGAGCAGCGACCAGATGCGATTATATTCGCTGCGTACCGGCACCGCGTCCGGGCGCGGCGACCAGTCCAGGCCCACGTGACGAAGAAACGTCAGGCAAACCGCGATCGCATTTTCGTTCTGGTCGAGGATGAGATACAGGTCTGCCCGCAGACATGCAACCCGGGCGCGCTCGACGGTCGTGGCGGCACGTTTCGACAGTTGCGCCAATCGCTCTTCGGCGGCCGACAATTGACCGGTCAGGAATTCACATTCCGCGCGGCCCAGTTCCAGCGCGAATATCAGCTCGTGTCTGCGGACCCAGCAATCGTCATTCAACAGCGACAAGCCGGTCGAGAAATAGGCGAGCGCGGACGCGTAGGCAGTCGATGCCTTGGCGCGCCGGCCGGCAAACAGGTTGAATTCTGCCAGCCGCTCTCTCTCATCGCGCTCGGTAATCAGTGCGGAGCCGCGGTTGAGCTGCCCCGCAATTTCGAAGATCGCCTCGTCACGCCGTTCCGGTGGCGTTTGCGCAGCAAGCACGCGACCGATTTGCAGATGGGCTTTGGCGCGCGCCTCTTCGGGAATCAGCGAGTACGCCGCTTCATGAACACGGTCGTGAACAAACGCGTAGGCCCCTTCAGACTGCTCGACCAGTTCCTGGCGGACCGCGTCCCACAATGTCACGGGGACTGCAGATTCCGGAACGGCAAAGACACGCGACAACGTCGAAATCTCAGCGACGTTCCCAAGGCATGCGAGTTGCTGCAGTGCCTGCTGCGTTTCAACCGGCAAACGGACCAGCTTGCCGATCATCAGATCCACGACGTTGTCGGTGTATCCCTTGGCATGGATGCTGGCCGCATCCCAGATCCAGGTCGACGCATCATGATCGAAAGTCAGCAGTTCCTCTTCCGCCAGCGTCTGCAGGAACTGGATCAAGAAAAACGGGTTGCCGGCAGTCTTCTCCTCCGCCAATCGTGCCAGCGGCTCGATACACGCGCGATCGCAATGCAACGACTCCGCAATCAACTGCTCGATGTGATGCCTCGAGAGCGGCGCCAACTTGATCTCGTCGATCCTGGCACCCGCGTGCCGGATCGACCGAAGTCTGCCCGTCAATGGGTGCGTGGCATCGACTTCGTTGTCGCGGTACGCGCCGACGAGCATGAGGTAACACAGGCCGGGGTCGACAAGCAGATTCTCCAGAAGATCCAGCGTTGCCGTATCAAGCCACTGCAAGTCGTCGAGGAACAGCACGAGCGGATGCTCCGCCTTGGCGAATACGCCGATGAAACGCCGAAATACGCGCAGGAACCGCTGCTGCACCTGATGCGGTTCGAGCTTGGGAAGCGGCGGCGGCTCACCGATGATCAGCTTCAACTCGGGGATAAGGTTGGTCACGAGCGCCGCGTCGGGCTCGAGTGCGTCGCATAATGCATCGCGCCACGTCGCAAGGTCCGCGTTGGACTTGCCGAGCAGTGTGCGTACCAGACCTTGAAAAGCCTGCACAAGCGTCGAATACGGAATGTCGCGCTTGTACTGATCGAACTTGCCTGATGCGAAGAGCCCGCGAGGCGGCACCAGCACTCGATGCAATTCGTGAACGACAGAGGATTTGCCGATACCCGAATAGCCCGAGACCAGCACCAGCTCAGGTGTGCTGGTATTGAGCACGCGTTCGAACGCGGCGCACAGGATGCCGACCTCGCGCTCCCGTCCGTACAACTTCTCGGGAATCCGTAGCCGGTCCAGCGTGCCGTTCTCGTCCAGTCGAAAGTCGTCCACGCGCCGCTGACGCTCCCAGTCGGCCAGGCACCGTTGAAGATCGTGCGCGAGACCGGCGGCCGTCTGATAGCGCTCCTCCGCTGTCTTCGCGAGCAGTTTCATGATGATGTGGGACACAGTGGCCGGCACGCCAACACGTCCGCTGGGCGGCACCGGCTTTCTGGCGATATGACAATGCACCCATTCCATCGCGTCCGCTGCACTGAACGGCAGCACGCCGGTAAGCATCTGGTAGAGCGTGACACCCAGCGCATAGAGGTCGCTGCGCGAGTCGACGGAGCGATTCATGCGTCCGGTCTGTTCGGGCGCCATATACGCGAGCGTGCCGGAAATGGTCTCCGGCGGTTCAGGCGCCTGGCGCTCGCGTGGCAGCCGCGAGGCGAGGCCGAATCCGGTCAGGCGCGCTCGTCCATCGGAACAGTTCACCAGAATATGTAGCGGCTTGACGTCCTTATGGAGGAGTCCGTGCTTGTGAACGTTGACCAGCGCCGAAGCAATCGCAATAGCAACGCGCAAGAACGCCCCGGTCTCCATAGGCGCGCCAATCAGACGCGTCAGCGGCTCGCCGCCGGGGTCCTCGAACATCAGGACCGTGCGGTTATCCGCGCGCAGCAGCTTCAGCGGCCGCACCGCCCATGCACCATCGAGATGATTTTTCAGGCCGAATTCGTGAGTGAGCCGCTCTATGCTGGACGGCAATGGATGCTCGGCTGCGGGATACGCATACAGGACGCTGCCGCCACCACCCTCGCCTCGGCACGTTCCCCGGGAGACAATGCGCTCACCGTCGTCCCACAGAATCTGAAGTCTCTCACCCATCGGAACCGGAGCCTTATGAAGGTCTTGATCTGCCGCGTGCTGCCGTCGAACTTTGGTCCGTGATCACGGCTGCACCCCGCATCTCAGTGCAAAGTCGGCACCGATACACGCCGAAGCTATCTAGTCAAAAACATCTTCGCGATGACAAATCGCCGCATAAACAGGTACGCCGCCAGCATATTACCGCGCCATTTAAGATTACCGCTACCTTTCATATTTACCATTGGAAAGATTCGCCACTCGGCCGCCGGTCGTCGCGCGTATCCGCCGAATCCTGATCATGCCGATTACCCTTCCGTCGGTACGACCGGATCATCCTCGCGGCGCAGGCTGCGCTGGCGCCCCCTCGCTCACCAACAGCGAATGCGCATGTTCAACGCAAACCGAGCTCCGCGTCCGCATTCGTGGCGAGACTCGATCGAACGAGAGCGGTTCGCAACACTCGCTCGACTTCGTCGACGATCAGGTCCACTAATACATAGGTACTATTTCACATCTTGCAGATGAGATTTACGCTGGCTACCGTCAAAGCATAAGCCGACGCGTTCTCGCTGTGCCGCACGACGGTCCAGCGCACGCTGCTCCTTTCCCGATGTACGAGGCCGAACACTTGCGTGCCGCTCAAATAGTTTCGATAGTTGACGACGATGAAGCCTTCCGGCTTGCGACGGGTAGCCTCGTGCGCTCGTTCGGCAGGCCAACACGCCTATTCGCGTCTGCGGAGGAATTTCTTGATTCCGGTGGAATCGCCGAAACATCGTGCCTGATCTCAGACGTCATGATGCCCGGCATGTCGGGAGTCGACATGCTGATCCGGATTCAGGCACTCGGCCACACCATGCCGACCCTGTTCATCACGTCGTTTCCGACTGCCGATCTGAAAGCAAAGGCGCTGGCAATCGGCGCACTGGTCGTGCTTGGCAAACCAGCGGATCCCGATGCCATCGAACATTGGCTCAACTTCGCACTGAAAAAGCCATAGGCGGTCGACAACCGTTGGGGCAGCGCGCCGCCGGAGCCTATGCATCGTCTCTATTTCTTCAGTTGCGGAGTAGCGCCAAGCGATGCCGATTTTCTGACGAGATCGGCGACCGACCGAACCGCCATCTTCCTCATGACCTGCCCGCGATGAATCTTCACCGTGACCTCGCTGAGGTTTAATTCAAAGGCGATTTGCTTGTTTTTCAAGCCTGCCACAACGAGGCTCATGACTTCCCGCTCGCGCGGTGTCAGTGAATCATAGGCGGCGCGAACCGCCAAACCCGACTGTTCGGCTATCAGCCGTTGTCCGTCGCGCGCCAATGCATTGGCAACGGCGTCCAGCATGTCCTGATCACGAAACGGTTTCGCCAGGAAATCAACCGCGCCCGCTTTCATCGCCTTGACCGTCATAGCAATATCGCCATGCCCGGTCATGAATATGATCGGCAGACGCATGTTGCTGGTTGCTATCTGCTCCTGAAAAGCGAGACCGCTTTCTCCACGAAGCCTGACATCGAGAATCAGGCAACTCGGCACGCTGTATTTCGGGAACGCAAGAAATTCCTGCGCCGATTCAAATGTCTCGACGCGAAGCCCGATGGAGCGCAGCAGGGCATCAAGCGCCTCGCGCATTGATGCGTCGTCGTCGACCACATAGGCGACAGGGTCCTCGCGGTCGTCGTGATGCCGGGGCAACGTCGGATGCACCCGTGTGCTCATTTCCCCTCCTTGCCCTGCATTGCTGTGAGCATACGAACCGCTCGCTACCGCGCTCCAGTGTCGCCTGCCTGGTATCCCGCCGCCGAAAATCACGGCAGCCCTACGGGAACTATACGGGGCACGATTATACTGCGCCCGCCGTCGAATGGAATGTGCCATTAATCGCGACATTGAAATGCAGATATTGGACACAGTCCTATCACATCAATATTGGGCCGCGATTCGCGCCCGACGCGACGGCCGGACGATTCACCTCCTTCTTCAACCGGCCTGGTTGCCGCTGTTTACAGACCAGCCGAACAACGTGTTCGCGCAGTCTCGGTCGCCGTTCCGCCAAGTCGATCTCGAGCGTTCATCGATTCAACTGGTGCATAACGGACAACACGATGAGTCCACCTCGCTGCCTACCGCCTCCGCTCGCCGCCCACTACGATCGTGGCACGCGGCTATTGCCGGAATCCGCGTACCGCAAGCCGGCTGGCTTCTCGCCTGAAGCGAGCCGTCGCCCGACCGGCCTGCCCCGGACCATCCGGCGACCTCTTTGGAGACTTCACGATGCCTGGCGTACGAGACGTCCCATTGCGCGACGGCCGGCCCTCTGGCGATCCGGTTCCGTCATCTCATGCGCCGAAGGCGCGACATCGATCTGTCGGCAACGACAAAGCGCAATGAGTGCAAGGAATTCAACAGCGGCGCCAGCACGAAGCAGCCTACGTCGTTTAATGCCATACCGACCAGAACGCCTTTGAAAGATGGTTACATCCCCCCCATCGAAATCCAGCGACTCTCGCACGCCGGCCAAACGTGCGAGCGAAGAATTGCCCAAGGAAAATACCTATCTCCGTGCCGTGATGATGTACCTCAAGGAGCTCGAAACATTACTGCAGGCAAAGATGCAGACAGCACAACGGAAGCGGCACAAATAACCGAATGACCGTCGATTGTCGTGCGCCGGGCAACACGCAATTTCCACGTGGCGAGCTTCTGGAATTTCGGCGATTTCCATACGATTTACCGCATATATTCTCCGGCAAGTCGACGGTCGAACAGATAGCCCATATTTCGCACATGACATCACATGAATCGCCTTGCGAACCGATCAAGGCACGCCATTTTTCGATCAACGCGCTCATGCGTCCTGTCGCCGCGGCCGCATTGCTGAGTATCGCCAATTCGAACGTCGCTGCAGCAGAGCTCGTCGGCTGGCATCATCCGGCCGTGCATCTCGGGTATGGTCGAGATACGAGTCACGACATCAATAAATACGAGCTTGGCATCAACTTCAACACCCCCATTCAGTATGGCAATCCGGAGGGCTGGTTGTTCAGGCTCCAGGCAGAAGCGAATATAGCCGGCTGGAATACACGCGGCGAAACGAACAAACGCGACCTGACGGAACTCGGACTCTCGCCGATACTCCGCCTCGAAAAGCACGGCGGTCATGTCGTGCCGTTCGTCGAGGGTTCGGTTGGCGTGCGCATCTTGAGCCATGCAGGCACTTCCGACCAGCACCGCATGGGCAGTGCGTTCCAGTTCTCGGATATGGTGGGGGTGGGTGTCGGCCTTGGTAAAAACGCCGCCACGGAAATTGGATTCCGCTTCCAGCATATCTCCAATGCCGGCATCAAGGAACCGAACCCGGGGAGCAATTTTTACTCGGGCTACGTGCGCTATCGCTTTTGAAACCCCGTGCCGGTCGCGACGATCGGGCATCGAGGAACCTCTGGCCGCGTGCATCGATCCCGTCAATTGACCGCACCGTGCGACCTGGACACAGTCGATGCGCGAGCAACGCGTCATCCGTGCGCGCCCCTTCAGGGCGCCATCTTGCGTATCGACCATGAAGCGTTGCGCGGCAGCGTTCCCGGCCGCGACACTGCACGGCCACGCACGTCGTGATGCCGACCAAACATACGCTCGACCGGCATTCAGCCATCAATTCGACTGTCGATGGTACGTCGCGACATATCGTGCCTGGGCAATGATGTTTCCATGCATCTGATATGCGACGACCGCCGGACTCGACGTCGGCTTCACATCGACGCTCGGGACCGACAGCGCGGATACCGTGACGACATATCGATGTGATTCGCCTTGCGGCGGGCATGGCCCACCGTACCTGGACTCGCCAAAATCCGTCAACGTCTCGAGCGCGCCGGCCGGCATCAGTCGTGCGTCTCCCGATGCCCCCTTCCGAATCGCCGTTTCCGAAGGCGGGATATTGACGACATCCCAGTGCGTCCATCCGAGTCCGCCCGTCGGCGCGTCGGGATCGTAGATGGTCACGACGATGCTTTTCGTTCCGGGCGGGATGTGCGACCACGAGACGCGGGGCGAGACGTTGTCGCCCTGACAACCGAATCCGTTGTACACCTGCGCATTCACGAACCGACCGCCCTGGTCGAGATCGTCAACCTTCACGGCAAACGGCTCGGCAAACGCCACTGTCGGCATGACTGCGAGAAGTATCGCGGAGCAGATACTCGCTCGCGTAACCATATCGAATCGCATGGGGCACTCCTTGGAGAGATTCAGTGAGATGCTTCGTACGATCGGATCGACATACGGCATGGCGCGTATGTGACGATCGTCGACGCGAATTCTAGGCCCGAGCTTCGAACCTCGGTAGCACCGCGGGCGAACTCACCATATTGCCTGGGCGACAACAATCGACAACGTGCGGAAATACAGAGACGCTCCGCATTTCGCATATCGTGCACATCGGGACGAATTCGCACATTCGACGGACTCCGGATTCATCGCTTGAGTGAATCCGGGTTTGAAGATCGACGTCGTTCGTTCCGATACGCACGCGAGATTGCAGCAAGGAGGGCCGAAGCCTCGTGAGCGTGGCATCGCTACGTCGCGTCGTTGGTGCATTTCACGCACGGCTGTATTGCCGCGCGACCCCGTCGACCATACAGCGATCGCACTCCATACTGATCATCAGCAACGATCAACCGGGTGCGGACATTGTCCGTTTCACACATGCCGTTCTCCCGCCCGGATCACCGACTGCCGATGAGGAGCTCAACATGCCGCAATCCCGTGAAGGTCAACGCGTGCCCAACGTGACGTTCCGCCTATGCGAAAACAACGCATGGAGGAACGTCAGCACCGCGGAGCTGTTCGATGCCAGGACGATCGCCGTATTCTCGGTGCCGGGCGCCTTCACCCCGACGTGCTCGTCGACCCACCTGCCGCGCTTCAATGAACTGGCACCTGCGTTCCATGCCGCCGGCGTGGACGCCATCCTTTGCGTGGCCGTCAACGACACCTTTGTGATGAACGAATGGGCCAGGAACCAGGAATGCCGGAATATCGTGATGATTCCGGATGGCAACGGCGAGTTCACTGACGGCATGGGCATGCTTGTCGACAAGACGGGTTTGGGCTTCGGCAAACGAAGCCGCCGCTATTCGATGCTGGTCAGGAACGGCATCGTGGACAAGATGTTCGTCGAGCCCGATGAGCCGGGCGATCCGTTCAAGGTGTCCGACGCCGACACGCTGCTCGACCATGTTGCACCGGATGCGCTGCGTCCCGACCGGATCGTCGTGTTCTCCAAGGTCGGCTGCCCTTACTGCGCGAGGGTCAGGCAGTTGCTGTTCGACCATGACATGGAATATGTCGAGGTACCGCTCGACCACAACATCCGCGCCAAGGTATTGGGCGCCGTATCCGGCAGCATGACCGCGCCGCAGGTGTTCATCAACGGCCGGCACATCGGCGGCGCCGAAGCACTGGGACTGTACCTTCAGCAATAGGTTGCCACACGAGGAAACCAACATGACTCAACTTTTCAAGCCGTTCGATCTCAACGGAATTCCACTCGCGAATCGCATCGTCATGGCTCCGATGACCCGATCCCGCGCTGCAAACAATATTGCCGACGAACGCACCGCGCTCTATTACGCGCAGCGCGCGACCGCCGGACTGATCGTGACCGAAGGAAGCCCCATCTCACGCGAGGGCCAGGGCTATCTGTTCAATCCGAGCATCTACTCGGACGAGCAGACGGCCGGGTGGCGGCTCACCACGGATTCGGTTCACGCCGTCGGCGGCAAGATTTTCGCGCAACTGTGGCACGTGGGCCGTGTATCGCACACGAGCCTTCAGCCTGACGGCAAGGCACCACGCAGCGCCACGTCGCGACTCGCAAAAGACTCGATCGTCTTTGCCTACGACGACCAAGGGCGGCCTGGGTTCGTTTCGGCGTCGACGCCGTCCGCCTTGTCGACGAGGGAAGTCGGGCGTGTGGTCGAGGATTTCGTTACCGCCGCGGCCAATGCCGTCGACGCCGGATTCGACGGCGTGGAAATCCACGCTGCCAACGGCTACCTCTTCGAGCAGTTTCTCAATCCCCTGGTCAACGATCGCACCGACCGCTATTCGGCGACGCCTGGAAATCAGTTGCGCTTCGCGCTGGAAGTCGTTGACGGCATTGCCGCACGTATAGGCTCCGGGAGGATCGGGATCCGGATCTCACCGTATGGGCTGCTGTTCGATATGCCACACTACCCGGGCATTCTCGATACCTACGGATCGCTTGCCGCTGAACTCGGCATGCGCCGCATAGCGTATATCCATGTCATGGACCAGACGAACGTCTCGGTGGCGCCCCAAGACGCCACGGCCTCGGAAGCCCGTACCATCGAGTTGCTTTCCCGTATCAGGAACGAGGCGAACCAGACTGCGATCATCCTCGCCGGAGGCATGACGGCCGAACGTGCGCGCTCGTTCATAAGCGATGGCCTGATCGATCTCGCCGCATTCGGGCAGCCGTTCATCTCCAATCCGGATCTCGTGCACCGACTGAAAACCGGACTGCCGCTCGCTACGGCCGATCGTTCGACCTACTACGGTGGCGGCCTGAACGGATATGTCGATTACCCGCCATTCGCTGCCTGAATACCGGCCGAACAACTCGAAGGCGCATCCGCGGATGCGCCTGCCGCATCTGGTCCGGCGCGCGCCGGCACGAAGTCGTCCAGCCTCGCCAGCGTAAACATCGTCTCCGTGTAGCCGTCCGCTCCGCGCATCGAGCCGGTATCCGGGTTGCCAGTCGCTTGCCTCGACGCTCGCCTCTCCCGACGGATTTCTCTCAAGTTGCGCAATACCGCACTTCAGTCCAAGCGAAGGCTCTGCTCCATCGCGTATCACCGGTCCCAGACGAAAGTGTCGAACCCGCCCAACCGGGTGCTCCATTTTGGCGTCAACGCATTGACGCAATATCCGGCCGCACGCGCCGTATAGGCGTCTGTGAGCGCGCACGGGTTCTCTGCATCGGCCGGATGAATTCCGTCCACGAAAGGAATCGTCTTCAGCGCTGCCGTTGCCGCACGCTTCACGTCGTTATCGAACCCGATCCGGGTCAGCACGTCGGCACGCGTCCCCAATCGCGCGACGTGGCCTGCTACCAGCTTGTCGAAGGGCAGCTTCGCGATCATCTCCACCCGCGCCATCCAGGCTGGCACGTCATGCGCAACGGCAAAGCGCCGGAACGGCATCCATCCCGGGAAGACAAGATCGACGACCATCAACGTCTTCTGCTCCGGCGCATAGATGAAGATGTTGCCGGGTTCGTGGCTGTCTCCGTAGTAGGCGAGTTCCAGGCGCTGGCTGCCCAGTTGCATTCGTTAGGTCTTCTTGAATACGACGGTCGGGAGAGGCCGCGCCGGATCTGCGTCGTGAAGCAGCAGTCGTTTCGTCTCTTCCTGCGCCGCGATGACAGGGTGACCGCCTAGAAGACCCGCGCCGCCGATGAGATCGGTACGCGTGTTGCGTGAAATACACCAATCGACAACGCTCCGTTTCATCTCGAGCAGATCGAAACCACCCCGTCGAATCACTCGAGAGCCGGCGCCGTCACGCCGGAGCTTCCAGACCATAGAGGCGGCGTACGGCGGCTTCGAACGCTGCGGGCGCCAGGCTGCGTTTCATCTCGTCGGCGTAAAGAGCCTCCTCGCCGACAGGAATGCGAGCTGGCGCATCCGGCTGCTCGATGGTGCGGAGAACGGCTTCCGCCACAGCGATCGGGTCGGGGCCCTCGTTGATGCGGCTGGCGATCACCGGCAGCAGCTTGCTGGCCACAACGGCATAGGGGGAATCAGGTGCGGTCGTGCGCGGGTTGGCGGCCAGGCCGCGAGACACGAAGCCGGTCCGAAACAATCCTGGTGCCACCGTGTGCACTCGAATGCCGAAGGGCGAGAGTTCGCACCGAAGCGATTCGGTGATTCCTTCGACCGCGTACTTGCTCGCGCTGTAGTGCGCCAGCAGCGGCAGCCCCATGTTTCCGAGAAACGATCCGACGTTCACCACGACGCCATGCCGTGCCTGCCGCATCGCGGGAACGGCCGCACGAATGAGCCTGAGCACGCCGAAGACATTGACGTCGAACTGACGGACGAACTCCTCGTCGGTGCCATCCTCGATGCTCGCCACCAGACCATAACCGGCGTTATTCACCACGATGTCCAAGCGGCCGGCCGAAATCAGCACAGCGTCGACAGCCGCAGCGACGGAAGCGGTATCCTGCACGTCGAGCGTTATCGGGGTAATAGGGAGATCGTGTTCTTTCGCCTTGCTGCGGATCGTTGCCAGCCCTTCCCTGGACCGGGCTCCCGCGAAGACGCGGTATCCTCGCCGGGCCAATAGCAGCGCCGTCGATAGTCCCATGCCGGAGTTGCCGCCGGAAATCAGGACGGTTTCTTGCATTTCTGTTCTCCTTAATAGACGGGGCGCCAGGAAAGATTCATAAACACGCATTTATTGAGCATGTTTTAGGGCGTCAGCATAGATATATCCGGTGCGACACAAGGACCTATAACGTGCCGAAAGCCCGCATGCAGATCCCTCGCCTCACCGGATCGCTGCCCTCACCGTGCATCGATCGCAGAATGCGGCGTTTCCGTAAACAGCGGTAGCTGATCCATTAAATCGGATCGACATGAAAACCCGCGGTCCGCCAAGCATCGATACCGCCCGCCAGCGGCAACGCGATTTGCGCGCCCGCAATTCGCAATCGCTTGGCCATCCAGGCGGCCGACACTTCCGCCGGACACGAGCAATAGATGACGATCGTCCGACGGGTTCCGAATTCACTGACGATTTCATGCGCCTTTCGTTCATCGGCAAAAATCGAACCGGGGATGACAAACGGGTCGATGACTCGGCGCTCGGGAGAGCGGATATCGAATATCACGGGATACGGGTTGCTTGCCAACAAGGCATGCAACTCGCCTGCGCTCATTCGCGCTGTTTCGAGTGCTTTCTCGAGCAGCCTTCGCCGCCAGTATCGATACAGGACATAAATCGCCAAAACGGCCACGCCGACAATTAACGCCTGCCACCCAAGGCGGGCCGCCCACATGAATATGACGTCGATCTGCGCTGAAAACAGCGAACCCGCAAGCAGCCCGACGAACGCCCAAAGACATACCCCGACGCAATCGTACGAAATGAACGAAGGCAATCTGACGGCCATGGCCCCGCACAACGGCACGGCAACGAGGGACAAGCCGGGCAGGAATCGTGCAACGATCATGACGCGCACGCCGTATCGTCCAAAGAACCGCTCCGTCTTTCTCACGCAAGTATCGCGAGATAGCGACAGCTTGCATATCGTTCGAAGCGTTCGCTCGCCATATCGTTTGCCTCCCTGGAACCAGACAAGATCACCCGCGACACCAGCCAGGACGGCAGCTGCAAGTATGCTCGAGAAATGCAACAAATTCGAAGCGGTTGCGTTGCTCGCAATGGCAATGCTGGCGCCGACAGTAATCAGCGTCGGAATGGCGGGCAACGGCAAACCGAGCGAAGAGCCCAGGACATTCAAAAAAACAATCAGGGCACCATATCGGGATATCAATTCATGCGATAGCATCATTCACCTCATCAACTCTTCGCTCGACCGGTCGAATTTCCCAACTTTTTTCACACGTCCTCGATGAACGCCCGAATCAGCCCATGTTCATCAAATGTGCAGGCAATGAATTCCATCCCTCTCGCCAACCGAATTTCGCAACCACCTCGGCCAAAATCATCGCCTTGGCGTTCACGGGAATAGGCCGACACATTGGCCGATATATCTCCTCTCCACATCCGATCAGTCGCCCACTGATTGCACAAACTCCGGCGTGACGCGCCCGTGTCAATCGCCACGTTTGATTTCCGAAACAACCTACAGTCGGATCGCTCCAGGCGACGGTAACCGTCGTCGAGGTCGGACGTTCTATCAAGCGTATCGATGCTCCGCGCGAGGAGCGGGCTTGAACCCTCTTCGGGCGAATTTTCTCACCACCCGCAAGGACATGCGTTCGTGCCGCAATATCGGCCTGACATGCCGCCAGCGCATTGATCGTCTGTGACCAAGGATCGATTGATAGAGTAGCCATATAACATCCGGAGATCCCGCTTTAAAAGCAACGCAATATATGGAGCCAACCAAGCCAAAGCATCGCGGAACGCTCACCTACCGCGCTCGATGACGGAATGAATCGATAATACGAAAGCACCAAGGGATTTCTTGCAGCAGATCGTAAGGCACGGCATGGCGTGCGGGTAGTACTGCAACGGTGCTTACTATGTTGTCGCCCGGACACCAGTCCGAACCTTGCTTCCATGCCACCCACTCACTGAGCGGCTAAAGCGCACGCGCAGCAAGTTCCACGGCAACGAAGTCAAGGAAAATTCGGGCTCTGACCGGCGGACGTCGGCCAAATGCATGCACGGCCTGCACGGGTATGGATCTCAACGGAATGTCCGGCAATACCAGACGCAACCGTTCAGCGTCGAGTTCAGCCTGCACGGCCAGCCTGAGCATCTGAGCAATGCCCAGGCCATGGACAGCGGCGATTCTCATCGCCTCCCCGCTGTCGGAATCGAACGAACCGTCGCGCGGCAAGTAATCGCCGTCGGCAAACATGATCGGCGTCACTTGCCTGGCCAGCATGTACCGCACATGGCGGTGCTGCGGAAGATCCGACGCGGTGACCGGGATACCGAACCGAGCCAGGTAAGCCGGGGAAGCCACCAGAACCAGCGGCAATTCAGTCAGCGGCCTGGCGAACAGGCTGCCGTTAGCCACATGCCCAACTCGCAGCGCCACATCGAAACCGTCCCGCACGAGGTCGACATGCTGGTCGCCGAGACCGACATCGAGCTTGAGCTTGGGATGGCGTGGCATCAGTTTTGACGTGATTGCCGGCAGCAGCGTCCGGCCCAGATCGCTCGGCATGCTGACTCGAAGCGTCCCCGCTGCTGCAGACGGTGCCGTCAGCACTTCCGTTGCCTCTTCCAGCCCGCGTAGATGCAGCGCGATTCGTCCGTAATATGCCCGCCCCTCTTCGGTCAACTCGAACGTACGCGTTGATCGATGGACCAGTTTGGCGCCAAGGCGCGCCTCCAACCTGGCGACGCTCTTGGATATCGCCGATGGCGTCGTGCCGAGCAGCTTCGCAGCACCGGTAAAGGAGCCGGCCTCCACCGCGCGAACGAAGGCCGACAGGCCATGCAGACGTTCAATTGTCATTGATGACAAAGTGGCACTGATGATGCGCTCATTGTAGGACTGGTCGAAGAAATGCGCCGCGTTTAGATTCTCGAACGAATCAACTCCCAACCGACCATCTCATGAACAAGCTTGCAGGAAAGGTTGCAGTCGTCACCGGCGCAAACAGCGGCATCGGGTTCGCCATCGCCGCACGCTTTGCCGAAGAAGGCGCCAGTGTCGTCATCGTCGGCCGCCGCGCTGCCGCCGTGGACGAGGCGGCTGCACGCCTGGGCAGGAACGCCACCGGCATTACCGGCGACCTCACGGCCCTCGCGACACACGAACGCGTTGCAACATTGGTTGCCGAACGCTTCGGCAAGGCGGACATCTACGTAGCCAACGCCGGCATGAACGTGATTGCGCCGTCCGATCAGGTCTCGGTCGATGAGTACGACGCACAGTTCGCAACCAATACCAAGGCAGCCTTCTTCGGTGTTCAGAAGATTGCGCCATTACTTGGCAACAACAGTTCGATTGTCCTGGTCAGCTCCATTGCCAGCGGCAAGGTGCTGGACGGACATACCGTCTACGCCGGAAGCAAGGCGGCGCTCGAAGCATTCGCACGCAACTGGGCTCTGGAGTTCAAGGAGCGCCGAATCCGCGTGAATGTCATCAGCCCGGGCCCGACAGACACCCCGATCCTCGGAAAGCTCGGCATTACAGCACAGGATCGTCCTGCTTTCGAAGCCGTCATGGCGGGCGCTGTTCCATTCGGCCGACTTGGGCGCACCGAAGAAATCGCCAATGCCGCCCTGTTCCTCGCTGGCGACGAAAGCACCTTCATCACTGGCGTCAACCTGCGAGTCGACGGGGGAATTTCACTCACCTGACCGGAAAGCGGGCCCGGAGCACTCGCGCGAAATCAATTCAATAGTTCGGCCCTCGCTCGACCGGGAATGTGGCCATACCGGGCCGGGTGGCCCGCAACACACGGCCCCGCGCGACGTCCTCTTCGCCATCAGACATTGCCCGCCTTACTTCCTGGCATGGTAGCCCCATACTTTGGTATTAGTTGTCGCCGCCCATATGGAAGGCACTACCAACCCGTTGAAGAATTGTCTTATGGCCATGCACGCGTATCCTTGAATTGCGTCGGCAGGCGTATCGCGAACGCGATTGGAATGGAACCTCGGCGGTTCTGAGTGTATTAGCTTTGGAGCCAACAATGAATCAAATGAATATGTCGCTGGGTGGCTTCCGCCCTGGCATGCCAATTCACGCCGATTACTTGTCGAATTGTTTTGCGACAAGCTACGCAGGGATCATCGTGTTCATGGCAGTCGCCACGGAGGGAAACTTCGCGAAGGCCGGCGAACGGCTTGGCATCGGACGCTCGGCCGTCTCGCGCAACGTTCAGCGGCTCGAAGAGCAGTTGAGCACACGTCTGTTCCTCCGGACGACGCGAACCACCAGCCTGACCCGGGAAGGCGAGCGGTTCTTCGAGAACTGCAAACTTGGGGTGACCCACATCGCGGAAGCAATGAACGACATGCTCGAGCTCCGTCATGGCCCCCCGAGCGGTACCCTTCGCGTTTCTTCGGCCAACGGCTTTGGTCGAAATGTCGTGGCACCACTGCTGCTGAAATTTTCCGAGGCGTACCCCGATATCTCGGTCGAGTTGCTTCTCGATGACAAGCCTGCGGATTTTGCCGCCGATCAGATCGATGTCGCATTTCGTGATGGCTATCTCGAGGACTCGAGCATCATCGCAAAGCGGCTGATACCGATGCAGATGATCGTGTGCGCTGCGCGTTCATATGCCCAGAAGCGAGGCCTGCCGACGACGCTCGATGAGCTGCGGCAACACGACTGCATCAACACGAGAGCCGCTACGGGCCGCGTAATCAATTGGGAGTTCGAGACGGCAGGCCAGATTCGAAAGTATCTGCCGACCTCCAAGCTGACTTTCAATGACGCGGACCTCGTGCTGAAAGCCGTCCTCGATGGGCGCGGCATTGCGCAGATGCCGGCCCACCAGATCTGGGGCTACGTCAGGCGCAATGAGCTCGTCATGACGCTGACGCAACATGTCGCAACAAACCGCGGTCATTACATTTGCTATCTCAGCCGACAGCATCTGCCAACACGCGTGCGCGTCTTTGTGGATTTCATGACCGAGCACGTCCGGGCGCTCGATCTGAATGACGCGGATCGGTTCACGACGGACAGCGTCATGGATTCGCCGGAACGTTGCGCTGCATAGTGCGGTAGCACGACGTCACAACACGGCAGGGAGCATTCCGGCACGTCATACAGCGCCACGTCCAACGCAATCCGACGCGCCCCGGAGTTTCCGGAGCAGGCCCTTGACCTCGACTTCGACGGAGGATTCGTGAAAGACGACGCACCGACCTTCCACGTGCTTCGCCCGCGCCTGCAAAAGATCGCATACCGGATGCTCGGCTCCGTCGCGGATGCCGAGGACATCGTGCAGGATGTGTGGCTCCGTTGGCACGAATCGCCAAGCGACGAGATCGACAACGCCGAGGCGTGGCTCGTCGCGGTCACGACGCGGCTGTCGATCGACCGCCTGCGCGCGGCGAGGATCAGACGCGAGGACTACGCAGGTATCTGGCTGCCCGAACCCGAGCTCGGCGGCTCGCCTGCGACGCCCGAGGAAATGACCGAGCGCGCGAGCGACGTGTCGGTCGCGTTCCTCGCGCTGCTTGAACGACTGACACCGGAAGCGCGCGCGGCTTTCCTGTTGCATGAGGTCTTCGACATCGGCTACGACCGGATCGCCGATGCGATCGGCAAGACCGAAGCCGCGTGCAGACAACTCGTCAGCCGGGCCAAGACGCAACTGCGCGACGACGACCGGCCGCGCCGCAGCGTGCCGCGCGATACGCACCGCCAACTGGTGCTGGCGTTCTCCCGGGCGGCGGCACAAGGCGACTTCCCGTCGATCCAGGCACTGCTCGCCGAAGATGCAATGCTGATCGGCGACGGCGGCGGCAAGGTCCAAAGCGTCGCGAAGCCAATGCTCGGGAGCCGGCGCATCGCGCAACTGTTCTATGCGACCTGGCTGCGCTACGGCGGCGACGCAAGATCGCGGCTCGTCATCCTGAATGGCGAGTGGGGACTGCTGCGCTTCATAGGCAGTCGCCTCGAATCCGCGCAGTCGTTCGAGACCGACGGCACATCCATCTTGCGAATCTTCATGCAGCGCAACCCTGACAAACTCGCGCACCTTGCCCTTGCCGGCGTCGCCGATTGACATTCGACCGGTGCATCGGCGAATGCACTTTCGGCAGCAGGTACGCGGATCACATGTCGCGCGTGCGCGGAATAACCACTGCTTGACCATGGAGTTTTCCATTCGCGTCGAGCAGTTGCCACAGCGTTGCTTCCTCGATCATGAAACGCCGGCCCGACTTGCCGATGCGCACCCCCTTGTAACCTGACTCGTATCCGAAACGCTGTACGCGCTCGAGAAACTGTCGCCGCTCCTCGCGATCCGGGGCTTCGGCCGAGAGCCTCGACGGCAACCGGGTGATTTCATCCCAGGTATATTCAAAGCGGCGCTGCGCGGCTTTATTGCCGTAAATAAAGATCGGATCGCGATCGGTATTGTGTGCAAGCACCGCGAACGGTGCGCTCTCGTAAAGCCATTCGGTAGCCTCGACCACGGACATGGCCTGCGGGACTAACGGACGACCAAGCAGACGAGCGTAACTGTCGGCAAGGAGTTGATAGAAAGCCGGATTGCTATGGAGTGGAGTCATCTTGGGCAATACTACGGAGATCGTCGAGTCGGTGCAGGAGCAAAACATTTCCCGATACGGTGCCGCCGGGCAAGGTGCATGGCATCCGGCACCTGCGGAGGCGGTAATCGAATATCGTCGGACCGCCGGCCCGGTCTTCATCGTACCCGTTTGGCCTCGCACATTTCAATCCGCCAGCCGCCGACCTAAGCATGCTCCCGTTTTTTCGCGAGACCATCGCCGGATGCCTACCGTCGACGACGCGGCCCGATATCGATCGATGCGGCCTGTATCGATACTCAGAACCCTCACATATCCGGATCCGGAATCGTAACGAGTGGCCAACCGAGGACAACGCCTGCACTGCAAGCTGGCTGAGCCACTTCAAAAAAAGAGCAAGGCTCGAACGCCCTTGTCACCTATGACATGGCGTGGGAATGGGTAGACAACTGCAGGGTCGGAAAACAGTCATCGCAGAAACAGAGCCTCACCCCTCAGACTACACAGCGCGCGAGGCCGCAATCGCCTCGCGCTTCTCCACGAGGAAATCGATGAGCGCCCTGACCTTGGCCGGCATCTGTGCGCGGGTCGGTGCGTAGACATAAAAGCCCGCAAAGGGCTTGCACCACGACTGCAACACACGCACCAGCGCTCCCGAGTCCAAATGTTGCTGCACGGCGATGTCGATGTGCTGGATGAGTCCGACACCCTGTAACGCCGCGCGGATCATCCCGTCGTCGTCATTGGTGGTAATGCTTCCCCGCGGCTCCACCATGAAACTGTGGCCCGACTCTTCCGGCGAGGTAAATTCCCAGGGATGAATTGCCCCGCTGACTTGCCGGAAGCGCAAGCAATTGTGCTGCGCGAGGTCGGTCGGCGTCGCCGGCTTGCCGTTGCGCTTGAAGTAGGTCGGCGTGCCGACGACTGCCATCTCCAAATTCGGCGTTATCGGCACGGCAACCATGTGTTGAGCGAGGCTCTCGCCGATCCGGATGCCAACGTCACACCCGTCGGCCACGATATTGGCGAGGCCGTCATCCATCACCAGCTCAAGACCGAGCCTCGGAAAGCGGGTGCTGAACTCCTCGAAGTGCGGCTCGATCAATGTCTTCGCCGCGACACGCGAAGTATTCATACGAATCAACCCCGACGGCTCGTCGCGCGCTTCATGTAGCGCGTCGACTGTCCGCTCGACCGCGGCCAGTGCGGGATACCACACCTCGTAGAGTCGCTGCCCCTCCTCTGTCAGCGACATGTCGCGAGTCGTTCGATACAGCAGCTTGACGTTCAACCGGCGTTCGAGCGCCTTCACGTTCTGCGAGAGGTTCGCTCGAGAGACGCCCATTTCAGCAGCCGCTTTCGTGAAGCTACGATGATGTGCGACATGGGCGAACCACGCGAGAGACGGGAGCAATGAGGGATCCATGCACGTGCCATTGTCAATTTGAAGATACCACTGTAGTCCAGATTGCGATCTTACGGAATTCCAATCGGCTCTCTATATTCGAGTCGTTGCCGCTTGGCTACCAACGATTCGGCCTGGCGAACTTACCCCCTCCCCCTGAACGGAGCTGTCATGAAAAGCGTCAAGATCAAGAATGTGTATTGGGATATCGCAGCCGACATCCACTTCCCGCCGAACTTCGACGAAGGCAAGAAATATCCCGCCATCATCAGCGCGCATCCGATCGGCAGCTGCAAAGAGCAAACCTCCGGGAACGTGTACGGCGAGGCGCTGGCCAAGGAAGGTTTCGTCGTCATCGCATTCGACGCCAGCTTCCAGGGCGATAGCGGTGGCGAACCCCGCTACATCGAAGATCCGACGCTGCGCGTCGAGGATTTCTGCGTTGTCTGCGACTACCTCGTGACGCTTCCGTACGTCGACGAAGAGCGTATCGGCGTGCTGGGCATCTGCGGTGGCGGCGGCTACTCGATCAATGCAGCGATGACCGAGCGCCGCATCAAGGCCGTCGGCACGGTTACCGGTGCCAACTATGGTCGCCTGATGCGTGAAGGTTTCAGCAACTACAACCCCATTGCGGCACTCGAAGCAATGGCCAAGCAACGTACGGCGGAAGCTCGCGGCGCAGCCCTGCGGGTGGACGACCTGTTGCCGCCGTCGCCCGAAGCTGCCAAGGAAGCCGGTCTCACGGAAGTCGACCTGTATGGTGCAACCGAATACTACCGTTCGGATCGCGGCCGCGCGCCGAACGGCGTCAACCGCTCGCTGTTTTCCCACCAGGCAGTCGCTGTGGGCTGGGACGCGTTCCACCTGTGTGAAACCCTGCTCACCCAGCCGCTGATGGTCGTAGTAGGCGACAAGGTCGGAGCCTTCGGCGCATACCGCGACGGCTGCGAAATCATCGGTCGCGCGGCGTCGAAAAAGAAGGAACTCGTGGTTGTCGAAGGCTGGTCGCACTACGACCTGTACGACAAGCCGGAGCCGGTCGGCAAGGCATTGGCCAAGCTGGTCCCGTTCTACAAGGAAAACCTGTAATCCCCATCGCCGCGATCGCCTCGTCTCGCGCCAGGGAGTCAACACGAGTCTTCCTGGCGTCGTTGCCTCACGCTCCATGCGTGGCGGCGCCCGCGGCCTCACGGCCGCTCATACGCAGGGTTCGTCACGCTCATCGACCATGCTCCTGCGTTCTCGCGCGACGCGTACTTTCCAAATCCGGAATAAACACCATGACCAAGGTATTGATCCTCGGCGCCAGCGGACAGATCGCGCGCCGGGTCGTACAGATGCTGGGCGAGAAAAAGGACGTCAAACAGACCCTCCTCATCCGCGATCCCAAAAAACTGGCCGGCAACGAGCCTGCCAACGCGAGCGTCGTGATCGGCGACGTACTGGACAAGAAACTCCTGCCGCGGATCATGGAAGGACAAGATATCGTCTATGCCAACCTGGCCGGCGAAGTGGACACCCAGACCGAACATATTCTGGCTGCCATGAAGGCCAAGAACGTCAAACGGCTGATCTTCATCAACTCGCTCGGCATTTACGATGAAGTACCGGGCGAATTCGGCGAGTGGAACCGTCGGGAGATCGGGCAGTATCTGCCGCCCTATCGCAGGTCTGCCGATCTGATCGAAGCATCCGACTCGGAATACACGATCCTCCGCGCGGCCTGGCTTCAGGACAACGACGAAGTGGCCTATGAGATCACGGCACGGAACGAACCGTTCAAGGGAACCGAGGTTTCGCGCAAAAGCGTAGCTGCGTTGGTCACCGAGTTGGTCGAACATCCCGACAAGCTGATGCGCGGCAACGTGGGTGTCAACAAACCGGGAACCGACGGCGTCAAACCCGCCTTCGTCTGACGCCGTACACCGATACGAAGAAAGTGGCCATCGACACCACCCGATGAATCGGCTCGAGGGGCCGATTCGTTAGACCTGGGTGAAGCGGAAGCGATACTTGTCGCCATCTCGCTCGACATGCCCGCCCGATCCATACCTGAAATGGGCCGGGAAAAGCATCGTATCGGTTCCCGCGATTTCCTCGAGCAGCGCGATGCGAACCTGTTCCGCCAGATCGCCGTTCCAGTCATATGCGAAATGGAGATCCGGACGGATCAGTTGAACCGGATGATGCACCACGTCGCCGGAGAACACCGCCCGCGCACCACCGCAGCAAGCCTGGATCATGCAGCTTCCAGGAGAATGGCCATACGCCGGCCGCAGCCACATGCCGTCACCTACCTTGCCGAGAATGACCTCGTCTCCGTCAACGATATCGGCCTGCCCGGCATCGATCACCGGCGAGACGGAATCGAGCCATGGCTCCCGAATCATCGCATTGGTGCTCGGCGCGCTGATATGGTCGACATCGCGCCGGTTCATGACGTAGCGCGCATTGGGAAACGTCGGCACCCAGCGTCCGTTGTCGAGACGCGTGTTCCAGCCGACATGATCCACGTGCAGGTGCGTGCACATGACCATGTCGACATCTTCCGGAGCAATACCGAGTTTCCGAAGCCTGTCGAGCCAAGGCGTATTCAGCCGATGAAAGGCTTCGGTCGAGCGTTCCTTGTCGTTCCCGTTGCAACTGTCGATCAGGATCGTCTTTCCGCCGAAACGTACAAGGTAACTGTGCATGCTCAGGCCGCATCCCGCTTGAGCCGGATCGAGCGAAAGCACATCGTCCCAGTACCAGCCCTTCAGCCGGGAAAGGTCGCCTGCAGTGACGCCCGGAAACAGCACTTCGATCGGAAAGCTCGTTTCCATCTCGACAACCTTCTGAATCTCCAACCTGCCAAGCACAATGGGCTGCATCGTAGCCTCTCCTTGTCTGTCGTTGTGATTGCCGTGTCGAAAGTGCGCGAACCCGGCCATCCAGCACCGAAGCGACCACTCAGTCGCGAGGTCGGTCCAGCAGTTGCTTGATCAGCGCACGGACGATCGGATTCTGGTCTCGACCGCGCGCAGTGGCGATATGGATGCGTCGCAACGCCCATGGTTCGGCCAACTCCAGCACGGCAACCCGGCTGAACAGTTCATGACTGACAAGGCATTCCGGTTGAATGGTGACCCCCAGCCCGGCCTGCACCAGACTCACTGCGACACCGGCGCTCCGGACGCTATAGCGCGGCTTGTACTCTTCGCCCAGCCGCCGCGTAGCCGCACGTACCGCCCCCAGCATCGCCGTGACGGCGATGACATTCTCGGGAAGGAGATCCTTGAAGGTCACGCTGGCCTGCTCGCTCAGGCGATGCCCCTTCGGGACGACGGCAATCAGCCTGTCTTCCCGGTATGGCGTGACATCGACGCCGCCCAGGTCCAGCTCGTGTGCAGCGGCGAACACGCCAATATCGGCTTCGCCTCGGACAACTGCCTGCACGATTTCGGCATTCTCGAGCTCCTGCATCACGAGGTCGACAAGTGGGTACTCCCGACTGAACTCGCCTACTTCACGCGAAAGAAACGGAACGATGATCGACCGTGCGGACGCGATTGTCAGCTCGCCCTGCATGCCGTCGGTAAAGGACGCAATCTCGGATCGCATATCGTCCAGATCATCGAAAATCTTGCGGATATAGCGCAGGAGTACCGCACCGGCCGGACTGGGCGAGACACCTTTCGGGCCGCGCTCGAGAAGTTTTACGCCGGCAATATCTTCGAGATCCTGAATACGCTTGGTTGCAGTGGACGCGGCGATATTCTCCCGAATCGCGGCCAGGCCGATCTGCTGCTCCTCAACCGCTGACACGAACAGCTTCAGCGTAAACAAATCCACCTGACGAATCAGGTGCAATCGGTTGAATGTACTCATGTCTCCTCGCGCGCACGTCTTCATGACATTGTCAGGCGTCATGTCACACGGCGTGCACTTCCGCTCTCAAACACCTCACCACGATAACGCGTCGATGCTGTTCCGTGTCTGTTTCGGCAGCGAAATGTGCTTCCTCGTCGACTGACGTTGGGCTTGATCGTACACCAACGTCATTTGTCCAGTATGCCAATCGATGCCCCGCCAGCCTGATGCAAATTGCGCGGCTGGCGGGATCATCGAGCGTCGCTTGACGACTCGAACGGCACGGCATCCGCCTTGCCGCATCGTCGTCTGCTTCGGGCAACGCGGTTAAGGACTGACCTTCAGAAGACTGTCGAGAAGCGAATTGTCGGCGCCGGTATCCTTCGCCAGATGCAGCGGCGGGGAACGCTTGCCGTCGAACGAAAGCGGCAGGCCGACGATACCGATCTCGTCGTCCGACGGCTTCTCGATGATGCCAAGCGCCTGCGTCTGCTCGTGGGCCAGAACTTCCGCGGTCGTTTGAATCGGTGCAACCGGAATTCCAGCGGCCTGCAACCGTTCCGTCCAGAACTCCCGCGTCCCCGTCGACAATCGGTCGCCGATAAGGCGGTCGATCTCGGCGCGGTTCTTCAGGCGCCCCGCGTTCGTCGCGAATCGCTCGTCCGTCGACCATTCCGGATGGTCGAGCGCGGCACACAACCGCGCAAAGAGCGGATCGTTCGCGCAGCTCACGATGAGGAAGCCATCCGCAGTCGCGAACGCACGGTGCGGCACGATAAACGCGACCCCCGACCCATGCCGGCCACCCGGTTCGCCATCGGCGTTGTAGTTCGCGATGCCGACGGACATCCACGCAAGCGCGGTCTCCAGCAGAGAGGCGTTGACAGTCGCCCCGCAGTGCTTCATCTGGCGCCGGTACAGCGCAGCCAGAATGCCCATGGCAGCCCACATGCCCGCACCGAAATCGACGATCGACACCCCCGCTCGCACCGGTGCCTGACCTTCTTCACCTGTGATGCTCATAATCCCGGAAAACGCCTGCATCAGCGGGTCGTAACCGGGAAGCGTATTCATCGGTCCGACATGGCCGAATGCACCGATCTCGCAGCAGATCAACTCCGGCTTCGTAATCCGCAGGCTGTTTGCGTCGAGCCCATAATCCGCGGCCGCCCCGGGCCGCAGGTTGTGAATGAATACGTCGGCACGCTCGGCGATCAACCGATGCAAGGTCGCCAGTTGCTCCTTGTCCTTGATGTCGATGCAGATATTGCGCTTGCCGCGATTCAATGCGTGGTAGGCCGCGCCGCTGCCTTTCCACATGCTTGGGCCCCACCCGCGCGCGGAATCGCCCGTCGCCCGTTCGACCTTCCATACTTCTGCTCCGAGCGACGCGAGTATTTTCCCGCTGAACGGCGCGGACGCGCTGTCGCTCAATTCAACCACCACCACGTTCGAAAGCGGTAGATCTCGTAACATGTCGCTCCTCCACTTCAATGTCTCGATCAGGTCATCGCGGCATCGGCCGGAGCCGCATCGATACGGACTCGGCCACGTGCCGACGCGCGATGCCTGATCACGCAGTCAGCGTTATTGTTTCGACAACACGAATACCGGCAACTTCTGTTCGCCACGCTGCACGAACCGAACCTCGACACGCTGGCCAATCCGCAACGCTTCCGGTGCTTCGTCGATCTGCGTGAACAGGAAATAGCCCTCGTCCATGCGAATGAAGCCGACGGTGTACGGAACGATGCCGGCCCACACCGGCGTCGGCCCACGCGTGATCGTGCTGTATGAATAGATCTCGCCGCGGCCGGACGACTGCGTCCAGTCCAGCGACTTCGCACCGCAATGCGTGCAAAACGAGTGAGCCGGCCATACCGATTCACGGCACGCGGTACAGCGCTGGAACGTCAGCTTTTCGTCGGCCAACGCGTCCCAGTAAGGCTGCGCATCGAGCAACCGGTACGGTTGCGGCCAGGTATTCGGCAAATGGGTTTCCGTCATGGGATCCTCTCGATCGGGTATCAGGTCTCGGACGACAGGAGCAGAACCGCACCCGCTGCGAGCATCCCTCCGGCGCCTTGCACAAGCGCGGTCTTCGGCCGGCGCGTTGGCGCCAGTCCAAGCGGCTCACCGCGCAACTGGCGAACGGCTTCGACGATGCTGTCCATGTTGCACGAAATGCCAGGCTGGCCAAACGACAGCCAGCCGCCGTTCGTGTCGGTCGGCAGGTCGCCGTCGACGCTCGTACGACCTTCTCGATAGAGGTCGATACCGTGTCCCTTCTTCGCGAAACCGAGATCCTCCATCACGATCGGCCCCATGTGCGCGAAGTTCACCGAGATCTGCGCCATGTCGATGTCGGAAGGCGTCAGCCCCGACATCGCATAGGCTTGTCGTGCCGCCTCGGCCGTTGCAGTGGTCGTCAGGTTCGGAAATGCGCCGAGACTGTCGAATCTGCATTGACGCATGTTCATGCGATCCGTCAGGTATTCATGCGTCGTGGCCGATCCATAGCCGAGCAGGTACACCGGATCACGTGCGTTGCGCGCGTTTTCCGGCGAGGTCACGACCAGCGCGCCACCCGTGCCGCCGCCCCACGTCGAACACATCCAGCGCCGCAGCGGCGTCGCCACGTACGGCGACGACAGCACCGCCGCGCGATCGATCTCGCCGAACTTCGCCTTTGCCGCGTGCGGATGATGGCGTCCCCAGCGCTGATTCGCGATCGCGACATCGGCGAGGTCGTCCTCGGTGATGCCGAATTCGTGAAAGTAGCGTTGCGCCGCCTGCGCATAGAGCGCCGGAATCGTCGGACCGTACGGGATTTCGAACTGGGGGTCCGCGTCGGCTTCCGCGCCCATCGCGACCGCGTCGACGAACAGCTCGGTCGCGTCGCTTTGCAGGCACAGCACGTATTCCGCGCGACCAGCCGCGATCATCTGCGATGCGATCGCGAGCGTCGACGTCAGGCCGGCGCCATGCATCGTCAGTTCGCTCGTGAGCGTCACCGGCATCTGCATGTGCGAGATGAAGATGTTGCTCCACTGCGAACGCTTGTCGGCCCACGGCGAGCGTCCCGTGAATACCGCATCGACCTGGTCCTTGCGGATGCCCGCGTCGGCAAGCGCATTGAGCGTTGCCTCGGCGGCCAACTGCAGCGGGTCCTTGCGATTCGCACGTGACGCATAGGCGTCACCCATGCCGACGATCGCCGCAACCGGACGAGGAGTCATGACCGCGCTCCTCAGACCTTGAACTCGGGCTGCGCTTCAGCGATCAGCGCCTCGAGATCCGCGCGCTTGCGCAGCATCAGCAGGCTCCATTCGCTGCGCTGAACGACTTCGCCGCGCTGGTTGTACGCCTGAATCAGCATCGTGCCGACGCCGAACTTGTCGTCCTTTTCCTTCTTGGCGATGACTTCGGCGCTCGCGTAGACCGTGTCGCCGATCTTCACCGGATTCAGGAAGCGCATCTTGTCGACGCCGTAGTTCGCCTGGATCGCGGGGCCGAACTGCAGCAGGCCCGAGATCAGCGAGAACGTCAGCATGCCCTGCACGATGCGCTCGCCCCAGCGCGTTCTCTCCGCGTATTCCTTGTTCGAGTGAATCTCGATCCAGTTGCCCGTGAACATGCAGAACATCACGACATCGCTCTCGGTCACGGTACGGCCAGGCGAACGAAACTTGGTGCCAACCTCCAGCTCGTCGAGCGGAATGTTGATGCTGTTGTTGATAACGCTCATTACGGTGTCTCCTGTTGAATTCGGGGTAACGGCGCGCAGGCCTGCCCGCGCGCTTCGTTCAAGTGAAGCGATACGACGTTACTGGCGCATCGATTTCGCGATGATCGTGCGCTGGATCTGCGACGTGCCGCCACCGATCGTCGACTGAATGCTTTCGCGCAGGTAGCGCTCCATGTCGGCTTCCGGCAGGTTTGCGTAGCCACCCAGGATCTGCATGCCTGCGAGCGCGCACTCCTTCAGCGTCTCGGACCCGTACAGCTTCGCCATCGACACTTCGCGGCTGCACGGCACGTGGTCCGCCGCCATCCGTGCCGCGCGATAGCAGAGCAGACGCGCCGCGTCGACCTTCGTCTGGCAGTCGGCGAGCAGGTGGCGAATCACCTGGAAGTCGTACAGTTGATGGTCGAACTGAATACGATCGTGCGCGTAGCGCGTCGCCGTCGTCACTGCCTGCTGGGCGTTACCCGTATAAGCCGCGGCCACCGCGCAGCGCTCGAGCTCGAGGTGTTCGGTGATGATCTTCCAGCCCTGCCCTTCCTCGCCCAGCAGCGCATCGCCCGGCACGCGCACTTCGTCGAGGAAGATCTCGGTCGTACCGGTCGCATGACGCGACAGCGTCGGAAGGCGGTTGATGACCATGCCCGGCGTATCGTTCGGGATCAGCAGCACGGACAGGCCTTTGTGCTTGTCATCGGTGCTCGTGCGAACCAGCATCGCGATCACGGTGTTCTTCGCCGCCGCGCCGCTGCACCACAGCTTCTGGCCGCTGACGATCCAGTCGCCGTTGCTGTCGCGGCGTGCGCGCGTCTTCGTATTCGCTGCGTCGGAACCTGCATCGGGCTCGGAAATCGATACCGAGAAGCGGATCTTGCCGTCGATGAACGGCTGTACGTACTTCGCCTTCTGGGCCGGCGTGCCGAACTTGGTGATGTTCATCGCGGTGAACGTCGGCACGAGCACCGAGCACGCGAAGTCGAAGCCGAACTTGCCAAGGCCTTCGGCCATCAGCGAGTAATCGAAAATGTCGCCGCCCGAACCGCCTTCGGCTTCCGGAATCAGCAGGCCGAGCCAGCCTTGCTTCGCGATCTTTTCGTACGCTTCGTAAGGGTAGTCGCGATTCATGTCGCACTTGCGCACGTATTCGACGGTGATCTCGTTGTCCATGAACTTGTTCACGGTGTCGAGCCACATCGTTTGCGATTCGTCGAGAAAGTTTGCCATTTGTCTTCGCTCCAGTGTGTGGCGTCTGCTCGCGCATCGGCCTTGTTCGTCATGACCTTCAGGTTAGGGCCACGTCGGGAGCGATCCAACTGGTCATTTTCGAAGCGACGATTCGAAAATGGCGAAGACGATTCGCGACTGCTTCGCGGCGGGCGTTCTGCTTCAGTGATCGGGCAAGTGTGACCGCGCGAGGTCGCCACCTGCTCTAAACGACACGTGCCCGACGTTCCTTTTCTGGAATCGTCGGGCACGGTCGTGATCAATCCGGCTTCGGTACGCTAACAAGCACGCATTTGTCGCCGATCCCGTAGTCGACGGTGCGCGCAAGCGCCGCCGTACCCCGGATCGCGTCGAGACGACAACGTCGAGTTATGCCTTCACGTAAGACGCGTCCACGCGCCTCGTTTTAGGAATCTGGGTCACCATGATGGCGGCAATCACGGACGGAATCGCGAACACGTAGAAATTCCACTGATGCCCCAGAGTCGACCCGACGACCCATCCACCAATCATCGGTCCCAGCACCGAGCCGATCCGCCCCAGACCTTGGGCTGTACCGATGGCCGAGCCACGGCAGGATGCGGGGAAGTACGCAGCGATGTAGCCGTAGCCGAGCGTTGTCGATCCGATCGACCCCAGTCCTGAACCGAACACGGCGAGCATCAACCAGATGTAATCCGGCTTCTGGCTCATGACCAGCAACGAAATTGCGCAAACGGCAAAAAGAGCGATCAGTATCTTCCGGGATCCAAACCGATCGGCCAACCACGCGCCAAACAGATTGCCCACGGCGGCACCGAATTGCATCACCAGAAGAAACTGCAGCGCTGATCCCAGCGGATACCCGGCCTTCCGCATCAACGTCGGTAGCCAGACATTCATCCCATAGACGACGATCTGGCCGCAGAAACACACGACCGCGAACAGGAGCACCGCGGACCGCCAGTCCGACGACATCACGAGTTTGAAGCCGCGCAGCTCGGTGGATGTGGATTGAAGCTGACGTTGACTGGCGTTGTCAGCCAGGACACGCTCGAAGTCGATCGAATAGCGGGTCGCCAGTTCTCGCGCTTCGTCCATTCGATTGCTGTCGACCAGAAAATTGACCGACTCCGGCAGGAAAAAGTACATGACGGGCAGGATGACGACGTACAACGCGCCGGCGGCATAGAGCACGCGCCAGCCGTGACTCTGCAGCAGCGACATCGCCAGCAGCGCACACACTACGCCGCCAATCGCATAGCCCGTCAGCGCGAGCGCGCTATACAGCTGCCGGCGATTTCGAGGCGCATATTCGACGCTCAGCGCCACCGACGAAGGCACCACGCTCCCCAACCCGATACCCGTGAGGAAGCGAGCGAAACCCAGTTGCGTCGGAGAATGGGCCACTGCACATAGCAGCGAACCGATGGAAAACCACAGCACGCCGGCCATGATCAGTTTTCGACGGCCGATGCGATCGGACAGGGAACCGGCACCGAACAGGCCCAGCATCAGCCCGGCCAGTGTCCAGCTCCCGATCATTCCCGCCCCCGATGCGCTCAAGCCCCATCCGGGCTCCGCGAACAGGGACGACACCGTTGCGCCGTAGACGATAAGATCGTAGCCGTCGACGGCGATCGTTAGAAAGCACAAGACGACTACGAACAAGCTGCTGCGAGTCCGAATGGATGATGCGTTCACGTTGTCTCCTTTTTACTCACGAATTCCCGTTGACGACCGGGTTTTTATCTTCTCGATCACTATAGGGATGCGAAATTTATCGACCAAGTGACGTATTTCGAAGCGGCGATTCGGCGAATTCGAATTACCTTTCGTGTGATCAGAAATGCCGTGCACGCGAGTGCGTGACAGGTATAAGGCAACGTATCAATCGACAAAATCCGGCTTCTCCAATCGACTGGAAGCCGCACGAATCGTCTTGTCAACGGTCGCGACGGCGCTGTCTCGATGAGACGGCCGTATTGAAGGGAACGCTTTATTCAGCGGTGCGGGAGATACTGCTGGGCCGCTCGGGAAGCGGCATCGCGCGAACGAAAATCATGCGCATGCGTGACGCGCTCGCCTCTGTCGACCGTCGTAACTCCACGCAGCCGGTACAGCGCGCCACATCATGCCAATGGCGTTGAAACCGCAGCTAGCGGTCAGTGAATCGGGCAACGAACGCCCTCGTTGCCGCTGTCAGGGAATCGCCCCGCCTTGTCCCGACGCAGAGCCGGCGCAATGCCCATGGTTCGTCGAGTGCCACCAGCGTCACTTTGTTGAGATCCTCGACCGGCAGCATGCTCTCGGGCTGAATCATCACACCCAGCCCCGCCTTGACCAGGCTGCGAGCTGCCTCGATCGTGCTGACCCGGAACTTCACATTCAGCTCGCGTCCCAGCGCGGTGGCTGCATTTCGCAACTGGGTCATCATCGAAGTCGTCGCCGAAATGCCGATCACATTCTGCTCGAGGAGATCCGCCGTCGTTACGCTGGCGCGCTCACCCAGGGTGTGCCCTTTCGGCACCACTGCCACGAGACGATCAGTACGATACTCGATGATCTCGAGCGCATCCCGGTCGATGTCGTCGGTTGCATAGAACATCGCCACATCGGCCTTGCCAGCCACAACGGCACCAACCACGTTGGTATTTGCATCCTCCTGCAGCTCGATGTCGACGAAGGGGAAATCCCGCGTGAACTCGGCGATCTCGCGCGCCAGAAACTGGACGATGATCGTGCTGGTGGAACTGATGCGGATATGACCGCGCACGCCCTCGGTGAACTCGGCCACCTCCCGCCGCATGACGTCGAGATTCTCGAACAGCAAACGCACGTGACGAGCCAGCACCTCGCCGGCGGCGCTCGGCACCATGCCGGTTGGCAGTCGCTCGAACAGGTCGATGCCGGCAATCTCTTCGAGATCCTGGATCCGCCTCGTCGCAGCCGACGGCGTGATGTTCTCCCTCACCGCCGCGCGACGCATCTGCTGCTCTTCCACGACGGTGAGAAACAACCTCAACGTGAAAAGGTCGACGCGTCTCGTCAGATTGTGGAGACTGAGCCCGGGCATGTCCTCTCCTTGGTCTTCTCGCTCGGCTGGATTGCTGAATTGAGCCATAGAGACTAAGCCGGGGGTGATCGGGCGTCAATTGGGAGTCGAAGAAGGGGCGACCGGGACAACCTCGGCGATATCGGTCATATCCCCAGGGCAGTCGAGAAGCCGAGGTCGCCCCGACGTTGTACAGCGCATGAGACGATCGGTGCGAAGCGGGCACGCGCCGTCGGTTCACCGGATTCAGATCACGTTCATTTCCCGCAATTTCCCGATTTCACCGTCGTCCATGCCCAACCACTCGTGCAGGACATTCGCGTTGTGCTCGCCCAGACGCGGCGGCGTCTTGGCTTCCGGCTCCGGAACATCCGACATCTTGACCGGATTTCCGGCCACCTGAATGGGTCCCCATACCGGGTCGTCGAGCGTCATGAGCATCTTGCGCGCAGCGACGTGCGGACATTCGAACAGGTCCGGCACATCATTCACGTTGGCGCAAGGCACGCCGCCCGCGCGAAGCTCGGCCAGCGCCGTTTCGCGTGACCGATCTGCGAGCCACGCGTCGATCTCGACATTCAGATCGTCCAGATGCTGCTTGCGCAACATGCCGTCGGCAAATCTCGGATCGTCCGGCAGATTCGGGCGGCCGATGACTTCCGCGAACCGCTTCCAGATGTGTTCGCCCAGTACCGCGATGACGATATACCCGTCTTTCGCACGATAGGTTCCAAACGGCGCGGTGACTGCGTGCACACCGGGAGGCGATGTCCGCTTCGTTGCCGAATACATCGCGACGGAGATTTCGTTCAGGATCAACGACGCATCGACCATCGAGATATCGATTTTTTTTCCCTTGCCTGTCGTGTGCCGATGCAGGAGCGCGAGCACGACGCCATAGAGCGCCAGGATCCCGCACTCGATATCGGCGAGCGAGAATCCCAGATAGGTCGGTCGGTCGTCGCTCCGCTCGGGACGATACATCAGCCCGCTCATCGCCTGCCCCACGATATCGAACGCCGGGAAGTCGCCGTACGGACTGGGCAGTATGTCGTCGTGTCCGAACCCGGAAATGGCGCCGTAGATCAAGCGTGGATTGATCTTGCTCAGGTCCGCATAGCCGAGCCCCATCCGGTCCATCACGTTCGGCCGCAGATTCTCGATCACGACATCGGCTTGCGCGGCGAGTTCGGTGAAGATGCGCCGACCCTCCGGGTGCTTGAGATCGAGCGTGACACTCTTCTTGTTTCGATTCGCACGCAGAAAGGCGAGGCCGCTCGGCCTGCCGTCGGCATCCTGTTTGACAGGATTCGTGCTGCGGGAAAAATCGCCGCCCTCGCGCGTCTCGATCTTGACGACTTCCGCGCCGGCATCCGCCAACCACATCGAAGCAAACGGCGCCGCGATGAAGTTTTCGACGGTGAGTACCCGAATGCCGGCCAGCGGCCGATCGGCACCCATCTTCGTTCCGACACGCGAATCATGCATTGCCTCCTCCATCACATCTCCTTTTCGTTCATCTTTGGAATCGTGCACGCGCGCTCACCGAATCGCATCTCGATTGCGCAGCGCATCAATCTCATGTTGGGCAAACCCCCAGTCGAGCAACGCTTCGTCCGTATGCTCGCCGATCCGGGCGGGGGGCCGCTGGATCGCACCTGGCGTGCGGCTGAAGCGCGGTGCCGGGCCGGGCTGTACCACGCCGGCCACCTCCTGAAACGTTGCTCGTGCGACGTTGTGCGGATGCTTCGGTGCTTCCGTCAAAGACAGCACCGGCGCAATGCACACGTTGGTTCCGGCTGCGAGGTTGCACCACTCGTCCCGGGTCTTCTGCCTGAATATCTCGGCAAAGCGTGTGCGCAGCAGTGGCCACCCGTCCGTGTCGTGCTGCTTCGGCAGCGCTTCGTCGGCCACGCCGAGCAAGGCCAGCGTCTCGCGATAGAAGCGCGGCTCGTTGGATGCGAGCGATACGTAGCGGCCATCGCTCGTTTCATAGACCTGATACCAGGGCGCACCTGAATCCAGCCGATTCGAGCCCCGCCGGTCGATCCACGCGTTGCCGGCATGCATGCCGTATATCAATGTCATCAGCGACGCGGAGCCGTCGACCATGGCCGCGTCGACCACCTGCCCCTGTCCGGAGCGCCGGGCCTCGAGCATCGCACTGACGACCCCTAGCGCAAGATAAAGCGACCCGCCGCCGAAATCTCCGACGAGATTGAGCGGGGGCACCGGCGGGCCGTTTTCGGAGCCGATGGAATGGAGTGCTCCGGTCAACCCGATGTAGTTGAGATCATGGCCGGGCGCGTCCGAGAGAGGGCCGTCCTGCCCCCATCCCGTCATGCGGCCGTAGACGACCCTCGGATTGACCGCGAGACAGTCGTCCGGGCCAACGCCAAGCCGCTCGGCAACGCCGGGACGAAAACCCTCGATGACGGCGTCTGCGCCCTCGACGAGGCGCAGGATCACCTCGACTGCCGCGCCATTCTTCAGATCCATCGCAATCGAGCGGCGGCTACGACGCAACAGGTCGAACCGGCTTTCCAGCGAAACACCGCTGTCCGACGGCACGATACGGTCGATTCGCAATACATCGGCGCCGAGATCGGCTAGCAGCATGGCGCAGAACGGCAGCGGCCCGATGCCGCCGATCTCGACCACCTTGAGACCCGCCAACGGGCCTTGGCCTTTGCAGCGTTGCAAATTTGTCTCCGATTTTTTTGCGGGATTTCGTATCGCCACCCCGCCTTTTTGTGTCCGAGCCACTGTCTGCCTCGGAAAGCGTCTTGCCATGCGCGTCGGCAATTTGCCGGGCTTGCTCGTTGTCGAACGAAGCCAGCCAGCACGGTCAATCCTAGGGGCGCCGATCCCGTCGTTCAAATGCAGATTCGCGAAAGCGGCGTTGCGGTTTCGCGAACACGGCATCGCACCGCAAGTTGCGGTCATCTCGGGTCTCACACCCCGATCGATGGGCCGGCCAGTCATTCGTCTGCCATGTCAGAGCGCGACGAAGGTCGGATTCGAAAATAAGCAACGCCTCATTCGAAAAACGTCACTCGAATTACCGCGGCTCCGTACCTACTATTGCCCAAGCAGATATACGGCGCGCGGAAGACGGCAATTTGCCTCTCGCCGCCAGTCATTCTCGAACCGCCAGCCGGATTCGCACGATTCGCAATGTCGTGCGTGCCTAACCGACAGGCGAACTCGAACGAACTTCTCCATGATTTGAAGGCAATTTCAATGAGCGGTCTTGAAGGGAAAGTAGCCATCGTCACCGGCGGTACCGGCGGGATTGGCAAAGGCATCGCATTGCAGCTCGCAGCGCGCGGCGCAACGGTCGTGATCAGTGGACGCAATGCGGCAAAAGCAGAGTCGGTTCTTGCTGAACTCAGGCAGGCCGGCGGTATCGCTGAATTTCTGTCGGGTGACGTGCGATCGAAGGCCGATATGGACGCGCTGGCCGCGGAGACTGCCCGTCGCCACGGCGGCATCGACATCGTGGTCGCCAATGCCGGCGGCAACGACGACGAGGCGCGGTCTCCCAAGGTTCGGGGCGCATTCGCCGATATCGATCTCGCACGTGTTGCCGCGCTGGTTGCCGAAAATACGGCCGCCAAGCTCTTTCCGGTGCAGGCCGCGTTGCCGTACATGCGTCCTCGTGGCGGCGGCAGCGTGATCTTCGTGACGTCGGAAGGCGGCCGGGTCCCCACACCGGGCCAAACGGCCGTTTCGACATTTGCCGGCGGCCTGATTCGCGCAAGCAAAGTCATCGCCAAGGAACTGGCGCGCGACAAGATCCGGGTCAACTGCGTTTGCGTGACGGTCGTGCGCGACAGCCCGTCGTGGGACGCCGTGTTCGGTGCCGACAGCAAAGTGTCGGAACAGCACCGCAAACAATACGAAAAGGTCGTCGCCGGCTGCCCGCTCGGCGTTGCAGCGCCGACGGATATCGGTCAGGTCGTCGCGTTCCTCGCATCGAACGAGTCGGCCTACCTGACAGGTGCAACGCTGAGTCCGACGGGCGGGCTGACCATTCATTGATCGTGCCACGGGTCGTGCCTGAGCTCAGCGCACCGGTATCGGAACATTGACGCCTCGCGGAGCGACAGGGCACACACCGGCTTACGCACCAGCATTCGGAGAACTCTCATGCGCGGCATGGTCTTTCAGGGAAATTGCAAGGTCGATGTACTGAACTTCGACGATCCTGTTCCGGGATACGGCGAAGCAGTCATCGAAATGAAGGCGTCCGGCATGTGCGGGACCGACCTTCACTATTACCGTCACGGGATGGCGGAGTCGTTGAGCATGCTCGGCATGCGCGACCGGATGGAATCCGAGCAGGTCATCGGCGGTCATGAACCTTGCGGCGTCGTGGCCGCGGTCGGCCCGGGCGTCGATCCCGCAACGTTTCGGGTCGGCGACCGGGTCATGGTCTTTCATTACGCGGGATGCAGCTGCTGCGACCACTGCCGGACAGGCTGGACCCAACTGTGCGATCGCGGCGCGCGCATCTACGGCGTGCTGAGTCACGGCGGGCATGCGAACTACATGAAGGTACCGGTATCGTCCCTGGTCCATCTGCCGCAGGAAGTGTCGTTCAAGGGCGGTGCGGCCATCTCGTGCGGCACCGGCACGGCATACGGCGCGCTGCTGCGTCTGGATATCAGCGCGCGTGACACGCTTGCCGTCTATGGCCTTGGCCCTGTCGGCCTCTCCACCGCTCAACTCGCCGCCGCAATGGGTATCGAGGTGATCGGCATCGACATCAATCCGAGTCGCGTCGAGCGCTCGAAAGCATTCGGCGTCACGCACGGCATTGACGCCAGCAAAGTCGACCCCGTCGAGGAGATCCACAAGCTGACTGGCGGAAAAGGCGTGTCCTGCGCAGTCGAGTGTGCCGGCGGCGAATTGCCCCGCGCACAGGCGATTCGCAGCACGAAAGTATGGGGGCGTGTCGTTCTCGTTGCGGTCGGCGGGAACCTGACCATCGACGCGATGAAGGACCTGATCGGCAAGCAAAGGACGCTGATCGGCTCCTTCACCTTCTCCGAAGTCGGCATGAAGGACTGTGCCCACTTCATCGCCGATCACGGTGTCGAGGTAGACAAGCTCTTTACCGAAGAGTGGCGTCTCGAGCAAGCCGGTGAAGCCTACGCACACTTCAACCAACAAACGAGTGGCAAGGGCGTCATCGTATTTTGACGGCACGCACACCCGTGCCGTCCGGAATTTGGAAAGTGCCGTCGAAGACGGCCATGGAGAATCAGATGACCAAGAGAACGATCGACCTCAAGCATCCTCGAGAGTTCTACATCGGCGGGCAATGGGTGGCACCCTCCACCGCCGAAACGTTCGATGTCCTCGACTGTGCGACGGAAGAAGTCGTCGCGACCGTGGCAAAAGCCGCGTCCGCCGACATGCAGCGTGCAATCACCGCGGCGCGTGACGCATTCGACAACGGCCCGTGGCCCCGGATGACGCCGCAGGAACGCGCGGTTTATCTCGAGAAGTTCGCGGAACGCCTGGAAGCGCTGAACGACGATTTTGCACGCATCTGGTCGATCGAGACCGGGATCGTGTACAAGATCGCCCAGCCTCGTATCGGGCTGTTCATCAGCGGTGCATTTCGCCAGTATGCGGAAATGGCGTCGACCTTCCCGTTCGTCGAGGAGCACCGGTCGGTTACCGGCAATCTCGGCTATCGCGTCTACGAGCCGGTCGGCGTCGTCGGGGAAATCATTCCGTGGAATGGTCCTGCCGGGTTGATGGCGTACAAGACCGCGCCGGCATTGCTCGCCGGCTGCACACTGGTGATCAAGTCGTCGCCCGAGGCGCCCTGCTCGGCCTATCTGTTCGCCGAGATCTGTGAAGAAATCGGTTTGCCGCCCGGCGTGATCAATGTCGTGACGGCTGATCGGGACGTATCCGAGGAACTGGTTCGCCATCCTGGCGTCGACAAAATCACGTTCACGGGATCGACTGGCGCCGGCCGCCGGATCGCTTCCATCGCCGGCGATCGCGTCGCGCGCGTCACGCTCGAACTCGGCGGCAAATCGCCCGCCGTCATCCTCGATGATTTCGATGTCGAAGCTGCGGCAAACATCCTCGGGCCGTCCTATTTCGGCTACAACACCGGGCAAATCTGCCACAGCCTGACTCGAGTGATCGTTCCGCGTGCGAAACACGACGCGATGGTCGAAGCGTTATCGAACATCGCCCGACAGATTGTGGTCGGCGATCCGTTCGCGCCGGAGACGACCTCCGGCCCGCTCGCGAGCGCACGGCAGCGAGAGACCGTCGAGCGGTTCGTTGCAAAGGGCATCGCGGAAGGCGCAACGTTGGCAGCCGGCGGCAAACGGCCCCCCGAGTTGCAGCGCGGGTTCTTCTTCGAGCCGACGGTGTTCGGCAACGTGGACAACCGTTCGACGATCGCGCAGGAAGAGATCTTCGGCCCGGTATTGAGCGTCATTCCCGCCGACGACGAAGCCAGCGCGATACGGATGGCGAACGATACGCCATTCGGACTGAATGCCGCGGTCTTCACGAACGATAGCGCCCGTGCATTGCACGTGGCACGACAGATCCGCTCGGGGACGGTCGGCCACAATGGTCCGCGCACCGATTTTTCGATCGGCTTCGGCGGATTCAAGCAGTCCGGCATCGGGCGTGAGGGCGGCGTCGAAGGGCTGACCGCGTTCATGGAATCGAAGACCATCGTCATGGCTTGACGATTCGGCTGTTCCCGCGCGGTTCGCGCATCGACACGGGTAACAGAATCGATGGGTCACGCGGCTCTCTGATTTCGCGTAGCGGATCGACCGCGTTCCTCTCGGCACGCCAGTCCGACTCAGCGAAGCGCCGACAGAATGTCGGCGCTTCATTTTCACCAAACATGTACGCATACGTTGACGTTCCATGCAGCGCCCAGACGCGCCGCGTGAATCCGTATGCGCGGGCAACCGCCCTCCCCCTCTTTCATTCGATGCAAGCCAGGAATTCACCACTCGTCGCGATTCGCGAGGCCGCCCGGCAACTGGCCGTGACGCCCCGCACCCTGAAGTATTACGAGGAACTCGGCCTTGTGATCCCAGCCAGGAGCAACGGAAGGTACCGGCTCTACAGCGTTGCCGATCTGGACAAGCTCGGACGGATCCTGCGACTGCGCTCCCTTGGATTCTCGCTGCACGGCATCACCGAAATGCTCAAGCAGCCACTGGCAATCGAGGCCGACGGCCGCAGGCAGTATTCCGTCGAGTCGTTGCACGAGATCTCGTCAAGTCTTGCGGAACAGATAACCCGTCTGAATGCCCGGATCGTGCAGGTCCGACGCGAATTGAAAGATGCGGAGACACTGCGCAACGAGCTGAACGACGATCTCGAGTACTTGCGACGGCGACTCGCCGGCATCCCCGCGGAAGTGCTCGAAGGTGAACGTCTTGCCGCTCGCGAGCGCCGTTCCGCCTCGTTCGGATCTGGAAACGTAGCGTCGTGATCATGGCATTCTCCCGCGCACGCTCGCTTACGTACCGTCATCTTCGCCATGACCTTTTTCCCTGGGCCATCGCGTTGTCGGTCGGACTCGACTACTTCGACAATACCGCCTTCTCGTTCTTCAGCAGCTACGTGGCCGGCGGGATCAACGTACCGCCGGACGAACTGGTGTGGTCGTCGTCTGCATATGCTGTCGCCTCGGTACTGGGCATTCTTCAACAGCAATGGTTGATCGAGCGAATCGGATTCCGCCGATACCTCAGCGGCTGCCTGCTGATGTTCGCGATCGGCTCATTGGCGGCATCGCTCAGCGTTACATCATTTCAACTGGCGATGGCACGAGGCTTTCAGGCCTATTTCATAGGGCCGATGCTGGGTACGTGTCGGATTCTCTTGCAGACCGGCTTCTCGCCCAGGAATCGCCCGCCAGCGACGCGCCTGTTCCTGACGATCATCCTGTTGGCGAGCGCCCTTGCGCCGCTGGCCGGTGGCGTGCTCATTGCAAACTTCGGCTGGCATGCGCTCTTTCTCTGCACGACGGTCGCCGGACTCGCACTGGCCGTATTCGCGTTCCTGGTCGTTCCGCATATCGGCAAGCGCCAGCCGGCACTGCGCAGCGACACGCATCTCTGGCCCTACCTGATTTTCGCGCTCGCCCTCGGTGCGCTGCAGATCGTCGCTCAGCAGATCCGCTTCGAGCTGTTCAGCACGTCGCCGATACTGTTGCTCCTTACCGCAACGGGCCTGCTTGCGCTCGGTTGGGTTGCCTGGCAACAATGGAACCACCCCAAACCGCTCATTCGGCTGAATGCATTGCGAGAAGGCCCCTTCAGAATCGCCATCGTTCTCTATGCGTTCTACTACTACATCACGAATGCGATCGGCTATCTGATTTCACGAATGCTCGAAGGCGGGCTCGGATATCCGGTGGAGAATGCGGGCCGAATCGTCGGATTCACATCGCTGTCGTCGATCGCCGTGGCGTTCATGTATTTCCGATACGCGAAGTTCGTTACGCGCAAAAAATTGTTGATCGTTCCAGGATTTCTGATGGCTACGTTCATCGCCGTGTGGTTTGTCAACCTCCCCCCCGATGTGAGCGCATCCTGGCTCCTGGCACCGTTGATCGTACGCGGCTTCCTGCTGATGTTCATCGCTCTGCCGAACGGAAACGTGGCGTTCCAGATCTTCCCCGATCACGAGTTTACGCACGGCTACCGACTGAAGAATATCGTCAAGCAACTTGCGTACTCGCTATCGACCGCTTCCATCATCATCCTGGATCAGCACCGCCTCGCGCTACATCAAACCCGGCTGGCCGAGTTTGCAACCCCTTACAACCCGATCTTCGAGAACGCGCTGCAGTCGATGGCTCATGCGTTCGCCGAGCGCGGCATGAATACCGCGCAGGCCGAAGGTGCGGCTCTCGGAGAATTCGCGCGAATGGCAGCGCATCAGGCGAGCTTCATGAGCGTACTGGACTGCTTCTATGTGATTGCAATCATTTCCCTGGCCGGTGCCGTCATTGCACTCGTTCAGCGGCAGATAAAGTGACACGAGCGTGACCGCAGTACGGAACGTTCCGCGTGCCGAGATTGACGTAATTGCCCGCGCGGTCAAACTTTCAGGAATGCTCGGTGATCACGCTGGGCAACATCGGTCTATCCGGATCCCGGGCCGAGAACGCGGCATCCGAGTGCCTCGATGGCTCACGATGCCGGATCAGTGGCGAATGGTTACGTAATGCTGAAGCGGTGCAATCATGACGATTTCGATGAAAGAGGAAACCCGCCCTTCGTGCTCGAAGGGCAGGACTCACACCTGGACGAGTGCTGACGGCCTGAGGCTCGCCGGCGAATCGTGGGGCGACCCGCTCGGCACACCCGTCATTCTGCTGCACAGCAGCGGGCAAACGCGCCATGCGTGGAGCGGAATCGGCCGCGCGCTCGGCGCGGCCGGCTTTCATGCCGTTGCCTTCGACGCAAGAGGCCATGGTGAATCGGATTGGTCGCCGACCGGCAACTACAGTCAGATCGCGATGGTCCGCGATCTCGAACGCGTCGCGACGCTCTTCGACGGCCGACGACCGATGCTCGTCGGCGCCGGCCTGGGAGGTGGCACGAGCTTGCTCGCAGTCGGGGAAGGCTTTCTTGATGCAGCCGCACTGGTGCTCGTCAACATTGCGCCGTGTGTCGAGCCGCACGGTGTCGTACGTCTGCAGTCGCTGATGCGACGGCCGGACGGGTTCGAATCTCCCGACGAAGCCGTCGACGCGATCAGGCGATATCGCCAGAATCCGAAAAATATGTTCATTTCAAGCAACGTGAACCGCAGCCTGCGTCACGACGGAGACGGAAGATATCGCTGGAACTGGGATCCGCATTTTCTCGCGTGGCCCCGCGACCTGGATCGACGCCACGCACGCTATTCTGCGTGTGCGCGAAGGCTCAAGCTGCCGACGTTGCTGGTGCGCGGCGGCAATTCCGACATCGTCAGCGAAGCGGGCGTGCACGAATTCCTCAAACTGTGCCCCCATGCCGAGTACGTCAACGTTGCTGCCGCCGGGCACATGGTGGCTGGCGATCGCAACGACGTCTTCGGAGAGGTCGCCGCGCAGTTCCTCGGTCGCCACATCCGCCCCGTCTAGCGCTGTCGGGTTGTCATCGAATCGGCTCAGCAGGTCGAGCCGTCACATGCGGCAAAAATCGAGGCAGGCGAACGCGTCACGGCTCAGACCATCCGCATCACGTCCTTCGTCGCTACCCGGGTGGAGCGAAATCCGTTGGCGGGATGCGCCAGATCGGCGTAACCGAATCCGATGCCGCAAACGAACTTCCGCTCGTCTCCGATCCCGAAATAATTTCGAATGAAGCCGGCATGGTTTGCGAGCGCCGCCTGGGGCGTCGTGGCAACGTCATAGGCGCGAGCCGCCAGCAGGAACGACGCGACGAATGCCCCGCTGTCGACTGCTGCGTACTGTCCGAGTTCGGCGGGCATCGTCAGGATCGCCACGTGAGGCGCACCAAACAGCCGGAAGTTCTCCGCAGCCTGCCTGGCACGAGCGACGCGGTCTTCGCGGTCGATACCGAGCGCCTCGTAAAGGGCATATCCGACTTCGCGACGGCGTTCGCCATAGACACCGGGATACTCTGCCGGAAACGGTATATCGGAATCCATCTCGGTATGCCGCGCGGCATGGTCGGCGAGTGCTGCACGGAATCGATCGGTCGTCTCGCGGGACGTCACCACCACATGCCATGGCTGCACATTGCACCACGACGCAGAACGTTTCGCGATGTCGACGATGCTGCCGATCACATTCACCGGAACGGCGTCCGGCAAGTATGCGCGGCACGTGAATCGTGAAGACGACAAGCGATGGATCGTTTCGACGTCCGACATGGTCCGTTCATTCAACCGCACGTGATGGATGCGCTTCTGCATGGTGTGTTTCTCCTTCCATTGATTCGCTATCGGGGCGCTTCGACTCGATTCGTCCCGTTGCAGCCGGCTGCGCCATTCAGCTACCCGGATGGGCTTCTCGTGCGAGACGTTCGCGATGATCGGGGTGTGCGACTGCAATCATCTTCGGAATGCGCTGGGCGAGAGACAGGCCACGCAGATCGGCAATCCCGTATTCGGTCACGATCACGCATCCGTCGCTTCTCGGTATCGTGACCGGCCCCGACAATCGCGTCACGATCCGGCTATGTCGCCCCGCGGTTGACGGCAACGCGACGATGGGAACGCCGCCATGGCTGAGCTGTGCCGCACGCAGGAAATCGCCGACACCGCCGACAGCGCCGACATACGTGTCGCCAACCATCTCGGCGTTGATCTGCCCGGTCAGATCCACCTCCACCGCCGAATTGATCGCGACGAACCGGTCGATCCGGCGGAGCACGTCCGGGTTATGCGTGTATTCGGTACCGCGCAACTCGAGCGCGGGATTGCGATGCGCGAAGCGACGCACCCGTGCGGAACCGATAATGACCCCACCGATCGTGACCCCCGTGTCGATCGCCTTCTTCGCGTTCGTGACGACACCGGCCTCGCAGAGCATTGCAACACCATCGCCGATACTTCCCGAATGCACGCCGAGGTCGCGCTTGCCCCGCAGTTCCGCCATCACTGCATCGGGAATCGAGCCGATACCTGTCTGCAGCGTCGCACCGTCCTCGACAAGCGATGCGACATGTCGACCGATTGCCTGCTCGACCGGCCCGGGTTCCGTGACGGGCGCCTCGGGGAACACCGCGTCGGATGCCACCAACAAATCGATATCGTCAGCCCGAAGATACGGCCCACCGTGAGTCCACGGAACGTCCGGATGCACCTCGGCGACAATTGCGCGCGCGTGCTTCACCGCCTCGACCAGATACTCGCGCGCAAGACCGAGGCTGTAGCGTCCCTGGTCGTCCGGTGGCGAGACCTGAAGCATCACGACATCTATCCGCAACCCGCCAGAACGGATCAACCCGGGCAGCTGCGAGTAATGGACAGGAAGAATGTCGAGCACGCCCGCGCGGGCCAGCTTTCGGTTCGATCCGCTCCCGCAGTAGGCGAGAAAGTCAAACGCGTCGGCATGCTCGGGGGCAAGTACATCGGCCAGGCCGATACCGAGGAAGATGCGGATCCGCTTCAGATGATCGCGCTGGGCAACGAGCGCGCGCATCAGCGTTACCGGCTCGGCGTGTGATTGGCCCCACATCACGGTGTCGCCAGGTCGAATGATGGTGGAAAGCGCTTCGCAACGGCCAGCCTTGGCGGCATCGTTCGACGATGCCGAAATCGAGGGTTCAGCGTGATTCATGCGCGACGAAATCGAAAGTCACGAAGATCCGGATCCGACGCTGCTCACTGCGTTCGGAACGGTCTATGTGGAATGGGGTAGTCGGCACGCCACCGCGGCATGCAACATGCTTCTACGAGCAGGCAAATTGGGCCGTCGGGGCCGCTACAGCAGGACTCGAGAGCAGCTGTGGCGGCAAAGGTGTTCTGCATCGATTGCAGCACTGCCATCGGGGCGCGTCAACGCGGTCTCGGCCCGCGTTCCGTACTTTGGCGTGCGTTGTATCGAGCCCGCCGGGCGACCGCTGCCACTGCACTGCTGTCGCCGTTTCAGGGAAGATCGGGCGCGGTCGCACGCAACGCAATACCCGTCCAGACTCCACGCTCGGCCAACTCCTTGATCAGTTTGACTGACGATCCGCCGCACCGCCAACGTCGCCGTCTTTTTGAACTGACCGCTTAGCCTAGCCAGCGCGCATCGGGCCAGTGGCGCTGTTCGAACGTGTCCTTCACGCAATCGAGCAGCACGCCGACCACGCAGCGAACGGGTGCGGTCGCCTGCCGGCTGCTGGGCGCCGCCAGCACGATCGTGCGCCGGAGCCCCGGGGATGCCAGCGGCGCCGCGCTCAGCGTGCCCTGCTCGACCTCCCGCGTCACGCCGACCGCCGGCAGGATCGTCCAGCCGTGGCCCTGCGCGACCAGTTCCTTCTGCACGCTCAGCGCATTGGTCTCGGCGAAGACCTGCAACGTCACGCCTGCCTCGGCCGCGGCGTGCTCGATCGCCGCGCGCAGACCCTGTGGCGCCGCGGGCAGGATGAATGGCTCGTTTGCCACCCGCGATAGCGGCAGCGGCCGCTTGTGCGACAGCCCGACGGACGGCGCGGCGACGACCCACAGGCTTTCCTCGATCAACGCCTTGACATGCAGTGCGGGGGTCTCCTTCTGTCCGTAGAGCAGCGCCGCATCGACATCCCCGGCTTCGAGCCAGTCCTGCAGGTGGCCCGCATAGCCGATCGTGAGCCGCAGGCGGATGTGGGGGTAGCGCCGTGCCACCTCGCCCGCCAGCCGCGTGGCCAGCAGGTCCGACGTGCTGGCCAGCAGCCCGATGCTCACGATGCCCGCCACCGGCCCCTCGGTCGGCTGGATCTCGGCCTTGGCCCGCGCCACCTCGTTGAGGATGCGGCGCGCGTATTCGAGCATCGTCTTGCCCGACGGCGTGAGCTGCATGCCGTGACGGCTACGGTCGAACAGTTCCGTCCCCATGTCCTCCTCGAGCAGGCGCAGTTGGCGCGACACGGCCGGCTGCACGAGATTCAACAGGCTCGATGCACGGGTGACGTTGCCCGTTTCGGCCACGGTGACGAACGCGCGCAGTTGCTTGAGATCCATCGCGAATACCTCGATACCAAAAACTGATTCTACGATCAGGAAATTCTATTGTTTAAGAAATCCATCAAAATCTATTATGGAAGCAACCCATGCCAATGACGAGACAGGATTCATGAGCGCTTCCATTTTTTCCGCCCCCGACCAGTACCAGGAAATCCGTGACGCGGTACGCGGCCTGTGCAATCAGTATCCGGCCGAATACCACCGCAAGATCGACGAGGCCCGCGGCTACCCCGAAGCGTTCGTCACGGCCCTCACGCAGGCCGGCTGGCTGGCCGCGCTGATTCCGCAGGAATACGGCGGCCCGGGCCTGTCGATGGCCGAGGCGTCGGTCATCATGGAAGAGATCAACCGCTCCGGCGGCAACTCGGGCGCGTGCCACGGCCAGATGTACGTGATGAACACCATCGTGTTCAGCGGCACCGAAGCACAGAAGCAGCGCTACCTGCCGCGCATCGCAGCGGGCGAACTGCGCGTGCAGTCGATGGGCGTGACCGAGCCCACCACCGGCAGCGACACCACCAAGCTCAAGACCACGGCCGTGAAAAAGGACGGCCGCTGGGTCATCAACGGCCAGAAGGTGTGGATCTCGCGGGTACAGCACAGCGACCTGCTGATCCTCCTTGCGCGCACGACGCCGCTCGACCAGGTGCAGAAGAAGAGCGACGGGCTGTCGTGCTTCATCGTCGAGCTGGACAAGGCGATCGGCAACGGCCTCACGGTGCGCCCCATCCCCAACATGGTCAACCACGAGACCAACGAGCTGTTCTTCGACAACCTGGAGCTGCCGGAAGATGCGCTGCTCGGCACTGAAGGCAAGGGGTTGAAGGTGATCTTCGACGGCCTGAACGCCGAGCGCACGCTGATCGCGGCCGAGTGCATCGGCGACGGCTACTGGTTTCTCGAGAAAGCGCGCGACTACGCGAGCGAGCGCAAGGTGTTCGGCCGCCCGATCGGGCAGAACCAGGGCATCCAGTTCCCGCTGGCCGAATCGTTCATCGAGCTGGAGGCCGCGAACCTGATGCGCTGGCGCGCCTGCGAGAAGATCGACGCGCGCCAGAACGCCGGGGTCGAGGCCAACATGGCCAAGTACCTGGCCGCGAAGGCAAGCTGGGAAGCGGCCAATGCGTGCCTGCAGACGCACGGCGGCTTTGGTTTCGCATGCGAATACGACGTGGAGCGCAAGTTCCGCGAAACGCGCCTGTACCAGGTCGCACCGATTTCCACCAACATGATCCTGGGGCATGTGGCCGAGCATGTGCTGAAACTCCCCCGCTCGTACTGATTCCGGAAGGAGTCCTCCCATGAAATCCGGCCGGCATGAAGGATTCGAAGGTGATCGTCGCGATCCACCAGGGTCCGACGCACCGATCTTCAGCATGGCCGACTACAACCGCGAAGCCGATCTGTTCGCGGCCGTGCTCGTGCTGGCAACGCACGCTAACGGCAATGGCAGCCGACGCCTGACATGCAGGCGTCGGCTGCCTGCCTGACGTATCAATCATCGCGCAGAAACACCATGAGTCTCGAGTCTCCCGAATCCTTCGACGCGTGGGTCGGCCGCAACGAAGACAGCGTGGACCGGATTACCCGGGCCCCCGTCCGTCTGCTGCAGGCGACACTGGACTACGCGAACCCATCCGAACTACCCGCGACGCTGCCGCCACTGTGGCACTGGCTGTACTTCCTGCCGGGCGAGCGACAGTCGAACATCGGCGTCGACGGTCACCCGCGGCGCGGCGGCTTCCTGCCGCCCGTCACGCTGCCGCGCCGCATGTGGGCCGGCGGACGGTTGCAGTTCCTGCGCCCGCTCGCCATCGATGCGCCCGTGCAGCGCCGGTCCACGATCCTCGGCGTGCAGAGCAAATTCGGCCGCAGCGGCCAGTTGGTGTTCGTCACCGTGCTGCACGAAACGAGCGACGCCGAGGGCGTGGCCATCCGCGAAGAACAGGACATCGTGTATCGCGACGCGCCGCCGTCGGCCGCGGCCGGCGCGCCGGTCCCGCAACCGGCTCCGGCGCCGACCGACGAACAGTATTCGCGCGTCGTCACGCCCGATCCGGTGCTGCTGATGCGCTTTTCCGCCCTCACCTTCAACGGCCACCGGATCCACTACGACCGGCCTTACGCGATGCAGGAAGAAGGCTATCCGGGCCTCGTGGTACACGGCCCGCTGATCGCGATGCTGCTGATGGAGGAACTTCGCCGCACGCACCCCGGCAAGATTGTTCGCCGCTTCGAGTTCAAGGCCGTCAGCCCGTTGTTCGACACCGCGCCGTTCACGGTGAACGGCAAGCTCGAAGCTCATGCCGCCCGCATGTGGGCGCGCGGCCCGCAAGGGCAGTTGGCCATGCAGGCCAGCGCCGAACTGGAATAGCGATCCGATCATGCAAGCTCGAACAGGCCCCCTGAGCGGGATGACCGTCGTCGCACTCGAACACGCGATCGCCGCGCCGTTCTGTACACGCCAGCTCGCTGACCTGGGCGCCCGTGTCATCAAGGTGGAGCGGCCCGGCGTGGGTGATTTCGCGCGGGCCTACGATCACCGCACCCACGGCCTCGCGTCGCATTTCGTGTGGACCAACCGGTCGAAGGAAAGCCTCACGCTCGACCTGAAGCAACCGGCCGCGCAAGCGGTGCTGGGCGAACTGGTGGCCCAGGCCGACGTGCTGGTGCAGAACCTCGCGCCTGGCGCGGCCGCACGCATGGGCCTGTCGTTCGACGCGCTGCACGCGAAACACCCGCGGCTCATCGTCTGCGACATCTCGGGCTATGGTGCCGACGGTCCCTACCGCGACAAGAAAGCCTACGATCTGCTGATCCAGAGCGAGGCGGCGTTCCTGTCGATCACGGGCACGGCCGACGAGCCGTGCAAGGCCGGCAATTCGATCGCCGACATCGCGGCGGGCATGTATGCCTATACCGGCATCCTCAGCGCGCTCCTGCAGCGCGGCGTCACGGGCACCGGATCGCACGTGGAAATTTCGATGCTCGAGGCGCTGGCCGAGTGGATGGGCTTCCCGATGTACTACGCGTACGACGGCCAGCAGCAGCCGAGCCGCAACGGTGCCGCGCACGCGACCATCTACCCGTACGGCCCGTTCAAGGCTGGCGACGGCCGGGTCGTGATGCTCGGCCTGCAAAACGAGCGCGAATGGAAAGCGTTCTGCGATGTCGTGCTGCGCGACCCGGCGCTCGCGACCGATCCGCGCTTCGACGCCAACGTGCGCCGCTCGGAGCACCGCGCGGAACTGAAGGCGGTGATCGAACAGGCGTTTTCCGCGCTCACCGCGCAAGACGTGATCGCGCGCCTCGACGATGCGCAGATCGCGAACGCCGCCGTCAACCAGATCGGCGATCTCTGGACGCATCCGCAACTGCATGCGCGCCAGCGCTTTCGCACGATCGGCTCGCCGGCCGGCGAACTGCAGGCATTGCTGCCGCCCGCCACGGTCGACAGCTTCGACGTGCGCATGGATCCGGTGCCCGCGCTGGGCGAGCACAGCGCGGCCATCCTGCGCGAACTCGGACGCACCGACGCCGATATCGAACAACTGCGCGCAGCCGGCACAATCTGAACCATATCCACGCCCCGCTCCCCCGTCCAACACGCGCGCAGCCTCCTGTTCGTGCCGGTCACCCGCCCCGAGCGCTTTGCAAAGGAGCTCGCTGTCGATGAACTATCTGACCGGCGCGGCGTTGCTGGCGAGAAAGGCCCACGCGCTCGAAGCCAGTCACCGCCTTGCGGACTGGCCCGGCCAAGCGGCACTCGCCGAACATCATACGTTTGCGAGCACGGCGATCATGATGAGCGCCGCGGCCGTCGAAACCCTCGTCAACGAACCGTTTGCGGAATGTCGTGACCAGCCCGAGCGTAATCGTCTGCGCCTCCCTCGGGACAAGGCGGCGCTCGTTGCAGGGGGCCAGACCTTGTGCCGCGCATCGCGGCGGCTCGTGTTCGGCTTCCCCTACCGAGCGAGCCATTTCCGGCTGCTTCCAATCATCGATGTCCCGTTGTTCCGAGCGAGGTGCTGCTATTAGCAGCATCTCGTTTCTTCTGATCAAGCAAAAAAAGCGCCGCTCGTGGCGGCGCGCTTCGGCAATTACATGTTCGGGTAATTCGGCCCGCCGCCGCCTTCCGGCGTGACCCACACGATGTTCTGCGTCGGGTCCTTGATGTCGCAGGTCTTGCAGTGCACGCAGTTCTGCGCGTTGATCACCAGCCGATCGCTGCCGTCGTCGTTCTTCACGAACTCGTACACCGCCGCCGGGCAGAAGCGCCCCTCCGGCCCCGCGTACGTGCTCAGGTTCACGTTCACCGGCACGCTCGCATCCTTCAGCGTCAGGTGCGCCGGCTGGTTCTCCTCGTGGTTCGTGTTCGAGATGAACACCGACGAGAGGCGATCGAATGTCAGCTTGCCGTCCGGCTTCGGATACTCGATCGGCTGGCATTGCGACGCCGGCTTCAGCATCTCGTGATCCGCATGCTTGTGGTGCAGCGTCCACGGCACGTTGCCGCCCATCACCTTCTGCTCGAGACCGACCATCAGCGTGCCGAGGTACAGCCCCTTGGCCATCCACTGCTTGAAGTTGCGCGCGCGATACAGCTCCGTGTACAGCCACGACTGCTTGAAGGCGTCCGGGTACGCGTTGAGCTCGTCCGACTGGCGGCCGGCCTGCACCGCGTCGAATGCCGCATCGGCGGCCAGCATGCCGGTCTTGATTGCCGCGTGGCTGCCCTTGATCCGCGATGCGTTCAGGAAACCCGCGTCGTCGCCGATCAGCGCGCCGCCCGGGAACACCGTCTTCGGCAGCGACAGCAGCCCGCCGGCCGTGATCGCGCGCGCGCCGTACGACACGCGCTTGCCACCTTCGAGGAACGCGCGGATCGACGGGTGCGTCTTGTAGCGCTGGAATTCCTCGAACGGCGACAGGTACGGGTTCTTGTAGCCCAGGCCCACCACGAAGCCGACCACGACCTGGTTGTTGTCCATGTGATACAGGAACGAGCCGCCGTACGTATCGGACTTCAGCGGCCAGCCGGCCGTGTGGATCACGAGGCCCGGCTTGTGCTTGGCCGGATCGATTTCCCACAGCTCCTTGATGCCGATCCCGTACGCCTGCGGATCGGCGTTCGCGTCGAGCTTGAACTTCGAGATCAGCTGGCGGCCCAGATGGCCGCGGCAGCCTTCGGCGAACAGCGTGTACTTCGCGTGCAGCTCCATGCCGAGCTGGAAGTTCTCGGTCGGCTCGCCGTCCTTGCCCACGCCCATGTTGCCGGTGGCCACGCCCTTCACCGAGCCATCGTCGTTGTAGAGAATCTCGGCGGCCGGGAAGCCCGGGAAGATCTCCACGCCTAGGGCTTCCGCCTGCTGGCCGAGCCAGCGGGTCACGTTGCCCAGCGAAATCACGTAGTTGCCGTGGTTCTGGAAGTTGGCGGGCAGCGCCCAGTTCGGCGTCGTGACCGCGCCGTTCTCGGACAGGAACAGGAAGCGGTCTTCCGTCACCTCGACATCGAGCGGCGCGCCGCGTTCCTTCCAGTCGGGGAACAGTTCGTTGATCGCGCGCGGATCCATCACCGCGCCCGACAGGATGTGCGCGCCGATCTCGGAACCCTTCTCGAGCACGCACACGCCGATCTCGGTGCCTTTCTCGGCGGCCAGCTGCTTGAGCCGGATCGCCGCCGACAGCCCGGCGGGGCCGCCGCCGACGATCACGACGTCGTATTCCATCGATTCGCGCGGGCCGTATTGCTCGATGAGACTGGTTTGGGACATGTGCTGATTCAAATCAGGTAGAAGCGACGGATTCCCATCGCGGGTTGAACTCGGCTTCGTCGTCATGACCAGCCGACCTTTTTCAATCGCTCACTGTGCGACCGCGCTCTTACACCCGGTCGATCGGCAAGCGGAATCAGTGATCACGATGGCTTCGCGGCTGCAAACGCGAGCACATGCTGCGCGCGCAGCAAAACAGGACGATCGACCATCTTGCCGTCTACCGTGATCACGCCACCGTCCGACTGCGCCATCGCATCGACAATACGCGTTGCCCACGCCAGCTCCTGCGCATCAGGTCTATAACAACCATGGACGGCCGCAATCTGCTTCGGATGGATACACAGCTTTGCGCCAAAACCCTGGCGCTTGCCGTTCAACGCGTCGGCCGTTAGTCGCTCGACATCGTTGACATCGGGCGTGACGCCATCGATCGGTTGTTCAAGTCCCACGACGCGCGAAATGAGCGCAAGCTGTGCACGATACGGATTCAACGCATCGCGGTCGTCCTGCATCCCCATTTCCGCGATGAAATCCAACGTCCCGAACATCAATCGTTTCACGTTGGGCGCCTTCGCGATCTCGAGCGCCGAGAGCATGCCAGCAGCCGTTTCAACGAGTGGAAAGATCGGAACCTTGCGGCGTGCGCGCGACGCGACTTCGATCACGTCGGAAGCGCTTTCTACTTTTGGCACCACGACGCCGGCGACACCATCGAGCGCTGCAAGCTTCGCGTCCTCGTCAAACCATGGCGTCCCGCGACCGTTGATCCGTACCAGAACGGGATGAGTGCGCGACAGCCAGGCCGTCAGTGTTGCACGCGCATCCTCTTTGGCCCCCGGCTCGACCGCATCTTCGAGATCAACGATGACGGCATCGGCACCACTCGACAATGCGCTCTGGAAGCGCTCCGGGCGATTGCCGGGTACGAACAGATACGACTGTGCTGAATAAGAAATCTTGAGCGTCATTTCAGTTTCCTGAAGCAGAGAGTGGGTCATGGGTCGCGTACGTAGAGAGCGCGTGCAGAAACGCATCGTACGATGGCAGGTTCGCGTCTGCGATCGGCCCGATTTCAATGATCGGATCTCGTCGATCAGACTGCACCAAACTGCACACATGACACCAACGCTGCCCTACCAAGTGGTGCCGAGTTCAACGAGCCGGTGCGCGGTGTTCGCATCTGAAATGCCGAGGTTTGCCGGGCCCGTTTCTATTCACCGCTCTTCCGGCTTACACGCTCCGCGTCGGCGACACTGGCGTTTCAAGGGGGAATTCCGGCGCGCGCTTCTCGCGGAACGACTTCACGCCTTCGCGTACTTCGGCCCCGCCGAACCCAAGCATCTCCAGTGCCAGCGACGCGTCGAAAGTCGGCCCAGCCTGGCGCAGCCAGTTGTTGAGCGCATATTTGGTCAAGCGTACCGCCGACGGTGCACCGTTCACGAGCCGCACAGCAATCGACAATGCCGTCTCCTGCACGTCTGCATCGTCTACCGCAATGGATACCAGCCCGATCTGCTCAGCCTTCTCCCCATTCACGGGTTCGCACAGCATCAGGTGATACTTGGCCTTCGCCATGCCGCAAAGCAGCGGCCAGATAATCGCTGCGTGATCCCCTGCTGCGACGCCGAGCCGCGTATGACCGTCGACCAGGCGCGCCGATCGACCGGCTACCGAAATATCCGCGAGCAGCGCCGCCACAAGCCCCGCACCCACCGCCGAGCCATGGATCGCGGAGACAATCGGCTTCGAACAGTTGATGATGTTGTAGACGAGATCCTTGGATTCGCGCCAAACGCGCACTCGCGCATCGAACGAATCGATCATTTCCTCGACCATGTCGAAGTCGCCACCTGCCGAGAATGCCTTGCCCGCACCGCACAAAATCACGGCGGCGACACTCGGATCCTCGTCGACGTCTCGCCACACTCGGGCCAATTCTTCGTGACCGCGCGCGTCGAGCGCGTTGAGTCGCTCCGGACGGTTGAGCGTAATGCGCAAAACCCCCTTCGCGGGTCGATCGAACGCAAGACTTGAATACGACGCGTACACGGATGTCTCCTTATCGCTCTCTGACATGATTCTTCCTTTCTATGTTTGACTCACCGAGCGGCGCGACGTGATCCCGCCGTCCACCGTGACAATCGTTCCGGACGTATAGCCGGACTTGTCGGATGCAAGGAATACGAACAGCTCCGCGATCTCGTCGACAGTCGCAGCGCGACCAAGCGGATAGCGCTCCAGCAGTTCGGTATAACGAGACGCATCACCCCACGTAGTCGACGCGCGTCGCTTCAGGACTGCCCTGATGCGATCGGTATCTACCGGCCCCGGATTGACTCCGATCACGCGTATCCCATCGTCCGAAAGACTTCGACCACCGAGCGCTCGGGTAAACGCCATTAGCGCGGCATTGCCGGTCGAGCCAGCGATATAGTCGAAATCGAAGTTTTCCCCACCGTTCCCGATGTTGTTCAGAATCACGCCTCGCCGTCGCGCGGCCATCATCGGATACAGCGCGCGTACGAGATTGATGTAACCGAACACCTTCAGCTCCCATCCGCTGCGCCATTGCGCTTCGTCCACTTCCCAGAGGTTGCCTGCCGGAATGCTTCCCGCGTTGTTGACCAGTACGTCTGGACAGCCACCGAATTCGGCCACACGAGCGATCGCATGCTGCTCCGTCATGTCGATCGCCAACGTCTCGACGTCCACACCGCAGTGCGACACGATATCCTCCGCCACTGCCGCAAGCCGTTCGGCCGAACGCGCGACAAGCCGCAGTAGGCACCCTTCTCGCGCAAATGCCATCGCGATACCGGCGCCAATACCTTGTGAAGCTCCCGTCACGAGAACGGAGCGGCCTTCGAGATTCAGATACATGATCACCCGCCCGAACGAAGCTGATGCCGTTTCGGAATACGCATCGGCTTTGATGCCAATCGTGTGCGCGGCGGTTGGAAGCGTCAATGCTCGACCGGGTGTTGTTCCGTACGTCGGAATGACCACAATGCAGATTTTCGTCTATGCCGCGCCATCCGGCACGTATTGTCAGTTCCACACGCTCCTTGCGGCTTCCGAAGTACGGAATCATTAAATAGCCCGTATTGACCTGACGATGGCAGAACCGACACTGTTGACGCTACGCGAGTGCGGCGGATTATTCCGTGCGGTGGGCGCTGGATTGTTGAATGGAAAAGGAGACGCAAAGTGAAGGTATTGGTCCCGGTCAAGCGCGTCGTCGACGCGAACGTTAAGGTCGGCGTGAAATCCGACCAATCGGGCGTCGACATTGGGAATGTGAAGATGTCGATGAACCCGTTCGATGAAATTGCGGTGGAAGAAGCCGTGCGCCTGAAGGAGGCTGGCGTGGCGACCGAAGTGATCGCGGTGTCGGTCGGTGTCGCGCAAGCGCAGGAAACGCTGCGTACGGCGCTGGCGATCGGCGCGGATCGCGCGATCCTCGTCGAGTCGAATGACAGCGTCGAGCCGCTGGCCGTCGCGAAGATCCTGAAGGCGCTGGTCGACAAGGAACAGCCGCAGCTGGTGATCCTCGGCAAGCAGGCAATCGACAATGATTCGAACCAGACGGGCCAGATGCTGGCTGCGCTGGCCAACCTGCCGCAAGCGACGTTCGCGTCGAAGGTCACGATCGCCGACGGCCGTGCAACCGTTGCGCGCGAAGTCGACGGCGGCGCGGAAACGCTGTCGCTGACGCTGCCGGCGGTGGTCACGACCGACCTGCGCCTGAACGAGCCGCGTTACGTGACGCTGCCGAACATCATGAAGGCGAAGAAGAAGCTGCTGGAAACGGTGAAGCCGGAAGATCTCGGTGTCGATGTGAAGCCGCGCCTGAAAGTGCTCAAGGTGGCCGAACCGCCGAAGCGCGCAGCCGGCGTGAAGGTGCCGGATGTGAAGACGCTGGTCGAGAAGCTGAAGACCGAAGCCAAGGTGCTGTAAGAGGGAGCGCAGAGAAATGACGATTCTGGTGATTGCAGAACACGACAACGCGTCGATCAAGGCCGCGACGCTGAACACGGTAGCGGCGGCGGCGAAGATTGGCGGTGACATCCACGTGCTGGTCGCGGGCCACAACGCACAGGGCGCAGCGGACGCCGCAGCGAAGATCGCAGGTGTCTCGAAGGTACTCCTGGCCGACGCGCCGCAACTCGAAGTGGGCCTCGCGGAAAACGTCGAAGCGACCGCGCTGAACATCGCGAAGGACTATTCGCACATCCTCGCGCCGGCCACCGCCTACGGCAAGAACATCGCGCCGCGTATCGCCGCGAAGCTGGACGTCGCGCAGATCTCGGACATCACGGCGGTCGATTCGGCCGACACGTTCGAGCGCCCGATCTACGCGGGCAACGCGATCGCGACAGTGCAGTCGAGCGATCCGATCAAGGTGATCACGGTGCGTGCGACGGGCTTCGATCCGGTTGCCGCGGAAGGCGGCAGCGCAGCGGTCGAGAAGATCGAAGCGGCAGCCGACGCCGGCAAGTCGCAGTTCGTGAGCCGTGAAGTGACGAAGCTGGACCGTCCGGAACTCACCAGCGCGAAGATCATCGTGTCGGGCGGCCGTGGTCTGGGCAGCGGCGAGAACTACACGAAGGTGCTGGAGCCGCTGGCGGACAAGCTGTCGGCAGCACTCGGCGCGTCGCGCGCGGCAGTCGACGCCGGCTACGTGCCGAACGACTACCAGGTCGGCCAGACCGGCAAGATCGTCGCGCCGCAGCTGTACATCGCGGTCGGCATCTCGGGTGCGATCCAGCATCTGGCCGGCATGAAGGATTCGAAGGTGATCGTCGCGATCAACAAGGATCCGGAAGCACCGATCTTCAGCGTGGCCGATTACGGTCTGGTCGGCGACCTGTTCGCGCTCGTGCCGGAGCTCGTGAGCGAACTGTAAAGCCATCGCCCCTGCGATGCCCTGACGTCCGTCGGATCATGGAACTGCCGGACGTCAGGGCTCGCAGTCGACATCACTCAAAATAAACGACAGCGTTTCCGCTGCGGCCTTCAATTCGGACACCACGCGCCGACGGATTGCAGTCATATCCGGCTCCAGCTCGACCGCCCCGCAGTTCAGCGCCATCAGCGTGTGGGTACGACCGACCACAATCGGCACCGCTATGCCGTATGCATTCCGCTGATATTCGCCAACCGACATGCACACGCCCGACTGCTCCAGGTCGGCAAACGCCGCCTCAAGGTTCTTTTGGACGACATCCGCGTCGTCTCCCGCCGCTTCGAGCAACTCCGCAATCAATGCGTCGCGCGCATCCTCAGGTAGTCCGTAGAGATAAGCACGGCCAACAGCAGTCGACTCCATCGGCAGCAAGGAGCCGACGCCAAGCCGCAAGGTCGCGATCTTCGGGCTCGCTCGCCACGCGATATACACCATGTCGAGCCGATGCGGGACCGCAAGCGCTACCGACAGATCCAGCTTGTCGGCAAGTTTCTGCATCACGGGCGTAACCAGACGCGTAACGGGATTCGCCTCCAGATACGCATGGCCGATGCTCAAAGCGCCGGCACTGAGTTCGAACTGGCGCCCGCCGCCTACCCGGCGCAGATAACCCGTCGAGATCAGTGTCGACGTCAGGCGGGACACCGTCGCCTTCGGGAGACCGGTACGCCGTACCAGCTCCGCATTCGACAAGGGCGCACGTACCGCTCGAAACGCATGGAGTACCTCGAGCCCGCGCTCGACAGTCAACGTCACACTCTTTTGGTTGTCGGTCTTTTCCATATTCATGTCAGCCGGCGACGATCGCCTGCTCCTGCAAATGCCGTGCTGCTGCAACGAGACGCGGCCCGAGTTCACGCTCGACCCGGGCACGTCCCAGCCGGGCGCTGCGGCCGATGCAGGCGAGCACGAGCGGCGTGTGATCCTGGACCACCAGCGGCACGGCGAGAATCGTCAGATCCGGCTCCCACTCGCCCAGCGACACGCAATAGCCGACGTTGTGCACCTGTGAAATGCCCTCGCTGATACGGCGACGCAGATTGGGCCAATCACGCCCCGTCTTACGTTCAATGTTGCCCAGCAAATAAAAGCGTTCGAGTTCCGGCAGTGCCGCAAGCATGGCCCAGCCCATCGGCGATGACGCGATACGCAGGCGAGTGCCCGCATATAGCTTCAGATCGACTGACGCCGGCTTGCTCGCGCACGTTTCCAGCACGATCACATCGAGACGATCCCGAGTGCCGAGTACCACATAGGTTTCGCTCGCATTCGCGAATGCCTGCATTTCAAGTCGCGCGAGCAGTTGGACGTTGGAATGGGCGATTGCCGCATAACCCAGCGACAACACCGGCGCGGCAAGCCGGTACTTTCGACGCTGCGGCGAATAGTGAAGGTAACCAAGCGCGACGAGCGAGCGCACCATCCGCGAAACCGTCGGCGCGGGAATGCCCGTCTCGGCCACAAGCTCCTGGTTGCCGAGCCACGGCTCGTGCGGTGAAAACGCAGCCAGTATCGCGAGGCTCCGTGCCAATGGAACGACCATCGCTTGGGATGCGGATCCGCTGTCCAGACTTCGGCCGCCGTCGAGCGACGCATCGCCCCAACTGGCCTTCTCCTGTCCGGACACGGGTGTCTCTGCCCGGCGTGCGTGAGGCGACATCGATTGCTCCGTTTGTCTCTATCTGGCTCTGAAAACGGCCATGAACTATCTGTCCTGCAACCACGGACCGCGCGTGACATCAACGGCACGCGCAACGTGACTGCATCCGATGGCATTCATTACAGGATCCACGAAGCAGCAAGTCAATTGGATCGTCGACACATTCCGTGCTTTGAAAGACAGCGTAGGACGAGCGTCGCATCCAGACGCGGGAAATCGGCAGCTTTCCGCAGTTGACGTATCGGAACGCCCGTCACGCGACCAATCATAGTACGGAACAAGACGGAAACTGACACTGATCCGGCCGGCTGGATCCTCCTGGCGCCAGTTGGCCCGGCCCGGAGACCGGCCACGCCAGGAGCGAGCCGACTGCAACCCGAATACCGATATCGGCCTGCTCGGCATACCGAAACGCGTGACCCTGCCTCTGCCGAATCCGGAATCGCCCGGGATCAATTGTCGACAACCGCCTCTGGCCGATGCACGGGAATCCAGCCAGGCGCCATTTCGATCGCGGCCCACAAACCCTCAGGAATCGCCAGTTGCGATCGCTCGCCCATATCGAGTTCGTTACGGATTTGTGCGTCGCAACCCGTTTCGGCAATCGCCACCCAATCCGGATTCATCACGAGCCCCTTTCCAACCGCTACCAGCGACAGCCCGAGATCGAGGGCGTCCGCGGCTTCGCGCGGGGTACGGAGCATCCCTGCAGACATCACCGGCACGCGGCCGCCGACATGATCGACGATCGCTGTCACCGTGAGGCCGGTAACCGCACCCAACGGCTGCGCACCTCGCACGTCATTGAGCGATGCGTGCAGGTAGTCGACCCCGCTCTCGATGAGCTTGTCTACCAGCGCGCAAACATCCTGCACACGATATCCGCCCTCCTCGCGCTCCTCCGGAGATATCCGGTACCCCAACAGGAACGGGCGCTTCGCGTACGCCGCAATCACACGTCGCGCCTCGCTGACGACCGCCAGGGGAAAGCGCATGCGGTGCTCCAGCGACCCGCCCCATTCGTCACGACGTCGGTTGTAGCGCGGAGAAAAGAAATTTTGCAGCAGGAAGCCATGTGCGCCGTGCAGTTCCACGCCATCGAATCCCGCTTCGATCGCCCGACGAACAGTGTCCCCAAAAACCCGCACCATCTCTTCGATCTCGTTGGGCTCCAACGGTCGCGGCGTCACGTCACCGCGGTTGAACGGGCCCGCCAGCGCGGCGACGGCGGATGCGCTCACGAGCTCGCCGTTCGGGACGGCCTCGACAACGGCCTTGTTACCGGCATGGAAAATTTGCAGGACGGCAAGGGCGCCCCCGCTCTTGGCCGCTTCGGCCAGCCGTCTCAGACTGGGTATAAAGCGGTCGTCGTAAGCAGCGAACTCGCCGGTAAAGCCGATGCCGTTCTCCGTCACGTGCGTACAACCGGTCACGACCATGCCGACGCCCTGAACACGGCGACGGTAGTAGTCGAGCTCGGCATCTGAAATGGTGCCGTCGGGATCAGCAGACCAGGTAGTCATCGGCGCCATCACAACGCGATTGCGCAGTTTCAGGCCATTACGAAAAACAAGAGGTCGGAAAAGAGAAGCATGCTCATTCGTCATTTGAATGCGAGGCCCATCGCTCGTCGCGCGGTCCGTGGATACAGGAGCAACGATGATGCGGGCGGGATGCGTTGCCATCAAGACACACAAGACGACAACAGTGTTAATTCGAGATTGACAACGGGGTACGGCGAGACCAAGTCATGTCGACGAATTACCGGCGGTTGAGCGATCTCAGGAGCTAGCTTGAAACGTCATGTCACCTTGAGCGCGGCCATATCCGCTTCGAGGGCCATCGGAATCGATGCTTGCAACGACTCGATGAAGGTCCTGATCTTCGCGTCGAGATACTGGCGTGATGGATAGAGTGCATAAGCTGTCAGTGACTGCAACGTGTAGTCGGGCAGCACCCGCACCAATCCGCCACCTCGCAGTGTCGGCACTGCCGTCGACATGGGCAACGCGCCGACGCCAGCGCCGGCGCGTAAAGCAACGGCCAGCGCCTCTGCCGTATTGACCCGGAGTTTGGCCGGCGGCAGTTCAAACCTCACGTCGCCCTGCGGCCCGGTCAATTGCCAGTGGCTGTTTGGGAACACGGACGAGACGATTTGCAGGCAAGCGTGTTCGGCAAGCATGTGTGTATCAAGCGGTACGCCATGTGCGTCGAGATAAGCCTGTGATGCGCACAGCACACTGCTGAGCCCACCGAGACGCTTCGACACGAGCCCCGAATCCGGCAGGTCGGTCGCACTCAACTGCAACGACACGTCATAGCCGTCATCGATCAAGTCCGGCACATGCTGAGACAGCGTCAGCTCGACCAACACGTTCGGATAGGATTGCCGATATGCCAAGACGGCCGGCAATACATAGCTTTGACCGAAGCCCGGTGTCGCGTGCACGCGCAAGCGCCCAGCCGGCCTCGCATGCGCGTCGGCGGCCTCCGCCTCAGCCAGATCGATGCCGGCGAGAATCTGCTCGCACCGGGCCAGATAGCGTTCCCCCGCTTCCGTCAGTGCGACCCGTCGCGTCGTTCGGTTGATCAACCGAGTCCGCAGATGCGTCTCGAGCCCACCTACCGCACGCGACACGAGCGCGGTTGTCACGCCCACACGCTCTGCCGCGCCGGTAAAGCTGCCCTCTTCGGCAACGCGCACGAAGAATTTCATTGCTTGAAGCTTGTCCAACCGATCATTCCCTAGTCAAATCGATCCGATCAAAGGTACGCGACAGACAGCCACATGCGTCTGAAATCGTGGTCTGGCAAACGATCCAGCGTTACGCGGCTCCCTTCAGCTCGATCAGCAGATCCTTCGCCGCGACCCGTTCGCCGGGCTTCACGTGCACGGCCGCGATTTCGCAGTCGCGCTCCGCCGCGATGTGCGTTTCCATCTTCATCGCCTCGAGCGCGATCAGCGTCGTGCCGGCCGTCACACGCTGCCCCGGCTGCACGGCCACCGTCACCACCGAGCCCGGCATCGGCGCCGCGATGTGCAGCGGATTGCCCGGATCGGCGCGCTGCAGGCCATGCCGCTCCTTGCCCGCCTGCACGACCGTCTTCTGCTCGACCAGCGCCGAGCGCGACTGGCCGTTCAGCTCGAACAGCACCTTCACGATGCCGTCCTGCGCATCGGCGTGCTGCCCCTGCAGCGACACGAGCAGCGTCTTGCCCGGCTCGATATCGATCGCCACTTCCTCCTGCGGCTGCAGCCCGTACAGGAACGCCGACGTTGGCACGACTGACGTATCGCTGTATGCGCGAACGTGCGCGTAGTAGTCGACGGTCTGCTTCGGATACATCAGGTAGGACGCCAGCTGCCGGTCGTCGAGCGGCTGCTCGCACACGGCCTCGGCCTGCTTGCGCGCCGCGTCGAGATCGACCGGCGGAATCTGGTCGCCGGGACGATACGGCGCCGGCGGCTCGCTCTTGAGCACCTTGCGCGACAGGTCGGCCGGGAAGCCGTCGGGCGGGAAGCCCAGCTCGCCCTTGAACAGCGACACGACCGACTCGGGGAACGCGAGGTCCTTGTCCGGGCTGCGCACGTCGTCCACGCTCAGGTCGTTCGCGACCATCATCAGCGCCATGTCGCCGACCACCTTCGACGTCGGCGTGACCTTCACGATGTCGCCGAACAGCCGGTTCACGTCCGCATACGCGCGCGATACCTCGGTCCAGCGATGATCGATGCCGAGCGAACGCGCCTGCTCGCGCAGGTTCGTGTACTGGCCGCCGGGCATCTCGTGGCGATAGACGTCGGCCGTGCCCGCGCGGATCTCCGATTCGAACGGCGCGTAATAGCGGCGCACGCCTTCCCAGTACATCGACGCTTCGTGCAGGCGATCCTGATCCAGCCCCGGATCGCGTTCGCTGCCAGCCAGCGCCGCCGCGATGCTCGACAGGTTCGGTTGCGACGTGAGCCCGCTCATCGCATCGAGCGCACCGTCCACCGCATCGCAGCCCGCACCGACCGCCGCGAGCACCGACGCCGCGGCGATCCCGCTCGTGTCGTGCGTATGGAAATGCACCGGCAGCCCGGTTTCTTCCTTGAGCGCCTTCACGAGCGTCGCGACCGCCTGCGGACGGCAGATGCCGGCCATGTCCTTGATGCCGAGCACGTGCACGCCGGCCTGCTGCAACTCGCGCGCGATGCCGACGTAGTACTTGAGGTCGTACTTCGCGCGCGACGTGTCGAACAGGTCGCCGGTGTAGCAGATCGCGCCTTCACACAGCATCCCGCTCTCGCCCACCGCATCGATCGCCACGCGCATGTTGCGCACCCAGTTCAGCGAGTCGAACACGCGGAACACGTCGACGCCCGCGCTCGCGGCCTGCTGCACGAAGAAGCGCACGACGTTGTCCGCGTAGTTCGTGTAGCCGACCGCGTTCGAGCCGCGCAATAGCATCTGGAACAGGATGTTCGGCACGCGTTCGCGCAGCAGCGCGAGCCGTTCCCACGGGTCTTCCTTCAGGAAGCGCAGCGCGACGTCGAAGGTCGCGCCGCCCCAGCATTCGAGCGAGAACAGTTGCGACAGCTCGCGCGCGTAGAACGGCGCGATCGGCAGCATGTCGGCCGTGCGCATGCGCGTCGCGAACAGCGACTGGTGCGCGTCGCGCATCGTCGTGTCGGTCAGCAGCACCTGCTTCTGGTCGAGCATCCAGCTCGCGAATTTCTCCGGGCCGAGCTCGCGCAGGCGATCGCGTGTGCCGGCCGGGATCGCCACGGCCGTATCGATCTTCGGCAGCACGGGTTTCGACAACGGCAGTGCCGGCAGCGTGCGGCCGCTCATCTCGGCGTTGCCGTTCACGTTCAGCTCGCCGAGATAGCGCAGCAGCTTCGTCGCGCGATCGCCGCGCTTCGCGAATGCGAGCAACTCCGGCGTCTTGTCGATGAAGCGCGTCGTCACGTCGCCCGCGATGAAGGCCGGGTGATTGATCACGTTCTCGAGGAACTGCAGGTTCGACGTGACGCCGCGAATGCGGAACTCGCGCAGCGCGCGATCCATCCGATGAATCGATTCGGCCGCCGTCGGCGCCCAGGTCGTCACCTTCACGAGCAGCGAGTCGTAGTACGGCGTGATCACCGCGCCGCCATAGGCGGTGCCCGCGTCGAGACGCACGCCGAAGCCCGCCGCGCTGCGATACGCGGTGAGCCGCCCGTAGTCGGGCAGGAAGTCGTTCTCCGGATCCTCGGTCGTGATCCGACATTGCAGCGCGTTGCCGTTCAGCGGAATCGCCTGCTGTTCCGGCACGCCGGCCGCGCGCGCGACGAGCGCGCCGTCGCCGTCCGTCGCGTCCTCGGCCAACCCGATCCGGCCGCCTTCGGTGATGCGGATCTGCGCCTTCACGATGTCGATCCCGGTGATCATCTCGGTCACCGTATGCTCGACCTGGATCCGCGGATTCACTTCGATGAAGTAGAACTGGCCGGTGTCGGCATCCATCAGGAATTCGACGGTGCCCGCATGCGTATAGCCAACGGCGCGCATCAGGCGCAGCGCGGATTCGCACAGCGCGTGACGGCCGTCGTGATCGAGATACGGCGCCGGTGCGCGTTCGACCACCTTCTGGTTGCGCCGCTGCACCGTGCAATCGCGCTCGTACAAATGCACGACCGTGCCGTGCAGGTCGCCGAGCACCTGCACCTCGACGTGGCGCGCATTGCGCACGAGTTTTTCGACGTACACCTCGTCGTTGCCGAACGCGGCCAGCGCCTCGCGCCGCGCGACGGGCAGCAGGGTCTCGAGATCGCGCTCGTTCTCGAGCACGCGCATCCCGCGCCCGCCGCCGCCCCAGCTCGCCTTCAGCATCAGCGGATAACCGACTTCCGCGGCCAGCGCCTTGCATGCAGCGAGATCGTCCGGCAGCGGCGCGGTCGCGGGCATCACCGGCACGCCGGCCGCGATCGCCGCGTTGCGCGCGGCCACCTTGTTGCCGAGCGTGCGCATCACGTCCGGCGACGGGCCGATCCAGCGGATGCCAGCGTCGATCACGGCCTGCGCGAAGTCCGGGTTCTCGGACAGGAAGCCGTAGCCGGGATGGATCGCATCGACTTTCGCCAGCCGCGCGACGCGCAGGATGTCGTCGATGTCGAGGTAGGCCGCGAGCGGCTTCTTGCCCTCGCCGATCAGGTAGCTCTCGTCCGCCTTGAAGCGATGCAGCGCGAGCCGGTCTTCCTTCGAATAGACCGCCACCGTGCGAATGTTGAGTTCGGCGGCGGCACGCATCACGCGAATCGAGATTTCCGAGCGGTTCGCGATCAGGATGGACTGGATGGGGGTAGAAGTCACGGCAGCTATGAATCGTTAAGGGTTAAAGAGATCCTGTCGACGCGATCCATCCGCGGCATGACCCATTTCCCGGCGATGCGCGGGATCCGCGGCGTCGTTCGCGATGCATCGGACCTGCCTCCGGGCATCTGCATTCACACGATGTCTGCCGGGAGTCACTATCGGCATCGCGACGACGAACAGCACTCAGCCAACCTGCTGACGGCATCGGTGCGGCATGCAGATGCCCGAAACCAGCGTCAGTCGCGGTGCATGAACAGCGATGTGTGATCCATCCAGTCATAGTGCGCGCCGCCGCCCACCCACGCCCAGTTCGCGGCATCGCGCCGCACCCCGTCCCGGCTCAGGCGTGCGCACGATCGTTCGGCTTCGGTCGCCTCGTCGCGCAATGCTTCGGCATGCTCGGCGAAACCGCTCATTGCTCCCTCCACGTCGCGCTTCATTGAGCGTCACGAACCATGTTGCGGGCGATCACCACCTGCTGGATCTGGGTCGTGCCCTCGTAGATGCGGAACAGGCGCACATCGCGATAGAAGCGCTCGATCGCGTATTCGGCCATGTAGCCGGCACCGCCGAAAATCTGTACCGCACGATCGGCCACGCGACCGCACATCTCGGACGCGAACAGCTTCGCGCATGAGGCCTCGGTGCTGACCGGAAGCTTGTCGTCGCGTCGGCGCGCGGCATCCACCACCATGCAGCGCGCCGCGTAGATCTCGGCCTTGCTGTCAGCCAGCATCGCTTGCACGAGCTGGAAATCGGCGATGGGCTTGCCGAACTGCTTGCGCTCCATCGCATATGACAACGCCATCGACAGCATTCGCTCGGCCACGGCCACGCATACCGCGGCGATGTGGATGCGGCCCTTGTCCAGCACCTTCATCGCCGTCTTGAAACCCTGGCCCTCTTTCCCGCCGATCAGGTTGGCCGCCGGCACGCGCACGTTGTCGAAGATCACGTCGCAGGTATGCGCGCCCTTCTGCCCCATTTTCTTGTCGCGCTTGCCGAAGCTGATGCCCGGCGTCTTCGCGTCGACGATGAACGCCGAGATGCCGCCCGAGCCCTTGTCTTCCGGATTGGTGCGCGCCATCAGCGTGAAGATGCCCGCATGCGGCGCGTTCGTGATGAAGCGCTTGGTGCCGTTGACCACGTAGTCGTCGCCGTCCCGGATGGCCGTGGTACGAAGCGACGCCGCGTCGGAGCCCGCTTCCGGTTCGGTCAGTGCGAAGGACGCGATCAGCTCGCCAGTCGCGAGTCGCGGCAGGTATTTCTCCTGTTGCTCGGGCGTGCCGTCGAACAGGATGCCCTGCGAACCGATGCCCACAGTGGTGCCCAGCAGCGACCGAAATACTGGTGACGCGCGGCACAGTTCGAACACCGCCAGCACCTCCTCTTCCATGGTCAGCTCCAGACCGCCGAAGCGTTCCGGAATGGTGAGGCCGAACAGGCCCATCGCCTTCATGTCGGCGACGATGTCGTCGGGAATCTCGTCGGTTTCTGCAACGAGTTCCTCATTGGGCATCAGTCGCTCGCGTACGAAGCGGGCGATGGACTCGAGCAGGCCGTTGAGCGTTTCTTGATCGCGAATCATGTCGGTACGCCAGATGAAAGGATGAACATGCTCCGATCCTGCGCCGGCCCACAACGCGATACAACCGATCCATCGAAAACGTTCCGCAGAATGAAAGTGCCACGACAAGGCTGGCATTGGCGATTGGCCACGACAGGTACGGCAGCTCCTGCCAAGGTACGGAACAACGTTCGGTAATCCGTTGACCGCGGTTTGAGCCGGTTCCATCGTAAGCGCTCGAATCAACTGCCGTTACGTCGACCATGCCGCTCCAGCCCGATCATTTGCTGTCTCGCCCGTTCCCGTCCATCGAGCATGCGTACTCGCTGCGCGACACCCAGCTCTACGCGCTCGGCCTGGGCCTCGGCGCCGACCCGCTCGATGCGCGTCAATTGCGTTACGTCTACGAAGGCAGGGATGGTGGTTCGCTACGTGCGCTGCCGACCATGGCGAACGTGCTCGCGTACCCGGGCTTCTGGGCACGCGAACCGGACACGGGCATCACCTGGCAAAAGATCCTGCACGCGGAGCAGGAAATCAGGATTCACGCGCCCCTACCGGCCAGCGGCCGCGTCACGGGCACGACGCGCATCACCGGCCTGTGGGACAAAGGGGAAAACAAAGGCGCGTTTCTCCAGCAGACGCGCGACATCGCCGATGCCGAGACGGGAAACCTGCTCGCCACCGTCGTCCAGCTGAGCCTGTTGCGCGGCGATGGCGGGTTCGGCGAAGGCGGGAGCACCAACGCCCTGCCGACACCGCACGCGATGCCTGACGGAGCGCCGGACTGTGTATGCGAGTTGGCCACCCCGGCGCAACTGGCACTGATCTACCGATTGAGCGGCGACCTGAATCCGTTGCACGCCGATCCGGCCGTGGCCTCTGCGGCAGGGTTTCCCCGCCCCATTTTGCACGGCATGGCCTTGATGGGCGTCGCAGCGCATGCCGTGCTGCGTGCGGTGCTGGCCTACGACGACACTCGCTTTGCAGGCATGCGCGTGCGCTTCACCGCGCCGGCCTGGCCGGGCGATACGCTGCGCACCGAGATGTGGGTACGCGGCAACACGGTTTCACTGCGCGTCACGGCCGTGGAGCGCAACGTGGTGGTTTTGACCAACGCGCGGGTCGATCTGCGCTGAAACGCAATTCTTCAGGAGACACACATGGATCTGGGTTTGACCGGCAAAGTTGCCATCGTCACGGGCTCGGCTCGCGGCCTGGGCGCCGCCACCGCGCGCCGGCTCGCACAGGAAGGGGCGAGCGTCGTCATCACCGACATCAATGCCGAACTGGCGCAAGCCACGGCCAAGGCGCTGCAGGACGACGGCCTGGCCGCGCACTGCATCGTAGGCGACATCACGCGGGAAGCCGACGTCCAGCGCCTCGTCGACCAAACGATCGAGCATTTCGGTGGCGTGCACGTCCTGGTGAACAACGCCGGTGCACCGCGCGACAAGTACCTGGTGAAGATGAGCGAAGACGACTGGGATTTCGTCATGAACGTCATGCTCAAGGGCGCATTCCTGGCCGCGCGGGCCGTCATGCCGCATTTCATCGAGCAGGGCTGGGGCCGGCTGATCAACATCAGCTCGCGCGCCTATCTGGGCAATCCCACGCAGGCCAACTACTCGGCTGCGAAGGCCGGCCTGATCGGCATGGCCAAAGCGCTGTCGATGGAGGAAGGCCGCTACGGGATCACGGCAAACTGCGTCGCGCCGGGCTTCATGGAAACGGAAATGGTTCAAGCGCTGCCGACCTACGAAACGATCAAGGAACGCGCCGTGGCCGCGCAGCCGATCAAGCGCGTCGGGCGTCCGGACGATATCGCCGACGCGGTGGCTTTCCTCGCCAGTGAGCGCGCCGGCTTCATCAGCGGCGAAGTGCTGCACGTCACGGGCGGACGCTACGGCTGATCCGGCTACGGCATTGCAACGAACATGGCTGCCGGCGCGTGACACGCGCTCGAGGGTGGCTGAATATTGATGACATTCAAGAGGCATTCGAAATGAAACGAGCAGCCATCGTCTCCCCGCTGCGCACCCCCGTGGGCGCGTTTGGCGGAGCGCTGAAGGGCGTTCCCGTGGAGGAACTCGGCGCGACCGTCGCGCGCGCCGTCGTTGAGCGTACCGGGCTCGATCCCGCACGCATCGACGACGTCGTGTTCGCGCAAAGCTATGCGAGCGGCGAAACGCCGTGCACCGGGCGCTGGGTCGCGCTGCAAGCGGGTTTTCCGATCGAAGTGGCTGGCATGCAGTTGGACCGGCGCTGCGGCGGCGGCGTCCAGGCGCTCGCCACGGCAGCCATGATGGTGCAGACCGGTGCGGCCGACGTGGTAATGGCCGGCGGTGTCGAAAGCATGAGCAACGTCGAGTTCTATACCACCGACATGCGCTGGGGCAAGCGTGCGGGCTCGGTCACGATGCACGACCGGCTCGACCGCGGGCGTGAACGCTCGCAACCGGAGAGCCGCTTCGGCCGTATCAGCGGCATGATCGAAACCGCCGAGACGCTGGCGCGCGAATACGACATCACGCGCGACGCGTCCGACCGCTTCGCCGCGCGAAGCCACCAGCGCGCCGCCGCCGCGCAGCAGGCCGGGCATTTCGACGCGGAGATCGTCCCCGTCGCCGTGCCGCAGCGCAAGGGCGATGCGCTGATCGTCAAACAGGACGAAGGCGTGCGCGGCGAAACCACACTGGAAAGCCTCGCGAAGCTGCGTACGATCATGAAGGACGGCGTCGTCACGGCCGGCAATGCGTGCCAGCAGAACGACGCGGCCGCCGCCTGCCTGATCGTGGCCGAGGACAAGCTCGACGAACTCGGCCTGACGCCGATCGGCTGGCTGGTCGGCTGGGCCGCCGCCGGCTGCGATCCGGCCCGCATGGGCATTGGTCCGGTGCCTGCCGTGCAGAAGGTGCTGTCACGCACTGGCCTGACGTTCGACCAGATGGACCTGATCGAGCTCAACGAAGCGTTCGCGTGCCAGGCGCTGGCGTGCGTCAAGGGCTGGGGCAGCTCCATGGATGCACTGGACGACCGGCTCAACGTGAACGGCTCCGGCATCTCGCTGGGCCACCCCGTGGGCGCGACGGGTGTCCGCATCATGAGCACGCTGCTGCACGAAATGCAGCGCCGCAAGGTCCGCTACGGCCTTGAAACGATGTGCATCGGCGGCGGCCAGGGCATCGCGATGATTGTCGAGCGCGCATAAGGCAGGAGACCGATCATGAGCAACCATGAATCCGGCCAGGTGTGGCAACCCGGCCAGCGCGAGCTGCAGCACGCCGGCATCGTGAAACTGATGCACGCACTGGGCGTGCCGTCGTATGAAGAACTGATGCGTGTGTCGATCGCGGAACCCAAACGCTACTGGAATACCGTGATGGACGAATGCGCAATCGCATGGGACGCACTGCCGACAGGCTACGCCGACCTGTCGCGCGGCCCGCAGTTTCCGAGCTGGTTCCCCGGCGGCAAGCTCAACTGGGTCAACACCATCTATGGCTGGGCGCGCAACCCCGCCACTGCGCAACAAAAGGCCGTTGTCGCCGAGCGGGAAGACGGCAGCGTCAGCGAGCTGACCTACGCGGAGCTGGAGCAGCGCGTCGGCGATTTCGCCGCAGGACTCGTGCGGCGTGGTGTCAAACAGGGCGACCGCGTCGGCCTGCTGATGGAGAACGGCGTCGAGGCGACCGTCTCGTTGCTGGCCATCGTGCATCTCGGCGCGCTGGTCGTGCCGTTGTTCAGCGGCTTCGGGGTCGATGCGATCGTGGCGCGTCTGTCGGCTGCCGAGGCGCGCATCGTGATCGCATCCACCGGCTTCTCGCGCAGAACCAAGCGCGTGGATGTACAGGGCGCGCTGCGCGACGCATGGCGCCAACTGCCGTTGCTCGAACACGTGATCTGGAAGCGTGGCGAAGGCGACACCGCTCAGGACGCGCGCGACCTCGACTGGCAGGAAACGGCGAGCGCCGGACAGGGCCACGGTGTCCCGCCGGTGTCCGTCACGCCCGATACGCCGTTCATGGTGATCTATACGTCGGGCACCACGGGCAAGCCCAAAGGCGTGGTGCATACGCACGGCAGCTTCCCGATCAAGATCGCGCACGATTCGCTGGTTCACTTCGACGTGCATCCCGGCGACGTCTACTGCTGGCCCGCCGACATGGGCTGGATCGCGGGCACGCTGGTGCTCGGCTGCGCGCTGCTGCGGGGCGCGACGCTGGTGTGCTACGACGGCGCGCCCGATTACCCCGACTGGTCGCGCATGTCGCGTGTGGTGGAACGTCACCGCGTCACGCACTTCGGATCGGCGCCCACGCTGATCCGCGGGATGGCCAGCCACGAGGCGCTCGCGCTCGCGGGTGATCGCTCCACCGTTCGATTGCTGATCACGGCGGGCGAAGGCATCGCGCCCGAGCATTTCAACTGGTTCCTGCAGCGCTTCGGCGACGGCACGGCGCCCGTCATCAACTACACGGGCGGCACCGAGGCGTCGGGTGCGCTGCTCGCCAGCGTCCCGATCCGGCCGATTCCGCCGAGCGGCTTCAATACCGTCTCGCCCGGCGTGGCCGCCGATGTGGTGAATGGCGACGGCCAGAGCGTGACCGGCGAAATCGGCGAGCTCGCGATCCGTGCGCCGTTCGTCGGCATGACGCAGTCGTTCTGGCGCGACGACGAACGCTACCTGGAAACCTACTGGCAAACCATCCCCGGCATCTGGGTCCATGGCGACCTGGCGCTGCGCACGTCCGATGGCAACTACTTCATGATGGGCCGTTCCGACGACACGCTCAAAGTCGCCGGCAAGCGCCTGGGGCCGGCCGAGGTCGAGGAAGTCGTGCTGGAACTGCCGGACGTGGCTGAAGCGGCCGCGATCGGCGTCGCCGATGCGGACAAGGGGCAGAAACTCGTCGTGTTCGTCGTGCCCAAGCCCGGCGCCGGTGGCACGGGGGCGGATCTGGAGGCCATCGTGTCCGGCCACGTCGACAAGCGTCTCGGTCGCCCGTTCCGGCCGGGCCGAGTACATGTGGTCGCGCAACTGCCGAAGACGCGTAGCTCCAAGATCATGCGGCGCGTGATCCGTAGCGTGTACTGCGGGCAGCCCCCGGGCGACCTGTCGTCACTCGACAATCCCGGCGCGCTCGACGAAGTGCGCGCTGCCGCGACCTCCGCCTGACTCAACCGCACACGAAACATGAAAGTACTCGAAGGCATCAAGGTCCTCGATTTCGGACGCTTCATCGCCGGGCCGTTCTGCTCGGCGCTGCTGGCCGACTATGGTGCGGACGTGATCCGCATCGATCGCGTCGGCGGCGGCGAGGATCGATATATCGTACCCGTGACCGAACACGGCGAAGGCGCGCTGTTCTTGCAGGTCAACCGCAACAAGCGCTCGATGACGCTCGATCTCGACAGCCCCGAGGGGCGCGATATCGTGCGCAAGCTGGTCGTCGATGCCGACGTGGTGATCGCCAACATGCCGCCCCGCACGCTCAAGAGCCTCGGGCTCGACTACGACAGCCTGCGCGCGATCAAACCCGACATCATCCTCGTTGCGTCCAATGCATTCGGCAACAGCGAAGCCGTGCGCGACCGTGTAGGCTTCGATGGCGTCGGCCAGGCACTGAGCGGCGCGGTGTACATTGCGGGTACGCCGGATCGACCGCAAAAGGCCATGGTTCCGGTGGTGGACTTCGCCACGGCGTTCTCGTGCGCGCTCGGCGTCATGCTGGCGCTCTACGAACGCCAGCGCAGCGGCATGGGACAGGAAGTCAGCGCGTCGCTGCTGTGCACGGGACTGAACATGGCCAGCGGCGCGCTGATCGAGGAAGCGTTGCTCGGGCTGGATCGCCAGGCCACGCTGAACCGCGCGTCCGGTTATGCGCCGTCCGACATCTTCAAGGCGACGGACGGCTGGTTCATCACCCAGGTCATCGGCCGTCCGATGTTCAAGCGGTGGACCCAACTCATGGGCCGACCGGAACTCCTCGACGATCCGCGCTTCGCCGACGATAGGCTGCGCGGCGAGAACGGTGCGTTCCTGAGCGAACTGATGAGCGAATGGTGCGCAGACAAGACGCTCGCCGACGCGCTGGCCGAACTGGAGCAGGCGCGTATCCCGGCCAGCCCCGTCAATTCGCCACGCCAGGCACTGGAAGACGAAACCATCAAGGCTGCCGACGTGATCCACTGGATGGATTATCCCGGTGCACCGAAGAAGGTGCCGATCTTCGCGACTCCGGTATCGCTGTCGCGCACGCCGCCGGAGATCCATACGCGACCACCGTTGACCGGCGAGCATACCGATGAAATTCTCGCCGGCATCGGACTGGACGCACACGAGGTTGCCGATTTGCGATCGCGAAAGATCGTCTGATCTGCCCTGCCACATCGCCACGCGCACCGGCCGCCGATTCGACGGCCGGTGCACAGCCGTTCCAAATGAAACAACGCACGACAAGAAACGTGTCGCGACATATGCCGCGGTGGAATTCAATCACGTCGACGGGATACCGACGCGCTCATAAAACAAGTCGTGCCGGCACTCAAACGGTCCGCACGTGATCTCGAGTTAGTGCTTCGCGACGCTCGCGACGAACCGCGATCACCAGCCTGGACGCGCCCGTGCTGCCCCTTCGTGTCCGTAGGGCACAGAACCCGGCGTCTCATTCGCAAGATCTCCTGCTCTACGACGAATACCCGTCTCGGACTGCGCGGATAAAACAACGATTGGCGACCAATCCGATAGCGTCTCCGTCACGCTTGGCGATCTGTGTACGCTTGACATTGTCTCTGGTAGGACGAGTCAGCACCGGATCGTTACCTCGCTTCGCTCCTGCCAACTTGACGCGGTTTACCCGTAGGGGTCTCCACCCTACCCGCACGGCCTCGGATCATACGCATTCCAATGCACGGAATCAGGCAGACCAACCGATTGACGATGATGGTGGTGGCGAATCTAATCATCGAACGTAGCGATATCTGGACCATGTAGATTCTGTTGTGCCGAGCTGAAGTCTCTTTCCAAGGAGACTCATCGTTTCATTTTAGTAAGGCTTACGAATCGATTTTTTATCCAAGAATCGCCACGTCACGGCGAAATAAATTTAGAAGAGACTTTGGAGACGTTCAATGAGAAAGGCAATTGCGCTTTGCGCAGCGGCAGGCTTCGTCAGCGGTACAGCAAGTGCGCAAAGCACCGTACAGCTCTACGGGATTCTGGATGAAGGTGCCAACTACGTCAGCAACGCGGCTGGCCATCATCTTTACAATCTCTCGAGCGGCGTCCTGAATGGCAGCCGCTGGGGGCTGCGTGTACGGGAGGATCTCGGCAGTGGTTATGGTGTGATCGCCGTGATGGAGAACGGGTTTGACGTCAATACCGGCAAACTCGGCCAAGGCGGCCTCGGATTCGGTCGGCAGGCGTACGTTGGCCTGTCCAGCCCGTATGGCACGGTAACGCTCGGACGACAATACGATTCCGTCGTCGATACGCTCGGCATATTCGAGGTGGGTGATCAATGGGGCGGCTCCATGGCCGCTCACCCGTCCGACAATGACAACTTCAACAATACCAACCGCGTCAACAACGCGATCAAGTACACCAGCCCGCTCTTTCATGGCGTGACGGCAACCGCGCTCTACTCGCTCGGCGGTGTTGCGGGACATACGGGCCGCAATCAGATCTGGTCGGCCGGTGCCAGTTACGTGAATGGTCCACTTTCTTTGGGCGCCGGCTATCTCAACGTCCGAAACCCGAACACGTCGTTCTACGGCTCCGGCGGAACCGTCGCGGCCACCGTCAATGAAGTGCCGGGCTCGAACTTCGGCGCCTCGCCGGTGATCTCGGGCTATGCGTCGGCGCATTCGCTGCAAGTGATCGGCGCCGGTGCCGCGTATACGATCGGCGCGCTGACGTTGGGAACGAACTACTCCAACGCACAGTTCCGTCATCTTGGCGACACGTCGAGCGGACCGGTTCCCGCTGGCGGCATCGCCGGAACAGCAAAGTTCGACAACGTCGAAGCGAGCGTGAAATACCAGTTCACGCCGGCATTCCTCATCGGTGCCGCGTATGTCTACACGAGGAACAGCGGCGCCGATTCCAAAGGTGGGGCTCACTACAATCAGGCTTCCGTCGGAGCCGATTACTTCCTCTCGAAGCGCACCGACGTCTACCTCGTCGGCACCTATCAGCGTGCCAGCGGGACCGATTCGACCGGTCGGGTCGCCGTCGCGTCCATCAATCAGTTGACGCCGTCGACCTCCAATCACCAAACCGCGATTCGCGTCGCCATTCGACATCGGTTCTGATCCGCTGCGATCCCGTCGACTCATGTGTCGAAGCGCCGCGCTGAAGCGATCCCGCTGGAGTAAAGGGCTCGTGAGGAACGCGCGGCGCGCATGGTTTTCGGCATGCTTCCGCTGAGTTCGCAGTCCTTCCCTTCAACAGTTGACCGACTCTGCACACCATGAATAAACACGAAGAAAACTGTCGGACCTCATCGACTGAGGTAAAGCGAGCAAGTTCATCTCGCTCGTTCAACGTTCATGGAAAGCATCCCAAGACAGCATCCGTTGCGCGACGTTCATGCGAATCACGAGGGCGGAGAGCGCTTACTGCATGGATGATGGCGATGACATTGACGCTCGGAGCCTGCGGAGGCGACGATGACGTCAATACCGGGTATGCCAGACTGATGTCGGCAGTACCTCAGGCAGTCACGTCGGTACCGGACGCGCATGCAACGCTTCTCACCTATACGATGCCGGCAACGGCCGGCGGCAGTACACCCGCAACTTCGTTGCTGTTTGTTCCGAAGGGCAATGCACCCGCGGGCGGATGGCCGATCGTCGCGTGGGCGCACGGCACGACGACCGCGGGTCAAGCCACATGTGCACCGAGCCTGACGCTGGACACACTCGACGGAGGACTGACCGCGCAAGGTTTCCCGAGCCATTACAGCGACTTCATTGAATCGCTGGTCCATGCAGGTTATGCGGTGGTCGCTCCCGATTTCGAAGGCCTGGGACCGGCCGAGAAGACCCCATACCGATACTACAGTTCAGCAAGCGAGGCGCGATCGATCATTGCGGCGGTAGTAGCGTCGCGTGAGACCGATATGCCGCTGTCCATCCGTTGGGCGGCCGTCGGACATTCGGAAGGCGGACGCGGTGTCCTCGAACTCCAGCGTTTTGTCGGAGAAGCCACCGGCCTGGATTTCCGTGGCACCGTCGCCATCGCACCCTTCGCGTCTGTCGCCGCATCAATCGACGGACTCAGCGAGATGGCCGCTAGCGATCCCGCGAATGCCGCGCTCTACACCGCAATCCAGAATTTGTTCGTCGGTATGCTGACTGTCGCGGTGCAAGTCGAATCGCCCAATGTGGACGTTTCGAAGCTGATGGGAGCCGATCTGGCGTCCCAGTTGACGGATCTGAAAACTGAGTGCGTATTCGCGGCCTTCGGTCAGATCGGTCGGTTGATCTCGACGAAGACATCTGCCGGATATGCCGGCTTCAATCCGCAGTGGAGTAGCGTGCCGGAAATGCAAGCCTATCTCGCCGCGAATGATCCGGCGGTTGCCCCCCACTTCCGATTGACGGCGCCCACGCTGATCCTTCAAGGTACGGCTGACGTGTTCGTACAACCGACGCTTACGAGCGAACTCGTCTCGCGGCTGCAAGCAACGACACCGCCTCCGTCGCTGGCGTACAAGACCTACCCGGGCAAGGATCACGGCACGGTCATGACCGTCGCTGCACCCGACGTTATCGCATTTCTGTCCGGTCGATTCCAGTAATTGACGCATGTATGCGGCACCGCGGTGATGTCCTAGCTTGAGATGGTCATGACCAGTGCCGCCGAATGCTACCGCCATCTCATTTGCAGACAAGCCACGCTTTCTCTCACTTTCGGAAGCATCCGAAAATTTTTGAATCAGCAAGTCAGAATTTGACAACCAGGGCCCTTGGCTCTCGGCCGATTCATCGCCCTCGTCGATCGACGACGCTGCGACCTCGTCAGCATCACCAATCCCGTGATCCAATCCCGAGTTTTTAATTCAAAATTCCGCAAGAAAAATCACTATCTATGATCGAACATCATCTCATCGAACCGCCTATAGGCCCCAGCGCTCCCGTAAAAACCTTCGATATGATCGAAATCGCAGTTTGGCCATCCATTCAACCTCCCCTCATGGAAGGCCCGCTCATCTCGAACCCACGATTTGGTCATATACGACAATATCGATGTAGCCTCTTTATGTACATCATCGCTTCGTCTCGGCCTTCCCGTCACGCTCACGTCAAACCACCGCGGCCCTCGCTCTTGAGCATTCTGTAAATGCTGATCTAAAACAGCGGCTGCCTCCGAATATCGGAATGCATCCGATATAGTCGGCAAGAGCGCCCGCATCTTGTATCGCTCCAGCCACTCCAACACCTCTTTCTTTACGACAGAAGTATCGTGAACCTCCATGGGACACCTATCCGCATCATCCCACTACTGCACCAACATTTCATAATTAGGAGGTGGCGCCATACAGATGGCAATCGCTTTAACAACCTCGGCTATCGAGACGCAACCCTGATGGAGATGCATTGGCCAATTTATTAAAATCGTTGAGAAATATACCTGTTGCGGATTTACTGCCGCGCAACCCAGCTCCGAGCAATCGATTCCAATGAAGATCGACGTGGATTGATGTTGCTTCCGGGTGCCTACATGGCGCCTGAACACAAAGGAAAAAATAGCAATTCAATTTAAATACAAACACTCAACCCATTGAATTATATGAATTTACAAAATTCAAAGCGCCTTCACACATCCGGATCCGGAATCCGCGCCGACTGAATCACGACCAGCGTATCGCCCGCCTCGATCCGGCACGGCGGATCCTCGTAGAACGACTGAATCTTCCCGCAGCGATCGAGCCCGACGATGATCGCGCCCGGCACGACGTTCGTCATGCAGCCGATCTCGTGCGGCAACGCCTCGCGCTCCAGCAGCGTCGCCCGCCCGCGCGTCGACAGCATGTCGTTCACGAACGGCACGATGTAGCGGCTATGCACCGCATCGGCGAGCAGCAGCGCGCCGATCTTCGTCGACGACACGATCACGTCCGCGCCCGCCTGCCGCAACTGCCGCTGATACAGGTTCTCCTGGATCCGCACGACGATCTTCGTCTCGGGCGCGATGCTGCGCACCGACAGCGTCAGCAGGATCGCGGTCGGATCGTCGGTCACCGAGATGATCACGGCCTTCGCCGCACGCACCTGCGCCTGCTGCAGCAGGTCTTCATGCGCGGGATCGCCGAGCAGCCCCGTCACGCCGAGCGACGTCGCGGCCTCGAGCGCCTGTTGCTGCGCATCGATCACGATGATCGTCGACGGATCGACACCGCTCTCGAGCAGTTCGCGCACGGCGATCGACCCCGACAGGCCATAACCACACACGACGATGTGATCGGACAGTTGCTTCTGCAGGCGTTTCATGCGGAATTCCTCGATGACGCGCTGGATCACGAACTGATACGCCGTGCCCAGGAAGATGAACCAGATACCGATGCGGATCGGTACGATGAAGAACGCATCGATCAGACGCGCGCGCGCCGTGACCGGCACGATGTCGCCGTAGCCGACCGTCGCGACCGTGACCATCGTGAAGTACACGAGATCGGCGACGTTCATCGGCGTGCTCTTGGTCGAATCGCGCAGACCGTCGCGATCGAGATACAGCACGAGAAACGCGAGCATGCACAGCATCACGACCGCGCCGAGACGGAACAGCAGCGTGCGCCGCGGCGAGGTCGCGGGGCGCGTGAACAGCGTGCGTGCACGCGGCGCCTGCCACGGATTGCGAGCACGACGCAGGCGGGCGCGCAACGAGCGGTGTTTGGCGGAAGGCGTTGCCAACGGGGAATCTCCTGAAGGATGCGGGCTCGATTCTACGACGGGAACGCGCGGCCCCGTCCGCTACAGCATGCTGCGCGGGCGGACCATCGTTCCGTCTGCGAAACGCCGTGCACGGAACGCCGACAGATCGAGCGACGGCTCGCCCGTATCGACCCATTCGGCCAGCAGCCGCCCGACGATCGGCCCCATCGCGAAGCCGTGCCCGCAGAACCCGGTCGCGATCGCGAGCCCGGACGGCGTGCCGGGCGCGTCGATCACGGGGATCCCGTCGGGCAGCACGTCGATCAGGCCGGCCCATGCCTCGACGATCTGCGCGTCCTTCAGCGCGGGGAAAATCGCCTTCAGCTTCGCGAGCGCGCGCGGCGCATGCGCGCGATTCGGCTGTGGCTGCGGATCGCGCGGCTCGATCGGCCCGGTTGTGCCGCCGATGCGCACGCATGCATCGCGCCATGCCGCCGCATTCAGGCGCAACCGGAATTTCTCGCGCTGTGACCAGAACTCCGGCCAGAACAGGCTCAAGCCGCGCAGATGGCCGAGCGTCAGGTCGACGTCGACCTGCATGTCGTCGGCGAGATTGATCGCGCCGTTCTTGCGTTGCCGAATACCGAGGCCATGCCCCCAGATCGTCGATGCGGATACGTCGGGCAGCACGTTGGTGCGCATGCACGTGCCGCGCACGGCCTGCTGCGGCAGACGGATGCCGACACCGTCGAGCAGCCGGAAGCTGGTCGCGCCGGCTGCGCAGATCACCCGCCGCGTGCGGATCGCGCCACGCTCGGTCACGACGCCGACGACCGCGCCGCCGGCCGTCTCGATCGCCGTCACGCCGCAGCCTTCGAAGAACCGTGCGCCGGCTTCGATTGCGCGCGCCGCGAACGCGGCGGCCACGCGGCGCGGCTCGGCCTGCCCGTCGGTCGCGGTGTACAACCCGCCGAGCGTGCGCGCTTGCGTCGACAGGCCGGTCACGCGCTCGTCGATCTCCGCACGCGTCAGCGTGCGCGTGTCGAGCCCGTGCTCGCGCGCGACGGCGAGCCACGCCTGGAACGACGCCCAGTCCTCTTCGTTGTTCGCCATATAAAGGCAACCGCCCTGCCGCCATTCGAGGTCGAAGCCGAGCGCCTGCTCGAGCCCCTCCCAGATCCGCATGCCGGCCATCATCAGCGGCACTTCGGCGGACTCGCGGCCCTGCTGCCGCACGAAGCCCCACGCGCGAGTCGATTGCTGGCCGGCGATGCGCGACTTGTCGAGCACGACGGCCTTCAGGCCGCGCAGGCCAAGGTAGTACGCGGCCGCGCAGCCCATGATGCCGGCGCCGGCGATCACGATGTCGGCGTCGGCGGGAAACGCCGTGTCGGCGTACGTCAATGCGTCGTGCAGCGGATAGGTTGTCGTCATTGTTCTCGGTTGGCGTCGATACATCCGGCACATCCATCGACGTTCGCGATGGCGCGCACCGGATCATGCTGTGATGTTCGGAATGGAGCTGGCGAACGTGCGGAGCCGATGCACGAGCCGCAATGCCCGCTGGCAGCAGCCGCGCTGCCGGACATTACGACCGTGGGCCGTCCCCGTTTTTTCGCCTTGACGGCGCTATGTTACCGCGCGATAAACTGTACATCCATACAGTATCTCTGCGGTAAAAATGATCCTCCCCCCATTCGATCCTCCGAAGCTGAACGACCTCACCGAATGGTGGACGCAGTGCACCTATGCAGACGTCCAGCGCCTGATACTCGAAGTGCAGCATCTCCGTCTGACGCTGTGGGAACTGAAGGCTCACGTCGCGGATGCATCGCGCCGGATCCGCGCGCTCGATCCAGCCATGCTCGCGCACGGCTCCGCGCTGCGGCGGCTGACTTACCTGCTCGAGAAGGAAATCGAGCGCGCGCACCCGATCGGTCGCTCGCGCGACGTGTATGCACCGTTTTCAGATGAGTGGCGCGCCCGCGAAGCGCTGCGCTGTGCGTTGCGCGTGCAGCCCGAACCCGCGGAAGCAGGTACGCTCCCGCGCGCGATTCCGGAATTTCAGCGCGTCACCTGGGCCGAGCTTCGCGATCGCTGGCGTCACCTGAGCGACAGGCAATCGAGCCGGCAGAACGTCGAGCAACGCATGGTGCTCGAGATCGCGCGTCAGCGATCCGTGATTCTCGCGCGGGCGAGGAAACTCGTCGATGCTGCGATAGCCGAAGCGGCGGCAGAAGGAAAGCAGTTGTTTGCGCTCGATCAACTCAAGCGGCTGCTGTCCGTCGAGCGGGAGGATGGCGAGCCGTTCACGTACATGCCGGCGTAAGGCGATTGCATTCGGTTGCAGAAATCGAATCGCGCGTATTGGCAGCGAATATTCGCGTCGATCTATCTATTAGCACTTCTTAAAACAAACAAATACGTTGCCCGCCATGCAATCGAGGACCTTACGTCGCTTCGCCGATTGATACCTGATCGAAGGGGAAGAAATGATGCGGTTGTCCCAGGATGGGAGCATCACAAGAACGGCTGCCGTACCCAAAGCATCCGCGCCGTCACCGGTTTTCTGGAAGCCTGCGACGCCGGACCTGCGTGACTTTTTTCGCCGTGGCCGCGCTGCAGGGGTTGCTGTCGCGAGACGTCGGCCGCAACGTGTCGACCACCGCCGACTACGAATCCAGGCGTGCGGTCACGGCTTATCGGCTCGCGTACGAAATGCTGAAGGCGCGACAATTGCAGGACGTGGTCGGAGCGATCCCGGCGTACCGGCATCCGTGTGATCAGTGTGAATAGCGCAATCTGGCGCCTGTCGCGCGGTCGTATGGCCGAAGCCGCGCAAGCTGTTCGATCGACATCGCGACGACTTCGAGCACATGCCGGGCGATTTCGTCGTCCGCCATACCGGCGTTGACGTATTGTTCGATGCTCATCGTACGCGGCGGATGGCTGCCCGCTTCGTCGTCGACGATGTAAATTCTGGCGGTACGACACTCCAGCGACAACATGACCTGGACAGTTTTACCGTGAACGGCGGTCTGCATGGACAAGGTGGTCATTCGCAGTCTCCGGTTGCGTTGCCGTCAATCGATTGCCGAACGATACCTCACAACACCGGGAATGAATCTACAAACTTCCCCGGGTATTGACAACGATCAGAGATGAATGCGGGCTGGCCGCGCATTGCTATCCGCGGATCGACCGCGTTCACGTCGCGGGACATCGCTCCGCATGACGATCCAGACGTAGTAGCGATGCCAAGGCTTGATGGCGCGATGGCGCGCGCTGTCCACACCGTGCATTCGAGGCGTCCGTCGTGTCTTTCGCTTTGAATGGCCCCCGTCCAGGGCCCGGTGGCACACAATGCGGCGCCTGCTGGTCATGCCGGCACCCGTCTTGCACGGGCGACGACGCGCTACGCGTAGCGGCTCAACCACTCTTCGGAGAATTTTTTCGCATAGGCGACGGCTTCGGCTTCCGTATCGAATTCGCCCAGCTTGCGGAATGCCGCCTCGCGGCTGAAACCCAGCTTCGTGACCTCGACCTGGGCGGCGTACTTGCCGTCCTCCGTCACGCGCGGTTCGCAGTTCATCTCGTACCCGCGCATCACAAATTTCTTCTGCATCGCTTCAACGCTTTTTTGAGACGGGGGAATCGTAGCATGGTGCCCCGCCGCGTTCATGCCCTCTCGAAAAGGATCCGTATCAGGCTCGTTAGAGATTAGAGTAAACCATCAAACGATCTGCGTATAAGATGCTGTTCCGCCCGACCCGGCGCGCGATGTCATGTAAAAATTTGTCGCCGGCGAGGCGGCACGACGCCGCAGTCCGGGACGTGTATACGCCCTGCCCTGGTGCATTCCGTCGGCCGCGCGATCCCGATTACGGGCCGCCTCGCGAGGAATCGTGTCCCGGCACCTCGCAATCCGCGCGGCAAGGTTGCAAACGGGCCAGTGGCACCCGGCGCAAGCCCCGGGCCAAGCGTAACGTCGTGACACACCTTTCACAGAAACGCACCTTTCGCGACATGGAATGACAGCCGTTTTGCGGTAAAGTTATCTTTTCCGCGCGTGGCCGGTCGGCTCGCCACTGGACGTCGTCAAGACTGTCCGCCGAGACTGCCGCAAGGCGTCGTTCTGAACGTCACGATCCGTTCCCGTAGCATGACCACTGAAGCAATCACCACGGATTCCCTCGCGGTTGCCGAGCGCGTGCGCGAGTTGATGACCCGCAACGGCATCGGCAAGCGCCAGCAGACCACCGAGCTGTGCCGCATCCTCGACCTGAGCTTTTCGCAAGGTCACCGCAAACTGCGCGGCAGCAGCCCCTGGACGCTCGCGCAGATCAAGAAAGTCGCCGAAGCCTACGGCGAGCCCGCCGCTCAACTGTTCGGCGCGCAGACGCTCGACCCCGGCATGGTCGGCGCCTATTCGCAGGAAGCCGTCCTGTACGCCGGCGTCGCCGAAATTCCGTGCACCGTCTGGATCGGCGCGCCGCTCGAAGCCGGCGCGCGCCCCGAGTTCGTCGCATACGAACAGAACGGCCGCTGGCGCGTGCTGCGCCATACGGGCGTGCTGTACCAGAACGCATACGACGTGCACAAGATCGAGATCTATCCGCGCCGCGCGGAGAGCGACAAGCTCGTCGTCGCGGTGATCGATCCCGATCGCGTCAGCGCGACCGAGCTGTGCCGCTATCTCGAGTTGCAGGGTTTCTCGACGGCCACGTTCGACGGCCTCGCGCCGTTCGTCGACGCGCTGCAGGGCCAGGCGTTCGACGCAGTCGTCACCGAATGGCTGTTCGACGACAGCACGGCCGCCACCGCGATCAAGGCGGTGCGCACGTCCGACAATCCGGGCGCGCCGATCTTCGTGCTGACGGGCGACCTGCTCACAGGTCGCGCGAGCGAAGTGGACATCAGCGAAGTGATCCGCGCGTTCGACGTCGTCTGCTACGAAAAACCCGCGCGCATGGCGATCCTCAGCGCCGATCTCGCGAAACGGCTCGCACGCGGGTAATTCCCGCACGCCGATACGCCTCCTTCGCATCGCCGACGCTCGCTCGGCGCGGCGGTCGTGAACGGGTTCCTCAGTACAATAGCCGAACCCCGTTCACGACCGGCATCCGCCGCCCGACTCCATGGCCCGCCTCATCCCCGACGACTGGAAAAGCCTCGCCGCCACCGGCGCGGCCGAACGCGAGCGCGAGACGCTTGCCGCGCTCGAACACGCGCTGCCGGACAGCTACACCGTCTACCACGGCGTGCACTGGACGCGTGCCGAACAGGGCTTCTCGGTGTTCGGCGAAGCGGCGTTCGTCGTCGTGAGCCCGGCCGGCCGCGTGCTGCTGATCGAGCAGAAGGCCGGCTTCCTGCGCGAAACGCCGAAGGGCCTCGTGAAGGTCTACCTGCAGAAGGAGCGCAACGTCCCGATCCAGCTCGCGCGCACGCAGGAGACGCTGCACCGGCGGCTGACCGCCGCGCTCGGCGCGGGCGTCTACGGCGTCGAGGCGCTGCTGTACTGCCCCGACTACTCGATCCGCGAGACGGCGATTGCGGGCGTCGCGGCCGATCGCATCGTCGACGCGTCACGCAAGGCGCAGCTCGCGCAGGTGATTCTGCAGATCCTGCCCGAGCACGACGACGCATTGCCGAACGCCGCGAAGCTGCATCATTTCCTCGCGGACGAGCTGGCGCTCACGCCCGACACGAGCGCACTCGTCGGGCAGGCCGGCACGCTCGTCACGCGGCTGTCGGGCGGGCTCGCGGCGTGGGCGCGGCAGCTCGAGTTCGCACCATTCCGTCTGCGCGTGACGGGCACCGCGGGGTCGGGCAAGACACAGCTCGCGGTGCAGGTGATGCGCGATGCGGTCGCGGCCGACAAGCGCGTGCTCTACGTGTGTTTCAACCGGCCGCTCGCCGACTACATCGCGCGCATCGCGCCGCCCGGCGCGAAGATCGCGAACTACCATCAGCTGTGCGACTGGGTGGCCCGCGACGGCGGCTATACGCCCGACTTCGACGCGCCGGGCGCGTTCGAACGGCTCGAGGCTCGCTTTGCGGAAGCGCCGATTCCGGAACGCTGGCGCTTCGATGTGCTGATCGTCGACGAAGGACAGGATTTCCACGCGCCGTGGGCGACGGCGCTGGAGCGCCTGCTGGTGCCAGACGGCGCATGGTGGTGGCTGGAAGACCCGCTGCAGAACCTCTATCTGCGCGAGCCCGTCGCGCTGCCCGGCTGGGTCACGCTGAAGGCGATGACGAACTACCGCAGCCCACGCGATCTGCTTGAATTCGTGCGCGACGTCGTCGGCCGCGTCGAACCACTCGCGGCGGAACTACGCTCGGGCAGCCCGTTCGATGGTTCCGATCCGTCGGTGTCGTCATACGGGGAAGACGGCGCTTCCGGCGATGCGCTCGCCGAAGCCTGCATCGACGCGACCAAGCGCGCGATCACGCACGCGTTGTCGCTCGGCTTCCGCAAGCAGGACATCGCGGTGCTGTCGTATCGCGGCCGCGAAAGCTCGGTGCTCGCGCGGCTCGACCAGCTCGGGCCGCACCGGGTCAAGCACTTCACCGGCAAGTACGATCTGTTCGGCAACCCGGAATATCGCGAAGGCGACGTGCTGCTCGATTCGATCTACCGCTTCAAGGGGCAATCGGCGCCGTGCGTGATCCTGACCGAGATCGACTTCGATACGCTCGATGCGCGCGCGGCACGCAAGCTGTTCGTCGGGGCAACGCGCGCGACGATGAAGCTGCTGCTCGTCGCGTCGGTACGGTCAGCCGCTCAACTGGGCGGTTGACGCGGCAGGAAGACTGTTCAACCGCGCGGACGATCTTCCGCATCATGCTCGATGAAACAATCCGGCACATTTCTTTCTGCCCGCTACCCTTATCCACTCGCCTTTCGGGCTGTTCCGGCAACACCTGACGGTTCATCCGCTTGCAGCCTGCCATTACGATGCCAGGCCATTCGTTGCAAGCGGAATATTCGATGGCCGACGTCAAGAAGGTGCCTTACTACAAGCCGCAGAAAGGGTTGTTCGGATCGGAGTTGAAGGAATACAAGGGAGTTCAAGGATGCATTCCCCTTGATACTCAAAAAAGCGTGTCATTCGATCGGCCCGCTCCGGGGGCAAAGCCGCCGCCCGCTCATCCCGAGCCGATTTCGCGCGCGCCGAAGACTCCGCCGCAAAGTGTGGCGCCTCGATCGCTGCCGAAAACCGATCCGGCAATAGCGAAAGAATCGCCAAGGCAACCAGAGTCGGAAGTTTGCGAAAACCCGCCGCCTTTCGACCTCCAGGACGTACCCATTGCGATGGACAATCTAGGCTGGAAGGTTTCCGCCAGACTCGCGCGAATCTGGTTTGCGGGTGCGGCACATACCTACAATGACGACCCAACGTCACCTCAGCCATTAAATGACGACAGCATCACACTCGACTGGACGTTGAAATTTGGCAACATCCGGAGGAAATTCGAACATCTCCTTGCGAACGGCATTTATAGCAGGCGATCCGTAAAAACAGCGATAGATATCATCAAGCCCTTCGTCAAAAATCTCCTTCTCGAAAGAAATTCGACATTCAATTTCAATACCTCACAATCAACCGACAACTTACTCAAATTTCATAACGATTGGCAATTTCAGATGCTATCGATAAGAAACTGGGACACACTGGAAAATTTTGCCCCAACAGATCTGACGGGAGCACTGGCCAACTTCAACATCTACATCGCCATAGGGAATGTCGAAATTACGAGTGAAAAATACTTCAAGTACGAGAAATCAGGGAACTTGTACTGCATCAATGCAGTCGGAAAAATTGAGGTTCCCTCGGTTTTTCGCCTTCCAGAGGCCCTTGGTTATGCAGCCGCATCCTTGGTCTGCTGAGCTTTGATCCAGTTTTGCAGGAACTGATCCGGCGATATGAAGCCGAGCGACGAATGACGACGACTGCGGTTATAAAACACTTCGATGTATTCGAACAAGTCCGTCATCGCTTCCTGATGGGTACGGTATCGCGTAGCATGCACCCGTTCGTTCTTCAGGCTGTTGAAGAAACTTTCGGTGGNTGAGGTTCCCTCGGTTTTTCGCCTTCCAGAGGCCCTTGGTTATGCAGCCGCATCCTTGGTCTGCTGAGCTTTGATCCAGTTTTGCAGGAACTGATCCGGCGATATGAAGCCGAGCGACGAATGACGACGACTGCGGTTATAAAACACTTCGATGTATTCGAACAAGTCCGTCATCGCTTCCTGATGGGTACGGTATCGCGTAGCATGCACCCGTTCGTTCTTCAGGCTGTTGAAGAAACTTTCGGTGGGGGCGTTGTCCCAACAATTTCCCTTGCGGCTCATCGAGCAGTGCATGCCGTATTGCGCCAGCTTGCGCTGGAAGTCGTCGCTGGCGTATTGGCTGCCCCTGTCCGAATGAAGCAGCGCGCCGGGCTCGGGCCGGCGTCGAAACCACGCCATCGTCAGCGCGTCCGTCACGATGTCAGCCGTCATGCGCGGCTTGATCGACCAGCCGACGACCTCCCGGTTGAACAGATCCAGCACGATCGCAAGATACAGCCAGCCCTCATCGGTCCAGATGTACGTGATGTCCGACGTAAAGACCTGATTCGGCGCCGTCGGCGTGAAGTTGCGAGCCAGCAGATTTTCTGCAACCGGCAGCTTGTGCTTCGAGTCCGTCGTGACGCGGTAACGGCGCTTGTGACGGGCCCGGATGCCATTGTCGCGCATGAGCCGCTCAACCCGCTCCTTGCTGGCCGGGAAGCCGCGTGCGCGAATCTCCTCGGTCATCCGTGGCGAGCCATAGGCGCCCTTGACCGCAGCATGGATAGACCGGATCAGGGCGAGCAACTGCGCATCTGTGAGCCGCTTGCGCGCGGGCGTGCCGCCGCGCTTCCACGCGCGATAGCCATTCAGACTGACCGAGAGGACCCCGCACAGCGCCGACAGCGGATAGTGCCGGCGATGCGAATCAATCCAGGCGTACTTCACAGGAGGTCCTTTGCGAAGAACGCCGCCGCTTTTTTTGCGATTTCAAGTTCCATCTGCAGACGCTTGTTCTCAGCCCGCAGGCGAGACAGCTCCATCTGCTCTGGCGTGACAACCTTTGTCCCCGCGCCATTGAGCGTGCCTGCCTCATCGGCCTTGACCCAGTTGCGCAGCGACTGGTGTGAAATCCCCAGTTCACGAGCAACGTCCCGCGCGCCTTGCCCGTCCTTCACTCGCTGTACCGCGAGCGTCCTGAACTCCGCGGTGTATGCCTGCTTCGGTATTTTGAACATCGATTCTTTCCTTCCTTCGGGTCGAGTTTACACACGACCTGCTGGAAGGCGAAATTTCAGGGGAAGCTCA
>NZ_LKPJ01000039.1 GCF_001443045.1 Burkholderia ambifaria | reverse complement strand
GTAAGCACCCGATCAGCACCGTAGCGCATGTCGTTGACGGAGGGTATCCGCGATGCTATCGGATGGGATCGACGTGAGCGGTAGACGGCAGCATCGGCGCCACGCTCCAAGGTAGGAGTTCGTCGATGCGGTTGATCGGATGGTCAGCGATACGCTCGAGCACGTAGGCGAGATACGCCTCCGGATCGAGGCCGTTCAGGCGCGCCGTGCCGATCAGGCTATACATCGCGGCGGCCCGTTCACCACCGGAGTCGGCGCCGGCGAACAAGTAGTTGCGCCTCCCGATCGCGACGCCACGCAGCGCCCGCTCGGCGATCAGGTTGTCGATCTCCACCTGCCCGTCGCTGCAGTAATAGACCAGTGCCGGCCAGCGATTCATCGCATACCGAAGTGCCTTGGTCGTGTCGGATTTCGCAGAGAGCGTGGCGAGCGTCGCTTCGAACCAGCGCTTCATGTCGTCGAGCAACGGCACCGCTTGTGCCTGACGTACTCTGCGTCGTTCATCGGGTGGTTTGCCGCGGATCTGCTCTTCGATCTTGTAGAGCGCGCCGATCCTGTGCAGTGCCTCTTCGGTGACGGCGTTGGGACGCACCGCATGCAGGTCGTGGATTTTCCGGCGAGCGTGGGCCATACATGCAGCTTCCTGGACACGACCGTCGAGATACAGCTCGGCGTAACCAGCGAACGCGTCGGCCTGCAGCACGCCAGCGAAGTGCGCGAGATGCTGCTGGGGATGTTCACCACGTCGATCCGGCGTATAGGTGAACCAGACCGCCGCCGGCTCCTCGGAAGCGCTTGACCGGTCATCGCGCACGTAGACCCACAGGCGTCCTGTCTTTGTGCGACCGTTGCCGGGTGCCAGCACAGGCAGCGGCGTGTCGTCCCCGTGAACCTTGCCGCCGGCTAACGTGTATCGGCGTACGGTGTCGACCAGCGGTGCAAGCAGCGCCGTGATGCTTCCCATCCAATACCCCATCGCACCCGGATCGATCTCGACGCCGTCGCGCGCGTACATGACTGCCTGGCGATGCAGCGGGATGTGGTACGCGAACTTCGACACGGCGATGTGCGCGAGCAGCGCCGGACCCGGGATGCCACGATCGATCGGTCGACTCGGTGCTGCGGCCTGTACGATGCGATCGCAGCATGCGCAGGCCAGCTTCGGACGGCGGTGGCGGATCACGCGGAAGTGCGCCCGGACGTATTCGAGCTGTTCCGCGACGTCTTCGCCCAGCAGTTTGAGTTGGCCGCCGCAATCGGGGCAGTCATCGTCCGCGGGCAGATGGATGCGCTCTTCGCGCTCAAGGTGATCGGGCAACGGCTTGCGGCCCACACCTTCGCGACTCGGCCGTTTCAACGCAGGAGCGGTGGCCATATCGGCCGAGCCTTCATCGGCCTGTAGGTCTTCCAGCCGCAATTCAAGCTGTTCGATCTGGCGATCCAGCTTCTCCGATTTCCGGCCAAACTGCATCCGGCGCAGCTTGGCGATCGTCAGCTTCAGATGTTCGATCTCGATCGCGCGCGACGAGAGCTGCTCGCGCAAATTGGCGACCATCGCCTTCAGCGCGTCAATGTCATCGGGGAGATCGGCGGGAGCAGCAGACATGCAGTGAGCTTACATGACGCCACCCTCAAGCTCGCCACGCGTAATGAACGTTTACAATGCGCTTCGCGGGCGCGCTGCATCGATCGGCTGCCGCCAATCGAAACCCTCGAGCAAGAGCGCGAGCTGAGCGGTCGTCAGCGCGACAACGCCGGCATCGGCGCGCGGCCACGCGAAGCGTCCTTTCTCGAGGCGCTTCGAGAGAAGGCACAGGCCGCCGTCACACCACCACAAGCACTTCAGCAAGTCACCTCGCTTGCCCCGAAACACGAACACGTGTCCGGAGAACGGATCTTTCTCCAGCACCGTCTGTACTTTCGAGGCCAACGAGTTAAAGCCGGAACGCATGTCCGTGACGCCCGCCGCGATCCAGATTCGCGTGTTCGGCGGAATCACTTCAGGCACTCTCGTAGATACCGTTCAGCGAACTCCTGTGACACGCCGCGGATGCGGATACGTCGCTTGCCAACCTCGATCTCGATTTCACAGCTCGGCGACATCGCCGGGCTCGCCGACACATCCAGCGCTTGCGGCAGAGCGTGGTTTGGGACGTCTTTCGATGGCAGATCGATCACATCAACTGGCAGCAGCGTGACGCTTGGTGTCGACGTTGCACGTTGCGCTTCCAGTAAGCTTCTCCGCCACTGCCCGACCATATTGGCGTTCAAGCCATGTGCACGGGCCACTTCGGCAATTGAACGATTCGGATCGTTCGCTTCACCAGCAACCGCTTCCCGAAACTCCTTCGTGTAGTTCCTCGATCCCGGTTGTCTTCCATGCACTACTGGCTTCATCGATCTGATTCCCATTACATCTGATGGGAATCAGATTGCCTATGCCGCGCTCTCACGAACAGACGGTACATGTCGAGCGCTTACNTAAGCTTCTCCGCCACTGCCCGACCATATTGGCGTTCAAGCCATGTGCACGGGCCACTTCGGCAATTGAACGATTCGGATCGTTCGCTTCACCAGCAACCGCTTCCCGAAACTCCTTCGTGTAGTTCCTCGATCCCGGTTGTCTTCCATGCACTACTGGCTTCATCGATCTGATTCCCATTACATCTGATGGGAATCAGATTGCCTATGCCGCGCTCTCACGAACAGACGGTACATGTCGAGCGCTTACACCGGTCCGCAGCTGACGGTGGCTGCACTCGGCGAGTGCCCATAATCGAACCGGTTTTGAATGTGGTACGCCGGCGCTTGACCGCTACTTGCGCGAGACGGTGACGCAGGACGTTCGGCGCCGCGTGGCCGCGCGCTTTGTGATGCTCGATCGCAACGTCGTCGTAGGCTACTACACGCTGTCGGCCGCCAGCATCGCCTTGGCCGATTTGCCCCGTGAGGTGGCGCGCAAGCTGCCCCGCTGTCCCGGTGGTGCGCATGGGGCGGCTGGCCGTTTATCTCCGGTACCGGGGCAGGGGGCTGGGTGCGGCCTTGCTGGTCAATACCCTGCGACGAGCCGCCCACTCGGAGATTCCGGCCGTCGCCTTGACCGTCGACGCGAAGGACGAGGGCGCCGCAACGTTCTATGGACACTTCGGTTTACAGTCCCTCACGCACGATCCGTTGGCGCTGTTTCTGCCGTTGGCGACGGTGAAGTAGGCGGGGCCGCCGCCTCATGCGACGACGTCAAGTCGGCCGCGGCCGGTTTTTTTGGGGCGCGTCGTCAAGTCCGCTAATTCTTATTAGCGGCATTACGCTTTTGATGACAGTCGAGACGAACCCCAATGCATCACTTTTCCTGGGTGTTGGGGGGCGGGGGCATATAGATGTCGCCTAAACCCAGCCCCAGAAGGAAGATGTATCCGAGGATGTGCTGAAACCCGGCCTGCATAAAGAAATCCGTAATGTTGCCTACAACCGTCCCGTCAAGCTTGATTTGCTGGGAGCCGTAGTTCCCCCATTGTCTGTAATTCAGGGGGGCTGCCGTAACAATTATCCCGTCGATAAGCACCTTGATGACGTCGTTGGGCGGGGCAACTGAACCATATACCGTTTTCACGGCATCGATGGTGTATGCGTTCCATGCCATCGGCACGATGTCACACGTATTCCACACGCGGATCGCGTTGGCTTTCATTTGCTCGTCGAAGTAACCGGCAAAGATATCGTTACCCGCCGTCGGCGCGGCAAATGTTTGGCAAGTATATTTCAACGTCTGCGTCTGCAAGTCACGCTCGTTCTTCAGATACAAGACCAGCGCGGATGCCAGGGCCCCGCCCAGGCTGTGCCCGATAACATTGATCGTGCTCGAGGCCGGCACCGTCTTGAGAAAATCGACGAGCGTCACGCCGTTTGAGTCTGCAGTCAGGATAACTGACGATAATCCGATATCCGTTCCAGCCGAGATGCCAGCCGTGCTATGACACGAGGGCACGTACTTCTGGAACGACACGAGGGTTTCGTACAGGTTGTCCTCCAGAATGTCTTCGGGAGAATTGAAATCGGTGCCGCTGGTCACCACCGAANATTGATCGTGCTCGAGGCCGGCACCGTCTTGAGAAAATCGACGAGCGTCACGCCGTTTGAGTCTGCAGTCAGGATAACTGACGATAATCCGATATCCGTTCCAGCCGAGATGCCAGCCGTGCTATGACACGAGGGCACGTACTTCTGGAACGACACGAGGGTTTCGTACAGGTTGTCCTCCAGAATGTCTTCGGGAGAATTGAAATCGGTGCCGCTGGTCACCACCGAATATTGTCCGGTGACTTTTGATTGCAGGACGACAGTGATGTTGGCCGCATAGCCATCCGAATCGGCGTCCCGAAGCACGGCCGGCCCCCAGACGATACTGAACTGCTTGTTCTGGGTCATCCTGGAATAGCTCAGGCCATTCCTGATGTTCTGACTGACCTGTGCTGCAGTTGGATTCGGGATTTCCTTTCCCGACGTATAGTCGGTGGCCGAATAGTTGACAATGTAGGCTAACGTGAGATTGGTCTGCGCTTGCTCGAGACTGGCATTCGACATGATTGATCCTCTCCAGATAAATTGAAAATCCCACTTCCCGTGCGGCAATTACGCCGGCGGCGCCGGCGGCATCCAGTGGCTGATCGACGGCTCCGGCCTCACGTCCGCAGCGTGGATCAGCTCGTAATAGAGCGCATATCGGCATCCTCTTCCTGTTTTCTTCCAGCATTCTTTTTCTGACCACAACAGTAGACCACCGGGATTTAATCGTCACCTGTATTCTTTGACAGGAGGCGCAAATTCAATAAATCGCGCCATCACGAACATTGAACAATCCGCTCGACTATTTTCCCGGCATAAAAAATCACTGAATGAATTTTGTAATTCATGAGCTCACCCCATAATTCCTCATTTGTCGAAAACGATTTCAGGCGATGCTCTTTGGCTTCAGAGGATGCGTTACGAGAAAGGGGTGCGGAGATAAAGAATCTTGCTTATCACAATGCCTCGATTCTTGTGCCAAACGGGTCAGTCGGCGAACGCGCTCGATCTCATCACCGGCAATGCGCCGCCATCGTCGCCCTGCGCGTGCTGGCGAATCGGGGAGGTCGGCTGATCGCGCGGCTCGCGCCCGTATCGGTCCTGACCTGGGTTGACGTTGAGCCTTTACGGGGCCGGATACGAGCCGAGCGGATGTTCGTGGTCGATCGGACCGCGGACGCTCTGGATGCTGCCGGCTGAGCGATACGGATTAGCCGGAATCGGCCGATTTTGTTGGAAAACTCTCTGGCCACGAGTTGAGCGATGTTTTCTGGTGCCCACTTACCCCTATCGGGGTTGAGCGTTCCAGTGATCGCCTGTCCCCAGGCATTCGTATTGTTCAGCTGCACGGCGAGCTTTTGCGCGTCCTCGAGCAACCGATCCAAACTCTGCGAGCGTGATCGGCACTTTGGTCGGGGCAGCGGCCCATGGCGCCGAAATGGCGCGCAGCAGACTCGCTTTCGCGCCGAGCATCGACGCGAAGACCGTGAAGCCGTTAGCTAAGGTGTCCATGGATCTCCCTTGACTTACCTTGCTTGGTGTATCACTAGGTGGTATATTTTGGCATGTCATACATGACTGATTCCCAATGAAAAAACAAGTCAAGCAGGCGGTCGCGGCGCAGCCGATTGAGGAAAGCGAAGCGCCACGGGCCTTCAAGACGGCTTGGTTCGCCAAGAAAGCTAAGGCGGCCGGGATCAAGGACGCGGAGCTTTGCGAAGCCGTCGCCGAGCTAAATAAGGGTCAGGGTGACGATCTCGGTGGCAATGTCTGGAAGAAGCGCCTCGACAAGAACTCCAAGCGCGGCATTGTCGTGAACAAGATCGGTGATTTTTGGGTGTTCGTCTACCTGTTTGCAAAGAGTGACCGGGAAAACATCGATGAACGTGAGCTGAAGGACTTCAAGCTGCTTGCTCGTGACTACGGCAAGATGAAGGGTGCCCACATTGACCGGTTGTTGGAGTCGAAGGATTTAGTGGAGATTTGTAATGGCTAAGGCACGTTTCAAAAGCGATGCGTCGGAAGCAATTCATAGCGCGGCTTCCGGCTTGTATCGTGCGAAGGTCATCGACAAAAAGACGATGCGCGAGTACGACGATCTGTGCATCGAAAAGGCGCCGGAGTTTGATGCGAAAGAAATTGCTCGGATCCGGAAGGGTGTGAACGTCAGTCAAGGCGTGTTCGCTGTGTATCTCAACACCACGGTGTCCACCGTGCGTCAGTGGGAACAGGGCGATAAGAAGCCCAGCGGGATCGCCGCGCGTATGCTCCAGCTTGTGGAGAAGAATGGCCTCGGGATTTTCGGCTGACGATGGTGCGCGCTGCGTGACGCAACGACGGCACCCCTTGTCCGCATCACACCGGATGTCGTGTTCTCGGCCGCCGTTTTTCCCCGTGGCCCGCTTCCGCCGGGCGGGCTTCGAAGTAACCCGGCCGGAAGCCACATCTCTGCGGATCTGCATCGCGCCGATCCGTGCCCGTGAAAGCGAATTCGATTCGCTGGAAGATCTCCGTCGCAAGAACCGAGCCGACCTTTTGAGGGACCCGGAACTCGATGACGAAGCACGCGCCATAGTTTCCAAGCAGCGCTACCCGATGGATTTGAGCAGCGTTTTTTCGCGTCTGTCGGCACCAGCCTCGAGGAAGTCGGTCATCTCAGCACGACACTCCGGAAAAACCTTGGCAACGTGGTTAGCTTGGGCAGCTGTAAGACGCATGGGGAAATTACTCACTGGAAACGGACGGCGCGAGAGACGAACTCGATGATGCCGATACGCTATCACATCGCATAGCTTGGCAAGCTGAGAAGGTGCCACGAAATACTCGTCGTCTAGATGTGTTCCCCGGGCGCTGACAATTGATCTAGGCAACGTGGGATGAAGTAGCTTTTGAAGTTGCGGTAGCCGCCTGATCGAACTTGGACTCGATGTCTACGACCCGGGCGATTGCGAGCATCCTTATCGATCCGGTCCGAGGTCATGTACCACATCTACATCGGCTATAAGAACATAGGCGGAAAACCTGATTCGTCGCGACGAACCGGGATTGAGATCTCAACCTCCTGTCAGAGTTGCCAGCTTGCTCACATACCGTCGCTAGGCATGTAATTCGACCGCAGCGACTAGCTAAGCGTGAGACGGACGACGACGCATCGCCAAGCATGAAATTGGCGTCATCCATTCCGCTTTTCATAGCCTCTCTGAAACGCGACTTAGCGACTCGGCCATTGCTGCATCAATCGGGATCGTGATCTCGCGGATCGCTGAAATCGATGTGCTTCCGGATGCCCTGGAGCCCCACATGCACGACACAACGCATCGCTATGACGTCATCGTTGTCGGTGGAGGGCCCATGGGCCTATCGACCGCCTACCATCTCGGCAAGCGCAAGGCCAGGACGCTGGTGCTCGAGCAGTTCACCTTCGTGAACCAGCTTGGCAGCTCGGCTGGCGTGTCGCGCCAGTTCCGCATTCCCTATCCCGACGCCTACATGGTCAAGCTGGTCAAGCAGTCGATCCCCTATTGGGACGAGTTGCAAGGCTTGACGCCGCTGCCGCTCATGGACACGGTCGGCACCTTGTGGTTCGGCGATCCGTCAGTCAAGTCGACAGAGGGCAATATCCCCGCCGCCGAGCAAGCGCTGAAGGCCGAAGGGGTTGCCTATGAAACGCTGGATGCGCGCGAATTGGAGACGCGTTTTCACTTTCGCAATCTGCCGTCGACGTATACGGGACTATTTCAGGCCCAGGGCGCCAGCATCGATCTCGCGGCCACGCAGCGGACGCTGCTCGACTGGAATCAGCGCTCTCCGTTCGTGCAGCTGTTGCAGGAGGCGCCGGTCATCGGCATCGAGCGTCGGCAGGGCCTCTTTGAAGTGAAGACTCCGCTTGGGACCTTCAGTGCCGAAAAGCTGGTGCTGACGCCGGGCCCGTATGCCGACGACGTGTTCAAGCTGCTGGGGTTCCGTATCGCGGCGACCTACTGGAATATGGCCTCGGCCTACTACCGCAAGACTCGGCCGGATATCCAGTACCCCACCTGGTTCGTTTTCCAGAACCCGGTGGGCGACAACGGCAATCAGTTCTACGGCTTCCCGGAGGTCGCCTGGAATTACCCGGGCTATATCCGTGTCGCCTCCGATTTCGTCCTTGCGCCGCTGACGTCCCCCGATCAGCGCACGCCCATTCCGAATCCTCAGGAGCTCGCGTTCACGGCCGAGTGGGTCGGCGAGCATATGGAGGGTCTCGAGCCGATTCCGCGCTTCACGTCGACCTGCCTCGTTGCACTCAGTAAGATTGCGAACAAGGAATTGCTGATCGATTTCGCGCCCGACTATGTGCCGAACCACCGCGACATCGTCATCTATGCGACCGGCTGGGCCGGAAAGTTCGTTCCGCTGCTAGGCGAAATTCTTTGCCAGTTGACCCTGGACGGTCATACCCCATTCGACATCTCACACTTCTCCACCGGCAACCGCTATTTCAACAAGCTGGCCTGAGCGCAGGTCGGACATCTACGGGAGCAGGACACCATGGCAAGCAAGACCTATTCGATCTTCGGGTGTGGTGCCGCCGGTCTATACACGGCCTGGCGACTGTTGAATGGCGAGACGCGAGCGGGGGGCGATCCGGATCGGCAGTTGCAGCAGGGCGACGTGCTGGAACTCTTCGACTGGGGCAAGTACGATTTTTCGAAGGAATTTCGGGGCACCCGTGCACCCGGTGCCCGGGTCTGCACCTGGCATTACCAGAACAATCCCAACCATTCGTACCTCGAGTTGGGCGGCATGCGCTATTCGCAATGGAACGGCAAGAACGACGGTAAAGCGCCGGGCCACCGGCTGGTCACGACGGTGATCGCCAAGCTCGGTCTCGACCGCTATGCCGTGCCCTTCAACGAATCGAGCAATCCCCTCTACTACCTGCGCTCCAGGAATCTCTACCAAAACGATATTTCTTCGCGCACGCCGGCGCCGTACGCGGCCAACAACTTTGGCGCCGCGACCACGCCCGACCAGGGCTTCGCCGTCGTCGAAGCGTTGTCGGTCACGAGCACCAGCGGTCCGAGCACACGCAAGCAGTGGGACGCGTTTTATCAGCATGGCCGCATCACGGCCGAACTGCCGTCGAGCTCCATCTTCCAGAAAGGCGATTTGCTCAAGGACATCGGCTATTGGAACCTGATGTACGACCAGCTTGGCTCGGAAGGCTATCAGTACGCCGCGGACGGCAACGGGTACTCGTCCAACGTGATCAACTGGAATGCCGCGGTCGCCTTCGAGGCGAACAACGAATTCACGCCGGGCAATCAGTACATGACGCTGACGACCGGCTATTCGGGCATGTTTCACGCTTTGTTTGCGGCCATTGAGCAGTTGGCGACGCAGCGAGGCGTCACGCTTCAGTATTACCCGAACCAGCGGCTGCGCTCCATCCATGTCGAGAACGGCGTCGTCCATTACACGATCGCGAAGCGGGAGGATCCCTACCGGGAGGCTGCCCGTCAGGTCACGGCGGCCGCCTGGTTGGCCATGCCGCGCGCGGCGCTCGAACAGGTTGCCCAGGGCTCCCGCTATGACGATCGGGGCGGACTGGACGTCCTGAACGACCAGAAGGTCAAGCTCTATCTCGAGTCGGCCATCATGCAGCCGTCTTACAAGGTCGGCATGTTCTTCGAGAAGGAATGGTGGTTGGACCCGGTTACGCCCTATCCGCCAAAGATCAACGGCTATGAAGTAACGGATGCCGTGATCGCGTCGCTCCAGGAGCAGGACTTTCCGCCGGTGTTCGTGCAGGCGATGTCCGGTTCGGACACGATCCTGAATGTCCAATTCGCGAGCGCCGACGAGCTGGTCAAGGCTGTGGAAGAAGCTGCCGACGAGCGGATGACCGTCAAACAGGAAACGTTGCTGCTCGCCGTCGCAAAGCGCAACACCATGGGACCGAGCGTGACCGACACGCCGATCCGCATGGTGGTCTACTTCGGAAACAACGCGGCTGACAAGGATGCAAAGCCGGTCTACGGCCTGCTGGCTTCCTACGACGACGAAACCTTCACGACGTTTTGGCGCGAGTTGGAGCTCGGGCCGAAGGAAGAGCGGCATGTGCCGATCGCCGACGATATCCAACCCCTGATCGGGCCGCGCAAGGTGCCCGACAGAATGGTCAAGATGCTGCGAAAGCAGCTGGCGGAATTGCACTTTGGGCCGAACTCGGACTTTGCGGACGTGCCCGAGCCGCTCGAGGCGGCCTATGTCGACTGGTCGCTGCCGCCGTTCCGTGCGGGCTACCACGCGTGGGCCGCGCACTACGACGTTGCCGACGTCCAGCAAAAAATTCGCAAGCCGTCGCAGCTGATTGACGGCAAGGATGCGCCCATCTTTATCGTAGGGGAATGCTACTCAAACGATCAGGCTTGGGTGGAAGGCGCCTATTGCACGGCGGAATCGGTGCTCAACGATTTCTTCGACATCGAGCCGTTGATTGATGATTCCGAATACCCGTTCATCTGCCAGCCAACCTGATTGTTCGGCGCATGCGGTCGCAGTTGAACGTGCCGCGGATCTCTACGGAGCGCTGGAGCCGAGAAAGACGAGCGGGAGGGTTCGGTGACGCGCCCGCTCGAACGACCGCGCGGCTAGTCGAGAGACGTTTGGCGCGCATCAATACCGAAGTACCAGCCATTCCCTGCAGTACTGCACGACCCTCTATTTCAGACGCAGGTAATAAGGAGCGGCAATGCAATCTCTCAGACTGTGGCGGCATCTCGCGCCCGGCGGTTCATCCCTGGAGCGGCTTGCGCTTGGCGAGCCGGCCGCCGAAGACTATTCCATCAAGCATCTGCTCAAGCATGAACTCTCGACGCGCGACTACGTCACCTATCTGCTGTCCATCGACGCGGAAATCGAACATTGCCTGATGGTGCAGTATCTGTACGCCGGCTATTCGCTGGGCGGGCCGCAGGTGCCGGAGGCGTTTCGCGACACGGTCCGCAATTGGCAGGAAACCATCCTCGGCATCGCCAAGGAGGAGATGGGCCACCTGATCACGGTGCAGAACGTGCTGCGTCTGATCGGCTCGCCCTTGCATTTCGAGCGTGACGATTACCCGTGGGATACGCCGTTCTATCCGTTCCCTTTCATGCTCGAACCGCTGACGCTGGATTCGCTCGCGAAATACGTCTATACGGAGGCGCCGCTCGATTGGGACGGCGGCGAGCTGGGCAAGGATATCCGCCGGCGCGTCGGCGAGCAGGCATCCAGGCCTCATCAGGTCGCCGAGCTGTTTCATACGCTGATTCCGCTCGTCAGGGACCACCTGCCCGATGATGTCTTCCAGGCCGACACCTACCGTTGCCAGGCGGACTTCGCCGAATGGGGACGCGGGTACAAGGGCGGCCACAGGGGCAGCGGCGGCGGTCGCTCTCTAGGCGGAACGCCGGACGTGCTCGTGATGCCCGCCACCTCGCGCGACGACGCGGTGAACGCGCTGGATAAAATCTCCAAGCAAGGGGAGGCGCCCCACGGCAAGGATCCCTCGCATTTCGTGCGCTTCTTGCGGATCTATGTCGAGATGCTTGCGGTCCTCGAAGGCGAGCTGTGCGACGCCGACATCTGGCTGGCCGCACGCCCCGACGACTTTCTCGAAGAAGCCTGGACGGAAGCCTATCCGGCAGCGGCGGCCGAGCTGCACGCGGCGAAGGTAGACGACACCTGGCGGCCTTCGCGGCCCGTCGCGGTCAATCCCTACGTGGCGCTCGACCCCGAACTCGAGCCGGAGCAGGGCGGCGCGCCCGTGACGCCCATCACCGAGCCGGTGACCCAGCTGTGGGCGTCGCTGTTCAACCTGCGCTACCGCATGCTGCTGCAGTACCTGATCCACAGCTTCACGCTCTACGGCGGGCTCAATGCGGCCGGGCAGTTCACGCCGCGCGGCACGATCGTCAATGCGGCGTTCGGCGAGATGTACAACCTGCGCGCGCTCTCGGAGATCCTGATGCAGTCGCGCGTGTCGATCGAGCCGGACGCGTCGCTCGCGGGGCCGCCGTTCCAGATGCCCTATACGCTCAACAGCCCGTTCGGTGAGGCAAACCGCTGGCGCGGGCACCTCGATCTGCTCGCGGCCTCGGAGAACCTCGTGGTGGCCTTGCTGGCCAAGACCGATGCCGAGCGCCATCCGTATTTGCTCAGTCTGCGCGAAGCCGACAAGAACCTGGCCGCTGTCGTCAGGCGCATCCTGTCCGGCGACGTCGACCTGGCGCTACTCTAGGAGCCGCACATGCCGATACTGGAACTCCGGATTTTGCCGCCCATCGCGGTCGGCAGGCTGGGCGCCGCGGCGACGCCGCTGGAAGCGTTCGACCTCGTCGTCGATCCCGACAACCCGCTCGACTTTCGACGCATCGTGCCGTGCACCACGCTGGAGGTGGATCCCGAAAGCGGCGAGATCGTGAAGGCCTATGTGCCCGACACGATCCGCTTCAAGGACGAGAACAAGAAGGTGCGGCCTGTCGCGCCTTTTCTCGAAGTGTTTGCGCGCACGAGCGAGGCGCCCCATACGCTGCAGCCGCTCACGCTGCAATTGCTCGCGGCGGAACAACTCGATCTCGACGCCCTGCATTGGGATATCCATCTGGGCAACATCAAGATCTACCGCCGCACCAACGACGCGAACGACAAGATCCACGCGAACCTGACCGGCCTCAAGGATCACAAGCGGCACGCGATGCAAGGCCATTGCGAGCACTTTCGCCCGGGGCGGCATCTTCCGCTCGGCCACGTCCAGTTCGTCAAGCCGACGGCGCAGTTCCCCGAGATCCGCCTGCGCTACACCCCTGCCGCCGGTATCGTGTACGGCACGCGGCTGGTGCGTCGCACCTCGGACAAGGAACGCGAAGACGAGCTGAAGCTCGATCCCGTTATCGATCGCGACGATCTCCTGCTCTACGCCGAGACGCCGGGCAAGTGGCTCGGCTTCAGGGAGGCGGGCGGCCCCACGAAGGAGCATCCCGCGCCGACCAACCCCGCGCAGATTTTTGCCGGATACGCCGACAAGGATGGCAATCAAGTCAGCTGGGGCTATCTCGACGACGAATGCGATGGCTACGTGCAAGTCGTGCTGACGAGGAGGGACGGCTCCACGCTGCGTGCGCACGGCTATATCGGCGCCGGGCCGCCGGCCTATGCGCCCGATACCATGCCGGTGCGCGTGGTGTCTGACGAGATGGAGCAGATTCTCCACGGTATCCACGTCCCGGAAGAGAGCGTATCGATCGACGAAGCCACGGAGATCGTCCTGCGTGCGCTCGAAACGATCCGCCTCATGAACACCGCCGTCATGAACGGCAACCCGGTCAACGGAAGGCTCAACGTCGCGAGCACGATGGTGCGGCAGAACACGGCCGACTTCGAGCGCTATTACGAGCCGATTGCCGCCGAATCGATCGTCGACAATCTCGCGCTGCGTGCGTTGCACGAGCGCGTGTTCAGCACGCTGGCGGCGGGTGGCGCGCCGTGGTTCGCCAAGCTGCTGCGCCAGCCCGAGGACATCGGCGACCTGACCGCCGAGGGCTTGCGCAAGATGCCGGCCCTGATGCGCGGGGCGGATGGCCGTAGCCTGACGCTTACGCGCCGCCACATCAACCTTGTGATCAAGGCGGCGCGAGACGCGATGTTCGGACAACCTGATCCGAAGGGAGACAAGCATGTCGGCTAACGATCCGAACGTTCCGAAAGACCACGAGCAGCCCGGCAACGGGGAGATCCGCGCGTCCAACCTGACCGCGCAGATTCACCATCGCGGCGTGGGCAACCCGGCCTCGGTGCTGTCGCGCACGGCGATTTCGAATTGCTTCCCGGGCCTGGAGTTCGATTTCCGCAATCTCTGGCGGCGCGCATTCGTCGGCATCACGCTGGTCGAGAACAACAACTACGTCGTCGATGCGGAGCCGGGCTACGAGCATCTCAAGTCGCGCCGCCTGCTGAGCTTCGACGGCCACAAGGTCGGCACGATGGTCCTCACGAAAGGGCCGGTGCTGCCTGACGGGGATCCTGTCACGCTGGCGAGCAAGCCCAATCCGAATGCGGTGTCGTTCATGGAGTGGTCGAACTCCATCGCCCGCATCGTGCATTTGCAGGGCCAGTCGGTCGAATGCGAATTCACGGCTCACGAGAACGCCCTGGAAGAGGTGTACTACGACCAAGGCAAAACTGAGACCCTGAAGGCGACGCTCACGCTGAGGCGCTTTTTCGAGGGCGACACCGCGAGCTTCAACCGCGAGATGCTGAAGCCGGGCGAGCTGACGCAAGGGCTCTGCGCGCCCTGGCAGAACGACTATCGCGAATGCGCGTGCTACTACTGGGCCGCGTCGCGGCCCGACTTCGTCAATGTCGAGCCGGGCGACGACGGGCTGGCGCGCGGCGACATGTGGCTCTCCAAGCGCCGCACGGGCACGTACGTGCCGGACAATCGCGTTGACACGCGGCTGTGGTCCTACGACGATCTGTTCCGGTCCTGGCAGGAAGATCTGCAGTTCGTGATCCGAGGCAAGGATGCCGATGAAACCTGAACCCGCCGTCGAGCCGCGCGCGGCGGCGCGGCTCGCGCCGCTGGCGTCGGCGATGGCGGCGCGCATCGTCGAGGCGTCGCGCCCGCGGCATCCCGGGATCCACGTGGTCGAGGACGCGGAGGGCGCGCAACTGTTGCTCGTGAACGGCAGCCGCCTGTTTCATGTGCCGCACGATCTGCATGACGCGTTTCAGGCGGCGCTCGAGGACGGGGATGCGCAGGCCGTCGCCTCGCTGGTCGCGAGCCGCGGGCTCGACATGCGCCCGGCGATCGACGACGAGCCCTTGACCGAGATGCCGGTGCACGCGTTGTCGCTTGCCGTCGCGCAGAAATGCAATCTCGGCTGCACCTATTGCTACGCCCAGCAAGGGGAATTTGGCGGCAAGGCAAAGAACATGCCGCTCGAAACCGCGCTTACGGCAGTCGACCTGCTGATCGAGCAGGCGAGCGAGGGCGGCAAGATCAATCTTGCATTCATGGGCGGTGAGCCGCTCGCCAATCGCGCGGTGCTGCGCGCGGCGACTGTCCACGCGAGGGAGCGCGCCGATGCCCGCGGAATCCGATGCCAATTTTCAGTGACGACGAACGGCAGTCTGCTGCAGGAAGACGACGGGGCGTTCTTCGAAGAGCACGGCTTCGCTGTCACCGTCAGCCTCGACGGCCCCGCGCCCGTGCATGACCGCTTGCGTCCGTTCAAGGGCGGTATGGGCTCGTTCGATCACATCGTCGAGCGCGTGACACCGTTGCTTGCGCGCCAGCGGCGCATGCAGGTCTCGGCGCGCGTGACCGTCACGCCGTTCAATCTCGACTTGCCGAGCACGCTCGATACTTTCGTCGACATGGGGTTTCACAGCGTTGGCTTCTCGCCGCTGCTGCGCGCTTCGAACGGCCGCGCGGAAATGGGCCCGGACGATATGGCAGACATGCTGCAAGGGATGATCGCCTGCGGGCTCGCGTTCGAGCAAAAGGTCATGCGCGGCGAGCGCTACCCGTTCTCGAACATGCAGAACGCGCTGCGCGAAATCCAGCGCGGCACGCATCGGCCGTATCCGTGCGGCGCAGGGGCGGGGTATTTCGGCGTCTCCGCCGATGGCGAACTGGCGGCGTGTCACCGCTTCGTCGGCGACGAGGCCGGCGTCATGGGGCATCTCTCCACGGGCGTCGATCAGGCGCGCCAGACGATCTGGCTCGCCGAGCGTCACGTGCACAAGCAACAGCCCTGCAATGCATGCTGGGCGCGCTATCTTTGCGGCGGCGGATGCCATCACGAGGTCCTCGAGCGCGGACGCAGCGCCTGCGATTACATCCGCGGCTGGCTGCACTATGCAATCGGCGCGCACGGCAGGCTCGCGCGCTATGCACCGGCCTGGTTTGCCGGTTCGCCTGGCGCGTCGTCCAGTGGTGCGGGAACGGCGTGAATCGCACGTTCGACATGCTCGTGACCGGCGCCGGTCCCGCTGGCCTGTGCGTGGCGCTTCGCTTGAACCATCTCGGGCATCGCGTGCTGCTCGTCGAGCGAAGCCCGCTATGGCCTCGTCCGCAGATCGGGGAAGCGCTGACGCCGGGTGTCAGAAACATCATCGGCTACCTCGACGCTGACGAGGTGCTCGAATCCGTTCCCATCCTCGCAGGCAAGCCCACGAGCGTACGTTGGACGAGCGAATCGATCGAGACGGTGGCGCACGACGGCGCCGTCGTGGAGCGCGCCGCATTCGATGCGGCGCTGCTGCGCCTGGCCGTGGCGCGCGGCGTGGACGTGCTGCGGCCGGCGAGCCTCGCGCAAGTCGACGGAGCGCCCGGTGCCTGGCGCGTGCAAATCGCTACGCCCGACGGGCTGCGGAACGTCGAGGCGCACGTGCTGCTCGATGCCCAGGGCCGGCAGAGCCGGCGCGAGCCGCAGCGCTTGCAAGCGCCTCGGCTGTCCACGGTATGGGCCGAAGCCGCGATGGAAACACCGGCTGCGCATGCCGATGCCGCCACGCGCGTGGAAGCGCTCGATGACGGATGGATGTGGGGCGCCGCGCTGCCGGGCGGCCGTTACCGGGTTATGTTCACGTTCGATCCCTCCGCGCGGGATGGTGCGCTCGAACGCGAGCCGGAGTCTGTCTTGCGCAACGCCTGCACGCGAAGCGCGTTGTTCAAGGACATGGCAGGTTTGCCTTGGTGCGATTTGCCGCGCATGTGCGTATCGACACCCTACGTCGACGCGCTCTCCTGGCAGGACGGACGCATCAAGCTCGGCGACGCGGCCTTCGCGCTCGACCCGATCTCGTCCTCGGGCGTCGAGAAGGCGATGCGCTTCTCGCTACAGGCCGCTATCGCGATCAACACGTGGTGCCGGGCAAGCGATGCCTCGGAGCGCGAACTGGCGCAGCGCTTTTACGAATCGCGCCTGATCGAAAGCGCGGCGCGTCACCTCGCATGGACCGCCGGGTACTACCGTCAGGCATGGTGCGCTGAAGCGCCTTTCTGGCGCCTGCGCTCGACGCCCGCATTGACGTCCGATACGGTTGCGACGTCCTCGCTCGGCGACGAAACCGCGGCGCGCGTAGACCTCATGACGCACGCGCTGCAAGACGAATTGGCGCGCGTGCCATCGAACCAGCCCCAGCCCAGCGAGCCCGCGCCTCCGTTGCCCTTGCACAGTCCGATCCGCTTCGCCCGCAATACCGGCATTGTCGTGGTGCCTTGCGCGACCGGCGACCGCGTCACCGCGCATCCCGCCTTGCAGCATCCGAGTCTTGATCGACCCGTCGCGTTCTGGGATGGCGTGGCGCTGTTTCCGCTCCTCGACATGCTGACGCGGGCAACGCATCCGCTCGAACTGATTGCGTTTCTCGGCAGATCGATGGAAGCGGCCAGGGCGCAACAGCTGCTCGAATGGCTGTGGAGCAAGCAAATGGTCGAGCCCGCTGTCTTCGGCGCGGGAATACCTAGGCGCCACAGGAACATTCGATGAGCAACGAACAAGCCGTTTACCAACGCATAGGGGAGTTTACCGTCTCATTCCAATGGATTGAGAACAAGCTTCGGGAGATTGGATGGTTCATCCTCGATCCAGAGCGCACCCCTCTCGACGCACTACTCAGCGCTCGGATGGCCTTCAATTCGTTTCAGTTCGATGCGCTTGACTTGTTGAAAGCAGTCGTCGAGAAGAGCGATGAGGAGAACGAGCATCTGCTGCACTATGTGATGCCCGGTCAGTCACCATCAGAAGCATCGCGCCTTCTTGTTTCCCAATGAGTATGGACGATACGAAACCTCGGGGTGGCGTGCCCGCCATTGTTGACGTATAGGAAGCCGCACCGGTCGCGGATTCACTAAACCCGCAGGCCATCATTCGAAGAGTCCGGGGTCGACCCGCGGCACCTCCCGCGCGAGCACAAGCAGTCGATTCGCCTGCGCACTGACGAAATCAGACACCTGGTGCACGACGTCGCGCTCGCCGCCCACGTAGACCTCAGAGGCCGCCAACTCGGGCGCGAGCCGCAGGATGCCGCGAGCCATGACGCCTATCTCGCGAGCGAGCTGCGTGGGACGCGTGCCCGTACGGCGCGCAAAGTCCGCAAGCGCGTAGGGCGTGACCTCTTCAGGCAGGAAGGCATCGCCATAGGCCATCGCCATGTCGCGCTCGACGTGCTCGCCATAAGCGTTGACGGACACGAGGTCGTACATCGGTGCCGGTACGAGTCCGGCGGGCCGCACGTGCATCGAGAGGTTCTTACCGTGGGCGTCGCTATTGCCGAGCAGCAGCTGGAGGATGGACCAGCGCAGCAGATAGGGCCGCGCACTCGCCGGCGTCACCATCTTGTCGAGCAGTGTAAAGAGGCGCTCAAAGCTCACCCCCTCGCGGATGTTCCGCACATCCGCGCCCGCACCCAGGTTGCGCTCATACTTGAAGGTCGACGGCAGGTCCAAGGCCTGACAGGCGTCGATGACGTGCGTTCTCAGCACGTGCTTCGCACGGCCCGGGGCGTCGGCATCCCATTGCACGATGCGGTCAAACCGCTCAATGAGCAGGATGGGCTCTGGCAGGCGACGAATCGACACAGGCGCAACAGGCAACTGCAGGCGCGCGAGCACATTCAGGCGTGCGGCCAGGGTCATGCAGAAGTGCTCGTTGGCCACCATGTACGGCATGTGCGGATTCCGGCTTTCGGGCTTTAGCAGATGCGTCGAGCTGAGCGAGCCGTCGGCAAGCGCGAGCTGCTCGCCCTCGACAAGGACCTGCAGCTTGTCCTGGTAGCCGGCCAAGGACAGGCGCACTTTGCCGTCCCAGACCGGAAACGGAATCGCATCGCGCTCACGGATACGCTGCCCTAGCTCTTCATTGGTGATAGGCCGACGCATCGGCTCGCCCATCTGCTCGTGGGCGATACGCGCCGCCTCGTCAGGCGTTGCATCCATTGCGAGGAAACTGAACGCTCCGACCGGCTCTTTACCCAGCAGGCGGACCAGTGCAAAGATGTTGTTCTTCGAGACTTGGTTGACGATCGACACGATGTCGAGCGCGCGGCCTTCGGGCAACAGGTTTTCCAGAAAGCGCTGGACGGAACCGGGGCTATCCGGCGCGCGGTCGAGCGGGAGGGCGGGCGAAAGATAGTACGCCGCGGGATTGTTCTGCCACGCCGGGGCATACCCGAAGCCGTAGCGGTCCTCACGCGACTCGAAATTGAGAACCCCGACCGCGTCACCGTGCGTCGAAACGTGCAGAACGTGGTTCATACGTCGGTCTCCTTGTCTCCACGCGATGCATCGGATGTCCGACCACCGTGCACCATCGGCAGCGCGGGTTGCAGACGAATCGCCTCCTCCTTGGTAGTGACCAGCAGGGTGAGCCCGAGCCCGAAAAGCACGCGCAGCAGCCGATCGACTCCGACCGGCCCGCCGTTCTCCAGCCGCGAAAACACGTTCGACGCTACGCCGCACGCGTGCGCGGCGTCGTCGATGCGAAGCGATAGCTCCAGCCGGCGGCTGCGCACCAGTTCGCCCAAGGCCTTGAGGTCCTGAATTTGAGGGCCCGGTCGCGGTCCGGGCGCCGAGAGGGTACGCGCCATAGTTTCTCGATTCGGAAATTATCCGGTCATACTCGAGCAATTACATGGTAATTTCCCGTTGGAGAAACAATAACCCAATCTGGGTCAATCGGTCAATAAATTCTCTATCGAGAAATTATCCTGCTGGGTTCAAGCGGCTGGTTGAGGGTCGGTAAACTGGCCATCGGGCACGGTTATATCTTGACGGCGCCGCGGGCTGAAGCGCCAGATTTGGCATCCGAAGGATCGCGCCCCTGGAAGTTGACCCCAGGTCAAGTCATTGATTTATATAGAGGTATCGGAGCAAACCGCCATACATGCACGAAAAGGGGTTGTGCAGGGGAGTAGGGGATGCACGCCGATAGCCGTCGACGCCGCCTGACGTCGGCTACGAATTCGTCAAATGGCAGCTGCGCGCAAGCATTGCCAAGGTTGCCGCGCCGCAGGGGCGCCTCCGCTACGCCATGACCGCTGCACCTGGTGAAGCCGGCATCCGGCAGCTCGCGGCTGTTTCACAGTCGCCATCCCGGGCTTCGACAAGGTCTCGCGAGCGTTGACGTGTTCCGTGTCGGCCGATATGCTAACGTTAGCATTTGATCGAATTGGACGAACGCTTCGAGCGTGACGCGGCCCGCGGCTTTGGCGAGCCACACGTTATTTGCGTTATTCTCACCTGCAAGGCGGAAGCCTATGGATACGCTCCAAAGCATGCGCATCTTCGCACGAGTCGCAATCGAAGGCGGTTTTGCGTCTACCGCACGCAAGCTGAACTTGGCGACTCCGGTCATCTCCCGCGCCGTGTCGCATCTCGAGAGTCACCTCGGCACGCGCCTCCTGAATAGAACGACGAGAAACGTGGTGCTCACGGAGGCGGGCGAGCGGTACTTGCATCGCTGCCGGGCGATTCTTGCGAGCATCGACGAAGCGGAAACGGAGGCGGGCTCGGCGATGCATCGTCCGTCCGGACGCTTGCGGGTGCATGCGCTTTCGAGCTTCGGACATCACCTCGTCGTCCCGGCGGTCTTGAAGTACCAGCAACAGTTCCCGCTGCTGAGCGTCGAGCTGACGCTGTCGAGCGCGGTGCCCAACGTGCTGGAGGAGGGCTACGATGCTTCGATCGTCCTTGCTCCGGAGCTGCCTGATTCCGGTCTGGTCAGCGTGCTGCTCGGCAGCATCTCCGGGATCATTTGCGCATCGCCGGATTATCTGGCGGCTCACGGCGAACCCGGGCAGCCGTGCGAGTTGAATGCGCATCAATGCCTGCAATTGACGACACCCGTTTTCCCGGTGGACAAATGGGTGTTTGCCGGCACGGGAACGCCGTATGCCGTCGACATCGGTGCTGCGCGCTTTGCTGTCAACGTTGTCGAGGCACTGGAGCCTGCGGTACGGAGCGGTCTAGGCATCGCGATCCTGCCGTGGGCCGTCGCCCTGCCTGGTTTGGCCTCGGGTGCGCTAGTGAGGGTGATGCGGGATTATGAAGTCCAGCCGGTCAACGTCTATGCACTCTATCCATCGCGGCAGTTTCTCGATGCGAAGATTCGCGCGTGGATCGAGTTCCTTCGCGAAGATCTGCCGACGCGGTTTGATGCAGACAAGCGCGCGCTGGCGAATCTGTACGACGCGTGATTCGCATGTACCGGCGGCGCGATGCGATCGCTCATTGTCGTTTGCAACTCGTGCATACGTGACCGCGACTATCGACCTGCGCATCCCGCCCGGCCTTGATTGACATCATCGCGTTCCCGATTCCGACGTGCCTTCGCGTTGGCCACCATAGCCCGGCGCCGAATGGTCTGTGCCGTGGCGTGCGAGCTGCGCCTCGGCGGCCCGCATGCCGACGGGATAGTCGGTGCCGCTGCCCGTCGGATTGTATCCCGCCTGTTCGAGGCGGGCGAGTTCAGCCTTGACTTGCGCGCGCGTGACGGGCCCATCCGTTTGGGCAAACGAAATGGCCGGTGCGCCGAGCGCGCCGATCATCACCACGATTCCGATCGTCGATTTCATATTGTTGGTCCTCAAGGCTTGTCATCCATGCCAGCCGCGGCGAGATTGCCGCAACGCATGAGAGCAGTGTAGAGAGACCATCGATCGGGGTAAATACTTAGGAGGCGGAATTCACCGTTGTCTTTCGCGACTGCAATTCCCAGCGGGAGCAAAAGCAGGCCGCTGGTGCTTCATCGTGCTCGACAAGCTCAAATGAACGGGCCAGCGCGACGGCTGGCCCAAGGCGACACAACGAAAATCAGGAAGGACATGCGCCACTGCTACGGACGCACGCCGATCCAGTTGGAATCAAGGAATCACGACGTAATTGCTGAACCCTCCTTCACGATCCTTCAATCCGGAGATCGCTTCATTGACACGTGAAAGCGGGAAACGGCGATGCTCGAGGTATGACAGATCGATGGCCCCGGTCTGGACCATATCGGCCATTTCCTGACCTTGCGCGGTCGTGAACCAGTTCGAGCCAATCAGATGGACCTGCTCGTCCATCAGCCATTTCACGTCGATCGGCAGGTCCTCCGCGACGCCGCCGACGTTGACGATCTTCCCGCCCCGTCGCACGCCCTTCATCGAATCGATCATCGTGGCCGCAGGGGCCTTCGCGCCAAGCGCGCTGATCACGAAATCGGCCCCTTCTCCGCCAGTCAGCGACTTCGCCCAATCGCCGACTGACCCTTCCCCGAGACGCATGACTTCAATGCGCTCGGGCGCGAGCGCCTTGACGCGTTCAAGCAGGCGCTGATCGCGCCCGGTCCCAAGAATGCGTGTCAGTCCCATCGCAAGCCCGAGCACCGTCGCGGCGACACCGAGTGTGCCCGTCACGCCATCGATCAACGCAACCTGCCCGGGGCCGGCACCGGCATTTTTCAATGCGCCATACGACGTGCCCAGATAGCCGAACCGCCCGGCCTGCTCGAAACTCAGGTTATCGGGAATGTTGACGATCGCATACTCGGGCGCAGTCATGTACTCGCCGAAACCGCCATAGGGGTAAAGGTCGAAGATGCGCTGTCCGTCCCGGCTCGTACTGAAGTAGCCGTTGAGCGTGTAATAGCGACACTCGCTGCGTCGGCCGGCGCGGCATGCCTTGCAGGAACCGCACGAGCGCAGCGGGCTCACGTAGACCCGATCGCCCGGCTTGACGTTGATGACAGCCTCGCCGACTTCCTCGACGATGCCGGCAGGATCGAGGCCGAAAATCGCGGGAAACTTCGGCAGTGGCTGATGTGGGAACCAGATGGGCCAGTTGTTGATCACGTTGGCCATGTTCGGCACGATGCCGCAAGCCTTGACCCGGACGAGCACGTCGGTCGGTCTCGGCTTGGGAACGGGAATGGTGTCGAGTGTCATCGGCGTGCCGAGAGCATGCAGCCGTGCGGCAACCATCGTTCTTTCCATAGTGTCCTCTTCCATGTGAATTTTTTCCGCGTGGCTTTCGTGTGCAATATGGCGCCGGCGGACGCGCGCGGCATCGTGCGGATGCAGTCTGAGCGTGTTGAGATCGCCCCGCGCGCATATACGTTCAACGTGTTATCGACCTGTCAAGCAGTCGGGCAAAATCAGCGGTAGCTCTCCTCCAGTTCGATCGCAAGGGCGCCCATGATGCGCACGCCCGAGTTGTACCAGGCAATGTTCAGCGCGAGTTCGACCAGCTGGCGCTCGTTCAGGAACGCAGCGACATTTCTCCAGGCGGCGTCGCTCACGTTGACCTTCAACGTGCATTCCTTTGCCACGGCCATCACCGCACGTTCCTCGTCATCGAAAAGCGGTGACGCTTCGAAATCGGGGATGGCCTCGAGCTGCGCCTCGCTGATACCGGCTTTCAGCCCATGCGATTGATGATGGGCAATCTCGTACTCCGATCCCGAGCAGTGTCCGACGGTCAGGATCGCAAGTTCGCGCAACTTGGGGCTGATCGACGATGCGCGGATCGCGTTTGCATACGAGAGAAATTCCTGCAGAATCGCCGGAGCGTTCGCAAGCGCCCGAAAAATGTTCGCGGTGGGGACTTTGCGTTCACGTTCGAGCCTGTCGAAGAGCGTGTCGTCGATGCCCGCGAGATCGGAGCGCTGGAGGTATTTGACGCGTGCCATGGGTACGTGATCCTTGTTCAATGTTGGGCCGCAAGCGCTTTTTGCACATAACGCTCGAGTGTCTCGGGGTTAGGCTTGTTGCGTGTCTCGACGAGTGCCGCGCCCTCGAATTTCGATGCCTCGAAGTACCAGCGGTGCGACGCCGGCATGCCCCAGCGCACGCTCGTATTGAGCGAGCCCGCGTCCCACCGGACGGGTTCGATCTCGATATCGATCGTCTGATAGTGGCCGTCGCACAATTCGACGCGATGGCCGTCGGGGTCGCGCAGGTAGACGAAAAGCATGCCGCCCGGGCCATGGCGGCCGGGGCCGCGCTCTACTTCATGCGCATAGCCGTAGATCCCCGCAAGGTCGCACGCGGTGAAGATGTTGTGCGACTCGGGAACGATGTATGCGAAATGATGCATGCAGGGGCCGTCGTTTTCGACGATGGCGAGATCGAGGCAGGTGCCTTTGCGGTACATGAAGGCGCCAAGGAGGCGTTCGCCGTGCGCGAGGTACTCCGAATTGCGGAATCCCAGCCTGCTGTAGAACGCACACGACGCGTAGGTATCGGGCGAGAAGATCTGGAAATGATCCAGCCGCTGTGCATGAGCGCCCTTGAACTTGTCGCGCTCGAGATACAGGCGCGGCCGCGTCTGCATCTGGGCGCACAGCTCGATCTTCGTTCCGAACGGATCCGATACGTGCAACGTCCTTCCCTGGAACGGAGCGTCCACCCATTCGGACGGCAGGCCCTCGGCCTTGAAGAAAGCGTAGGCGTCGTCGAGGTCCTCCTCCAGGAACACGCGAAACCCGATCCGTTTGCATGTGGATGCCTCATTCGATTGCACGAGCACCAGGCTGTGGTGACACGCCTCGGACAGTCCGCGCAGATAGCAGATGCCGTCGCCTTCCTCGGTTACGACGAGACCGACGATGTCGACATAGAATGCGCGGCTTTTCGCCAGGTCGGCGACATTGAGCACGATATGACTGGCGCGCGTGATGTTGAACGGCGGCCGATGATTGACTTCAGGCAACATGATGACCTCCTGATGATGAATGTGCAGGCAAGCTGTCTGTCTGGTTCTAATGCGATTCAATTCAATGTTTCAGTTCGGGCGATCGCGGATCGGGAGCGCGGACCAGCCGCTGAATTGTGCGTCGCGTCCCAGCGCTTCTTCGATGCGCAGCACCTCGTTCCACTTCGCCATCCGCTCCGAGCGGGAGAACGAGCCGACCTTAAGTTGTCCGGCGTCCCAGCCAACGCTCAGGTGCGCAATGGTGACGTCTTCGGTTTCTCCCGAGCGTGCCGAAACGATGGTCCCGAAGCCGGCCGATTGGCCTGCGATGAGCGCGGCATGGGTCTCGGTGACGGTGCCGGCCTGGTTCGGCTTGATCAGGACGGCGTTGACCGCGCGTTGCGATGCGGCCAGCGCGACGCGCGCCGCATTCGTCACGAGAAAGTCGTCGCCAATGACCTGGCAGCGGGTACCGTAGCGTTGGGTGAACTCGCAAAAGCCCGTGGCATCGTCTTCGGCAAGCGGATCCTCGATCGAGAGGATCGGATAGGTATCGAGCCATCGACCGAGCATGTTGATCATGCCGTCGGTATCGAGCTCGCGACCATCGAGCGCAAGCGTATATCGGCCATTGCTGCCGAAATCGGAAGCAGCGATATCGAGCGAGATGCCGACCTGGTCCCCGGCGCGCAGACCCGTTTTGTCGATGGCCGCCACAAGCATGTCGAGCGCCTCTTCATTGCTGTCGAAGGCCGGCCAGTAACCGCCTTCGTCGGCCACCCCCTGCAGTTTGCCGGCCTGCTTCATCAGTGAGCCGGCGGCAAGATAGACCTCGGCGGTCCATTCGAGCGCTTCGCCGAAGCTGCTTGCGGCAGGGCACATGACCATGAAGTCCTGCACGTCCACGCGGCGCGACGCATGCGCGCCGCCACCGAAAATCTGTATCTCGGGCAGTGGCGTGCGAACGGTTTGCCGATCTCCGGCCAGATAACGCCAGAGCGGCAGGCCACTTGCCGCCGCGGCGGCATGCAGGATCGCCATCGATGTCGCGACGATCGCGTTGCCGCCCAGTCTGCTGCGGTTCGGCGTGCCGTCGAGATCGATCAGCCGCTGGTCGATTCGCGATTGCTCGCGGGCGTCCATGCCACGCAGCGTCGACGCGATGTCGCCATTGATCTGGGCGATCGGCTGTGTGACGTCCAGGCCGCCGAATGCGCTGCCGCCGTCGCGCAGGTCGAGCGCCTCGCCCGTGCCGGTGGACGCGCCGGCAGGTGCGATGGCGCGCCCGGTCGCGCCGCTTTTGAGCGTCACCTCGGCTTCCACGGTAGGCCGGCCGCGTGAGTCCCACACGCGGCGAGCGCGCAGATGTTCGATTGTCGTATCGGTCATGAGAGTTCCGGTTGCTTTGTTCAAGTCTTGCCGTGCCTGCCGGGCGCGGCGCTCACCGTCGGTCGCGCTTGTGCGCGCCGATCAGAATGAAAGCGAGCGTGGCGGGCCGATCGCTTTTGTTACGCCACGCATGACGGGTGCCGTTTTGCACGACGACGTCGTGCCTACGCAGAAGCTCGGCGCAACCGTTGTCGAGTTCGAGCCAGATTTCACCGTCGAGGACGATGCCGTAGTCGACAGTCGGCGTCGCATGCATGCCGTCGGCTTCGAACAGCTCGGCCAGCCCGGGACTGATGGCGAAGTTCTCCGCGACTGCCGCGTCGACGTCGAACTCCGGCGAGAAATAGACGCTATCGGGCGGAAAGGTCACGACGAGGAAGCGCGTGCCGGACGGCTCGGGCACGATGCTCGCGACGGACGGGGTCGGATCCGTGCCGTCGAACGGCACGGCGGGCGCCGGGGCCGTTGCCCATACCAGGCGCGAGATCATGCCGGGGATGTGCTGAAACGCATCGGTGCGCGGAGGCATCACGTCGAGCGCGACGATCGAGGCGCCGTGATCGTCGGTGCCCGTGACGACCCGGCGGATAGCCTGTGGTACACCGTCAGAGAAAGTTTCGGGTTCCACGGTCGTTCTCCGTTGAAAGGTGAGGGTGTGTGCCTGAGACGCCTTTTCGCGAGCCTCTTCGCACGCTTCGTTGCGCCGAGTCAGGCGACATTGTTTTGGTGCTAACGTTAGCAAAAATTCTGGCAAAACCCGATTGTGCTTGTCAAGCGTGGATTACGCGTAAATTCGGATATTGACCGTTGTCTTCGATCGCTCAAGCACGTGCTTGACGGCGTAGCATGGCATTGCTAACGTTAGCAATCATGATGCCCAAAAAGGAGTGCCAACCGTGTCATCAGAACGTATCGTCAGATATTTGCTCGATGGAAGCATCTACTACGGGGTGGTGGAGGACGGCAGAACCATCGCACGCCTCGCGAACACGCCGTTCGCCGGCCTGCGCCGCAGCGGCGAAACCGATCGGCTCGACGCCGTTCGAATCCTGACGCCCGTGCCCGAACCCCGTGTGTTCGGTCTCGGCTACAACTACAGGGCGCATTCGAACGAGGTCGGCAAACCGGTCCCCGATCAGCCCGTGCTTTTCATGAAGCCCAGCACATCCGTGATCGGTCCCGGGGAATCGATCGTCTATCCCGCGGATGGGGAGAACGTCCATTTCGAAGGTGAACTGGTCGTCGTGATCGGCTCGCGCGCGCGGCATGTGTCCGAGGCGGACGCGCTCGACCATGTGCTTGGCTACACGTGTGGCAACGACGTCAGCGACAGGGTCTTGCAGCGCCGCGAAAGCGCGTTCGGCTGTCTGCTCGCGGGCAAGGGCTACGATACTTTTGCGCCGATCGGACCGGACATCGTCACGGATATCGATCCGTCGAATCTGCAGGTCATTACACGCGTGAACGGCGAAGTCAGGCAAAACGGGAACACGGCGGATCTGTTGTTTCCCGTGCCTTATCTCATCGCCTATTTGAGCCGGTACGTGACGTTGCTTCCGGGTGACCTGATCATGACGGGCACGCCCGCCGGCGTGGGGCCGCTCAAGGTCGGCGACGCAGTCGAAGTCGAAATTCCCGGAATCGGCATATTGCGCAACGACGTGATTGCCGAGGATCGTCCCGGCGCACCACGCCAGTGAATCGCGCGTCGCGCGCGACGTCCACGCAGGACCGCTCGGGCGTTGCGACGCGTGGGCCCAGGCGTTCATGCGAAACAGATGAGTGAACCGTTCTCGAGGTGCGTTCCAGCTTGCGATCGATGACAGGCGGAATCGACCGGGTATTCGAGAGCCGGAATGATCCGCCCAGCTGCGCGAACGCGCCAGCCTGGGCGTGCATGCTACAAAACGCCGCTTCGGTGCGTTCGACAATGCGCCGGTGGCCATGTGTCGATTGCGCGATCCGCATCATCGGCTCGTCCACGTATTTCCGCTGAAATCGAGGTTGACGCACGCAGGGACTTGCGCCGTACGGGTCTCCATTGGATATGCAGATGGCCGAATCGCCGAGCACGCGCTCGACGATGGACTGTTGTCGCGGCCCGCATCGCGGCGCGGACCGGCTGATCAATGCGATTACCGGATGACTTGCGCTGTAGCGCTCACGATTCGAGTCCGATTCCTCGCGCCCATGCAGCGGATACGAGGCTAAGGTAATCGACAGGACGATCGAGCAAGCCCGTCGCGACCGCGCGCACCCCATTTCGCGCTTGCTCGTCGGTCAGGTATTCCACCGGCGATTTGCCGTCGACTCGAGCGAGCAGCAGCGCCGGCAGTAGTTCGGCCGTGCGTGCCTCGAGCGATGATCGCAACTCCCAGTCGGCCTCGTCGAAGTACGCCTCGGTCAATGCCTTGAAACACGCGATGAGGCTTACCGCCTTGTCTGGCCGCGCGATGCATTTGAGCAGAAGATGGTTCAGGCAGAAGGCCAGATCGAACGCCGGATCGCCGAACCACGCGCATTCCGCGTCGAGTAGCACGGGTCCCTTGGGACCTACGAGAATGTTCTTGGGGCTCACGTCGCCGTGCACGAGCGCGGCCTTGACGCTGGCGGTTCGTCGCGCGAGGTGCTGCAGACGTTCGGCGTGTCGAGGATGACGCTTTGCAGTGGCGAGCAGGTAAGGGTCCAGCCGCAACGCGTGAAAGTTGTCGCCCGAATCGAACAGACCGGAAAGGTGGCTGCAGTCGGCGGCGCTTTTCGCATGCAGGCGGCCGAGAAGCCGGCCGACTGCACCGGCCGTTTCCGGGACGACTTCGCCGCTCATCAACTGCTGTTTCCAGACAGGGTGCTCGTCCGGTGCGAGGAATGACATCGCAAACACACCCAGTTCGGCATCGTGTGCGAGAGGTCGGGGCACATTGTCCGGGCAATGTTGCGACGCGAACTGCATCCATTCCCATTCGAACGCGTTGCGCGACACGGGAGCTTGCCAGTCGGCCGTCACCTTCAGTTTCGCCAGCGCGCGTTTCACGCAAAGCGATCGTCCCGGCAGATCGACCCGCCATATGTCAGACGAAACGCCTCCTGTCAGTGCGGACCATCGGGCAGTTTCGTTCGGCTGCGTGAGCGCGTGATCGACGAGGAAGCGGTCGAGCCGCGGGTCGGGAGTCTCTTGCGGATCGGGCATGAGCGGCGTGGCCATTTCGGGGGGATTGGAATTCATGGTTGGCGGACATTGCACGGATGCCGGGGCGGTTCGCCACGCAACACGCGAACCACTTCTTCGGCGGCACGCCGGCGAAGTTCAAGCAGTGATGCATCCGATGAGAATGCGACGTGGGGCGTGAGCATGATGCTTCGCTGCGCGAGCAAGGTGGCCGGAACGGTTGGCTCCGATTCAAGCACGTCGAGCGCCGCCGCGCCAAGGTGGCCACACTGCAGTGCGTCGACGACGGCATCGGTATCGACGATCGGGCCGCGGCTCACGTTGATGAGCAGGCTTCCCGGTCGCATTAGCGCAATGCGCTCGCGGTTGATCAGATGCCGCGTGCCGTCGGTAAGTGGGGCATGCACGATCACGATATCGCTTTGCGCGAGCAATCGCTCGAGCGTGACGGACTCGACGCCTGGCGCGCCGTCCTGCAAATGCGGGTCGCAAACGAGCAGCTTGCAGCCGAACACGCCGAGCTTGCGCGCCGTCGCACGCCCGATGCGACCAAAGCCGATGAGGCCGCAAGTGAGCGACGCGAGGCGGCGCAGCCTGGCATCGGCCGGGATCCAGCGCCCGGCTCGTACATCGCGATCGAACTGCACGAGGCCGCGCGTCCAGGCGAGCGCGAAGCCGACCGCGTGATCGGAGACTTCCTCCACGCAGTAATCGGGCACGTTGGTCACGACGACGCCCTGTGCCGTCGCCGCGCCAACTGCAATGTTGTCCAGCCCCACGCCTAGCCTCGCGACGATCTTCAGCGCCGGTGCGGCCTTGATCGCTGCTGCGGACACGGGCGCCCAGCAAGTGAGGATGCCGTGCGGACGATGCTCGCGCACGAGCGCTTCGATTTCGGCCGTGGGCAATGGCGTTGCCGGGCCGCTGATCAGCTGCATGCCAGCTGATTCCACGATTTCCCGCTCGACGTCGTCGTCGGGCCAGGCATAGTCGGTGAGAAAGACCGTGTCGTTCATGTGTGCGTCGACCTCGAATGCGATGGTGTGACCGGCGTCGGCCGGATGTGGCCGTTCCGCCCCGTGTTGCGCCTTCGGCGAGCTCGGGTGAAGCGGCGGGCCGGTTGGTTCGCGTCAACGTCAATTGCGCAACGTTGCACGAACGTTAGCATAACGATTTCGCGATCTCAAGTAGGGTGGATTCCCGGGGTTGAGATACATATATCACCTACCTGTAGGGAAAATCCCAGAAACGCGGATTGCCGAAAACCCCAATTGGGTTCATCAGATTCTGTTTCTAGACTGCCATCAGTGCTAACGATAGCACTTTGGTGCGTGGGGCGGTTGGGCAGCGATGCGATCGGGAACTCCGGTCGGAATGCACCGGCATGTCAGAACATCCAGCCACGCCACGACAACGTGAAGACGTCAAGAGAGATTGGAGACACTGGGATGAACAAGTATCTCGCCCTTGCGATCGGTGGCTGCCTAAGCACGGCCGCTCACGCGCAGAGTTCGGTCACGCTGTACGGGCTGATCGACAACGGCGTTTCGTATGTGAACAACCAGCGCGGGCACAGCAACGTGTTCGCGTCGTCGGGCAATATCGTCGGCAATCGATGGGGCGTGCTCGGCACCGAGGATCTTGGCGGCGGGCTCCAGGCCGTATTCCGGCTGGAGAACGGCTTCACGGGGACGAACGGCACGTTTCAGCAGGGTGGGCGCATGTTCGGCCGGCAGGCCTACGTCGGGCTTTCGAGCCCGCCATACGGGACCGTGACGCTCGGACGACAATACGATTCCGTTGTCGACTATCTCGCGCCGCGCAGTCTTGCGCAAAGTTTCGCCGGCGGCCTCGAGTTCGTTCATCCGATGGATAACGACAACTTCGGCGATTTCTTTCGGCTCGACAATGCGGTCAAGTACAGCAGCATCGATTACAAAGGGCTGAAGTTCGGCGCCCTCTACGCGTTCTCCAACGCGGCGGGTGGATTTACCGACAACCGGGCATTCAGTGTCGGCGCCACCTACAGCATCGACCCGCTGACGATCAGCGCCGCGTTCATGCAGATCGACCGTCCTGGCGACGGCGCGGCCGGTGCGCTCGACGGTTCGTCTAGCTCGGGCGACGCCACGTTTCATGCCGTGCGTCAGCGAGTATGGGGAGTAGGCGCGAGCTACGTATGGGGCGCAGCCACGCTCGGCCTGGTGTGGAGTGAATCACGTCTCGCCGGCGCCACCGCCGTGAACCGAGGAAGCTCGTTTGCGCCTGCTTCGACCGGCTCGCCGACTGACCTGCGCTTCGACAACTTCGAGGCAAACGTTCGATACCTGATCACGCCGGCGTGGCTCGTCGCGGCGTCGTATACGTTCACGCTCGGTTCGTACTCGAACGCGTCGGTCCGCGCCAGACCGAGGTGGAATCAGGTCAACATCATGACATCGTATTCGCTTTCCAAGCGTACGGATCTTTACTTGATGGCGGAGTACCAGACCGTCAGCGGCGTTGCCGGTACGGTCTTCAACGGTGCCTTCATCGGCGGCAGCGGAGGCCCGTCGACGACGAACCATCAATTCCTCACCAGCGCGGGATTGCGCGTCAAGTTCTGACGGACAGAGCGCCTGCGCCGCCACGCCATTCCGGCGCGCGGCGCCGGTCAACCCTGAACGGGGCCCGCCGCTTGAGCGTATTGCCTCGCCTGCGTTTCGATCCAGTCGCGAAAGATCGAAAGCGCGCCATTGTCCGCCTTCTGCGCCGGACAGATGAGAAAGTACGACCGGCCACTCGGCAACTCGTGTTTCGACGCCTGAATCAGCGTGCCGCGGCGTAGCTCGTCCTCCACGAGAAGCCGTGGAATCAACGCGATACCCATGCCATGGACGGCCGCCTCGGCGAGCATCGAAAATAATTCGAATCGCGGGCCCGCCATGTCGCCTTCGACGTGCATATCGCGTGACGCGAACCAGTCGCGCCATGCGTAGGGACGCGTACTTTGCTGCAGGAGTGGATAGCGCTTCCAGTCGCCCCGCGTGACGGTCGCGCGCGGCGCGATCAGTGCGGGGCTGCATACGGCAATCAGGCTCTCGTGCATCAGGAAAATTCCTTCCGTACCAGGCCATGCCGCGGGGCCGGCATGAATTGCCGCGTCGAATTGGGTCTCGTCGAACAGAAACGGCCGCGTGCGCGCCGTGAGATTCACGGTAACGTCCGGCTGTGCGCCGGCGAACAGCGGCAGGCGGGGCAGCAACCACTTCGTCGCGAACGTGGGGACCACGGCCAGTTCGAGCGTGGCCGCCTGCCCGCCTTTCGCCATGAGATCCAGCGTGTCGCGTTCGACCTCGTCGAGCCTCAATGCGACTTTCCGGCTGTAGTGCATGCCTGCTTCCGTCAATGCGACGCCACGTCGATCGCGACGGAAGAGTTTCACGCCGAGAAAATCCTCGAGTGCACCGATCTGGCGACATACGGCGCCCTGCGTGACCGCCAGTTCGTCGGCGGCCTTGGTGAAGCTCTGATGTCGCGCCGCCGCCTCGAACGCGGAGAGTGCGACGGTCGACGGAATCTTTCTGCGCATGATCGGACTCGTTTGTCTTTGGCGATTGATGAGTGAGATTTTTGCACAAGTGGATGAGAACAAATCGTTTGTTATGCGGAAAACATGGGGATAAATTGCACCCATGCCTCATGTCATCGCGAGAAACCAATGAGCTCAAGTCACAATTCACCGGTATTTCAGTGGGACGATCCGTTGCTGCTCGATCGGCAACTGAGCGACGAAGAGCGCATGGTGCGCGAATCGGCCCGCGCATACAGCCAGGATCGGCTGGCACCGCGTGTACTCGACGCGTTTCGGCGCGAGCATACCGACGCGGCGATTTTCCGCGAGATGGGCGAACTCGGGCTGCTTGGCGTCACGATTCCCGAAGCATACGGCGGCGCGGGGCTCAATGCGGTGTCCTACGGACTGGTGGCGCGCGAAGTCGAGCGCGTCGATTCCGGCTATCGGTCGATGATGAGTGTGCAGTCGTCGCTGGTGATGGTGCCGATCCACGCGTTCGGCACGGAAGCGACCCGGCAACAATACCTGCCGAAGCTGGCGAGCGGCGAATGGATCGGCTGCTTTGGCCTCACGGAGCCCGACCATGGCTCGGATCCCGGTAGCATGGTGACGCGCGCGAAGAAGGTCGACGGCGGGTATCGCCTGACAGGCAGCAAGATGTGGATCACGAACAGTCCGATCGCCGACGTATTCGTCGTCTGGGCGAAAGACGACGAAGGCGCCATTCGCGGATTCGTGCTCGAGAAGGGCTGGAAAGGACTGTCGGCGCCGGCCATTCACGGCAAGGTCGGTCTGCGCGCGTCGATCACGGGCGAGATCGTGATGGACGACGTGTTTTGCCCCGACGAGAACGCCTTCCCGGACGTCCGCGGCCTGAAGGGGCCTTTCACCTGCCTGAACAGCGCGCGCTACGGCATCGCGTGGGGGGCGCTGGGCGCCGCGGAAGATTGCTGGCATCGCGCGCGTCAGTACGTGCTCGATCGTCGGCAGTTCGGCAAACCGCTGGCGGCCAATCAGTTGATCCAGAAGAAGCTGGCCGACATGCAGACCGAGATTGTGCTCGGCCTGCAAGGGTGTCTGCGCCTCGGCCGCATGAAGGACGAGGGGTCGGCCGCAGTCGAAATTACGTCGATCATGAAGCGCAATTCGTGCGGCAAGGCGCTCGACATCGCGAGAACGGCACGCGACATGCTCGGCGGTAACGGCATCAGCGACGAATTCGGCATCGCACGGCATCTCGTGAACCTCGAAGTCGTCAACACCTACGAAGGCACGCACGACATTCATGCGCTGATCCTCGGTCGTGCGATGACCGGCATTGCGGCGTTCTGATCGGATATGGCAGAGACGATTCGACAAGGCGCGCTCGACGGTGTGCGCGTTCTGGACCTCTCGCGTGTGCTGGCAGGTCCGTGGGCCGGCCAGTTGCTGGCGGATCTCGGCGCCGATGTCGTCAAGGTCGAGCGGCCGGGCATGGGCGACGACACGCGCGCATGGGGGCCGCCCTGGCTCGGTTCGGAAGATGGAGAGTCCGCCTACTATCTGAGCGCGAATCGCAACAAGCGCTCAGTCACGATCGACCTGACGAATCCCGAAGGGCAGCGTTTGGTGAAGGCGCTTGCGAGCAAGGCGGATATCGTGCTCGAGAATTTCAAGGTCGGCGGACTGAAGCAGTACGGTCTCGACTACGACAGTCTCGCGTCGGTGAACAGCAGGCTCATCTATTGCTCGATTACCGGCTTTGGCCAAACGGGTCCCTACGCCCCGCGCGCCGGCTATGACTTCCTGATCCAGGGCATGGGCGGGCTGATGAGCCTGACCGGCCGTGCCGACGGCACCGAAGGCGAAGGTCCGCTGAAGGTGGGCGTCGCATTGACCGATGTGATGACGGGACTCTATGCGAGCGTGGCTGTCCTTGCGGCACTCGCGCATCGCGAGCGGACGGGGCGGGGACAATACATCGATCTCGCGCTGCTCGACGTGCAGATCGCGTGTCTCGCCAACCAGGCCGCAAACTATCTGATCGGCGGCGTCCCGCCGCGACGCATGGGGAACGCGCACCCCAACATCGTCCCGTATCAGGATTTCCCGACGGCGGATGGCTACATGATCATCGCCGTGGGCAACGATGGGCAATTCCGCAGCCTGTGCGCTGCGCTCGCGCAGCCGGCCTGGGCCGATGATCCGCGGTTTTCGACCAACCCCGCGCGAGTCGAGCACCGGAACGAACTGATTGCGTCGATTCGAGCGCTCACGGTCGGCCGGTCCACGGCCGAATGGGTCGCCGTGATGGAAGCGCGCGGGGTACCGTGCGGGCCGATCAACCGGCTCGACGACGTATTCGCCGATCCCCACGTGAAGGCACGCGGCGTGCGTATAGAAATGTCGCATCCAATCGCGGAAGAAGTGCCGCTCGTGGCCAACCCGATCCGGATGTCCGAAACGCCCGTTCAATACCGCCAGCCGCCGCCGACCCTCGGCGAGCACACGGGCAAGGTGCTACAGGATTGGCTCGACCTGAACGAGTCGCAGGTCGCGGATCTGCGTTCAGCGCGTGTCGTATGAGCAACGCGCATCGATAGACGGAAAAGGAAGCGAAGATGAAGGTATTGGTCCCGGTAAAGCGCGTCGTCGACCACAACGTGACGGTGCGCGTGAAGTCCGACGGCTCCGGCGTCGAAATCGACAACGTCAAGATGTCGATGAATCCGTTCGACGAGATCGCCGTGGAGGAAGCCGTGCGCCTCAAGGAGGCAGGCAAGGTCGCTGAAGTCGTCGCGGTATCGTGCGGCTCCCGGTTGTGCCAGGAGACGTTGCGCACGGCGATGGCGCTCGGTGCGGATCGCGGCACGCTCGTCGAGACCGACGCCGAGCTGCAGCCGCTTGCGGTTGCGAAGCTTCTGAAGGCGCTGGTCGACCGCGAGCAGCCGCGGCTCGTCCTCCTCGGCAAGCAGGCGATCGACGGCGATTGCAATCAGACGGGCCAGATGCTTGCGGCGATGCTCGGATGGCCCCAGGCGACGTTCGCATCGAAGCTCCTGGTGAGCGGGGACACGGTCGAGGTCACGCGTGAGGTCGACGGCGGATCGCAGGTGCTGGCGCTCGACCTGCCGGCGGTCGTCACGGTGGACCTCCGTCTGAACGAGCCGCGTTACGTCACGTTGCCCAACATCATGAAGGCCAAGAAGAAACCGCTCGATACCGTCGGCCCGACAGAGCTCGGCGTGGACATTGCACCGCGCGTCCGCACGCTGAAGGTCGCGCCGCCGCCCGAGCGTCGTCCAGGCATTCGGGTGTCCGACGCGAAAGCGCTCGTCGCGCATCTGCGGGGCGAAGCCAGGATCATCTGACGCGGTCGCGCATCCGATTCACAGGTTGGCGATCCATATTCACTCCGCTACGAGACTCACTATGCCAGCGCTCGTCATTGCAGAACACGACAACGAAAGCATCAAAAGCAGCACACTGAACACGATCACGGCCGCCGTCGAATGTGCCGCCGAAGTCCACGTCCTCGTCGCGGGGCATGACTGCGCCGGCGCGGCGGATTGCGCCGCACGCATTGACGGTGTTTCGCACGTATACGTGGCAAACGCGAAGCACCTCGCCGAAGGTCTCGCTGAAAATATCGCCGAGCAGGCGCTCGCGCTGGCCGACGGCTATTCGCACATCCTTGTGCCGGCGACTGCGTATGGCAGGAACATCGCGCCGCGCGTGGCCGCGAAGCTCGATGTCGGGCAGGTCTCGGACATCGTGCGCGTCGTTTCGCACGATACGTTCGAGCGCCCGGTCTATGCTGGCAATGTGCTGGCCACCGTACAGTCCGTCGATCACGTGAAGGTGATCACCGTGCGCACGACTGCCTTCGACGCCGCCGGCGGCGCCGGCTCGGCGACGATCGAGTGCGTTGCGCCGGTCGACGATTTCGGTCGCACTCGCTTCGTGTCTCGGGAAGTTGTCCGATCGGATCGTCCGGAGCTGACAGGCGCACGGATCGTCGTCGCCGGCGGGCGCGGGCTGGGCTCGGCCGACAATTTCCGCATTCTCGAGCCCCTGGCGGACAAGCTCGACGCTGCACTCGGCGCGTCGCGTGCCGCTGTCGACGCGGGGTTCGCGCCCAACGATTGGCAGGTCGGTCAGACCGGCAAGATCGTCGCCCCGCAACTGTACGTCGCCGTCGGCATTTCCGGCGCCATTCAGCACCTGGCCGGCATGAAGGATTCGAAAGTGATCGTGGCAATCAACAAGGATGCCGAGGCGCCCATATTCTCGATCGCCGATTACGGGCTCGTCGGCGACCTGTTCGATCTCGTGCCGCAGCTTGCGGCGGAGTTGGGGTAACGCGATGGACCTCGTCAACGACAAGTCGGCTCATGCACGCGACATCATCGAATACGACGTCGTGATTGTCGGCGGCGGGCCGGCCGGACTGTCTGCCGCCATTCGTCTGCGCCAGCTCGCGCTCGCGCAACGACGCGAGTTGTCGGTGTGCGTGCTCGAGAAAGGTTCCGAGCTGGGCGCGCACATCGTCTCGGGCGCAGTGATGGACCCGATTGCGCTGACTGAACTCCTGCCGGACTGGAAGGATCAGGGTGCGCCGCTCGACACGCCCGTCAGCGAGGATCGCTTTTTGTTCCTGCGACGCAACGGCCGCGCTACGGAGATCCCGGACTGGCTGTTGCCGGCGTGCTTCCGCAATCACGGCAACTACATTGTCAGTCTCGCCAACGTCGTACGCTGGCTGGGCACGCAAGCCGAAGCGCTCGGGGTCGACGTGTTTGCCGGATTCGCGGCCGCGCAGGTCCTCTATGACGATGAGGGGCGCGTGCGGGGCGTCGCTACGGGCGACATGGGCGTAGCACGCGACGGACGACCAACCGCGAACTATCAGCCGGGGATGGCGCTGCATGCGAAATACACGTTGTTCTGCGAAGGCGCGCGCGGACATCTCGGCAGACAGTTGAGCGAGCGCTTCGGACTCCAGGCAGACAGGGATCCGCAGACCTACGGCATCGGCCTGAAGGAGCTATGGCAAGTCGACCCGGCGAAGCATCGGCCGGGGCTCGTCATTCATACCGCCGGCTGGCCGCTCGACGCCGGCACCTATGGAGGCTCGTTTCTCTATCACATGGGCAACGGCCACGTGTCGGTCGGATTCGTGGTCGGGCTCGACTACCGGAACCCATGGCTGTCTCCCTACGAGGAATTCCAGCGCCACAAGACGCATCCCGCGATCCGGCTCCATCTCGAAGGTGGCAAGCGAATTGCGTACGGCGCCCGTGCCATCGCCGCGGGAGGCCTGCAGTCGTTGCCAAAGCTCGTATTCCCGGGGGGAGCATTGGCAGGTTGCGACGCCGGCTTCCTGAACGCGAGCCGGATCAAAGGCAGCCACGCGGCGATCAAGAGTGGGATGCTGGCCGCCGAGGCCGCATTCGACGCGATATGCGCGGGCAGGCAGCGCGATGAACTCGAGCAATATCCGCGCGCATTCGAACGATCATGGCTGCATGCCGAGCTTCATCGCGCGCGCAATTTCAAGCAGTGGTTCAAGAAGGGAAGGGGCATCGGCACGTTGATGACCGGTATCGAGCAGAAGCTGCTCAGTGGCAATGTGCCGTGGACATTACGCAACAGACGGCCCGATCATGAGGCATTGAGGCCTGCGCTCCGGTGCCGTCCGATCGACTATCCGAAGCCGGACGGCGTGATGACGTTCGACAGGCTGTCGTCCGTATTCGTATCAAACACGAATCATGCGGAAGCGCAGCCTTGCCACCTCGTGCTGAAAGACGCGTCGGCGCCGGTCGACGTCAATCTTGCGCGTTTCGCGGGGCCCGAGCAGCGGTATTGCCCGGCTGGGGTGTACGAATTCGTGCGCGGTGACGACGACATTGATCGACTGCGGATCAATGCGCAGAACTGCGTCCATTGCAAGACGTGCGATATCAAGGACCCGACGCAAAACATCGTCTGGTCGGTGCCCGAGGGCGGCGGTGGTCCAAATTATCCGAACATGTGAAACGACTATGCAGATACGAACGATCGGGATCATCGGGGCCGGACAGATGGGCAGTGGTATCGCACAAGTGTGTGCAGCGGCTGGGTTCACCGTGTTGCTCAACGACGTGGACGAGCAGGCTGCGCACCGAGGTATTGCGGCGGTATCGGCTAATTGCGAAAAAGGCGTGGCCAAGGGAAGCTGGAGCAGGGCGGAGGCGGACGCCGCCATCGCACGAATCGGCGCGGCCGCGACATTGTCCGATCTGGGTGCGTGCGATTTCCTGATCGAGGCGGCTACCGAAAACGTTGACCTCAAGCGGGCGATTTTGCTGAGCGTCGACGCCATCGCGAGACCGGACGCCATCATCGCGACCAACACGTCATCGGTTTCGATTACACGGCTTGCTGCGGCGCTGTCCGACCCAGGTAGGTTCGTCGGGATGCATTTCTTCAACCCGGTGCCGGTGATGGCGCTCGTCGAAGTGATACGCGGATTCGCAACGAGCGACGCGACATTCGCGGCAACGGTCGCACTTGCCGAGCGTCTCGACAAGACGCCAATCGGCACCCGCAACGCGCCCGGTTTCGTAGTGAACCGTATCCTTGTGCCGATGATCAACGAAGCCGTATTCGTGTTGCAGGAAGGTACGGCAAGCGCGGATCAGATCGATGCAGGGATGAAACTCGGCGCCAACCACCCGATCGGCCCACTCGCGTTGGCTGACCTCATTGGGCTCGACACGCTCCTTGCCATTATGGAAGTCTTCCAGCGGGACCTCGGTGATGCGAAATACCGGCCGGCACCGCTGCTTCGCGAGATGGTTGAGGCCGGCCACCTCGGCCGCAAGACGCGGCGCGGATTCTATCGCTATTGAGGGGCCCGGCCGGCGCTGTGTTTACGTTGGCGCACGCTCATACGGCCGCGTTGCGAAGCGTCGTGCCCGCTCGCTCCTGCGTGGCGGCCCCGACTGCACGCGTGCTGCCGCGGACGATCATGGTTGCCGGCGAAATCGACGTATAAGGTGCTGTCTTGGAGACGCCCTGCTTGATCTGATGCACGAACCAGAGGCCGCATGCCGTTGCGAGGTCATAGACCGGAAGGCCGACAGTTGTCAGCCCGGGGCCCCACCAGCGAAAACCGATTTCATCGCCGAATCCGACGATCGAAATGTCGTCGGGAGCACGCACGCCTTGCGCAGTCAATTCTTCGAGGATGCCTTGCGTGATCTGAACCGAGCCTGCAACGATGCCGGTGGGCGGCTTGGCCTGTGTCAGCAGCGCGCGCGCGGCTTCGCGGCCGAAATCCACTGAACCGGGCACGCCAAGGTGCACGAACGACGGGCCGACTTTTGCGTCGCGCGGCAGCGCGTCGTGAAAACCCTGGAGGCGCGCCGCACCAGTGGGCAGCTCGTCGGTGCCGCCGATATACGCGATGCGCCGATGACCGAGCTGGACCAGATGGCGCGTCGCCTCGGAGATCGCCTGGGTGTCGTCGATGCCGAACCACTGGTTGCCGATCGCCGCATTCCGGCGAATCAACTGCACGTGCGGCACCGTGTCAAGCAGTCGGATCGCTTCGCGATGCGGTTTCGCCGTGGGCACGATGATGATGCCGGCGACGTTCGCGCTGATCAGTTCGCGAATGTGGTGCAGCTCGACCATGCGCTCGTCGTCGGTTTCGGAGAGCATGAGCTGGAAACCCGCTCCCTGGAGGCATTTCGACAGCGCGTGTGCAACCGTGGAATAGAACCCGTTGCGAATGTCCGGAAGCACGAAGCCAACGAGATTGCTCGACACACCGCGCATCATGCGTGCGGCCAGGTTTGCGACGTAACCCATTTCATCGGCGACTGCCGTGACCTTCTTCTTCGTCGCGTCGCTGATTCGTGGATCGTCGGCCAGCGCTCGTCCGACCGTCGATGGCGACACTTGAAGGCGAGCGGCGATGTCTTTGATCGTAACCATGAGAGCCCCGAGTGGATGCAGTTTTGTATAACGATAGCACACCGGATAACCCGCGCAGGCAGCAACACGTATGACTGATCGTCCACCACCGTGGCCTAGCTGATCGAATCCAATGCTAACGTAGGCATTCCACTGATAGCAAGGAACTCTTTGACGGATCATTATTGCGACTCTACCATTGCTAACGTTAGCACTGACGCTTACGTCGCGACGCACGGGATCCAGGTAAAAGTGGTGTCCAACGAAACTGCTCGATCGGGTTGGTGCGTCATCGTCATCGCTTGCGGGAAGGAGGGGGCAACATGTCGGCTCAAGAAAGATCGCTGAGGGAGGTCGTCCACAAGTGGTTCGGGCGCGCTGAATTCGGTTCGCTGCACGTGAGCCGCGTGGCAAATGAGCGCCTGCATCAGCATCACTGTGTGAGAGTCGACTTGCCACGCCCCGGCTCCCCCATCACCGTGTTTTTCTTTCGGCATCAAGACGGGGGCTGGGCCGTGTTCCCTCCGACGATTGCGTCACACACGGACGCCCGGCGGCATCTCACCGACAGGGCTGGCTCATTTTTTTGACATCGAATGCTAACGATAGCAACGCGGCACCGCGGTAAGGGGCCCGATGCGTTCCGGATCTTTACCGACCGAGACATGGCTCGAGCTCCCTCACGGGTTTGCCCGGCCGAACTACATGAGTAACCATGGAGGGACATCCCGTGACAGCTGATCGACACGACACGCGGCACGAGTACAGCACGTTGCTTCTGCTCGGTGCAGGGTTCGGTCTCGTCGGATTCGACCGGTGGCTGATGGCGCCGCTCTTTCCGCATATGATGCGCGACCTCAACCTCAGCTACTCCGAGCTGGGCAGCCTGATTGGCGTGATAGGCGTGACCTGGGGGCTCTGGTCAATTCTCATGGGTCCGCTCGCTGACCGAGTGGGCCGAAAGAAGATACTCGTTGCCACCATGGTGACATTCTCGGCGCTCTCGTGTCTTTCCGGTGTCGCGACGGGGTTCATCAGCCTGCTGCTGTTGCGCGGCGCGATGGGTGTCGCCGAGGGCACCTTTACTCCCGCCAGCATCGCCGCGAACAGCGAAGCCTCTCATCCGTCGCGCCGCGGGTTGAATCTGGGTCTGCAAATCAGCATGGTCCCGCTGCTGGGGCTTGGCTTCGCGCCCATCGTGGCAACCCAACTGCTGCAGTGGGTTCCGAACTGGCATTGGGTGTTTGCGCTGTCGGCGATTCCCGGGTTCATCGTGGCCCTCTGCATCTGGCGCTTCATTCACGACCGGGCACCCACGATTGCGGAAGTGGCCGGGCACCCAAAGCCTCAACGCTGGCTGGACTTGTTCTCCAGTCGCAACGTTGCCGTGGCGACGGCCGCGATTCTCTGTGCGATGGGGGGCATCTTTGTCATTGGGGCGATGGTTCCGACCTATCTTGTGAAAGTCATTCAGCTCGACGGCCGAAGCATGGGGTTCGTGGCGTCCGCCGTCGGTTTTGGCGGCTTCGTTGGCTGCTTTGCGTTGCCTGGCCTGTCCGATTACATCGGGCGCCGTCCCACCGCATTGCTCGGTTTCGTCGGTGCCGCCATTCTCCTGTTCCTCTTCTCCCGCGTTGGGGCGAACCCGGGGCTGCTGTTCGCTCTGCTGTTCGGCGTGGCGTTGTTCGCGATGGGCCTTCTCAGCCTGTTCAGCGGCCCTGTTGCGACTGAGGCTGCGCCGTTGGGGCTGATCGCCTCGACGATCGGGTTCGTGTCGGGCGTGGGGGAAACATTTGGTGGTGGCGTTGCGCCCGTCATCGCCGGCTTCGTGGCTCAGAACTACGGTATCGCCAAGACACTGGATTTCGCGCTCTACAGCTTGTTGCTCGGCATCATTGTCAGTTGCTTCCTGGCGGAAACCGCACCGCGACGCCGGAAGTATAGTGCCGCCCGCGACGACCGCTCGGAGCGCTTCGGCGCGTCGGCGGTCGAAGCAGGTGGGCCAATCAAGGCCGGCAACGACTGATTCCATGGTGGTCGATGCCGGTGTCCGATGTGCTTTGTACTTTGATGGAAGGTACCTTCATGAAATGCGCAGTTGCTAATGTTTCGTTCGCTGGTTCCATAGCGTTCCCGGCGCTGGTGATGGGCGAGCGGGCGTTTGCCTTGGCGCACTGGGCGCCGCGTGGATTGCGCGGCGTTCACTCGATGCGGGCGCTGATGGAGGCGTGGGACGCGAATGCGACGTTGCTGCGCGTGATCGCGGAGGAGCCCGCTACTCAGGAGATGATGGCGTCGGCAGGCGTTCCGCTCTCGACGTTGACGCTTCACGCTCCCGTCGCACCGTCCCAGGTCTACTGCACGATTGCGAATTACCGCGCACAGTTGCTCGAAGCAGCGACGGATTCCGCACAACACCTCGACGGGCAGGATGTGGAGGTGCGTCGCAAAGCCATGCTTGACTCAATTGACGCACGGCGCCGCACGGGGGAACCGTACATCTGCATGAAGGGCACCGCTTGTGTTGCCGGCGCACGTGAGTCGCTGCGCATCCCCGAAGGACTCTCGTCGCTCGACTGGGAAGTGGAGGTGGGTGTTGTCATCGGTCGCCGCCTGAAGGACGTCAGCGTAGCCGAGGCGCTCAATGGTATTGCTGGTTACTGCGTGGTGAACGATCTCACGCTGCGGGAACGGGTGTTCCGCGCAGATATGCCGAACATGGGGACTGACTGGATTCAGTCGAAGGCGCGCCCCGGTTGGTTGCCGACCGGCCCCGTACTGGTGCCTTCCTGGAACATCGACGACCCGTCGCGTTTCAAACTGCGGCTCTGGTTGAATGGTGAGCAAATGCAGGAGGGAAGCGCAAGCGACATGATTTTCAGTATCGGCGAACAGCTCGCCTACCTGTCGTCCGTCGTTGGCCTCGAGCCGGGCGACCTCGTCTGCACCGGGACGCCAGCCGGCATCGGCACTCACTACTCGCGCTATCTGCGGCCGGGAGACGTGATCGAGGCCACTGTGGAAGGACTGGGTACGCAAATCACAACTTGCGTCCTCTAATGAAAAACAGCAGGCGTTGCACCTGCATCCTGGAGAAAACATGAAAAAGTTAGTGATACTGTTGATTGTGCCAGCTATGGCAGCAATTCCTCTTTTCGCAATGGCACAACCGCATCCGTCCAGCGGCGTGGAAGGGGCAGCAGTACAGTTGCAACCCGCTTCGGCGCCGCTCACGAAAGCGCAAGCGAGAGCGAAATCGCGCGCGGAGCGTAAAGAAGCACGGCGCCAGGCGCGCCAGGTCAAGAACGCCGAGCTGAAAAGTCTCCAGAAGAACGGATACGGGCCTCAGGCCTCTCCGGAGCAGTATCCCGAGAACCTGCTGAATGCCGAACGCAAGTCGGCCAGTCAGCCCAAGGTTGCCGTACCGGCATCAACGCCGATCCAATAGGGGACAGGCAGCACCCGGGCGCGCGCGTCAGCCCATTGGGCGCTAGAACCCGAGAGCACCCAGGAACACCAAGGCATGGGGCGATTTTCGTCGAAGTGATTACACGGTTGATGGAGGAGCGTATGGAATTGAAGCAATACACAACGGTCGCGAAAGTCCTGCATTGGACGATGGCCATCGTAATCATTTGCGCGTGGGCTTTCGGCTACTACTCGAGTACGTTAAGCCTGCCACAGAAGATCCAGACCGACAGCATCATGCTGCACAAATCTATCGCGACGATCGCGATTTTTCTTCTGGCTGCGCGCGTTCTTTGGCGTCTGACGCATCGCCCACCCGAGACGACGAATGACCTGTCATCCTTCGAGCGGCGCGCCGGCAAAGTCGGCCACTTCGTACTCTACATCTGCATGTTTGCCTTGCCGTTCTCGGGATGGCTCTGGAGTTCGGCCGCTGGTTTCAAGATTCCCGTTGCGGGGCTCTTTTTCCTGCCGCCGTTGATGGAAAAGACGCCGGCTCTTGCACCCATCCTCAAGCAAGTCCACTTTTGTTTGGCGTATGCCATTGCATTTCTCGTCGTCGGACACATCTTCATGGCGCTCAAGCATCACTTTATCGACAGAAACGAGTCGCTCAACGCGATGTTGCCGCGGTGGGTCGCAAAAAAGATGGTTCGGGATAAAGAGTCCGGACGGTCGCTTTCAGTCTGATACGCGAATTGCATCGGTCATGAATCGCTGGTAGTTGGGGTCCCCACACTTCGACTCGATCGAATTCGCCCGGACATTCTGATGGATGGTTCAGGCCGGCACGCGGGCCGTTCGCCACCGTCACGATTGGAACATGACGAACTTACGCGGCGGCTCAAAATCTGATCGAATTGCCTCATCTGACCATATCAAGCCGTTTGACGCGCTGTGTTGCCGGCTTTGAGTGGTGCACGCTTATCAGGCCGTTGACTTACCTCTCGGCCTGACGCATTTTTCCTTCCGCCGTTCGCGGCGATCACCGCGAAGCGTTCGATTTCAGTTCTCCCGGCATCCCGCCGGGCACTTTTTCGGTGCCGTCGATGCGCGGCTTTGCCGCTCAACGCTATATCGGGGTAACCAGCTAGTCAGCATTATGTGGAAGCACTGGTCCATTGCTCTCCCGGTACGGTCGCTTTCTGAGGCCTCTGACAGACACTTTCGACGAGCGAGCGGAACCACTGATGGGCGGCGTGCGAATGGACACGCTCATGCCAGACGAGCTTGTAGATCAGCTTCTCCGTCTCGAACGGAAGATCTCTGACGACCAGGTCATGTTGCGTGACGATGGTTCGTCCGTAACCGTCAAGAAATCCACTCGGCACGCACGTCAGCAAATCGCTGCCCGCGACGATTCGCAGCGCGTCTGCAAAATGGTTGACGACTATCGGGATCGCTCTTGAACGACCATGCAGACTAAGCCATCCATCTATGACGCCGAGATCCATACCCGAGGGAGTCACGAGGACATGTGACGCCGAGACGAATTGCTCGAGGCTCATCGTTTCACTCAGCGCATGGTCCGACCGCATCACGCAGACATAGTGATCCGTTCGAAGCCCCTGGACATGGATATCCCGTGGGAGTGATGGAAACATCCCGATCGCGCAATCAAGCGTGCCGCGCTCTATCGCTTCGAGTGAATTGGCGTTCGTGTGAAATGAGAATGCCACCTTTGCGTAAGGTGCCATCAAGCGCAGTTGCAACGCAATGGCACTGATTGCTTCGCTAGCGAGACTGTCAGTTACAGCAATACGAAAACTGGTCGCATCGGAGCGCGGGTCGAAATGTGCAGGTGCGATTGATGCCCGTATTACTGCCAGCGAACGGTGGAGTTCCGGCCAGATCGCCATCATCCGTGCAGTCGGCTGGACGCCATCTGCGACTTTCAGAAACAGCTGATCGTGAGTCAACTCTCTGGCTCGCCTAAGGGCGTTGCTGACTGCGGGTTGACTCATCGACAGGCTAGCAGCAGCACGCGTCACATTGCGCTCCAGCATGATGGCCTCAATGACGGCGAGCAGATTCAGGTCAAGTCGCATGATTATTCACCGAAATGATAATGGTCCCAGCGAATTCTAAATTAGACGTCAGTGATCTTTTGGAAGATAGTGCTCCCACCAGCGCGCACAGGGTTCACCTCTGCTCCCGACTAACCCCAAATATATCATCAGGATTCGTCTCATGAATGATCATGCCGCTATTGACACGACGCCTAAGCTGACCGGAAAGATCAGTGCGGAACGCATCCGTCTCATGCGCACGCCGCGTCCACCGGAAGGCGTCATCGAAAAGCTCAAAAGCATTCCCGACGCCACGAGCGTCATTGCGGATGTGATGGACGAACTGGGGATCACCGGTGCGATTGGCGCGTCGGTCCTGAAGCCGACGTTGCCGAACGCAAACATCGTCGGACCTGCACTTACGGTGCGCAACGTCATGCAGCGAGAACACGTCTATGAGACTGCGCGGCTTCACGTGAACCGGATGGCGGAGTTCGAGGCGCACAACCTTGCACTGCCTGGCGATGTCGTTGTGATCGACGGTGTGGAAGGCATCTCCAACATGGGCGGCATCTCGGCTCAGACAGGCAAGCGTCAGGGCGAAGCCGGTGCAATTGTTTCCGGGGGCATCCGCGACGTCGGTCACTCACGTCGTGCGGCCTATCCGATGTGGGCCACTGAAATCACCCCGGTCACGGGTAAATGGCGTATCGAAACCGTGGAGATCAATGGCGACATCCAGATTGCCGGCATTCGGGTTTCGCCGGGCGATATCGTCGTCGCGGATGAAACGGGCGTCTGCTTTATTCCTGTCGCACGTGCGGAAGAAGTGGCCGAGCGTGCGCTCGCGAAAGCAAATTTCGAAATCGAGAAGTGTCTTGCAATTGACGCGGGCACCGCTGTCGCCGACCTGCCGAGCAAAGAGTGATTTTTATGGCCATCCAATTTTCAAAACTGCGTGTTGCGGTCCTCGACGACTATCAGGACGTCGTGCGAACGCTCGACTGTTTCAGCACCCTGCAAGGGCATGACGTTACCGTGTGGAACGATGCTGTCGCAGACGTTGATGTACTGGCAGAGAGACTGGCCGATGCTGACGTCCTAGTCCTGCTGCGCGAACGAACACGAGTGGACGAAGCGCTGCTCAGCCGTCTGCCGAATCTCAAACTGATCAGTCAGAACGGCCACGTGCCGCACATCGATCTCGCTGCATGCACGCGCCACGGCGTGGTCGTATCTTCGGCCCTGACGCCGCGTCCTTCGTATCCCACGGTGGAATTTACCTGGGGTTTGATTCTGGCCGCGATGCGCAACATCCCGCTCGAGAGTGCTGCCCTGCGTCAGGGGAGGTGGCAGAGCACGGTCGGTCTGGGCCTGCGTGAACGGACGCTTGGAATCTATGGCTTCGGGCGGCTCGGTTCAATGGTTGCGCGGATCGGAGTCGCGTTTGGCATGAAGTTACTGGTGTGGGGTCGGCAGGGTTCGCTGGATCGGGCGAAGGCGGAAGGCTTCCCCGTTGCCGCGAGCAAAGAGGCTCTTTTCGCGGAGTCGGATGTTCTCAGTCTCCATCTGCGGCTGAATGTGGACACAGTGGGCCTGATCGGTCTCGAGGATCTCGCACTAATGAAGCCGACGGCACTTCTGGTGAACACCAGCCGGGCGGAACTCATCAAGCCTGGCGCGCTGGTCGCCGCACTGCGCGAGGGCCGGCCCGGTAAGGCAGCCATCGACGTGTTCGAGCATGAGCCGCTGACTGATCCGTCTGACCCCTTGCTTCTGCAACCGAACGCCTTGTGCACGCCACACCTCGGCTATGTCGAGCGTGACAACTATGAATTTGGCTACGGTAACGCATTCGACCAGATCGTCGCCTTCGCCAGAGGCACGCCCATCAACGTTCACAACCAAGATGTGCTGAAACAGGGAACACTGTAATGAATCTCGAGCTTGACGGTAAAGTTGTTCTGATCACCGGCGGCAGCAAAGGCATCGGCCTTGCGTGTGCCCGTGCATTCGCCAAAGAGGGTGCGCGCGTAGTGATCGTGTCGCGCGGAGCAGAAAACCTCGGCGCCGCGCAGGCGACGCTGGCGGCAGAAGGCATCGACGTCACGACGATCGCAGCGGATCTTTCCCTGAGTGCCGCAGCGGAACGGGCTGTGATCTCGGTTGAAGAGGAGGTTGGACCCATTGCCGTGCTTGTCAATTCCGCGGGTGGCGCGGTGCGTGTGCCACCGGGTGAACTGACACCCGACAAGTGGCACGTGGCGATGGACGCCAAGTTCTTTACCTATATGAACGTAATGGACTACGTCCTGCCGCGCATGGTCGCGCGTCGATCGGGTTCGGTCGTCAACATCATCGGAACGGGCGGCAAGGTTGCCTCGCCGATTCACATCCCGGGCGGCGCTGCGAATGCGGCGCTGATGCTGGCTTCAGCGGGCCTGGCCGCAGCGTGGGGACACGCTGGCATACGCGTGAACGTAATCAATCCCGGAGCCACCATGACGGGGCGGGTGCAGATGTCGCTCGAGGCGGAATCGCGCGCGACCGGCAGTTCGCCCGAGGAGATCCTGCGCCAGAACATCAAACGCATCCCGCTTGGGCGCTACGCCAACCCGGAGGAGGTGGCGGATGCGGCACTCTACCTCGCAAGCGCACGCGCATCTTACGTGACCGGCGCCTCGCTAACCATGGACGGCGGCCTGACGCCGCTCGTCGTGTGACCGGATAGCCGGCAAAAACCAACGTAGGAGGAGACAAGATGTTCAGCTGGTATCGCGAGCTAACGAAACGCGAGCGAAATACATTCTGGGGATGCTTTGCTGGCTGGGCTGTGGACGCAATGGATGCACAGCTCTTCAGCTTCGTGCTGCCTGTGCTCATCGCCGTGTGGGGTATGACAACCGCGCAGGCGGGTTATCTGGCCACGGCGACGCTCATATCGGCTGCTGTGGGCGGCTGGGCATGCGGCTATCTCGCAGACCGTTTCGGCCGTGTCAGGGTGATGCAATTCACGATCCTCTGGTTCTCGGTGTTTACTTTCATCGCGGGTTTCACGCAAAACTTCGAACAGCTCATTGCTGTCCGTGTGTTGCAAGGCTTGGGGTTCGGCGGCGAGTGGGCCTCGGGTGCAGTGCTGATGGGCGAGATCATCAGGCCTGCACATCGTGGCAAGGCGGTCGGTACGGTGCAAAGCGGCTTCGGCGTTGGCTGGTGCGCGGCGGCCGGACTGGCTGGCATCATCCTCGCCCATGTGCCAGCGGACTATGCATGGCGTTCGCTGCTGATGATCGGTGTGCTGCCAGGCTTCCTCGTGCTGTACCTGCGCCGGGCAATCGAGGAGCCCGAGCTTTACCAGCAGACCCGCGCTGCAATCAAGGCTTCTGGCCACGCTCCCGGTCTTGGCGACATCTTTCGTCCCGGCATGTTGCGCGTGACGATTCTCGCCTCGTTGCTGGCATTCGGTGTGATCGGCGTCGGCGGGGCGATCGTCAACTGGCTGCCGACGTTCATGAAAACGGTTCGACACCTGTCGCCGGCCGCATCCGGGTATTACGTGTTTCTAGTCACCAGCGGCTCGTTTTTCGGGTTTTTGGCAAGTGCCTACCTTTCCGATGTACTGGGCCGGCGGCGCACGTTCCAGCTGTTTCTGGTCTGCTCGTGGTTGGTGACGATCGCCTATATGTTCCTCCCGCTTTCGGGCTGGTGGCTGATCCTGATGGGCGTGCCATTCGGCTTTTTCACGATCGGTAACTACGCCGCCCTGGGGCCATTTTTCACGGAACTCTTTCCGACCGCCGTACGCGGGAGCGGCCAGAGTTTTGCCTACAACTTTGGCAAAGCAGCAGGTGCCGTTGCAGTCGCCTGTATCGGCATCCTTGCCCAGCGAATTACCCTCGCGGAGGCCATAGGATCAGTCGCGCTGCTTGGCTACAGCGTGGCGGTGATCGCAACGCTATTGCTGCCTGAAACAAAAGGCATCAGTCTCACGCCGGGGCTTGGAGAGGCGGCAGAGCAGGGCGCCCGGCCGATCGGTGAAGAGCGCCAGCGGCCGGTTGCCGGCAGATCATAGCGGTCCGAACATCGCGCGGATTCAACGTAACCAATGACAGGAGAAAACAGATGACCAAATCGATGACGGATGGGCCGGCGGACGTCGCGGCCCCGGAGAGCGACATCGGCGGCCGTCGCATGAGTTTCGCCGTGGAAGGTATTGCGCACAAATTCCCCGTGCCAAACGCATGCCGGATCGGCAACCTGATTGTCTCGAGCGCGATTCATCCCATTGACCCCGCGACGCGCCTGATTCCAGAAGATCTCGAAGCGCAGTGTGTGCTCGTGTTTTCAAACATGAAGGCGACCGTGGAAGCGGCGGGAGGGAGCACGGACGACATCATCAAGATGACATTTTTTCTGCGCGACCGGGGTAACCGGGGCCCGTTGAACGACGAATGGGTACGCATGTTTCCCAACGCCGATTCCAGACCGGCCCGCCATTCGCAGCTTCTGCCGGCGGAAGGGCCCTCGCTGATCCAGTGCGACTTCGTCGCGGTCGTCAGCAGTACCGTCTGACATAGACCGGGTGTCACCGCCAGCGTGCAATTGCCACCGTGCGGCACCCGTCACAGAAGACAACGTCAGGAGACCACAATGACAAGCGATAATCGGATCAGTCTGACACGACGCTCCCTGCTCGTTGCGGGCTGTATCTGCATGGGATGTGCTGTGAGCGGACCCTTGCTCGCGGGTGTGCCCACACTCGAGAACACGGCGCCGGAATTCTATCGTCTGATGGTCGGAGACTATGAGGTTACCGTACTTTCTGATGGCAAGAGTCCTCTGCCGGCCATGAAGCTTTTACGGGGCGACCCGTCGACGATCGCCGAAGCGCTCAGGAACCATGCACTGGGCGAAGAGGTCGAGACTTCCCATAACTCGTATCTCGTCAATACAGGCAAAAAGCTGGTGCTCATCGACGCCGGTGCGGGCTTATTGCTAGGACCGCATACCGGGAAACTGTTGGACAACCTTCGAGCTGCTGGCTATCGGCCAGAGCAGGTAGATGAGGTTTGCCTGACGCACATGCACGCGGATCATATCGGCGGTCTCATGTCCGGAGACCAGATGGCATTTCTGAACGCATTCGTCCGTGTCGACCGGCGCGACAAGGAATACTGGCTGAGCGAAGTCAACCTGAGGGACGCACCGGCAGAGGCGAAGCGCTTCTTCCAGGCGGCCCAGGCATCCTTGTCCGCCTATATCAGCACGGGTCGGCTCAGGACCTTTGATGGCAGCATCGAACTCGTTCCCGGAGTACGGACCCGACCCGCTTACGGGCATACGCCAGGTCACACGATGTACGAGGTGGAAAGCAGGAACGAGAAACTTCTTCTCTGGGGCGACATTGTCCATGTTGCTGCCGTGCAGTTCGCCAACCCCGACGTGACGATCGGATACGACGTCAGCCGGACGGAGGCTGAACGTGAGCATTTACGTGTCTTTGGTGACGCGGCACAGAACGGTTACATGATCGGCGGTGCGCATCTGCCTTTCCCGGGACTGGGTCACGTGCATGGAACGGGTGACGGGCACTTTGCGTTTGCACCTCTCGCCTAGGAGGAACAACGCATTATCAAGAGCCTTGCGGCATTGACGAGACCCCGGTCATTGCACGTACCGGAGTGACTGCTGCAGCCCTCGATATTTCCTGGTTGAGCCGCCTTGTCGTTCGAAATCCACCGTTGCATTCTATTAAATCGTACTACTAATAAATTAATATGGTAAAGGAGACGTCATGAAGAAGGCAATCTTTATGCTGACTGCGATCGGATCGATCGCAGGAACGGCCAATGCGCAAAGCAATGTGACGCTGTACGGACTTGTTGATGCCGGTTTTGCCTACGCAAACAACGTAGGCGGACAGAAGCTCTACACTGCAAGCTCGGGCAATATCCAGGGTAGCCGCTGGGGTCTGCGGGAAAATGAGGATCTGGGTGGCGGCCTGCGGGCGTTGTTTGTGCTCGAGAACGGATTCAACCCGTACACGGGTCGTCTGAATCAGGGCGGCGACGAGTTCGGGCGGCAGGTGTATGTCGGGCTGGCGTCGGACCGGTACGGCGCGGTCCTGCTGGGCCGTCAGTATGACTCGGTGGTCGACTTCACTGGCCAACTTGAGGCGGCCAGTCAATGGGCGAGCCTCTATGGCGGCCACCCGGGCGACCTGGACAACATGAACAACACGAACCGGGTCAACAATGCGATCAAGTATGCAAGCGCGAACTATCACGGTCTGACCTTTGGCGGCTTGTACAGTCTCGGTGGCGTCGCTGGCAATTTCAACAGGAACCAGATCTGGTCAGGTGGCGTCAACTATTCACATGGACCGCTCACCCTGGGCGCAGCCTATCTGAATATTAAGAATCCGAACTATTCATTCTTCGGGAACAATGCCTCATCGACTGCAACGGCGACCAACATGTCGGGATCCCAGGTGTATTCGGGTTTTGCGTCAGCCAGAACCCAGCAGGTGATCGTGACGGGGGCGGCGTACGTAATCGGTTCAGCCACGCTGGGTGCCACGTATAGCAACACGCAGTTTGGTGGACTGGGCCAAACGGCGGTCACCGGTCAACCGGCCGGCTCGCCCAGATCGGGCGATGCAAAGTTCCATAACGTTGAAGCCAACTTCAAGTATCAGGTTACCCCGTCATTGCAGTTGGGGGCGGCGTATGACTACACAAGAGGCTACAGCGTGACGAGCGAGAAGATCCATCAGGCGATGCTGGGCGCCGACTATTTCCTCTCGAAGCGTACCGACCTTTACGCAGTCGGTATTTATCAACATGCATCGGGGAAAAATTCGTTCGGGGCGAATGCGACTGCGCAGATCACGACGCTTTCGCCGTCCTCGACGGCAAATCAGGTAGCAGCGATCGTCGGTATTCGCTCGAAGTTCTGATTTCCACTGCTGTAGTGGCAGGGCCTGGACGTCGCGCGTACCGGTTCTGCTCGTCGTGCAGGGCTGCGACCCCGTTTTCCTGCACTGGCACGCGAAAGTCATTTTATTGCGCATTACGTGCGCGGGAATTGCAAAGGAGATTTCGTTGCTAATCGGAATACCCAAGGAGACGCGGCCGTACGAGAAGCGCGTCGCTGCGACGCCCGAGACGGTCAGGAAGTACGTGTCGCAGGGCCATAAAGTTATCGTACAGAGCGGCGCAGGTACGGCCGCGAGTTATCTGGACGACGCGTACGCTTCTGCCGGTGCGGACCTCGTCGATGCGGCCGCCGCGTTCGGCGCCGAGCTCGTTCTCAAGGTTCAGAGCCCGACCGACGCAGAATTGCCGTTTCTTGAATGCGGTTCAACGCTGGTCGGCATGCTGGAGCCGTTCAATGCTGAGAACGCATCGAAGCTCGCAACGGCAGGCATCACTGCGTTCGCACTAGAAGCCGCACCGCGCACGACACGTGCGCAAAGCCTCGATGTACTGTCGTCTCAAGCCAACATTGCGGGTTACAAAGCGGTGCTGCTCGCCGCCGATCTGTATCCGCGCTTCATGCCGATGCTGATGACGGCGGCGGGCACAGTGAAAGCCGCGCGCGTGCTGATTCTTGGCGCGGGCGTGGCGGGCTTGCAGGCAATTGCGACCGCGAAGCGTCTGGGCGCCGTGATCGAAGCCTCGGACGTGCGGCCTGCGGTGAAAGAGCAGATCGAGTCGCTCGGTGCGAAATTCCTCGACGTGCCTTACGAAACCGATGAGGAACACGAAGCAGCGCAAGGCGTCGGCGGCTACGCGAGGCCGATGCCGCCTTCGTGGCTCACGCGTCAGTCTGCGCTCGTCCACGAGCGCGCGAAGCAGGCGGACGTGATCATCTCGACTGCGCTGATTCCGGGCCGTCCCGCGCCGACGCTGCTTTCCGTCGAAACCGTGCAGGCGATGAAGCCTGGTTCCGTGGTGATCGACCTCGCGGCGGGACGCGGCCCGGAGTACGAAGGCCAGCGTGGCGGAAACTGTCCGCTGACGGAAGCGGACAAGGTCGTCATCAAGCATGGCGTGACGATCGCCGGATATACGAATCTCGCGTCGATGGTCGCATCGGATGCTTCGGCGCTGTACGCACGCAATCTGCTCGACTTCCTGAAGCTGATCGTCACAAAGGAAGGCGGGCTCAATATCGATCTCACGGACGACATCGTCGCGGCCATGCTGCTCGCGCCTAAAGTCACGGCCAGGGCATAAGGAGAGGGGGGATGGAAGTCATCAACCATACCGTAATTAACCTGATCATTTTCGTGCTGGCGATCTACGTCGGCTACCACGTCGTCTGGAATGTGACACCGGCGTTGCACACGCCGCTGATGGCCGTGACGAACGCAATCTCGGCGATCGTCATTGTTGGCGCGATGCTCGCGGCGGGTCTTACCGTTGGCAGCACGGGCAAGTTTTTCGGTACCGTCGCAGTGGCGCTTGCCGCCGTGAACGTGTTTGGCGGGTTCCTCGTCACGAGGCGAATGCTGGAGATGTTCAAGAGGAAGGAGCCGAGGAAGATTGTGGGTCCTGATAGTGGCAGAGAGGGTACATGATGAACCTGAATTTCGTGAGCATGAATGTTGTTACGCTCCTTTATCTGATCGCGTCCGTCTGTTTCATCCAGGCGCTCAAGGGGCTGTCCAATCCGAAGACTGCGGGAACCGGGAACATGTTCGGCATGATCGGCATGGCGATCGCAATTCTCACGACCGTCGCGCTGATCGCGAAGCAGGCGGCCGTGCTCGGCTCGAATCTTTCGCTGGGTCTGTCGCTCGTGTTCGTTGCGCTGATTGTCGGCGGCGGGATTGGCGCATTCGTCGCAGCGCGCGTCGAGATGACGAAGATGCCCGAACTGGTCGCGGCGATGCACTCGCTGATCGGTATGGCGGCTGTGTGTATTGCTTATGCGGTGGTGTCGGAACCGGCTGCGTTCGGACTGGGTACTGAAGCAGGCATCCCGGGCTTCCTGCCGTACGGCAACAGGATCGAGCTGTTCATCGGCACGTTCATCGGCGCGATTACGTTTAGCGGCTCGGTGATCGCGTTCGGCAAACTGTCGGGCAAGTACAAGTTCCGGCTGTTCCAGGGCGCGCCTGTGGTTTATGCAGGCCAGCATCTGATCAACCTGCTGCTCGTGATCGCGATGATCGGCTTCGGCGTGATCTTCTTCCTCACGCAATCGTGGCTGCCGTTCATCATCATGACGCTGATTGCGTTCGCGCTGGGCGTGCTGATCATCATCCCGATCGGCGGCGCGGACATGCCGGTGATCGTGTCGATGCTGAACTCGTACTCGGGCTGGGCGGCGGCGGGTATCGGCTTCTCGCTGAACAACGCGATGCTGATCATTGCCGGTTCGCTGGTCGGCTCATCCGGTGCGATTCTGTCGTACATCATGTGCAAGGCGATGAACCGCTCGTTTTTCAACGTGATTCTGGGCGGCTTCGGCAGCGAAGCAAGCGCGGCGACGGCGGGGGGGGCGAGCGAACAGAAGCCGGTGAAGTCGGGTTCGGCAGAAGACGCGTCGTTCATGCTCGGCAATGCCGAAACGGTCGTGATCGTGCCGGGTTATGGTCTCGCGGTTGCTCGCGCCCAGCATGCGCTGAAGGAACTCACCGACAAGCTGGTCGAGAAAGGCATCGACGTGAAGTATGCGATCCACCCTGTCGCGGGCCGGATGCCGGGTCACATGAACGTGCTGCTGGCGGAAGCCGAAGTGCCATACGAGATCGTTCATGAGATGGAGGACATCAACGGCGAGTTTGGCCAGGTCGATGTGGTGCTGGTGCTTGGCGCGAATGACGTTGTGAATCCTGCGGCCAAGACTGATCCGAAGTCGCCGATTGCGGGTATGCCGATTGTCGAGGCCTACAAGGCCCGGACGGTGATCGTCAACAAGCGGTCAATGGCTGCGGGTTATGCCGGCCTCGATAACGATCTGTTCTACATGGACAAGACCATGATGGTGTTTGGTGATGCGAAAAAGGTCATTGAGGAAATGATCAAGGCAGCCTGACAGGCTACGCGTTCCACGAGGGCGAGCAGACGCCCCCCGGTTTGGCCGCTCGCCTGCCTCAAGGAAGGCGAGTCCAATATCCCAAATGGTTACAGGAACGGTTGCAGGTACCGGTTAGCATTTCGCTGGCATCAGAGATTCCAACCACTTCCACCGGGAAATCACAAAAGGTACCTGTGGATGTATTTTCCCATGACGGAGGAGTACTTATGAAGTCGACTTTCCAGAATCTGGTGATGGCTGCGGCCGTCCTCACGCAGGCCGGTCTGGCCCAGGCCGCCGGCGGGCCGATGGGAGTCTTCATTGCCACACCCGAGCAGCTCTCGGTCAGCGAGAGCGCATCAAAGACTGTGGGCGTGTCCCAAGTCAAAGGACAAAGCGCGCAGGTGCTCTACGGCGACCCGACCAGGCCGGAGCTCTACACCGTGCTACTGCGGCTCGCACCGCACAAGCGCATCATGCCGCTCTCGCACCCGGACTCGCGCTTTGTGACGGTCCTATCGGGAACCTTCTATGTCGGATTTGGCGACAAATATGACCAGTCGCAGCTCAAGGCCCTTCCGCCAGGAGGTATCTACACAGAGCCCGCTCACGCCAACCACTTCGGGGAGACGCGAGATGAGGACGTTCTCGTCGCAATCACGGGATACGGTCCGAGTGGGACCACGTATGCAAACCCGGCGGATGCACCCAAACCCGGCAAGTGATGTTCTCCGGCTCGCGCTTTCGCAGTGCTGAGCCGACGGGCAGTGAAACCTGTCCCGTATCAGCATCGGCATCTGAAGATCCCGGCGGTGTGCGCTTCCGATGTCAGCCGCGCTGCTAGGCGCCGGGAAACGTGTACTGGCGGCGGAGCTTCTGTCAATCGACCGTGACTGCTTCAATCAGGAACAAGGAGAACCAATTGCAAGAAGCACCCGATCGTCGTCTTGACGCTGTTGTATTGTCCGCGGCGCGTATCCTGCTGTCGGTCCCATTCATTTGTGGCGGAGTGCAGAACCTACTGTCCTATGGAGGGTTTGTCGGATACCTTGCCTCCAAAGGCATGCCCATACCGAGCTCGTTAGCTGCGCCCTCAATCGCTACGGATTTGATTGGGGGCCTGCTGCTGATTTTTGGAATTCGTCTCAGGCTACTGGCGCCTTACCTTGCGTTATATACGATTTTCACCGCATTCGTCGGACACCCGTTCTGGCTGGTCGACGACCCGGTCAGCCGCGGCGAGATGACCTTTCAGTTTTGGAAGAATCTGTCGATTGCCGGTGGTCTGCTTGGCATCGCGATCACCGGTGTGGCGGCACAGGGCAGGAAAGCCCTTGGCCATAGGCTGCAATGAGCAGGCGCACCAGCCCTGCGATAACGGGCCAGAAAGCAGGGTAATCGTTTCATTCCATCCAGGAAGAAAACGTCAACCAGCCGCCTGACAACCTGGAACTCAGTATCAGCAGTCTGTGTTTTATTCGTTAAATTATATAAATTCTGACTACAAAATAAAAAAACGATTCAGGAGACAAAATATGAAGAGAAAACTTGTTTTATTCAGTGCTATATTTTTGTGGCATGCCGCTTAGGCGCAGAGTTCAGTACACGATGTACGGCATTATTGACAATGGCATGTCATATGTCAGTAACCAGCGGACGCTGGCCGGAACCGGTCGCAGCAATGTGTTCGCATCTTCTTCGAACATTGTTGGCAACCGCTGGGGACTGCTTGGTTCAGAGGAACTAGGCGGTGGACTTAAGGCACTGTTCCGGCTCGAAGGCGGGTTTTCGGGGCAAACCGGTGGGTTCCAGCAAGGCGGCCGCTTATTCGGACGCCAGGCCTGGGTGGGGCTCTCCGAGCCTGTCTACGGCACCCTTACTGTCGGCCGCCAGTATGACTCGGTGGTTGACTATCTGGCGCCACGCAGCCTCGCCCAGAGTTTCGTTGGAGGGCTGGAGTTCTCGCATCCGATGGACAATGACAACTTCTCGGACTTTTTCCGGCTTGATAACTCTATCAAGTATGCGAGCAGCGATTACCGGGGTCTCAAGGTTGGGGGAGTATATGCTTTCTCGAATGCGGCGGGTGGATTCAACGACAATCGCGCATTCAGTGCAGGCGTAACGTACGCGACAGGACCGCTGACACTCAGTACGGCGTTTATGCAGGTAGATCGTCCCGGTGACGGTGCAGCCGGAGCACTGGACGGGTCCAGTAGTTCAGGCGACAGCACCTTCCACGCGATGCGCCAGCAGGTCTGGGGCGTTGGAGCGAACTATGCCCTTGGCCCGGCAACATTTGGACTGGTCTGGAGCGAGTCCCTGTTGACGGATGCAACGGCGGTCAACCTTGGAAATTCCCTCGCGCCGGTTCCCACCGGTTCTCCGACGGACCTGCGCTTTAGCAACTACTAGGCGAACGTCCGATATCTCGTCACGCCGACATGGACGCTGGCAATGTCGTACCCGTTCACCGATGGCCGTTATTCAAATGCCACAGTCAGCGCAAGGCCGAGGTGGAATCAGTTTAACGTGATGACCGGGTACGCGCTCTCCAAGAGTAACCGGCTATGCGGATGGAAAGGCGGCGGGTGAAAAGGCCGGACACAAGAACCGACATGCGGAGGGGCTGGAAGACGGCAAACAGGTCTTGGAAGTCGTCGATCGGCGTAGCAAGGAGCTTGCACGGCCGGGCATAGATAACAATCTTTCGATAGCTGGTCACTTCCGATCGATGAATCGCTCCGACAACGCGTAACAGCAGATGTCCAGGCGAAGCTGCCGGACTACAAGCAACCTACCGACGATCAATGGCGAATGATCTTCAGTACAACGCCTTCGACCTGTGTTGTGGCGGGGGCAGGCTCCGGGAAATCGACGACACTGGTGCTCCGCATATTGCTACTGCACCACTATCTCGGATTCGAGTTGTCGCCGCTTGCCGTCGTGACGTTCACGAACATGTCACGGCGGGACTTCGTCACGAAGCTTATCGAGACGTGTGCGCTTTGGGATATCGACTTACCAGTCAAAGAGGCGAAAGCAGTCGTTTGTACTTTTCATTCGAAGATTCTGACCTTCGTTCGAGGCTTGCCTGGATACGCGAAGGTGAGTCCCTTCGAGTTCGTCAAGAAGCGGGATGGTGTCGGCGACGATGAGGACGAAGATCGACTGCCGTTTGAAACTCGCCTGAACGGTCTGCAACAGGAGCTTTTGAACACTAGGCTTGAGCCCGACCCGTTTGCCGACGGCGCATTATCGGGGTTGTTATGCCGACTCGATAAACTGAAGGGGCGGATAGTTGCAGTTCCGCTCCTTCATTTCAGGACACGCCGGAAGAGGGCGGATAGCGCTGTTGGCGCAACTCTGGGCGCTACCGGTCGGCTCTATGGGCAACCCATCTTTATACAATTGGGGCGGCGGCCAGGATCGGCCGCCAGCCGCGGTCGTCGAGGCGGCGCGGCCTGCCAAGCCGGCGGCGCGCTCATCGAGTGGGGAAGCTGCGCCCCGAGCTAACCGAGGCAAATGCGCGGGATACGTACCCGCGTCCGGCGGCGCTCGATGCGCACGCAGACTGAATCGAGCGGGCAAGCAGGGACGATCAGACCGCACGCGGTGGCCCAACAACTGGCGGCAACCGAGACGGTGTACGCGAGCGGACGGCTACGCGATTGGCACGGACCGAAGAGGTGACCGTGTCGGTCGACCGGCTCGTCGGCCTCGAGCGTCAACCGGGGCGAAAATTTTTCGAGCAATGGAGACGAAGTCTCCGATTTGTGACAAAATTTCGAGCACCGTGAATAAATTTCGAGCCCATGTCCCAACTGGAGCCGGTCGGCTATGAACACCTGATCAGAACGCTGAGCCTGCCCGTCCGTCCGCTCACGCATCCGTCCTTCATCAGTGGCTCGGTAAACCGTCGGGTACCAGCGCACAACGGTTTCTGGTTTCCTCGCAGTGTTGCGCTCGAGGAGACGCTGGTTGGGCATCTTGAGTTCGCCCTCCGGCACGAAGGCGTGAACCTCGAGGTCATCGATGCCGTGTTCGAGCACCTGCCAGAGGGAGAGCTGGCTCGCAGGCTTTCGGCGTCACCCAACGGCGCCCATATTCGCCGGGCGTGCTTCCTGTGGGAATGGCTGACCCGAAAGAACTTGTCGGTAGAAGTTGCGCCCACCGGCGCGTACGTCGACGCGCTTCCTGACAATGAGTATTTCACGGCCGGGCGTCCGACAAACAATCCGAAGTTTCGCGTGCGGGACAACCTCCCTGGCACGCCAGATTTCTGTCCGCTCGTGCGTCGCGCGGCCCTGCCGGAACGCCCGACGCTGGATGAACTGCTCGACGAAGCGGATCACACTCTGGACCGCCTGACCGACCCCACGCTCTATGCGCGGGCCGTGAATTACCTCTACCTGTCGGAAACTCGCAGCAGCTTTGGCATTGAGCGGGAAAAACCCAGCGCCGACAAAGCCGAGCGGTTTGTTCGATCGCTGGCACATGCCGGTGAAGAAAGACTGGTTACAGAGAACTGGTTGGTCGAGCTGCAAAACGTCATTGTGCGCGACGTCTTCAGCCAGGAAGCATCCTACCGTACGAAGCAGAACTGGCTTGTGGACGGGGCGCAGCGGGTGACGTTTTTTCCGCCGCCTCCTGAAGACCTCCGGCGGGCCATGGCAGGCTGGGAACGCTTCGTGAACGAAATCGATCTTCGCTGCCCGGAGCCCTTGGTGAGAGCGGCCTGCGTCGCTTTTGGATTCGTCTACTTGCATCCCTTCCTGGATGGCAATGGTCGGATTCATCGGTTCCTGATCCATCATGTCCTCAATGGCTCGCGACGCTTGCGAGGCGGCGCCATTGTTCCAGTCTCGGCGGTCATCCTTCGCCACGAGGAGGACTACGCAAACGTCCTCAAGGGGTTTTCGGTGCCGACCACCCAGTTGTGGAACTACTTCATCAGCGATCCGGACCCAATAGTCACACAACATCCGGGCGGCAGGCCATACCGCTTCTTTGATGCCAGCCGAGAAGTGCACTTTTTGCACGCGATGCTGGTGGAGGCTGTCCGGACAGAGCTACCGAAGGAGCTGAGTTGGCTCAGCGGTTATGACGAGGCCTTCAGGCAACTGGACGCAGAGTTCGACCTGCCCCAATCCGACCTGTCGGCGCTAATTCGTATGGTGAAGTCCAACGGCGGCAAGC
>NZ_LKPJ01000038.1 GCF_001443045.1 Burkholderia ambifaria | reverse complement strand
CCTTTGTCCCCGCGCCATTGAGCGTGCCTGCCTCATCGGCCTTGACCCAGTTGCGCAGCGACTGGTGTGAAATCCCCAGTTCACGAGCAACGTCCCGCGCGCCTTGCCCGTCCTTCACTCGCTGTACCGCGAGCGTCCTGAACTCCGCGGTGTATGCCTGCTTCGGTATTTTGAACATCGATTCTTTCCTTCCTTCGGGTCGAGTTTACACACGACCTGCTGGAAGGCGAAATTTCAGGGGAAGCTCAGTTCCAATTATAAGGGCGNGCACTAGTGAATATTTAGTTGACGCATGTGTACTCAAAAATTATTCTCGATTGGACATTGCATCCTTCAATGATTCCCACACCACCATCGGTGCGAATGTCGCCGAGCGTCCGACGAACTCGCTGGCGCGTAGCCCGGTCGCGTAACCGAAATCCAGCAGAAAGCGCAGCCGCTGCGCCGCAGGTGCGGTCCACCCGTACGACCATTCGNGGNCATCCGCAATGGCCCGGATCAACAGCCACTCGCCTTCCGTAAAGCCACGGGTGACGTCGAGGCCGGATTTGACTGCACCGCGCACTCTGACTTCCGCGAATGGGTTTGCAAGGATATAGCGCTGCTCGACCAGCCAGCGGAATAGCGCCGAGAACACCGTCAATGCATAGGCAGTCGAGCGGGGCGGCAGCGCCCCGGTGTGCGATGGCGTCGTCGGTCGTGAGCGATGACAGTGCCACTCCGCGCTTAACGATCGCTCACAGGATCAGGCGTTCCGCCTCCTTTCGGTAGGCGCGTTGCGTGGCGGCCGATTCGTGCAGCGACAGCCAGGATTGCATGGATTCATAGTCGTTCGATGCTTTCAACAGGCAGACGTGCTGTGGCACACGAAACTGGTCACGCGAACCGTCTACGTCGTGTGGAACGCGCAGTTGCTCCCACGGCACGATCGGCCCGCGTGGCGTCGACGCCACTAGCGCGCGAGCGTGTTCCGTCAGCGGGGGATGGGCAGCAAAGAAGGCTTCGACGCGCTGCGCGCCGACGGCACCGAGTCCCGCGACCGATGCCGACCATCGGCGCCGGCGCGGATCTGCACAGTCAGATCGGCCAGCGTCCTGATCCCGTGCATTTGCAGGCGGTCACCACGCGAGGCAGCAACCATTGATCGATGTCGTCGGCAATGTGCGGCTCGAGCGGCGGCAGGTTGCGCAACGTCTCAATCGCGCGGGCAACGGTGTCGGCCGCCCCGACGGATCGCTCGCCGAATACCCCTGCCAGGTCGTCCCGACGGCGGCTCCCCGCGTACAGATGCCCCCGGCGCCTTGCGATCGCCTAGATAACGCGTGGCGGCCGCTCGAGCATCGAGCCCGTCGTACCAAGCGCGCAGCGCGGCCAGTTCGGCGTCGTCGGGGAAGGCGATGGAAGCGGTCTCACGCATTTTCGTGTTTACCAGTTGAGTCGGAATTCGATGCTGGATCGATAAAATTCTTATCGGGTCATGATGATCATGCAGTACCACTTCCCTCCAAAGGTATCGGCATTTCTGACATTAAGCCTAAAGGGAAATCGCTGATCCTTAAGGAAAAACAGGACGACCGCTCAACCTCAGCGCAACCGGGCAAGCTTGACGTGCTTGGGCGCGACCATTTCCATTCGGGGGTTCCCGGCTACCTCAGTTCCTCAGGAGGCGATGTAAGTAGATCGGCTGACCATTGCGAGTCACAAGCCGTCGCCGGCTCACCGATTGCCGTCATCAACATAGCTATCAGTTCCTCGAACAGTCGCTGCCGATTCACGCGACAACATAGTCGGCAACAACTTTCCTGCTTCAGGTTGATCTTTGCCGGCGTCCGTTTGTTACTTGTGCCGCGGCATCCAGGGGGGCGGGTCACCCAGCACGGCCGTATACCACCTGCGGGGTAATAGCGATATGGTCGTGCAGCGCCCGAAGCGCAACGTCAAGGTCCTGGCCTAGTGCTGCATTCATCAGCGTGTTATGACTCTCGACAAAGCCATCCAGTGTTTGAGCGGCGTCGACGATCGAATGTCGATACCTGCTTGCCTGATCGTAAAGCAGTTCCTGCAGTGCCAGAATCCTGGGCGAACGACATGCTCCCACGAGTGCGCGATGAAACTGCCGATGGGCCGCCTCAATCATCCGTCTCGCTACGGCCGGGTCGCCGTATTGCCTCGTCGAAGCAAGAGAGAGCTTCGCAAAGCTGCCGGCCAACTCCATCTCCCATATTGGATCGTGCGTGGTGATTGACTCCCGAAGCGCCTCGGCTTCGACCATTTGCCTCAGTCGAGTCAGATCCGCCAAATCCTCTTCCGACATCGGCGCGACGCGGAAACCGCGTCGTGTCTCGTTGGTCACGAAACCGAGCGACGTCAGCCGCGACAGCGCCTCACGCAGCGGAGACGCTCCCACATCGTATTGGTCCTTCAGAACCTCGATACGCAGGTTCTGACCCGGCTCAAGTATCCCTGAGACGATGTCTTCGATTAGTCGTTCCTGGACTGCTTCGGTAAGGGTTTCTTTGGTCTCGGTGCTCATCTGGCGCATCGTGGTCCGCGATACCCGCATGCTCGCCCTTGCCTGATTTTTTGTCAATAAAACCATTTTTATCGATAATCGGGTATTTACCGATTTTACTATGCCCCGTGTGGGAGCACGATGCGCACTCAGGAGGTAGCCATGCGAACCGAGCATTTGCGTTTTATTGACCTGTCCGTCGCGCTTGAAAACGACGTACCCGCTGACCCGCCGGGCTTGCGTCCGCGCATCGAATACACCGATCACCAGCGCGGTGCCGCGCAGCTAGCCGCGCTTTTTCCCGGTCTTCGCCCGGATCAGCTGCCTGATGGGGAAGGCTGGGCCGTGGAAGACCTCACCATCCATACTCATTGCGGCACCCACATGGACGCGCCGTGGCACTACGCGTCGACCATGAACCGGGGTGAGCGCGCCATCGGAATTGACGAGGTGCCGCTCGACTGGTGCTTCGCGCCGGGGGTAAAACTCGATTTCCGCACGTTGCCCGACGGACACGTGGTAACCGCTGCCGAAGTTGAGACGGAGCTTCAACGCATCGGCCATGTGCTCGCCCCACGTGACATCGTGCTGGTTAACACGTCCGCAGGAGCACGGTACGGCACCGAGGCCTATTTGGACAGCAGTTGCGGAATGGGTCGCGAAGCTACGCTGTATTTACTCGAGCGCGGCGTGCGGGTGGTCGGGACGGACGCTTGGAGTTGGGACGCACCGTTCTCGTTCACACGCGCAGCCTTTCTTCGCGATGGTGACGCGTCCGTCATCTGGGAGGGACACAAGGCCGGACGCGACATCGGTTACGGGCAACTCGAAAAGCTCGCGAATCTCGACCTTCTTCCCTCCAGCGGATTCGTCGTCTGCTGCTTCCCGTACAAGATCAAGGGCGCATCGGCCGGGTTCACCCGCGCCGTCGCCATCATCGACAGCGAGATCAACGCATGAAGTTGTGCACCTTCGTAAATCGCATCGGCGCGGCCGCGGTGGGCGTCGTTGACACGGAGAAACAGACGGTCCTTGCGCTGCAGGACGCATATTCTGAGCTCTACGGGCAGGCTGCGCCGATGTTCAGGGATATGTTGTCAATGATTCGTCAAGGAGTCCGCGCGATCGATCAGGCTCGTGAACTGGCTCAGCGGTTTGATGACGATCGGATGTTCCTGTCCCGACTTGCGGATGTCACGCTACTCGCACCGGTCCCGGTGCCGGAACAGATCCGCGACTTCTCCACGTTCGATCTGCATATGAAGCAGGCTGGCGCTGCGATTGGCAGAATTCGAGCAAAGCGAACCGGGACGAATCCTGCCCTGGTCCCTCCGCCCGCGGACCTGCCGTTACCGCCTGTCTACTTTCAGCAACCCGTCTATTACAAGGCCAACCGTTTCAACGTGGTCGGCACGGAACACGATGTCAGGTGGCCCGCGCACTCGAACTTGATCGACTTCGAGGCCGAAATCGGCATTTTTATTGGCAAGGCAGGACGGGATATTCGCTCAGGCGACGCAAATGATCACATTTTTGGCTTCACGATCTTCAACGACTTTTCTGCCCGTGACCAGCAGGAGCTGGAAATGGAAGCGCCATTCGGGCCAGCCAAGGGCAAGGATTTCGACACGGGCAACGCGATCGGCCCGTGGATCGTGACGCCCGACGAGATCCCCGATCCCTATGACCTTGCCGTGACCATCAGGGTCAACGGCGAAGTTTGGACCAGCAGTTCGACCGTGGGCATGCGACACCATTTTGGACGGATCATCGAGCACGTGTCACGCGACGAAACGCTCCACCCCGGCGAGTTCCTCGGCTCAGGGACAGTGGGTAACGGCTGTGGTCTGGAGCTCGACCGCTGGTTGACAGACGGCGACATCGTCGAAGTGGAAGTCGAGAAAATCGGTGTGCTCCGCAACCGGGTGACAAGGATAGGTCGAGTCGCTACTTGATGGGCGGAAGATACTAGCTGGTTATACCTCACCATTATAATTAGTACTGCTATATTAAGGAGACGAAGTTGAAGAGCTTGATGGTATTGCGTCGCTGTATCGCGGGAATGGCCCTCGGGCTAGCTGCGGCATCACTCCCCTCCATAGCGGGCGCGGTAACACCGACCGTATCTCAGACTCAGTCGATCGACTTAGGTGGGACCACGTTCTACGACGGATTCGGGGGGGACGGCCTGACTTATATCGGCTACCTGCGGCAGACATTCGGTAACGCGATCAAGGACGGCAACGGAAGCAACGTCCCGGTATTCAAGAGCCCTAAGGTCGATGCAACCATCTTCATCAACCAGTTCGTCTATCAGTTCGCTTCCCCAACCTTCCTCGGAGCGCATCCGGGACTCGACCTGCTGATCCCGGTAGTGGGGTTTCACTCCAGCTTCGGCCAGGATGGTGCGTCACTCGCGCAGAATGGCGCGGGGCTGGGCGATATTACGGTTGGGACCTTCCTGCAGTTCGATCCTCTCATCGTCGATGGACATCCTGTTTGGGTTAACCGCGTTGAATTCGCGGCCCTGCTTCCGACCGGACGATACGACGCCACAAAGGATATCAATTCAGGCAGCCACTACTACTCGCTGAATCCGAGCTGGGCAAGCACCTTTCTGTTTGCCCCGAAGTGGGAGTTGAGCTGGCGCCTGAACTACATCTACAACTTCAAGAATTCCAATCCGTCCGGTAGCGCTCCCCTCGATTTAAACGGCGCGACCGTCACATCAACGAAAGCTGGTCACGCGGCATGGCTGAACTTTGCACTCTCCTATGCAGTCAGCCCACGTTGGGAAGTTGGGGTGAACGGATATTATCTGAAGCAGTTGTCCAACGATTCTATCAACGGAATTTCCCAGCCAAATACAAAAGAACAGGTACTGGGCATCGGGCCCGGCGTACTATTCAAGCCAACAAAGAGTACATTTCTTTTCGCCAGCCTGTACACCGAGGCCGCGGTGGAAAACAGGGTTCGTAACGGTGTTATTGCTCAGCTGCATTGGGTCCATACGTTCGGGAATAACTGACCTCATCGTCGGCCTTATTGGACGACCCAATCGGCGCATGGCAGCCCGCCGCGAGCACGGCTCATCAAATTGCAAGTGAGTGACTTTATGAATTCCAATAGCAATGCTTCCCCTGAACAAGCGATCGATCGTCTTCTCATCAAGGGTGGCCAACTCATTACGATGGTCCCCGGCACGGTTGAGCAAACCGGTGATATTCTGGTCGAGAACGGTCGTATTGCCAGAATCGGCGGAACGTTCGAAGCAACAGGCGCCAGGGTCATCGACGCCACTGGCATGATCGTCCTGCCGGGGTTTGTCGATACACACAGGCACGTCTGGCAAACGCAGTTGCGGACGGTAGCGTCGGACTGGAGCCTCTTCGACTATCTCGCCAGGATACGTCTGGGTTACTCGCGCTTTTATAGCCCCGAGGACGCATACATCGGAAATCTGGTTGGGGCGCTCGAGGCACTGAACGCAGGGATCACAACAGTCGTCGATCACTGCCACATCATTAACTCCCCCCAACATGCCGATCGAGCCGTTCAGGGCCTGAAAGATGCCGGAATTCGGGCAATATTCTGCTACGGGCTGTTCGCGAATCCGAGTGTTGCCAATCCCGACGCGTGGATCAGTGGGCCCGAGTGGAGAATCGATGACCTCCAGCGCGTTCGGCAGGACCTTTTTTCGGACGATGAGGCCAACGTGACATTCGGCGTTGCACCATCGGAAGCCGAGGCTGTGCCTTTCGAGGTGGTTGCGCATGAAATCGAACTCGCACGGTCACTGGGGGCTAAACGGATTTCCTACCACGTCGCCATGGGTGCGTACGACCGGGGATCGCGCGTGGTCGAAAGGCTGGGCGACGCCGGGCTCCTGGGTCCGGATCTCCTGTTTGTTCACGGCGCTGCACTCACGGACCGGGAGCTCGATCTGCTGCGCGACTGTGGCGCCGGCCTCTGTGCGACGCCGGAGACGGAAATGCAGATGGGGATGGGGTTCCCGGTTGCCTTTCGCGCATTACGTTCGGGGGTCAACGCATCGTTGGGCATCGACATTGTGTCGAATTACACCGGCGAAATGTTCTCGCAGATGCGCCTCGCATTACAGTCCGCGCGGGCGCTCGAGAATTCCCGCTATCAGGAAGCGAAGGTTGCACCGCGGCGCATCACTCCTTTGACTCGTGAGGCGCTTGCGCTGGCAACCCGTGGTGGTGCAGCGGCTTCAGGCCTCTCTCATTCGATCGGGACACTGGAATCGGGAAAGAAGGCCGACATAGTCATGATCCGGACCGACTCCATTCATATGTGTCCATCGACCGACCCGATTGGCGCCGTGGTTCTCAATGCATCAGTTTCTGACGTTGATACCGTATTAGTCGGTGGAAAGGTCGTCAAGCAAGGGGGGATTCTGACCTGCGTGAATTGGAGCGAACTGGCGAATCGACTCCGTTTATCGGCTAGTCGTATTCACCACGAGTTCGCGACTCTAGATATCCGTCAACTCGAGTCGGCGTTCGAGCCATTTTTACCCCTGGCAGAGCTCTGATTTGAACGACTCCATGCGACCGATGAGATACGTCCTCGTCGGCCACCGCCATATCGCGTATGGCTTCCTGCGGATTAGCTGGAAGTCGAGCGTGTCGCCCGAGTTAGGCATTGCTGAAACCGAACTGAAGATGCTCTCGGGTACCCGCTCTACTAGTTCACGCAAACAATTTCGGCCTATCGATCTCGCAATTTATATGAATACGGATAACTAATTATTTAGAAGTTAATTTAATAAATATTCGAGTCTCTACGAGACGAGAATGGTGATCCTCATGTTTCTTACATGGGTCACAGTCTTCCTCGGTCGAATGGTACAGCTTTACCTCGCACCATTCTTCGCGCCCGAGTTGAAAATCAATGCAGAACAGGTTGGGATTCTTGCCTCCACGTTGGTACTGGCCTGGGCACTTTCGTCTTTTATTTTCAGTGCAATCTCGGACCGTCGAGGTCGTCGCCCTGTGCTTATCCCGATGGTGTTCGCGTTCTCGCTCCTGTCGTGGGTAAGCGGCTTTGCACGCAATTTCCAACAGATGCTGCTCGTCAGAGGGGTTATGGGCGTGGCCGAAGGCCCTTACTGGTCTGTTATGAACGCAGTGGTTGAGCAGTCGTCGCGGCCGAAACGTCGGAATTGTCATCAGTGCTGCAGCCGCGATTGGTCTAGCCCTCGCTCCGGTACTTACGACCCAGGTCGTGGTACGTTGGGGGTGGCGTACGGCCGTCTTCGTGGTGGAGCAGCCCCCTGAAGCGCCGGACACAGTCGCCCACTTACAATAACGGGTAAGCATACGACTGTGTTTTTGACTAGCACCAAGCAAGAAGTGATGGAAGTGTTGACGGGCCCCGAGCGCCGGCGGCGGCGGTCGGTAGAAGAAAAGGTGGCGATGGTCAGGGAGACCTTCGAGCCGGGTAAGACGGCCTCGATGGTGGCTCGCCTGCACGGCGTGAATCCGAATCAGTTGTTCCATTGGCGCAAGCTCTTCCAGGACGGCAGCCTCTCAGCCGTGAGTGCCGGTGAGGAAGTCGTGCCTGCCTCCGAACTGGCCGACGCGCTCAAGCAAATCAAGGAGCTGCAACGGCTGCTGGACAAGAAGACGATGGGGGAGGAAATCGGGTATCTGGTTTTCGCGGTTGATGGCCCCCAACGACATTACAATCGAGAAACGTTTTTTGCGGTTGACAAGGGTTCGAAACCGCCTGCAATCATACTCATGCAAAACCGCATTTTGCGGTTGATACTGGTCAGGGGCGATGATGAAGATGCCGAATCCGCAATCTGGTGATCGCGTCACGGTCAGCGGCGATCAGTTCACTGCTAGCAAGCGCACGGATTACCCGGATGGTTGGTTCGAGTGTGTCCAGGAGACGGGGTACCCGGCCGTCGTTGGAACTATCCAATACCTGAGCCCGAGCATGATCGCGACTGGCGACCGAGCTGCGCCGCTCATCTTCTAACAATCGGAGATATGGCGACGAGCAGGCAAGAGCTGATCGGACCGACGCAACAGCCGCACGGCTGGACGGAAATGGCGGTCGTTTCAGCGATCTGCATGGGGAAACGAACAGCAGAACCGTCATCCGCTCGAAGGCCGATGCCGACTTTCTAGACGTGTCGATTGAGAAATACAACGGCATGACGCGCCGCGCGAAGTTCACCAACGTCCGGCTCGAAAAGACCGCGGCCCACGCACTGTTCGAGATGCTTTCCTCAAAGCAAGGAGCTTGAGTCATTCGCTGACAAGAACCGTTCGCGCTCGGACTACAGGTCGGCTTCTTTGCAGGAGCCTTCGCACTTGAAATTGCGCTGTGCATTGCGCACGCCGTCTACAGCTAATACTTGGAGAAGCTCCGATAAGGAAGACGCTCGATAAGGTGCGGAGTCGGGTTCACGTCATGTACGTCGACCATGAACGCGCGGACGGCAATCCCATCATGCTCGTTTTGCGTAATGGATTCGATTTAAGAGACGATCCGGGATGCGGCTCCAGAGGCGTGGATACCGTTGCCGAGGCCGAGGTCGTGACCCGCGCCTGCAATGTCATTCCCGCGCGTCATTAAAGTCGCGCGCAGCGTGAGGCTAAAGTGATGAACCCGCGAGAATGAATTTTCCCTGAATTCTGGCTTGGCTGCGGATGTGGTCATGCCGTATTTGGCGGTGTCACAAAGCGCGAGGCATCGGCGTTTGGCAAAGCCCACGGCTGGACTTGGACGCGCATTACTGGATGACGCTGCCCCGCTTGCTCAAATATGGCAAACCTAAAAAAACTCCTGAAGGCATGATACCCCTCAGCCCGCAGGAAATTCGTCGACTGTTGTGCCGCTTACTATGGCGCGCCGTCCACCCGATCGATCATGTGATTGCATGGTCAATTTGGCGACGTATTCACCAGTGGCGCTCGCAACAGTCCCATTACCGACGCCGTGGTTTCGTCCCACCTGTCAGTAAGCATCTACGGCTATAGCACTAACGGGCGGAAGGTGCGATCGGGCTGCGGATGGCCGCTCCGCGCTCAGTCTTCGCGTCGGCTCTGGGGCAGCACCCACAGCATCCGGCTCACGGCCTCGGCTTGCGAACGCGTCTGTGTTTTCTCGTAAATTGCCCGCAATTGCGTGCGAATGGTTGCAACCGACACACCGGCGCTCGCCGCGCATTCGTCGGGCGTCTTGCCGCCGAGCAAGGCTTCCGCGACGGCCGCCTCGGCGTTCGACATGCCGAACGTATGCCGCAGCTGTTGTGCCACGACGAGTGGGCGCTTGCCGCGCCGTCTGGCCGTGATCAGGATTGCCGCATCGCCGAACGCTCCGTGCATCGTCCGATCCGGCAGCGCACTGATGTTGAGGAAGATTTCGTGCGCGGCGTGCGGTGCATTTCGCAGCGCCAGACTTTCGCCCTTACGGGTTTTCTGCACGCGCGCCACGGCGGCTTTCAGCGCGTCGTTCTCGGCCGCGACCGACGCGTACAGATGGCCGTGCTCCAGTTTCACGCAAGCCGTCGCACGCAGCATTGTTTCGGCGATACGGTTGACGGACACGACGCGTGCTTGTCTGTCCAGCGCGAACACGGCGAGCCCCTGCTCCTGCATCAGTTCGGCGCCGAGCGCCGCGTCGCGGCGCAGCACCTGCGCGTCGCGCCAGAGCGTGATCGCGCGTGCCAGATGGTCGACGGTACGGGCGGCCGCCGCGCGGTCGTCGGATGAATACGGTGTCCGCCCGCGAGCCCTCAGCAGGTCGAGCAGGATGTCATCGCTGCCCGGCTGCGAAAGACGTACGCCCATCAGATATCGAAAGCCGGCCGGAATCTGGAAATCCTGAAAGAATTCGCTGCGTGCGACGTCCGCGTCGGTGAGGTAGTCGTGACAGCAGACGAGCTCGCCGAGCGGCGCCTGTGCGACGAAATTGCGGCGGGGATCGAGCGCGCCGTAGTACTGCTCGTAACGGGCGATCACGTCGTCAAATTCGGCGCGAGGCGAGTAGATCGAGAATTGCGGGGCGTTGCGGGCCGTATCCCAGCTGAACATATGAAAAACGTTTGCGCCCAGCGTTTCGGCAACTTCGTGGAACACCTCGAGGAAGCTGTCTGTACGAAGTGCGGCTTCGTACAGATTCCCGATGAGCTTATCGGCTGACACTTTCCGCTCTCCTGCAGCGTGGCGAGTTGGAATCGCTGCGGTTGCCATTGGTCTGATGATTGTTGTTCGAGCTGCGAAGTCACGTGCAGGCTAACACAGCGTTTTATCCGCGCCATGTTTGGAACTTTCCCGAATTTCATTCATTTTGTGGATGTGACGATGAAACGGCTTTGCGACAATCCGCCCGGCATCCGTACGCATTTGCGATCGGGGCGCGCGCTCACTACAAAGGCACTCTCGGGGACTCTCCATGAAAATCAAACCAATCGTGTGCGGCATTGCCGCGCTGGCTTTGTCCGCTTGCGGAGGCGGTGCGGATCAATCGTCGCCCGGACAGCCGTCGGTCCAGAAGCAGACGGTCAGCGGCGTCGCCGCGTCCGGTGCCGCGATGCAGGGCGCGACCGTCACGCTCGTCGATGCGACCGGAAAGTCGGTCAATTGCCCGGCCGATGCGACCACCGGCGCGTTCCAGTGCGATGTGGCGGGCTTGACCGCGCCTTTCGCGCTGTCGGCCGTCGGCAACGTCGCCGATACGCAGGCGACGCTGATCTCGGTCAGCGCGACGGGCGGCACGCAGAGGATCAACATCACGCCGATCACGAACGCGATTGCCGCGACGCTCGCCGACGGCAACCCGACGACGCTGATCGGCAATTCCAGTCTGCTGCAGACGAAGATCACCGCGCAGGCCGTCACCAGCACCGTTCGGGCCTATTCCGCCGCGCTGGCCAACCTGCTGGCCGCGACGGGCAACACCGGCGTCGACCTGATTTCTGGCCCGCTGACGGCCGGTGCGCCCGGCCTCGACAAGCTGCTCGACCAGCTGAAGGTCAATGTGCTGCCGGATGGCGGCGTGCAGATCAGCTCGGTCGCGGGCGTATCCGGCGATACGCCGGTGCAGCTCCAGCTCGCGCACGGCGTCGCGCCGCAGGCGAGCGATGCGGCGAGCCTGCCGGCCGTCGCGACGATCAACGGTTCGCCGGTGTCGAATCTGCCGACCGCCAGCGATTTGTCCGCGTTGCAGAGCGCCTTCAACAAGTGCTTCGCCGGTTCGACCGGCGCGACGCGCACGAACAGCTCGATCGCGGCCTGCACCCAGCTCATCGTGGACGACGTTCCGTCCGGTTCGCTGAACACCAACGCGGCGTCTACCTATCTCAACAACGGTCAGGATGCCAGCTACGACTTCGGGGCGGCGGGCAGCACGCCGGGCATCGCCGCTGACGACGCGATGAACAACGCGACCTTCAGCCTGCCGGAAGTGATTCGCGTCATGGTGCCCAAGCAGGGCGATCCCTACAAGATGTGGATCAAGCTCTCGTGGACGCGCGCCGACGGCATCCGTGACGGCATGCAGCAGATCGTGCAGCTGGCGGTGAAGCCGAGCGCGCTGACCGGCGCCGACAACGGCTGGCGCGTCATTGGCAATCAGCGCGAAGTGCTAAGCAGGGTGACCGCGAACGCGCAGAAGCGGACTTGGCTGAATCCGGCCAAGTCTCCGGTCGGCACCAATGCGTTCATCGCATCGACGAGATGAACCTGGAGGTCGGGACGCTCGACAAAGGGACGAACCTGCCGGTGGACTTCGCGATCGTCAATGGCCCGGGCCTGCGTAACGGCGTGTTCCTGCAGCCGTCGAGCGGCCCGTGCAACACGCTGAACCTCCAGGCGCTGCTGGGGAGCGGACAGACGGCGGCGCAGGTCAAAGCGCTCTACCCCAACAAGGAATCCACGTGCCGCAACAACTACCGGATGGCCGGCGTCGCGCAGGATCAGGCGAATCAGGGCGCGTTCTCGTGGCCGACGAAGAGCCCGTGGGCGCAGCCGATGTTGACCGCCACCGAGCTGGCCGCGATCACGCCGTTCAGCGCCTATACGATTGACGTCTACGAGGGCGGCAACACGACGACGCCGGCACACTCCTACACGGTCCGGCTGCGCACGCCGTCGCCGACGCCGGACGCGCTGCGCGGGTACGCGTGGCAGGATCCGTCGCAGGCGACGCTCGACACGATGACGCCGGGTACGGCCAGTACCTTCGCGGGCGGCCCGACATTCCCGGTGGGCTGGATCTCGAAGGTCGGGCTGCCGTTCGTCAAGCACGTGAACGCGCAGATACGCGCGACCGCGTCGGGCAAGCCGACCGTCTTCGTGAACGGCGGCGCGCGGCCGGCGCCGGTGCAGCCGGGTGCACCGGCGTCGGCCAACGTGCCGGGCGACCAGGGGGCGGTGTTCCCGTCGGTGGCCGGCTGGTCGGGACCTTATGATTTCTCGTTCTCGAATCTGTCCTGGTCGGACCCGATCGACACGCTGTTCACCACGTCGGTCGAGTACGACCGCTGATCGGCATCAAATAAGCATCGGGGGCCGGGGAATGCGTGGTCCGCGTGACGGTTCGCCGTCCTGCGGACCCGTTCCCGTCAGGCGTGAGGGGGAAGCCGGAGAGGGGCGCGTTCTTCGCGCGGCTTCGCCGGCGCGACGGAGGCCGGTATGCTGTCCGGCGATCGATTTCGATCGACGAACGGCGCTGCCGAACGTGTCCGCCGCATAAAAGAATAGGCACAGTATGCCGACCGTTACAATCGCGTTTCCGGCAACTGACAACAAGAATATTCAGAACATGCTCGCGAACATCCTGAACCTGTCGGCCTACGAGGTTCTATCGGTCGAGCACGGCGATCACGACTACCATGTGAGCGCGGAGGTTAAACAGCTGCCCACGCACTGCCCAACCTGCAACGCTGATCGACTGGTCGGCTTCGGTCGCCGCGAGCAGCTTGTGCGAGATCTGCCGATGCACGGTCGCCGTGTCGGGATGTACATCAGCACGCGGCGCATGCAATGTCGTGACGCTCGGCGAGGCGTTACCGGAAGTGGACGAGAAGCGGTCGATGACCGCGCAGCTCGTGGACTGGATCGGCAAACAGGCGATCATCGCCAGTCTTGCGGAGCAAGTCGGCATCAACGAAAGCACGGTGCGCTCGGTCTTTCGTGACTATGTGAGCGGTCTGGAGCGGCACGTTCGCTTTGAGACGCCGAAGTGGATGGGAATCGACGAGATCCACCTGATCCGCCCGCGCGGCGTCATCACAAACATCGCCAACAACACCATCGTCGAGCTGCTGTCGAATCGCAACAAGACGACGGTCGAGCGGTACTTCTACGGTCTCGAAGGCCGCGACAAGGTGCAGTACGTGGCGATGGACATGTGGCGGCCGTATCGGGACGCCACGCGAGCCGTGCTGCCGCAGGCGACGATCGTCGTGGACAAGTTCCACGTCGTGCGGATGGCAAATGACGCCGTGGAATCGGCCCGCAAGGCGATCCGCGCCGATTTGACGACCAACTAGCGGCGCGGCCTGATGCACGATCGTTTCGTGCTGCTCAAGCGCGAGCGAGGCCTGACCGACCAGGAGCGGCTGCTTTTGGACGGCTGGACGAAGAACTGCCCGTACAGGCTCAAGGAGGCCTTCTATGGGATCTACGACAGCCCGCGCCTGGCGACGCATACGGCAACTGCTTCAAATCGATTCCGCACGGCCTGCACGGGCATTTCGAGCCGCTAACCAAGGCGTTCCAGAACTGGATGCCCGAGATTCTGACTTACTTCGAACACCCGATCACGAACGCCTACACCGAGTCGCGGAACAACCTGATTCGGGTTATGAACCGGCTCGGCCGGGGCTATTCGTTCGAGGCTCTGCGCGCGAAGATCCTGTTTGCCGAAGGGGCATTCAAGCGAACGAACAGCCGGCCGAAGTTCGAGCGGCGCATCAAACCGCGCGAGGTGGACGAGATGTTGCGTCATGGCATCCCGGACGACGCGGCGGGTATGGGCTTGGCGGACATGCTGGTCGTCGATAAGCCCTGGAAGGCACCGCGCGCGCGGATGGCATCATCACACGAGCCGAAAAACTACGGCGTGGACATATCAACACTGGCGCGGTTGATCGAGGACGAGCAGACCTAGACCAAATCAACCGCAAAAACCGGATACCCTGTTTTTGCGGGATGGTCAGCGCGGGGCAGCCCGCGTTGCTGAAACTCATAGCCGGTCCGCACATTCGGGCAGAAGGGAACAATACCTAGAATGTGTCTCAATGGGCCGGTCGGGGTTGCCCGAGCACTGTGTGACGCAGTCAAAAGGCGCAGCCAGCAGCTGAAGGGCGTTGCCGGGCGGAAAGAAATAGTATACGATGAGAAAATTATCGTAGTTTATTGATTGTCGGTCGGCGCGCTGGATGCGGGAGTTCCACTCGCGGACCCACGGCTGATCGGTTCGCGCAACGCTACTCGTAGGAGGATTCTCGATGACGGTGACGACACTTCCCGGCAATGAGCCGGTATTTCAATACGAACCCGGTTCGGCTGCACGTGCGGCGCTGGTAGATGCCCTTGGAAAAGCGGCGAGCGAGGAAGTCGAGATCGCACCGATCGTTGCTGGCAAGAAGGTACCGACGGGGCGGCTGGTTGACGTTACTGCGCCGCATGCTCATCGGAATGTCCTTGCCCGTGTGCACCAAGCGGATGCGTCGGTGATCAGCGCGGCGATTGACGATGCGGTCGAGTCGCAACGCGAATGGTCGGCACGTTCGTTCGAGGAGCGCGCCGCAGTCTTTCTGAAGGCTGCCGATCTGCTCGCCGGCCCGTGGCGTCAGAAATTGAACGCAGCCACGATGCTGGGGCAGAGCAAGACCGCTTACCAAGCTGAAATCGATGCCGCATGCGAGCTGATCGATTTCTTGCGCTTCAATGTTGCGTTCGCCGAGCAACTTCAGGCAATTCAGCCGCTGTCGTCGGCCGGCATGAAGAATCGTACGGACTACCGCCCTCTCGAGGGGTTCGTTTATGCCGTCACGCCGTTCAATTTCACGGCTATCGGCGGAAATCTCGCCTGCGCACCGGCGCTGATGGGGAATTCCGTGCTCTGGAAGCCGGCAGCGACGGCGGCATTGAGCAATTACCTGTTCATGGAACTGCTGCAGGAAGCGGGGCTGCCGCCTGGCGTCATCAACTTCGTACCGGGTGACGCATCGACCGTTTCGGAGGCAGTTCTGGCATCGTCGTCGTTTGCGGGATTGCACTTCACCGGTTCGACGGCAGTATTCGACGGATTGTGGCGTGGCGTCGCAGAGCGACTGTCGAACTACGGCAATTACCCGCGCTTGGTCGGCGAAACCGGCGGCAAGGACTTTGTGTTGGCGCATGCATCGGCCGACTCGGAAGCACTGGCTGTCGCATTGTTGCGTGGCGCATTCGAGTATCAAGGCCAGAAGTGCAGCGCGGCGTCGCGTGCGTACGTTCCGGCGTCGTTGTGGCCTGCAGTCAAGGCACGACTCCTCGACGATATCGCGACGATCCGGATGGGGGATGTCGCCGATCTGTCGAATTTCATGGGCGCAGTCATCGATCGCAAGGCGTTCGATCGAATCACGCGCTACATCGACGGCGCGCGCGATTGCTCGAAGTCGACCATCGTGGGGGGCGGGCAAGCCAACGACGAACACGGTTACTTCGTGTCGCCAACGGTAATCGAGGTGACAGATCCGAACGTCACGACGATGCGTGAGGAAATCTTCGGTCCGGTGCTGTCGGTCTACGTGTATCAGGACAACGCATGGGCGGATGTGCTGAAGCTTGTCGACGGCACGAGCCCCTACGCGTTGACTGGTGCCGTATTCGCGCGCGATCGCGCGGCCATCGCAGAAGCTGGTGCGGCATTGCGCTTCTCGGCGGGCAATTTCTACGTCAACGACAAGCCGACAGGTGCGGTTGTCGGGCAGCAGCCGTTCGGCGGCGCTCGCCGTAGCGGCACGAATGACAAGGCCGGTTCAGGCCTTAATCTGCTGCGCTGGACCTCGCCTCGTACGATCAAGGAAACGTACGCACCCGCGACCGCGTACGGCTATCCCCATATGCGGTAACATGCCGGCCGCGGCTGCCTCCCGGCCTGAATGGGAGGAGTCGCGGCTTGTTCGCGCGGCGTGCGCCGCGTCCCGCTCAAACCAAGGAGTTTTCAACCATGCCTATCGTCCGCATCGAACTGTCGCCGGGCCGCACTCATGAGCAGAAGGCGAAGTACGTCGAGGAGGTCACGCGGTTGACTTCGGAAGTATTGAAATGCCCGGTTGAATCGATCGACGTCATGTTCGTCGAGATTCCGCCGACGGACTGGGCCCATGCCGGCAAGTTCTACGCGGAGTCGAAATGACAGGTCATGCGGCAGGGCATTGACCCTGCCGCACAGTGGGCTGGAAAGACGCGCGGGTCAGGAAATCTTGACACTGCGTTGATTGTTCCGGAAGTATCCTTGAACTTCGCGCTGCGTCTGCTCGATATGCTTGCGCAACAGGCGGACCGCGTCCTTTACGTCGCCGCGCTCGCACGCCTCGAGTAGCTTTACGTGCTCGTCATGCGAGCGCTCATGCTGTGCCGCCATCGTGACGCGCAGGCGCAGCAGGCGGCCCATGTGCTCCTGAACCGAATTGATTGTTGCGAGCAGGCGAGGGCGGTTGGACGGGGCGTAGAGCGTATCGTGGAATTGCGCGTTCAGGTCGCTCCATTCCTGGTCAGTCATGGCCGAGTGGTAGGCGGACAGCAACTCGCGCGCGCGAGAGATGTCGACGGATGCCATGTTGGGCACCGCCAGCTCAAGGGCGCGGCATTCGAGTGCGAGCCGCATGTCGAGCATCTCGATGTAGTCCATGACGGTGAGAGTCGCAACGACCGCACCGACATTCGGCGTAAACTTCACAAGTCCTTCGGACTGCAGCCGCATCAGTGCTTCTCGTACCGGGATCTTGCTCACGCCGAGCTGGGCCGCAACGTCATCCTGGCGGATCGGTGAGCCCTCGGCGAGTTCACCCTCGAGAATGCGACGTTTCAGTTCGACATACGCGCCTTGCGTGGCGCTCATTGTCTTCTTGACGGGTTTTGCCTGAGCCATTTTCAGCGATCTCTGTCGATCCCACTCGACGCGAAACAATCAGCCGCAGCGTGGCCACACGCATCGAATTGGGGGTGTACGCGAATTTATATACGATAATTATACTATCGGATACGATGGCCTGTGCTCGATTCTTGTCAATGATAGCGCGATGACCGCCGGCCAGTTCAGGCCCCAAATCTGTCCTGCAGCCGCTTGTAGCGAGCAGCGGCCGCGACACCGAGCGCCCTGAAGGCGTGGAATGGTACTGTCCGGATGTCGGTGACCGGCACCGAGATTTCTACGGCGTCGGCGCCGGCTACGCGTCGCGCAAGTTCGATCCCAAGCGACGTGGAGATCGCTATGCCTCGGCCGTTGCACCCGACCGCAATGTGAATACCCGGTTGCGGCTCATGAACATGTGGAAGATGATCGGTCGTGACGGCGAAGTAGCCGCTCCAGGCGTAGCACCAATCGAGTTTCCCGAGCGCGCCGAATAACGCGTCGCCAGCGCGTTTGAGGTAAGGAACGATCTTTGTATGGTTGAGGCCCGCGGTCGCGCCCGAGCCTCCCATGACGAGACGATCGTCGGGTGATCGACGGAACGATGTCAGCAACTGACGTGTGTCCGACGCGACGTTCCCCATCGGCAGAATCACGGAACGCAGTGCTTCGGGCAGCGGTCTAGTGGCAACTTGTGCAGTACGTACGGCGACGAAAGAGTGTGAAAGACCGGGCACGAGCTTGTCGGCATAGGCGCCTGTCGCCACGATGATGTGCCTGCACGATGCAGATCCGGTTTCGCTCGTAACCTTGTAGTGTCCGTGCGATCCCGAGATCTCGGTCACCCTCGTGCGGTTGAAGACATGCACGCCGAGCCTGCGGGCAACGTGTGCAAGTCCGCGCGCGTAGCTGAGTGGTTGAACGCATCCGCCGCGCGGATCCAGCCAGCCGATCGAATAGCTTGTAGTGCCAAGCCGCTGGTGCAGTGCATCGCCTTCGAGTACTTCCGTTGCGACGTCACGCTCGCGCCAAATTCTGCTTCGATGCAGGACGGCGGCGATGCCGGAGCGCGTGAATGCGGGTTGAATCCAGCCCGAATTGCTTGCCGAGCAGTCGATGCGGTGGCGCTTCACGAGTTCGAAGACTTTCGATGGTGCATCGCCGCCGAATTGAACGAGCCGACGTCCCGCGTCACCGGGCCAGAGCGCTTCAACAACGTCCGGATCCTGTTTGAGGCCGGCGATGACTTGCCCGTTATTGCGTCCCGAGGCGCCCCAGCCTGGTTCGGCGGCATCGAGGACAACACAGCTGAGACCAAGCTCGGCAAGATGGATCGCGGCCGACAGTCCGGTGAATCCCGCGCCGATGACAACGACATCGGTGTCGACGGTCGTCGTCAATCGAGTAGGCATGGGCGCCGCGATCGCTGTGTCTGCCCAGAGCGACTGCGGCATTTGCAGCGGCTCGCCGGCGAGCGTTGCTTGATGGTCACTGCGCTTCACGCATTACTCCTCGGCAAACTCGAGAAAGGTGCCGCACGCATGGGCCGGTGCAATGCGGATGCGCTTGCCGACCTGCGAGAACGGTATCTCGTTCGATTTGAGCACTTGCACAGCCGATGCGAGTCGGGCGACCCGAATGGTGATGCTTGACAGATAGGGTGTATCGACGTCTTCAAGTATCAGACCTTCGCTGGCGGCCGCGGATGTGTCGAGAACTCGTATCATGCCGCCATCCGGCAACGTTGCCTGCACTTCGCTTGCCGTGTTGCTCACATTTTCGCGACCGAACAGTGTCGCAAGCTGTTGTTTGACGTCGCGTAGGTCGGACGCAACGGACGTGATCTCGATGACGTCCTTCGCTGTGTTGGGATGTTCGAGATATTCCGGCTTGCGCAGGCGCTCGGGCGTCAGGTGCTGACATATGAGAGACGCCATCAGCGGCGGTGCTTCTTTCGGGTCGAAGAACACGAGACGGAACGACACCGGGACGTTACCTGCTTCCAGCTCGAAATTGCGGGTGAGTTCACGCGGTTCGGCAGGATGGAGTCCAGCGTCGACTGCTCGCAGATACAGATTGCGATTATCTAGTTTTGACCGGAATGCGATGCCCATCTGGCCTTCCCGTTTGGCGAGAAAGTGTTCTAGGCCATGTGTGTAGCGCTCCGCATCGACGATTCCGCGCAGTTCATGGTAGCTGTTCTCGAACATAATGCACCAGTTGCCGGTGCCCCATTCGATATGGCTGCCGCGCGGCGGTACAGTAAAGCCAAGTTTCTCGTGGAGGGATCTCGACTCCTCCATGTTTCGCACGGCGACGATTGAGTGGTCGAAGCCGGCAATTCCGATCGACATGAATGCTCCTGCAGAAGAAGAGGGCGCCGGGATGCGAGGTGTCGGCGCCGAGACGCCGGGCGGGTGGCCTGGATCTGAACGGAAATGCCAGGCCCGATGCGATCGATTTCGCGAGTGGCCTGGCGAAGCCGTTGGCGAGCGGTTCGCTCTGTTGCGAGCGTCGACTCAGGAATGAGTAGCAGGCGGAAGCTGCTTGTCCGCAATCATTTTGGTGCGCAGGTAGGCGTCGAGCCCCTCGATTCCGCTTTCATGCCCATAACCCGATTCATTGACTCCGCCGAACGGGGTCTCCACCTCATGAACGGACGTTCCGTTGATGCCGACCTGGCCCGCTTCCAGCGATTCACTCGCTCGCATAGCGATCGAGTGGTCGCGTGTAAAGACGTAGGCAGCAAGGCCGTACGGCAATGAGTTGGCTCGAGCGATGACTTCGTCGAAGGAGTCGAACGGCGTGACCGGTGCGAGCGGACCGAACGGTTCCTGGCTCATGATCTGCGCGCTGTCCGGAACGTCGCGCAGCACTGTAGGCGCATAGAAATAGCCTGCGCGGTCGAGACGCTGCCCACCCGTGACGACGGTGGCGCCGTTCGCGACCGCATCTTGCACCAGTTCGTCGACGGCGGCGAGACGGCGCTCGGTAATCATCGGGCCGACCTGGACGCCTTCCTCAAGGCCGTTACCTACGATCAGTTGCTTTGTCCGTTCGGTAAATCGGGCGATGAATTGTTCATAGATGCCGCGATGCACATAGAAGCGCGTCGGAGAAGTACAGACCTGGCCAGCGTTGCGGAACTTGGCGGTGACGAGTGCGTTGACCGTGTAATCGACGTCTACATCCTCGAACACGAGCACCGGCGCGTGGCCGCCCAGTTCCATTGTGCAGCGCTTGAGCGTATCGGCGGCGAGTCGTGCCAGGAGTTTGCCGACGGGTGTCGAGCCCGTCAGCGATACCTTCTTGGGGATGGGCGACTTAATCAGCCGTTCGGAAATCGGAGCCGGATCGCCAAAGACAATGTTGACCACTCCGGCCGGTACGCCGGCGTCCTGGAAACAGCGGCCGATCGCGACCGCGCTTCCCGGCGTCTCGTCGCTCGGCTTGACGATGATCGAGCATCCTGCGGCCAGTGCTGCCCCGATCTTCAACGCCACGTTGCCGGCGGGGAAGTTCCATGCCGCGAAACCCAGTGCCGGGCCGACAGGTTCCTTGAGGGTCAATTGGCGCGTGCCCGGCGCGCGCGCCGGAATCACGCGGCCATATGTACGTCGCGCTTCTTCTGCATACCAGCGAACCGCGTCGGCGCAAAACTGCACTTCGCCGGCGGCTTCGCCCAGCGGCTTGCCGTTTTCCTGGGTCATCGTGCGCGCGATGTCATGCTTTCTCGCTTGGATCAGGTCTGCGGCCTTGTTCAGCGTGTCGTAGCGCAGGATCGCGGGCAGTTGCTTCCACGCCTGGAAGCCCGCTTGCGCGCCTTCGAGTGCTTGGTCGAGGTCTGCCATGCTCGCGCAGGGGAGCTCGGCGATCACTTCGCCCGTCGCGGGGTTGTAGACGGGATGGGTCTCACCGTCGCTGCCGGTGGTCCACTGTCCGTTGATCAGGAGCTGAAGTTTTTCGGAGTACATGAGGATTCTCGCTTCGGAAGCGCAGCATGATGGATGCTGCGTGATGAATGGTCAGGTTTGAATGTCAGGCGTCGTTCGGGGCGTGGTCGGCATGCTGTTGGGCATTAGCCGAATGCACGCGCGCCGACCATACGCTCGGTGGAGGAGTTGAACCACGGCGCCGACGATGGCGGTAGAGCCGTTCTGCCCCGGATGTGGTCGGAAATTTTCTCCGCCATCATCAAGACGCACGCGCTCAGGTTTGCGGTCACGATACGCGGCATGATCGCGGCGTCGACGACCCGCAAGCGCGAGACACCGCGAACTCGGCCGTAGCCATCGACCACGGCATCGTCGTCGGTTCCCATCCTGCAGGTGCCGCTCGGGTGATAGGACGTGCCAGTGTTCGACCGGATGAACGACGCGAGCTCTTGATCCGTTTGTGCATGGGCGCCCGGTGCGAGCTCTTCTCCCCGCACTGCATCCCAGGCCGGCTGCGCGATGATCCTGCGCCCGAGACGGATTGCGTCGATCATGTCTCGCATGTCATCCGCTTCCGCGAAATGATTGAACACGATATCGGGCGCGGCAGCAGGATCGGCGGATCGAAGCTTCACGCGTCCGCGGCTTTGCGGGCGCGACAGGTCGAGCCAGAACTGGAACCCCGGAATCGCGACCAGGCGACCGTTCTTCAGTTGGCGCGTCAGTGGCAGGAATTCAAACTGCACGTTCGGATAGGCGAAACGCTCGCTGCTGCGTAGAAACGCGCCGCTCTCGAAGAAGTTCGTGGTTCCCAGCCCCTTTTTCCAAAGTAGCCAGTTCACCCCGAGCTTGGCCTGTCCGACGAGGCCGAGTTCGGAGACGAGCGAATTCTCCCGCGCAGTCGTGTATTGAAGATTGACGCCGGGATGGTTCTCGAGGTTTTTGCCGATCTGTGGGGAATGCACCAGCACGTCGATGCCGTGTTGCCGCAGTTCGTTGGCGTCGCCGATTCCGGAAAGCATCAGCAGCTTCGGCGAATTGAATGAGCCTGCGCACAAGATGACCTCGCGGTCGGCGTGCGCAGTCACGCGCTTTCCGTGCTGCAGGTACTGAATGCCGACGGCGTGCTCGCCGTCAAACACGACGCGCTCGACTAAGGCGTCCGTGCACACGTGAAGATTTGGGCGACCGACTGCCGGATCCAGATATCCGCGCGCAGCAGACCAGCGTCGGCCCTCGTGGATATATGCCTGTGCAATGTGCAAGCCTTCCTGGCGAAAGCCGTTGTGATCTTCCGGAATGGCGAAGCCGAGCTGCTCGCCCGCGCGCATGAAGCATTCGTGCAGCTTGTGATCGGCCTTGCAGCGCATGATGCGCATCGGGCCGTCTCCGCCGCGCCATTGATCCGTGCCGCCGCTGAAGGTTTCGAGCTTACGGAAATAGGGCAGGCAGTGCGCATATGACCATTCGCCGAGCCCCATTTCGGCCCAGCCTTCGTAGTCGAGCGGGTTGCCGCGGTTGTAGATCATCGCGTTAATCGTCGTGCTGCCGCCGATGGCACGACCGCGCTTCTCGTCGATCGAACGATTGTCCAGATGCGGTTCCGGGCCTGCTTGATAATGCCACCCGAGTCGCTTGCTGGCATAGGCGAACGGCAGGGCAGCGGGCATGTCGACAATCAGGGATCGATCCGATCCCCCGGCTTCCACGAGCAGCACTTGGCTCGATGGGTCTTCGGACAGGCGCGCTGCAATAGCGCAACCTGCTGCGCCAGCACCGACAACAACGTAGTCGTATTCCATTTCTTCAAGCTTCCTGTGGCTGCCGCGCCCTGCGACAAGGTGGGCTCCCGGGCGGGAGTGACCGGATCTCTCGAGACGAGCTTTCACGGCCGACGTGGATGTATTATAGTATCCGCAATGAGTAAATCGTATACCAAACTTACCGAAGCAGGGATGACTGTGAACCGAGGGTTATCCATGAGTGTCGCCCTCGCAAGTCAACGCTAGGATCGGTGGATATTTTATTGGATCCAATTTTGGCTCCAATAAAATCGATGCGAATGCGATGTGTTTTTACCGCGGTGACTGGCTTTCGAGCCCTCGTCGGTTGGAGCGCGGATCGTCGATCTGGCGCGATCTTGTAGGGGCATGGTGTACGTCGCGTGGCTTGAAGCAACGATGAAGGCTCGACCTATCGCGACGATCGATTCGGGCTGGAGCGGGTGGCGTTGTATTGGCCATCGTAGTGCCCCGACCTGACGTTCGCCGGTGCGGCGGATTATTTATTCGAGGAACGAATTGCATGCCTGAATCTGGTCACTTCAAAAAACGACTGTCACTGATCGATCTGACGTTCATCGGTCTTGGGACGGTCTTCGGCTCGGGGTGGTTGTTTGCCGCCAGCCACGTCGCCTCCTTTGCCGGTCCTGCGGGCATCTTCTCGTGGGTCATCGCGGCGGTTGCAGTACTCACGCTGGGCATCGTCTATTGTGAGCTCGGCGCCGCGCTGCCGCGTGCGGGTGGCGCGATCAGTTACCTCCATACGTCGCATGGGCCTTTGATGAGCTATCTCATCGGCGCCATCACCGTCATCTATCTTTCGAGCATGGTCGCGATCGAAGTGGTGGCCGCACGCCAATATGCCGCTGCATGGTTTCCTGTGCTCAATGATCCGGGAACCAGCAACCCGAGCACGACTGGGTGGCTGGTCCAGCTCGCGCTCGTGGCGCTGTTTTTCTGGCTCAATTATTCGAGTGTCAAGACGTTCGCGAAGGCTAATAACGTCGTCAGCGTTTTCAAGTTCGCGGTACCGACATTGATCGTCGTGACCCTGATGCTTCATTTCAAGCCGGAAAACTTTCACGTAGCCGGCTTTGCTCCGTTCGGGATGTCCGGTGTCGAAATGGCCGTGTCCTCGGGGGGCGTGATCTTCGCCTTCCTCGGTCTGACTCCCATCGTGTCGGTGGCAAGCGAAGTCGAGAACCCGCAACGGACGATTCCGATCGCGTTGATTCTCTCGATCGTTTGTTCCGGGATCATCTACGTACTGTTGCAGATCGCGTTTCTCGGGGCGGTTCCGACGGGACTGTTGGGAGAGGGCTGGCAAGCACTGAGCAAGAAATTTTCGCTGCCGTTCCATGACATCGCATTGCAACTCGGTATCGCATGGCTGGGTGTCGTCGTCGTGCTCGACGCGATCATCTCGCCGAGCGGTTGCGGCAACATCTTCTTCAATGCAACGCCTCGCGCGATTTATGGATGGGCGCAATCCGGAACCTTCTTCAAGGTATTCGCGAAGGTCGACAAGGAGTCCGGTATTCCGCGCCCTGCGACCTGGCTTGCGTTCGCGTTGTCGATTTTCTGGACGATGCCGTTCCCGTCCTGGGAAGCGATGATCTCGGTCGTTTCTGCCGCGCTCGTCGTTAGCTACGCGATTGCTCCGGTTTGCGTCGCCGCGCTGCGCAAGAGCTGTCCCGATATGGTTCGGCCGTTTCGTGTCAAGGGACTGTCGGTGCTCGGCCCGTTGTCGTTCGTTGTGGCGACGCTGATCGTCTATTGGTCCGGGTGGAAGAGCCTGTATTGGCTGCTGGGTGCGCAGATTGCACTCTACATCGGCTATCTGGTCTTCTTGCGGAAGCTGCCTGTGGGCCACCTCAGCATGAAGCAACAGGTACGTTGCTCGCTCTGGCTGGTCGGATATTACGTGCTGACGATGGTGGCGTCGTATCTCGGACCGTTCGGTGGCAGCGGAGCGGTACCACATCCGTATGATTTCCTGATGGTTTGTGCTGTCGCACTGATTTCGTACTACTGGGGTGCCAACACCGGTGTGCCGCGAGCTCTCGTGCGACTCGACGAGGAAGACGTGTTGGGGACTAGGCGCCAGGCTGCACAAGTCACCGGCGGCAAGATCGCCCAGACAACCTGATCCGTTGCGTAACGAGCGATCCCGTTCAGCTCCGATCCAAACCCGAAGACTTTATCCGCAGGCTTTTTCAGAGGTACTAGCAATGACCAATTCGCAAACGCAGAAATATGACGTCGTGGTGATCGGCGGCGGAATCGTGGGCTCCAGCGTGGCCTACAACATCCTTGTACAAGCTCCGCGGACGCGCGTGTGTGTCGTCGAGCCTGATCCGACATACGAGTTCGCATCGGCGTTGCGCTCGTCCGGTGGCTGCCGCGTCCAGTTTTCCGGTACGGAAAACATCCAGATGTCGCTCTACAGCCTGGAGGTCATAAGGAACTTCGAGAACACGATGATTGCAAATGGCCGGCCTGCACCGGTCGATTGGGTGCAGGGCGGGTATCTGTTCCTGGTGCCGCCGGAAAAGGTGTCGATGCTTGAAAGCAACGTCGCGATTCAACGTGCTCACGGTTGCCACGTCGATCTGTTGACGCCGAGCGAATTGAAGGAGCGATTTCCGTCGATCAATGTAGAGGACCTGGGTGCCGGTGCACATACGCCCGAAGACGGCTGGTGCGATCCGAATGGTCTGTTGTGGGGCTTTCGTCGCAAGGCAATCGAACTCGGCGCGGTGTATCTCAAGGATAAGGTCATCGACGCCGAGGTCACGGCGAACAGCGCGAAGAGCGTGATGCTCGAGAGCGGAATGCGGCTCGACGCGGACGCATTCGTCAACTGTGGCGGCGCGTGGTCGGGCCTGATCGCGAAAATGTTCGGTATGGAGCTGCCTGTCGTTCCGATGCGGCGCTTCGAGCATTACTTCACCTGCGGCAATCCGGTCGAGCACCTGCCGTACGTGAAGGATCTCAGCCGCCTGGCCTTCCGGTCTGAAGGCAACGGTTTTTCAGGCGGTTTGGTGGATGGGAACGAGCGTCGAGGCTTCAATTTCGACGTGGATCACGACTACTTCGAAAACGTGGTCTGGCCGGCCGTTGCGCATCGATTCCCGGTGTTTGAAGCAGCGAAGTGCCATCGGACCTGGTCGGGCCTCTACGAGCAGAACGATCTCGACGGCAATCCGGTCATCGGTGCATGGAACTCGCGGCTCAAGAACTTGTATACGGTCGCGGGCTTTTCCGGCCACGGCATGATGCATTCGCCGGCGGCAGGGCGGGGCATCGCCGAATTGATCGTGCACGGTTCGTTCAAGACGATCGATCTGACGAGACTCGGATACGAACGTGTTGAAGCGAATCAGCCGTATCGGGAAGTGGGGATTCTGTAAAGCGGCCCCGAGAGTTCGCGCGCAAGACCGCTCCGTTTGCTGGTCTTGCGTCGATGCTCGCCAACGGCAGCATTCGGAATGCTGTCGATGTGTGCGTTCAACGCGGCGTCGGGTCAGTGCCGGAAAGTGTCTGTACGGCGCGAAGGAGCAGGCAATAGCGGTTATTCGCTGAAACCCTGTTCGTTGCACAACACCTGCTGCGTATGTTCGAGATGGGCTTCGAGCAGATCGCGTGCGCGACGAACGTCGCGCGCGATGCAAGCGTCGAGGATTGCGCGATGCTCGTCCTGAGGAGATTTTCTTCCCGCCGCGCTCGATTGATGAGCGCGAAGCTGGATGTCGACCCCGCGCACCAGGTTTTCGATTGTCTTAAGCAGGCGTGGACGATTGCAAGGGCGATACAGGCACATATGGAATTCGAGATTCAACTCGGCCCACTCGCGAGGCATGTCGCTGGCATCGTAGCGCGCGATGACGGATTCGGCTTCTTCGAAGACGGAGAGCGTCATCCGCGGTATCGCTAGCACGAGGGCGCGCGATTCGAGACCCACCCGCATGTCGAGAATTTCCAGTAGCTCGTGCACGGAACGGGACGCGACGACGGAACCTTGATGTGGAGCATGTGTGACCAAACCCTCGGCTTCGAGTCGCTTGAGTGCTTCGCGCACAGGAATACGACTGACACCGAAGCGCTTCGCAAGAACCTCCTGCTTGAGCTGGACGCCGACGCCCAGCGTGCCATTGAGGATGAGAGCACGCAGCTGTTCGGTCACGCTGTCTGCGGTCAGGGGCGTCTGGTCTAGCGTTTTGTCGGTCATGCAGGTCGAGTTTTCCTGATAGACGAATGCGTCAAGCGCTTATTCGGTTTGCAGTATGGGTGGATGACCGATTCGTTGCCCGTCGAAGAGATGTGGCCATCCACCCGTTTAGATGGGGATCCGATTGTGGATCCAATAATCGAATCAACTGTACACGATCCAGTATTGCGAGGGTGAGAGAATGAACGATGTGGTGATTGTGGGCGCTGGAGCAGTGGGCTCCAGTATTGCCTTGTTCTGTAAGAGGGCTGATCCCCAACTCAGGGTGACGGTGGTGGACCCGGCGCCGCTGGGCGGGTTTTCGTCGTCCGCGACGGCGGGTTCGGGCGGGTCGCGTCGACTCTTTTGCTGCCCCGAGAATATCGCGATGTCTGACTACAGCATCAAGTTCTTTCAGGCGCTCGACGCTCAAGCTGCGGACGATCTCGAGAAAGTGGATTGGCGGGCAAAGGGCTACCTGTTCATCGTCCCGCCGGAAGGTATCGGTATGCTCGAGGCGAATCTCGAGGTTCAGCGGCGCATGGACGTAAAGGCTGAGTTTCTGACGCCGGATCAAATCAGCCAACGCTTCCCCATGTTGCGCGTCGACGACCTGGGCGCCGGCGTGTATTCGCCCGACGATGGGTGGTTCGACGCACAAAAATATCATTCGGTGGTCGTGCAGCGTGCGCGTGACGCGGGTGTCCGCTTTGTGTCGGATGAGGTTGTCGGATTCGACGAGAGCGGACTGGTTGTAACTGGCGCGCGTCTACGGTCAGGCGAGACGCTGCGTGCCGAGTACTTCGTCAATGCCGCGGGCCCTTGGGCTCAGGTTGTCAGTGGCATGGTCGGCATGCCGTTGCCGGTCAATCCGATGCTTCGCTTCGAGCATGTCTTCACGGCCGAGTCATCGCATCCGAACATGCCGTACGTTAAGGATCTGAAGGGGCTGGCGATTCGGTCGGCGGGTAGCGGCTTTTCCGGGGGACTGGTTGACACGCGAGTTCCGCGCGGGTTCTCCCAGGAATTGGACGTCAACTGGTTCGACAACACGGTACGGCCCGCTGTTCAGTGGCGTTTCCCGGGCTTGGGGTTGCTGCAGCTGACGAAATCGTGGTCCGGCTTGTATGAGCAGTGCGATTTCGACGGGAATGCGATCATCGGAAAATGGTCGGGAAATCGCGAAAACTTTATTGTTGCGGCGGGCTTTTCGGGGCACGGGTTGATGCATGCGCCCGCAGCGGGTCTTGCTGTTGCCGAACTCATCCTGAAGGGGCGACTCGAGTCGCTGGACATCGAGCGCTTTGGCTACGACCGGGTGCAACGCAATCAACCGTATCGGGAGCGCGGCATCATTTGATGGCGCGCTTGACATGCGGCGGGCGATCAAGCGACCTGTCGCAATCGAATATCCTAGTTCTGGTGCGAGTCTCATGTCTCAGATGCAGCAATCACAGTATGTCGCGCAATACGGCCCGCGCGAATCGATGGAATACGACGTCGTGATCGTCGGCGGCGGCCCCGCCGGGCTGTCGGCGGCGATCCGGCTCAAGCAGCTGGCCGCCGAGAAAGGCACCGAGATCGGCGTGTGCGTGCTCGAGAAGGGTTCCGAGATCGGCGCGCACATCCTGTCGGGCGCGGTGATGGATCCGCGCGCGATCAACGAACTGTTCCCCGACTGGAAGGAACGCGGCGCGCCGCTCGACGTCGAGGTGACGGAAGACCGCTTCCTGTTCCTGTCCGAGAAGAGCGCGGTCACGACGCCGAACTGGGCGCTGCCCGCCAACTTCCAGAACCACGGCAACTACGTGATCTCGCTGGGCAACGTCACGCGCTGGCTTGGGGCACAGGCCGAAGCCCTGGGCGTCGAGATCTTCCCGGGCTTTCCTGCTTCCGAGATTCTCTATAACGACGACGGCTCGGTAAAAGGCGTCGCGACCGGCAACATGGGCGTGGGCAAGGACGGCGAGCCGACCGAGAACTTCCAGCTCGGCATGGAGCTGCACGCGAAATACACGCTGTTCGCCGAAGGCTGCCGTGGCCATCTGGGCCGCCAGCTGATCTCGAAGTACAAGCTCGACGCGAACGCCGAGCCGCAGGCGTACGGGATCGGCATCAAGGAGCTGTGGGAAATCGAGCCCGCGAAACACAAGCCGGGCCTCGTGATCCACACGGCCGGCTGGCCGCTGAAGTCGGATACGTACGGCGGCTCGTTCCTGTATCACATGGACAACAACCAGGTCGTGGTCGGCTTCGTGGTCGGCCTCGGCTACACGAACCCGTACCTGTCGCCGTTCGAGGAATTCCAGCGCTACAAGACGCACCCGTCGATCCGTGCGTTCCTCGAAGGCGGCAAGCGCGTGTCGTATGGCGCGCGCGCGATCACGGCCGGCGGGCTGCTGTCGCTGCCGAAGACGGTGTTCCCGGGCGGCGCGCTGATCGGCGACGACGCGGGCTTCCTGAACGCATCGCGGATCAAGGGCAGCCACGCGGCGATCAAGACCGGCATGCTGGCGGCGGACGCCGCGTTCGACGCGGTGCAGGCCGGCCGCCAGAGCGACGAGCTCAACGCGTATCCGGACGCCTTCAAGCAATCGTGGCTGTACACGGAGCTGTACCGCGCGCGCAACTTCAAGCAGTGGATGGCCAAGGGGCTGTACCTCGGCACGCTGATGGTCGGGATCGAGCAGAAGGTGATGGGCGGCAACGTGCCGTGGACGCTGCATCACCAGCATGCGGACCACGAGATGCTGAAACCGGCGTCGCAGTGCCAGCCGATCGAGTATCCGAAGCCGGACGGCAAGCTGACGTTCGACCGGCTGTCGTCGGTGTTCATCTCGAACACGAACCACGAGGAGAACCAGCCGGCGCACCTGACGCTGAAGGATGCGAACGTGCCGGTGAGCGTGAACCTGCGCACGTACGCGGGGCCGGAGGGGCGCTTCTGCCCGGCGGCCGTGTACGAGTTCGTGAAGAACGACGACGGCAGCGATCGTCTCGTGATCAACGCGCAGAACTGCGTGCACTGCAAGACCTGCGACATCAAGGACCCGACGCAGAACATCGTGTGGGTCACGCCGGAAGGTGGCGGCGGGCCGAATTACCCGAACATGTAGCCCGAACGCGCCGCTATGTGCGGCGCGCTCTCTTTGCAAGCCCTAAAAAAAGTAACGGAGCGCGGCCTATATGAGCGCTCCGTCCTGTACCTCCGTGGTCAGATTGACGACCACGTGGCCAACGGCATCGGAATCATTGATAAGGCTTGTCGCTCGGATTCTGGAAATGCTCCCGAACCTCGACAGTCATCGGGAAGTTCAGGTTAATTCCCTTGGGCGGGATTGGCGACATGAACCACTTCTTGTACAGCGCTTCCGCCTTGCCGGACTTCATCGCGTCAACGAGCGCCTGATTGACGAGGCCCTGAAATTCCGGATCGTTCTTTCGCATGACCAGGCCGTATGCTTCGAACGACTGAGGCTTACCGACGATTTCGTAGTTGCCCGCGTTCGTCGACCTGGCCAACTGCCCATAGAGCAGTGCGTCATCCATCATGAACGCCGTGGCTCGCCCGCTTTCGAGCGTCATGAACGATTCGCTGTGATCTTTTGCGCTGATTACGTTCATGTGCAGGTTGTTCTTGTAGTTCATCTCGCGCAGGATCTTCTCCGACGTCGTTCCTGCGGTCGTCACGATATTCTTGCCCGTCAGATCAGAGAAATTCTTGATGCCTGAGTTCTTCCTGGTGAGCAGACGGGTGCCGATCACGAAGATCGTATCGGAGAATGCCACCTGCTTCTGGCGGTCGGTGTTGTTCGTTGTTGAGCCACACTCCAGATCCACGGTACCGTTGACGATGAGAGGCAACCGGTTTTGCGAGGTCGTCGGAATCTCCTTCACGGCCAGATTGGGTATGTGCAACCTGTCCTTGATTGCAGAGACGACAAGCGAGCACATGTCTGCCGAGTAACCCACGATATGTTGCTTATCGTCGTAATAGGAGAAGGGTACCGATGATTCTCGTACACCAAGCGTGACGGCTCCATCCTTCCTGATTTTTTCTAGCGTGCCGGGTTCCTGTGCGAACGCAGATGTCACGAGGGTCGACGCGAGGAGGAGGGAAGCGATGATTTTCGGTTTCATATGTGTAGACGGAACTGGTGAATGAAGTTGTCCGAACGGAGATGTTGATGAGGTTTTCTTTCCATGATGCGCTTCGCACCAGCAGTTCGATAACACGCACCCGGATGTCGCGTTCGCGCTTCGTTACGGTCGGAGCCGAGACTATTGATCGTATGACGGTTTTCCCGGACAGTTCTCCCCGCTATCCACCGCAGGTGCGATTCGGACAGCGGGGGGGGGGCGGCAGGAATTACGCGCGGTTGATCAGCCTCGGAGCAGATTAGAACTTGTGTCGGATTGCAGCACGCACGAGCAATTGATTGCGGTTCGACGACACATTGGCGGCACCCGGCACATATGCAAAATCGAGGATCGAACCGGTGCTATCTCCACCGACATGCTGGTAGGCACCCTGAAGGTACAGATCCGTCCGCTTCGACAGGAAGTAATCGCCCATCAAGCCGACCATCTGATAGTTCGGGTGAAGCTTCCCGGTCGTGGCGCCGAACGTCGCGCGAGTGTAGGAATACATCGCGCCGGCATAGAACGCCGGCGTGAACTGGTATTTCCCGTTCACTTCGAAGTTCTCGAATCGGAGGTTCGAGAGCGTGCCGGATGCGGGCGTGATAGCACCGACATACCCGGAGCTGATCGGATTCGCGATAGACGAGTTGGTGTAGGCAAAGCCGACCGTTGCATTGGCGAACGAGTAATTGACACCGGCTCCGAAGATGCGCAAGCGCGTGGCAACGAAATTCTCATCCCCACCGTTGTTGATCGCACCCGCAGCAGTCGCGGACGGGTTGTTCGCCTGCAGGTATGCGGCTGCGAGCAGAAGACCGCCGTTGGTATATTGAGCACCAACGCTGTACTGACGGTTATTGGCGAAGTTGGTGTCGTTCGAGAAGCTATACGTACCACCGAACTGGAACCCGGCAATCGTCGGGCTCGCGTACTTGACCGTATTGTTTACCCGGAACGTATTGTCGGTGTTGTCGTTGTCATACGGGTGCGAGAAAATGTAGCCGCCCCAGTTGCCGTTTACCGTGGTTTGGGCCAGGTAATCGACAAGGGAATCGTACTGGCGTCCGAAGGTGACGGTGCCGTACGTCGTACTCGAAAGCCCGACATAGGCTTGACGGCCGAACATGAGGCCACCCTGACCGAGTCGACCGTTGTTGACGTTGAATCCGTTTTCCAACTGGAATACGGCGTTCAGACCTCCACCCAGATCCTCGGTACCTTTCAGGCCCCATCGACTTCCTTGCGCGAAGCCACTTTGCAGTTCGTAAACCTTGCTTCCCCCAACGTTATTGGTGAAGTCGAAGCCCTCGTCGATCAGGCCGTAAAGGGTGACGGTACTTTGGGCATGCGCGGACGTACCCAATGTAGCGAGAACTGATGCTGCCAGCAGCTTCTTTTTCATACATCTGATCTCCAAACGATTCAACGAGTTGATTTAGTTTTTCGAACTGCAGTTGCTATGTCGAGCAGGGATCTGCATGGCACGAATCAATTCGTAAAACGAATAGTATTGGCTCAGATGATCCAGTGCATCGAGGTGTGCACCGTACGACATAAAATCGTATACGGTGACTAAGTATAGTATCTGATTGGATGGCCGCCGTGCAGAATGTCAAAAAATACAACGCGCAAGGGTATTCCCCGTATGTGCGTTGATCTGACAATGGCCAACAAGGGGCGATGGAGGAGGGGGAAAGCGAAGGCGGAGCCGCAATGTGGGCTCCGGTTGGCGAACGTAGGGTCAGGCAGCAGCACCGTCATCCTCAAGGTTTGACGGTGCTGCGAAATGCGGATTACTTGTCCAGCGCTGTGGTCAATTCCGGCACGAGCGCGAACAGATCGCCGACGAGGCCGTAGTCGGCCACGCTGAAGATCGGTGCTTCCGGATCCTTGTTGATCGCGACGATCACCTTCGAATCCTTCATGCCGGCCAGATGCTGAATTGCACCCGAGATACCCACCGCGATGTACAGCTGCGGTGCGACGATCTTGCCGGTCTGGCCGACCTGGTAGTCGTTCGGCACGAAGCCCGCATCGACTGCCGCGCGCGAGGCGCCGAGTGCTGCCGACAGCTTGTCCGCCAGCGGCTCCAGCACCTTCGTGTAGTTCTCGCCGCTGCCCAGACCGCGGCCGCCCGACACGATGATCTTCGCGCTCGTCAGCTCCGGACGGTCCAGCTTCGTCACTTCACGGCTCACGAACTGCGACTTGCCTGCGTCGGCTGCCGCTTCGATCTTCTCGACCGACGCGCCGCCGCCTTCCGCTGCAACCGGATCGAAGCCCGTTGCACGCACCGTGATCACCTTGATCGGGTCGCTCGACTGCACCGTCGCGATCGCGTTGCCCGCGTAGATCGGGCGCTCGAACGTGTCGGCCGAGTCGACCGCCGTGATGTCCGAAATCTGCGCGACGTCCAGCTTCGCGGCGATGCGCGGCGCGATGTTCTTGCCGTAGGCCGTTGCCGGCGCCAGGATGTGCGAGTAGTCCTTCGCGATGTTCAGCGCGGTCGCCTCGACGTTTTCCGCCAGGCCCGCTTCGAGCTGCGGCGCGTCGGCCAGGAGTACCTTCGACACACCTGCGATCTTCGCTGCTGCGTCCGCTGCCGCTTGCGCATTGTGGCCCGCGACCAGCACGTGGATGTCGCCGCCGATCTTCGCGGCAGCCGCCACGGTGTTCAGCGTTGCGGCCTTGATCGACGCGTTGTCGTGTTCTGCAATCACCAGAATCGTCATTTCTTTCCGCTCCCTCTTACAGCACCTTGGCTTCGGTCTTCAGCTTCTCGACCAGCGTCTTCACGTCCGGCACCTTCACGCCGGCCGCGCGCTTCGGCGGCTCGACCACTTTCAGCGTCTTCAGACGCGGCGTGACGTCCACGCCCAGGTCTTCCGGCTTCACCGTTTCCAGCGGCTTCTTCTTCGCCTTCATGATGTTCGGCAGCGTCACGTAGCGCGGCTCGTTCAGGCGCAGGTCGGTCGTGACCACCGCCGGCAGCGTCAGCGACAGCGTTTCCGCGCCGCCGTCGACTTCGCGTGCAACCGTTGCACGGCCGTCGGCAACCGTCACCTTCGATGCGAACGTCGCTTGCGGCAGGCCGGCCAGCGCAGCCAGCATCTGGCCGGTCTGGTTCGAATCGTCGTCGATCGCCTGCTTGCCGAGGATCACCAGTTGCGGCTGCTCCTTGTCGACCAGCGCCTTCAGGATCTTCGCGACGGCCAGCGGCTCGACGCTGTCGTTCGATTCGACGAGGATCGCGCGATCCGCGCCGATCGCCAGCGCCGTACGCAGCGTTTCCTGCGCTTGCGCGACACCGACCGACACCGCGATCACTTCGGTCGCGACGCCCGCTTCCCTCAGGCGCACGGCTTCTTCAACGGCGATTTCGTCGAACGGGTTCATCGACATCTTCACGTTCGCGATGTCGACGCCGGATTGATCGGATTTCACACCGACCTTCACGTTCGCGTCGACCACTCTTTTCACTGGGACGAGTAATTTCATTTCAATGCGCCATGCTTGGGTTAAAGAAAGCGGATCTACTGGTTGAGGGCATGCGTGAAACGCGGTGCGCCCATCAAGATCCGATCGTCATCAAATTCGCGTTGCCGCCAGCTGCGGCCGTGTTCACGCTCACCGAGCGCTCGGTCAGCAGCCGCTCGAGCGCGTAGTCTTCCGCATCGCCGTTCTCGAACGCGCCTGCCGACACGCCTTGCACCGACACAATCGGGCCTGGCCGCTGTGCGACGTCCTTCACGAGTTTCAGCAGCTCGTCGCTGTCGCCTTCGAACAGCACCGCGTCGAACGGCGCGTCTGCCTGCTTGCGCATGGCCGCATGCACCTTCAGCGACGCCGGCAGCGCGGCCACCAGCGCCTCGCCCGGCGCACCGGCGAACAGCGCGCGGTTGCCTGTCGCCAGCGCCGCCGCGAGCTGCGCGCGCGCTCCGCTCGGCGTCGCCGCAACGCACAGCACCGCACCGCGCGGACCGAGCGAATAGGTGTTGCGTTCGCCCGTCGGGCCTGCGAGCACCGCGGTTGTACCTGCCGATACTTGTGCGAGGTAGCCGTCGCAGCGAGCGGCGAGCTCCGGCTCGCGCTGCACAATCAGCCAGTCGCGCAACGTTGCCATCGACGCGTGAATCGATTGTGGGTTGTCGGCGGTTCCTTCCTGCCAGATATGCGGCGTCTGATCGGTGACGGCTTTCGCCAGCGTCTTTGGAAGGGCAGAAGGGCGTGTCGAGAGCAGACGGGACAGGTATAACGGACCGCCGGCCTTCGGGCCCGTGCCCGACAGCCCTTCGCCGCCGAACGGCTGCACGCCGACCACCGCGCCGATCACGTTGCGGTTCACGTAGATGTTGCCCACGTGCGCATTCGAGATCACGTGCGCGATCGTCTCGTCGATCCGCGTGTGGATGCCGAGCGTGAGGCCGTAGCCGGTCGCGCGGATCTGCTCGAGCAGCTTGTCGAGCTGGCTGCGGCGATAGCGCACCACGTGCAGCACCGGGCCGAACACCTCACGCTTCAGCTCGTCGATGCTGCCGATCTCGATCAGCGTCGGCGGCACGAACGTGCCGTGCGCGCAAGCCTCGGGCGCCGGCAGTTGCGTGACGCCGTGCCCCTTCTCCTTCATCGCCGCGATGTGCGTGTCGATCGTCTGCTTCGCTTCGCCGTCGATCACCGGGCCGACGTCCGTCGACAGCCGGTCCGGGTTGCCGAGCGCGAGCTCGTGCATCGCGCCCTTGAGCATCGTCAGCGTGCGGTCCGCGACATCGTCCTGCAGACACAGAACGCGCAGCGCCGAACACCGTTGACCGGCCGAATCGAACGACGACTGCATCACGTCCGCGACGACCTGCTCCGCGAGCGCCGACGAATCGACGATCATCGCGTTCTGGCCGCCCGTTTCGGCGATCAGCGGAATCGGCTTGCCGTCCGGGTCGAGACGCGCGGACAGCGTCTTGTTGATCAGGCGCGCGACTTCGGTCGAGCCGGTGAACATCACCGCGCGGGTACGCGAATCGGCCACCAGCGCCGCGCCGACGGTCTCGCCGGTGCCCGGCAGCAGCTGCACCGCGCCGGCCGGCACGCCGGCCTCGCGCAGCAGGCGCACGGCTTGCGCGGCGATCAGCGGCGTCTGTTCGGCCGGCTTCGCGAGCACCGTATTGCCGGCGGCCAATGCGGCTGCCACCTGGCCCATGAAGATCGCGAGCGGGAAGTTCCACGGGCTGATACAGACCACGGGGCCGAGCGGACGGTGCGTGTCGTTCGAGAATTCATCGCGGATCTGCGCGGCGTAATAGCGCAGGAAGTCGACCGCTTCGCGGATCTCGGCGATCGCGTTCGGCAGCGATTTGCCGGCTTCGCGCACGATCAGGCCCATCAGCGTGTGCATCTGCGCTTCGAGCAGGTCGGCCGCGCGCACCAGGCAATCGGCACGTGCATCGACCGGCGTCGCCTGCCAGATCGGCGCGGCGGCCACCGCGTGCGCGAGCGCCGCGCTCACGTGTTCGGCCGTCGCTTCGCTGACCGTGCCGACCAGGTCGCGCTGGTCGGCCGGGTTGCGCACGTCGCGGGCCGGTGCGTCGGCGAGCGTGTCGTCGGCGAGCATCGGCGCGGCGCGCCACGGGAAATGCGCACTCGCGAGCAGCGCGGACGACAGCGACGCGAGGCGGTGTTCGTTCGACAGGTCGAGGCCCATCGAGTTGGGACGCTCGTCTCCGTACAGGTTGCGCGGCAGCGGGATCTTCGTGTGCGGCGCGCCGAGCGGCACGACCTTCGATGCCTCGTCGACCGGGTCGGCAACCAGTTCCTTCACCGACACGGTTTTATCGGCGATGCGGTTCACGAACGACGTGTTCGCGCCGTTCTCGAGCAGGCGGCGCACCAGGTACGCGAGCAGCGTCTCGTGCGTGCCGACCGGTGCGTACACGCGGCACGGACGGTTCAGCTTGTCGCGCCCCGTGACTTCCTCGTACAGCGGCTCGCCCATCCCGTGCAGGCACTGGAATTCGTACTGGCCCGGGTAGTAGTTCTGGCCCGCGAGCTGGTAGATCGCGGCCAGCGTGTGCGCGTTGTGCGTCGCGAACTGCGGGTAGACGGCATCCGGCGCCGCGAGCAGTTTCTTCGCGCACGCGAGATACGACACGTCGGTGTAGATCTTGCGCGTGTAGACCGGATAGCCTTCGAGGCCGTCGACCTGCGCGCGCTTGATCTCGGTATCCCAGTACGCGCCCTTCACGAGGCGGATCATCAGGCGGTGACGGCTGCGGCGCGCGAGATCGATCAGGTAGTCGATCACGAACGGGCAGCGCTTCTGGTAGCCCTGCACGACGAAGCCGATGCCGTTCCAGCCCGCGAGATCCGGATCGAAGCACAGCGCCTCGAGCAGGTCGAGCGACAGTTCGAGGCGGTCGGCTTCTTCCGCGTCGATGTTCAGGCCGATGTCGTAGCGGCGCGCCAGCAGCGCGAGCGCGCGCACGCGCGGCAGCAGCTCGCTCATCGTGCGGTCCTGCTGCGAGCGCGAATAGCGCGCGTGCAGCGCCGACAGCTTGATCGAGATGCCCGGGCCTTCGTAGATGCCGCGGCCGCCGGCCGCCTTGCCGATCGCGTGGATCGCCTGCTCGTACGACGCGTAGTAGCGCTGCGCGTCCTCTTCGGTCGTCGCCGCTTCGCCGAGCATGTCGTACGAGTAGCGGAAGCCGCGCGCTTCGTACTTGCGGCTGTTCGCGAGCGCTTCGGAAATCGTCTCGCCGGTGACGAACTGCTCGCCCATCAGGCGCATCGCCATGTCGACGCCCTTGCGGATCAGCGGCTCGCCGCCGCGGCCGATCAGGCGCGTCAGTGCCGACGACAGACCCGCTTCGCTGTTGGTCGTCACGAGCTTGCCGGTGATCATGAGCCCCCAGGTCGCCGCGTTCACGAACAGCGACGGTGCGTGGCCGACGTGCGAGCGCCAGTCGCCCTTGCTGATCTTGTCGCGGATCAGCGCATCGCGCGTCGCGCGGTCGGGAATGCGCAGCAGCGCTTCGGCGAGGCACATCAGCGCGACGCCTTCCTGGCTCGACAGCGAGAACTCGTGGATCAGCCCTTCGACGCCACCGCCCGAACTCTTCTCGCGCAGCGCCTCGACGAGCTTCGTCGCGAGCGCCTGCACGTCCGCCTGCAGGTTCGCCGGCAGTCGCGCCTGACCGAGCAGGAACGGCACGCATTCCGGCTCGGGACGGCGGTACGCAGCCGTGATCGCCGCGCGCAGCACCGACTGCGGCTGCACGTTCTGCGCGAACTCGAGGAACGGCGTAGGCGCCGCTTCATTTTCATTTCCCGCCGCGTAGTCGACGACATCGGCGGCTTCGGCGTGGCCAGTCAACTCGGGCGGGGTATGGCCGTTTTCGAGCTTCTCGAGATACGCGAAGATCGCCTGCTTGATCAGCCAATGCGGTGTCCGTTCGACCTGCGTCGCGGCGACCTTCAAGCGACTGCGAAGGCTCTCGTTAACCTTTACACCCAGCGTGGTGCTAGACATACCGGATTTCCTTAGTCAGGCAAGACGAATAAAATATTTAGCTGATCGTATACGATCAAAAGTGCTGGTGCAACCCGTAGTTGCACTCGCTTTCCCTGATCCCGGGACGTTCCCGTAGATACCACTATTTCTCTAGTGGGAACCGGAGATATCCGTGGTTTTGGCGGCGGATGACGCTGGGCGATGAAGTATGCGAGCGCAACCCAGGAGGCATGGAGCGCGCGGGCGTTCCGAAGAGGAGGGCATCGCTGCTTTCAGAGCGCACCGGCGCCGCACCTTCAATTTTTCCGTGGCAAGTAAAAAATGCTGATCTCGGTCGATATCGTCATCTATGAGCAATTCAAGGCGCTCGAAACTATCGCAGCCTTGACTGCGTTCTCGTATGCAAACTCACATCTGGAAAGGCGTCGAATCGGCGGAAGGTATGACGTGAAGCTCGCGTCCACCCGGCGCGAGCCTGTGATCTCCGACATAGGCCTGGCATTGCCGGCAGACAAGGTGCTGGACAACTTGTCGGTGCCGCACACCACGATCGTCGTGGGTTCCTGGCAGGCTGAAATGGCTGTGGAACGGGACGGCACCATCGTGCAGTGGCTCGAGTCCGCAAAGCGCCGATCTCAGCGAATGGCGGCGCTATGTTCCGGGGTGTTCTTTCTGGCAAAAGCAGGAATACTGGACCATCGACGAGTGACGACGCACTGGGCAGTCGCACCGGCAATGAGAAAGGAGTTTCCGGCCGTCCGCCTCGAGACGGAGTGCATTTTCGTCAAGGACGGGCCGATATGGACTTCAGCGGGCGTGTCAGCGGGAATCGATCTCGCGCTCGCCATGCTGGAGGAAGACTTTGGTCCGGAGATTGCGCTCGATGTTGCCAAGGACCTCGTTGTGTATCTCAAGCGCTCGGGCGGGGAAGCCCAACTGAGTTCGTATCTCGTGAGCCAGGCCACCCAGCAACCCGGCATCCGCATGGCTCAAGACTGGATCCTGGCGAACCTGGATCGTGAGGTAAAGATCGGCGATCTGGCACGGCTCGTGTCCATGAGTGTGCGCAATCTGAATCGATGCTTTCGAAAGGAAACAGGAACTACGCCTTCGGCATTTCTCGCCCATGCCCGGATCGCGGCTGCCAAGCGGATGCTTGAGGAAAGCGACCTGCCGGCGAAGTGCATCGCTGCAAGATCCGGATTTCGGACGTATGAAGCAATGAGAAGGGCATTCAAGGGCGAGGTAGGGGGGGCGCCGCTCGATTATCGGGCCCGCTTCAAGTTGGAGAAGCGGGGCGTCCAGACAGATGTGGAGTGGTACCAGAGCATCGCTCCACATCTGTCATCGGGTCGAGCGTAGGTGTCGGCGGCTAACTGCCGCCGATGCTTACTCTGCCTTGAAGCAATAGACGGCCAGTTTGTTGCCATCCAGATCGCGGACGTATGCCGCGTACGCATTGGGTGCCCACGAGCGCGGCCCGACGGCGCCTTCGTCCTTGCCGCCAGCAGCCAGCGCGGCGGCATGGAATTGATGGATGGCGTCACGGCTGGGGGCCTCGAACGATACCGTCACGCCGTTGCCTACCGTTGCAGGCTGGCCATTCGCGGGTTTGAGTACGAAAAAGGCCGGGCTGTCCTTGCCCCAGATCGAGCCATTCGAACCAAGGTCCGCGAGTCGTTTCAGGCCGATCGCGCCGAGGATCGTGTCGTAAAAGGAGCGAGCCTGTTCGAGGTCGTTGGTACCGACGGTGACGTGTGTGAAAGCCATGACTAGTCTCTGAGAATAGATGAGCCGTTAACGGGCAATGAAAATAGGGTAGCGACTAAAAATAAGGATGACGAATGATCAGGGATGGGTTCTCCCTGGCTTCGTGTTCCATGCGCCGGGGTCCGACGGCATTGTTGATGCCTCGATTTCCGTGGCCTTCATCGCGATGTTGCATGTCGGAGTCGCGGTTGGGGCTGGGACTCGGTCTCGCTCAACCAAGTCCGCGAGCAGATTCTTGCCCGCGGTTCGTCTTTACGGGCTTTTTTGCGGAAAGTTTGGCCTAAAGTCGGTGCATGTTGGCCATCCGTATGGGACTCAAGCCTGATACGAGCACACGTCACCTCACGCACCGAGCGAGGACGCTGCTCGTGACGCATCCCCCCAATATTTGCAGCGTCATCGATGCGGGAAATGGAAGTGTCAGGTTTTCAGGTGGTTTGTCGGAGAGGAGGGGGGGCTAGTGGAGCCCCGGAATTCCGTACAGGTCCGGAGAGGGATCCCTGAGCAGGTGGGAATGGAACGGGGCGTCTCCACCGAGGTGTATCTCCCGTGGAGGGCCTCCCGTCACATCGATTTCGCGTTCTCAATCGTTTGAGCGGTTGGGTCAAATCCGATTCTGGAGTAGAACCGTTCGAGATCGCGCTGCTCGGGCCTCACTCCCGTGTACATCGCCACGTATTCCGGAATTCGTTTCATCCGAGTGGCCATGTCCTCGGCGACGTGGAGGGAGATGTACCCGATCTGAATCAGGTAAACCGAGCGTGCCCGGACGTCCGCAGTATCTTCGGGCATGCCGAAGCGCATCAACATCTGTTTGATCGAATCCGTCCGCACGTTGTCAGACGCCTGGACTTCCGCCTGAAGCTGAGGGGACTGGATCGCCCAGCTGCGAATGGCGAACTCAAGTCGTGCGTCGAACATTTCCTTTCGAAACCAGCAGTCCGTTACGTTCAGCATCGCTTCCACGATGGTGTCCGCATACGCTTGGCATTGTTTGACCAGACTCAGGGTGTTTTTGCTGCGCCACCGTTCGAGCAGCCCTTCGAGCAGTTCGTCCCGATCCTTGAAAAACCAGTAAAAGCTCGCACGCGACAGCTTCAGCCGCGCGGCCAAAGTCGCAATGCGCACCGCATCCACGCCCGATTCGATCAGGGTCTCGTACGCGGCATCAAGCCAGACGTCTGGCGACCCTCTCCATCCCACCTCACTCATGCCAAGCTCCATCCACGTCTAGTCTGGCTGAAGTTTATCGGAATCTATCAATCAAAATAGACATGCATGTCTGGTAATTAAACTAGGGTGTGTACGTACTTGACGTGGTCGTTGTGGAGATCTACCGTACAGCCATCGTTCCAACCGCGTGGCCACCAATCATGTCGAATGACCCTCTTCTCCAGCCGTTCAAACTCAAGCATCTGACCCTCCGCAACCGCTTGATGACATCCAGCCACGAGCCCGCATATCCGGAGGACGGGATGCCGAAAGGCCGCTATCGTGCCTACCACGTCGAGCGTGCGAAAGCCGGCCTCGCATTGACGATGACCGCCGGTTCGGCCGCGGTATCGCGCGACAGTCCGCCTGTTTTTAATAACGTCCTTGCATACAAGGACGAGGTGGTGAAATGGATGAGCGAGTTGACCGACGCATGCCATGAGCATGGTGCCGCGGTCATGATTCAGTTGACTCATCTTGGGCGGCGAACACGCTGGGACAAGGCTGACTGGCTCCCCGTCGTTGCACCGACGATGGAGCGGGAACCGTCTCACCGCGCGTTTCCGAAGCTCATCGAAAAATGGGACATCGACCGCATCAAGAAGGATTTTGCCGACGCAACTGAACGTATGAAAGCTAGTGGCGTCGATGGTGTCGAGTACGAATCGTTCGGCCACCTGCTTTCGCAGTTCTGGTCACCCATGAGCAACCACCTCGACAATGAATACGGCGGGTCGCTCGAGAATCGCATGCGGTTCTCGATGGAGGTCTTGCGTGCGGTTCGCGACCGTGTGGGGCCGGACTTCATTCTTGGGGTGCGGTACGTAGCCGACGAGGACTGCGCGACGGGCTATGGCAGGGAAGAGGGGCTCAAGATCTCGCAGATGCTCAAGGACAGTGGTCTTATCGACTTCCTTAATGTCACCCGCGGCCATATCGAAACCGACGCGGGCTTGACCGATCAGATCCCGATCATGGGCATGGCGAGCGCACCCCATCTCGAGCTTGCCGGCGCAGTGCGCGCGGCGACCCGGTTCCCGGTGTTCCATGCAACCAGAATTCAGGACGTTGCAACTGCACGTTATGCGATTGCGTCGGGCAAGGTCGACATGATCGGGATGACGCGCGCTCATCTTGCAGATCCGCATATCGTTCGCAAGATCATCGAGAAGCGCGAGGACGACATTCGTCCGTGCGTTGGGGCGAACTACTGTCTGGACCGAATCTATCAGGGCGGCATGGCACTCTGCATCCACAACGCCGCGACGGGTCGTGAGGAAACGATGCCCCACGACATCCCGAAGGCGGATGTAAAACGCAAAGTCGTGGTCATCGGTGCGGGGCCGGCAGGCCTGGAGGCAGCTCGCGTGGCCGCCGAACGCGGGCACACCGTGACCGTACTCGAAGCATCAAGCAAGGCCGGTGGCCAGATCGTCCTCACGGCGCAAAGCCCGCGGCGCCGGGAAATGCTGGGAATTTCGGATTGGCGGGTGGCACAGTGCGAGGCGAAGGGCGTTACCTTCAAGTACAACACCTGGGCTGAACCCGACACTGTACTTCAAGAGCAGCCGGACGTCGTTGTCGTTGCAACCGGTGGTTTGCCGCATACCGAAGTACTGACAACCGGAAACGAGCTTGTCGTATCGGCGTGGGACATCATCTCGGGCGACGTCAAGCCTGGCAAGAACGTGCTGATCTACGACGACGCCGGCGATCACTCCGGACTGCAAGCTGCCGAGATCATCTCTGCTGCAGGTGGTAAGGTTGAAGTGATGACGCGTGACCGCTCATTCGCTCCGGAGGTCATGGCAATGAACCTCGTTCCGTACATGCGATCCCTGCAGAATCGAGACGTGACTTTCACGGTCACCTTCCTGCTCGAGGAGGTTCGCCGTGAAGACGGTGAACTGATCGCCACCATCGGGAGCGACTACGGCGGCATCCGGAAGGAGCAACGTCACGACCAGATCATCGTCAATCACGGGACCCGGCCGAATGACGATCTGTACTTCGAGTTGAAGCCGCTCTCTTCGAACCTCGGCGAGGTCGACTATGCGGAGCTGATCGAAGGGAGGCCGCAGAGCATCCGCATCAACGAGGAGGGCAAGTTCCAGTTGTTCCGAATCGGTGATGCCGTCGCAGGGCGGAACACTCATGCCGCAATCTACGATGCATTGCGTCTGATGAAAGACATTTGACGCGGCTGGCGCGGACGCCGACCGGCCAAGGCCAGTCTGCGTCCGCCCAACGTGACCGACACGCGTGTTTTAACGTGTCGCTCGCGTATCCATGCGGTGAATCGTATTTATTGTTATATAAACGGTATACGATAATTTTGGCGAAGTACCATCGGGCCAGTGGCTGGCAAGTGAGTGCAGCTACAGGAAGTTCGACTTGAAAGTCATCGCTTAGTTAGGATAACCACGCACTCCATGGGGAGCATCTGAAAATGAACACTACGGTTAAATTGGTTTGCGCAGGCATTTTCCTCGCCGCATCGACGGGTTCTGCGTTTGCGGCTGATTGCGGCGAAATCACGATCGCCAGCATGAACTGGCAATCGGCGGAGACGCTCGCGAACATCGACAAGTTCATTCTCGGCAAAGGGTATGGGTGCGATGTTCAGGTGACCACCGGCGACACGGTTCCTACCCTCACCGCAATGGCCGAGAAGGGCAAGCCGGATGTCGCGCCGGAAGCATCGCTTTCCCAAGCGCCCGGTGTCGTCGCGCGTGCGATCAGCGAGAAACGTCTCATCGAAACGGTGAACGTCTTGCCTGACGGGTACGTGAACGGTTGGTGGATTCCGAAGTATCTCGCGGACGCCCATCCGGAGATCAAGACCATTGCGGATGCATTGAAGCAGCCGAAGTTGTTCCCGGCACCGGAAGATCCCTCGAAGGGCGCGGTATACAACGGGCCGCAAGGTTGGGGGGGGACTGTAATCACGGCGCAAATCTTCAAGGCGAACAACGGCGACAGAGCCGGATTTACCCTCGTACCTACCGGCTCTGGGGCCGCGCTCGATGCGTCCTTGATTAAGGCCTATGAGCGCAAGCAAGGCTGGCTTGGCTTCTACTGGGAGCCGACGGCGCTCCTCGGGAAGTACAAGATGGTCAAACTCGCTTCGGTGCCCAATAACGAAGCGGAGTGGAAGCGTTGCACCACCGTCGCGGACTGCCCGGATCCCAAGCAGAACTACTGGCCGACAGAATATGCCAAGACGCTCGTGACGGCCAACTTCGCGAAGCGAGGTGGTCCCGCCATGGACTACTTCAAGGTTCGAAAGATCTCCAATGCGGACATCAACAACGCGATGTCGTGGGCGACCGACCATCAGGCGTCCGGCGAAGACAGCGCCAAGCACTTCTTGAAAACGCGGCAGGACGTGTGGAGCAAGTGGGTAACGCCGGCAGCTGCCGAAAAGATCAAGGCAGCGCTGTAAGAGGCTTCCAGTTGCACGGCAGGTTCATCGGAACCTGCCGCAGTTTTCGTAAGAGCGGTAGAGGCTATTCGGGAGTTTGTGATGAGCTGGCTAATGAATTTCCCCCAGTTGAGCGACTCGTTCCTGTTCAACCTTAAGCAGACGGTTGATGACTGGTATCGAGGGTTTAGCACTGGCTACGGTGATGCGATCGAGGCGTTCTTTCATCCGCTTCAGATCTTCCTGAACGTGGCCGACAAGTTTTTCACGACGACGCCGTGGCCGATCATCGTGCTCCTGATCGCCGGCGTCGCGTGGTTTGCTAGCAAGAGCTGGAAGATTGTTTCTGGATCGGTCGTGATCCTTCTGGTCATCGGATTGTTCGGGATGTGGGACGACACGATGCGGACCATCTCGATGATTCTGGTCAGCACGATCGTTTCAGTCGTGTGCGGAATCCCGATCGGCATACTGACGTCCTGCTCCAATCGCGCGAGCAAGATCATCAAGCCGATTCTCGATGTCATGCAGACGATGCCGAGTTTCGTTTATCTGATCCCCGTCGTGATGCTGCTCGGAATCGGGAAGGTACCGGGTCTGATCGCGGTGGTGATTTATGCGATCCCGCCGATCATTCGCCTGACGGATCTCGGCTTGCGTCAAGTCGACATTGAGGTATTGGAGGCTGCGGACGCGTTCGGCTCCTCGTTGTGGCAGAAGCTCCGCAACGTGCAGATTCCTTTGGCGCTCCCGGCCATCATGACCGGCATCAACCAGACCATCATGATGGCTCTGGCGATGGTAGTTGTTGCGGCGATGATCGGTGTCCAGGGGTTGGGCCAACCGGTCCTCAAGGCGATTGCGAATCAGTATTTCACGCTCGGCATCCTGAACGGCATGGCGATCGTCGGTGTCGCAGTCATTTTCGATCGAGCGAGTCAGGCTTACGGAAAGCGGCTGCAAAAGCATTTGGAGATTGTCCATGGGTGATCGAACCACAGGCTCATTCGATATTCAGATCAAGAATCTTTACAAGATTTTTGGCCCGCGGGCGACTGAGTATGTCGAGAGCGTCAAGAAAGGTATGAGCAAGGTCGAGCTCAACCGGCAACATGGTCACGTCCTGGGACTCAGGAACATCAACATCGCGATGCCGGCCGGATGCATACAGGTGATCATGGGGCTCTCGGGTTCGGGTAAATCGACCCTGATCCGCCACATCAATCGCTTGATAGACCCGACCGCCGGCGAGATTCTTGTCGACGGCGTCGACGTCGTCAAGATGAACCGGCGCGAATTGCAGCAGTTCCGTCGGAACAAGACTGCGATGGTGTTCCAGAAATTCGCATTGCTGCCGCATCGCACCGTTCTGGAGAACACGGTTTATGGCCTCGAAATCCAGGGTAAACCACGCCAGCAGCAGGAAGACACGGCGATGCGCTGGATAGAGCGAGTGGGGCTCAAGGGTTTCGAGCGCCACTATCCGAACCAGTTGTCCGGCGGCATGCAGCAACGCGTTGGCCTTGCACGTGCACTGACCAACGACGCGCCGATTCTGTTGATGGACGAAGCCTACTCGGCGCTTGATCCGTTGATTCGCGTTGACATGCAAAGCGTGTTGCTCGATCTGCAGAAGGAAATCAAAAAGACGATCGTGTTCATTACACATGACCTGGACGAGGCGCTTCGACTGGGCGATCGCATTGCCATTCTGCGTGATGGCGAGGTCGTACAACAAGGAACGGGGCAGGACATCGTGCTCAATCCCGCAGACGACTATATCGAGCGCTTTGTGAAGGAAGTCAATCGTGGGCGGGTGGTGCGAATCGAAAGCTTGCTTCGGAGCGCGGAACCGCGTTCAGTCCGGCCGCGGATATGTGTGCCGGCAGGGGCGACGCTGGAAGCCGCAACCCGAGCATTGATGGATGCCGGAGAGCGAGATGTCGGCGTGATCGATGCGAAGGAGGATTTCATGGGCGCTGTTGCGTTGGAGGCGATTCTGGCCGCGACCTTCGGACAATCGGTAGAAGAGCATGCGAGAAGCGGACGTCTGGAAGACCAGACTGCATCTGTCGCGGAAATGTCCGTGAAGTTGGCGTCGCGGTAGAACGGGTTTGATGGGTGGCCATCCGTTATTTCGAAGAAATCGGATCGAATCAAACAGGCCGATGGAATTCCAACTTTTTGAGGAAAGTAGATGAAGACGCAAGCCGCGATTGCATGGAAGGCGGGCGCGCCACTGACGATCGAGGAAGTCGATCTCGAAGGGCCGCGCGCAGGCGAAGTGCTGATCGAAGTGAAGGCGACGGGCATCTGCCACACCGACTACTACACGCTGTCGGGCGCCGATCCGGAAGGGATCTTCCCGGCGATCCTCGGCCATGAGGGCGCGGGCGTGGTGGTCGACGTCGGCCCCGGCGTCGGCACCGTGAGGAAGGGCGACCACGTGATTCCGCTCTACACGCCCGAATGCCGCGAGTGCAAGTTCTGCCTGTCGCGCAAGACCAACCTGTGCCAGAAGATCCGTGCGACGCAGGGCAAGGGCCTGATGCCCGACGCGACGTCGCGCTTCTCGCTCGACGGCAAGCCGCTGTTCCACTACATGGGCACGTCCACGTTTTCGAACTACATCGTCGTGCCGGAAATTGCGGTCGCGAAGGTGCGCGAGGACGCGCCGTTCGACAAGATCTGCTACATCGGCTGCGGCGTGACGACCGGCGTCGGCGCGGTCGTCTACTCGGCGAAGGTCGAGGCGGGCGCGAACGTCGTCGTGTTCGGCCTCGGCGGGATCGGCCTGAACGTGATCCAGGGCGCGAAGATGGTCGGCGCGGACAAGATCATCGGCGTCGACATCAACCCGAAGCGCGTCGAACTCGCGAAGAAGTTCGGGATGACGCACTTCATCAACCCGAACGAAGTCGAGAACGTGGTCGACCACATCGTGCAGCTGACCGACGGCGGCGCCGATTACTCGTTCGAGTGCGTCGGCAACGTGAAGCTGATGCGTCAGGCGCTCGAGTGCACGCACAAGGGTTGGGGCCAGTCGTTCATCATCGGCGTGGCAGCAGCCGGTGAGGAAATCAGCACGCGTCCGTTCCAGCTCGTGACGGGCCGCGGGTGGAAGGGTTCGGCGTTCGGCGGCGCGCGCGGCCGCACCGACGTGCCGAAGATCGTCGACTGGTACATGGAAGGCAAGATCAACATCGACGACCTGATCACGCACACGCTGCCGCTCGAGCGGATCAACGAAGGCTTCGACCTGATGAAGGCCGGCGAGTCGATCCGCTCGGTCGTGCTGTACTGACCGGGAGCGCACTGCGATGCTCGAACTCGTTTCCTCGCACGCGTGCCACGGCGGCGAGCAGCGTTTCTACCGCCACGATTCGAAGGCGATCGGCCTGTCGATGAAGTTCTCGGTGTACCTGCCGCCGCAGGCCGCGCACGGCCGCGCACGGTCGCGTGCCGGCGCTGTTCTATCTCGCGGGGCTCACGTGCACCGACGAGACGTTCGCGATCAAGGCCGGCGCGCAGCAATACGCGGCGCAGCACGGCATCGCGCTCGTGATGCCCGACACGAGCCCGCGCGGCGCGGGCGTGCCGGGCGAGACCGATGCGTGGGATTTCGGCGTCGGCGCGGGCTTCTACGTCGATGCGACCGAAGCGCCGTGGTCCGCGCATTACCGGATGGAGTCGTACGTGACGGGCGAGCTGCGCGAGCGCGTCGAGGCCGAGTTGCCGATCGACGGCGCGCGGCTCGGGATCTTCGGGCACTCGATGGGCGGGCACGGCGCGCTGACGCTCGCGCTGCGCCATCCCGGCCTGTACCGGTCGGTGTCGGCGTTCGCGCCGATCGCCGCGCCCACGCGCTGCCCGTGGGGCGAGAAGGCGTTCTCGGGTTACCTGGGTGCCGATCGTGAAGCATGGAAGGCACACGACGCGAGCGAACTCGTCGCGCGCGCCGATGCGCCGAAGTTCGCGGACGGCATTCTCGTCGACCAGGGCCTTGCCGATCAATTCCTCGCGAACCAGCTGAATCCCGACGTGTTCGAAGCGGCGTGCGCGAAGGCCGGCCAGCCGCTGACGCTGCGTCGCCATGAAGGTTACGATCACAACTATTTCTTCATCTCGACCTTCATTCGGGACCATCTCGTACATCATGCGCGAGCACTACTGAAATAGAACGGGGCACGAAACCGGGCGAAGGCGAACCCGATAGAAAGGGTAACGCCTTCGCCCGGTGTCGCTCGCGACATCTGAAGTTCGCCATGCACTCCCCGTCGAACACAAGCGTTTGGCACGATGAGGCGATGATGACCGCTCACTTTACATTTGAAACGCTCGTGGCTCGTCTGAGCCGCATTCTGGTGGCCGCAGGATGCTCGGAGCGAGTTGCTGATCTGATTGCAAAAAACTGCGCGTCCGCCGATCGTGACGGAGCAAACAGTCATGGATCGTTTCGCTTGCCCGGCTACGTATTGACACTGCGTGCCGGGTGGGTGGAGGGACAGGCGACGCCCGTGGTCGAGGATTGTGCTGCGTCATTCGTCCGAATCGACGCATGCAATGGATTCGCCGTGCCGGCACTTGCTGCCGGCGCCGAGATGGCGATAGAGAAAGCGAGAAGTAACGGCGTTGTCGTCGTTGCGATTCGAAATTCGCATCACCTAGGTGCGCTGTCGTTCGATGTCGAACCCTTTGCCGAGCAAGGCTTCATTGCTTTGTCGATGGTCAACTCAATGAAGTGCGTGGTACCCGACGGTTGCGCGAGGCCCGTGCTGGGTACGAATCCGCTTGCATTCGCGGCACCACGGGCATCCGGTTCGCCGTACGTTTTCGATCTTGCCACTTCGGCGATGGCACACATCGACGTGAAAATCGCCAGGGATGAAGGGAGACGTGTTCCGGATGGCGTCGGGGTCGATCGATTCGGGACGCCTACCGGCGACCCTGCCGCGATTATCGACGGCGGGGCGTTGTGCACCTTCGGTGGCCATAAGGGGACTGCGCTGTCGATGATGATCGAAATCATGTGTGCAGCGCTGGTTGGTAGCAGCTTCTCCTACGAGTGTGATCTTGCCGAGACTCCCGGCGCCGCGACACCAAAGACAGGGCAGACACTGATTCTGATCGACCCCGAAGCTGGCCGAGTCGGACTTCCTCCATTCGGGGTGCGTGTCGATGAGTTGCTCGATACGGTGATCGAAGCAGGGCAGGAGCGATTGCCTGGCGCACGTCGCCTCGCAGCTCGCACGCGAGCAATGCGCGAAGGTATCGCCTTGTCTGCCGAGCAACTCCGGATGATTGAGGCGTTGGAGGTCGAGTTTTCGCTCGCTGGCATTTGATCGACCGTCGTTCGCTCTGGAAGCGAACGTGTGTGGGAGACCGATGACCGATGATGCACGGTCGGCCGGATCCATTGGCCGACATTCAAGGGTGCGCTTGACCTTCAAGGGATCTGGCGGTAAGACCAAGCGTACGCCGTGCGCAGAACGCGAGCAATAGGCTAGATAGCGCATTGAAGAGGAAGATTCCGCTGGCGCCGAAGATCGTCATCAGCATCGACGCGAGCGCTGGGCCGGTCATGCCGCCAAAGGAAAAGAGCACGAGGAGGGTGGCCGAGATGGCGATCCGGAGGTGGGCTCGAGTTCGATCGTGCACGTGGGAAACAATGAGGCCATACAGCGTAAAGGTGACTGCGACGTAGACGAGCGTCGCGCACCACGTGACCGCACGCACATTGACACAGAAGAGTGCGAGGCTCAGTCCCCCCGATATCGACGATGTGTAATAGACGAGACGCCGGCGGTCGACCTTGTCCGATATGCGCCCGATCGGCCACTGCGGCACAAGTGCCCCAATGAGCGCGAGCCCCATGAAGGTTGCCAGTTCCGTCGTCGAGAAGCCGGTGCGCTGGAGATAGACTGGCATCATCGAGTAGAAACTGCTGTAGAGGAAGCCAGCGAGGATGCAGCCAGGAACTGCGAGCGGTGTGGTGGCCATCATTTCGCGCATACTCGCTCGCCATGTCCGTGCGGGAACGGGTTCAAGATTTTCGTCAGCGACTTTAGCCGGCCATCCTTCAAACAACGTGACTGGCAAGACCGCTGACGCGAAGAGGGCGGCGACTATCGAAAATTGCTGTACACGGGAATCTGTGCCGACGTTGAATAGGAATTGACCGGTTCCCACGGCGAGGTAATTTATCGCCGCATAGGTGCCGAATACCTGTCCCCGCCTTTCATTGCCTACCGTTCCGTTGAGCCAACTCTCGATGGATATATACAGCCCCATGAACGTGAAACCAGTCAATAGACGGACGAATCCAAGCACCCACGGAGACTGAGCGGTGCCGAACGCGAGCGCGAGAATCGATGCGGCTGCCGAGAAGGCAACGAACGTACGATGCTGGCCGATGCGATCAATGAGTCTTCGATTGATCACAGCGCCAAGGATGTAACCGCAGTAGTAACAGGATTGGATAAGGCCGACCGCGAGCGTCGGATAACCGGATTCGATGATCCGAAGCGGAATCAGCGTTTGAAAGAAGCCGTTTCCGACAATAAGAAGCTCGTATCCGAACAGTAGACCCGCGAGTGCCCTGTAGCTGTTCACTGGATTGCGGCAAGCGAGCGGGGCCGAGGGTGCGGCGATGGAGTGGGTAGGCTGGCCGGCGAGCCCAATCTCGGATGATGGTCCGCTACGCGAGACGAAGGGTGATGTCCCAAGGGGCTCGTCTTGGGGCTTGGAAGTGTCATCTGGCAGTTCGTGCGCGATTTTTGACATAGCCAATTCAACGTTGGTGGAACCTCGTACGGCCAAGCGAAGCCCATGACCGCGAGTCTGACTCTTGTCCGATCAAATGTTGTGTCGGAGAGCTCCAGTTGGCGATCAGCCGGTTGCTCAGGGCGCCAATCGGTGGAGAGCGCGCTGTCAACCTTTTACGGACGAACCCATATCATCAATGCTCTTCGATCAAATGGTATACGCCGAAGTATTGTTGGTATAAGATTGTTTTGCTCAATAACGTCGGGTGAGCATGTGCCTGTTGGGCTGGCGGTGTCGTCTGGCGTTGGACGGGAGCCACAATGAACGACGACTGATACCTGAGGACGGCGCTTCGCGCTCTCCGAGGAGTAACCTCCGTCTTTTCCCGTGCCCAAGCACGTTCTTTTGATTTGTCGCAATTCATCGAGACCGCGCGGGTTTGTGCGATTCGAAGATGCAAGCTCCAAGTCGACGGAGGTGGCGCGATTACAGGCTGGCAGGTGTCGGGTTACGTGGCATCAAGTGCAATTGAAAGGTCAGTGTCGTGCAATGGAATGTCTGTAATACTAATGAAATGGATTTGGATTGCTTAAAGCGCAGAGTGATCTGGAGATGATTTCGTGAGAACGCAGCACCAGGGGAATCGTTGGCAGTGGGTCAGCTGGTACCGCGGTAGGCGACATTAAGGAGATGATGATGAAGGCGATGGGAAGTTGGGGCGCCGTGGCGACGGTGGGGATGCTGGTTGCTTCAGCCGCTTGTGCTCAAGAGGTCGTAACGATTGGCATTTCTGTACCGCTGACCGGGCCGCAAGCGGCCGCTGGCAAGGACGCGGAGAACGGTGCGCGGCTCGCGATTGACGACCTGAACAAGCAGAGCGTCAAGATCGGCGGTAAAGCGGTCACGTTCAAGCTGGCGTCCGTTGACGATCAAGCCGATCCCAAAATTGGTGTCCAGGTTGCGCAAAGCCTGGTCGATCGTGGCGTGTCGGCCGTAGTGGGGCCTTACAACTCGGGAGTTGCGATCCCCGCTTCACGCATTTACGGCGGTGCGAACATACCGTTGCTGCCGACCGCGTCGAATCCGGCGTTGACGAAACAGGGCCTCAAGAATATTTTTCGTATCGGTGCGAGCGATTCGTCGCTCGGCGGCACGATGGCCGATTTTGCCTCGAATACGCTGAAGGTGAAGACGGCTGTCGTAATCGACGATAGGACTGCGTATGGTCAAGGTGTCGCCGACGAGTTTGAAAAGGTGGCGAAGGCACGCGGTATCCAGATCGTTGGGAAAGAGTTCACGAACTCGCAGGCGAACGACTTTCGCTCGATTTTGACGACCATCAAAAGCAAGAATCCGGACGTAATCTTCTACGGCGGATATGACGCGCAAGGCGCCCCGATGGCGAAACAGATGCGTCAACTTGGCTTGCGTGCGAAGTTGCTCGGCGGTGACAGCATCTGTACGGCCGAAATGGGGAAGGTCGCCGGCGGTGCCGCGTCAATCGTCTACTGCGCGCAGGGTGGCGTCGCTCCGGACAAAAGCACTGCAGGCCGCGAATATACGAAAAAGTATCACGACACGTTCCAAACGGATTTGCAGGTGTACGGCGTCAACTACTATGACGGCGTGAAGTTGCTTGCCGATGCGATGGTGAAGGCCGGTACGGCCACTGACAAGGCGAAGCTGATCGCGCAACTTACGAAGACGAACTATACGGGGATTGCCGGCACGTACGGGTTTGCGGATAACGGCGAGCTCAAGGGTGCGCCTACGACGGTCTACGTGATTCGTAACGGTTCGCCTGTCCCGTACTGATTGTCATCAAGGCTCGCCGGCCGTCTCATGAACCTCCACGTTCGATTTCGATCGTGGAGGTTCACGGCCGCGGACGGTGAGCCGTCCAGACCCGTATCGTTGCGAGCGGACTACCGCCTCCATAACAGGAGGTTGATCCGTTCGCGGGAAACGCGGTCCTACCCGAGTTTCCGAAGCACGTTTTCAGCCCGCAGACGCACGCGAGACGCCAACCACGGTTGGCTAGCGGTAACCCGAGTCACGTAAATACTGGTCAGTACGACCGAAAGTGCGATCGGAGCATAGGCCCAGAGCGCCCGAAGAGAGATCGATTCGCCGAAAACGAACAGCGACAGCATAGCCAGCAGAATCGGTTCGACATAGCCGAGCAAGCCGAAAAGCCCGAGCGGCTGTGTGCGGCTCGCCTTGAGATAGGTGACGAAGCTGACGGTCGACAGGATTCCCAGGCCCGGCAGGAGCGCCACCAGCATGTCAGTCCGCTGAGCCATGACATGCGGATTTCCGCTGGTACAGGCGAGTGCCAGGGCGACAGGTTGCATCGGCAGAACTTCTGCCGCAAACAACGTGAGCGAGTCGGTGCTGAAGCGACGACGGAGAATAAAATACGGCGGAAACCCCAGCGCCACAAGCAGGGTCGGCTCATGAGAGCGCGACTGAAAGCCAGCTCATTGAGAACACCGATCACGGTACGTAAAATCAGCACCGGGGCACGAGTGGCACGGACAAGCGACCTTCGAACTTCCAGTAGCAACTTGGCAACCTGCATGCAGACGCGCTTTCCGCGCTACTTGCGGTCGCCAGCGAGGGTTCGTTCGTCGCCGCGGCCAATCTGCTCGGCCGTGATCCCACGATCGTGTCCAAGCGAATCGCATCGCTGGAGCAACGTCTTGCGGTGCGTCTCCTGGAGCGTACAACGAGGCGCGCACGGCTGACCGACGCCGGCACGAGGCTGGCCGAGCGGGTCAGATTCGCCCAATCCGTCATCGTGCAGGCGGAGCAGGAAGCCACCACCGGCGCGAGCGAACTTCGAGGGAATCTGCGCCTCGCGCTTCCTGCCACGCTGGGACGGTTATGGTTTGCTCCGTTCATTCCTGACTTTTTGCGCCGCTACCCGGCTCTGCAACTCGACATCGACTACAGCGAACGCTATACGGATCTCGTCGGGGAAGGCGTTGACGTAGCCATTCGGGTCGGGAAGCTGAGTCATAGCCGAACTAGTTGCCAAGCGGCTGGCAGGACATCGACGAGTTCTGGCAGCGCCTTCGCCAACATGGCGTGCCGGAATCGCCACAGGACTTCGCAGCCCACAATTGCCTTGAGTTCGCGAGCCTGGCGAGTTATCCGGATAAACGGGAGAAGGACGCAAGTCGTTCACGCACATGGCAGCTTGCGATCGAACGACAGCACGGCATTGCTCGAAGCAGCGCGAGCAGGCATCGGGATCCTGTGCGCGGGCGAATGGCTCGTGACTCGGACATCGCCGCTGGAAAGCTCATGCGCGTGCTGCCGGAATGGGCGTTCGGTACCAATGGAGGAATCTATCTCGTGCGTCCATCTAGGGTCTGTTCACATTCTCACCTGCGGTCCAAAGGCGCAGGCAAGCGCCGCGAAGGCGAGATAGTTGCCGGCACGCTTGTCTTAACGAGTGGAGACGCGACGAAAATGTTTGATGCGATTGAAAAAGCGTTCGACAATGTTCCGAGTTCGATTCAGCACACGGCTATAGCGACTCTTGGTCTTTCGATTCGAGCGCGGCGGAATAACTGCCTTCGCACGCGCGGCGCGGATGGTGTTCACGAAGGCATCCGAGTCATAGCCTTTGTCGGCAATCACGGCGCCCATGCGCAGATGTTCGACCAATTCGTGCGCACAGGAAATGTCCGAGACCTGTCCTCCGGTGGCGATCATTCGCAGAGGTCGCCCGGCTTCATCGACAGCCAGATGCAGCTTGGTCGTCAGTCCACCGCGCGAACGCCCGAGCGCTTGCGAGCCGTTTTTTTCGAGCACCGGCCGAGTGCTGGTGGGCTCGCACGATGGTCGAGTCGATCAGCACGCGTTTGATCTCCGTCTCGTCGGACAACCACAGCAGTCAGGTTGCGGGGCACGCTCTGCCGTTCTTCTCCGCGCTTTACGACATCGAGCGCGACGCAGCAGAACTGAAAATGGATGAGCGATACCGGCTTCGCCAATCACGGGCCAAGCCGGTTTGCGACGCCTTGCACGATTGGTTGATTGCGCAGCGCAAGCTCGTATCCGAAGGCTCCGCCGTGGCGAAAGCTCTGGACTATAGCCTCAAGCGCAGGGAAACGCTGACGCGCTATCTCGACGACGGGAGCGTGCCCATCGATAACAACCGGGTTGAAAACCAGATACGTCCATGGGCGATCGGCCGGGGCAACTGGATGTTCGTAGGCTCGCTACGTGCGGGTCAACGTGCCGCCGCGATCATGAGCTTGATCCGTTCGGCGCAGCTTAACGGGCATGATCCGTACGTCTACCTGAAAGATGTGCTTACGCGATTGCCTACTCATCGCGCCGACGACATCTCGCAACTACTTCCGCATCGTTGGGTGTCCGCCCTTGGTTAAGGGGCGGTGCCGACAACCCACACGCAGGCAAGGAACTAGCGGCGCACCTCAACGACCTTAAGGCCGAGGGAGTCGGCCAGTGCCGTTGCCTCCTCCGGTGTCTCACAGCAATCAATCCAGAAGGCGGTACCGGCAACGGCGATCGCGTAGGGCGGGACATCGTTGCCGCATTCGGTCTGCTTGTAGATCACCACTTCGGCACCAGCCTCGAGGAAGTCGGTCATCTCAGCACGACACTCCGGAAAAACCTTGGCAACGTGGTTAGCTTGGGCAACTGTAAGACGCATGGGGAAATCACTCACTGGAAACGGACGACGCGAGAAACGAACTCGGTGATGCCGATACGCTATCACATCGCATCAGCTTGGCAAGCTAAGACGGTGCCACGAAATACTCGTCGAGATGTGTTCCCCGGGCGCTTACAGTTACCCCTCTGCGTAGTGGTGTGCAAGGTATGTATATAACGTGGCGCCATCCACGCCGGGTACCAGCAGCCGCAACATCCTCGATTCCACGCACTTGAGCGCATCCATGATTTGGCTGTCCGTGAATCTCGACTTCTTCATTCGGTAGAACCCCCACAACGCGAAAATTCTACTTCTGCTCCCACCGATTCTGTGGGGGGATTACCAGCCGGCTCCGGGTGTCTGGCTTCACTTACGTTCCGACGACGCAGGGTCGGCTTTCCGTGGCATTCGAATTCGCCCGCGGCATCGTAGGCCGGCGCTCCAGCTCTTCAACGACCAAGGACTTTAAGTTGGCGTACTTGAACAGACGCTTTATGCTCGCCACCCAGCAGTTGTCCGACATGATTACCCGGACCGGAAAAGCGCAATTCGTAGGGGGCATGTGTTCATCCGTTTGTTGCTCGTTTTGATGCGCCCGGGGCGGATGGCCAAACCTTCCGACGCGAAAAGAATCGTTCGAGTTCTTTGTCATTCGGCCGGACGGTTGTGAACACCTCCACGTAATCTGCAATACGCGACATCCGCATAGGCATGTCTTCATTGGGCTGCGTAGCCAAATACCCAAGCTGTGAGAAGGACATTNTGTCCGACATGATTACCCGGACCGGAAAAGCGCAATTCGTAGGGGGCATGTGTTCATCCGTTTGTTGCTCGTTTTGATGCGCCCGGGGCGGATGGCCAAACCTTCCGACGCGAAAAGAATCGTTCGAGTTCTTTGTCATTCGGCCGGACGGTTGTGAACACCTCCACGTAATCTGCAATACGCGACATCCGCATAGGCATGTCTTCATTGGGCTGCGTAGCCAAATACCCAAGCTGTGAGAAGGACATTGCTCTGGCGCGAACGTCTGCAGCGCCAGGTTGATAGCCGAATCGCTCAAAGAGAGCGGTCAGCGCGNCGATACGTTGCGCATCATCATCGACGATCGCATGCGCGACTGTCGGAGACTGCTGAGCCCAGCTTCGGATCGCTGCTTCGTAACGCGAGTCGAAAATCGCGTCGTCGAACCAGCAGTCCATGACGTTGAGCACCGCCTCGCACACTGAGTCCGCGTAAGCCATGGTCCGTTCGACCCAGTGTCCAGTGTTTTTTGCTTTCCAGCGACTCAGCAGCGTGTTCAGTAGTTCTTCACGGTCCTTGAAGAACCAGTAAAAGCTCGTGCGGGACAGATTCAGCTTCTTCGCGAGCGGTAGGATACGAACGGCTTCGATGCCGCCGTCGAGAAGACTCTCGTATGCGGCATCCATCCACATTTCGGCGGATCCCCGGGCGGGGTCGACAGTTTGCTCCATTTAAGAATTCCCTATGCATCAGACAAATCGGCGCGTGCTGTGCCACGCGTATTGTGCCTCAGGTGCCACCGCCATCGGTGGCGCACGGTTCAATGATTCCCACACCACCATCGGTGCGAATGTCGCCGAGCGTCCGACGAACTCGCTGGCGCGTAGCCCGGTCGCGTAACCGAAATCCAGCAGAAAGCGCAGCCGCTGCGCCGCAGGTGCGGTCCACCCGTACGACCATTCGTGGTCATCCGCAATGGCCCGGATCAACAGCCACTCGCCTTCCGTAAAGCCGCGGGTGACGTCGAGGCCGGATTTGACTGCACCGCGCACTCTGACTTCCGCGAATGGGTTTGCAAGGATATAGCGCTGCTCGACCAGCCAGCGGAATAGCGCCGAGAACACCGTCAATGCATAGGCAGTTGAGCGGGGCGACAGCGCCCCGGTGTGCGATGGCGTCGTCTCGTGAGCGATGACAGTGCCACTCCGCGCTTAACGGCGTTGTCGTACTTTCCGTGCAGATTGTGGTGGTGAACGACTGAGGAGTGCCGTGCAGTAAGGCTCCGCAGCTCTAAGCGTCAGACCATTCCGACTTTGACACGAAGTGATGCAGCGACTGGTGCCGCGCGCTCTCTTGCCCAATGCCTCGTATCTGGCGCATTGTTAGACCAGCGGGATTATGAGGACAACGATGTGACGATGCGCCCGAGTGTACCCGCTGTTCAATGTCGTAAGAGGGATTTCTTCTGACCTTAGAAACGCCCAGATTGGTCCCCACGGGGTTCAGCGGCTTCGTCATATTTAGTCGGTGTTTGATTTGGGGTTGCATCATGAAACAACAATCTGTATCGGCGAATCGCCCTTGTTCAGACATCGACGTTGACGACGTAGAACAACGTTTCACGACGCTCATAGATGCAATACCCCATATCGTATACACCGCCACGCCGGACGGTTCGATTGATTGCGTTAGCCGGCGGCTCGGAACGTATACAGGACTCGATTTTGCGCAAGTGGTGGGTTGGAATTGGACCTCGACAATACACCCGGATGACGTGCAACGCGCGATCGAGAACTCGAATAACGTGCGGGCGAACGGTACCGAATATGAAGGCGAAGTGCGCATAAGGCGAAAATCCGATCGCACCTTTCGATGGCATCTGGAACGTGTATCGCCGTTGAAAGACGCGAATGGCAATGTCGTGAAGTGGGTGGGGACTGTCACCGACATTGAAGAACGCAAGCAAGCTCTGGCCGCGGACGAGCTCGCCAGCCGCGCGAAATCGGACTTCCTGTCCAGCATGAGCCACGAATTGCGCGGCCCGCTCAATGCGATTCTCGGGTTCGCTCAATTGATGGCGTCCGAGTCGCCGGAGCCGACACCCGCGCAACAGGCGAGCATCGATCAGATTCTGCGGGCAGGATGGCACCTGCTCAAGTTGATCAACGACGTGCTCGATCTGGCGAAGATCGAATCCGGGCAAGTCGCGATCTCGCCCCAACCCGTATCGCTGGGCGACGTCTTGCGCGAGTGCGAATCGATGATCGACCCGCAGGCGCGGCAACGGGGCATTCGTGTGACCTTTGCGCCGGTCGAGCCGTCGTGCCATGTCCGCACCTACCGCACGCGCGTCAAGCAGGTCCTCATCAATCTGCTGTCGAACGCAGTCAAGTACAACCGCCCGTCGGGCGCGGTCGATGTCGACTGCAGCGCGCCCGGGCCGGGCCGGATTCGCATGAGCGTCAGCGACACGGGCCCGGGCTTGTCCCCGCAGCAGCTCGGTAGGCTCTTCCAGCCGTTCAATCCCCTGGGGCAGGAAGTCGGCTCCGAAGAGGGCACGGGCATCGGCCTGGTGGTCGCAAAACGGCTGATGGAATTGATGGGCAGCGGCATCGGTGTCGACAGTACGCCCGGAAAAGTCTGCGTGTTCTGGATCGAACTGGATGCGGCGCCAGGCCCGGAAATCGCGGCGACACTCGCCGCACAGCCTGTCATGCTGGCCCGAGGTGTGACCGGCAACGATGCCGCAGAGGCGCCCGTGTATACCGTGCTCTATATCGAGGACAATCCGGCCAACCTGAAACTCGTCGAACAACTGGTTGCGCGGCACGCGGACCTGCGCATGCTCGGTGCCGCGACGCGATGGCTCGGCGTGGAGCTGGCGCGCAGCGCGCAGCCGCGGGTGATCTTGATGGACATCAACCTGCCCGATATCAGTGGCATCGAAGCGCTGGACATGTTGCGCAAGAACCCCGAGACGGCGGACATTTCTGTCGTGGTGCTCAGCTCGAATGCGATGCCGCATGACGTCGAGAAAGGCATGGAAGCGGTTTTTTTTCCGCTATCTGACCAAGCCGATCAAGATCGCCCCGTTCGTGGATGCGCTTGCCGATGCCATCGCGCTGGCGATAGGACGGAAATAGTCGGGGGGCAAGTCGCCAGGTAGCGAACCATGATCGATTCGTCAGCAATCCTCGACGCACGGATCCTGGTCGTCGACGATCTGGAGGCCAATATCCTGCTGCTCGAGCAGATCCTGCGGCGGGCGGGGTATGCGCACGTCGAGTCGACAATGGACGCGTCCGCCGTTCATGGTCTTCATCGCGACCATCGCTACGACCTGATTCTGCTCGATCTCCAGATGCCCGGCACCAATGGCTTCCAGGTCATGGAAAGCCTGAAGGCGCTCGAGGCGGACAGCTATCTTCCGGTCATCGTGATCACCGCCCAGCCGGCGCACAAGCTGCGCGCGCTGCAAGCCGGCGCGAAGGATTTCATCAGCAAGCCGTTCGATCTGGCCGAAGTGCTGATGCGGGTTCACAACATGCTCGAGGTGCGCCTGCTGCACCGCGAGTTGCGCAACCGCGGCCAGGCGCTGGAGCAAAAGGTGGGGGAAGTGGAGGCGAGCCGTGAGCTGATCAGCCGTCAGAGCGACGAGCTCAGGCAGCTTTACGTGAAGGTCGTCGCCGAGCAGAAGGTGTCGGAGCGGCTGCTGCTCAACATGCTGCCTTATCCAATCGCCGAGCGGCTGAAGTCGCATCTCGACGACATCGCGGGGAGTTTCCCGGAAGTGATTGCGGACCGCTTTCCCGAGGTGTCGGTGCTGTTCGCGGATATCGTGGATTTCACCGGCTTCTCGGCCGGTATGCGTCCCGAGCAGCTCGTCGAGATACTCAACGAGATCTTTACCGGCTTCGACATCATTGCCGACCACCGCGGCCTCGAGAAGATCAAGACGATCGGCGACGCGTACATGGCGGCCGCGGGGCTGCCCGTTCCGGCCGAGGACCACGCGACGCGGGCCGCGAATATGGCGCTCGACATGATCGATGCGATGGCCCGCTTCAACGACGTCCGGCACTGCAACCTGCAATTGCGGATCGGCATCAACAGCGGTGAGGTTGTGGCCGGCGTGATTGGCAAGCGCAAGTTCATCTACGACCTGTGGGGTACGGCCGTCAATCTCGCGAGCCGGATGGAGTCGCAGGGCGTCGCCGGGCGCGTGCAGGTGACGGAGGCGACTCGCGTCAAGCTCGGGGAAGCGTTTGTCGTCGAGGCGCGCGGCACAAGCTCATGTCGAAGCGATGGTGCACCTGGCGAGCGCATCGCTCCTCGCCCCGTCAACTGTTGTATCCACTTCGATGGACGTAAGCGGCTAGCCAACCCGTCTTGAGTTTGACCGAGGCGCTTGGGAGTATCGTGTCCACCTAACGAATAAGTGGACACGTGAACACTATCGAATCGGAAGCACTCCCGGAGCGTCGTCGTCGGCAACGCTACAGCGAGGAGTTCAAGGCGCAGGTGGTAGCGGCCTGTCAGGGAATCGGTGTATCGGTTGCGGCAGTCGCGCTGGAGCATAGGCTCAACGCGAATCTGCTGCGGCGCTGGATTGATCNGTAAGCGGCTAGCCAACCCGTCTTGAGTTTGACCGAGGCGCTTGGGAGTATCGTGTCCACCTAACGAATAAGTGGACACGTGAACACTATCGAATCGGAAGCACTCCCGGAGCGTCGTCGTCGGCAACGCTACAGCGAGGAGTTCAAGGCGCAGGTGGTAGCGGCCTGTCAGGGAATCGGTGTATCGGTTGCGGCAGTCGCGCTGGAGCATAGGCTCAACGCGAATCTGCTGCGGCGCTGGATTGATCAGGCGGAAGGTCGAATTCCCAAGAGACCGTTGGGCCGTCCACCGGCCACGCCACCGTCGCTGCCGGCCTTTGTGCCGTTGGCATTGGGAACGCCGAGTCCGCATTCGCCAGAGATCCGCATCGAGGTGCGCCGGGGAGATCAGTCGATCACGGTGAGCTGGCCGGTGTCCGAGGCAACCCAGTGCGCCGCCTGGCTGCGTGAGTGGCTGCGGTGATCCGCGTCGACGAGATCTGGCTGGCAGTCGATCCACTGGATATGCGCGCCGGTTTCGATACGGCCTTGGCGCGTGTGGTCAAGGTGTTCGGCGCCGCTCACCCACACCATGCCTATCTGTTCGCCAATCGGCGCGCCAACCGCATGAAGGTCCTTGTTCACGACGGGATCGGCATCTGGCTGGCCGCGCGCCGCCTGAACCAGGGGCAGTTCGCCTGGCCGCACCTTGGCAGCGAACCCAAGCAGCGTGCCTTGACGCATGAGCAGCTCGCCGGCCTGGTGCTGGGCTTGCCGTGGCAACGCATCGGCGAGGACGGCGTGATCCGTGTCGTCTGAGTCCGGCGGGACGTAAACAGTTGCGCTTCCGCCGTCTGCGGGGTTCTGGCAGACTGGCCCGCATGAACTTGCCTGCCGACCTCGACGCACTCAGCCGGGAACAGTTGCGCGCCCTGACAGCGCAACTGATAGCCGAGGTCGAGGCGAAGGACCAGACGATCAAGGAGAAGGAGCGGGAAGCGAGTGAACGAGACCGGGAACTACGTTACCGGCAGACGCGTATCGATCAACTCACCCACGAGGTCTCGGTCCTCAAGCGCCAGCAGTTCGGCCGGCGCAGCGAACAGTTCAACAGTGAGCAGATGAACCTGCTCGACGAGGCCGTCGATGGCGATCTGGTTGCCATCGAGATGGAGCTCGAACAGCTTGAACCGACACGAGTTGAACGGCAACGCGAGCAGCCGAAACGCGCACCGCTGCCGCCGCAACTGCCGCGCACCGACATCCATCATGAACCGGATAGCACGACGTGCCAGTGCGGTTGCGAGCGCGTGCGCATCGGCGAGGACGTGAGCGAGAAGCTGGACTACACGCCGGGCGTGTTCACGGTGGAGCGGCATATCCGCGGCAAGTGGGTGTGCAAGGCATGCGAGACGCTGATCCAGGCGCCGGTTCCGCCGCATGTGATCGACAAGGGCGTGCCCACCGCCGGGTTGCTCGCGCAAGTGCTGGTCGCGAAGTACGGCGACCACTTGCCCCTGTATCGCCAGGAACAGATCTTTGGTCGTGCGGGACTGGCTATCCCGAGATCCACGCTCGGTGCCTGGGTGGGCAGGTGTGGCGTGCAGTTGCAGCCGCTGGTCGATGCACTCCGCCAAGCTATCCTGCAACAGGGTGTGCTGCACGCGGACGAGACGCCCGTGCAGATGCTTAGCCCCGGCAAGGGCAAGACGCACCGGGCGTACCTGTGGGCGTATGCGCCAACTCAGTTCGGCGAACTGCGTGCGGTGGTCTACGACTTCGCCGAGAGCCGCGCCGGTGCGCACGCTCGCATGTTCCTGACGGGTTGGCACGGCAAGCTGGTATGCGATGACTACAGCGGGTACAAGGCCTCGTTCCAGCAGGGCATCACTGAGATCGGATGCGCGGCCCATGCCCGACGCAAGTTCTTTGAATTGCATGCCAATCACAGCAGCCAGATTGCCGAGCAGGCCCTGTCGTTCTTTACTGCGCTCTACGACATCGAACGCGAGGCTGCGGCACTGGATGCCAACGAACGGCAGCGGCTTCGCCAGCGCCGGGCCAAGCCGGTGTGCGACGCCCTTTATGAATGGCTGATGGCGCAGCGCAAACTCGTTGCCGAGGGCTCGGCGATTGCGAAAGCGCTGGACTACAGCCTGAAACGTTGGGATGCACTCACGCGCTATCTCGATGACGGGAACGTGCCGATCGACAACAACTGGGTCGAAAACCAGATCCGTCCGTGGGCAGTCGGACGGTCCAACTGGCTGTTCGCCGGGTCGTTGCGCGCCGGTCAGCGCGCGGCTGCCATCATGAGCTTGATCCGCTCGGCGCAACTGAACGGGCTCGATCCGCTCGCCTATCTGAAGGACGTCCTGACACGCTTGCCGACCCACAAGGCCAGCGACATCGACGCGCTGCTGCCGCATCGCTGGCAGCCACACTCGACCGCCGCCTAAACTCGCTCGTCAAGACGCGTTGGCTAGCCGCTTAC
>NZ_LKPJ01000037.1 GCF_001443045.1 Burkholderia ambifaria | reverse complement strand
GACTCACACATTCGCATGCCACGAGTCGGGTGCGCAGAAGCCCGCGCTATGCGCTGGGTTCCTGCTACGTGGTGCGGATCACAACTTGTCCGTGCGGCTCAAGATGATCCAGGGCGACCGTTTCGGTGACGTTGAAGATGGTGGTCACGAGCTGCACGAGAACTACCGCTCGATGGCGATTGCAAATGGCGTATCGTCGGATGATCCTGTCCTGGCCGCATGCCGGGACTAACAAAAGAACGGAAAACAAGGAACAATGGACAAGGCTGATCTCATCGCGGCACTGCAAGTTGCACAGGCCGCCGGTTGCCAGTTCGTCGTCGGCGTGCCGTCACTTGGCGGCAGCTCGACGGTGGCCTTGACGCCAGAGCAAGCGTTTCTGCTCACCACGGACAAGCAAGCATTGTTCGCGGACGTGATGGGCCTAACCAAGCCCGAGTATATCGAATGGCACGAGTCGCAAGGTTCGGTTTATTGCTCTGCCCGCACAAAGCAGGGCAAGCAGTGTCGAAATACCATCGTCGGCGCGACCTGGTTGCAGCCGGATGAGTGGAAGGCGCAGCGCGCGGTGGGCGGCTATTGCGCTGCCCACGGAGCGTAGGAAACCGAGATGGCGCGCTACTACGTTACACATGAAGGCCCCTACGATCACCCGCCATTCTCAAGAAGCGGCTGCTACCGCATATGGTCCGAAGGCACGCTGGAACCGATACGAGAGATTCACTGGTTCGAAACGCATGGCGCCCCGCTTGTCGACGCAGGGGGGACGTTGTCCGAGCTCCAGGCGCGTGAGCAGGCGTACTCGGTCATGCGCTCTTTTGATGATCCCATTCAGACAGCCGAGGCATATCGGCGGCGCAAATGAGTCGACGAGAACACATACCGGAAAACGCCGGCTTGCCCGGTAGAGGAAAAAGGGATGCATTTCAATTGCCAGTCCTGCGGGGGGTGCTGCGCGTACTCGGACACGTGGCCAGAGTTCCTCGAAGAGGATACGTGCGATGGCATTCCCGAGGAGATTTGTAATTGCGAAACCGGCCGGATGAAGTGTGACGGTGATCGGTGCGTCGCGCTTGTCGGCGAGATCGGAGTCCAGGTGTCATGCTCCGTCTATGAGCATCGACCAAACGTGTGCCGAGGGTTCGCTCCCGGCTCCGACGCCTGCCGTCAGGTTCGGACATTTTTTGGGCCGTAGGAAAAGAACAGCCACGGCTTCGTGCCGCCGTCGCCTGCGTCTCTCCGAGAACATTATTATCAAGGTCGATCGATGACACCTGCCGAAATACGTGAAACGCTTCTGGACTTGGGAAACACGTTGTTTCCCGTTGCCTTCGAAAGTTATCTGACGGCTCAGGGCAAGCCGCTGTGGGGCCTCCTGATAGAACCGGAACACCGGCGCTTCTCGGAGCTGTTCGGCGGCATTCCGGATCGCGATCTCCGGCTGTTCAACACCTGGTTCGCTGATACGAAAGCCGGCTTCGCTACGAGTGCACGATCAGTCTTTCAAGGGTTGTCCTGCAATCCCGATGTGTTCCTCTTGGCGAAGGAAGGGCTAGGGTGGTCGCGCCGCGACTTGGCGTCGATCGTCATCCACGAACTTTGTCACTGGTACACCGACTCCGATCAGCAAGCGTCGCATCCGGTGACGATCACGGAAGCACATAAAGATATGGGCAAGAAGCTGTATGAGCGGACCGATCGCCATAATGTGCGGATGACCCGACACACCGTTGACTTTTGTGAGCTGCTTTGCGCCGTCTCGACGTTGGCTGTCGAAAGCGGGAAAGCTAGTGGCTCGGCCGAGGATCTCGTCGACTCCGCGATGCGCTTTGACGTAGTCGGTGGATTCTGATGGAAAGGTAAATCAAAATGGTCTCTCAAATCGATAGCGAGCTGGACACGTATAGGTGGCAAATGGAACACCTGGGCGAAGGGGTCGCATATCCTGGGCATCCCCTCGTATTAGCCACCATCATCATGTGCACGTTCGAGACTTTCCCCAAGGCCGACGAACCGACTCGGCACGGTTGGTGTCAGGCGCTGGCAGACGGCAGAGTGCCGGGCGCGGGGGACCACGTTGTAGGCGCTATGCGCGTACTACGGATCGGTCATGAAGGTGGCACGGTGGATGCAATGGTGTCAGAGGCCCAACGATACTGGGACGATGGGCAGGCTGGCGGTCACGTCAAGAACATCGACTCAGGTCGCGCTCAGGCCGAAAAGATTGAGGCCGCATTCCGTAGCCGAGCATCGGAATGGTTCGCTCCCTCGGGGATCGGCGTATAGCGCAGAGGAAAACAGCAGCGTGGCACTCACGAGGCAGCAGGTGAATCAAGTGGTACCTGGCCGGCGGGCATCAAGACCAAGCCTACGTCGCCCGGCTCGAAGCGCTGACGCACCGCGCGCCCCAATAGCAAAGGCACGAGAGACATGAGTTCTTTCCATCGCACCGATTGGCTCGCCGTGGCGTCGCCGATCGTCACGCTGCTGATCGTGGCAAGCGGGTACGTCGTTAGTTACATGCAGGAGAAGGGCAAAAACCGCGCCACATCGCAAGACATCGACAAATTGACTCGCACCGTCGAAGATATCAAGACTGAGAATGCCGCGCGGTTGGCCGCGATATCTCATCAGAATGCGGTACTGATCGAACAGTTGAAGGCCACGCACGAGCTGCGGTTTGCAGCGGTAGATCGCCGTTTGCAGGCGCATCAAGAGGCTTTCTCTCGATGGCGGAAGCTGATCGCGAACATTCACAAGGAAAATATCGGGCCTGTGGCCGTCGAATGTCAGGCATGGTGGAACGACAACGCGCTGTACCTGGAGCCGGAAGTGCGTAACGCATTCAATAGGGCCTATTTTGCTGCACTAGACCATCGCGCCCTGCTGGAGAGCGGCAGAGGCGCGGGTACTGAAGGAGAGGAGCCGGAGCGTCCAGGCGACGCACGTGGCAACGCGTTCCGCTGGCAGGATTACGAGCAAACAGCCGAGGCTGTAGTGTTCGAGCTGCAGGCGGCTGAGGCGGGCGAGACGGGACGGAGCGCGGTGCCGCATCTGGCTACCATCATCGCGCTATCCTGCGAGGACGGTCCGGATTTGGCGTGGAGGTATGAGCACGCGGCCGGAAACGCCTTGCGCGCTTACTCCGCGGCGAGATAGGAAAATCGCTCCATGAAAAAAACGGTCTTCAAGCTCGCGCTGGCGAGTGCCGCCGTGTTCGCGCAACAGGCTCTGGCAGACGTGGTGCTCGACGTTCATGCGCCTGGCTGTGTGGCGAAAGACCCGACAGGAAAGCCGCTAGTTTTCGCTGGAAATCCGATTGACATTATTCGCGCCCCGCGAGGCACGTCGTTTAACGATGCCTGTCTGGCTGATTTGTCGTTGAGCAAGGACGCACACTTCATGACTGACAGCATTGCGAAATGGCGAGTCCGGTCAGAAGTGGAAAGGCGAGAGCATGTCCGGAAAGCGAACGTACAAATCGTTGCCCCTGGGGTGGCAAAAGCCACCTTTCATGGCGGCTTCTCGATTGTCCGCTTCGGGTTCCGCGATATGTCGAACTGCCCTGTCGGTCAGGACAGCGAGTGCGAGAAACGGTTTCAGGATAATCCGTCCGGGTTCGAAGTGTTGTCGTACGAAAAGCGTCGCGTCTAATAACACTGGAAAACGCCGGCCGACGCCGGCAACAAGCAAATAGCGAAGACATGAACTCCAAACCGACAGATTACCTAGCTCTAATTGCGCAACGAGAGGCACTGAATGCGCAAATCAACGCCGCTCGCGAAGCCGAACGTGAAGCGGCGATCGGACAGATCAAAGAACTGATGAAGGAGTTCGATCTCAGCGTCCTGGATCTGCAAGAGAAAGTGCATAAGCGCAAACCAACGTGCATGTCGACGGCTCCGAAGTACCGCGACCCGACGACAGGTAGAACCTGGTCTGGCCGTGGTCGGCAACCAGCGTGGCTCGGTAACGATCCTGCAGCGTTCCTAATCCAGCCGGACCTGCCCTCCATCTGAGCAGGGCAGCCGCTCGTCGACTATTGATGGGAAAACGCTGTTTCGCTGTCAAATTCACGGCGTATGTCGTGACAATCGAGAACTGCCTAGGGGAGGCGCGGCATGCCGGACTTTACGGAAGTGGGATTCCTGGGTGATGAACTGGCAGAGTTCAGAGAGAATATCAGGATCAAACACGCGATTGGCTTCCAATACATGGAACAGACCAATGCTCTGGCGATGCGTATTATGTGGACACTGCCGCTGGCAGATCTGGATGAGGCCATGGCACACTCGATCATGTGCTACGCCCGCGCAGTCCAGAATTTCCAAGGCGTTATCCTGATGTCCGAACGTGGCGCGATCACGGAGGCTCGTATCTTACTGCGAGCACTGGCTGAAACGCTGTTTCTGGCACTTGGCATGTTTGCGAAACCGGACATGCTTGCCCTTCTTCAGGAGGATGCCGCAGCACATCGCAAGGGCGTTGCAAATGCGATTATCCAAATGAACATCGCTGGCGGGACTGGAGCGGACCTGTCTCGCTTTGAACAGATCGTAAATGACGTCGTGACACAGTACGGCGACAAGCCTCGATCCATTAAGTGGTCTTCGCTGGCGTACGAGGTCGGCGTCGGCAACATACACGAAGCCGCCTATCGGTTCACGTCTGGAGACGCCGCTCATGCAACACTGGAGTCGTTGAATCGGCACGTGCAAGCCAATGAGGACGGAGATTTGCATCAGTTCATCTTCAACCCCACAGACGATGACTTAGGTTGGACATTCCGCGCTGCGCTGGCTTCGATGGTGAAGCTCATGGAGCTTGCCGTGACCAAGTTGGGGGCGATTCAGTTCGAGCAAGATCTTCAGAACCTGATTCTCGAACTACGCGTGTATTGCGAGGCAATCTAGACTGCGGCCGAGAAAGGCCGCGCATAGGAGAACATCATAGATGACGCACGCGCGGCTCTCGTTAGAGAAAAGGTGGAGCGGCTTCGCTTGGAGTTGGCCGAGATGGGATTGGAAACGGCGTTCTTCTATCGCGCGCCAGGCTCCGCGAAGGCTCCAGTGGGCTTTCTGTTGGTCGGGGAGACGGCGAGCGACGTGGAAGACGCTCGCAACGCATAGGAAAACACATGTTGCCCCCCCCCGCGTCACTTACGAGTTTAAGATGGATTCGCTCGGAAGCAGAATAGAGCGATCAACGCAGCATTCCTTGCCGTGAAGGACTGAACTATGATTGATGACGACACGTTCCGGAGCGGCCTATGAGCGGAATGAGACGGCGATGACCTCATAAGAGTTCATATTTTTCCCGTCAACGAACAACGCATCGCTGACATTGCGGTGGCGCAGCGCGCTCGTACAGGCCACGAAAAACAACGCCGACGCGATGGCAAGTGCAAGGCAAGGTTGAAGAAAAGACGCGATGCGTATCCGAGCCAACCGGTAGCAGAATGAGAGGGGCAGGTAAATGAAGTTTCTTAAACATGCATTGGCAATCGTGGCTGTGACCGCTGCAGTTGTTGGCTGCGTGACTGCTCTTGCGGAAATCAGGCCGGATACTGGCACGACCGCTTTTTGGATTGGCACTATGTCACCCCAAGACGAGGCTCCATTTGTGTTCCCAATCCTCTTTACCAGCGAAGATGAATGCTGGTCGAGGCTCAAGAAGGCGAAAGAGGCTCTTGGCACAATGTTCAAGATCCCCGCTCAGGACCAGTGCACCTTCGTGCAAATCATCACGAAGGACTTGAAAGCGTACCTCTCGAATTGAGAGCAAAACGAGCAGACTCCCATTGATAGTTGAAACTAGACCGACGTTTCATTAAATCATGATGTAAACTCGTATTCGAGAGGTTATCAATGAATAAACTGATCGCGATCGTATTTTGGATGTTCTCCCTTCAGTGGGGAAGCGCGGTAGCTGCCGAATCTCATTCGTTCGTTCGAATCAAAGAAACAGAACAGGCAGGGGCCGATGGCGGCGCTTTTTCTGTTGGATCCGAGGAGCGGTACTGGAACGATGACGCAGCGCTGACGAAACTCGCCACCGTTTTCGCGGCGCGCCTCGTGAACCACGTGAAGGGTAAATTCATTGGGATACACTTCTATAGTAGCAATGATTCCCACAATGATTTTGGTCAGGGTAAGACCACCGACAAGGCTTGGAGAATATCCCCACCGGAAGGCTTCGTGATATGCGCCATTCAAGTCGCCAATCAGGCGACAAATGGTCACGCTGATATCCATATCCTCCCCGAGATCGGTCAGGATGGGATATACCGCGCGTATAACGTTCAACTTACAACGCGAGCCGACGATTGGTGGGGTGGAGGCGCCTCAGCGATGGTCGATGTTTTCCTTCTCGCGTACGAACAGCAGTATGTCGAAGTTGATAAGGCGCATCCTCAAGGCAATGCCGTATTAAATTTCGCTTTGTCTCAAAGTGAAAATTATACAAAAATGCATTGCCCACAGAATCGACTGTCGGCGTTTGCTGGACATAATAGTACCGTGTCACCGATATCGGTTCCGTGGACTGACACGCCGTTGAACCTCCCGAGTGAAGAGGGCGTGGAAGCCCATCGTATTCTGGAATGTATGAGTCTAAAGAAGCGATACGAAGCCATTCTTGATGAAAAGAGTTGCCCGGTAGTGGGTGGAGCGGCCCCACGTATCTGAGGACACGAGGACTCTCTTAAAATAAGGGATAGTCTTGTGCCTATCAGTAAGCCTAGTCATTACGTGGAAAGCATCGAAATTCTGACCGAGCCGGAGCGCCGTCGTCGGCGCACGGCGCAAGAAAAAATCGCCATCGTGCAGGAAACATTGGAGCCGGGAGCGTCGGTGTCGGCCGTTGCACGTCGGCACGGCGTCAATGCCAACCAGGTGTTCGGCTGGCGCAAGCAATACCAGGAAGGCAGTCTGGCGGCGGTGAAGGCAGGCGAAACCGTTGTGCCGGCATCTGAGCTGGCCGCCGCCATCAAGGAAATCAAGGAACTGCAACGGCTACTCGGGAAGAAGACGCTGGAGGTCGAAATCCTGAAAGAAGCCGTGGAATGGGGCCGTTCAAAAAACCTGATTGCGCGCTCGCCCTTGCTGCCGGGGGACGACCGATGAAGACGGTCTGCGAAGTTCTCGGCGTGGCGCGCTCTGCCGTGGCGGTGAAGCGAACTCGCTCGTCTGACTGGCGCGATGGTCGCCGTGCCCGCATGACCAATGATGCCGGGCTGGTCGAGGAGATTCAGGCCCATGTGGCGCATCTGCCGACCTACGGCTACCGGCGTGTCTGGGCGCTGCTGCGCCGCAGTCGGGAGCAGACCGGTGCGCCGTGCATCAACGCCAAGCGCGTGTATCGGGTCATGCGGGAGCATCAGTTGCTGCTGCGCCGCCCTGGCGTGCGGCGAGACAAGCGGCGACATGACGGTCGCGTTGCCGTGGACCGCAGCAACACCCGCTGGTGCTCCGATGGCTTCGAGTTCCGGTGCGACGATGGTACGCCGCTGCGCGTGACGTTTGCGCTGGACTGCTGCGACCGCGAGGCGATTAGCTGGGCAGCGACGACCGGCGGGCATAGCGGTGATGTGGTGCGCGACGTGATGCTGGCCGCCGTCGAACAGCGCTTCGGCACCACGCAGGCCGCGCAGCCCATTGAATGGCTGACGGACAACGGCTCGGCCTACATCGACCACCGCACGCGCAGCTTCGCTCGCGAACTGGGTCTTGAGCCGCTGACCACGCCGGTTCGTTCGCCGCAGAGCAATGGCATGGCCGAATCGTTCGTGAAGACCATGAAGCACAATTACGTCGCCTATATGGACAAGTCTGACGCACCAACAGCGCTCTCGCGTCTGGCTATCGCGTTTGAACACTACAATGAGCGCCACCCGCACAAAGCCCTGAAATACCGCTCGCCTCGCGAGTTCAGGCGTAATGCGGTGTCATCAACCTAACGGTGTCCGCGTGTCCTGAGTTACAGGGGCAACTCCAGTGGGCTCCATAGGCGGCGCATCGCAACAGTCGGAAAAAAGCGCCGGTAACCAGTGTGTCCAGATGCAAAAACGAGTCGGTGGATCGCTTTGGAGTGAGGCAGCTCACCGATGCCTTTGGCCTAGCAAGCTCTACCCCGACGGGAATCTCGTGTCGGGAAGTCCCGGTGCTTGAATTTCGTGGGCATGAAGGTAGCCTACCGGATGTCGCGAAGGTTGCTTGGCTTGCGGTGATTGCTGCAGGTGCCGTGCTCGCGACTATTTTGCATTTCAAGGGCGAATGACCCGCTACAACTCGGAAAACAGGTGGATTGCGCTGGAACCCATCGAAGTGGCGCGACGTTGGCGGGAAGAGCGCGGTTACGTCGGACGTGGTGGAGTCGTCGTGATATTCGACGGCGAAGTGCAGAGCTGGGTGAATGAGTTGCGGAACCCCGATCACTGGCAACCGGGCTGCATCGCGATCGCCGAAGACGGTCGGACGTGGACTGCGATCGCCGGCACTGAGCGCGACGGCGCGCTCATGTGGTTGCCCAATGAACCGGTTTAAGAAAAGCGGGCGCAACTATGGACTACTATCAGGGCATCGTGACCGACTATTTGCGCGCCGACCGGGCGACATTCATAAACACGGAATGTTGCATTCAGTTGAATCCGGGCGCGAATCCTGATCAGACTGGCCCGCACTGGTATTGCGATGCCGTGGCAGTCGATCTACGCGAAGAGCATGTCTTTCTATGTGAGATTTCGTACGCGACCGGGCTGTCGGACCTAGCTAAACGGTTGTTGGCGTGGAAATCCCATTGGCCCGCGCTTCGGGCAGCTTTGGTCCGGGACCTGTGCGTAAATCCATGCCGGCCGGTAACTCCGTGGGCGTTCATACTGCAGGAACGCACGGCGATCCTTGAGCTCAAGATTGCCGCAGCATACAGCCTGACCGGGACGAACGAAGCAGATATGCCGTATCCAAAAATCACGGCGCTTGAAGATGTGGTCCCATGGAAGTACCGGTCATGGAATCGCGTGACCGAGCGGGGGTAACAACAAGGAAAACGCCATGTCGAAGAATGAACATAAGGCAGTGGCATGCGCAGCTTGACGCAAAAGATTGGGACCAAATTGCTCGCGATCTTGATTGGATCGATGCCGGTCCTGGCGTGCGCCACGACATTTGAGACTGTTACCTGCGCTGGTACTGCTTGGTTGAACCATTACCCTTTGAGGCACAATACCAAGCTCCTCAGTCTGTCTCACACACCATGCCCCGTTTGTTCAAGCCGACCGCGGAACAGTCCGCGATCGTTGATGCAGCGAGTCGCGGCGGCGGCCTAAAAATCAAGGCCTATGCCGGCGCGGGCAAGACGTCGACGCTACGGTTGGTTGCCGATCATCTCGGTGACAAGCGCGGCAGTTATCTCGCGTTCAACCGGGAAATCGCCGACCACGCTCGCAGGGGATTTCCTTCGAACGTTCGACCGCGCACGATGCACTCGCATGCCTATGCATCTGTCACGTCGGCCCTGCGCAGTAGGATGAGGCTCCAGCTCGAGCCGCCGCACGAACTCGCGCTGCGCTATCGGCTTGGTCCGGTCAGAGTGCCCAACGTGAACGGCAAGCCCGTCGAAATCACGCCGTACGAGATCGGCCAAATGATTGGCGACGGTCTCGGTATGTTCTGTCGCTCGGCAGCGCTGCGTCCAGAGGCTGGCCACATTCCGGTCGATGAAAAGCTCGACAGCAAGACAGCCGACTCGCTGCGCGAGTGGCTGCTTCCTTATGTCGCGCGGCTTTGGGACGAGAGCACCCACCCACAAGGGCGAAGCGCCATTTCGCCGGATGTGCTGCTGAAAGTCTGGGCGCAAGCGGAACCGCGCATCGATGCAGACTTCATCCTATTTGACGAGGCGCAAGATAGTGATGGCGTCATGTTGTCCGTACTCGACCGTCAGCACCATGCGCAGATCATCTACGTCGGCGACCCCTACCAGCAAATCTATGAATGGCGCGGCGCGATCAATGCGATGGCACAGATTGCCGCCCCCGAGTGCGTTCTAACTGAATCGTTCCGCTTCGGGCCCACGTTGGCAATACTCGCCAGCCGCATTCTCGCATTGCTGGGCGAAGCGACACCCATCCGTGGCCAAGACACCATCGGCTCGCTCATGGTTGAGGATCCGAGCATCTCACCGCCTGTCGACGCCATTTTGTGCCGGAAGAATGTGACGGCGATCTGGCAATTCGCGGCCGGGCTCGAAGCCGGTCATAGACCGGCGATCCGCATGAGTCCGGCGGAGATTGAGGCGTTCGCAGACGGAGCCGATCAATTGCTCGCGGGTAGGCGAGCATTTCGCCCAGCCGCATTCTCGCTTTTCGAGACGTGGAAGGATGCCCAGTCGTTCGCCCGCAGCGCCGTGGGGAGCGATCTTCTGCCGATCGTGCAGATCGTCGATGAGTGTGGGACGGGGTACCTGCGAGCGCTGGCGCGACGTGTCACGCCCGAGACACGCGCTGACTACGTGATCTCGACCATCCACCGCTCGAAAGGACTCGAGTGGAAACGCGTGAAGGTCGCAAACGACTTCCGCTTCAAGCTGATCGACGGGCACCTGACGTTGGACGATGATGAAATGCGGTTGCTGTACGTGGCGGTGACACGCGCAAGGCATCTGCTCGATGTCTCGGACCTACGTGACGAGCTTCTGCGGATGTTCACGCAACGCCGTTGAGCCGGCCATTGTGAGCTTCGTGGTCGCACGTTAAGCGCATGCGACCGCGGAAACTTCGCCTATGGTTATCTGAAGGACGGCCTCACGCGCTTGCCGACCCACATGGCCAACGATATCGACGCGCTACTTCCGCATCGCTGGCAGCCTCTCTCGACCGCCGCCTGAACTCGCTCGTCAAGGTGCGTTGGTTGGCCGTACGTCCGTCCCGCGAGCTCATCGATTCCGACGTCAATCTGCCCGATTGAGTCGATTCCACCGCACCTGAACCTTCGGTTTCCACGCATGCCATCCTGAACGACCGGCCACTTGAATATGCCTCGGTGATGCCTAATGTGTGCTATAAGTGTCTATAACTAGTGCATAAAAGGAGCGCGACATCATGAACACCCTCGCGACCCCCCGCCCAGCGGCCTCTGCAGCGACGCCCACCGGTGCCGCACCCGCCAGCTTCGAGGCCTTTCTCAGCTCGCTGCGGGAACCCGACACGGCAGCCCCCGTGCTGTCGGCACGACGCTATGTGGCGGCCCTGAACATCGACCTGCAGACCCTGGCCGACCAGGCGCATGTCCACCGCAACACTGTGGCGCGGGCCCCGGAGTCGGCGTCGGTTCAGCACTTCCTGCGCGAGGCAATCCGCGTGATTCGCGCCGCGACCGACCTGTCCGGTGACGTGCACCGCGCGTTGTTCTGGTACCGCAACGAGCCGCTGGCCGTGTTCGATTACCAGACGGCCGAAACGCTGGTTTCCGCCGGCCGGGCCGAGGACGTGCTGCGCTACGTCATCTCGCTGGAAGCGGGCGCGGCCGGATGATCCTCAAGCCACTGCAAGACGTCATCGCGTACCGGATGCACCAGCCCAAGTGGGCGGTCGCGCCCACCAGTGGCGCCGGGGCCGCGAAGACAGGCGGGCGGGCGAACTGGATCGGCACGCCGGCGCTATACCTGGCGCTCGAAGTGGGCACCGCGGTGGCCGAGTACCAGTAGCTGTCGCCGCTGCTTCCGCCTGGCACGCTCGTGAGCTATCGCGTGACGGCCACGCCCGTGGTTGATTTCACGGCGGGCTATCGCGGCGACCACTGGTCGCCATTGTGGGAGTCGTTCTTCTGCGACTGGCGCCGGGACTGGTTCAACGAGCGGATCGAGCCGCCCAGCTGGGTGCTGGGCGATGAGGTGATCGCCGCCGGCGCCAAGGGCATCCTGTTTTCGTCCACGCAGGCGGCCGGCGGCACGAACCTGGTGCTGTTCGTCGACCAACTGGACGCCGCCGATCGCCTGGAGGTCATCGATCCAGCGGGTGCCTTGCCGCGCGACCAGGCCTCGTGGGGTGAGTCACTGGCCTGACCGGCGCGCCGGTCGCGATCCCGGCGCCTGCCGTTCCGGATCGCGGCGTGGCGCCGCTTGAAGTCAACCGGCCGGCGTGCGTCGCGTCCGGCGAACAACCTACAACCGTTCGCGCGGCGATTGCGGACCGCGTGATGCGCGCGACCGGCAGCGCGCATTTTCCCCGCGAGGTGCGTCTTGCTACGGCCACGCGATTTCTGCGAGGCAGTCGGTCACGCTTAACTTGTCGGCCGCGGCGCCGTCGTTCGGAATGAAGACCTGCGTCTCAGGAGATGGTGGATAGCTGATGTTGCTGTCGCTTTGACCACATTGCGCACTTTGCCCAGGGCCGATGGCAATCTCGGTGCCGACCTTCAGGCGGCATTGCGTGACCCGATCGAGACGGCTCCAGCTCGGGCAGATTTCATTCTTCGCACGATAGGTGTCGGTCGGCCCGGCCGGCGGGTTGAAGCTCCACCAGTTCCCGTACTGGCTCCATGTCTTGCTTGAATCCCATACCCTGTAGACGGTAAGCGGTTGCGTGACCTTGAATACGTTCCCCTCGCACAACCCGCCCTTGTTCATCTGCCCGACTGCTCTGCCGAGCAACGTCGGATTGCTGGTCTGCTCAAGCCCGTAGGGCGGCTCGATGGTCCCGACGCATCGGGCTTGCGGAGGGTTCGACGAGACGGTGCTGTCTGGCGCAGGCGCCAGTGACGTGCAGCCGGCGATAGCGAATGCGGTGACCCATAGCAGACATGTTTGCCACGAGATGCCATCGACCGATCGTACGAGCCAATAGCGGGATCTCGGTGATGATTGAGCAGCGTTGTTCATGATTTTTTAACCTCCGGTCGCCAACGAAAGGAAGGTGCTCGCGTCAATCGTAGGATGAAATTCGGCAGACCGGGAAATGAATCGGATGAAACAGGCGATGTCGTGCGGGATTCGTTTAATAGTGGCGCGTCACCATGTCGATCTCTGAAATTAATTCTTGCATTGTTTTGGATGCCATCCGATCGTCGCGCACTCGCGCATGTGAAAACGGGAGCAGCACATGACGAACGTTGTCCGGGACATTGACCACGCGCGGCGTATTGCTCGGCAATTTGACTCGGAGAAAGGGGGCAATGAGGTACAAGCAGAGGCCTATGCGCGGCCGGGCTGTACCGCGCCACAGTTTCGGTCCGGGGTTTTCAAGCCACTCAGGTCGCCGGACCTTTGCGAGTCGCCTCGTTGCATAGGCCACTTAATTGAAACGGTGCAGTTACTGCTCGGCCATGTCCACCTCGATCATGTGGCGCCGTATCTGGAGGTTTCGAAGAAGGCGAGGTGCGAGGCGATCGCCGATCTCAACGGGGTTTTACCGATACTTGATTATCATCCCCGTTGGGGATATAAAGGTGAAAGTGACTTTGACCGTTAAATTGACGTATGACAACGAAGGAAGATCTCGCAGCACTTCCCCAGCAGGAGCTGCTGCGTGTAGCGATGGATCGACTGGGTATGACGCGAGCGGAGTTCGCCGCGCGTTTGAGTATTGCCGTACGGACGCTGGACAAGTGGCTTCTGCCAGCAGACTCGCCCGACTCGCGCACCATGCCCGATATGGGCCGATCATACGTGCTGGAAATCCTGCAATGGCAGAAAATGCGGAGACCCGCTTTAATATCCCCATTGGGGATGTGTGCTGACGAATAATGAAGCTGGCCTTGAGAAGCAAATGCCGAACCAAACTGCCGTGCTGCTGAACACGACCGACGCCGACAAGGCGACCCTCGATGCGGCGCGTCCGCTGCCGCTGCACACGGTGGCCTCGCTGCGCGAGAAGCTGATGCTGGAATGGACGTATCACTCGAACGCGATCGAGGGTAACACGCTGACGCTGCGCGAAACCAAGGTGGTGCTCGAAGGCATTACGGTCGGCGGCAAGTCCCTTCGCGAGCACTTCGAGGCGACGAACCATCGCGACGCGATCCTCTATGTCGAGAACATCGTGTCGAAGGCGGAAGCGTTGTCGGAATGGCAGATCCGCAACATCCACAGTCTCGTACTGAAAGGCATCGACGCCGAAGAGGCGGGCCGGTATCGCAGCGAGAACGAGGTGATCGCGGGCGCGAGCACGACGCCGCCGGATTTCATGCATCTGCCTGCCGAAATGGCCGCACTGATCGACTGGTACGAGATGACCGGGAACGCGCATCCGGTCAAGCGTGCAGCGGAGCTGCACACGCGATTCGTGAAGATCCACCCGTTTGTCGATGGAAACGGCCGGACGGGCAGGCTCCTTCTCAACTTCGAGTTGATGAAGGCGGGCTACCCGCCCGCGATCATTCGCAAAGAGGATCGGCTTGCTTACTACGATTCGCTCGACAAAGCCTGCGTCAGCGGTGATTACGGCGACATCACGCGACTGGTAGCCGAATCGGTTCAGCGTTCGCTCGACACGTATCTCGAGGTGCTCGGACTGCGTCATGGACCCGCACCGGAAACGGCGCCGCCGTCGTCGGGCTTTCGGATGTAACTGAGGAGGAGCCATGACGCTCCCATCTGGCAGCTACCTTTGCTGGGATCGAGTGACCTGCAAGGAATGCACATCAGTCGATCGTCCAATGGGCTACAACGACAAGCTGTCCGGCGACTTCTATCACGTCTGCCGTACTGCAGTTACCAGTGGGTCGCGATCACCCCAGAGGCGCAGGAACTCGCGGTCGAGGAGCGCATGAAGGACGCGCTCGGGACTGCGGGCTCCATGTTCGGCAACATCTACTAGGAAAACCATGCCTGATAAAGCGAAGTGCCCACTATGCAACGACTCGGCTGGCAGAGTCACGCTGTCTGCCGGGGATGGCTATCTGTACGACTGCACGTCATGTGGCGGACAGTTCGAGATTGGTACAGGCGCAAACGGTAGGGCGGAGCGCGGTCAACTTCATGCGGACGTCCCTGAAAAAGCGCGCAAGCTGATCCGGACAGGCAATATCCCCCGCATCGAATTCGACGCAGGGAGTAGTACGTTCACCATCATCGCAGACGTTCGCAAGAAGTGGGAAAACGCCGCCGCCTGGCTTGCCCTCGACGAATTGACTGTTGGGGCAGACATGGTCGCTGCCGCCATACTCGATCCCAAGTCTATTGCGGCGGCGCCGTCCGCTCGCAGTTTCCCCCAACACAATTATTCAAACAACGGCGTTTATGGCAATTTCACGTAATGTTGCCAATACCCCACGGGGAAACCCTAATGCGTGATTGCTTCGGCAAAACAGATTATCGTTATCAAAAGACCAGTTGATTTCGTACGATAATATAATAGACGAGGCTTTGGCCATGAGCGCTTCCAAAACTGAACAAGGCCGTCGTGGCGAAGCCACCTGGTCGCCATGTAGCGAACCACCAGAGCGGCCAATGTGGTGCGATGGCCGCTGGATAGGTACGACATTCTCATTCCCCGTTTTCTGGAATGGGGAGAAATGGGACAGCAAAGTGTTTGGTCGCCCGGGCGATACCTGGAGCGAACGGTCGAGTCCACCTCCGACAAGAAAGAACCGTCAGGCGTCAAAAATCAACCTGGTCCCGGCTTAAACGACGTCCAACAGGCTCGCCAAATGCAAAACACTGCTGGCATGCCTCGGACCGGACCCAGCACGGCTTGCCTTGCTTGACGCCGAGATCACCTGGTGGCTACGACAAGACTAGGATCAAGCGCGAGAGCAGTTGCTCGCGAGATCGACGCACTCGATCACTTGCCGCGGCCGCCAGAACCACCGTCGATCGTTGCTCGAACACGGGCCACCGTTCTTTCACTGACCAGGCCAAGCGATGCGGTCACCTCAGCATTGGTGCGACCGCCGAGTAAATGGCGGCGCGCATAGGTGTTCCGAAGGACCCTAGGACTCATATCTGCGCCGACGAAGTCAATAGTGGTCAGTGCCTCCTTCACAATGCGATCGAGCGTGCGAGGTGGAAGCCGTGGTACCCGCCCGCCTGGAAAGAGTGGGGCGCAAGGCGCCTTATCCTCGGTGCGGGAATCCCCCCCACGCTTTGAGCACATCCACAGCGAACGTATCAATCTTGATCGTGCGCTCCCGACATTTTGCTCCCGCCGGCCGCCCTGACTCATGCTCCGCGCTGGCGTCGAGCTCGACCCTGAAATACGGGTGAGGCAACTGCGCACGCAGGGACACGACGTTCGCGCGCTGCAACTCCGCCACCGTAACGCCGCAGCCCGAGTGGCGGATAAATCACCCGACCCAGCAATGGGTGACTGGCCCGACCGACCCATTCGTTCACTTCCAGCGCGTTATGTTAGATCCCGTCTGGGCGCCGCTCACCCCGCGAACGGGTTCTTGATCTTGCCGGTCGGCGCGAGCGGCGCTTCGGTAACCTGCTCGGGCAGCGCGGGATCGTGTTGCAGCGCGTCGACGATGCTCGCGATGGCTTGCTGCAAGGCAAGCGCGGCGGCGAGGCCGGCTTGGTCGCGCGTCACTTCCAGCGTGCCGGACAGCACCACCCGCTCCGGGTCGTTGGTCACGGTGAACGCGTCACCGTGGATATTCAGGATGGACGTGTCATCCTCGAACGCCTTGAACGCCATTCAGCCCTCCGATACGTGTGTCTTTCAGCGATTCCGGGATGCCGGGGAATCGCAAACCGCTTTGTGCCTCGAGCTCGTGCACCGTCGCGATCTCGTAGCGGTTCGCCGCCGTGTTGTTGACGACGATGGCGAACGCCAGGCGCTGCGTGGGCACATAGACTACCTTGAAAATCTGCGTCGGGACGATCACGCCCGTTGCGCCGATCGTCTTCAGTTCCGCGCCCTTGAACATCGGACCGGTGACCACGTAAGTGTCTGCAGCGCTCATGCCGATCCGGCGCACGGCCTCCTCGATGTGCGCCCACAGCCGGCGATTGTTCGTCGGGTTCTGCGGCACCATGTTCGCGAGCGAGAAGGATTCGGCCATCGCCTCGTCGTTCCAGCGGTCGCCCGCCGGGCTCATGTGCCCGCGATCATAGCCACTCTTGCGGTAATCCGCGAGCCGCGCGCCTTCGCCATCCGGCAGGCGCCGTTCTTCGAAGAAACGGTTGGTGCGGACTTCGTCTTTGGCGGCCACGAGGTGCGCGCGGGTGAGGTGTTCCGCCGACCATAGCGGGCCGTGCGTGATGCCGGAGTGCAGTACCTCGAAATCCGAATAGCACAGCAGGCGGGTCTTGGCCGCCATTCTGGGGTTGACCAGGACCGGAGGTTCGCCTTGCGGGCTGAGTTGCGAACAAGAGTCGGAAGCGAACGCGTGTGACGCGACGGCGATCAGCAAGCCAGCGAGATATTTCCGCATGAAACTGACGTTGAGTGGTGGGGCCGGAAGTATACGACCGAACCGGTGCGCAGGGAGCGGTGTCGTTGCGGGTACGAGATGGGGCACGTTTGGTTGCCCACCAGTTTTGCTAAAAAATGAGGCTATTGTGATAAGAAGGGTTATCACTATAGGTATCGAACGATTCATCTTTTGTGGCATCGATCCTAGGATGACGGCGGTCGGACGCATAGGCAGACGATGCAAGACACGAGGACGTGCGCAAGTGCCCGCAAGGCGGGCGAGGGCTGCTGGGCTGCTGCTGCGTTTGTGGCCGCTAGCAGCTGGATGCGGGGCCGGCTATCGACCCTGAGCAGCCTGTCTGACCATCGCGACACGAACGACCACTACCGGAGGCGGACGTCCGCAGACACCGGAGAGCAGCTGCTTCTCGGTGCGGACATTCGGGAAGCTACTCGTTGAGGCTATCGAAGTGCAGCGCCGACACCTGCGCGCCGGCCGTGTGCCATGGTGCTACGCCCGGGTGACGCTTCGGCCGGGCCGCGCGTGCCGATGACGCTGAACATCAGCTGATCCATCTCCTTGATGATGTCGGCAAGGACTGTCGTGATGACCGCGAACTCGCGGCCATATGAGCCCGCGCGCGCGGCGGCGATGCGCGCATTCAGCGCGACGATGTTGGCTTGCATTGAGATGCTGCCCAATTGTTCGGCGATGCTCGCCTGACGTTTGAGCGCCTCGGCCTCGATGCCGCGCATTTCGTCCTGATATGCGAGCGTAATCTGCTGCAGCAGCTCGAGCAACGGAGTGGCCTGCCTAACGAGCGCGTCGACCTGTTCGTCTGTAGCAGCGCTGCCCGATTCGAGACTCGCGAGCACTTTGGCCGTGTGCGCGATGAAGTGCCGGACATGCTCGTCTGCGCGCGGGGTGCCGAAATAGAGTTGCCTCAGCGCGTCGGAGAACACGCCAGGTAACTGCTCGTTGCCATCGACCAGATCGGCGTGTGCATTCGCGAACATGGCCGCACTTTGCTTCGCGACGTCCTGTGCGGCATCGTCTCCGCGCGAAGCGAGCAGCACGTGCAGCACGATACGTTGCGACAGCATCCGCTGCCGGCCGGCCAGATTGATGAGCGCGCCGATCGCTTGCGCCGAGACCGGGGCGTGAGTCAAATGCGTCTGTCGTTTCATGTGTTGGAAGGTGTAGGGTGGAGATCGCCGATGTGTCGAACCGCATGGGGGCCCAGCGCGCATCCCGGCTCCTCCTGTCATCGAGACAAAAAAATCCCGGAGCGACACACGCACGAACCGATCGGCCGATCAGCGCAAGAGTCGCTCCGGGACGCCATTGCCCCGCATCCGCTCGTAAGAGCGTAGGGGAAACTGGTGAAACGCAACGGCCGCCGTTGGCCAGTATCTGATCCAGCGCAATACCTGTGCCAATTCGTGCTGCCCCGTGCCCGCAGATGGACCGGCGCTCGCGACTCGACATGTCTGCATTGCGCAAAGCCATGCCGCCGTTAGCGCATCGGGCAAGCGTACGCCATTTCATTGTCGGCTCTGGGGAGCGGCGGTTGAAAATCGATTGGCGCCGAAGTGAAATGAAGGCGAGTCACGCGTGTTGCGTGCGGTGCAGCAAGAATGGAGATGGTGCAATTCAATGGTGTGCTGCACCACGATTGCACACCGGTTGTCGCGCGCTTTAATTTGCCGGCATGAAGAAAGGGGCCTCTGCAAGCTATTGCCGAAACATTTGCGGTCGGGTTAGCGCGCGTCGAGGTCGCTTTCGGGACCTCTGGAGCACGCGTGTTGCGTGCGGTGCAGCAAGAATGGAGATGGTGCAATTCAATGGTGTGCTGCACCACGATTGCACACCGGTTGTCGCGCGCTTTAATTTGCCGGCATGAAGAAAGGGGCCTCTGCAAGCTATTGCCGAAACATTTGCGGTCGGGTTAGCGCGCGTCGAGGTCGCTTTCGGGACCTCTGGAGCACCACGGCCGGCTGATGGGTGTGCGCGTCACTGCCAGCGGATGCGTGCTGTCGGCCATGAACTGTCGGTCGATTGCATACCGCGGCGGACATTCAAACGGTCGCTCCGCCTTGTTTAGGAACGTTCAATCCACTTTCCTCGTCGCCGTGTCGNCGGTCTTTCCTGTCGTTCGCCGTACTCCATCAATTCGATCGACAAACGTCCCGTTTGCCAGCCTTCTGATCAGNATCGGGGGTCAGTCTAGCCGAGCTCTTCTCTGACGTCCTCACTGGTAAGCAGACCACTTTTGCAAAATAATCGCTGCATCCCGTCGGGCCCCAAGGTCAAAAGATTGGGATCACGTAGTTTCGCATCGATCATGGTGACAAACGCGTCGGCTTCAACAAGACAGACCTCACTGATGTCAGTCTCCATTTTGAGACTGCGGATCAGATCATCGAAGTCATCTTGGAAAGAACTGGATACCAAAACATAGTAAAGATTTCGCAGATGTCGGCGCCTTTTCAACTCTCTGCTTTGCGTCGTTATGTATTCGCGAATAGTCCGATCGTCTGTGCCCATCTTGTAGCCATTCTGCCTTGCCTTCGCATCCCAAAGAATCGCGTACGAGTGGTCTGCCGAGATTGCCAGACCGTCCTGAATACGACCTTGTCCTTGCCCTTGAAGCTGCGTGTCATAACCGAGAATGGTGAAAGCCGCATGCACACTTTTCTCGAACGCACGAGAAATACTGGTACCAGCGGCCTTTGCCAGAGCTTCTAATGACGGGTCATTGTTGGCTAGCAGGGGAATGATGCTGATAATCGGAGGGACATAGCTGTCGGGTAGCTGTAACGGCGAAGCTATTCCATCAACGACGAGTTTCGATTCGGGTTCTTGTTTCGTGACACCCGTGATCGTTGCGGCAGCGACCGACACCACAGCGGGCTTCTTCGCGTACCACCACACATGTTCCACGTCGTAGAGCGTGACAGGTTGCCCAAGTTGCTGCCGAAACAGGTCGCGAATTTCAGCGTCAAGATGAACGTAACCTATATAGGCGTCGGCCAGGTCTTCCGTCGGTTGGTAAAGGTTCAGGTCGGATAGTATTTGTACGCTGTTCGTGTAATACACGGGCCACTGGTCAGGGGCTTGAATCTGCCAAAAGTAGCTAAGAAAGAAGGGGATGCTTGAGGGCTTTGGCCGCGAATGCTTGCCGCCTCCGTTTGCAACGTGTTCTTCGCCAGACCGCCGAACGTAGCTCGCGAAATTCCGAATTCGACTCCTTGCTACAACTTCGTCAGAAGGTAACTCTATAGCCGATTTAAGTTCCGCAGTTAGTTCATCGACATCAGCACATGTATTGTAAAGCAGATTGAAAAACATCTGCCCTTTTATGCCCTTAAAGCCCCACAATTCGTGGCGCTTGTTGATACGGTCGACTTCTGTCTTAAAAGTGCCAAGATCCGTAGATCCGCTGAGAAATTGACCGAGCACTGGTAACAATAGCTGGTCGATGACCTGCTTTCGATTTTGATCCAATATAAGACATTCTTGAACAGGCGTCTTGCCTGTCTCCGGGTTGGCGGCGGCGGATCGAAAACTTTCAAGCTCTCGAAGTGCGCGCGATTTTTTGCTTTCGTCCAGGATGGTCATGGCAAATTGTCCCGGTGATATGCGGATTGGTCGCTGTAAAGTATCACTTTCACGGTGCGTAGTCACGTTTTTGGGGCGGCACGTGGTCAAGCCAAATCCCACCATACCGACCTTTGGGCTTTACAGTGTTTTTCGACGATTGAAAGCGGGCATTCATCGTCAATACCTTGCAGTTACGGCCGTCCGCAAAGGCTGATCGACGCGCCAAGGGACTCGCAGGAACGAATGACCGTTGTACGGTGGAACCTGCTGATTCGGCGGAGGTAACTCCGTCGTCCGCTTCGGCGGCAGCGGCCAGTTGCGCTCATTCGACATCGGCGCTTTGATGGTCGACAATCGTTGTCACATGCGTTGTCCCAACCACCAAGACCATGTCCACGCCTACGCTACGCCTCATCGACCGTCAGCTTTCGAACGACATAGACCGGCTGCAAACCGTGCTGGAGGGTGCGCCGGGTTATAGCTTGGCCGTCGAGGGAAAGTGAGCGTCGATTTAGAACGTCTGCTTCTGCTTGCACGCGCGTCCATTGCACGAACGCGCAGACTATCGAGCGGCCCGCAATTTCTGTTCCTGATCAGCGCAACGGGAAGCAGTCTGACTCGCGCTTCCAGCTCGCGCAACGACCGGAAGCCAGGGCAAGATCTGCGCGAGCACGGTGAGGCACATACCCCAGAAGGAAATAGCGCTTACGTAGTGTTTCCGATCGGACTGCTTTGCGTTGGTCTAGGCGCGTAGCTCGGCGCCGGTCGCCTGGGAGTTCCGACGCCGAAATATCTGCTTCGCAGTGCTTCCCTCGTGCTCGGTGTTTTTTCGGTGACGGTCGCTCTGTCGGCCTTGCGTTGAATGACGGAAAAGATGAGAGTGTCGATCCGAGTCGAAAGAATGGGCCCGCAGAAATTGCACTCAAGTGCTTTGAGTCTACGTGGACGGTGCCCGAGGGGAAAGCTGACCAACGTCTGCCATAGCATTTTTGCTTTGGTCCATGAATACGCCCTTTTTTGGAAGCAAGTGCAATGAACTCATCGAAAAGCGATTCGAGCCGACCCGACGTGCTGATTATCGGCGGCGGGCCCGCTGGTGCGACTGCGGCGGCCTTCCTGGCGATGAATGGACGCGACGTNGTGCTCGTGGAGAAGGAAGCGCATCCGCGCTTCCATATCGGCGAAAGCCTGCTGCCACGTAACCTCGACATTTTCGAGCGGCTCGGCGTTCTGGATCAGGTACGAGAGATCGGTGTCCATAAGCCGGGTGCAGAGTTCGTCTCGGACCGTACGGGCCGTAGCTGCGCGTTTCCGTTNGAAAACGCACTGAATCGGGACCGTACGCACGCCTGGCAAGTACGGCGTGCGGACCTTGATGCCTTGTTGTTCAGACACGCCGTCGCGCGCGGGGCCGAGTGTTTCGAGCGTACTCGTGTCACGGGAGTCAAGCTGGACGATGCCGGCGGACGTCACGTCGTGTCCGCCCAGGACGAATCGGGCGGCACCCGCGAATGGCATCCCCGCTACGTGCTCGACGCTTCGGGNCGTGATACGTTTCTCGCGTCNCGGATGAAGGTCAAGACNTCGAACAAGTACAACAACACGGCGGCCGTTTATGCGCATTTCACTGGCGTAACGCGTCGGGAAGGTGAACTGGCGGGCTACATCAGCATTCATCTTGCGGAGGATGGCTGGTTTTGGCTGATCCCGCTGCCCGATGACACAATGAGCATTGGCTTTGTCGGCAATCAATCGGCGTGGAAGGAGCGCAAGGGAACGGCGACCGATTTGCTGTCCGAGCGCATCGCTTCGAGCCCGACCGTCGCGGCTCGCGCTCAAGGCGCACAGCGCGTATCGGACGTCTACAGCACGGCCAATTACAGCTACCGCGCGCGCGAAGGCAACGGGAACGGTTTTCTGATGATCGGCGACGCCTACGGATTTGTTGATCCGATGTTCTCGACAGGCGTTCTGATGGCGATGACTGGCGGAGAACTCGGCGCCGAGGCCGCCCACGTTTGGCTCGACGATCCGGCACGAGGAAAGAAGCTTGCGCAAGCAGCCAACAAGGAACTGTCAGAGGCAATGGATCGGATCAGTTGGCTGATCTATCGAGTGAACGATCCTGTCATGCGTACGCTTTTCATGGCACCGTCCAATCGCTTGTGGATGCGAGACGGCGTCGTCAATCTGCTGGCAGGAAATCTCCGGGGGAGCTGGCGCGCTGCACTCCCGGTGATGTGCTTTAAGGGCGTGTATCACGTGCTCTCGACACTGCACCGCCGCGGAATCGAGATTTCGCTGCCGGAGATGCCCGCACCTCGAACCTGATCGGACTGGATTCCTAGAACCGCTCAGCAGCGGCCGTTTGCCGATTGCGCATCGGACATTGCCGAAAGCATCAGCGACGAACCGCAATGGGTAGGATAGCGCCCGTCGGAAAAGGCGCCCACTCAATCTCCCTTCGCTTGAAAGGAGCTTGTCATGGAATCCAGGAATGTCGTCGTTGACGCCCGCGTGCCATGGAACAAGGGCAAGCTGCACCGGGCAGAAGCCGCCGCTAAAGCTACGAGAAATCTGGTCGATCCGGACGCGACTTCAGATGGCATCGAACCTTCTTGAGCTCGCGCTGTTCAATCTCGCGATTGATAGCAAGCTCCGAGCGTGTGATCTTACGCGGTTGCTGGTCCAAGACGTTCGCCAGGGAAGCCGCGTGGTGTCCAGAGCGACCATCATGCAGCAGACGACCCAGCGGCCGGTGCAATTCGAGATGCGCGGTGCAGTTGCTGCTAGGACATACGAAGCTGGAAAGCACGGTTCGCTATCTCGGCATCGAAGTCGACGATGCGCTTGAGATGGCAGAGCAGATGGAGGTTTGATTGCATCGCGGCCGGCGAGCGGTCGCTTGCCGGCCACATGCGGCCGTTCGCCCCGCAGCATTCAGGACACGCGACCGGTTGAATCCGCCCCAAGAACCGGACGTTCGACTGAGCGACGGTAGGCGTAATCGTTCACCTCGACGTTCTACGGAGAGGCGGCCTGTAACCAGAGCACACGGGCTCTGATGCCCGCACTGCAGGATCCGATCGGGCGTGCCGTAACAAACAGCGGTTTTCCTGCGCGAGTAACGAAATTCCTGAAAGATCGCAAAATCGACATCGGGCTCGCAGCCCCGTGCCTGCTTTCGTTTCGCCGTCGGCAGGCCGGCGGCTGACTACGCTGGTCGTCACGCCCAAAACGAAGGCCTCCGACTCCGACGACGTGCGAGCCGGGCAGCGTCCGATTGAATGTCCGCACGGGCAGCGCGATTTGATCGTCAGTGTCCTTCTTTTTTCGTCTTTGGTTCTTGGGGTTGGTGCTGCGCGTCAGGCCCGCGTTGCGCCGGCGCCCGCGTACATGCGTCCGGAGGCGTTACATAGGGCACGTCCTTGCAGCAGCACGCATAAACCGGAAATCCGTACGCGTTCGTCCCGATGATGGTCGTTGGCCCGTGCAGCGGGCAAATCGCTTTCATGGCATCTCCTGAAACTCGTTCGGCGATTGCTTATGTCGTACATGCGACTCATCAGTTCGCACAGCTGGAACCCGTACGGGCCGCGACCCTGCGAGACCCTCTCTGGATCCCGGCGGCCGGGCTGCCGATCTGAGATCCCGTTGGTTTCAGTTAATTCGAGCAGGTGCGCGTCGTCAAGGAAGTCCATGATTTGGCGGAGATAAGGCTCGACAAAATCCCACGAGCGTCACGGGCCTTAGGTAACGACGCCCCCTGGATCGGGCCAAGGAAAACCCGGAGCAAGTCAGGGATGCACTATGTAAATACGACGCGAGATAGCGTCTGGCATTGCGGCAGCCCAGTCGTCGTATTCACGTCGGCTACAGCGTGTCTGACCGACAACCGGCGACTGCGCAAATCTTCCTTCCCCCGTCATCGGTGAAAGTATTGGACACGTAGCATCCGAGTGCAGCAATTTCCATGCAAGGGCAGTCCTTATTGCATCGCTTGCACCTGCCCGATGGACGACCGCTTCACTTTCGAAAGTTGCCATTGCTTCCGCCGCGCTCTGAATGACGGCAATGGGTCGGGTAGCGACCACTGCTTCCACTGTGAGACGGCACACTGGATCTCCCTTCAACTGGAAGGAGATCATCATGGAAACGCAGAATGCTCGCGCAGCCAATCGTGTGCCGTGGAAGAAGGGCAAACTCACCGGCCAGAAGCCGTCGTTGAAGCTTCCGGAAATTTGGGCGATTCGCACCCGGCTCCAGATGTCTTCGAACATTCGCGAGCTGGCTATGTTCAATCTCGCGATTGATAGCAAACTTCGGGCATGCGATCTAACGCGGCTGCAGGTGCAAGACGTCTGCCAAGGCACCCACGTCGGATCGCGGGCAATGGTCATGCAGCAGAAGACGCAGCGACCAGTTCAGTTCGAGATCACGGAGCAGACTCGTCAGAGCCTTGACGCATGGATTAGGGCGCGGGAATTGAAGTCTACCGACTATCTATTCCCAAGCCGATTGCATGCGTCGCCGCATCTGTCGACACGACAATATGCCCGAGTGGTCCATCGGTGGATCGCATCGATCGGACTCGACGATACGGCGTACGGCACCCATACCATGCGCCGCACCAAGGCTTCGCTGATCTACCGGCGAAGGAAGAACCTTCGGGCGGTGCAACTCCTGCTCGGACATACCAAGCTGGAAAGTACAGTGCGCTACCTCGGCATTGAAGTCGACGATGCCCTCGAGATGGCGGAGCAGACCGAGGTCTGACGGCAACATGGCCGGCGAGCGGACGCTTGCCGGCGCATGAAGCGCCGTTAGCCTGCATGCTCATTCGGACACTCGAGCGACCGCTCCAGTCGGCAAACGGCCGTTCCGATGAGAATGATTCAGATTCCGTCATCTGCCAAAGCGCTCCTGACCTGCACTCGGGGTGTTCAGAACCCGGTGAATTCTCAACCCGACGGATTGGCGCTGCGGCGACATGCTACGATCAACGCGATCCGACTTTCATCCCGACGCACAATGACGACAATGTATGAATTGCTCGGTGTGTGCGAGAACGCGACCAACGAGGAAATCAAGCGAGGCTACCGAAAGGCGGCGATGAAAGCGCATCCCGACCGCAACGTCGGGTGCGAAGCGGACGCGCATGCGCGATTTCAGGAGATCAAGGAGGCATACGCGATTCTCTCGGACCCGGAGCTGCGCCGCGTCTATGACACCGCTTACGCAGAGGAAATGCTCCGTCACGCACGGCTTCGCGAAGAAGAGGAGCGCTTGAACGCGGAGCGCGAAGCGGAATATGCGCGGTTCGTGGCATGGGCGATGCGCTTCGCCGAGCAAGGGCACAACCGCGACGTTGTGTTCGGTGTTCTGCTCGGCCGTGATTGCGATGTTCAACTCGCCGAGCGCATTGCCGGCAGCGTGGTCGAGTTGCATGCGTCGCGCCAGCCGGGCGCATCGCGGGATGGGGAGCGTGATGAGCAGATGCCGCAATGCGACGAGAGGGCGATACAGGCGGCATCGGCGCAGGCGCCAAAGAGCGACGCGCGAAGGAGTGGCGAACACGCGCATACGGACTTTTTCAGCGCTCTCTGGCACGGCGTGTTCGGGCTGCGCCGGTGAGCCTTGGTGTGTGACCAGTTCTGCGAACGCAGAACTCGACCGCGATCGGTGCCATCTTCGGGGGACGTTTTTTGATCGACTGCTTCATGAATTGACGGCTAATTGGGCAGTATTCGGCCACGACCTGCCGTTCACATACGTCGCCGGTTGGACACTCAGGCGTCAGCTCCACCCCGTAACCTGTCATCCAATTGTCTAAGACGAGCGCTTCTTCATCGGCCAAAGCAGTCAATTTTGTCATCGTGACAGGCTGACCGCTATATATAGTAGGCTGCCGGAAAGCCGCATTGTTGAGTAGCTGGGTCAATATGCCCTGCTATAGCCAATGTGCGATGCCCGTTTAAATTTACAGCATCGCTGATCATGACACATCCCGCGTTAAGGAGACCCGGATGCAGAACCTGGACGATCAGGCGCAAAAACTAAGAGCGATTTTTCTGGATTCCGCCACAGCCGTGCCGATGACAGATGAAGCTGCCGCCAATGAGGCGTTGGAAGCCTATCAGAGCCTCCAACATGCATCGGACCGGCTCTTCGATTTATTGATCGTCTTGGAGAATACGGGCCAAACGGTTGGCACCGTGCGCTCTCTAGCCAATCATTTCTTTTTGGCTAATGTGCTGGATCAGGTGAGCGAACCTATCGCCGAGGCGCTGAATAACATTGCGGCTTGCCTGCCTGGAAGCGCCAAGCCCGACGGAAAGAGGATTCCATCCGGGCCCGTTCAACCAGGCGCTTCTCCTTCTCCGCAAGTCACTGCCTTCGTGAGAGCACTCGACCATGAGTCGGCTTGGCTGGAAGCCATGCTCATAGGCCGCGCCTTCGCGGTCCTCAAGCGATTTCCATTTTCGAACGCTCGCACGAAAGCGGTTGCCGACGCAGCGACTCGGATCAAACGGCTCGGCTACGCCTTTTCGATCCGCTCAGGCCGATATCAGATCAGGCCTGAAGGTGTCGAAAATATCGTCGGCGAAATTTGGAAATGCCTCCAGCGTCTAGGCTGTCTCAATGCGCTCTCGAATATCATGCGGGTGGCCTTGCAGACCCAAGACTACGCCTACGAGCAAATTTTATTCGGCAGGAAATATGCCGGCGGTCTTGGCTATCGGCCCCCGGGGTTGCCGATCGGGCTGCTTTATAACATTGCCGTCAAGCTGCCGGCGCAAGGATCCAACGAACGAAATGCCCAGTCCTTCTGGGACAAGGCCGTCTGCCTAGCGCGCGATCTCGTGGCGATGCTTGATCTCGAACCCTACTCACAATTTGCTTTTCTAGGATTGAATGCCGAAGCCTTGGAGGACGGACTGCGAGAGGTCGCTCACTACGACCACTGCTTCTCTCTTCGTCAGTGGCATCTCAGCTTCACGCCTCAGTTTCTCACCATTTTCTTCCGCGAAGGCCTCGATACCGATATGAAGCAGCGGATCGGCTGGAACGTTGCGGATGCGATACAGCTGGCTCAAGTTCTGAACGAGCATGCCAGACCTGGCACTCAGGTCGTACCGATCCCCAGGTTGGTTGAAACCGGCTTCAACCCGGAGCTCTTTAAATCCATGTTGCCGTTCTTTGCGCATAGAGAGGGAGAGGCCAACAAACACTATCGCTCCCCCTTCGGGGCCGCGGGTCCTGACGTAATCTTCAAGCCGCTCATTCTGCTCAAGGGAAACAGCGTTGTTCTGCCGGCGGCCTCGGTATTGGGCCCAGCCCTGTTCGAAGCCACGTTCGCAGCCTGGAGAACCAATAAGACCGATCAGGAAATCGCCTGTCTGAGAGGCGATGCGGCAGAGCGGCTAACGAAATACATATTCGGCAAGCACGACTTTCAACCGAGCTTCGAGAACGCGATCTATGATATGGGTGAGCAAGGTGCCGGCGAGTGCGATCTCGTTTTCGAGGATGAGGAAAATATCATCCTTGTCGAATGTAAAGCGAAGGCGCTAACCCGGGGCGCCATGACCGGCATACAGGGCGATGCGCTACTTGATTTTGCGGGTGGCTTGTTTGCGTCTCAAGCTCAGGCTCTCAGGCATGAGCGTATTTTGCGAAGTGTGGACGCGATACATTTCATCGACGGGACGAGGCTGGAGCTTCGAGGCCGGCGCATCACGCGCCTCACCGTGACCCTGTTGGACCACGGCGCGCTCCAGGATCGGTGGATGCTTAGGAACGTCTATAACGCTTTGTTGTCGGCCCAATTCACCTGCGATCCCGGCTATACGAAAAAAAAGCAAGTCAAGGACTTCAACACGCATCTGCGCTTGTTTCAGGAAGAGACACGCCTGCTTGCGGCGGCAGGCCAACACATCAACGCCCATCCGCTCAATGCCGCTTCCGCGAGCGTGGCCCAGCTCGACATCCTGTTGGAAAGCGTGCAATCGCTGACCGAAGTGAGGAAGAGGCTATGCACCCCCATGACGTTCTCGACCCTCAATGTGCTACTGGAGCACTTCCATCAACAGAAGATGCGCAGCCACGATCAGTCTTCTTAACGTCGGCATTGGCCGAGATCGGGAACGAAGTTGAGTATGTCCAGAAAACGGTGTGAAGCGGCCTTGGTTGTCCAAGTTCTTGATGACCGGTTTGGCCGATGCCTTGCCGAGCAACACGGCGAGGCGAGCGTCTGTAGCACTCCAGAAGCTGTCACTACGGCACGATTAGTCCGAAGGTCGCTTGTGGGTCGATTTCCGGCAATCGCATCGGGCGGTAGCCGGCCAGATTCGGACATTCGGGGCGGCCACGTAAATCACCGACAATGAGAGCCACGCCGGTCCCAAAGTGCGAACGTTTGTGATTTACGAATACGACCTTAAGGTAATATTGCCTCGTCTTACCGGCTCTCTCCGAGAGATAGCCCACGTTACAAAGATCGGTGCGCACATTCACAGAAGACATCCTGCCTGATGGTAGGATTTTGTATCGTCGGCAACTGCAACGTGAGGCGTTAATGAGCAACCGCATTCCCTCCTTCATCGTTGCTGCGGCATGTGCCCTTCCGGGCGTCCATGCGCTGGCCGTGGACCCGGACTGTGCGGGACTTGATCGTTGGCCTACGAGTATGGCATTCGTAATGCTTAAGAACGCAGGACTAACCGACAACGACAAAATCGATTTCAGGAAGACGAAGACGGTTCGACTCGCATCGGAACGAATTGGAGATGATTTGTACCGTCAAGTTCATCACGTCGTCTTCACTGAGAAAAGTGGTGGGACGATAGAGGTCATCACTGCAAGCGATGCATCGAGTGAAGAATGCTCTATGTCAGATGTCGAGGTGTTCGTGATCTCAAGACGGCTTGGTGGGAAATGACGCCCGCGCCCTTTGCATTCATTTTCATAATAATGAAAATAATCGTCGACTCATTCAAGATAATAGGTTGCTACTCTTGGCTATGGCTTGTCGCTATTTTTTGCTCGTCAACGTCCCTAGGTGACACACGAGTTTGCACAGCAGAGGAAGCTCATAAGGCAGAAGCTGTAGCTGCAGTAGCTAGGTCGTGGAAGCAGTTGCATCTACAATTTCTACAACATGCACATTGTGACGATGGAGCCATTGCGGAAGGTTTCAGCGAGTCAATTACTCTTTTGCTTGCCGATCACTGGGAAACTATTCGACAGATTGAACCCATGATTGCGTCAGATCCAGCTTTCCGTAAATTTATTATCCGTCATATTGACGAAACTATACCTGCCGACCGATTGCAGCGGATCGCCAGAAATACGAGCAACCAATGTCCTCAAAATCTAAATAACCTTTGTCAAGATATTCGAGCAGCGGCCATGAAATAAGCGTACGAACATCCATGCATAAAATATGAGCCATCCGCGCAGGATGGCAACCCGGCATCGCGCCCGACCGTATTACTGCCTATCCCCGAGAGGGCATGTGGTAGATCGAACGACCGTTTTCGGGAAATGTGTCGGACCGCTTCGGGTCGGGTTGAGCCGGTCACGGGCCGCCGGGACCGTGGCTTGCCGAGTCTGGCTGCGGATTCAACCGGTCAACGCAACAGCGTGATGGAATGCGGTCGAACGTCGATCAATTCCCCCGGTGTCGCCCGTGGCATTGCCATAACAGTATCCCAGTGTCAGGTTGCGTCACTCAGATCGTCCGGCGCGCGAGCATGGTGCGGATCTCCCCGATCGCCTTGGCCGGATTCAGGCCTTTGGGGCAGACGTCCGTACAGTTCAGTATCGTCCGACACCGGAAGAGGCGATACGGATCGTCAAGATTGTCCAGCCGCTCACCCGTACCCGCGTCGCGGGAATCGACCAGAAAGCGATAGGCCNGGGTCGGGTTGAGCCGGTCACGGGCCGCCGGGACCGTGGCTTGCCGAGTCTGGCTGCGGATTCAACCGGTCAACGCAACAGCGTGATGGAATGCGGTCGAACGTCGATCAATTCCCCCGGTGTCGCCCGTGGCATTGCCATAACAGTATCCCAGTGTCAGGTTGCGTCACTCAGATCGTCCGGCGCGCGAGCATGGTGCGGATCTCCCCGATCGCCTTGGCCGGATTCAGGCCTTTGGGGCAGACGTCCGTACAGTTCAGTATCGTCCGACACCGGAAGAGGCGATACGGATCGTCAAGATTGTCCAGCCGCTCACCCGTACCCTCGTCGCGGGAATCGACCAGAAAGCGATAGGCCTGCAGGAGCCCGGCAGGACCGACATATTTATCGGGATTCCACCAGTACGAGGGACATGCGCTGGAACAGCACGCGCACAAGATGCACTCGTACAGACCGTCGAGCTGATCGCGTTCCTCGGGCGTCTGGCGCCTTTCCCTCTCCGGCGGGGGCGTGTCGTTGATCAGGTAGGGCTTGATCGAGTGGTATTGCTTGAAGAACGCGGTCATGTCCACGATCAGGTCGCGAACGACCGGCAACCCGGGCAGCGGACGCAGGACCGTGTGGCGGGGAAGGTCGTTGAGGTTGGCGATGCAGGCGAGCCCGTTCTTGCGGTTGATGTTCATTGCATCCGAGCCGCACACGCCTTCACGGCACGAACGCCGAAAGCTGAGCGTCTCGTCCCGTGCCTTGAGCCGGACAAGGACATCCAGCAACATCCTGTCAGTAGAGGGCACCTCGATCTCGTACGTTTGCATGTACGGCTTGGGATCCCGGTCTGGATCGTAGCGGAATATTTCAAACGTCCTTGTTTCACTCACGATGTTCCTCCTTTGTGGAACGGATCGCGTATCNGGCGCGCGCTCGCTATCTCNCCGTCACTTCGTTCCTGTCGATTGAAGACCGACGGCATTCCAGACGGAGCATCCGGTCACCCGCGCGCCCCATTCATTGTTCGTCTTGGTCGGGCGCCCCAACACTAGCAACCATGGCCGTTCTGCGAAAAATTGGGCGCAATGTGGAAAACGGGNCGGATCTATTTCGCCGGAGGTGCNGCGGCAGTCACATCGCGTCATAGATCACTCGCTCTCGCTGTATCGAGAGGAAATCGGANGGATTTGCTCCACGTCGACATACTCATATATATCACGNCATGATATAAATNGATACTTGCGATGATGGCTTGGANCCGGCTGGGCCGTGCTCCTTGAATCTTTGAGTAGTCGACGGGTGCGGTAATGGCGTTGCGAGTTTGTACCGGCTCGATATGGAAAAAGCAGGCGTAATGGTGCGNCCCGCATGACATTCACGAGGAGGACACGTGACATCACCGGAAAATTCCTCGCTTGCGAGTCCTTTAAGAACCGACGTGCTGATTGTCGGTGCAGGTCCCGTGGGCCTTTTCGCNGCGTTCGAGGCAGGCGTGATCGGCCTCTCGTGCCGGATCGTTGACGGGNTCGAGCGCCCCGGTGGCCAGTGCATCGCACTATATCCGGACAAGCCGATCTACGATATCCCCGGCATACCATCGTGCACTGCACGCGATCTTGTCGATCGCCTCGTCGAGCAATGCCGGCCCTTCGATCCTCCGATGCATCTCGGTCAGCGTATTGAGACGCTGGATCCGCTCGAGGGCGGTCGATGGCTTGCTCGCACCGACAAAGGGTATGCGTTTGACACCGCGGCGATCTTGATTGCTGCAGGCAACGGAGAGTTTGTGCCGCAACGGCTGGCACTCGATGAGGCGGCGTTCCTTGAAGGCCGGTATATCCATTACAGCGTTTCCGACGTGAACGGCTTTGCCGGAAAAACCGTCGTGGTCGCGGGCGGTGGCGACTCGGCGCTCGACTGGGCGCTGGCGCTGCGCTCGGTCGCGCGGCGCGTCACGCTCGTTCATCGACGGAACGGCTTCAGCGCGACGGACTCGAGCATCGCTCGGTTACAGCAGGCGGTCGCGGCGGGCGAGATGGATTTCGTGGTTGGCACGATTGCTGGGCTGAATGCGCCCGGGGGGACACTCGAATCGATCGAGGTTCGCAAGATTGGTGGCTCGGTGTGCCTCGACGCAGATCAATTGCTCGTGCTCTACGGACTTGTTGCGGATCTCGGTCCGATCGCCAACTGGGGGATCGCCGTACAGGCCGGACGGATCGTCGTTGATACGTCGTACTACGAAAGCTCACGGCCAGGCATCTTCGCGGCAGGCGACATCGCCAGCTACCCGAACAAGCAGAAGTTGATCCTATCCGGGTTTCATGAGGCATCGCTCGCGCTGCGCAAAGCATACGTCTATGCGTTTCCCGACAAGAAGCGTGTGCATGTGCACTCGAGCTACGATGCAAAGCTCGCCGAGCGTGTGGCCGCCGTTCATCCCTCGCGGGGCGCCCGGGATTTCACCGCGCTTTAGAGACATGGATCGACCTAGGCGCGACGGGGAAGGCGACGAATCAAGCATCGTGTCGGCGGTGTTAAACGCGTCGTCACTCGTCCAAAGCAGGACGCAATAGGCCTCGAATGACAACAACGGCAAGCAGAAGTTGATCCTATCCGGGTTTCATGAGGCATCGCTCGCGCTGCGCAAAGCATACGTCTATGCGTTTCCCGACAAGAAGCGTGTGCATGTGCACTCGAGCTACGATGCAAAGCTCGCCGAGCGTGTGGCCGCCGTTCATCCCTCGCGGGGCGCCCGGGATTTCACCGCGCTTTAGAGACATGGATCGACCTAGGCGCGACGGGGAAGGCGACGAATCAAGCATCGTGTCGGCGGTGTTAAACGTGTCGTCACTCGTCCAAAGCAGGACGCAATAGGCCTCGAATGACAACAACGGTGCCCAGCCGCCGCGGATGTTTTGCTTGGTTGAGCGAGAGGCCGGAGTACCTTGGAAGCTGCCGTTGAGGTTTCGCCGGGTCGAGGGGCTGAAATGGGTCGGGAGTGTGAGTTCGCTGATGCAGGAAGCTGACGTTCGGCAGCTCGAAGCCGGCACCGTCAGCATTCCGCCAAATTGCCGACTTAGAACCCAGCCCGCCCCAAGGTCAGCGGAGGCCGAGTGCGGAGCGTTCGCCAACATGCGGCGTACGCCCGCTGTTTCCTAGTAACTGCCATTGCACTGGCAGCGGCCAAGGCGACGCTGAGGGCGCTGGCTGGCACGTGTCGTCATCGACGAGGCGCAGAACATCAAGAGCCCGGTGGCGGCGCCAAACACGCGCGATCAAATCCTTATCCGTGCCGGCTTTCATCGCGATGAGCGGCACGCCGGTGGAGAGCCAACTGGCTGAGTACGGGTTGTCAGCGTCGGATAGATACTCCTTTCGACGAAATAATGTTCCCCAGATATCTATCCGACGGCGCCGCGGTAGCAGCGCCGTCCTGTCGATCGTCGACCAATATCGCCCCTGAGATCCGTCCTGGGGGCGTCTGTCCTCGAGCTCAATGAGCATGGGTTATGGATCTGGTGCATGGACTGGAGCATGGAAGTGCACACACGGGATCTATGCGCCAATATGGGGCAAGTCTCGCAATCGACGTCGCGACCGGATAATCACATCGCGGAAGCCGGCAAACCGGCGAGATCCGGAAATCGCGGCCGGCACGCGAATGCGAATGCAACCGGCACGCGGGGATGGAATAGAGATTGCTTGTAATTGCGGCAAGGCAGGCTCGACGAGGAGCTGGCTGGTGCAGGTGTGGAAAATTCGCCCCAAGGGGCTTGCGGGCAACGGCGTCCATTCGATTCGATCGAGCGATCGGATCATGGACGCCGTTTTCTTTTGCACGTGCCACAGCGGCGCAAGACAAGGGACTGGAATGTATGATGAAAAAAGTCGTCGTCGATTTGACTGAGCCACACAAGACGTTACGCGATACGGCCTATGCGGGGCCGGCGCTTCTGCATGCGCGCTCACGTCGGGCATGGCTTCGCAAGCGGTTTCTCAATCATGGACGACCGATCGGGAGCGTGGCCCCGATTGGGGCCGGCCGGCCGACAGGAACCGCTTGGATGGCACGTACGACATGTCTGCACCGATCGTATGGCTAAGCGATGCGGATGCTGATTGACAACCTGTCGCAGTCCGAATCAAGTTTGTGTGAGCGTCGTGGACAAGACATATCGGCGACCGGGCACCGGCGCCGGCGGAGCGGGGTGGTAGTCGGCGCCGTGACGGACGACCTATGGCGGGCGCTTGCGCCAATGTTGCCGGTTGTGACGATTTCTCCAAGAGGAGGGCGCCCACGCCTCGACGATCGAGCTGCCTTGAATGGCATCCTGTTCGTTTTGAGGACAGGCATTCCTTGGGAAAATTTGCCTCAGGAGTTCGGTTTCGGCAGCGGCATGACGTGTTGGCGCCGATTGCGCGACTGGCATGAGAACGGCGTCTGGGAGCGGGTGTGGCCGAGCCTCGCAGGGCACGATCGCGCGTACGAGAAAATCGACTGGCGTCGCGCGGTCGCCTGCGCCGCGACGGCTGGCAGCCCGTGGAGTGGTAAGCGATCGCGCCGAGGCCGTCGCGCTTCGACGGATCAGTCTGTCTGACCGGTGCGCATCAACATCCGGTGCACTGCCCGGCCGTCACGTACGCAACTGACGGCACCTCTTGAATCAGCTCCGGCACGATGGTCCACGGACGATGACCGCAAAGCCACATCGGTGTTGGCATGCGACATCTCCTGTCTCGGGGCAGCGAAGCACTGTCGGCACCCGTGCTTGCGATCTGCTGTTAATCGGCTATCGAAATCCGCGGGCGCTTTCAATTGGGTCAGGTACGCCTAACGGCCTGTATGAAGGTCGTGGACGTACAGCGTATCGGCTTCGACGACTCGAGCATGAATGTCGTGCGCGACGATTTCGCTCGCGGACACGGCAGGTGCATCGACGTCTTCGCCTTCTTTGCTGTCATCGCCCCTCGCCCGGTAAACGACTCGGGCATGCACGCTTTCCGCGTGGACGTCGTGCGCACGAATGACGTTGGCGCGCACGACGTCGCCATGTATGTCGTGCGCATAGAACACTTGTGCCATGGGCTGAGCGGCGTGGCGGACGCGCGGGGCATAGACGTTCTCATACCACTCTTGCTGAACGAAATAGACCGGCGCCGCGCATGCGGCGTACTTGTGGCAATACCGGTGCCAGCTTTTCGCCTCGTAGGGCGGGACGTACAGATACACCGGCGTCGCGTTGGCGGGTACCGGTTCGACGACGACTGGCTGCGTATAAATGAGTTGAGGCGGCGGTGCGTTGCCGATATCGATCCGGCCATGGAAACCCGGTTGACCGACGCCGATCGACACGCCCACGTCGCCGGCAAACGCCGAGGCGGCGGCGACCAATGCGGCCACAACAATGATGCGTTTCATTCTGGCTGATCCTTGGCAGGTATGCGCGGCACTTGACCGCAGCCGCTGAATGACGAGCGGATCATAGCGGCGCGCGATCATCGCAGGTGTGAGCAAGTGTAAGGGGGGGCGCGGCCACAACTAACTCTCGAGTTGAATGGATTGGCCGCGGCGCGTTTGCCATATCAGCATCGCCCAGATGGTCGATGCTCGGCAGCATCCGGAATGTGTGCTGGACGATGTCTTTCTGGTCGGCGCTGCCGGGGCCTCGCTCAGGCACCGAGACCGAGGTGTAGGTGCGGTCCGGAGTCGAATCGGGAGCTCGTTGACGTACAGATGCTGGAACACCGGCGTAACCAATTCCCAGGCACGAAGCCGCTTGCTTTGTTTCTCGATCTGTTGATCAGCGAGTTGCACGCCTGTTGCACTTTCGACAAGGCTGACTTGTTGTGATCACACGCAACGGTGATGGGCCATGATGTCTTGTTCATGGGCGAATTTGCGGTGAAGGCGAGCGAAGGCAATGACGCATGCATTTTAGCCGACGCCTCAACCTTTGAATCGATCCGTCGATCGGCACGGCGACGAACTTTCACGCATCCCTATCGCTAAACGTCGTTATCGAGCCAGGCAGCTCGCAAAATCGGAGGGCAGATTCTATTATGGTGAATGTGCGCATCAACGGTGAGCTTTTACGGGCGCGTACGCCAATCGCTTCAACAGCCTCGTGTCGATGCCGTCGATGTTGCCGATGGATGAAGTGGTCCCCTCGCAGTCGTCGCGTCATCCAGCAAGGTACGCAGCCCGAGATTCAATCGAATCAACGTCAGAGCCACCGTCAGGCGGCGGGACTGGTGAGCCGAACCCATGCCCATACCGAACCGTCCGCGCGATTTGCCACACGCATGTGACAACGGCAGCGCAGCGTCATGCCCTTTCGTCAACCCAATGTGGTCGCGTTATTTTGGTCGCGAACATGTGGCGCATCCGTCATTTCCAGTACCATCTGCGGTACCGGCGCTCCGAGCGCCGGACATTGCCGAGTTGCATTTCCTGGTCGCCGCATCGCGATGACCGAAGCCGGATCCGATGAAGAAAAACACGTTCCCAGGAAGATCGTTTGACGCGTGGCCGCTGACTGGCGACGCGGTCGGCGGTTCGCGTTCGTCTGATGCACGGGCGCTTCTGAGTGTCGAGCGTGCGGCGTGGCAGGTCCCGAATCCGATGTTTCTCTGCACCGCCGACGGTCTGAGTGTCGAGCGTGCGGCGTGGCAGGTCCCGAATCCGATGTTTCTCTGCACCGCCGACGGGATGCTGAGCTGGGTCAATCGCGCGTTCGAAGCCCTGACCGGTTATCCGGCTGCGATGCTGGTCGGCCGCTCGACCATTCAGGCGCTATTGGCCTCATCGGGCGGCGTGCTGTGCACCGCGAGCGTGACCGAACTGAATGGCGGGCGCTGGCGCGTGCATCGAGGCCCGGGCGATTGGCGTCCCGTGCAGGTCGATGTATCGCGACTCGACGACAGGCCGCCCCCGGATACCGATTCCACGCACGACGCGTGTGCGGTCGAAGAATATGTCGGCGTTCTGATCGCGTGCGCGGACGGCAGCCATTTGGATGGCGAGCGCTGGTACACATTGAATTACGACGGCGCGATGAATTTGCCCAACCGCCGGCTGTTTGCCGAGCGGCTGGACCTGCGCATCGCGCGGGCACGCAGCGTTCGTGACCGCTTCAGTGTGGTGATGGTTGCGCTGTCCGGGCTCGAATCGATCCGCAATGTGCTCGGGCAGCCGGGGGGCGAGATCGTCACGCAGGTGATCGGTGAACGCTTGCGGCAGCGCGTCCCGCGCGCCCAGGCGTTTGCGTGCGTCGGTGAGGGCAAGTTCGCGCTCTTTAGTAATGAAGCGTCGGTGGATTTGGGCGGCGAAATTGTCGCGCATGCGCGCGAGCCGGTCGAGTTCGTCGGCGCCCATCTGCGCATTGCTGCCCACGCGGGCATCGCGACGTATCCCGACAACGGCGAAGACTCCGAAACNCTGATGCGTCGTGCTGAAGTTGCACTATCGTCCGCGCGTGACGCCGGTGCGAACGGNGTCTTGCATTTCTCGAGTGGGCTCGAAGTCCGCGCGGCGCGGCGCTTCGAACTCGAAGCGATGCTTGCCCGCGCGCTCGAGCGGCAGCAGTGCTGGCTTGCGTACCAGCCCCAGGTGACGCTCGCGACNGGCGAAATCGCGCAGGTCGAGGCGCTGATGCGCTGGAAGCATCCGACTCACGGCGAGATCAGCCCCGCGGAATTCATTCCGATCGCGGAACAGAGCGGGATGATCGACCAGATCGGCGAGTGGGTGATCCACACGGCGTGCCAGGAATTNGGCAAGCTGCGCCACGTCGTTAGGCACCTGCCGCGCGTGTGCGTGAACGTGTCGCCGCAGCAGTTCAAGCGCGGCAATCTGCTGGAGATCATCCGGGATGCACTGGACCGTAGCGGGCTCCTTCCTGAGTGCCTCGAAATCGAGATCACCGAAGGCGTGCTGTTTNCCGATACGGANGGCGTGCTGCAGACGATTCGTGCGATCCGTGAACTCGGCGTCGAGGTNGCGGTCGACGATTTNGGGACCGGGTATTCGAGCCTGTCCTATCTGACNCGCTTCCCGATCAACCGGGTCAAGATCGATCGTACATTCGTGACGCCGCTGCCTGGTGACGCTGGAAGTGCNGAGCTCGTCAATGCCATCATCGTGATGGCGCATGCGCTGCACATGCGCGTAACGGCCGAAGGCGTCGAAACGGTTGAGCAGGCCAACCGATTGCGCGAACTTGGATGCGACGAAGCACAGGGTTTCTGGTACTCGCGGCCCCGTACAATTGCGTCGCTCCGGACCTTGCTGGCGAGCTGAGCGGTGTCGTGGCGCACGTATCGCGATCGCGGCCGGCGACGCGCCAGTTGCGCGGATTCGTCGACCGCGCGTTCGGTCACCGGCAACGGCGAAATAGGTGAGTTNAGCCTATCGAGGGCAAAGCAGTTTAGTTTTTCGATCGCGGTTAGGTAGCGGTGCGTCGGTACGGTCGCAAGTTGTTCGTCGTGGAGCACGAGAAAGCGCTCGATCGCGGCCTTGTCCCGGTCGAGCATGATCCAGGTCTCACCGCGCTCGGTANGGGCGATGCATCGCTCTAGCGCNGCTTCGGCATGCTGGAACGGAAGGTCGTCNGCACGTTCGGCCATATCGTNACGCAGATAGAACNCCGTGTAGNCAGCCTTCAGCAAGCAAATCATCGAATCGGCATTGCCATGTCCTGCCGCCGTGGTGGCCAGCGCGAGATGATGTTCGAGCGACAAGGACGCGGGTCCGTGCAAGCGGGAGTGGCAGCAGCATGTCCTTGCTCAAAGGGCGGAGGCCCGGACGTTGGGAAGGCCTTCGACTCATAGCNGTCCATCGAAAAACAGGTAGTCGGGCATGCGCCGCAGATTCTCGGTGCCGAAGCCAAGTCGCCGTCGCCGACAATGGGCTGTCCTGCGGCTTTATGGATTGCTCATGGCATCTTTCGAGTCGATGCGAACGTAACTGACTCCATCACTTGCGAAATTTTGGAAGATGTTGCATAAACCCACATAANACACGAATTTCCGTAGCAGAACTTCATAATCCGATTTCATCCTACGAAATGCCCGGGGGAGACGATGACTGCCAGCGCTACCNCCAAAGAAACGCCCGCTGCGATAGGATTTGTTACCAAAACGTATGCAAGGTTGTTGTTGGTTGGCTTCGCACTCTTGCCCGCGTATTTGATTGCCTACCTTTATTTTTTCCAGGATCCGTCGCTAAAATTCGAGAGCCACNCCTTTCACGAATTGGCGATCGCGGCCGCCACACTCGAAGGCGTCTTCGTGACGTATGTGTGCTGGCGATGCTATCGCTTGTCGGGAGAACCACTGCTTCGTTGGNTGACGCTCGGTTTTCTGGGTTTNTCGTTGATCTACGCGCTACACGGGGCGTTCACCGGTATGGCGCATCACAACATCTGGCTGTTCCTGTTGTATGGCCCGGCCTCACGTCTGGTCATGTCGATCCTGGTCTTCGTCGGTCAACTCTCATACCGTCGCGCGGCTGACAGCGAGACGATTCGCACTGACCGCCGCGTGTGGGCGGCCTGGATCGGGCTGTTCGTGTTGATTGACGTNGCAGTCGCATGGATCGCCTACTCACCGGTGGCTGGCGCGCTTTGGGTCCGCTTATCGATGGAAGGTGGGGCGCTGGTCTTTTCGACGATCAACGTTATCGGCCTGATCACGCGTCGCATCCGTTCTCCACTGATGACGATCTATGGCATTTCGGTTGCGTCGTTCGCGTTCTCGTCGCTTGCGTTCATTCTCGGTCGGCCCTGGAATCACATGTGGTGGCTCGCCCATGTGATATTTGCGGGAGGTTTTTTCCTGCTCAGTTANGGCGTCGTGCAGGCATTCCACACCACGCGCTCGTTCTCGAAAATCTATAGCCAGGAAGAGTTGTTCGCGAGGCTGCGGGGCGCAATGGGCCGCACCGAACGCGCGCTGCAGGAGTTACAGCGGACCAACGAGCAGCTCGAGTATATGGCCACCACGGACCCGCTCACCGGGGCAGCTAACCGCCGGCAGTTCATCGAAAGCGTCGAAGCCGAAATTGCGCGCGCGAAGCTCAATGGCGCACCATTTTCGCTGCTCGCGCTCGATCTCGATCACTTCAAGGTGATCAACGACAGCTACGGACACCAGACAGGCGATCTGGTCCTCCAGCGCTTCGTCAAGGAATGCCTCGACGCAATCCATCCTTACGATCGCGTTGCCCGCGTGGGTGGCGAAGAATTCATGGTGCTGCTGCCACGGGCCCCTCTCGACACCGCACAGTCGATCGGTGAGCGCTTGCGGGCAGCGATTGCCGGCACGCCGTTCGGAGCCGTGGGGACGCCGATCGAGGTCACCGTCAGCGTCGGTGTATCGGAATTCGGTCGAGACGGCGAAACGATCGACGCGGTACTGCGGGCGGCGGATGAACGTCTGTATCGAGCCAAGCATCAGGGGCGCAACTGCGTCGTCGCGGGGTAGTCAAGAAATCTCGACGGACACTCAGCGTTATGTCCCGGGCGACCAGGGAAGGTATTAATCCTTTTCGTGCACGTATGGACCCCGATGCCTTTTGCAACCACGATTCTAGGGGATTCCGACAATCATCTGCTAGCGGTCGCGGCCTGGACGGTGCGCCTCGATTTCTAACGGTCGTCCTGCTCGGATTCTCTCTGGTCAATCAAGGATGACGTCCGGTCAGGCTCGGCATCGACCGGACGCGAGGCGTTCACGCGTGACTGGGCGCCATTCAATGCATGTGCTGGCCACCGTTGATCGCGATGTTCGAGCCAGTCACAAAGCCCGCATCGTCCGAGCACAGGTATACAACCAGTGCCGCGACCTCGTCAGGCCTGCCGAGACGACCAACCGGAATCTGCGGCAGGATCTTGGTGTCGAGGATGTCCTGCGGGATCGCCGTGACCATCTTCGTCGCGAGATAGCCTGGCGAAATGGTGTTAACCGTCACGCCTTTGCGGGCCACTTCGAGCGCGAGCGCCTTGGTGAAGCCATGCATGCCTGCCTTGGCGGCGGCATAGTTGGTCTGGCCGACCGAACCCTTCGAACCATTGACCGACGAGATGTTGATAATCCGCCCCCATCCACGTTCGACCATCCCTTCGCACACCGGCTTGGTCATGTTGAAGATCGAATCCAGGTTGGTGCGGATCACCGCGTCCCAATTGACCTTGTCGAGTTTCCTGAGTGTCAGGTCGCGCGTGATGCCGGCGTTGTTCACCAGGATGTCGATCGGACCCACCGCCTGCTGGATTTCCGCCGCACACTGCTGGCACGAGTCGTAGTCGGCCACATCGACCGCATACGCGCGGAAGTGGCGCCCGTGCGCTTGCATGCCAGCTAACCAATCCTTCACGCCGGTATTGGACGGTGAGTGGGTAACGGCGACGTCGTACCCNCCCCATCCACGTTCGACCATCCCTTCGCACACCGGCTTGGTCATGTTGAAGATCGAATCCAGGTTGGTGCGGATCACCGCGTCCCAATTGACCTTGTCGAGTTTCCTGAGTGTCAGGTCGCGCGTGATGCCGGCGTTGTTCACCAGGATGTCGATCGGACCCACCGCCTGCTGGATTTCCGCCGCACACTGCTGGCACGAGTCGTAGTCGGCCACATCGACCGCATACGCGCGGAAGTGGCGCCCGTGCGCTTGCATGCCAGCTAACCAATCCTTCACGCCGGTATTGGACGGTGAGTGGGTAACGGCGACGTCGTACCCCGCGTCATGCAGCTTCGTGCTGATGGCTTCGCCCAATCCGCCCATGCCGCCTGTTACCACCGCAATGCGTTTCGTCATGATGTCTGTCCCTGGTTGTCAATTTAGTGATACTCATCACTCCGTGACTGCAGATATGGTCGTCAATTTTTGTGTGGCATGGTCGTAGGCGTTCAGCTGTTCGCCGAACCTATTCATAGTGCGGACCAGCGTGAACATTCAGTTCGCGCGCATCCGCAACGGCCGCCATCAAACGGGACAAGGACCGGCGCGACTCCCAATCCGACATCGACTGACGGGTCACGCCCGCGGGACGTCTCGTCAACCCCGCGGCGATTGCCCGCGGTGCGCCCGATCCAGCAGCCGCAGCATCTGGGCGCGCCGCTGCTCCCGTCGATAATGGCTAACCACGGAAATGAACGCGATCAGCAGCACCGCCAAACCCATCACCACGCTTACCTGGCTTTCGTCCATCGTCATTTCCTTCAACGCGGTATTGAGCCACCGGGCCGGTCATCCGGATGCCGACCGTTGCCGCGATGCGCAGTGTGGCGCCGACGTCCGTGCCGGATGCCAGCCTTTACATGGTGCCCAACTGGCGCGTCGCCCGGTTCTCGTTGACACACCGTCTCGCTGTCGAATACCGGAAAATCACCGCCGAAAGACGGCTCGGTTTTCCCGCTCAGGTTGGGCGTCAGGCTTATCGTTTTGTGGCCGGTGCCGCCGGCACGACGGTGCGCTTGACGGATTTCGAGGCCGCTACCACGGCCATGTCGAGGTTGCCTCGGGTGATCTCTGCCGCCTGTTCAGCGCTTCGCTGCAGCGTCTCATACAGTGCGTTGGCGGCGGTGATCGCGGAATCCAACGCGGCGAAGGTGGTCTCGGAACCTCCGGGCGCGCTTTGCCTGAGGTTTGCCATCAGCGCCTGAGTCTGGTTCGCGTACGCCTCCCATTGAGCCAGCCCGACCTGCGCAAACTCAGTCTGGATCGCCGTCACGATGTCGAACAACTGACGGTGGTAGGTCTGCACCTTTTCCGCGTTGTTGGCGATAAGGCCGCCCTGCAGTGCCAGCCATTCGCGCGGCTCCTTAACGGAGAGGAACTTCTGGGACTGATTGAGCGTATTGGTCAACACAGACCGGATCGCCTGTGTGTTCAGCTGGGCGAGCTTCTCGACGCTTGCGACGACCGCGTTGGTCAGGCCGAATAGCATGTCGACATAGGCCTTCTGGGTTGCAGCAAGCTGCTCCTGCGTTTGCATGATGGAACTCCTGTAGGGGTTGGCCGGCACGGACGTTGTCCCGCGGACATGGGACACGCGACATATGGCGGCACGGCGGCGGCGAACCAGCGCTACCCCACACGTGGCAGCGCCATCACCTGCGGACGACGCGTGGACTATCTGGTTGAATTCGGTTCAGCGTATCCGCGCGACGGCCTGCAGCACGGCATCGCCGTCGCGAGTGAGATGCGGACGCTGTTGTCCGGAGGCGAGCTGTTCCAGCGCGACCAGCTGTTGTTCCAGTAGCGTGTCAAGCTCTTCTCGGCCGAGATCGATCTGGTCAGGCGCAGACTTGACCAGCATCAGCGTGGCAAATTCATGGGGACTCAGCATGGCTGTCTCACAGGTTATCGGGAGCAACGTTGCTGGGAGAGGAATGACCGCATTCGCGCCGGAGGCACACCGGCGTGGGTAAGTCATTCCACTCTGTTTTCTGGTATGGCGGATTTCGCTTGCCCCAAGACCAGATTAGTTATGTTAGTTCGCGATCGGGGGCAGTGCCAGAAGAAAATCAAACATGAAAACGCTTTGATGGGTCAGTTAACCTTTGTAAGATAAGTTGCACCTTTGCCCAGCGCAATTGAAAGGCGGATCCGTCTGTCGCAGTGGCCTGCCAAAAAATTATGTGTGGCCAATTGGCACTATCGCGCAACCAGACAGTGCTATTGCGCAAAAGCATTGAGCCCAGCATTCGCTGCCGAGCACATGTGTTGTGCCGCACAATACATTCCGGTAGCATTCGTGCCCCCACAAGCTGCGCATACGGATTTCGCGCGAGGCGTCCCGCCCTCGACTATCTGTGCGTACACGATTCCGTCCGCATCCCGGCAGGCAACCCATTCTGGCGTCATGCTCGCGACGATCGTTGGCTCATCTGTCGAGGAGCATGTATTAGGGTGATCGTACCTTTCGTGCAAAAAGTGGCGGTGATCAACCGTGGAGCCGTCTGCAGCAAGGCTTTGCCGCTTTCCGCCTTTCGCACGAACAGCGATATTGAACTTATTTATTCGCAATGGCTTTTGCGCCCAGACCGCCAGATTCCACACGAAAGGTACGATCACCCCTATGAGCGCAGCCGCTGGACGATGCGCTTCCTTTATCACACCGCGCTGCGCGTGAGCGAGGCCGTGCACGCAAAGGCCGGGGACTTCGCCCAGCGACGCGGGCGCTGGTGGCTGCATGTCGTCGGCAAGGGCGGTGTAGAGGGGATGTACCGGTCAGCCACGCATTGATGACCGAATTCGCACGATACCGTGTCTTCCACGGGCTACCGGCCGCGCCACGCATGGACGAAACCACGCCGGCGGTAATGAGCATTGCTGGCGACACGGCGAGGCATATGACGCCTACCGCTGTCTACCTGATCGCGAAAGAAGTGTTCCGCCGGACAGCCGACACGCTGGAGCCTACCGATCCGGTCGGTGCGGCCACGCTGCGACGCGCTTCGACCCACTGGTTGCGACATAGCGCAGCATCGCATCAGGCCGATGCCGGCACCGATATCCGCTTCATCCAGAAGAACTTGCGGCACGCCTCGATCGAAACGACCGGCATCTACCTGCATGCCGAGGAGGACCGGTGTCACATTCACACCGTCGGATCGCAAGACGAGCCACAACCTGGCTAGCCACTGACTCAATACTGAAAGCCTAGCGGCACATAGTTTGGGAACTGGCGGCTCAGTAGCACGATAAGGCAAGCTTCTGAGCGCGTCGACCATGCCTATGCATCCGAGGGAAAGTGTGGAAATTGGTCCGGCGTCGCGTAGCGGCGTCGCGATTTGGGACGTTCGACTTTGTGGCGACACGCCGTATTCGTACACGCGCCTGAAGCACACGCTGTTGTCCGATGCCGGCCGGCGCCGAGTCGTCGTCGTCGATGCTCGGAAATTGCTGACGCGCACTGATCGCGGCGTGTATGCGCCGCTTGGACTCTCCCGTCCCAACTCGTCGGCCAGCGTCGGTGCATCTGCCACGATGGCTTTGACTGCTTTCGCGAAGTATTGCTGCCTGATTGCCCAGGGCCAGACGCCGCGAGTGCTCGTCGCGCCGTCCGCCGGACGATGAGCGGCATGTCGGGACTACATCTCATCCGAGGCAATCCGGCTGGGCAGCAAGGATCCGGTGCGCTCAAGAATCGGGTAGGCGGCCGCGGCCACGAGATGCGAATTGATGAGCGTCATGTCTCGGAGCAGATCGAGATGCAGCGCGCTCGTCTGGGCGCTATCGACGCGACCGGAGCGCAGTCGGTCAAAGTGTGCCGTGGTCGCGGTCGATTCCGCCTCCCGGAAGGTCACTTTCTCGTCAGCCAGCATGCGTGCCGTACGTGTGTCCTCGGTCATGAACAGCGACGCTGCGGTGCGCAGATTGGCCGTCAGGCGGTCCAGCATGGCCAGTAGTTCGGCTTCCCCCTCCTTCGAGAACGCGAGCCCGCGCTTCAGGCGCTTCGTGGCGTGGGGGAGCAGATTAAGATCCACCACATCGCCAGCCTGCTCGAGATTGATGACGAAGGTCAGGATCTCATGCATACGTCGATGATCGTTTTCATCGAGTTGCTCGGCGTCAAGCGACGTCAGGTAGGTCTTGATCGCGGTATTCAGGCTGTCCAGGATGTCGTCGCGCTGGCGGGTTTCCTCGATCATTTTACGATCGCCATCCACCAGGACTGCACGGGCACCGGTCAGCATCTCGCCGAGCACATCAGCCAGTCGCAGTGCCTCACGTGCCGCGTTGCCGAGNGCCACCANCGGAATTTGCTGCGCGGCGGGATCCAGGTACAGTGGCCGCGACGGATCGGNGGGGTCCGTGCGCTGCGGAAGCAGCTGACTTAGCAGTCCCGCATACTGAGCAAGGACGGGCAGGAAAAGGCCGGCAAGAATCAGGTTGAACAGCGTATGAAAATCGGCCACCACCCGTGCATTATCCGGCTCGATCATCACCATGAAACGACCGATCGGCCCGAGCGCTACGAGCGCCAGCACCACACCCACTGCCCGCGAGAGCAGATTGCCCATCGGCAAGCGCTTCGATGCGGGATCGGCGGTCGCCGTTCCCTCCAGCACCGGGTTGATTGCGGTGCCCAGGTTCGCGCCCAGCACCAATGCAAACGCGGTATCGGGTGGCACGACGTTTTGTGCGCACAGCGACATGATCAGCAGCACGATTGCGACGCTCGAATGTGCGGCCCAGGTCAGTCCCGCGGCCAGCAGCACGTCCACCAGCGGCACGGCAGATGCGGCACCCAGCAGCATACGAAGGCTGGGTGNATCCTCATAGTCCGTCATCAGACCAAGCAGCTGGTGCAGTGCGAGTAGCATCAGGCCCAAGCCGATCAGCACACGACCGAGGTCGTGTGCACGCGTGTTCGATACCTTGCGGAACATCAGCACGCCAACGAGGATCAGCGCCGGCGAGACGGCCGCAACATCGAANGACAACACCTGCACGATCAGCGTCGTGCCGACATTGGCGCCAAGCATCACAGCTAGCGCAGGGACCAGCTCGACATGCCCGCCTGCGGCAAAGCCCGCGGTCATGAGCCCGGTCGCCGTGCTGCTTTGCAATACTGCGGTGACGCCTAGTCCAGCCAGGAAGGCGCGCAGTCGCCCATGCAGTGCCCGCCCGAGCAGTGAACGCAGNCCGGCACCCAGGGCGCGTTGGATGCCGGTCTGAACCATGTGGGTGCCCCAGAGCAGCAGCGCAACGGATCCGGCCAGATCAATCAGCGTGAACGTAAATCCCATNACCCAGAGCCCTCCATGCCGAGCGATTGCTCATGTGACTTTCACCAGGGGCGTGCCAGGTATTCCGGACCTCGAGTCCTTACGGACCTTGATCGGTCTTCCNCGNGGCCCGGTGCTCAATCACGCAGGACTTCACGCTCAAGTTGCTCCCANGAAAGGTGGCGTACGTCCGTGCCCTTGGCGACATAAATGACGAGCTCCGCCAGATTCGTTGCATGGTCCCCGATACGTTCGATCGCCGATGCGATGGACAGATAGTCCAGCGCAGCCGCGATGCTGTGGGGATGCTCGGGCATATATGTCGCNAGCTTGCGCACGAAAGCGCGGTATTGCTCGTCGATTGCTTCGTCCTCGCGGACAATCTGGGCTGCAGCNATGGCATCGAGTCGCGCGAATGTATCGAGTGCGCGATGGAGGATGGCGGCCGCCAGCTGACCGGATAACTGNATTTCCGCAATGTCGATGGCCTTGCCCGCATCNTCATTTGCGATTCGTCGAGTCCGCTTCGCGATCTTGTGGGCTTCGTCGCCTGCCCGCTCGAGATTGGTGATGGCCTTCGAGATCGCNATCAGCAAGCGCAGATCGGATGCCGCCGGCTGGCGCCGCGCGATGATGTTGCCGCACTCCGCGTCGATCTCGACTTCCATCGCATTGAGCCGATGCTCNTCGGCGATGACCTTATCGACCAACCCCAGGTCAAAGCGGTTGAGGGCCTGCATCGCATTGGNCAACTGCAACTCAACGAGTCCGCCCATCTCGAGTACNTTGGACGAAATGTGGTGAAGGTCAGTGTCGAATTGGCTAGTTATGTGTTTGTCTGACACGAGAAGTTCCTCCCTAACCGAAACCAGGGGCCGGGTGGGTGCACTTCGCAAGTCCCGGTTCTGGCAACCACAAGACCGACCTAACGCGATTTGGGTGGCCGGCCAGTCTTGACTCGTTCGACCGCGGAGACTGCTGCGAGTAGGTGTTTCTGCGGAGCGGACGCCAGCAGAATCAGGCCCGCCCGAAGAAGTTCACCCTTTTTCACCGATACGCCCGCATCGAGGCACCGCTGGATCAGCACCGTGATTTTTTCGTAGTCCGATCGCGGCATCGTGAATGTGTCGCGGACAACTTTCTCCGTCTCCAGGCGCTCCTTTCCCTGCGGGGCAATCTCTACGGAATCCACNTCAGTACGGGCTGTTCGCCTCTTTCCAGCCTTCACTAGAGCGGATTGCCTCTCGGCAGCGGACTCCGGTATTTCCCCGTCGCATGCACGCTTGCGCGACGAGNGGGCTTCCCGGCTCTTTTCCGTGTTGACCCGGTGCTTCATAGNTTCCCGNAATTTTGACAATACTGTACAAACAGTATAGCGATTTCTTGCGTGAAATGAATTCGGCCGTGGTCCGTACGGGGACAGATTCACCTTGCGGCAAAGCGTTTCAATTCTGAAACGCATTCAGTTGATTTTGCCATCCTCACTACATAATTAGCCTCGCATATCCCCGCAAAGCAATGAAGTACCTAAGCAGGAATGATGCTTGCGTGACAAGCGCTGTCGACGATGCGCAACCAAACCTATTAGACCAGTAGAGTGCGTCTCGTCAGCGGCTGAATTTTCTCCGTCGCAACAACACGCAGTCGGACTCGCATGTCCTTCAGGAACCANGGCGCGCGAGTGGATCACTGTACATAAAAAGTTGCAAGTGCAACCGNTCNGCGTCGGGAGCCGGAATCATGACATTCACGTTCACGCTGATCGATCTTGCTGGTTCGATTGCGCTGGTGCTGCTCGGCACGCNGTTGCTTCAGACCGGCATGCAGCGCNCATTCGGCGCTGGTCTGCGGTCGCTGCTCGAATGGGNACTTGACAGACGACTCCCTGCCTTCNTCGGCGGGTTGGGCGTAACGGCGGTGCTGCAGAGCAGTGNCGCCTACGCGTCTGTGCGTGCAAGAGCCGCTTGAGAGATACCGTCGCCACATTGTGGTCAGAAGAATGCGTCACTATCTATCGCGACATGATTTCACTTTTGCAACCAACCAGTGGAGGGAAACATGACGCGGCACGCTCAGCGGCAATGGCTGCGATACGAAAAAGCTACTTTTAGATGGCGAAAGTGTTTCAGCNGCGGTACGAATCCGACCGAACGTCGCGGCTCCGATTCGCGATGACCGTCCAAAACACGATGCTGGCATGCCACTTGCGTTAAGGACCATGTGNGCTGGTGAATGGCTTTGCAGGTTTCGAGATGATTCCGACTATTGCAATGGTTTGCCCTCCTTGGGCGATCAAGGTGCCAAACGGCTTCTCGGTAGGTTTACTGAATTCGTGCAGGAGATGACGTTCCTCATGAACGCCACTGGGAAATCGTGATGAGCACGCCCGCGACTTTCACGTTCGCTTTGCAATACGGAGGCAACGCGACGTTCTACGCCCGGAGCGGTGGCTATCCAGCAGGTGCCGCTGTATATCTGCTCGCGGCGCATCTGTCGGATGCCCTTGCGTCGTTAGCTGACAGGTTCTATCGAGCGAACGAGGCGTTCGAACTAACCACTCTCGATGTGCACAAGGATCTCTCTTATGGNTATGCGATCGATCTCGATGGGTATTTGTTCGCATATCGGATCGACTCTGATACCGACGAGTGGGAAAGGATCTTCTCAGGGCACTATGCAGCATTCATCAATGGACACGCACCCGCCGATGCTCTGCGCGACGGCACCCTTAAGCTGATCAAGACGTCGAGCATGGAAGACTGTCGCGAGTGGGTCACTCGCGGGCAGCTCATTAAGCGTCATGCTGACGCTGTCGCCGCACTGGCATCCTATCGCGAGCGATTCGCGGGCTGCGCAGAGAGCATTGCAAGCTATCAAAGCAAGATCGCCGCGCTCGATCTCGCGCTGCAGCGATATTATGAAGAGAACAACGTCGAGTGAGCGCTTCGTTGAGCGTGTTGCACGTGTCCACTCCTGGACAAGGATCCCGATTAACTCCACCTGCATCCATGCCGCTGCGAGTTGCCGCCAATCGTGAACTATTGACCGGACGAGGGAGCAAAGGGCGGCACAATTTTCTTATGGGTTCGTGCGTCTGCTCAATCGAGGCGACTGGTTACGCTTCTGAGCTAGGGCATCTACCTACAGAGCGGCGCACCGGATTCAATACTAAACAGATAAAATGCACGCGCTAAACGAGCATTGTCTTTGCGTGGGAAATAGTTGGACGTAGCCGGACTTGCCCTTGCCTTTGAGTCTTCCAGACAGGCAAATGCAAAGTCTGCGTCGAACCATACAAGGGAGCGTAAAAATGACGGGTTTCACGTCGGATCAACTTGTTGCGTCAAGCAAAGCCACCGCGACCGCCATGTTTGCGCTTGCGAATCAGGCGTTCCACGGTTGCGAGCAAATGATTCAATTCAACCTGCATGCGGCTCGACAGGCACTTACCGAAAGTGGCTCGTATTGGTCGGAAACACTGTCGTACAAGGCTCCGGAGCAAGTCATCGCGCACCACACGAAGCTCTTGCAGTCGAGCACGGAGAAAGCGCTGTCGTACGGCGGTCAACTTGCCGCCATTGCGTCGAACACCCACGCCGAATGGTTGAAGATCGTAGGATCGCAAGTTGAATTGCATTCCCGCAGCCTTCCGCGCTTCTAACCGTCGTGCAAGGCATACACCACCCCGCGCGAACGTTACGGCAAGCAAGCTGACTGCGTTGTTTCCGCTGCGGTCATTGACATACGTCGCGTTTTTGTTGGCACCGCAGCGATGTGGTGCCATGCGTCGGCGCATGCATCCATCACCCGAATTCGATGCGAGGACCCTTGCAGACGATGCTAAGTCCGCATGAAATCTCCACGTTGATGATGGCGTGGGACGCCCCGGATCAGATTGGATCCGACCGCGACGAGCTTGTCACACTACTGGAGCGTCAACTGATCGCCTTCGATCCGCTGGCGTCCGATAATCGGCATATTCAGGTGACGGCCGAAGGTCATGCCGTCCTGAAGGCGGTCTCGCGCATTCGTTAAGCGGAGCGGGCAATTCGGCAGCGCCGGTCCGGTCTATTCAAACAGGCGGGTCAGCGCGATAATCGACCATAACTCTCAGGCTTGGTGGGAGTTGCCCGTCTCAAGAACTGGAAGCGATGACGGAGGCAACAATGGACGGATCATGGGTTGGAATTGTGGTCGGGACGTTCGTGCTTGCCCTCGCGGCGATTGCCGTCGCGAGCCACTATCGGCGCGAGCATCGTCGCGCCGAATTGCTCAGAAACCTGGATCACCACGACTGGTGTCGATGGACACATGCTCATCGAGTCAGTTCAAGGGCAGCGAAACGATGAGACGCTGGTCGCTGACAAAAAAAATCAAGAAGTAGAATCCGGCCATACGCTTGATGTACGCACTGCCGGTTCAATTTTCTCCGAATACCGGCGCGGCTGGAAATTCTCGACCTACGCGACCTGGTGGGTCCGGCAGGCTGTCACGCGTGTGCTCGCCGATCAGGCGCGGACCATTCGCGTGCCGGTCCACATGATCGAGACGATCAACAAGCTGAACCGGATATCGCGCGAAATCCTGCAACAGACCGGGCAGGAGGCGCATCCCGCCGTGCTGGCAAAGCGCATGGAGATGTCCGAGGAGAAAGTGCTCAGTATCCTCAAGATCGCCAAGCAACCTGTCTCGCTCGAAAGCCCGGTGGGTGACGATGGCGATGCGACGCTTGGCGACATGATCGAGGATGCGTCGGCGAGTTCGCCGGCTGAGGCGGCGATTCACGCGAACATGCGTGCGGCGATCGACGAGGCGCTCAACGGGTTGTCGCCGCGCGAGGCCAAGGTTCTGCGGATGCGATTCGGGCTCGACACAAACTCCGATCACACGCTTGAAGAGGTCGGCAAGCAGTTCGACGTGACCCGCGAGCGGATCCGTCAGATCGAGAGCAAGGCGATGCGCAAGCTGATGCATCCCAGCCGTGCGGACAAGCTCAGGCCCTTTCTTGAGCGCTGAGGCAAGCCGGGCGTGGTAACCCTTCGACGCCCGGCTCCAGACTTGCAGCGATCACGCGTCGGCCTGATCGTTGCCTGGCCGGGCGTGTTCGCTGAGGGGAAAACTTACAGCGGCTTGATGCTGGCGGCCTGCTTCCCCTTGGGGCCCTGCTTGACCTCGAAGCTGACCTTCTGGCCCTCTTGAAGCGATTTGAAGCCACTTCCCTGAACCTCGGAGAAGTGCGCAAACAGGTCTTCGCCGCCGTCATCCGGCGTGATGAATCCAAACCCCTTCGTATCGTTAAACCATTTGACGGTACCCGTTGCCATACTCTGAACGCTCCAAGGAAATCGGTTGTAAATGATGCGCCTGGCGTGCGCCAGACAGCGGCTACCTTGTATCACGAGGGGGCTGTCACTGACAATCCAGATTTTATGTAAGCCACGCTGGCACAGCCGATGCAAACTCCTCAAAATCTTCGTTGAACCAGACGCGCTGCCTCATAAGCGATTTCGGCGTGAGCGCCTGGCGAACGGGAAAATAGCGTCGACAGCCTGGATCAACTCTTTCTTGACGTCTTCGCGACAAATGGCGTCGGTACGTGTTGAACCTGTTCGCTTCCGCAATGAGGGCAAGGCGGATGAGCCGATGCATGTTCGGCGAGATGCTCGACGCTCCCGAACGTTTTGCCGCGCTTCTCGCAACGGTATTGGTAGGTCGGCATGGCATTCCACCGGTATCGATGCTGCGCGAGGATATGAGTATGGTGCGTGGCGGCGCGAACTTGATATTGCAGTGAACCCGCATTAATGCGATGGCGAGGGACCTGAGCTGCAACGGCGCTCGATCGCACGAACCTCCGTCACCTGTTCATGCCCCCGGTCACACGGGCGATCGAGCGTTTTGGGGTATTGATGCGTTGCATAGTGCGCCGGGCCCAGCCCACCTCGATGCGCTTTATTCGTCATGGCACGAGGGGAGCTTGGCATGCCGCCGCCGACTCACAACAGAACTGCTTGCTGCAAAAGCTCTAGCGCTTTCAATTCGTCCAGTCGACCCGTGCGGGCTTTACCTGCTAGTGTCTTGATCAATGCTTCCGCGATCGGTGCAATACCATCAAGATTGTCCAGGCTGGTCACGGAAGAGAAGGGGGGCGGTACTGGGTTTCGCTGCGGTATTGCGGAGGCGGGGAGCGACTCAAGGGTTGCCGGTATGGCAGCCGGCGCCTCGCCATTACTTACTTCAAGTGTGCGACCGGCAAGGTCGTCGGAGAAATCTCTTACATGATCTTGCGGGCTGGCGACGGCCGTCTCTTTCTCTCCTGCGACATCCGCTGAAACAGGTGAGGGGCTTTCCGAATCGCCCAGGGCGCCCGCGCGCCCCTTGTGCGCTTTCTCATCGGCGAGCGTCCCCGGCGCGCCATCGCTTGTTCCGACCGCAAGCGGATCGTGTTGTTGAACGGATACGCGACCGCGCGGTGCAGGCGTAAGCATACGCGACACCGACTCTGGAATCTCGGCTTCGGAGCGCGGGGTGTCCAACCAGCCACTTGGCAATCCAAGTCGCTCCGTGAATCGGTTCGCTTCCATACTGTCCATGCGTTTCTTGCCATGTAGCCGATGGGCCATGTTGGAGCCACTCATCGCCATGACCACACCAAGTCGTACTTTCGATCCGTTGCGACTGGTGAGAACGTGGAGGTTAGCGCGTCGGATGTTTTCTACCTCGGCGCTGTCGCTCAATGCCAGCGATTGCTGTTCGGGCGTTTTAGGAGAACGCTTGTATTTCGATGGCGAAGCTTTTTGCGGCGCGTGGGGCTGAGGCTGTTCGACCATTTCGCCTTGACGGTGCTTGACGGCCCTGGACGCTCGTCCAGCTGCTTTCTTTGGCATTTTCGCTTCCTCGGACAAACTATCTTTAAGAACTGATTGTTGATCGACGCTTAGGGCCGAAGTCGGTTTAAGTGCTTCAGGCTCTGCACCTTGTCCGTCGTCCGTTTGAATGAAGTCGAGCGGTGACTTTAGACGAGCGATGGTCTCGGCCGCGAGCGCAGGATTGGGATGGTCAAAAAAACCATGTGGCAACCCAAGCGTGGTTTCCATGTGAAAGGCGGTCTCGGGTGTGAACCTCTCGCCCTTCATCAGTTCACCGACTCGCGTCATGTTCGATTCAAGCGCTATCGCGATATTTTCTGCGCCTACCGCATCGACCAGAAACTGGAACGATCGTGTTTTGAAAATGGAGGCAGTCTGGGCGGCATCTCGAGGAGGCGTCTTCACATACGGTTGTCCCTGCCGATTGGACGGGGATTTTTTTACGTGGCGAGGTTGACGTTGGCCGCTGTCCCGAGATCCCGCATATCGCCCGCGGGCTTGGCTCATAAAGTAGGGCTCCATGCGATCACTTTGAGCTTTGCATTATAGCCGGGCCGATGTTGGCGCTTGAAGTGCCAGTAGCGCCACGGGGCGAAAATGTACGCCCTGGGTGCGATTGAACAGGATCGTCCGGTCGCAGCACCGTATGGCGGCAGCGTTAGCATAATTCACCGCGATCCCGTAAAGCTTCACCTGTGCGGTATCCCAAAGTCTCTTGCACTGCCCGTGACAGGAAACCCATCCACGATCGATGCGCGCCGGTCCACGTTCGGCTCAAGAGCGCGAGGTCGAGATAGTTTCCGATTCTTCACGGAATCGCGGTGTTGAGCGACAGCTTGCCGGAGCGCTCGCGCGCCAATACGGCGAATTTCCACGTTTCATGCAGCCTGTCACGATGCTTCCAGGTGTATGAACAAGTTGTGTGCGCTTAGATCGACAGTCCACCGGGATACGCGGCAATCTGCCCATTCGGACGGCGCCTCCAGGCGATGAGAATTCGTGATTAGGCCGCCGTGGGACCGTAGGCTTAGTCCGTTACGACGATCTCCATCTCGTCGGCCGGGTCGATCTGAAATTCATTTACCCGACACGCACGGACGTCGAATATCAGGCGATTCAGCGCTTCAAGCTTTGCGTCAGTATCGTCGACTGACATTCCTGCAGCCTGGCCGATGGCAGATTGGCGTGCATCGAGCAATAGCTTAAGCGCGTTCGCTCGCTTCATGAACATGCGATTTGTCACGCCTCACCTCAATTTTGCGCGGCGACGACACGGCGGCCGACCGGCCCCAGGAATGAAAAGCTCGGCGACCTCATAGGGCTGCACTGCATACAACCCTTGGCTTCCAAGGGAGCAAGATTTTCATTTTCGTCAATCAGCCCGCTTCGAGCGGGCTTTCGCACATTCAGCATATGAATTGAGGTGCGATATGGCAAGCAGCGCAAAACGTCGAGCCGATCGGACTCGGCTAAGGAAAAAGCGCGCGCGTGGTGGGGCGACTGGTGCCAAAACCGACAAACCGCTTGGGCGGCTGATCGGCACACCGACGCCATGTAGCTGCTGGATGTGCGGCAACGCCCGGCGCTACTTTGGCGAGCGCTCGATTAGCGAGCGCCGGTGGCCTCAAGACGTAGGCGACGAGTCCGCATGGGCGGTTGCTCATCGTTACCCAGTCCCGAGGGGGGCGCACTGCTACGCGGCTGGCTTGGCGAGCGTTACGGCCACACACCGCAGTTCCTGCACGGCAGTGTGGTGCGGAAAAAGCGCGACGATATGGTTGTGCACCTCCGGCACGATCGCACCGAGCGGGTGTTCCTGCTCTTACTCAAGGGCGGCGGCACCGGGCTGAACCTGGCGGCCGCCTCGAGCGTCATCCATTTCTACCTCAGTTGGAACCCTGCAGTCGAGGCCCAGGCGAACGATCGCGCCTACCGCATAGGACAGCGCAGCCATGTGCAGGTGCATCGCCTGATTACGGAGGCGACGTTCGAGGAACGCATCAACGACATGATCGAAGGCAAGTGCGAACTGGCCGAATTGGCTATTGGCACAGGCGCGCAATGGATTGGGAATCTCAGCGACCACGAGTTGCACTCGCTGTTTGCACTGAATCGAGCGTGATCAGATCGGCCGTTGTGACGGCGACACGCGAAAGTCAGGGCGGCAGTGCACGCGAGCAACGCTTCCTTGTCGAATTCGGCCGACAGCCTCTATCGGCAAGGGACAGCCGCTGGAGAAGGCGATCAACCTGATGCGTTCGCTGAGGTGTAAATGGGTCGATGTGATGAGCGGTTGAGCGCTGCAGCTCCTGGACCTTGGCTGCTTGTTGCAACCGGACGTTAGCCGGGCCAATGGATTTTCTCCATCCATCCTTGAGTTGCGTATCGCCGACGAGTTCGTAATGCATGTTTTGAACTCCTTGATTTGGTTTGAGTCGGAGGGACGTGTAGATGGGGCTTTATCGATCAAGCGCTGGTTGAAAGTGGCTTGCAGGGTAATCTATCAATTCCGTCTATCTCGATGAGTGGCATAATTCGAGCGTTGCGATCTCTCGCAACCGACAACTTTGGGAGAACAGAACATGGCCAATAGCGACTACAGGACGTTGAAGGCGCAACTCGACGCTTTGCAGGAAAAAACAGAAGCAGCACGCGTTGCGGAATTGGAGGCATTGGTTGCTGACATGCGCGCAAAAGTGGCGGAATACGGAATCACGGCCGAGCAGATTTTTGGCCGCCAACGCATAGCCAAGGGCAAGAAGGTCGGCGGTCACGTGGCGGCAAAATACCAGAACCCGAAGACGGGTGAAACCTGGAGCGGTCGAGGCCGCGCGCCGGCGTGGATCAAGGACGTGAAGGACCGCTCTCGCTTTCTCATTGGCGCAGCGGCCGAGACACAGAGTACCGCCGGCAATGCCGCAGCTGGGGCTGCAGTCAAGAAAGCTGCGGCTAAGAAAACCGCCGCTAAGACCCGAAAGGGCGACGCGAAATCCGTGAAATCGGCCGGCGCGACGGCGGCTCGCAAGAAAGGGCGCCCGTCGACTACTGTTGCTGCAAAAAAGACGAGAAGCCGGCGCGCGCCTGGCGTGAAAAAGGCGGCAGGCGCCGCTGCCAAGCCGGAAGTCATCACAGAAGCCGCGAGCGAGTAAGACGGCGGTGGTCAGGCAGGCGGGTGGCAAGGAAAGGATTGTTCCCTGCCACTCGCTTTTATTGTTTGTTCCTGCTGACGTTGCATCGTTTTTCACCTGATCCGGGTAAATCCGGCCCAGGGCCTGGATGCCGCCACAGTTGTGTAGGTGAGTTTGGGATGCCGACATTGTTTCGGATGAACCTGGCCCGCTGGCGACACGATCTTCGGATGGTTTTGCCCCCTCAAAGTGTGAAGTACGATCGGCCCGATTCAATTTCCTAAGATGACCACGCATCCGGCATCCCATCGCGTCCCCCGCATCGTTGTGCGGCGCTCTCCGATCCATGGCCGCGGCGTATTTGCTCGTCGCGACCTGATCGCTGGTGAAATGCTCCTCGAGTACGTCGGTGAGCGTATCGATTGGGAGGTCGCCATCAACAGACCGCCAGCCGATCCCGCCAATCCGGATCACACCTTCTTCTTCGATCTCGGCGATGGGCGCGTCATCGATGGCGCGGCAGCGGGCAACTCGTCGCGTTGGATCAATCATTCGTGCGCGCCGAATTGCGAGGCAGAAGATCGAGGCGGCCGGATTTTTATTCGAGCGCTGCGTGCGATCGATGCAGGTGACGAAATTAGCATTGACTACGCGCTCGCGGTTGACGGGCGCGTGACGCGCTCGATGCGCGACCGATACGCGTGCCGTTGTGGCGCGTCGACATGCCGCGGCACCATGCTGGCCCTTCGGAGGCGCCGTAAGCAGGCGCATGAGGGTGGCCTAGTCAATACGGCGCAAGGTGTGGGTGATCAGCCATCTGCAGTGCCTCCAGACGCGGTCCGGTCAACAGTGCGCATTCTGGAGCGGCCGGGATCCAGCCGCCTCATCGTGTCGTGGCGGCAGGCCGGTCGGGGGTGTTACAGCGAGCAGCTTTGGACTGCTGCGTTGGCGACTGCTGGCGGAATCTGCGTGGTGTCGGGACAGGCTTACGAACGTGGTGATGCCGTATTTCAGCCAACAGGTTCACCTGTACCGCTCAATCAGGCTGAGCGCATCTGCGCGGACACTGTTGCGCACATTCCCATCGACGAGGCCGCGTGACGATGTTGTTGCCGACGAGTTTACCAAGCCAAACTAAACTTAGGGTTACACGGCCGTGATACCGTTGTTTTGCTCGCCCTTCACGTGCGCGCTTCGTGGGCGATCCTGCATGCGGCAACGGGGGACGATCTAGATATGGCTTGGACGGGTGGCCACGGTGCCGCCCTGACGGAGATCGGGAATCGGAGACGAGGCCGTTCCGGCCAGGAATCGCTTCAGCTGCTGCTCGGCGTCCATCACCTTGTAACGTGGCGCGACATTCAGTTGCCAATCATGCAGCACGAGCAGCCGTTCAAATGCCGACACGGCGTCCGCTGCGAGGATCCACTCATTCGACTCATCGGCATGCACGTGCGTGGCCTCTACCGCATGCTCGACTGCCTTGTAGCGTTCAACAGGTTCGTCCCCGTAGCCAGCCTGCTGCAGGAACCACGCGATATACGTGGTGCGTATCAGCTCGTTGAAAAGATATGCGTTCCCTTGGCCGTCCCGACAGGCCGCCAGGGCAAGATGATGTGACAAGGACTGTGTCTGCACCGACGTTTTGTCCAGCGGCAACAACATGGTTTTTGTTAGGGTGCGTCGGGGCGCGGCGGGCCGTCCGCGGCTTTTCTTGGAACTCATCTTGCGTCACATCGACCTGCGGGAGGAACTTCTCGCTGGGTTAGGCTGTTGTCACAATACCGATCAGGTATTCACGGCATCTTTGAACGCTTTGCCGGCGGTAAACTTGACCGTTTTTGCGGCAGCGATCGTGATGGCTTCCCCGGTAGCAGGATTGCGGCCGGTCCGCTCGGCGCGGGCACCTGTGGAGAAGGAGCCAAAACCGATCAATTGCACCGTATCACCGCGGGTGACTGCGTGCGTCACGGCCTCGAGAATGGCATCAACGGCGGCCCCAGTGCTGGCTTTGGTGTCGCCAGTGGCAGCCGAAACAGCGTCGATGAGTTCTTGCTTGTTCATTCGTGGATTCCTCAGTCATGTCCGCTAAACGCGGGTTTGGCCATTACCCTATAACATCTACTGGAGGCAACGCAACTTCTGGATCTTTGTTGCAATTGTAATTTGCTCAACCGAAGTCAACCGGGGGAGAATTGCCCGCGTTGTACGCGCAGACATTCCACGTATCGCTCGCCATGTACGGTGCCGCTATGCTGCGATCTGAATGGACGACGAGGAAGGGGCGGGACTGCTGACGCATGTGTGCCGTATATTGGCGGCAAGTTGTCCCGAAAAGGTGCCATCATGATTGGCAGTGGCCAAACAGGCTTTGAAATCGCACCGCGACCGGCATGCTTTGCGAGCGCACGGTATCAATCAGCAGATTATTTACGATGACCAGTAAAATTCAGGCCCTGCACCAGCAGCTTGGCCACCTCAATTTGCTTCTTGATGAGGCGCGGAAGAAGGAAAAGGCGGCAGTCCTCTCCGCGATTCGGGAGCAGGTGAAGGAGTACGGCATCACGGAGGTGGAATTGCTCCGTGCGGGCGGCTTTGTGAAAGACAAGCCCAAGCAGTTGCCAGCCAAATACTACGATCCTTCCTCTGGCAAATCGTGGACAGGACGCGGCGCGTGTCCGAAGTGGCTGGCTGGCAAAAACCTGGATGACTATCTGATCCGCCCGACCGCAAAGCCTTGGTGGCCAGGGGAACACTGATAGGCAAGACCAGTCTTTGCGCGTGCAAAGTGATCGATTGCGCGTATTCGTCAAAGCCGCTGTCGCAGCGACTGGTCACTATGCCCCAAGGCCAATCGACGTAAACCAGTATCCTGTTGGCGCCCTAAATCGTGCGAGAATGCGTGCCGCGCGGGTGTAGCTCAATGGTAGAGCAGAAGCCTTCCAAGCTTACGACGAGGGTTCGATTCCCTTCACCCGCTCCACCATGGGCCCGTAGCTCTACAGTTGGTTAGAGCAGTCGACTCATAATCGATTGGTCACCGGTTCAAGTCCGGCCAGGCCCACCACACGAACCCGGATGGTGAATGCGGTAGACACTGCTGACCTAAAGTGTGACTTTAGAGGGCAGCGGGATGTAGGCGCAAGCAACCGTTGATATGGCGCTATCGCGCAATGCGAATGGCGACCTGCTCGTTGTGACCAGCTATCCGCGACGGGCAACTCTCCACGACATCGAGCGACGCGACCACCGTTGATCGGTGGTGACGAGAACTCCGCGGCAATGCGTCCGCGTCTGTTCGACGACGGCCCCAACGGCACGTTCGGCCGCGCGCGGGGGGAACTTCGCCTCCTCCGATACAAATACGAGCGTGACTCAGCCGCAGTCGACGCTGTACACCTCCGGTTCCAAGCGCCGGCCGACGGTATTGCCGATGCGCTACGGCTTCAGAAGCGCGAAGTGGACTTCACGTATCCGTTCGCGTCGGCATGCCATGCGGGTGCTCAATCTGTGTTGGGGAACGTCCATCACATCGACGCGCATGGCTCGACCGCCGATGGCCGTTCCACATTCCTCGACCTTCTCGCACTTGGACCTCATCCGATTCCGCGCAGGATTCTGGGCAGGGGAGCAATGTTGGCTCACCGAGCTGTGCCCTCCTCATTTCAGCGTTAAATATTCTGATAAACTAAAAACATTCGCGAGAAATCGCCAAAGAAACCACGCGATTGGAGATTGTATGGCTAGCAAGACGCTTCAGCGCCTGATGGAGGAGGCGCCGCGCGGACAACCGCTAGACACGGAAATGCTGAAGGATATGGGCGTCAGCCCAGCGCTCGCAACTTACATGGTCAAGGCGGGGTGGCTGCAGCGACTCTCCAAGGGGGCCTACCTGCTCACGGGGGATAGCCCGAGCCGGGAAGGAATCGTCGCGTACCTGAGTCGACGCGTGCCGGGCTTGCATGTCGGGGGCAAGACGGCGCTCGACTGGCAAGGCGGACGTCACAACATCGACCTTCGTGCGAAGACCATCTTATGGGCACAGAAGCCGTATGAGATCTCGTCGTGGGTTGAGGAGCACATGCGCTACGCGTTCCAGACCACCCAGATCTTCGACGACGCGCTGCCGTATGATGCGGGCCTCGAGCCACTGGCGAACGGGAATCCGCATGTGCTCGTTTCCGTTCCGGAGCGCGCACTGCTCGAACTCGCCAGTGATATCGGCAAAGGACAATCGATGGAGGAAGCGGTCAACCTGATGGCTTCGCTGAGAAACATTCGGCCTTGCGCTCTCGAGCAATTCATGACGCACTGCAAGCGCGTCAAGATTCTTCGGCTGGTTCGGGATCTGGGGAGGAGCGGCGACTATTCTTGGGGGGCGGACCTGCAACGACACGTTGACCGGGTTGGCGCTGGGAAGCGGTGGTCCAACGTGAACAAAGACGGCGAGCGTCTTACGCTCAATCCAGAATGAACGATCCATACCTCGATACGATCCGGTCGCCCCTCTTGATCGCCCCCAACGTCTTGCCGCTCACGCACGCTGCTCGCAGTGTTTCCCATTGACCTTTGATTGTGCGTCGGGACCACTGTCTGGTCCTCTGGAAACAATGCGACGACATAATTGAAGTCACACATAACGCGTGCCTCATGGAACTACCTATATGTCGGACACTTTCGAGCTGGTTGCCATCTCCTTGCCGCCCGACATCGCGCCGGAGGCGTTGCCGGCTGCGGTGAAGTCGATGGTTGCCGACTGCTGGCCCGGAATGAGTCGGGGACAACTCATTGCTCGCGCGCGTCGCCACGCCCTGCGACTCTCTTTGCGTGCGCGCGAAGCCTGCGCCCCGGGTGAGATCGGGAGGTTCTGTCTGTGCCTGACAGCAGACGGCGAATCCGTGCGTCTCATCGCGCACCTGCGACGTGTCCCCCGTCGTCGCAAGCCGATGCGGTCCGGAAAACCCGTGAGAAACTCCAGTTCACCCCCACGGGATCCGCGTCAGACATCGCTGTTTTGATAACGATGCAGTGGTGAGTGCCGAGGCGGGAAGACATCGGCCGAATGCAGTGCGGCGCCCCGCAATCAAAGCTCACTATCGCAGCGAAAGTGAGCGCCGCCACGTCAGTCGTTGGACGCGAGTGCATCGGTCGAATTGCATCACTCTCTGGCCGAGCTCGATACAATCATCGAATCAGCATGGGGGGTATAGCGATATGCGACAACGGACTTGCGCACCGGCCTGCCAGCGCCATCGGGATGCAGGCGCTGACGGATAACGTGATGATGGGCGAGGGAAAACCACCGCGTGATGACTGGAACAATCTCACGCGTGTTGAACTGCTGGCGGAACTGGCGCGTCTTCAGGCAGAAAACGCGAGGCTCGCCGCATTGCTGCCGCCACAGGTCCGAGCGCAGGACAAACCCATACGGATCGCTCCGTGCGAGCCATCCGCGGCCGCCCGAAACCCTGACACGCCAATGCTGTCGCCGCCGCAGAAAGTGCAGCTCTTCCGGCGGTTGTTTCGCGGGCGCACCGATGTTTATCCGCTTCGTTGGGAGAGCCGGACCTCTGGCAAATCGGGTTATGCGCCGGCCTGCGCAAATGAATGGCGGGCAGGGATCTGTGAAAAACCCCGCATCCGATGCGCGGACTGCAGCCATCGCGTGCTGCTGCCGCTCGATGACCAGGTGATCTATGGGCATCTGGCAGGCGATCATACGGTGGGGCTTTATCCGCTGATGCCGGATGGCACTTGCTACCTGCTTGCGGTCGATTTTGATGAGGCAGATTGGCGCAACGATGCGGCAGCCTTCCGCCAATCATGCCGGGAGCTGGGAGTCCCAGTGTCGATTGAAATCTCCCGCTCAGGCCAGGGCGCGCACGCCTGGATTTTCTTTTCGTCGGCGATCGCTGCGCGCGACGCGCGACGCATGGGCTCAGCAATCATCAGCCACACCTGTGTCCAGACCCGGCAGCTCGAACTGTCGTCTTACGACCGGCTTTTTCCGAATCAGGATCTGCTGCCTAAAGGCGGTTTCGGCAACCTGATTGCGCTGCCGCTGCAGAAGCAGCCGCGCGAACATGGATACAGTGTGTTCGTCGACGACGATTTCCAGCCCTACGCTGACCAGTGGGGCTATCTAGCGTCCGTACATGGGATGGACGGACGCGACATCGAGGGTGTGATCTTTCGCGCCACCGGTGGCGCGCACCCACTCGATGTTACGTTTATCACTGAGGAGGACCAGGCCGAACCGTGGAAGCCGTCTCGCAGCCAGCCGAAGCGGTTGGCCGGAACGATGCCGGCGTCACTGACGCTGACACTCGCGAATCAGCTGTATCTCGAGAAGGCCTCGCTCCCGCAGGCATTACTCAACCGTTTGATCCGGCTGGCGGCTTTCCAGAATCCGGAATACTACCGGGCTCAGGCGCGCGGCTTTAGTGTCTGGGATACGCCGCGGATCATCGGCCGCGCGGAGAATTGCCCGCGCCACATTGCGTTGCCGCGGGGCTGCCTCGACGACGTCATGACGCTGCTATGCGACAACGGCATCGCCTGCGATATTCGGGACGAGCGTTGCGCTGGCGAGCCGGTTACGGTTTCGTTCGCCGGCACCTTGCGCGATGACCAGCAGGCAGCGGTAGCCGACCTGTTGCAACACGATATTGGCATCCTGCATGCGCCAACGGCTTTCGGCAAAACCGTGACGGCAGCCGCAATGATTGCGCGGCGCGGCGTCAACACGCTCGTGCTTGTGCATCGCCGGGAGCTGCTCGACCAGTGGCGTGAGCGTCTGCAATCATTTCTTGCGCTCGAGCCGCGCGCCGTCGGGGCAATTGGCGGCGGCAAGTCAAAAGCAACGGGCCTGATCGACATCGCGATGCTGCAGTCGGTCGCGCCGAACGGTGCCCGCGGTGAGCTGTTGCGGCGCTACGGTCAAGTTGTTGTCGATGAATGTCACCACGTCTCGGCCGACTCGTTCGAAGCCGTGCTCAAGGCTGTCAACGCGCGCTATGTGTTGGGCCTCACGGCGACGCCTGTCCGGCGTGATAGCCAGCAACCGGTGATGTTCATGCTATGTGGGCCGGTGCGCCATGTGGCACGACCACCGGCCAACGCGCCGCAGCTGCTTGAGGTTCTCCCGCAAAGGCTCACCGCTGAGGTGGAGGTCGCGGCCGACGCGCCGATCCAGGAGGTGTTTGCGCGTCTGGCGCAGGACGCGTCACGCACGGCCATGATCGCCGATGCAATCTGCGAGCAATACCGACAGGGACGAAATGTGCTGGTGCTGACCGAGCGAACGGACCATCTCGAGAGCCTGCATCAGGCACTGGAGGATGCGGTCCATCCGTTGTTCGTGCTGCATGGGCGCCTGGCCAGGAAGGCGCGCGAGGCGCAACTGACTGCGCTTGGCGCGCTGGCCGATGATGTGCCGCGCGTCGTGTTGGCGACCGGGAGGTTGGTGGGCGAGGGTTTCGACCATCCGGCGCTGGACACGCTTGTGCTGGCCATGCCGATCTCGTGGAAGGGGACTCTACAGCAGTATGCCGGGCGGCTGCATCGAGAGCACGTGGCCAAGACCGGCGTACGGGTGCTGGATTTTGTCGATGGGGGACATCCGGCGCTGCTGCGCATGTGGGAGAAGCGCCAGCGTGGCTACCGGGCAATGGGATACCGTGTGCACGCATGCGGGGAAGCGCTCCAGCTGGTGCTCGGCGGAAATCCGACAGGCTTATAGTAAAAAGGCTGCATCGGTATTGCGTCCAAGTATCCGATGGACGAGCCCTTCGGTTCGCGTTGGCCTACCATCGACACGGTATCTTGTCCGGCCGCGTCGACGCTGTCGAGGGCGCGCCGCACCTGGCACGGGCAGGGCGCCGATGGCGCTTGGGTTGAAGGCGGCTGAATTCTCTCCGCGGTGCGGAGAGAATGCTTGGCGTGCCGGCCGGGCGGTCGACTGTGGCGGGCTGATCGCGCGTCGCATCGTGTGTCCACGCTGCATGCCCGAACTCACCCGGCAATTTTCCGTACAGCAGCGCGAGGAGGTAACAACCTATGGCTACTACCCGCTTTGAAGCGCGCGTCGAGACCGACGTGCTGGCCGTGATCCGCCGGGCGGCCGAGATCCAAGGGCGCACGATGTCGGACTTCGTCGTGTCCGCCGCGCACGAAGCCGCGCAACGCGCCATTTCCGACGCGGAAGTGATTCGCCTGTCGGTGGCGGATTCGGCGCGCTTCGCCGCGGCGATTCTGTCGCCAGCCCAGCCGACGGACGCATTGCAGCGTGCACTCGATCGTCACGACCAACTACTGCGTAACGAATGACCGGTCCGTAAGCACCCGATCAGCACCGTAGCGCATGTCGTTGACGGAGGGTATCCGCGATGCTATCGGATGGGATCGACGTGAGCGGTAGACGGCAGCATCGGCGCCACGCTCCAAGGTAGGAGTTCGTCGATGCGGTTGATCGGATGGTCAGCGATACGCTCGAGCACGTAGGCGAGATACGCCTCCGGATCGAGGCCGTTCAGGCGCGCCGTGCCGATCAGGCTATACATCGCGGCGGCCCGTTCACCACCGG
>NZ_LKPJ01000036.1 GCF_001443045.1 Burkholderia ambifaria | reverse complement strand
GCGGCGAAGCAGCTGAATCGCCCGAACGTGGTGATCACGTCGGTCGACGGCGCGCCGGACATCGAGGTGGCGCTGAAGTCCAACACGCTCGTGCAGGCGTCGTCGAGCCAGGACCCGTGGGCGATGGCGCAGCAGGCCGTCAACGTCGGCTACGGAATCATGAACGGCCAGAAGCCGGCCAACCCGATGATCCTGATCGAGCCGACGCTCGTCACGCGCGACAACGTGAAGAGCTACAAGGGCTGGAGCTCGCACTAACCTGTCCCAACACATTCCGGGCCTGACACGAACATGACCTCATTGACCCAAACGCGCGCGTGGCGCGCGCTCGCCAGCCATCGGGACGCGTTGTCCGGCGTCTCGATCCGTGCACGATTCGACCACGACTCGGCGCGCGCATCACGCTTCAGCCTCGAGGCGGCCGGGCTCTTCGTCGATTACTCGAAGAACCCTGTCGACGACGAAACCATCGCCCTGCTCGTCGCGCTCGCCCGCGAGGCGGATGTCGACGTGCATCGCAACGCAATGTTCGCCGGCGAGAGAATCAATCGCACGGAAAACCGCGCGGTGCTGCACGTCGCACTGCGTGACCGTTCGGGTACGCCGAGAATCGTCGACGACGTCGACGTGTCGCGGCAAGTGAAAGACGTGCTTGCCCAGATGCGGCGCTTCTCCGATGCCGTGCGCTCCGGTGAATGGCGCGGTCATACGGGCCGTCAGATCACCGATATCGTCAATATCGGCATCGGCGGCTCGGACCTGGGCCCCAAGATGGTGTGCGAGGCGCTCAAGCCGTACGCGCATGAACGGTTGCAGATGCATTTCGTCTCGAATGTCGACGCGGCCGACATCGCCGAAGTGCTCAAGCGCGTGAACCGGGAAACGACGCTGTTCATCGTGTCGTCGAAAACGTTCACGACCCGCGAGACGCTCATGAACGCCCACACCGCCCGAGCCTGGCTGCTCGAAAGCGGTATGCCGGATTCGGCGATCGCGAAGCATTTCGTCGCCGTCTCGACGAATGCCGCGGCCGTTTCGGCATTCGGCATCGATACCGGCAACATGTTCGAGTTCTGGGACTGGGTGGGCGGACGTTACTCGCTATGGTCCGCCATCGGGCTGCCCATCGCGATCATGGCCGGCATGGATGCGTTCGAGCAGCTGCTCGACGGCGCGCACGCGATGGACCGTCACTTCGCGCAAGCCCCGCTCGAACGCAACCTGCCCGTCCTGCTCGCGATGATCGGCATCTGGCATCAGAATTTCCTCGGCATGACGAGCCATCTGATCGCGCCGTACGACAACTATCTGCACCGGCTGCCCGCGTATCTTCAGCAGCTCGACATGGAAAGCAACGGCAAGTCGGTGACGCTCGGCGGCGAGCGCGTCGACTACGCCACCGGTTCGGTCATCTGGGGCGAGCCGGGTACGAACGGGCAGCACGCGTTCTTCCAGCTCCTGCACCAGGGTACCGCCATCATCCCTACCGACTTCATCGTGTGCATGCGGCCGCATCACGCGTTCGACGATCACCATGCCGTCCTCGTCGCAAACTGTTTCGCACAGTCCGAGGCATTGATGAACGGATCGCGCTCGACGACCGAGCCGCACCGCAATTTCGAAGGCGACCGGCCCACCAACACGATTTGCCTGGACACGCTCGATCCGGCGTCGCTCGGCGCGCTGATCGCACTGTACGAACACCAGGTGTACGTGCAAGGCGTGGTATGGCGGATCAATTCGTTCGACCAGTGGGGCGTCGAACTCGGCAAGAAGCTCGCGGTGGCGATCGAGGACGAGTTGCTCACCCCAGGGCAGGTTCACTCGCACGACGGTTCGACGAACCAACTGATCAACCGCTTCAAGACGCAGCGTCACGCCGCGGCCTGACATCCCGGATCCCATGATGAAGTTACCGCGACTGGTCATCTTCGGCGAAGCCCTGACCGATTTCATTCGAGACGACACGAACCGCTGGCACAGCGTTGCCGGCGGCGCATGCTGGAACGTCGCGCGCGTCGGCGCGCGCCTCGGCGCGCCGACCGGCTTTGCCGGTGCCGTGAGCGCCGACATATTCGGCGACGAACTCATGCGAAAGAGCGCCGAAGCCGGCCTCGACATGCGTTTCACGCAGCAGGTCGACCGCCCGCCGCTTCTTGCCATGGTGGTAGCGACGCGGCCGCCGCAGTATTTCTTCGTCGGCGAGAATAGCGCCGATCTCGCGTTCGATCCGACCGCACTGCCTCCGGACTGGCTCGAGGCCGTCGAAATCGTTCATTTCGGCTGCCTCGGCCTGGTGCGCGAGCCCCTCGCGTCGCGTCTGATCGACATTGCGCGTGTCGTGCGTGCTGCCGGCAAGCGGATTTCGTTCGACCCCAACTTTCGCGCGCCGATGGCCGATCCGTCGTACCGCGACACCTTGCGCACGATGGTAGGTCTCTCGGACTACATCAAGGTGTCCGACGAGGATCTCACCGGCCTGTTCCCCGAGCTCGACGAGGCAGCTGCGCTCGCGCGAATCCGTGCATGGGCACCGCAGGCTGCGGTACTCGTCACGCGCGGAGCGGCTGGCATGGAACTCTTCGCAGGCGAGGAAACGGTGGTGCAGCCGGGATTCAAGGTCACGGTCGCCGACACGGTCGGCTGCGGCGACGCATGCGTCGGCAGCTGGATGGCAAGCCTGCTGACGCACCCGGAAGCCGCCGCGGCCGAGCATCTGCGATTCGCTGCCGCCTGTGCGGCGCTCGTCGCCTCGCGCGCCGGCGCCTATGCGCCGACGGAAGCCGAAGTACAAGCGCTGATCGCAGCGTCAATCGCAACCGCGAGCGCAGCCCAATGAATGCGCACACCCCGTCTTCCTCTACCCCGGCGCCGTTCGAATTCGTGCTGTTCGGCGGCACCGGCGATCTCGCGATGCGCAAGATCCTGCCGGCGCTCTATTCCGCTCATCGCGATGGCCTGCTCGCCCCCGAAGGCCGCATCATCGCGGTTGCGCAGAACGAGCTCGATACTGCCGGCTACCTGGACTGGGTCGACGCGTCGGTGCGGCCGCACCTGACGGAGGCCCGGTTCGACGAAAGCGCATGGCGCGATTTCTGCGCACGGCTCTCGTACGTGGCACTTGACGCAAGCCAGCCCGGCAGCTTCTCGCGCCTGGCCAGCGTGCTTTCGCCGACATCGTCGCGCCAGATTTTTTATCTGGCGACCGGGCCGTCGCTTTTCGTGCCGATCTGCCGCGCGCTGGCACAGGCAGGGCTCGCCCAGCCGACCTCGCGCATCGTGCTCGAGAAACCGCTGGGCTACGATCTCGCCTCGTCGACGGCGATCAACGATGCGGTCGGCCAGATCTTTTCGGAAGAGCAGATCTACCGTATCGATCATTACCTCGGCAAGGAAGCCGTGCAAAACCTGTTCGCGCTGCGGTTCGGCAACGTGATGTTCGAGCCTTTGTGGCGTCGCGAATGGATCGACAACATTCAGATCACGGTTGCCGAGGAACTCGGCGTCGGCGGGCGCGGCGGGTTTTACGACCAGACCGGCGCACTGCGCGACATGGTGCAGAACCATCTGCTGCAGTTGCTCGCGATCGTCGCCATGGAACCGCCTCATTCGATGGAAGCCGACGCGGTCCGCGACGAGAAGCTGCGCGTGCTGCGCGCGCTCAAGCCGCTCACCGAAGAAACGTTGCATCAGAACGTCGTGCGCGGACAGTATCGCGCGGGCGTGGTCCGCGGGCAGCCGGTACCGGGCTACCGCGACGAATCCGGGATCCGGGCCGACAGCACGACCGAAACGTTCGTGGTGCTGAAGGCCGAGGTCGAAAACTGGCGCTGGGCCGGTGTTCCGTTCTTCCTCCGCACCGGCAAGCGACTGGCGCGACGCGTGGCCGAGATCGTCGTTACGTTCAAGCGCCCGCCGCATTCGACGCTCGGCCCGACGGCACTTTGGGCGGGGCCGAACCGGCTGACGATTCAGCTGCAACCGGACGAATCGATTCGCCTGAGCACCCTCGCGAAGCGGCCGGGGCTCGGCATGACCTTGCAAGGCGTCTCCCTTGACCTCGCGTTCGACCGCTTCTTTCAGCAAGACCGGATGGAAGCGTATCAGCGCCTGTTGCTCGACGTGATCGCCGGCCGACTCGCCCTGTTCGTGCGTCGCGACGAACAGGAGGCCGCATGGCGCTGGGTCGCGCCGATTCTCGGCTTGAAGACGGAGCCCAGACCGTATTCCGCCGGAAACTGGGGCCCCGCACAGGCAAGCGCGTTGCTGGCGAGACACGGCACATGCTGGAGCGAGGAAGAGAACTGATCCGCGCGAGCATGCCTCTTCCTATCGACCCAACGCCCTATCCGATTACACCTGACGAAGCTATGGATACAGTCTGGCATCTCGAATGGACGCACGGTGCGTTCGATCTCCATGCAGCCGGAGGCATGCTTGGCGGCGTTGCGCTTCAGCAAGGCAACCGAACGATCCGTCCGTTTTATGAAGCCCCGTGGATCGGCCGAGCCGAACCACAACCCTCCGGGCTGCTGGGCGTCATGCGCAGCGAATTCCCGTGCGTACCGTTCGGTGTCCCATACTCCCCCGATCAACTGCCCGCCGGCTGGCGGGAAACCGCTGCGACGCCGTCGACCCCGCATGACGCCGCACGTGATGCGAGCGACGATCTGCAGCATGGTTATGGGTGCACCGACACGTGGTCGCTCGTCAGACGGACGCCGCATGAGATCGAAATCGGCATCGAATATCCGGAAACGTCGGCAATCGCGCGACTCACCCGCATCGTGCGCGCCGATCCGGCTTGCGCCGCCCTGGACATCACGCTCCGCATCGAAGCGCGCAGATCGATTCCATTGCCCGTCGGACTCCATCCGAATCTCGCATTGCCCACGCTTACCGGCGCATTTCGAATCGAGCCGGGCACGTACCGTTTCGGGATGGTGCATCCGGCAGGCCCCGAACCCGGCGTATCGACCGCACTCGCCGGTGCGACCTTCGAAACGCTCGAGTCCGTACCCCTGGCGGCCGGCGGCGTCGGCGCGTTTGACCGGCTACCGCTCGCGCAGTCCACGGAAGAAATCCTCCAGCTCTGCGGAATCGACGGTTCGGTCACGATGAATGACACCGCCACCGGCACACGCTACCGGCTGACGTGGGATGCCGACGCGCTGCCGTCACTGCTGTTGTGGATCAGCAACCGCGGACGCGCCTACGCGCCATGGAACGGCCGCAACCTCTGCGTGGGCATCGAGCCGGTTGCGAGCGCATTCGAGCTTGGCCGCGCGATCTCGCTCGGCCCCAATCCGATCAACTCGCGAGGCGTCCGAACGGCACTCGCACTGAACCCGGACACGCCAACCGAAATCGCTTACCGATTCGAGGTACTCGCCGAAAATTAAGTGGGTATCGCACATCGGACCGCTCTTGCTTCAGATCCTCAGGCAATTGCTCCGAGGCAGATGCTGGCTCAACGACCGCTCGATCATCCGGCACCTTATCCATGAATAGTCGTACTACCTGAATTTCCTGAAGCTTCGCTTCTTTTCCAGGCGACCAAGGAGACCTCGTCCAGCTTACCCGGCTGGACACTTCGCAAACCGAGGCCCATCGGCCTGCCTGTTTGGACACGACAGGCGTTCCAAAAATAAATAATTTCGTTTTCCTTACTTAATCCGGTGATAGTACGTGCCGGAGCTGTTGTACCGCAGTAACGCGTTTTTCTTTCTGACAGGTTTGGAGCCAATTATGAAAAAAGCAATACTCACCGCCACGTTGATGTCCGCAGGTATCCTCGCCCACGCGCAAAGCAGTGTCACGCTCTACGGCCGCCTCGACGCGGGCATCGAGTACCTGAACGGCATGGCCAACGGCAATGGCGGCACGACAAGCCGCTGGCGTGCCGAAAGCGGCGACTGGGGTACCAGCCTCTGGGGCTTGAAAGGTTCCGAGGATCTTGGCGGTGGCAACAAGGCAGTCTTCCACCTCGAAGGCTCGTTCAATGCGATGAACGGCGGCCTCGGCGGCGCCGGCTCCATCTGGGATCGCTGGGCAACGGTCGGTTTTTCCAATGACTCATACGGCACCTTGCTGCTCGGCCGCGAGCTCTCGATCTCGAACGGGCTGTGGGACTTCGATCCGCTCGGCCAGACGTCCTGGTCGTCCGGTTCGCTCGTGCGCGGGCGCAACTGGAACAAGACCAGCAACAACATCTCCTATCAGTCGCCGAGCCTCTACGGTTTCGACGTATATGGCCAGTATTCGCTGTCGAACGCAACGAGCTGGAATGGTAACGGCACAACCGCACAAGGTCGTGCCGACGGCCTGCAACTGACCTACACGAATTCGTACTTCCAGGTTCGCGGCATCTATGACGAAGCGCGCGACGTCAACGGCAAGTTCTCGGACGTGTTCAACTATTCCCGCGAGTACTTCGCCGGCGTGAACGTGTTCCTCGGCCAGTTCAAATTGCAGGCGGCCTATCAGACCTCGCATGCGAACGGCGCGCCGGCCGCCAACAACGGCATCACGTCGACGCAGCAAGTCTGGGGCGGCGTCACCTGGCAGGCTACGCCGGCCGCGGCCCTGACGGGTGCCGTCTATCACGTCAATGCCAATCATGGCGGCGGCAACGCCAACATCTACACGATCGGCGGCACATACAACATCTCGAAGCGCACGCTCTTCGACATGCAGATCGCCACGATTCGCAATAGCAAGAATGCGAACTTTGGTCTGGAGTCGAACGCGGCAGGCGCGGGAGGCCCCATTGCCGGCGGCGGATACAACGACAACCCGACGCCCGGCCACAGCCAGACGGGCGTCTACGCGGGCATCCAGCACCTGTTCTGATTCGATCTCACATAAGGGACAGGAACGCTTCTCCGTGCTGCTTCGAGAAGCGGGTTCCGGTGCGATGCACGGTCAGGGCATCGCACCGTGTCACGACGGTTTGATGGCGACGACCTCGTGGCACAGATATCGCGCGTGTCAGACGAACGGTGTCGAGTTCCTGCCCGGCAGTCGCGATCCCGTCGTCTGACTCATGTCCACACCGGCAATGCGGAACAGCTACCTCGCGTTCCTGGAGACGGCAGCTCTTTACTGCCGGATTGGCTTCAGCTTTCCGTCGACGATCTTGTAGAGCGTCACCGGCGCGTTAATCCATTCGCCGGAAGCGTCGAAACGCACGGTGCCGACCAACGTCGAGAAAGCATCTTTCTTCAACAGCGGAACGAACTTCTCCGGATCGGTCGAGTTGGCGCGCTTCATGGCATCGGCAACGAGCATCGTGGCCGAATAAAACGCCGGTGAGTAAATGTCGGCTTTGCCACCAAACTCCTTGGTGTACCGAGCGGCAAACTCCGGGCCTTTCGCCAGTTGATCAAGCGGCAAGCCACCCTGAGCGCAATAGCCACGCCCGTCGAGTGCGCCTCCGGCCAGCTTGGGCAGCTCGACCGAGCAGATCCCGTCGCCGCCGAGGATCGGCGCATCGAGCGCAAGTTTTCGCGACTGGCGGCCGACGATCGCGGCTTGCGCGTAGTAGCCGCCATAGAAGACCGCGTCCGGCTTCGTTCCCTTGATCTTGTTCAGAATCGCGGTAAAGTCGACCGACTTATCCGTCGCGTACTCGCGAGTCGTAACAGTCATCCCCAGCTTCTTCGCCGTTGCCACGAAAACATCGGCGACGCCCGAACCGTATGCGGTCCGGTCATCAATCACCGCGACCTTCTTTGCCTTGAGCTGATTGTGCGCGAACTCTGCCATCCGCGCGCCCATCACATTGTCGTTTGCCGCCAGGCGAAAAACGTACGGCAGTCCAGCCGCCGTGATCGCCGGATTCGAGGCAGCGCCAGTGATGACCGGGATGTGCGCGTTGTTATAGATGCTGTCGGTAGGGATCATCACGCCGGAGTTGTAGTGGCCGATCACGGCCTTGACGCCCGAATCGACGAGCCTCTGGGCAATCGACATCCCGGTCTTGGGATCCCCTTGATCGTCTTCCGAGAGCAACTCGAACTTGACCGGCTGTCCGTTGATCTTGAGGTTCGACGCGTTGAGGTCGTCGATCGCCAGCCTTACACCGCGCTCGTCATCCTTCCCGAACAGCGCCTGCGGGCCGGTCAGCGGGCCTGCCACGCCGATCTTGACCACCTCGGCCTGTGCTGCGACGGCACATGCGAGCACCGACAGTGCAAATGCGGATTTGAGTTGCATTCTCATCAGCTACGTCACCTCATCAAGGGAAAACTGGCATGCGCCTCCCTTCGTAACATGGCAGAGGTCGCATCGTCCAGCGGCGCCGAGCTTGGGTAGCCAATTTCGACGAACCGTCGTCTGCGAAGCGCGTTCACATTGAGTTGCATCGCCCAGGCGATCTATCTGATCGCACTCCCGCTCATCGGGCGCCTTTTCGATTTCGCTGGACGCAAGGTTACGACGCTCATCTCGCTGCTCGGCATCTCGATCACCCTCTTTCCGCTCTGGAGCCTGATTTCGAGTGAGCCGTGGACGTTGCTCGTCACGCATTCTTCGGCGGCACCGCCTCATATCTGAATGCATGGCTGTATTCCATCAACAAGGGGCAGCTATTCAATGTCTATCTCATCGTGGTGGCAGTAGTCGCGAGTTGCGCCGTGCTGACATGGAAGAACAACACCGGAGTCAAGCTGGACGATATTGAATGAGCCTGGATACGGTTCCCAAAAGCCAGTCGATTAGACAAGGCACAGCCCATAAATCCAGGGGGGTACATGTGAAACCTGATGCGCGACTCATGACATAAGATCAAAAGTCAATTTGTTCATCTGCCATTTTTCATCGACATCACCCGCCCTATATTGGCATCACCGCAGCGACACGAAGGTCGCTGCGGTCCTCTCAACCAATACAGGTTCCTGTCATGAAATCGTTCCGCTCTCGTACCCTTGTCGCGCTGATTCTTTTCGCCCCGGCCCTCGCTTTCGCGCAACAGTCCGACCGTCAACTGACCCGTGCGGAGGTGAAGGCCGAACTCGCGCAACTCGTCGCCGCCGGCTATCGTCCGGCGATGGATCACAACCAGTATCCGGCAGCGATCCTCGCCGCCGAAAAGCGTGTCCGCGAAAACACCGTCGCGCAGGATGCGCCGCACACCACACCGACCGCCCCGACGGCCGGCTACGGCAGCGAAGGCCGCTCCACCAGCGAATCCGGCCGCGCGATGATGGTCAACGGCCGCGACTCGATCTATCGCGGCCATTGATTCGCATCGACGCGCAAGAGAGCCGGCCTCTCGACACGCGCATACGCCCGTCCCGTCCCTCCGCATTGCCGGCCCGAACCGCCTGAACAGGCATTCGGGCCGCGCGTCGTCGCTGAACGTCCCGCCTGTCCCTCCATCCAGCACGACCGTGCTCGCACATCGTCGCCCCGCGCGGCGATTCGTGACTGCGCAGTACAAGTTCTTATGCCGCTTCATCTGTTTATCCGCCGTGCGCCGCGCACGATACTGCGCGCATCGCGCTACCGGCCGTGCTGGCCGCCGTTCCGCTGGCCGCGCTGCTCGCGTTGTCCGGCTGCAAGTCGGACGACAACGCACCGGCCGCGACGCCGAGCGTGATCGTCAGCCCGCCCGTCGCGCGCGACGTCAACGACGTCGACGTCTATACGGGCCGCTTCGAAGCCGTCGACACGGTCGACGTGCGCCCGCGCGTGAGCGGCTATCTCGACAAGGTCGCATTCCAGGACGGCGCGACCGTCCGCAAAGGCGACTTGCTGTTCGTCATCGATCCGCGCCCGTACCAGGCGGCCGTCACCGCTGCACAGGGCGCGCTCGAACGCGCGCAGTCGCAACTGAAGCTGAGCCGGCAGGATTTCGAGCGCGCGAGCATCCTGATCAAGACCGACACCATCGCGCAGAGCCTCTATGACCAGCGCAGACAGGCCGTGCAAAGCGCACAGGCCGAGGTGACGAGCGCGCAAGGCGCGCTCGAACGCGCGCGGCTCGACCTGTCGTTCACGCGCATCGTCGCACCGATGTCCGGCCGCATCAGCCGCAAGCTCGTCAGCGAGGGCAATCTCGTGAAAGGCGGCGACAGCGACGCGACTGTGCTGACGACGATCGTGTCGCAGGATCCGATCGACATCTACTTCGACGTCGACGAGGAAAGCTACTTGCGCTATACGCGCGAAGCGCAGAAAAGCGGCGGCAACGCGTCGTCGCGGCAGGTTGCGATCGCGCTTCCGGGCGATACGCAGCCATCGCTGACGGGCACGATGGATTTCGTCGACAACCGCCTCGACAACTCGACAGGCACGTTGCGGCAGCGCGCACGCGTCGCGAATCCTGACCGGCGCCTGAGCCCCGGCCAGTTCGGCCGCGTGTATCTGTCGAGCCGCGTCGCGCACCACGCGCTGCTCGTTCCCGATTCGGCCGTCGCAACCGACGCGACACGCCGCGTGCTGTATTTCGTCGACGCGAGCGGCGTCGTCGCGATCCGCCCGGTGACGCCCGGCCGCCTGTACGGCAACCTGCGCGAGATCGACGCGGGGCTGAATGCGGGCGACCGCGTGATCGTCGATGGCTTCCAGCGCGTGCAGGCCGGCGACAAGGTCAAGATCGTTCCGCGCGCGATCGAGACGGCCAATGCCGCCGGTCCCGCAACCGCTACGACAGGGAGTGCACAATGAACCTCGGCCGCCTGTCCGTGCAGCAACCGGTGCTCGCGATCGTCCTGTCGATCGTGTTGACGATCGCCGGCGCATTGGCTTATTTCTCGCTCGCGGTGTCCGAGTATCCGGACATCGCGCCGCCAACCGTCGTGATTCAGGCGACCTATCCGGGCGCCTCCGCGGAAACGGTTTCCCAGACGGTGTCGACGCCGATCGAACTGGAAGTCAACGGCGTGGAAGACATGCTGTACATGTACAGCCAGGCGACGTCGGACGGCAGCCTGAACATCACCGTGACGTTCAAGCCGGGCACCGATGTCGACAAGGCTCAGGTGCTCGTGCAGAACCGCGTCGCGCTCGCGACGCCGCGCCTGCCCGAGCCCGTGCAGCGCAGCGGCGTGTCGGTGCGCAAATCGTCGCCGACGCAGCTCGGCACGATCTTCCTGTACTCGCCCGACCAGCGTTACGACCCGCTGTACGTATCGAACTACGCGATCCGCAACGTCGCGGACGTGCTCAAGCGGATCGAAGGCGTCGGCGACATCAACCCGCTCGGCGCGCGCGAATACTCGATGCGCATCTGGCTCGATCCCGAGCGCGTCGCGTCGTTCGGCCTGAGCCCGAGCGACCTGATCGCCGCGGTGCGCGCGCAAAACACGCAGCTCGCGGGCGGCGTGGTCGCGCAGGCGCCTATCACGAACCAGGCCTTCCAGCCGAACCTGATCTTCGAAGGACGGCTCAAGCGCCCCGAGGATTTCAGCGACATCGTCGTCAAGCAGGGCAAGGACGGTCGGCTCGTGCGGCTGAAAGACGTCGCGCGCATCGAAGTGGGCGCACTCGCCTATGCGACCGACAGCTACATGCTGCGCCACCCGACGATCGCGCTGCAGGTGCTGCAGCAGCCCGGCGCCAATGCGGTCGCGACGATGGACGCGGTCGAGAAGAAGATGGCCGAGCTGAGCAAGGAATTCCCGAAGGGCATCGTCTACAACATCGGCTACAACCCGACCGCGTTCATCGGCGACAGCATCCACGAACTCGTGAAGACCATCTACGAGGCCGTCGTGCTCGTCGTGTTCGTCGTGCTGCTGTTCCTGCAGGGCTGGCGGCCGTCGATCATCCCGATCCTGTCGATTCCGGTGTCGCTCGTCGGCACGTTTGCGGCGATGGCCGTGCTCGGTTATTCGATCAACAACCTGACGCTGTTCGGTCTCGTGCTCGCGGTGGGGATCGTCGTCGACAATGCGATCGTCGTGGTCGAGAACGTCGAGCGGCACCTGTCGACCGGTGCTGGGCCGCGCGACGCGACATTGTTGACGATGAAGGAAGTCGGCGGCGCGCTATTCGCGATTACGCTCGTGCTCTGCGCGGTGTTCGTGCCGACTTCGTTCATTCCGGGCATCTCGGGCCAGTTCTTCCGCCAGTTCGGCGTGACGATCGCCGTGTCGACCGCGATTTCGTTCTTTACGTCGGTGACGCTCGCGCCCGCGCTGTCGGCGATGATCCTGAAAGCGCATGCCGACGAACACGATACCGCCGCGCCCGTGTCGCGGGTTGCCGCGTGGTTCGCGCCTGCGATGCGCGTCGTGCAGCGCTTCGCGAACGCATTCAACCGCGTGTTCCAGCGCCTGTCCGATGCGTATGGCAGGCTGGTCCGGAAAGTGGTACGGATTATCCCTGCGATGGCCGCACTGTACGTCGTGCTGATCGCCGCGACCGGCTATCTGCTCGTATCGAGCCCGAAGGGCTTCATTCCGGCGCAGGATCGCGGCTACCTCGTCGTACTCGTGCGGATGCCAGACGGCGCGACGCTCGAACGCACGAGCGCAGTCGCGCGCAAGATCGAGGACATCGCGCTGTCGGTGCCCGGTGTCGCCCGCGTGCCGGTGTTTTCCGGCGTCAATGCGGCGACCGGTACGAATTCGGCGAACAGCGCCGGCCTGTTCCCGGTGTTCAAACCGTGGCCGGAACGCAAGAAGCAGGGCCTGACGATCGAGAAGATTGCAGCCGAGATGCGTCAACGGCTGGCGAGCATCACGGAAGCGTCGATCGTCGTCGCGATGCCGCCGCCGGTGCAGGGTCTCGGCAGCACGGGCGGCTTCGCGATGCGGCTGGAAGACCGCAACGGCCTCGGCACCGCCGCGCTCGCGAAGGCGACGCAGGATCTGGTGGCCGCCGCAAACCGCACGCCCGGCATGGTCGGCGTCTATACGCCCTACTCCGCGACGAGCCCGCAGGTGCATGTCGAACTCGACCGCGAGAAGGCCGAAATGCTCGGCGTGCCCAGCCAGGAAATCAACGATGCGGTCGAAACGTACTTCGGCTCGACTTACATCAACGACTTCAACATCGTCGGACGTACCTACCGCGTGACCGCGCAGGCCGACCTGCCGTTCCGCGTCGATGCGTCCGATCTCGCGCGGCTGAAGGTGCGCAACCGCGACGGCGAGATGGTGCCGATCGGCAGCGTCACGCGCATCGACGACACGCTCGGCGTCGATCGCGCGCCGCGCTACAACCTGTATCCGGCCACCGAAATCAACGGCGATACCGCGCCGGGCCTGGGCTCCGGCTTTGCGATCAAGACGATGGAAACGCTCGCGAAGCAGGTGCTGCCGCCCGGCATCTCGTTCGAATGGACCGATCTGTCGTACCAGCAGACCACAGCTGGCAACACGGGGCTGCTCGTGTTCCCGCTGTGCGTGCTGCTCGTGTATCTGGTGCTCGCCGCGCAGTACGGCAGCTGGAGCCTGCCCGTCTCGATCCTGCTGATCGTGCCGATGTGCCTGCTTGCCGCATCGCTCGGCGTGCGCGCGCTCGGCCAGGACGTGAACATCCTCACGCAGATCGGCTTCATCGTGCTGGTCGGACTCGCCGCGAAGAACGCGATCCTGATCGTCGAGGTCGCGCGGCAGTTGGAAGCCGACGGCATCGAACTGGTCGAGGCCGTCGTCGAAGCATGCGTGCAGCGGCTGCGCCCGATCGTGATGACGTCGCTCGCGTTCATTCTCGGCGTGCTGCCGCTCGTGATTTCCGAGGGCGCCGGCGCGGAAATGCGCCAGGCGGTCGGTGCGGCCGTGTTCTTCGGGATGATCGGCGTGACGTTCTTCGGGCTGCTGTTTACGCCCGTCTTCTATGTGATGGTTCGCCGGCTCGCGATGCGCAAGACCGCTGTCGCGGCCGTCGCGACGGAGGTGGTGCAATGAAATTCGTTCGACTCGTGGCCGCGCTGTCCGCGGCGGCCGTCCTGACCGCGTGCACGAGCGCGCCGGTCGCCACCGTTTCGCCGCCGCCGCTGGCCGCGACCTATGCGAATGCCGACCTCGCGGCCAGCGGCCCGGCCGCCGACACCGGTGCGTGGTGGCACGGCTTTCACGATCCGATTCTCGACCGGCTGGTCGACACGGCGCTCGCGCACAACCTCGACCTGCGGGCGGCGGTCGCGCGCATCGACGCGGCGCGCGCGGTGCGGATCGGCGCGGCGTCGCAGTGGTTCCCGTCACTCGACCTGAATGCGAGCGCCGGCCGCCAGCGGCTGTCCGCGTCGCAGGCGTTCCCGACCGATACGCCGACGACAGGCAACGCGTTCGATCTGAACGCGAGCCTCGCATGGGAAATCGACATCTTCGGCCGCATCCGCCAGGGCGTCTCGGCTGCCGACGCGGACATTGCGTCCGCGCAAAACGATGCGGCGGCCGTGCGGATCGCAACGATCGACGAAACCGTGCGCACCTATGTGACGGTGCGCGGACTCGAACAGCGGCTCGCACTGGTCGAGGCCAACGCTTTGAGCCAGCGCGGCACCGAGGAATCGACGCGGCGACTGTTCGACGCGGGTGTCGTGCCGGTCGCCGACGTCGACCGCGCCGCCGCGCAGACGGAGACGACGCTGGCCGAACTGCCCGCGCTGCAACTGCAGCGGCAGACCGCGATTCATCGGCTGTCGATCATCACCGCGTCGACGCCGCAGGACATCTACGCTCAACTCGACCCGCCCGCGCCAGGGCCAGCGTGGACAGCCGCCACGCCGGGCATCGGCACGCCGGCCGACCTGCTGCGCCGACGGCCGGACGTCCGCGCCGCCGAGGCACGCGTCGTCGCGGCCTATGCGCGAATCGGCGTGGCCGAGGCCGACCTGAAGCCGCACCTGCAACTGATCGGCGTGATTGGCGCGGCGATCGACGGCTTCTCGGGTGCCACACTCGCGCGGTCGCTTGCGTGGATGGCAGGCGCCGGCGCGAGCGCACCGCTGTTCGACGGCGGGCGGCGGCGCAGCGTCGTCGCGCTACGCCGTGCGCAGGCGGATCAGGCGCTCGCCGCCTATCGCGCGACGGTGCTGACGGCGGTCAGCGATGTCGAGACGTCGGTGGCGGCGACTGCCCGCGATCACAGTCGCACCGAGCGCCTCGAACGCGCGGTGGCAAACGCGCGCGGTGCATATACGCAGATCAACCAGTCGTGGCACAGCGGCGAATCGGCGTTCATCGATACGCTGGAAGTGCAGCGTTCGCTGCTCGCGGCCGAAGACTCGCTCGCGCAGGCACGGACCGACGAAGTGCTCAGCCACGTCAGGCTGATGAGCGCACTGGGGCAGTAGACACTGCTCCCGGGATTCGATCGAGGCGGCGGATCGGTCGATAGAAAAAAGGGCGACCTGTCCGATATCGATCGAACAGGCCGCCCTGACGCCGCAACATGAGCGGCCATTCACCGACTTCGCTCAGTCGATGTCGCCGCTTTCCTTCAACTGTGCGCCGACGTAGTCAAGGAAGCTGACGATGCGTGACGACAACGTCGCGTTGCGATAGTAGACCGCATGAATCGGCTGGCGAAATTCAGTGGTGTCGTCAACGAGCAGTTCGACCAGACTGCCGTCGCGGCGATGCGTACCCGTCATGAAATCCGCCAGGCACACGATGCCGGCGCCATTGAGCGCGAGCGTCAGCAGCGTCTCGCCGCTCGATGCCTGCAGCGCAGGCTGTACCCGGTATCCATCGCCGGCCGAGGTGCGCAACGGCCAGTGGTTCAGCGTCTCCGGCTGGACGAAGCCGAGCAGCGTATGGGTCGCAAGATCGTCCACGCTCTCGGGTGTTCCGGCCCTCTCCAGATAGGCCGGGCTGGCGAGAATACGCAGCCTGCTGCTGCCGAGCTTGCGCGCGTGCAGTGTCGAATCGCGCAACTCACCGATCCGGATCGCGACATCGGTGCGTTGTTCGAGCAAGTCGATGATCTCGTCGCTCGTATGAAGCTCGGCCTCGATCGCCGGATAGGCTTCGCGAAACCCCGGCATCATCGGCGCGATCACGTGCTGCATGAACGGCATCGCGGCATTGATCCGCAGACGGCCCGCCGGCGTTTCGCGCTGCCGGGCGATCTGGTCTTCGGCAAACTCGACCGACGCAATAATGTCTCGCGCATAGTCGAGGAAGACGTTGCCCTCTTCCGTGAGCTCCAGCCGGCGTGTCGTGCGCCTGATCAGCGTTGTGTCGAGTTTATCTTCCAGGCGCCGCAGGATTCGGCTCATCACGGAGGTCGGCTGATGCAACCGGTCCGCTGCACCTGTCAGCGAACCGGTGTCTGCGATCGTTACGAACGCGAGCATTTCGTCTAGTGTGGTCTTCATGGGAAGAGAGTCGAGCACCAATCGTAAGCCGCTACGATAGTGCGGCTTCGTTCCGTTGATAACCACGAGTCGGAACGAATCATTTTTGATTTTCGATCAATAAATCGGGCTAGCTTCACCACATGCGGATGTCGACCCTGGTCGAACCGGCGTGGCAGCGACGATCCGCCACAAGTCGTAACGCTCGCTGCCGCGCTCCACGATGCCCGCAACGTGATCGCTTAGCGCACTGGACGTGAAGATCAGATCCCCGTTCGGATGAATCGCGGGCGTATCCGGCCAGTGCACGCCGTCGTCGGATGCGATCAACGACATCGACTTCGTGCGCGGCTCGTACTTCACAATGCCGTTATGCGTAACGTCGGTCATGTAGAGCACACCCCGCGAATCCATCACGATTCCGTCCGTGTTGCCGCCAACAGCGCCAAGATCATGAATCTCCGCGGCAATCTGCGCATCTGTCGAACCGTGCCGTCTCAAAACGGCGGTCGGAACCGAGCGCGCGCGTGTCCCCGTCGTCACCGTCCAGTACAGCGTCGCGCCGTCCGGCGACAGCGCGATACCGTTGATACCGATCGACAGCGGCTTTCCCGGCCATACTTCAACGCCGTGGGCAACGACCTTGACCCCCGCTTCGACCTGCAAACCCGGATGCCTGTCCAGCACACGCCGTGCCGTACCTGAAGCGAAGTCGGCAACAATCAGGCCCACCTTGTTATCGGGCGCACTGCGCGAGCCGCTGTCGGAAACGTAGGCGATGCGCCTGCGTTCGTCGACGACGATGTCGTTGAGGAAGCTGCCGGCACGATCGGCTACGCCATCGAGGCCGATGCGCTTCACGATTCGTCCCGATTTCAAATCGAACACGACGATTTTCTGGGCGCCCGCAGGTGCCTCGGATTCGCCGGCAACGAACCCCATGTCGAGCGCCCATAACCAATCGTTTCCGCGGTCGACGTAAAAGCCCAGCACGTTGCGCAAATGTTCGCCTGGCGCGGTCGATATGGAATTGCCTTTCATTGATGGGAATGGCGTCAGCCGCGCCGGGCCGGTAGTCGATCGCGTATCCAGCCTGCTGAGCGTCGCTGGCGTCGATGCCGCGACGAAGCGCGGCGTACTCACGTATGCGGCGCCGCGTGCGTCGAAATGAAGCCCGGCAATCGGTGCATTGACCGAGCCTGCGAACGGCGCGGGATCCCGGCCGTCTTTCGAAATCTCCCAGCTCACGCCGGCATAGCTTCGCCAGCGCTCGAGCCGGGTGTCGGCCACCGCAGTCGCTGCGGTCGCGCAATGGATGAAGGCAATTGCGAAAGCAAATGCCGCAACTCGATTCGAGCGCTTGAACATGATAAAGGTTGGCCAGTGCGTTGGATGGGGTTATGCGATCTGGTGCAGATGCAGCAACTTGAAGTTGCCGATCCACTGACCGGCGGTCGCGCGGAATGCGTCCATCAGCGGGCTGCGCATGTGGTGCTCCCAGGCGGCGCGGTCCAGCCATTGCTCGAAGAAGACCACCGTCCCGGGCTGATCCAGCGATTCATGCAGTTCGTCGCTGAGACAGCCGGGCTGGTGGCACGCCATTTCGACAAGCGCTCGTTGGGCTTGCACCAGCCCCCCTCGCAACCTTGCTTCGCTTCGACGAGCGCGACGATGACGTGGGCGGACATATCGAGGCACCTGTTCAGAGAATCGACCGAAAGGTGCCGCCTTCGACGCGCACCGCCGCGCCGTTGGACGCCGCACCCAAAGGACTGGCCAGCAACGCCACCATCGCGGCGATCTCGTCGGCCTCGATCATGCGTGCGATCAGGGAACTCGGACGGTACGTGTCGAAGAAGTGGGACTCGATTTCCGCATCGGTCATATCGGGTCGTGGCGCGGTCTGCCGCAAATACGCCACGATGCCTTCAGAGCGCGTAGCGGACGGCAGCACGCTGTTGACCGTCACACCCGTCCCCTTCGTCAGTTCGGCCATTCCGCGCGAGACCGCGAGCTGAGCCGATTTGCTGACACCGTAGTGCACCATGTCCGGCGGCGTGAACGCCCCGACTTCGCTGGACATGAAGATCACACGCCCCCAGTTCTTCGCGAGCATGCGAGGAAAGTAATGACGTGACAGCCGGACACCCGACATCACGTTGACGTCGATCATTCGCCGCCAATCGTCATCGGTGATCTCGGTGAATGGCCTGGCTTCGTAGTAGCCGAGGTTGTTCACGAGAATATCCGTATCCGGCTGCACCTCGATCAGTTCCGCAACACCTCGCTCGCCGCTCACATCAGCGACGATTCCGCGCACGCTGCCGCGCTGCGCGGCAGCGGAGATCTCGGCGACGGCCGTGTCGAGTTTGTCACGTTGACGCCCCGTGATCGTGACCGACACGCCTTCGCCGACCAACGTTCGTGCAATCGCCATGCCGATGCCGGCAGTGGCGCCGGTGACGATGGCGGTTTTACCTTCAAGTTGCAGATCCACTGTTTGCTTCTCCTTTACTCGTCGAAGGACCGGCCACGCCGGTCCATTGCGTGGCATTACTTCAGCCGCTTCAGCATTTCACCGGCGACGTCGAGTGCGGAGGCCGGATTCTGGCCGGTGATCAATTCGCGATCGGTCACCAGGTGCGCGGTAAACGGCACCTCGTTGCTGCTATAGATTCCGCCTGCCTGCTGCAACGCAGTCTGCGGATAGAACTTCATCACCCCGCCGCCAAGCAGACCTTTCGCCTGCGCTTCTTCCGCGTTGCTGATCACCGTCATGCGGTAACCGGCATAGATCCATTTCGGGTAGCTGTCGCTCGTGTTTCCCGAGGCGAGCTTTCGTGCAAAGCCCTGTGCATCGGGCAGAGTCGACAGCAGCGCAATCGGACCATGACAAACGAGCGCCGTGGTCTTGCCGCGCGCGTGAAAATCGGCCAGCAGTCGGCCGACCGCGGGGCTCGTCAGAAGATCCTGCATCGGCGCGTGGCCGCCGGGAACATAGACGGCATCGAAGTGCCCGTAACCGATCTGCTCCACCCGCGACAGACTGATCACGGGAGAGTGCGAGCGCGACGTGATCTGCAGCTTGTCGAGCAAAGCCCGGTAGTCGCGCATCGCCTTTTCGTCGCCGTTGAAGTACATCTTGTCGGCAGACGTGGCATCCATCGTGGGCGCCTTGCCCTCGGGCGTGGCGAAGGTCACCTGATGGCCGGCATCAAGCAAGGCCTTCACGGGCTGCATCAGTTCGTTCAGGTAGAAGCCGGTCGCGAAGACCTTGCCGTCCTTCAGATCGAGGTGATCGGAATCCGACAACACCACGAGCACGTTGGCAGCGTGAGCGCTGTACGCTGCAATGCCGAGCATGGCGGCAACGGCGAGCTTGCGCATCGAATGCATCGATTTCTCCATTGGGGAATTTCAGGCCTGTCCTGAACGGTTCAGCAACAGGTAGCGGATCGCCGCGCCAACGCCGGAAGCCGACTGCGGGTTCTGGCCGGTCACGAGACGTCCGTCGACGACGACCTTCGCCGTCCAGTTCGGCACGGGATGGTGAAGCGCACCGCGCTGCGTCAACGTGCTCGCGAGCAGGAAAGGCACGACGCGATCGAGTTGGACCGCGCGTTCCTCTTCATCCGTGAATGCGCTGAGGTTCTTGCCGGCGACCAGGTAAGTACCGTCGCCGAGCGTCACATCGACCAGCGCCGCGGGGCCATGACATACCGCGCCGACCACACCCCCCGCCTCATAGACCGCGCGCGTCACCTTTTGCACGTCGGCATTGCCCGGAAAATCCCACATCGCGCCGTGGCCGCCTGCAAAGAAGACAGCGGCATATTTCGACGCGTCGAGATCGCCCAGTCGCTGCGTATGGCGCAGCGCGTCGCGGAAAGCACTGTCGTTCCAATAGCGCGCGTTGATTTCATCCGTCAGGTCAAGCCCATCGACGGGCGGCTCGCCGCCCTGAATCGACGCGAATTCGACCGGGATGCCGGCCGCGTCGAGTTCGGCAAGCGGATGCGTCACTTCGCCGAGATAAAACCCGGTCGGCTCGCCGGTCGAGCCTTTCGTCGCGTGGCTCGTGAGTACGAACAGCACGGACAAGTCCTGCCGGTCGCGATGTTCACTATTCATGGTTCGCTCCTCGATTTCAGTGGGTGACCCGACGACGGATCACAACGCGCCCACTTTATTTGGCTCAATGGAGGAGATAAACTCAGTCAAAAGTAAATCTTCTGTTCTCTGGAGGACAAGATGGGACGAAGATTCGACCATCTCGGTGATGTGGAAGCATTCATCACGGTGATCGAAAAAGGCTCGATGACCGCAGGCGCGGTGGCCCTGGGCAGCACACCTTCCGTTTTGAGCCGAGCCATTACACGCCTGGAGACTCGGCTGGGCGCGCAGTTGCTGCGTCGTTCGACTCGGCGGTTGAGCCTGACGGAGCAAGGCAGGCTCTATCTGGAACAATCGCGAGCGGCGTTCTTGCTGATCGACGACGCCGAGCGTGCCATTCAGGGGCACGGCGGCACGTTGACAGGTCATGTCCGGCTCAGCGTGCCGACGACGTACGGACACTATCGTCTGCCGCCGCTGCTTCGGCGGTTCACGCAGCAACACCCGCAGGTTCGCGTGGAGCTGAACATCGCGAACCGGAACGTGGATCTGGTGGCCGAGGGTTTCGATCTGGCGATCCGGCTAGGCGAATTGCCCGACAGTGGATTGGTCGCGCGCAAGCTCGAAGATGCAGCGTTGTGCCTGGTCGCGTCGCCCGATTACATCGCCCATGCCGGCATGCCGGAAACCGTGGCCGATCTGGAGCGTCACCTTTGTTTGCCTTTCATGCTGCCCAGCAGCGGCCGTATCGCACCGTGGGTGTTCCGGGACGGCGGGCAGGACATCGATTGGCTGCCGCCGTCGAACATCGCGGTCTCCGACGATGTGCTGGGGGTCGTTTCAATGGCGCAGAGCGGCGCCGGCATCTGCCAGACCTATGATTTTATTGTTCGGGACCGGATTCAGGCCGGAACGCTCATCGAACTGCTGCCCCACTTCCGTGGCCGCACACGGCCGTTTTCGGTGATCTATGCGCCTCATCGTCGCTTGTCTGCGGCGTCACGGGCCCTGATCGACATGATTGTCGCGTCGACCTCCGATTCATCGAAGTGGAAACAGAATGGTGGTTGATGACCATGCCGTACGGTACTTCTGCGGATTTGTCTTCCAGAAACTCACGACCTCGTCGCATGAGGACAAGCTGCCCCACGCTTCCCGTTCTTTCGACAAGTCCTCTCCAGCTGTTCCCGCCGTCGCCGCCTCGCCAACCGCCGACGCGAGCACATCATCGGGGACGACGCCGGAACCTGGCCCGGTGGACGGGGGAATCGTGCGCTCAACGAGCCATTCCGCGAAGCGCGCGCCATTCTCCGTCAGTGTGGCCCTGTGCTTTGTCTTTGTCGGCGCAACAAGATCGCCCACTGAGACCACCGGTACGAACGGAATCTGGTTGGCATACTGGGCGTAAAAGGCGTACGAACCGCTAGCAGGATCGTGCACGCTGTACAGCCGATCGAACTGAAACTCCGGCTCCTGCCCTGCCTCAGCGGCCACCTCTTTCGCCGCAGGTTTGTTCATCGACCAGATCGGACTCATCGCAATGTCAAACTGCGCCGCGTCTTCCAGCTCGAAGCCGACAGGTTCCATCCTGCTGGTGAGATGCTTCTGGAAAGTGCCTGTACGCCCGTTTTCGCCGTCGGCGTTGCTGATATTGCCGCAGACGAACGACGACGCGCTCGTGATACACCATGCGCGGCCAACCCTCTCGCCGATCGCCACCAACCCCGTACCGGCAATCGCCCGACAAACTGTACCGGTACTGTACCGAAAACCGTCGCTACACTGACTCCATCCCAGTCTCGAATACGAATGGAGAATCCGCGATGGAATTCCTCACCCTCAGCGCGTTGCCCGCCGGCATGCTGTTCGCGCTCGTCACGTCGATCACGCCCGGCCCGAACAATACGATGCTGCTCGCGTCCGGCGTCAATTTCGGTTTCCGTCGCACGATGCCGCACCTGTTCGGCATCAGCATCGGCGTCGCGATCCTGATGCTGTGCGTCGGCTTCGGTCTCGGCGAAGCGTTCCACCGCGTGCCGGTCCTGTACACGGTCCTCGAAATCGCGAGCGTCGCCTACCTGCTGTACCTCGCATGGCGCATCGGCACGTCCGGCGAAGTGAAGGCGCAAGGCGCCAAGCCGCGGCCGATGACGTTCCTCGAGGCCGCAGCGTTCCAGTGGGTCAATCCGAAGGCGTGGATGATGGTGCTGACCGCCGCGACGACGATCCGCCTGTCCGCCGACTACGGGATGAACGCCGCATGGATGGCCGTCGTATTCATCCTGATCGGCTTTCCGTGCATCAGCCTGTGGGCCGCGTTCGGCCTCGGCCTGCGCCGCTTCCTGTCGAACCGCCGCGCGCTACGCATCTTCAACGTGACGATGGCCGTGCTGCTGATTCTGTCCCTGTATCCGCTCGTCGCGCACCTGTTGCCGCAGTGAGCGCTCACAGCGCGCCCGTTGAGATTCACGCCTTGCAAGCGTAGGCTTGAAGTCCGGGCGCGCGCGACCGCTTCGCCGGGTGCGCCGCTGCTGTCGGGAGACTACCGATGCTGAAGCCAATGTTGAGAGCGGGCGAGCATATCGAGGGGATGCACTGGATCGCCGAATATCACCCACTCACCCACGACATCCGCGTGCTGCGCGAAGACATCGAGATCGGCACCTACTGCGCGCCGCCGACGATGTTCGGCGAAGAAGAGGACATGGGCGCCGCGAACCTCGCCGATCATCGCAGCCGGGAGGCCGCGCTGCGCGCGTATCTGCGCAACTTCGTGAAGGAACACGACGCGGAGGAGTAGCGGCGCGACGGCCGCAATGGCGACGGGCCGCCGAAGCGGCCCGATCTGCTGTTGCGTGTCAGCCGTCTTGCGGCCAACCGCTGCACGCGGAGGGCCGGCGCATCGCCCCGGCCCCGATCGCGCTCAATGCCCGAGCGACTCGATCTTCCCTGCCGGTTGCGCGACGCCATGCGGCCGCGCCATCTGCTTGATCAGCAACGCGAGGCACGCGAGCAAGCCTGCGACCGCGATCGTCGCGAACACGCCCGCGAACGAGAAGTGCCGGCGCGTCAGCTCCGCCACGAGGAACGACCCGGCGATCCCGCCGAAGCGGCCGACTCCCAGCATCCACGCGACGCCGGTGCCGCGCCCTTCGGTCGGATAGAACGCGGCGGCGAGCGCCGGCATCGACGATTGCGCGGTGTTCATCAGCACGCCGGCGATGAACACGACCAGCACGAGCAGCCCCACATTCCCCGCCGCCTGCCCGATCGCATACACGCTGATCGCGGTCAGCGCATAGCACACGGCGATCACGCGGTTCGCGTTGAAGCGGTCCATCAGCACGCCGCACAGCACCGCGCCGACGCCACCGAGCGGGAACAGCGCGGAGATCAGCGTCGCGCTCTTCGGCGTGAGACCGGCATCCTTCAGCAGGATCGGCATCCAGTTGATCGACGCGTAGAAGATCACGAGGCCCATGAAGTACGCGATCCACAGCATCACCGAGCCGACGATGTACGAGCGCGACAGCACGACGCCGAGCCCCTTGCTGCCCGTCTGCGGCGCGGCTTCGGTCATCGCGAACGAGGTTGCGTTCAGCGCGTCGCGCGAGATCCGTGCGAGCGTCGTGCGGATCCGGTCGACGCTCTGGCCCTGCGCGACCATGAAACGCACCGATTCGGGCATCTTCAGCAGCAACAGCACGCCGAGCAGCAGCGGCGTCACGCCGCCGAGCATCAGCACGCTGCGCCAGCCGAAATGCGGGATCATCCACGCGGCGAGAAAACCGCCGAACGCGGCGCCGAGCGGGAAGCCGCAGAACATCAGGTTGATGACGGTCGCGCGGCGCTTGTCCGGGCAGAACTCGCCCATCATCGTGACCGCGTTCGGCATCGCGGCGCCGAGGCCTACACCCGTGACGAAACGCAGCACCGTCAAATGCCCGACGGTCGTCGAGAATGCGGAAACGAGACACGCGACGCCGAACAGGAACACCGAGCCGAGCAGCAGCCAACGGCGTCCGAGACGGTCGGACAGCGGGCCCGACACGAGCGCGCCGCAGGCAAGGCCGAACAGCGCGGCGCTGAGTACGGGTGCGAGATCGGGCTTGGTGAGGTTCCATTCACCGAGCAGCGACGGTGCGATGAAGCCGATCGCGGCCGTATCGAAGCCGTCGAGCAGCACGATCACGAAACACATCAGGAATACGAGCCATTGAAAGCCGCCGAACGGCTGCTCGTTGATGAAGGTCTGGACATCGACCACGGGTGTGCGATTCATCGCTAGTCTCCTTGTCGGCCGAGGCTGGCGCTGCAGCGCTTGCTCCGGTCCCATCCAACATTGATATATGCAACAAGCGCGGCCTCGTGGCCGCGCCTTTCCTTCGTTCACGCACCGATTCGCTGCCGGCGCGCTCGTTGATCGCCACGGCCCGCCAGCATCAGCGGGCCGCGCGATCGGATCACCGCCGGCGCTCAGCCGGCCCCATCCTGTTCCTTGAAGATCTTGTCCGCGAGATGGAACGCGGAGTTCGCGGCCGGCACGCCGCAATAGATCGCGGTTTGCAGCAGCACTTCCTTGATCTCGTCGCGCGTCACGCCGTTGTTGCGTGCGGCGCGCAGATGCAGCGCGAGCTCCTCGCCGCGGTTCAGCGCGACCATCATCGCGATGGTCAGCAGGCTGCGCGTGTGGCGCGGCAGGCCGTCGCGGGTCCAGATCTCGCCCCACGCATAGCGCGTGATCAGGTTCTGGAATTCCTCGGTCACCTCGGTGCGGTTCTCGATCGACCGATCGACGTGCGCGTCGCCGAGCACCGCGCGACGCACCTTCATGCCTGCTTCATAACGTTGCTGGTCGTCCATCGTCGATGCCTCACGCGGTCAGGAAGTCGAGCAGCGCGCGGTTGAAACCGTCGGTGCACTCGATGTTCGAAATGTGCGCGGCGTCGAATTCGACGTGGCGCGCGCCAGGAATCGCGGCAGCCAGCGCACGACCCTGGTCGGGTGGCGTCGACATGTCCTTCGCACCGGTCACGACGAGCACCGGCAGCGCGATGCCCTTCACTTCATCGCGCAGGTCGGCCGCGTTCAGCGCGTCGCAGTTCGCCGCGTAACCGTCCTTGTCGGTATGCACGAAGGTGTCGCGGATCGCGTCGAACAGGCGCGGCTCGCGCTCGACGAACGCGTCGGTGAACCAGCGCGGCAGCACCGCGTCGGCGAGCGCGGCCATCCCTTCGGCACGCGCCTTCTGCGCGCGCGGCGCCCACACTTCGGGCGAACCGATTTTCGCGGCGGTGTTCGCCAGCACGGCGCGCACGATGCGCGACGGGAAGCGCGCGGCGAGCGCGGCGCCGGTCAGACCGCCCATCGAGATCCCGCAGAAGTACGCGCGCTCGATGCCGACGTGGTCGAGCAGGCCGATCACGTCGCCCGCGAGCTGATCGACCGTGTACGAGCCGGCCGGCGCGTCGGAATGACCGTGGCCACGCGTGTCGTAGCGCAGGATGTTGAAGTGCTGCGTGAGCGGGCGAATCTGCGGCGCCCACATCTGCAGGTCGGCGCCGAGCGAGTTCGAGAAGACGAGCCACGGCGCGTCGTCGCGCGCGGCACGGTCGATCCGGTAATGCAGTTTCACGCCGTTGACAGTGGCGAAAGGCATCTTGTTCTCCTGGTTATTGCGCGCTCGCGTGCAGCGCGAGCACGGCGTCGACGTAGGCCTGCGCCTCGCCGACGTAATGTGCGGGATCGAGCAGCCGCGCGAGCGCGTCGCGCGACAGATGGGCCGATACGGTCGGATCGGCGGCGAGCACGTCGAACAGCGTCGCGCCAGTGCGCACGGCTTCCTTCGACGCATGCTCGACGACATGGTGCGCGTCGAGCCGGCCGATCCGGTCACCGAGCGCGAGCATCACGGCTTCGCCGAGGATCAGCCCGTGCGTCAGGTCGAGGTTCGCGGCGAGGCGTTCGGTGTTCACGTCGAGGCCCGCGACGATCTGCGCGATCTGCGCGAGCGCGCCGCCGGTCAGGCGCGCGAGCTCGGGCAGCGCGTCCCATTCGGCCTGCCAGCCGCCGAGCGCGCGCTCGTGCTCCTGCACCATCCCCGCGAACACGGTCGCAACGAGGTTCGGCGCGCGCACCGCGGCGGTCAGCACGGCCGCGCAGCCGACCGGGTTGCGCTTGTGCGGCATCGTCGACGAGCCGCCCTTGCCGGCAGCCGCCGGTTCGCCGAGCTCGCCGACTTCGGTCTGCATCTGCAGCGACACGTCACGCCCGATCTTGCCGAGCGTGCCGGTCAGCATCCCGAAGCACGACGCGGCTTCCGCGATGCGGTCGCGCTGCGTATGCCACGGCACGGCCGGCAACGCGAGCTTCAGGTCGGCCGCGAGCGCGGCGCTCACGCCGGTCGCGTGCTCGCGCAGGCTCGCCAGCGTGCCGGCGGCGCCGCCGAACTGCAGCACCAGCGCACGCTCGCGCAATTCGGCGAAGCGCGCGCGATGGCGCAGCAGCGCATCGAGCCACTGCGCGAATTTCAGGCCGAGCGTGATCGGCAGCGCCTGCTGCAGCCACGTGCGGCCGATCATCGGGGTCGCGCGATGCGTGCGCGCGAGCGTCGCGAGCGACGCGCACGCTTCGTCGAGCAGCGGTTCGAGCACGTCGAGGGTGTCGCGCAGCTGCAGCACGGTCGCGGTATCGATGATGTCCTGGCTCGTCGCGCCCCAGTGCACGAACTTCGCGGCCTCGGGGTCGTCGGCCTTCACTTGCGCGGTGAGCTGCTTGACGAGCGGAATCGCGAGATTGCCGCCGAGCGCCGCGCCGTGCGCGAGCGCGTCGGCGTCGAGCCGGCCGGCGTCGCACGCGCGTTCGATCGGCGCGACCGCCGCGGCGGGAATCACCTGCTGCGCGGCAAGCGCGCGCGTAAGCGCGGCTTCGACGTCGAGCATGCGCTGGATCGTCGCGCGGGGCGACCAGATCCGGTTGAGCGGCTCGGTGCCGCAGATGAGGGAGGTCAGGCGGGCGCTGTCTTCGAGCATGGCGTCAGATTGGGGAAACGGCGTGCGCCTATTGTCTACCCAAGCGAGCCGGCGTGCGCTCGATCGCGCTCGCCGGCTCGCTTGCCGTTCAGGCCGCGGCCTTGCGCGTCGCGTCGATCAGCGGCACGCCGGTCAGCTTCTGCAGCTCGTCGAACGACAGGTCGGTGAATATCTCGCTTACCGCGAGACCGTCGGCCGTCACGTCGAGCACGGCGAGATCGGTATAGATGCGGCTCACGCACTGCACGCCGGTCACCGGATACGAGCACTGCGCGACGATCTTGCTCTCGCCCTGCTTCGTCAGGTGCTCCATCATCACGAACACCTGCTTCGCGCCGATCGCGAGGTCCATCGCGCCGCCGACGGCCGGAATCGCATCGGGCGCGCCCGTATGCCAGTTCGCGAGATCGCCGTTCGCCGACACCTGGAACGCGCCGAGCACGCAGTAGTCGAGGTGGCCGCCGCGCATCATCGCGAACGAATCCGAGTGGTGGAAATACGCGCCGCCAGTGAGCAGCGTCACGTGCTGCTTGCCGGCGTTGATCAGCTCGTCGTCTTCCTCGCCGGGCGCGGGCGCCGGGCCCATGCCGAGCAGGCCGTTCTCGCTGTGCAGGAAGATTTCCTTGCTCGGATCGAGGTGGTTCGCCACCAGCGTCGGCACGCCGATGCCGAGGTTCACATACGCGCCTTCGGGGATGTCCAGGGCAACGCGCTTGGCCATTTCATCGCGGGTCAATCGTTTCATTTCGGGTCTCCTCTGGCGGTCAGGCGGCTTGCGCTGCACGTTCGGCGGCCAGCTCGGCCGCATGCGCGGCCTGCGGCACTTCGACGACACGCTGCACGAAAATGCCCGGCGTCACGATGTGTTCCGGATTCAGCCCGCCGAGCGGCACGACTTCCGACACCTGCACGATCGCGACCTTCGCGGCGCTGGCCATGATCGGCCCGAAGTTGCGCGCGGTCTTGCGATACACGAGGTTGCCCCAGCGGTCGCCCTTGTACGCCTTCACCAGCGCGAAATCGGCGTGGATCGGCGTCTCGAACACATACGACTTGCCGTCGATCACGCGCGTTTCCTTGCCTTCCGCGAGCTTCGTGCCAAAGCCCGTCGGCGTGAAGAAGCCGCCGATGCCGGCGCCCGCCGCGCGGATCCGCTCCGCGAGGTTGCCCTGCGGCACGAGCTCGAGCTCGATCTCGCCCGCGCGGTACAGCGCGTCGAACACCTGCGAGTCACTCTGGCGCGGGAACGAGCAGATGATCTTGCGCACCCGCTTCGCCTTGAGCAGCGCCGCGAGACCCGTCTCGCCGTTGCCCGCGTTGTTGTTGACGATCGTCAGGCCGCGCGCGCCCTGCTCGATCAGCGCGTCGATCAGCTCGGACGGCATGCCTGCCGTGCCGAAGCCGCCGATCATGATGGTCGCGCCGTCGTGGACGTCCGCGACCGCCGATTGAAGCGATTCGAAAATCTTGTTGACCATGTCTCTTCCTGATACGAACCCGCGGCACGATGCGCGGCCTGTCGAGGGGGCACGCGCGTGTCGCGTGCCGCGCCGGAGGCCGTTGTCGACCTTCGGTATTTGTTCGCTATTCGAACCTAGATTCGATTAGCGAACGATGGCCGATCATAGAGTCGTGCACAGCGCGTTGTCAAGGCGGGATGCCTCGGGGGTCGTCTGGTCGTCGAACGGCAGGCCGACGTAGTTTTCGGCCAGCGACTGCGCGGCGGCCCGCGAGCGCGTGACGTATTTCAGTTCGGCAAACTTCAGGCGATTGACGAACGGCGAGTCGTCCGGCGACGCATGCAGCATGTTCGTCATGAAGTACGAGAAATGCTCGGCGCGCCACACGCGTTCGAGGCAGGTCGCCGAGTAGCGCTCGAGCGGCGCCGCGTCGCCGTTGCGGTAGCGCTCGCCGAGCGCGCGGGACAGCGCGCGGACGTCGGCCACCGCGAGGTTCATTCCCTTCGCGCCGGTCGGCGGCACGATGTGCGCGGCGTCGCCGGCGAGGAACAGGCGGCCGTGCTGCATCGTTTCCGACACGAAGCTGCGCATCGGCGTCACGCTCTTCTGCGTGATCCGGCCCTCGGTCGGCGTCCAGCCGGTGTCGTTCGAGAAGCGCGTGTGCAGTTCGTCCCAGATCCGCGCGTCGGACCATTCGGCGAGGTCTTCGTCAGGCTTGCACTGCAGGTAGAGGCGTGTGACCGTCGGCGAGCGCATCGAGAACAGCGCGAAGCCGTTGTCGTGATGCGCATAGACGAGCTCGTCGAGCGACGGCGCCGCGTCGGCGAGGATGCCGAGCCAGGCGAACGGATAGACGCGCTCGAACGTGTTCAGCCGCTCGGCGGGAATCGTCTGGCGCGCGATGCCGTGGAAGCCGTCGCAGCCGGCAACGTAGTCGCAGTCGATGCGGTCCTCGTGACCGTCGGCGTGCTTGAACGTGACGAACGGGTGCTCGCTTTCGACGTCGTGCAGCGCGACGTCGCTGACTTCGAAGTGCATCGGGTGGCCATGCGCGTCGCCGGCTGCGATCAGGTCGCGCACGACTTCGTGCTGGCTGTAGACGGTGATCGCGCGCCCGCCGGTGAGCCCGCTCAGGTCGATGCGGTGGCGCTGGCCGGAGAACAGCAGCTCGATGCCGTGATGTTCGAGCCCTTCGCGGCGCATCCGCTCGCCGAGGCCGGCTTCGTTCAGCGTGTCGACGGTGCCCTGTTCCAGCACGCCGGCACGGATGCGGTTCTCGCAGTATTCGCGCGAACGCGCTTCGACGAGGATGGAATCGACGCCTTGCAGGCGCAACAGATGGGAAAGCAAAAGGCCGGACGGACCGGCGCCGATGATGGCGACCTGGGTGCGCATTGTTCGTCTCCTGTGTCGGCCCGAGTTAGCGCTTTAGCGCTTACTCGGGCCCCATGCAAAGCAAATTGGTTCGAGTAATGGAACCCATTTGAGCGCTTTCCCGACTATGCGGCAACGCGATTCAGGAGATATCTTGTATACGTTTTGAAGATACCGCCCTGGCGATGGATCCGCTCGATCTGAACCTCATTCCCTACCTCGTCGCGCTCGACGACACGCGCAACGTCAGCCGCGCCGGTGACCTGCTCGGCGTGAGCCAGCCGCGCGTGAGCACCGCGCTCGGCCGCCTGCGCGAGTATTTCGGCGATCCGCTGTTCGTGCGCACGTCGCGCGGGATGGAGCCGACGCCGCGTGCGCTCGCGCTGCTGCCGGCCGCGCGCGACGCGCTCGCGCAGATCGAGCGCGGCCTCGTCGCACCGCACGACTTCGATCCGGCGGCGAGCACGCATACGTTCTCGATCGCGCTGTCGGACGTCGGCGAGATCGTGTTCCTGCCGAAGCTGCTGCAGGCGTTCGCGACGCAGGCGCCGCATGCGAACCTGCGCTCGGTCTCGCCCGCGCACGACGAAGTCGGCCGCGGCCTCGAAGCCGGCTCGATCGATCTGGCGGTTGGCTACTTCCCCGATCTGGACGGTAACAACTTCTTCCAGCAGCGGCTGTTTACGCACCGGTTCGTCTGCCTGATGCGGCGCGGCCATCCGTTCGAACAGGCGCCGCCGTTCACGGTCGAGCAGTTTCTCGGTTGCGGGCACGCGGTGGTGCGCGCCGAAGGACGCAGCCAGGAAGTGCTCGAGAAATACCTCGCGAAGCAGCGCATGCACCGGCGCGCGGTGCTCGAGACGCCGCATTTCATGAGCCTGCCGTTCATCCTGAGCCGCACCGACCTGATCGCGACGGTGCCGCATGCGATCGGCTATGCATATGCGGCCGAGCACGCGTTCATCGTGCCGGTCGAGCCGCCATTGCCGCTGCCGCGCTTCGACCTGAAGCAGCACTGGCATCGCAAGTTCCACAACGATCCGCGCACGGCATGGCTGCGCGGCGTCGTCGCGTCGCTGTTCAACGACGAGCAGGACGAGTGGCCGAAGTGAAGCCAGGCGAGCGGCGGGCTGCACGCACGCCCCGCGAAAGCATGAAACAATGGCCGGATATCCGCGCCGCCGCGGGCGGGCGCATTCGATGGAGCGACTAGATGGGTAAGGGTAAAAAAAACACGCGGCCCGAGCCGGCCGCATCCCGGCCTAGCCGGGAAGAAGCCGAGGATGCCGTTCGCGTGCTGCTGCGCTGGGCCGGCGACGATCCCGCCCGCGAAGGCCTGATCGACACGCCGGCACGCGTCGTGCGCGCCTATGAGCAGTTCTTCGCCGGCTATGCGCTGGAGCCGCGCGACATCCTCGCGCGCACGTTCAGCGAAGTCGACGGCTACGACGAAATGATCGTGCTGAAGGACATCCGCTTCGAGAGCTACTGCGAGCACCACATGGTGCCGATCATCGGCCGCGCGCACGTCGCGTATCTGCCGAACCATCGCGTCGTCGGCATCTCGAAGCTCGCACGGCTCGTCGATGCGTTCGCGAAGCGCCTGCAGATCCAGGAAAAGATGACCGTGCAGATCGCCGACACGCTGTTCGACGTGCTGCAGCCGAAAGGCGTCGGCGTGATCCTCGAAGCGGCGCACCAGTGCATCTCGACACGTGGCGTGCACAAGCCAGGCGTCGAAATGGTCACGTCGCGCATGCTCGGCACGTTCCGCACCGATCCATCGACGCGGCGCGAATTCCTGTCGATCGTCGCGAATCCTTCCTCAGTCAACCTGACGAATACGTAATGCAGTCCACGAAGCAAGCGGCGAACGCACCGGTCGTGCTCGTGACCGGCGCCGCGCGCCGGGCCGGACGCGCGTTCGCCGAGTATTTCGCCGCGCACGGCTATCGCACCGCAGTCCACTACGATCGCTCCGCCGATGCCGCGCATGCGGCGGCCCGTACGATCGCCGAACGCGGGCACGATTCGGCCGCGCTGCAGGCCGACCTGTCGGATGCCGCGCAGATCACCGCGCTGATCGACCAGGTGTATGCGCGCTTCGGCCGCCTCGACGTGCTGGTCAACAACGCGTCGGTGTTCTGGCAGGACCATTTCCCGAGCTTCGACCTCGCGGCGTTCGACCAGGCGTGGACCGTCAATTGCCGCGCGCCGATCCTGCTCACGCGCGCGTTCTACGAACGGGCCCGCGCGGCCGGCACGCAGGGCGTCGTCGTCAACGTGGTCGACCAGAAGATCAAGGAAAACTTCCACCGCGACCATTTCAGCTACACGGTCGCGAAGGCCGCGCTCGGCAACCTCACGCAGATGCTCGCGCTGTCGTCGTCGCCGGTGCTCCGCGTGAATGCGGTGTTCCCCGGGCTGATGCTGCCAAGCGACGACCAGACGCAAGCCGACTTCGAACACGCGAGCCGCGCATCGACGCCGCTCGCGCGCATCGCCGGCCCCGACGACGTCGCAGGCGCGATCCTGCTGCTGACGGGCAGCGCGTACAACGGCGTGGATTTCGTCGTCGATGCGGGGCAGAACCTGATCCGCGTCGACCAGGACGTGCTGTACAAGCATCGCTCGCCGGCCGGCAGGCACTGACGGCCGGCTGTACGGGAGCGGCCGCGCGCCGCCCCACTTCGCCTGCGTTGCCTGCGTTGCCTGCGTTGCCTGCGTTGTGCGAACGACGCCCCGCGCCGTTCACACGCCGCGTTACGGCTTCTCGGCGCTGCCGCCTTCGCGGACCTTGCCCTGCGCGACGCTCGTGCCGGGCGGCACGCTGTGCGTGAGCCACACGTTGCCGCCGATCACCGAGCCGCGCCCGATCGTCACGCGGCCGAGAATCGTCGCACCCGCGTAGATCACCACATCGTCCTCGACGATCGGATGCCGCGCATTGCCCTTGACCAGCGCGCCTTCGCCATCGGCCGGGAAGCTCTTCGCGCCGAGCGTGACGGCCTGGTAGACGCGCACGCGCTCGCCGATGATCGCGGTCTCGCCGATCACAACACCGGTGCCGTGGTCGATGAAGAAGCTCGGGCCGATCTGTGCGCCCGGGTGGATGTCGATGCCGGTGGCCGAGTGCGCGATTTCATTGATGAAACGTGCGAGCAGCGGCACGCCGAGCTGGTGCAATGCGTGCGCAAGCCGATGGTGCATCATCGCCAGCACGCCCGGATAGCACAGCAGGATCTCGGTGATGTGCTGCGCGGCAGGATCGCCCGCATACGCAGCCTGGATGTCGCTGACCAGCAGCGCGCGAACCGACGGCAGCTGCCGGCCGAACTCGCGCGCGATCTCGAACGCGCGTTCGTCGAGCTCGGCGAACGGCGTGTCCGCATGCTCGGGCAGGAACGGCAGCGCACGGCGAATCTGTTCGGACAGGATCCGCAGCGTGCTTTCGAGCGTATGGCCAACGTAATAGTCGACGCTTTCGTCGGTGAGATCCGGCGCGCCGTAGTGCGTCGGAAACATCGACGCGCGCAGACCGGTAACAATCTTGCAGATCGCGTCGCGCGACGGCAACTCGCGGATGCCGCGCGGATGACGCGTGCGATGGAGTTCCTCGCGCGACTCGCGCAAGCCGGCAACGATTTCTTCGAGGCCCCACTGACGGACGGGTGATGTCGACATATGCAAATGCAGGCAGCCGCGCTCGATCGCACGGCCGCTAATAAAGTGACGGGTTCCGCAAGATTACCGCGTTTTCGTCCGGCAGCGGCACGCCGGAGGATCGGCCGGACGGCCGACGCTGGCGCCGCGCGACGGCGTCAGATCGTGATGCTGCTCGCGTCGATCCAGCGCACGGCCCAGTCGCGCGCATGCGCGATCGCATCGCCTTCGTCGTTGAACTGGAGCTCGGTCGGGAAAAAACGGTTCGCAACGAGCTCCCCATCGCTCGATCGGGAGATCACGACGTAGGGTTTGAACGAACCGTCACTGGCGCGCGCGGGCGCGCAATTCAACAGATATCCGCGGTGCGTGAAAGCAGTAGTCGCTTGCATGAATCCGCCACCTCTAGTCCCTTGATTTGTTGTTCACTACCCGTCTTAAGGGTGCTGCGGCGCCCCGGCGCGGGCAGAGGCGGCGAGACTGCTTCCCCTGTCGCCGCTTCGCAGGAAAAGAATCATACTCTGTAGAAAACGGGTGTTCTAGCTTAAATAAATCATGACAAATCAGTGCGCGCCGTGCGACTGCGGCGATCGCCCGCGCGCCGTTTTCCCCGTCTTGCCCGGAACGGGATTTGCTTCGATCCGGAGCGCTTCGCCGCGAGGAGAGCCGTGATGGAAACGTCAGCTCAAGCGCACGCCGCGCATCCACGCAGCATCGAACTCGACAACGACGACACGCACGACAGCACCGTCGACACCGACGGCAAGAATCGCGAGGCCGCGCGTCTCGCGAGCGGCGGCGCGTTCTCGCCCGACCAGATCACGCGCAGCAACGCGTCGCTCGTCAACGCGATGCCCGAGGCCGGCGACGGCTTCGCCGGCTTCGACAGCCGGCCCGGCGGCAATCACCCGGCGTTCGCGCTGCGTGCCGGCTACATGGTGATCGAGAAGGGGTTCGACGCGCCGTCGCACGCCGCCGACGCGCGGTTCGGTCCGGTTCACCGGATGTACGGCAGCGCGTACTGGCCCGGCCACGGACGCCGGCCGGAACGGGTGATCGAAATCACGGCGGTGCCGAAATAGCGCGCGCGGCGTTTGAATCGGTCGTTCGATTGCCGGGTTGAAGCAGGGCCGACGACCGATGCGCATCGGTTGCTCGATCGGTGCGTCGACAGCGTGATCTTCCGAATCGGCGCCGGTATTGATATCGGCACCGGTTCGGGTTCTGCACTCGTCACGGTTTCGCAACGCCCGGTGTCGGATCCCGAGCGACGTCGATGCACAGACGTTGATCGAAGTCACGCCGGTGCGACGCGGATGCGATTCAATGGACGGTGAGGCTCGCGGTTTGCGGGGCGGTCATCGACATACGTCGACGACGCGGAGTGCGCGATTCGAGCGCGCTCGTGCGCCGCACCGTCGGACGATGCCCGCGCAACCGTTATCGGCGACGATCCGGGATCCGCACGACGCTCGCGCATCGTCACTACGCGGCAACTGTCGCGATCCGTCGTGCACATCGCCCGACGCAGCATGCCGCGCGCGCATGGCCGGCGATCGCTGCGCGCCGCGGCGACGGCTGAAGCGCCGCGGTCGCGACGACCGGCACGTCGCTGCAAAGCCCCTGCCGTTGGTTTACTCTGCCTCCCAACAACGCACGACCCGCTCGGCCGTTCGGCCGACTTCCGTTCAACCCGCCACACGGAGACACTATGTACAAGCGCATTCTGGTTGCCATCGACGGCAGCGACACGTCCCGCCACGCGTTCGATGCGGCCCTCGCACTCGCGAAGGAGCACGGTGCCGAGCTGCAACCGTTCTACGTCGTCGAGAACGCCGCGATCTACTACAACGTGCCGGGCTACGATCCGTCCGTGCTGCGCGACCAGCTCGTCGCGCAGGGCAATGCGCTCGCGGCGGATTTCACGAAGCTGATGCAGGCGGCCGGCGTGAAGGGCGAGACGGTGATGAGCGAGGCGTCGTCGCTCAACGACGTGTCGACACTGATACTCGATGGTGCAAAAGCATTCGACGCCGACCTGCTCGTGCTCGGCACGCACGGCCGCCGCGGGTTCCGCCGCCTCGTGCTCGGCAGCATCGCCGAACAATGCGTGCGGCATGCGACACGGCCCGTGCTGCTGATCCCGGCCGCCGCGCATACGGACGAGCAGGAAGGCTGAGCGGCGTTAGCGCGCGTACCGTGGATGCGCGGCGGCATGCACGCATGCCGTTGCGACGCCACGCGGCATGGGCGCGCGGTCGCGACGTTTTGTCACCCGACAGCCGCAACTTGCGGTGGGACAATGATTCCGTCGATTCAATGCCGGAGTAAACGATCATGTTGACGCCCGTCGCCACGCGCCCCGCCGCCCCGTCCCATGCAGGCAACTGGGCGCCCCGTCAGGCCCCGCACTGCTCGTCGTGCGCAATGCGGCACCTGTGCATGCCGCAGGGCCTCGCACCCGAAGCGCTCAGCCGCCTAGAGTCGGTCATCTGCGCGGCGCGCCCGGTCAAGCGTGGCGAGGCGCTGTTCCGCGAAGGCGACACGTTCGACAACCTGTACGCCGTGCGCTCGGGTTCGCTGAAAACCGTTGCCACGCGCCACGACGGCCGCGAGCAGGTCACCGGCCTGCACCTCGCGGGCGAAGCGCTCGGCCTCGACGGCATCTGCGACGATACCCACCCGCGCACCGCCGTCGCGCTGGAAGACAGCTCGGTCTGCGTGATTCCGTACAGCGCGCTCAAGTCGCTGTGCTCGGAAGCCGGCTCGATGCAGCTGCGCATGCACAAGCTCATGAGTGAGCAGATCGTGCGCGAAACGTCGCAAACCATGCTGCTCGGTTCGCTGAACGCCGAAGAGCGCGTCGCCGCGTTCCTGCTCGACGTGTCGTCGCGCTACCTGAAGCGCGGCTACTCGCCGTCGGAATTCAACCTGCGGATGACACGCGAGGACATCGGCAGCTATCTCGGCATGACGCTCGAAACGGTCAGCCGCACGCTGTCGAAGTTCCAGAAGCGCGGCCTGATCGAAATGCACGGCCGCCTCGTGCAGATCGTCGACTTCGACGGCCTGCACCACGTCTGACCCCACGCGGCGCGTGTGATACGCGCCGCCCTCGCCTCTCCCGCTTCGATCAGTCGAGAAACAGCGCGGCACGCGTCTTGAGCGCCGCGCTGAAATCGTCGAGCCAGCCGATCGACAGGCGCCAGCTCTGCCAGTACAGCTCGATATCGACGGTCCGCCCGCGCGACATGTCGACCAGTTCGCCCGCCGCCAGCTGGCGATCGACCATCCGGTCCGGGCACATTCCCCATCCCAATCCCGTTTCGCACGCGCGCAGGTAGCCCGCGACGTGCGGAATCCAGTGTTGCGGCGGATCGAGATCCGCGCGCGTCACGCGCCGGATGAAGCGCGCCTGCAAACCGTCCTTCGGATTGAACATCACGCACGGCGCGCGGCGCAGCGCATCGCGCGTGATACCCGCGCCGAAATAACGTTCGTAAAACGCCGGCGAGCACACCGCGCGATAGCGGATGCGCCCGAGCCGCGTCGACCGGCACCCTTGGATCGGCTCGGCCTGCGCGGTCACCGCGCCCTGCACGCTGCCGTCGCGAATGCGCGCGGCCGTGTAGTCCTGGTCGTCGATCACGAGGTCGAGCAAGGTCTCGCGCTCGGTACAGAACGGCCCGACCGCGTCGATGAACCAGGTCGCGACGCTGTCGTCGTTGACGGCCACGCGCAACGTCGGCCACGCACTCGCGATCTGGCCCGGTAATGCCGGCATCCGGCCGCCCAGCTCGGCCTCGAGCAATTGCACGCGTTCGGTATGCCGACACAGCAGCGCGCCCGACGTCGTTGCGACGCACGGCTGCCCGCGCTTGACGAGCACGCTGCCGACGCGCTCCTCCAGCAGCTTCACGCGCTGCGATACCGCCGACGGCGTGACGTTCAGCTCCTTGGCTGCCCGTTCGAACGAACCGTGCCGGATCACCGCCGCGAGGGCGTCGAGCAACGCGTAGTCGAGCATTAGATTTCCTTAATCTGCATTAGCTTAATTAGCTTCTCTTATGTTGCCGCTGACCGCAGACTAGCGCCAACCGATTCACCCGTCTACTGCTTCCCCTCCTCCCATCATGAACTGGATCGCTTTTTCCCACGGCGCCGCCCTGTGCGGGTCGCTCATCGTCACCATCGGCGCGCAGAACGCCTTCGTGCTCCGGCAAGGCATCATGCGCTCGCATGTCGGCAAGATCGTGCTGCTGTGCGCGCTGTCCGACATGATCCTGATCGGCGCGGGTGTAGGCGGCGCATCGGTGCTCGTCGAACGCTATCCGACCTTCGTCCACATGGTGCTGTACGTCGGCCTCGCCTATCTCGCATGGTTCGGCTTGAACGCGCTGCGCCGTGCGTTCAAGCCGGGACACGAAACGCTCGACGTCCGCGGCGACGCCGTCGCGCCGCCGCCGCAGGGCGCAGTCGCGATCGTACTGATGACGCTCGCATTCACGTGGCTCAACCCGCACGTGTATCTCGACACGTTCCTGCTGATCGGCACGGCCGGCGCGCGCGAGCCGGAAGGCGCACGCGTCGCGTTCGCGATCGGCGCGATGTCGGTCAGCGTCGTGTGGTTCCTCGGGCTCGGATACGGTGCGAGACTGCTCGCGCCGTGGTTCCGCAAAGCCGTCGCGTGGCGCGTGCTGGACGGCGCGATCGGCAGCATGGTGCTGTTTCTGGCGGCCGTGCAGTTGCGGTAACGCGCTTGGTCATCGACCGATCGTGGGCGGCGACTGGCCGCCCGTTTTTCGTTCCGCTCCGACGCAGCGTCGCAGCAAGCCTGGTTTCCACTCGCCTCTCCCCCGTTCCCTGCCGCGCCCTGCCACAGCAAAATTCAGTTCCCGATCGAACGCAACCGCACGGATCATCGATATAGCGGATGACGCATCCGCCATCCGCTGCAAGTCCTCCGTCCAGGCAGCCGCGTGTCCGCTGCACGATTCCGATCGATCGGCGAGAATATTCGAGCGTCCCGCGACCACGGCGAAGGCGCTTCACCCATCTGCCCGTCCCGTCGCCCTCAACTCGGCCGGTCCCGTCGTTCGATCCCCTCACCCCGCAGATTTCGGAGAGCAACATGGCACTACGTACCCTCGGCACGTCGAACATCCAGGTTTCCCCGCTCGCCTTCGGCGGCAACGTCTTCGGCTGGACCGTCGACGAGACCGCATCGTTTGCGCTGCTCGACGCGCTCGCCGACACCGGCATCAACTTCATCGACACGGCCGACGTCTATTCGGCCTGGGCGCCCGGCAACAGCGGCGGCGAATCGGAAACGATCATCGGCAAGTGGCTCAAGCGTTCCGGCAAGCGCGACCAGGTCGTGATCGCGACCAAAGTCGGTCTGCTCGAAGCGCGCGCCGGCCTGACGAAGGACAACATCCTGACGGCCGCCGACGATTCGCTGCGCCGCCTGCAGACCGACTACATCGATCTGTATTTCTCGCACCGCGATCTCGCCGACACGGCCCCGCTCGAAGAAACGCTCGCCGCCTACCAGACGCTGATCGACGCGGGCAAGGTGCGCATCATCGGCGCGTCGAACTACAGCGGCGCACGCCTGCGCGAAGCCGCCGACATCAGCAAGCGCGACGGCCTGCCCGCGTACCAGGTGATCCAGCCGGAATACAACCTGATCGATCGCGCCGAATACGAGCGCGATCTCGAACCGGTCGTGCGCGACCTGAAGCTTGGCGTCGTCAACTACTACGCGCTCGCGAGCGGCTTCCTGTCGGGCAAGTACCGTAGCGAGGCCGACCTGAAGAAGAGCGTGCGCGGCGATCGCGTCGCCGGCTATCTCGACGCACGCGGCCTGCGCATTCTCGCGGCGCTCGACGACGTGTCGGCGAAGCACGGCACGCAACCGGCCGCGATCGCGCTCGCGTGGCAAATCGCGCGGCCGACGATCACCGCGCCGATCGCGAGTGCGACGTCGCTCTCGCAGCTCGCACTGCTCGGCGAAGCAATCCGAGTGAAGCTCGATGACGAAGATATCCGCAAGATCGACGAGGCCAGCGCGGTCTGACGTCGCCGGCAACGGGCCGGCCGGTGAAATCGCGCAGTCGGTGGTTCGCCCGCCCGGGTCCTTCATCGATTGACCACGCCCTGCGACGAGCCCGTCGCGCGGCTGAAATGCGCCTGGCTCGCGACTCCGAGGCACCTGGACCTCGGACGGTAACGCCCGCCCGGTCCACGCCGAGCGGGCTGTACGTGGGGTGCTGCGTCCTCAGAACCGAATCGTCACCGATTTCGGCTCGGTATAAGCGTCGATGAACGACGATCCGTATTCGCGGCCGACACCGGACCCCTTTGCGCCGCCGAACGGAACGGCCGGGTCGACCAGCGTATGCATGTTCACCCACACGGTGCCGGCTTCGATGCGCGGCACGTAGCGCAGCGCCTTCGAGAGATCGTTCGTCCACAGGCTCGCGGTCAGCCCGAACGGCGTGTCGTTCATCATCGCGATCAGTTCTTCCTCGTCGTCGAACGGCACGAACGCGCCGACCGGCCCGAAGATCTCCTTGCGATACGAAGCCGATTCCAGCGAGCGCGGCAGCACGATCGTCGGCTTCACGTAGAAGCCGTCACGCGCATACGCGCCGCCGCCGGTGACGATCGTGTCGCCTTCCGAGCGCGCAAGGTCGAACGCGTCGACGCACTTGCGGAATTGCGGCTCGTTGCAGACGGGGCCGATCATCCCGGCGTCGTCCATCGGATCGGCCGGCTGGAAGCTGTCCAGGCGCGCCTTCAGCTTCTCGACCACCTCATCGAACTTCGAACGATGCACGAAGAACCGTTCGGCCGACGCACACACCTGCCCGCTATGCAGGAACCCGGCCTCGACGATGCCGTCCAGGATCCTGTCGACCGGCGTATCCGGCAGGAACGCCGCCGCATTCTTGCCGCCCAGCTCGAGCGTGAAGCGCGTGAAGTTCGCGTTGACGGCTTCCTCGCCGATGATGCGGCCAGTCGGCACCGAACCCGTGAACGACACCTTCGCCACACGCGGATCGCCGATCACCTTCGAGCCGACCCGGCCGGTGCCGTTGATCACGTTGAGCGTGCCGGGCGGCAACCCCGCTTCCGTCGCCAGCTCGGCGATGCGCAGCATCGTGAGCGGCGTGAACTCCGACGACTTGATGAGCACCGTGTTGCCGGTCGCGAGCGCCGCACCGAATTTCCACACCGGGATCATCACCGGGAAATTCCACGGAATGATCCCGAACACGACGCCCAGCGGCTCGCGCAGCGTGAACGACGTGTAGCGCTCGCCGTTCATGCTCGGAAACGACGGGGCGAGCGTTTCGCCCGCGATCTTCGTGGCCCAGCCCGCGTAATAGCGCAACCAGCGGGCGGACCAGCCGACTTCGATCACGCGCGACAGCCCGATCAGCTTGCCCGACTGCGCGGTTTCGATCTGTGCGATCTCTTCGCCGTGTGCTTCGATCAGGTCTGCGAAGCGCAGCAGGATGCGCTCGCGATCGGCCGGCGTGTGGTTTGCCCACGCGCCGCGGAACGCGCGATGCGAAGACGCGATCGCGGCCTCGACGTCGTCGTCGGTCGCCTGCGCGACGGAGCCGATCACAGCACGCGTCGCCGGATCGCGCACGTCGATCCGTTCGCCGCGGCCGGCCACTGCGCGGCCGTCGATGTAATGACCGTGTTCGCGCGCGAGAAACGCGTTGACTTCATCCAGCATCCGAACCAATGCCATCTGTACTCCTCCTGAAATTGAATTGAACGTGAAAGGCCCATTCAGGCCGCGCTGGCGATCAGGTCCGACGCCTTCTCGGCGAGTGCGATGGTCGGCGCGTTCGTGTTGCCGCTCGGGATGCTCGGCATCGTCGAGCTGTCGGCCACGCGCAGCCCCGCGATACCGTGCACGCGCAGCTGCGGATCGACGACGGACGACGCCGCATCCGTGCCCATCCGGCAGGTGCCGACCGGGTGATAGACCGTCTTCGCCGCGCCACGCACCCAGTCCTCGATCCGCGCGTCGTCGTCGGGCGGACAGTCCGGCGAGAAGATCTCGTCGACGTGATCCGCGAGCGCCGGCTGGCGCAGGATCTTCAGCGCGAGCTTCGCGGCCCGGATCTGGCCGTCGACGTCGCGGCGATCGGCCAGGTAGCCGCCGTCGATGCGCGGCAGCGCCTGCGGGTTCGACGAGCGGATCGTCACGCGGCCGCGCGAATACGGTTGCAGATGGCCGGTCTTGATCGTGATGCCGTGCGTGCGACCCGCCGTCACGCCGATCGGATCGTCGAACGAATCGATCGTCGGCAGGAAATGGAACTGGACGTCCGGCTGCCCCTGCCCGCAGGTATCGACGAACGCGAACCCTTCGAGCACCGGCGAGGTCAGGATGCCCGAGCGGAACCACTTCCACTGGATGCCATGCTTCAGCGCACGCCATCCCTTGTCCTGGCCATAGAGCGACACCGGCGTGCGGATCGTCGCATTGACCGACATGTGCAGGTGATCGTGAAAGTTCTCGCCTACCGGCAGCACGTGCCGGACCTGCACGCCGGCGTCCTCGAGCACCTTTTGCGGCCCGATGCCGGACAACTGCAGGATCTTCGGCGAGCCGATCGCGCCGGCCGACACGATGATTTCCGCCCGGGCGCGCGCGGTCACGCGACGGTTGCCCTGCCGATACGTGACGCCGGTCGCGCGGCCGCCTTCGATTTCCACGCGCTCGACCAGCGCATCGACTTCGAGGCTGAGTTCCGGACGGTTGCGGATCGAGCGCAGGTAGGTCGCCGCCGTCGAGCCGCGCTCGCCGTTGAAGATCGTCGCCTGATAGAACCCGACGCCCTCCTGCCGCTCGCCGTTGTAGTCGACCAGGTAGTCGAGCCCCATCTGCTGGCCCGCCCGCACGAACGCCTGCGACAGCGGATGGCGATAGCGGATCTCGGTGACCTGCAGATGCCCGTTGTTGCCGTGATAGGGCGCAGTCAGCGATTCGTTGTTCTCCGCCTTCGCGAAGTAGCGCAGCATGTCGTCCGCGCCCCAGCCCTTGCAGCCGAACTCGGTCTCCCAGCGATCGTAGTCGTTGCGGTGCCCGCGCACGTACAGCATCCCGTTGACGGAGCTCGAGCCGCCGAGCACGCGCCCCTGCGGCACCGCGATCGAGCGACCCTTCACGTCGTCCGACGGCTCGGCCGCATACGGCCACGTGTGGCGCGGAATGGCTTTCGCGAGCCCGCCCGGCATGTGGATGAACAGATCCTTGTCGTGGCCGCCCGCCTCCAGCAGCAGCACAGTGCCCTTGCGGCGCTCGACGAGATGGGTCGCGATCGTGCAGCCCGCCGAGCCGGCGCCAATGACGATGTAGTCGAAAGTTCTATCGGACATCCTGGTATGCGCCCGCTGTCGTCCGCACGACGTTCGCCGGCGCGTGCTGCCGCCGCATGCGTTCGTCGCCCAGTCTTCGGCGGGGTCTCCTTGAAAATCGGTGGTTGTTTTTCATGGCGCGAGCCAGCCCGTGCGATTCGACGCGCCGACGGGCTGCGTGCAAGCGCACACCCGATTCGACAGGACAGCTTGCCGATCGCCTTTCGATTCTAGGGACGCGCCGCAAGCGCCGATCGGCGTTGCGTGCATACTTTTGGCTTCAGCGTGCAGATCGGTGCCGCGCGGCGGCGACCTTGGGGAACGTGGAGAAACCACGATTGACGTTGCGGGGCCGGGCTCCCGACAATGGCTGCGTCTGAACGCGCGTCCCGGCCATTTGCATTAACCTTGACGCGTTCCCCGGCTCTCCCCCTCATCCGGCAATGGCACACGAACTCGTCGTCGACGCCAGCAACAGCAGCGCGAATCTGCGCGACCTGATCGCGGACAGCTTCCTGCCGCTGGTCTTTCACGATACCGGCCCGCAGTTCCGGATGTCGGTGCGCGTTGCCACGGTTGGCGGCCTGCGCATGGCGGAGGTCGACACCACCGCGATCCGCGTCGATCGCGACCGCTCGCTCGCGTCGCGCGCCGACAGCGATTGCTACAAGATCCTGTTCCAGATCGCCGGACAAAGCCGCGTCACGCAGCGTAACGCGACGTCGACCGTCAATCCCGGCGAGTGGGTGATCTACGATGCGACGCAGCCGTACATGATCGAATCAACGAACGCGTCGCGCTTCGTCGCCGCACTGACGCCGCCGAGAAGCGGCACGATGTGGCGCTGGTTCGTGGAGCGCGCGGGCGTGCAGGTGCGCAGGACCGTCGGCAATGCACAATTGGCCCTTCAATCGATCAATTACCTGATGGATGGGCAGGTGCCGAATGACCCGGAAAGCCTGTTCGGCTTCGAGCAGTCGACGCTGATACTGCTCGATTCGGTGATTCGACGCGAGGCGAGCGATTCGCTGACCGGCGCGGATGCGCGCAGCGCTACCCTGCGCATGAACGCGGAAATCTACCTGTCGCACCACTACAGCGATCCCGACTTGTCGCCGGACAAGCTGGCAAGCGCGCTGAACGTGTCGCGGCGCACGCTGTACAGCGCGCTGGCGGCAACCGAGCGGACACCGCAGAGCCTGATTCAGGAATATCGGCTTCAGGCAAGCCGCCGCGCGCTGGAAGATCCGGCCGACACCAATCGCACGTTGCTGGAACTGGCGATCGCGTGCGGGTTTTCGGACATCACGCATTTCGGGCGCGCGTTCAAGGTGCGGTTCGGGTGTAGTCCGGGGGCGTATCGTGGCGCGCATCGGAACATGGGGGACGATCGGCCGGACTCGAACGTGGTTGCTGGCGCTCCCTAGAAGCTCCAACTGAATGTCTGCGGATGCGTATGCCGGGACGCGGCATTCGGCGGCGTCAGCATGACGATCGTGGCGTGCAACGGAGCGCGCAGGTCGATCAACGCGCTGGTCTTGCCGTCGCCGTAGTCCATCATCAACGCCAGCGCGGATTGGGCCCCAATCGAACTCGTTCCTGTATCGCCGCCGATGCGGCGCTGCATATCGAACGTATTTTGGGGATCGTCACCGATGCCGACGGTCCCGCTTTCAAGCATCCGCACCTTCCCCGATAACCGCTTCGCCACTCACTCATGCCGACGCTGCCCACGGCGTGCGCAATTGCGTCACCGAATCTTTTGCTCGTGCTGATGCATCCGTGTCCCTGACGAGGGAACGTGAGTTGGTCTGCGTTCTCCTCCATCCAGGAGAATTTTCTGGTCGATATCTCCGAACCGCTGCATCACCGACTTGCCATCGAAAATGCGGTTCAGGAAGGATTCCTGGTCCCATGATGTGTCTTGCATCTCGTCGATGAATACCATGGTGAATGCAAACCATCTGTACCTGATCTGCGACGCGTTCGCAAAGATGCTGCCCCTCGCTCCTCACAATAGCTGCGCCGGCGAGTGGCTACGCTCGTCACGATCCTCCCCTAAATATCGTCCTTGACACCCTATCTTTCGATATATATCTTTAGATATGTTTTACGACATACAGGACACAATCATGCGACACATCCCCTCCCGCGGCCATGCCCGATGCGACGGTCATGGTGCGCATGCCGGCCCTGACTGGTTCGCCGGCCTCTGGCACGCGATCGGCCGCCATCGCCGCGGCCACGACTCGTTTGGCGGCGGTGGCCCGTTTGGTGGCCGTGGCGGACGCGGCGGCTTCGGCGATTTCGGTGACGACGGCATGCCGCGCGGCCGCCAGTTCAGCTCCGACGATCTCCAGCTGCTGCTGCTTGCGCTGGTCGCCGAGCAGCCGAGCCACGGCTACGAACTGATCAAGGCGCTCGACACCCGCTCGAGCGGTTTCTACAGCCCGAGCCCCGGCATGGTGTACCCGGCGCTCACGTATCTCGAGGAAGTCGGCTTCGTCGCGTCGCAGGCGGAAGGCAACCGCAAGCGCTATGCGCTGACCGACGCCGGCCGCGCGCATCTCGATGCGCAGCGCGAACGCGTCGATACCTTGTTCGCGCGCCTCACGCACCTCGCACGCAAGATGGAATTCATGCGCCGCGCGTTCGCCGGCGAATCGGCGGGCAGCGAGGCACCGGACGAAGCGCAACCCGGCTGGCTGCCGGAGTTCGTCGAAGCCCGCCTCGCGCTGAAGCGGGCGCTGCTCCACAAGAGCGCCGCCGATGCCGACGAACAGCGGCGCATCGCGGCGATCATGCGCCGCGCGACGGCCGAAATTGAAGGCGGCGCGGGCGCGTAACGCGCGCCGCTCCGTCGAAACCATAGGAGAACGGATTGATGCAGAACACATCCGAACGCGCCGTCACCCGCGTGCGCCATACCCTCAAGTTCCGCCTGCTGCAGGTCGTGCGCGTGCACGCCGTGACGCCGCATCTGCTGCGTGTCACGCTCGGCGGCCCCGACCTCGCGGATTTCGAATCGTCTTCGTTCGACGATCACGTGAAGGTGTTTTTCCCGCCGCCCGGCGCCGAGCGGCCCGCAATGCCGACGCTCGGCACGAACGGCCCCGAGTTTCCCGAAGGCGAACCGAAGCCGATCGCACGGGATTTCACGCCGCGCCGCTTCGACCGCGCCGCCTGCGAACTCGATCTGGAATTCGTGCTGAACCATCCGGGTCCCGCATCGCAGTGGGCGGCGCAGGCGCGCGTCGGCCAGTGGCTCGGCATCGGCGGCCCGCGCGGTTCATTCGTGGTCCCGATCGATTTCGACTGGCACCTGCTGATCGGCGACGATACGGCGCTACCGGCGGTCGCGCGGCGTCTCGGGCAATTGCCGGCCGGCGCGCGTGCGGCGGTCGTGCTGGAAGTCGCGGATCGCACCGCGCAGATCGCATTCGATACGCGCGCAGACGTGCATGAAATCTGGCGCTTTCGCGCCGAAGCCGACACGGCGGACGGCGACATGCTGCTCAATGCGGTACGCGAGCTGCCGCTGCCGTCCTCCGGCGACGGCTACGTCTGGGCGGCGGGTGAAGCGCAGTCGATGCGCGCGGTGCGCCTGCACCTGACCGGCGAGCGCGGCGTGGACAAATCGCGCATCCGCGCGGCGGCATACTGGAAGCGCGGCGCGGCGGCCGTGCATGAAACGCTGGAAGACTGACGCGAATGGGCGCCCGCGCATCGGCGGGCTTGGCATCGGCGGCGTGGCTGGTATATATGTATGTCTGCGACGCCGCTGTCGGACGACAGCCACCGCAGCCCGCCCAGGAGCGCCCGGTCATGACAAAAGAAAGCCACGCTTCGCCTTTCCTTCGCAACCTGAAGATCGCCGGCTATTGCGGCCTGGCGGCCGTCGCGCTCGCGTTGTTCGTCGCGATGTGCGCGATCCTGAAGGAAAGTTCTCTCGAACGCGACACCGCCCAGCACCCAGGCGAAACGCCTGAACTGCATGAAGCAGGCGGCGGCACGTCGGGATCGGCCGAAACGGCCAAGACGCCTGGTTGACGGCGTCCGGCCGAAGTTTTACCCGAGTCGTTCTCCCGCTCAGGGCGTGCGCTCATGTCCCATCATCACCGCGTGCACCACGTCGCCGATCCGTTCGAGCAGCTCGACCACGCGTTGCCCGTACAGGTGCACTGCCAGCGCGCCGGCAGTGCCGACCAGCACGCCGCCGGCCATGTCGAACGGCCAGTGCACACCCGCATACACACGACCCCAGGCAATCGCGACAGCCATCGCGGCCATCACGAATCCGGTCAGCCGCGTGGTGCCGGCGAGCATCATGCCGACCGCGAGACTCCACGCGAACGTCATGTGATCGCTCGGAAACGAGCTGTCCGGCGCATGCGGGATCAGTTGCGTGCCGACGCCGGCCATGAACGGCCGTGGCGAGAACCAGAAATGCCCGAGCACCTGCGCGAGCGCGAGCGCCACGCACGTGCCGACGCCGGCTTCGATCGCCTGTCGCCGCGTCGGGCGCTCGCCGAAGATCCAGGTCAGCAGCAGCATCACGGGCAGCGCATAGACGAGCCAGTCGGCGGCGAGGACCGCGAGGTGGGCAACGCCGGGGTGCGGTGCAGCGCCGGCATTGATGGCGGAAAACAGGGTGAGATTGAGGTTCTGCATGAATCCGGGGGCCTAATGATTGGACCGGGCAGGCCGGTCGGATGCGAACGATGTTAGTGCTCACTCGCTTAAGCGTTGCTTAATACGGGGGCGACGGTGATCCGAACCGCCCCCGTGCGTCGCGCGCGAACGCACTTAGAACCTGCACTGCAACACAAGTTCACACAATTGTCACATTCCAGCGCGACTGCCTCCCGTAAAAGCTCACCACCCGTCCTGTAAAGGCTCACCTTTTTCACATCGTGGCGTCATCGGCACGTGCGAGCATCGGGCCGCCGGGCGCCGTCGACGTCGTTTGTGCCGGTCGCCTCAATATTTACGCGGCAAACGATTCGAAATCGGCAACAATTAATTCCATATGCGGCATCGCACAACGGCAACGCACAGGCATAGGATTACGAGCTTACGAGCACTCATCCACGAAGCGATCAACAACAAGGAGTCCGCATGAAACCGAGCGATGTCCGATCGAAAGCGTTTGCGATGCCGTTGACCAGCCCTGCGTTCCCGATGGGCCCGTACCGTTTCGTCGATCGTGAGTTCCTGATCATCACGTATCGCACCGATCCGGACCGTCTGCGCGAGATAGTCCCCGAGCCGCTGCAGATCACCGAGCCGCTCGTGCATTACGAATTCATTCGCATGGCCGATTCGACCGGCTTCGGCGACTACACCGAGAGCGGCCAGGTGATCCCCGTCGAATACAACGGCCAGGCCGGCGGCTACACACTCGCGATGTATCTCGACGATCACCCGCCGATCGCCGGCGGCCGCGAGCTGTGGGGCTTCCCGAAGAAGCTCGCGTCGCCCACGCTGCACGTGAACACCGATCACATCCTGGGCACGCTCGACTACGGCAAGGTGCGCGTCGCGACCGGCACGATGGGCTACAAGCACAAGGAACTCGACATCGACGAGCAGACGAAGCGCCTCGCCGGCCCGAACTTCCTGCTGAAGATCATCCCGCACGTCGACGGCACCGCGCGCGTATGCGAACTGGTGCGCTACTACATGCAGGACATCAAGATGAAGGGCGCGTGGACGGGCCCTGCCTCGCTCGAACTGGCACCGCACGCACTAGCGCCGGTAGCCGACCTGCCGGTGCTGGAGATCGTCGAAGCCCGCCATATCGTCGCGGATTTGACACTCGGCCTCGGCGAAGTCGTCTACGATTACCTGGCTCAGTAACACGTCCGCAGTCCTTTCTCCTGTCAATCCTTTCACCACGGGAAATTCGAAATGAGCAACCTGAATGGCAAGACCGCAGTCGTCACGGGCGCCGCAAGCGGCATCGGCAAGGAAATCGCACTGGAGCTCGCGAAGGCGGGTGCGGCCGTCGCGATCGCCGACCTGAACCAGGATGGCGCGAATGCGGTTGCCGACGAGATCAACAAGGCGGGCGGCAAGGCGATCGGCGTCGCGATGGACGTGACGAACGAGGAAGCCGTGAACAGTGGCATCGACAAGGTTGCCGAAACGTTCGGCTCGGTCGACATCCTCGTGTCGAACGCAGGCATCCAGATCGTCAATCCGATCGAGAACTACTCGTTCTCCGACTGGAAGAAGATGCAGGCGATCCACGTCGACGGCGCGTTCCTGACGACCAAGGCCGCGCTCAAGCACATGTACAAGGACGATCGCGGCGGCGTCGTGATCTATATGGGTTCGGTGCACTCGCACGAAGCGTCGCCGCTGAAGTCGGCGTACGTGACGGCCAAGCACGGGTTGCTGGGCCTCGCGCGCGTGCTGGCGAAGGAAGGCGCGAAGCACAACGTGCGCTCGCACGTCGTGTGTCCGGGTTTCGTGCGCACGCCGCTGGTCGACAAGCAGATTCCGGAGCAGGCGAAGGAGCTCGGGATCAGCGNGTTGCTGGGCCTCGCGCGCGTGCTGGCGAAGGAAGGCGCGAAGCACAACGTGCGCTCGCACGTCGTGTGTCCGGGTTTCGTGCGCACGCCGCTGGTCGACAAGCAGATTCCGGAGCAGGCGAAGGAGCTCGGGATCAGCGAAGAGGAAGTGGTGAAGAAGGTGATGCTCGGCAACACGGTCGATGGCGTGTTCACGACGGTGCAGGACGTCGCGCAGACGGTGCTGTTCCTGTCGGCGTTCCCGAGCGCGGCGCTCACGGGGCAGTCTGTCGTCGTCAGCCACGGGTGGTTCATGCAGTAACGGAATCCGGTACGGGCGGCCACGATGCGCCGCTCGTGCGGAGCACCCGCCGGTAATGCCCGAACGGCATAAAAAAACGCGCTCCGGGGAGCGCGTTTTTTGTTTCGGCAGGGCGGCGGGTGACGGCTGCCGCCCGCTGACGCCGATTTACTTCAGGACCGCAGCGACTGCATGGGCGACTGCGTCGAGGTTGCGCGTGTTCAGCGCTGCAACGCAGATCCGGCCGGTGCCGACTGCGTAGATGCCGAACTCTTCGCGCAGGCGATCGACTTGCGCCGAGGTCAGGCCCGAATACGAGAACATCCCGCGCTGCGCGTTGATGAAGCTGAAGTCGCGATCGACGCCGCTCGCCTTCAGGCGCTCCACGAGACCGTTGCGCATCGCGCGGATGCGGTCGCGCATTTCGCCGAGTTCCTGCACCCACGAAGCGTGCAGTTCCGGCGACGCGAGCACGGCCGCGACGACGGCACCGCCATGGGTCGGCGGGTTCGAGTAGTTCGTGCGGATCACGCGCTTCAGTTGCGACAGCACGCGCGTCGCTTCTTCCTTGCTCGACGTGATGATCGACAGCGCGCCGACGCGCTCGCCGTACAGCGAGAACGACTTCGAGAACGACGACGACACGAATGCATTCAGGTCGGCCGAAGCAAACAGGCGCACCGCAGCCGCATCGGCCTCGATGTTCTCGCCGAAGCCCTGGTAGGCCATGTCGAGGAACGGCACGAGGTTGCGCGCCTTGACGACGTCGACGACCTGTTGCCATTGCGCTTCGGTCAGGTCCACACCGGTCGGGTTGTGGCAGCATGCGTGCAGCACGACGATCGTGCCGGCCGCATAGCCGTTCAGCGCCGACAGCATGCCTTCGAAGTTCACGCCGTTGGTGGCGGCGTCGTAGTACGGATACGCGACGACTTCAAAGCCGGCCGCTTCGAACAGCGCGCGGTGGTTCTCCCAGCTCGGGTCGCTGATCGCGACCTTCGCGTTCGGGTTCACGGTGCGCAGGAAATCGGCGCCGATCTTCAGCGCGCCCGTGCCACCCAGTGCCTGTGCCGTGACCACGCGGCCTGCGGCGATCAGCGGCGAATCGTTGCCGAGCAGCAGCTTCTGCACCGCTGCGTCGTAGGCGGCGATCCCGTCGATCGGCAGGTAGCCGCGCGGCAGGCCGGCGTCGACGCGTGCCTTTTCCGCTTCGCGAACGGCGCGCAGCAGCGGAATCTTGCCTTCTTCGTTCGTGTACACACCGACGCCGAGGTTGACCTTGGTCGGACGCGTATCGGCGTTGAAGGCTTCGTTCAGGCCCAGGATCGGGTCGCGGGGAGCAAGCTGGACAGCGGAGAAGAGCGACATGATGATTCGGCAGTAGTGAAAAGAGGGTCAGGCTTTCAGCCGGCGGGGCGGGCGCAGCAGACCGCGCGCCAACGGGCACGGCGCCGGAAAGCGCAGCAGCCTGACATTGTAGCGAATTCACGCTGCCGGGGGCGGCGATTGCGCGGCGAATTGCGATTTCAGCCGGTTGCCGTGCGTCAGGAGCCGTCAGCGGTTCGCAACGCCGCGAAGCGCTAGAATAGTTTTTTTGCCCTCGCTCCGGCCGCATTCCATGTCCGAACATCACGCCGAAGTCGGCGACGCGCTCGACGAATCGAAATTCGTGACCTTCGAAGGGTCGCCGTTCCAGCTCTACCAACCGTATCTGCCCGCAGGCGACCAGCCGACCGCGATCGAAACGCTCGTCGAGGGGGTCGGCGATGGCCTCGCATTCCAGACGCTGCTCGGCGTGACCGGTTCGGGCAAGACCTTCACGATGGCGAACACGATCGCGCGGCTCGGCCGCCCGGCAATCGTGTTCGCGCCGAACAAGACGCTCGCGGCGCAGCTCTACGCGGAGTTCCGCGAGTTCTTCCCGCGCAACGCGGTCGAGTACTTCGTCTCGTACTACGACTATTACCAGCCGGAAGCGTACGTGCCGCAGCGCGACCTGTTCATCGAGAAGGACTCGTCGATCAACGAGCACATCGAGCAAATGCGGCTGTCGGCGACGAAGAGCCTGATGGAGCGCCGCGACGTGGTGATCGTCGCGACAGTATCGGCAATCTACGGTATCGGCAACCCGTCCGAGTACCACCAGATGATCCTGACGCTGCGCACCGGCGACAAGCTCGGCCAGCGCGACGTGATCGCGCGGCTGATCGCGATGCAGTACTCGCGCAACGAACAGGACTTCCAGCGCGGTACGTTCCGCGTGCGCGGCGACACGATCGACATCTTCCCGGCCGAGCACGCGGAGATGGCCGTGCGCGTCGAGCTGTTCGACGACGAGGTCGAGACGCTGCAGTTGTTCGACCCGCTGACCGGGCGCGTGCGGCAGAAGATTCCGCGTTTTACCGTATATCCGTCGTCGCACTACGTGACGCCGCGCGACACCGTGATGCGTGCGGTCGAGACGATCAAGGACGAATTGCGCGAACGCCTCGAGTTCTTCCACCGAGACGGCAAGCTCGTCGAGGCGCAGCGCCTCGAACAGCGCACGCGTTTCGACCTGGAGATGCTGCAGGAGCTCGGTTTCTGCAAGGGCATCGAGAATTACTCGCGGCACTTCTCGGGCGCCGCGCCCGGCGAGCCGCCGCCGACGCTGGTCGACTACCTGCCGCCCGACGCGCTGATGCTGCTCGACGAATCGCATGTGTTGATCGGTCAGCTGAACGGGATGTACAACGGCGACCGCGCGCGCAAGGAGAACCTCGTCAACTATGGCTTCCGGCTGCCGTCGGCGCTGGACAACCGGCCGCTCAAGTTCCCGGAGTTCGAGCGCAAGATGCGTCAGGTAGTGTTCGTGTCGGCGACGCCCGCCGACTACGAGCAGCGCGTGACGGGGCAGGTCGCCGAGCAGGTGGTGCGGCCGACCGGGCTCGTCGATCCGGAAATCGAAGTGCGCCCGGCAAGCTCGCAGGTCGACGACGTGCTGACCGAGATCAACGCGCGCGTGAACGCCGGCGAGCGCGTGCTGATCACCGTGCTGACGAAGCGGATGGCCGAGCAGCTCACCGAGTTCCTGGCCGACCACGGCGTCAAGGTGCGCTACCTGCACAGCGACATCGACACGGTGGAGCGGGTCGAGATCATCCGCGACCTGCGGCTCGGCACGTTCGACGTGCTGGTCGGGATCAACCTGCTGCGCGAAGGCCTCGACATTCCGGAAGTATCGCTCGTCGCGATTCTCGACGCGGACAAGGAAGGCTTCCTGCGCGCGGAGCGCTCGCTGATCCAGACGATCGGCCGGGCCGCGCGGAACGTGAACGGCAAGGCGATCCTCTACGCGGACAACATGACCGATTCGATGAAGCGCGCGATCGGCGAGACGGAGCGGCGCCGCGCGAAGCAGATCGCGCACAACGAGAAGATGGGCATCACGCCGCGCGGCGTCGTGAAGCGCATCAAGGACATCATCGACGGCGTCTACAACGCCGACGACGCGCGTGCCGAGCTGAAGGAAGCGCAGCAACGCGCGAAGTTCGAGGACATGTCGGAAAAGCAGATCGCGAAAGAAATCAAGCGTCTCGAAAAGCAGATGGCCGATTACGCGAAGAACCTCGAGTTCGAAAAGGCCGCGGCTACGCGCGACCAACTGGCGCTGCTGCGCGAACGCGTGTTCGGCGCGAACGTGGGCGACCACATCAACGGCGGCCGGTAAATCTTTCCAAACGTCACTGAAACCTTCCGGTAACACCGTTGTAAGCCTTGTCGGATCAGGGGTTTACGCGGTGTCTTGTTTGTTCAGGAGCCGGTTCAGTGCTAAACTCCGCATGTATTGAGAATAGTTCGCATTAACGTTCTTCATCGCGTTAGTGTTTTCGGTGAGCCGTCCCGGAGGGCGGTTCGCAGCGTGTCAGACAAATAACAAGGAGTGTCCATGTTGGGTTCTTCGTTCATCCGCACGTCGGTTGCGGTAGCAGCGGCGCTTGCCGCGATGTCGGCCTCGGCGGCCGAATATCCGATCGGCAAGCAGCAGATCCAGGGCGGCATGGAAATCGGCGCAGTGTACCTGCAGCCGATCACGATGGATCCGGAAGGGATGATGCGCAAGGCGTCGGATTCCGACATCCACCTCGAAGCGGACATCCACGCGGTCAAGAACAACCCGACGGGTTTCGCCGAAGGCGACTGGATGCCGTACCTGCAGGTCACGTACAAGCTGACGAAGCAGGGCGACACGAAGTGGAAGGCCGAAGGCGACCTGATGGGCATGGTCGCGAGCGACGGCCCGCACTACGGCGATAACGTGAAGCTCGCCGGCCCGGGCAAGTATCACCTGACGATGACCGTCAAGCCGCCGATGCAGTCGGGCCACATGGCGTTCGGCCGTCACGTCGACAAGGAAACGGGCGTGGGCGCGTGGTTCAAGCCTATCACCCTCGAATACGACTTCCCGTTCGCCGGCATCGGCAAGAAGGGCGGGTACTGATCGATGGCATCACGGACGGCGCGCTTCGGGGCGCCGTCGGCGTAGAGAACCCAGAATGAAATTTCCCCAGAAAATCGTCGCCGCAGCCGCCGCGCTGTGGCTCGCCGGCGCGGCGCATGCCGCCGATCTGCCGACGTTCAAGCTCGAGATGACGGACGGCAAGCTGAATCCCGCCCGTATCGAGGTGCCGGCCGGCCAGCGCTTCAAGATCGAGATCAAGAATACCGGCAAGGGCGCCGCCGAATTCGAGAGCGTGCAGTTGCGCAAGGAGAAGGTGCTCGCGCCGGGCGCCGATTCGTTCGTGGTCGTCGCCCCGCTGTCGCCGGGCGAGTACAAGTTTTTCGACGATTTCCACCAGCAGGCACAGGGCGTGATTGTCGCGAAGTAACGCGTTTTATCTGCGTGCGGGCGCACGAGTGCCGTGCCCCGCGTGTCAGGAGGATTCAATGGGTCAGATCTTGTTCATCGTCTGGCGGGAGAGCGTCGAAGCGCTGCTCGTCGTCGGCATCCTCTATGCATGGCTGAAGAACGGCGACGACGACGCGCGCCGCGGCCTGCCCTTTCTGTGGACGGGCGTTGCAGTCGGCCTGCTGATGGCCATCGGTCTCGGCGCCGCGCTCGTCGGCTTCACCGAAGTGCTGTCCGGCGACGCGCAGGACTATTTCCAGACCGCGATGGTGCTGATCGCCTGCGTGCTGATTGTGCAGATGGTGCTGTGGATGCGCCGGCACGGCCGCACGCTGAAGCGTGACATGGAGCAGTCGCTGCAGCAGAGCACGCGCGATTCGAACTGGTGGGGCGTTGCCGTGCTGGTCGCACTCGCGATCGCCCGCGAAGGCAGCGAGACGGTGATCTTCCTGTACGGCCTCGGTTTCGGCCAGTCGGGGCACGTGGACGGCAGCCAGATGCTCGCGGTCGTGATCGGCCTTGGCCTCGCGTTCCTCACGTTCTATCTGTTGCAGCTCGGCGGCAAGTACTTCTCGTGGCGGCATTTCTTCCGCGTCACCGAAGTAATGCTGCTGTTCCTCGGCGCGGGCCTGTTCCAGACCGGCGTCGACAAGCTGATCGACAAGGAAATCCTGCCGCTCGGCATCTCACAGGTGTGGGACACGTCCGGGATCCTCGATGATTCAGGCACGTTCGGCTCGCTCGTCGCGACGCTGACCGGCTATCGTGCACACCCGGCACTGACCAACCTGGTCGCCTATGCGGTGTACTGGGCGGTCGTCTGGCTGCTGATGAAGCGCGCGAGCCGCCGTCCGGCCGTCGTAGCAGGCCGCGCGGCATGAGCGTTGCCGCCGCAGCCAAGCCGGGCTGGCTCGCGCAGGCCGGCCAGTGGATGCAGCGCCACGGCGCAGTGATCCGCGGCATCCAGTGGGTCGTCGTCGCCGTCTATGCGTTCCTGATCATCGTGCCGGCGGTGTTGCCGCTGCCGGACGATTCCGCGCACCTGTGGAACAACCTCACGCTGATCGCACAGTTCGTGTTCTGGGGCATCTGGTGGCCGTTCGTGCTGCTGTCGATGGTGATGCTCGGCCGCGTCTGGTGCGGCGTACTGTGCCCGGAAGGCGCACTCACCGAATACGCGAGCCGGTTCGGCCGCGGCGGCGCGATTCCGCGCTGGATGCGGTGGGGCGGCTGGCCGTTCGTCGCGTTCGGGCTCACGACGATCTACGGGCAGATGGTCAGCGTGTACCAATACCCGCTCGCCGTGCTGTTCGTGCTCGGCGGTTCGACCGTCGGCGCGATCGTGATCGGCGTGCTGTACGGCCGCGAGAAGCGCGTGTGGTGCAAGTATCTGTGCCCGGTCAACGGCGTGTTCGGGTTGCTGTCGCGGCTCGCGCCGATGCGCTACAAGGTCGACGAGGATGCCTGGCGCCGCTCATACAAGAACGGCGAACACGGGCATCGCGTGATTCCGATCAATTGCGCGCCGCTCGTGCCGTTGCGCAACATGAAGGGCGCTGCCGCGTGCCACATGTGCGGCCGATGCAGCGGGCATCGTGACGCGATCGCGCTGTCGTGGCGCTCGCCTTCCGACGAGGTCGTGAACCTCGGTGCGCAGCAGGCGAACCCGTGGGACACGGCGCTGATCCTGTACGGCCTGCTCGGCGTCGCGATCGGCGCGTTCCACTGGACTGTCAGCCCGTGGTTCGTACAGATCAAGCAATGGCTTGCAGGCTGGCTGATCGATCGCGATATCACGTGGCCGCTCGAAACCAATGCACCGTGGTTCCTGCTCACGCATTATCCGGATCGCAACGACGTGTTCTCGTGGCTCGACGGCGGGCTGATCGTCAGCTACATCGTCGGTACGGGGCTCGTGTACGGCACCGCGCTGCTCGTGCTGCTGGCCGGCGCGACGCTGATGCTCGGCCGTTTCGACCGCGTGCGTCTCCATCATCTCGCGCAGGCGCTGATCCCGATTGCGGGGGCGGGCGTGTTCCTCGGGCTGTCGGCGACGACGCTGTCGCTGCTGCGGGCCGAGCACGTGCCGCTCGGCTGGGCGACCGGCGTGCGCATCGCGATTCTGGTTTGCGCGAACGCGTGGAGCGCGTGGCTTGCATGGAAGGTGACGGGGCGCTATGCGGCGTGGCCGCGCCGACTGGCTGCATTCGCGTGGTTTGCGGCCGGCCTGGCCGTCATCGACAGCGCGTGGTGGTTGATGTTCTGGGGTTTCTGATGCGGGATTGACGGCCCTGCGGTTGTGTTCTGGAGTAATTGGCGACGGGTGGCCCGCCGCCGGACTCCGGAGCGCGCTGGAGCAGCAGTGCTGATCGCGCGATGCCTTTTTCTTTTGCATCCAGACGCGCAAACAAAAAGCGACACGTCACCTTCGACGTGTCGCTTTTTTTTCTTCCAGGTGCGAGAACCAAAAAAGTGGCTTGGCTTGCTGCAACGGCTGCTTGAGTGTGTTTGCACGAAGGGGTCTAGATCTCGCGTGCAAGCCGTTACGCTGGCTACTGCCCAACACCTCTCAGGGAGGTGGTCCCCACAATACTCTGTCGTTACTTCGTCAGGATCAGTTTGCCGAGCCGGGTGGCACGCAACTGATACGTCTCTCCGTTATGCGCAATGCTGATGTGGCTATGGCCTTGCAGCAACGCATCGCTGCTGAGGGTCCGGGTGCCGGCATCCCGGCTTCCGGCGGGTTTCGCCGGCGTCGTGACCGCTGCCGTCTTCTGACGGTTGCCGCTTGCGGTGCCGCTCGTGCGGCGCAAGGTCAGCGTGGTCGGGCGCGTGGTGTCGGTCATTCGGTTGATCGGTGACTGTCGATACGATGGAATGAATTCTAAATGATAACTATTCCCATTTACAAAAACTCTTTCTCGATCGATGCGACAAATCCGATAGCTTGAATCAAAGAGGCGGCCTTCAGGCCGCCATCGACGTCAGTGGAGCGGATCGGGGTCCTTGCGCCCTTGTGCGTATTCGCGGATCAGGCGCACCGTGTCGATGTCCGACGTGCGATACGCTTCCTTGACGATGCCGTGCGTCTGACGTGCTTCCTCGCTGTCGTCCGTGACGGTTAGCGTCGTGCGGTACTCGAAGCGCAGGAACAGCTCGTGGTCGTCGCGTTCCTCGATCGTCATCGTCAGCGAACCGCCGATTTCACCGCCGGCCGCATGGATGTCGTAGCGCACTTGTTGGTTCGGGGTGAACGTCACGCGGTCGCGTACGGTCGCATGCCCGTAGTGCAGCTCGCGTTCGAGCGTCGTGTCCGTCCGTTCGTGGACGACGCAGCTGTCGAGGCCGATCACGAACAGCTGCGGCTGTTCGGCGCGCAGCACGAGGCCTTCCCAGAGCTGATCGCGGGTGAGGGACGGCACGGCCGGATCGTCGGAATTGATCTGGATCAGATGTTCGAAGTTCAAGGGGACGGGTTCCTTCTGGTGGCGGGCAGCCACATGGTTCAAGAAGTCATTGTGACGCAAAACGGGCGGCTTCGCGGCACCTGCGGCCCCGATCTCGCGTCACGCTTCGATGCGGCCCATGCGGCCGGTCTGGTAGTCGACGACGGCCTGCCGGATCTCTTCCTCGGTATTCATCACGAACGGGCCATAGCGGACGATCGGCTCGTTGAGCGGCACGCCTCCGATCAGCAGCAGGTCGAGCGGCGTATCGCCGGCTTCGAACGTCACCGCGTCACCATCGTCACCGTAGACGACCATGTGCCGCGCGTCGATGTGCTGCCTGTCGGGCCCGTAACGGCCGCCTCCGTCGAGCGGGTAGGCGAACACGCGATAACCCGCGGGCACCGGCTGCGTGACCGTTGCGCCAGGTTGCAGCGTGAAATGCTGGTAGAGGATCGGCGTGCGCGTCTCGATCGCCGCGCGTACACCGAACGCTTCGCCGGCGATCACGCGGACCTGCGCACGGCCGTCCACCGACGTGGCGCTCGGGATGCGATCGGCCGGGATTTCCTGGTAGCGCGGTGCGATGAGCTTGTCGCGGCGCGGCAGGTTGACCCACAGCTGAAAGCCGTGCGAGCGCCCGCCGGCCTGCGCGAATTCGGGATCCGGCATTTCACTGTGAACGACGCCCGCGCCGGCCGTCATCCACTGGACGTCGCCTGGCCCGAGCGTACCGGCATGGCCCGCCGAGTCGCGATGGCGAAAGCGCCCGTCGAGCACGTAGGTGACGGTCTCGAAGCCGCGATGCGGATGGTCGGGCGCGCCCTTGGCTTCGCCAGGGGCGTAGTCGACGGGGCCCATTTCATCGAGCAGCAGGAACGGATCGAAATCCATCAGCAGCCGGGTCGGGAACGGGCGGTGAACCACGAAGCCGCCACCTTCGGTCGTGCGAAGTGCGGGGTACGTGCGGTCAAGCGAGCGAGCGGTCGTCATGCAGAAGCCCTCGATATCGTCGGAATAGCGTTATTTTTGAAACATAGCGCTATTATATTGGGCGTTTTACCGTCCAATTTGCGGCGGTTCGCAATGGATTGTTCTGAAATTGGAACGATGACATGAACATCGATGCACACAACCTGAACGACCTCATGTATTTTTCGCAGGTCGTCGAACACGGCGGTTTCTCGGCTGCGGAACGCGTGCTGGGTATCTCGAAATCGCGCCTGTCGCGGCGGCTGACCGAACTCGAGGCGGCGCTCGGCGTGCGCCTGCTGCAGCGTTCGACGCGCAAGCTTGCGCTGACCGAGGCGGGGGAACTGTTCTACCAGCATTGCCAGGCAATGCTCGCCGAAGCCCAGGCAGCGATGAACGCCGTGCAGCAACTGCGCGCGTCGCCGCGCGGCTCGGTGCGCGTGAGCGTCCCCGTCACGCTGTCGCAGACCATGCTGTCGCGCATCCTCCCCGAATTCCTGCACCGCTATCCCGAGGTGAAGGTACACATCCGCGTGACGAATCGCGTGATCGACCTGTTCGAGGACTCGATCGACGTCGCGTTGCGCGTGCGCTCCGAGCCACCGCAGAACGCGAATATCGTCGTGCGGCCACTGTGGCGGACCGAGCAGATGCTGGTCGGCGCGCCGAGCCTGCTGAGCCAGAATGCGCCGCCGCTCGTGCCGGACGATCTGGCGCACTTCGAGACGCTCGATACGCCGAGCGTCGACGGACGGCACGTGTTCAACCTGATCGCGCCGGACGGCACCCGTCACTTGCACGAGCACGATCCGAGGCTCGTGACGGCCGACCTGATGACGATTCGCGAGGCGGTGCTCGACGGCCTCGGCATCGCGGCGCTGCCCGAGATGATGTACGGCAATGCATTGCGCGCGGGACAATTGTCGCCGGTGATGCCGGGCTGGACGCTGCCGGTGCCGCAACTCTACGCGGTGTTCGTGTCGCGGCAGGGAATGCCGCCGGCAGTTCGCGCGTTTGTCGACTACCTGGTCGAAAAGCTCGACCACGGCGACTACAAGCAGCCGAGCTGCCCCGAGCGAGCGAAGACGGAGGCCGCGGCGGTCGATGCTCCGGCCACCTGACTGCAAGATGCGCGTCGTGGCAAATTTGTTTTGTCATTGAAGCGCCGCCTGCAATCGCAAGTTTCAATCGCCGGGGCCTTGAATGCGTCCGCGCGCAGGCCTATATTGAAATCCCATTTCGCGAAGGAAGTTCTGAGCGGAATCAGGTGGCCGCATATATTGCGAGCCAGATAGGGCAGAACGCGCAGTCCGTGCAGACCACGGTAGCCGCATTTGCGTTGCTCGAGGCGCAACCGATACCGCCGAAGAGCCCGCCGCCCGAAGGCGCCCGCGTGCGCATGAAAAAAGGCCTTCATCTGGCGATGAAGGCCTTTTACTTTGTGTGCGGCCGGCGAGGTGCGGCCGGCGAGGTGCGGCCGGCGAGGTGCGGCCGGCCGGACGACCGGCAAGGGGGTGCCGGCGAAACGCGCGTGCGTTACTTCGCCTTTGCAGCCGGCTCCGTCACGAAGCCGAGTTTCGTCAGGCCGCCGGCCTGCGCATCAGACATCACTTCGGCCACGCGTTCATAGGCAACCTTGCGATCGGCACGCAGGTGCAACTCCGGTTGCGGCTGATGCTTTGCCGCTTCCGCGATGTGTGCCTGCAACTGTTCGCGCGTGACCGTCTGGTCGTTCCACAGGATCGTGCCGTTGCCCTGGATCGCGACGTCGACCGTCTGCGGCTTCTCGTCGACGGGCTGGCTGCTCGCATGAGGCAGGTCGATCTTCACCGCGTGTTGCATTGCCGGGATCGTCACGAGAAAAATGATCAGGAGTACGAGCATGACGTCGACGAGCGGCGTCATGTTGATCTCGCTCATCACGCCGTCGTCGTCGTCATCGCTGAAGCCGGTGTTCATTGCCATGGTTCACCCCGTCTCAGCTGGCGCGCGTCGCAAGGCGCAGGCCGTCGCGGGCCGACGACGACGCGAGGCGCGCGCCCGTCACGAAGTACGCGTGCAGACCGTGCGCGAAGCGGCGCAGCTTGCTGACGATACCCTTGTTCGCGCGGGTCAATGCGTTGTAGCCGAGCACGGCGGGAATCGCGACGAACAGGCCGAAGGCCGTCATGATCAGCGATTCGCCGACCGGGCCCGCGACCTGGTCGATCGACGTCTGGCCGGTTGCGCCGATCGCGAGCAGTGCGTGGTAGATGCCCCAGACCGTGCCGAACAGACCAACGAACGGTGCCGTGCTGCCGATCGACGCGAGAATCGCGAGACCGGCCTGCATGCGCGAGATACCTTCGTCCATCGTGTCCTTCAGGCAGCGCGTGACCCAGTCCGACACGTCCATGCGGTCGTGCAGGTGCGGCTGCGTCTGATGGTGATGATCGGCGGCTTCCTTGCCCGACAGCGCGAGCGCGAGGAACGGGTTGTCGCTCGGCGTCGATGCGGCGAGGCCCAGCTTCTCGATGCCGTCATCGAAATCGTCGGAATGCCAGAACGCCTGTTCGGCGTTCTTCGTGAGACGGTTCAGGCGAACCACGTTCCAGCCCTTGACGATGATCACGATCCACGACAGGACCGACATCACGAGCAGCGTGATCGCGATGGCGCGCGTGACGAAATCACCTTGCGCCCAGACGTGCGCGATACCGTAGCTTTGCATTTTTGTTTCCTTTGGATCTTCCGGATGAGGCAGGTTAGTCGGTGAGCCCGAAGTTGTAGGGCTGCGTACGGGCGGCGCGGATCGCCTGGCCGTTCTCGATATACGGACGGCAGGTGGTCGAGCGCATCGCGTCGAGTGCGGCATCGTCGAGGCGCGGATAACCGCTGCTCTTCTGCAGATCGACGCTTTCGAGCTTGCCGGTCACGCCGACGACAAAGTGAACATAGGCGGTGCCTGATTCGCCGCGGCGGCGCGACATCGACGGGTAGTCGGGTTTCACGAAGTTGCATTGGAGCGTCGGCACGTTCTTCGGCGCACTGACCTGCATCGTTTCGCGCGCCGGGCCGGGTACGGCGGCCGGCGCTGCAGGCGCGGGCGCGGCGGGGGCAGGCGTGGGATCGGCAGCCGGTGCGGGCGTGGGGGACGGGGCCGGAGATTGTGCGACGGGCTGAGGTGTCGGCTTCGCCGACTTCTGCACCGGCTTCGGCTCGACCTTCGGCTTGACGCGCGGGGTGGGCTTCGGCGGCGCGGGCTGCGGGATCGATTCTGCCGCGACCTGCTGGGCGATCGGCGCAGGCGTGATGAACTGCGCGGTGATCGACTGGACTTCGACCGACTTCGGCGGCGGCGCGTTGCGATGGAGCCACGCGGCCGTCAGCATGATCGCGTGTGCGGCAAGCACACCGACCGCAACGGCGATGACCCGGGGATTCATACGTGGTGCAACCGGCAAGACGCCGGCAGGAGCGGATTGCGAAGCCTGCATGTTAGCTTGAAAGAACGACGTCGCACCCGGGGCGCGGCGGGTGAATCGGTGTTACTTGCGGAAGATCAGCAGCGAGATGCACACGGTGGTCACAAATCCGATCAGCAATTCCATGACAGGCTCCTTGGCAGGTAAGCCGCTGGCTCGCGCGGAAGGTGGCTTGCTGACGGTCGGACATCAAATGCGGCACGGGCCGCTTGCGTACGCTCGGCGCCGCTCAGGCGGCCTTGCGGTCGTAGAACGTCACCGGGATCGGGTGAGCGTGGTGCTCGACACCACACTGGCTCGCGCAGACGCCTTGCTCGGCCATGAGATCGCGTACGGACTCCTCGCACTTGCCGCAGCACGTGGCCACGCCGAGCTCGAACTGGAGTTCATCGAAAGAATTCACCCCCTCGGCGAGGGACGCGCGAATCTTGCGATCGGAAACAGACTTGCACACGCAGACGATCATGATGAGTTGCGATAGCTAACGGTAATGCGAATTATTATCATTAAATTTGCCGGCGTTGACAAGCCTGAGTTTGGCTTTTTTAAGGTCATCGGACCCTCGAAATGGTGGCAGCGGAGGGCGGGCCGTGCCGGCGGTCTGCCGGCGCGCGTCAGGCGGTCGCGCAGGCGCGCGCGTTGGGCGAGGAAATGGTGACGGATTCAACCGGCGCGTCGAGGCCGAGCAGCGTCGACGCGAGTGCGCGCAGTTGCAGGCCGTCGCTCGTCGAACAGAAGCGCGGCGGCGCGGGGCGCGTGCCGGCCGCCGCGCGCAGGTTGCGTTCATCGAGCACCCGCGCGAGCTGGCGTGCGATGGCATCGCTCGTGTCGACGATCGTCAGGCGGTCGCCAACAAGGTCACGAATCGTTTCCGTGAAGAACGGGTAGTGCGTGCAGCCGAGCACCAGCGTATCGGCGCCGTCGTCGAGCATCGGTTGCAGATAACGCTCGAGCAACGCGCGCAAGGCGGGCGAGTGGGTGTCGCCGCGTTCGATCGCTTCGACGAGCCCGTGGCCCGGTTGGCAGATGAAGCGGCGGCCGGCGCCGTAGCGGTCGAGCAGCGCCTGAAAGCGCGGGCTGTTCAGCGTCGATTGCGTCGCGAGGACACCCGCGACGCCGGTCGTGGATAGCGCGGCGGCCGGTTTGATGCCGGGCTCGACACCGACGAGCGGTATCGACAGGCGTTCGCGGATGGCCGCGATCGCCCGCGCCGTTGCGGTGTTGCATGCGATGACGAGTGCTTTCGCCCCTTCGCGGGCGAGCCACTCGCCGATGGCCAGCGTGCGTTCCGTAATGAACGCCTCGTCGCGCGGGCCATACGGCGCGTAGTGCGAATCGGCAACATAGACGAACGACTCGCCGGGCAGGTGCGCACGCACGGAGCGCAGCACCGACAGTCCGCCGAGCCCCGAATCGAAGATTCCGACGGGGGCGGCGGGGCGGACCCCGGAAGCGGCTGGCTGGTGCGTCATCGTCATGCGGACGGCGAGGTGGCGATCGTGGCGGCAGCGGGGTTACTCGGGCGAACCCATCATCGTCTGCTGGTAGTTCTGCAGGCCGACCTTGCCGATCAGGTCGATCTGCGTTTCCAGCCAGTCGATGTGCTCTTCGGTGTCGTCGAGGATCTTTTCGAAGATCTCGCGCGACACGTAGTCACGCACCGATTCGCAGTAAGCGATCGCTTCCTTGCACGTGGACTGCGAGATCTGCTCGAGCTTCAGGTCGCACTTCAGGATCTCTTCGGTTTCCTCGCCGACGAGCAGCTTGTGCAGGTCCTGCAGGTTCGGCAGACCGTCGAGCATGAACACGCGCTCGATCAGCCAGTCGGCGTGCTTCATTTCGCCGATCGATTCGTCGTATTCGTGCTTGCCGAGCTTGTCGAGGCCCCAGTGCTTGTACATGCGCGCATGCAGGAAGTACTGGTTGATCGCCGTGAGTTCGTTCTTCAGTTGGGCGTTCAGGTATTCGATGACTTTCTTGTCGCCTTGCATGGCTGTTCCTTGTTCAGTGGGGCTTCAGAAACCGAACGATAATCGCTCGAACGAGAAAAGCCAAGCCTCGAAGCCTTGTCGGGCCTGCCTTTTGCAAGTAATGAGAATCAGCCCTGGAGAATGGGCCGCACGCAATAACGAGAATGAGAAGTAAAAAGGCCGGACGTGCGTCCGGCCTTTCGTGCGAGCGCGTTTAAGCGGTTGCGACCGGGATCTTGCCGATCTTCGCCTGCCACTCCTTCGGACCGGTCTGGTGCACCGACGTGCCCGACGAATCGACGGCCACCGTCACCGGCATGTCCTGCACGTCGAACTCGTAGATCGCTTCCATGCCGAGGTCTTCGAAGGCGAGCACCTTCGCGCCGCGGATCGCCTTCGACACGAGGTATGCCGCACCGCCGACCGCCATCAGGTACGCCGCCTTGTGCTTCTTGATCGCGTCGATCGCGACCGGGCCGCGTTCGGCCTTGCCGACCATCGAGATCAGGCCCGTCTGGGCGAGCATCGTCTCGGTGAACTTGTCCATCCGCGTGGCCGTCGTCGGGCCTGCCGGGCCGACCACTTCGTCACGCACCGGATCGACCGGGCCGACGTAGTAGATCACGCGGTTGGTGAAGTCGACCGGCAGCTTCTCGCCCTTCGCGAGCATGTCGGCGATGCGCTTGTGCGCAGCGTCGCGGCCCGTGAGCATCTTGCCCGACAGCAGCAGCGTCTGGCCCGGGGCCCAGCTCGCGACTTCTTCCGGCGTCAGCGTGTTCAGGTCGACGCGCTTGCTCGTTTCCGTGTTCGGCTCCCACTGGACCTTCGGCCAGGCGTCGAGCGATGGCGCTTCGAGCTTCGCGGGGCCCGAGCCGTCGAGCACGAAGTGCGCGTGGCGAGTGGCCGCGCAGTTCGGGATCAGCGCGACCGGCTTCGACGCCGCGTGCGTCGGTGCGGCCATGATCTTTACGTCGAGCACGGTGGCCAGGCCGCCGAGGCCCTGTGCACCGATGCCGAGCGCGTTGACCTTCTCGTGCAGCTCGACGCGCAGTTCCTCGACCCAGTCCTTCGGGCCGCGCGCGATGATTTCCTGGATGTCGATCGGCTCCATCAGCGATTCCTTCGCCATCAGCATCGCCTTTTCAGCGGTGCCGCCGATGCCGATCCCGAGCATGCCCGGCGGGCACCAGCCCGCGCCCATCGTCGGGACCGTCTTCAGCACCCAGTCGACGATCGAGTCGGACGGGTTCAGCATCACGAACTTCGACTTGTTCTCCGAGCCGCCGCCCTTCGCCGCGACCTGCACGTCGACCTTGTCGCCCGGCACGATCTCGTAGTGGATCACGGCCGGCGTGTTGTCCTTCGTGTTCTTGCGGGCGCCTTCCGGCGGATTGACGATCGACGCGCGCAGCACGTTGTCCGGGTGCGTGTAACCGCGGCGCACGCCTTCGTTGATCATGTCGGTGAGGCCCATCGTCGCGCCGTCCCAGCGCACGTCCATGCCGACCTTCACGAAGATCGTGACGATGCCGGTGTCCTGGCAGATCGGGCGCTTGCCTTCCGCGCACATGCGGCTGTTCGTGAGGATCTGCGCGATCGCGTCCTTCGCGGCCGGGCTCTCTTCCAGCTCGTACGCGCGGCCGAGGGCCTGGATGTAGTCGAGCGGGTGGTAGTAGCTGATGTACTGCAGCGAATCCGCGATGCTCTGGATCAGGTCTTCCTGTTTGATGACGGTCATGGCTGAGACTCTGTGGGGACTGTGGGGAATGCGTTTATGCGTTGACGGCTGCTTTGGCCGGCTTGCGGGACTCGTTCGCTGCAGGCGCGTGCGTCTCGTGGAAATGGGCCGGGTGCGTGTGGGTGGTCAGGCGGTCGACCCACGCCATCACGAGCGCCGACACGAGGAACGACACGTGGATGATCACCTGCCACATGATCGCGTGCGTCGTGTGCTGGTCCGGGTTGATGAAGGTCTTCAGCAGGTGGATCGACGAAATGCTGATGAGCGCCATCGACAGCTTGACCTTCAGCACGCCCGCGTTCACGTGGTCGAGCCACTCGGGCTCGTCGGGATGGCCCTCGATGCCGAGGCGCGACACGAAGGTTTCGTAGCCGCCGACGATCACCATGATCAGCAGGTTCGAGATCATCACCACATCGATCAGGCCGAGCACCGCGAGCATCACGCTGACCTCGTCGAGGCCGGTCGCGTGCGACAGCAGGTGCCAGACTTCCTTCAGGAACAGGAACACATAGACGCCCTGCGCGACGATCAGGCCCAGATAAAGCGGAACCTGGAGCCAGCGGCTCATGAAGATCAGTGCGGGCAGCGGGCGTAGCGGACGACGGGTGGAGCCGGGCGAATGCGGGGCAGACATGATGGAGAGTCGGGCGCTGTGCGCAGGTATCGGGGGTAATCTTGAAAAGGCGCGCTATTGTAACGCGTTGGCCGGCGCGACTGCAGCGACGCGCCGGGGTTGCCGGGGACGGATCAGGATGCGGCGGCCGGCGCGCGTTTCACGCGCAGGCTCGCGAGCACGATGCCGGTGACGACGCACGCGAGTGCCATGCCGTGTGCGAGCGTCGGGCGTTCGCCGAGGAACGCGATGCCGTACGCGGCTGCCGCGACCGGCAGCACCGCACTGAACACGCCGGCGAGGCTTCCCGGCACGTGCCGGATGCCCTTCATCCACAGCCAGAACGAGAAGATGCTGGCCGACAGCCCGTACCAGACGACGAGCGCCCATGTGCCGGCCGGCACGCTCGCGTAATCGAAATGCCACAGCGCCGTCGCGCCGAGCGGCAGCATCAGGAACAGGCCGAACAGGTGCGTATACGCGCAGATGTCGATCGGCGCGAGCGTCTGCGTGAGCCGGCGCGACAGGATCACATAGATCGATTCGCAGCAGACGGCGCCGAGGATCAGCAGGTTGCCGGTCAGCGAGCCGGACGACGTGGCGTCGGCGCCGTGCGCGGACGCGCTGCCCGCGTTCCCGTTGGCGAGATTGATCGTGATGACGCCGGCGATCGCGAGCGCGATCGACACGAGCGCACGGCCGTTCGGTTTTTCACGCAGGATCAACCATGCGAACAGCGCGACGATGGCCGGGATCGTGCTGGTGATCACGCCGGCCGCGACCGCGCTCGTGCGCTGCACGCCATTGAGCATCAGCAGGGTAAACATGAAGGTGCCGAAGAACGCCTGCAGGAACAGGTTCAGCCATTCGGCGCGCCGGACCGTACGCATCTTCACCGGGCTGAACAGCGGCCACAGCACGGCGATCGCGATCACGAAGCGCAGCGTGGCGAGGATGGCGACCGGGACGAAGACGACGATGGATTTACCGATACCGACGTTGCTGCCGACAAACAGCATCGACAGGATGAGGAAGAGGGCGTAGCGATTCAAGCTGGAGTCCGGGGGGCGAGTTCAGTTAGGATTGTAGAGTCGCGTTTGTAACAGCGTAAAGCCGACTGTAATGCGGCCGACTGTAATGCCGCCGACCGCCATGCGGCGCCATCCGGCGTGAGAAATGGCGATGCCGCGTAAGTGACGGGTAAGTTCGAGCGCTTATCGTGGAAACCGCCGGGCCGTACGTCCACCGTCGTGTGACGTGGTGCGGCGCAGCATCGCGTGCAGCCTCCAGGCCGTGCGCGGGTGAGTGGGAGACAGCGGCGCGTATGCGCCGGCCAAGACGCGCGGCGCGCACGATCGCGCCGCCATGCAGAGGATTCATGTTCACCAAGGGGTAGTCGATGTCTGCGATTGAATCGGTTCTTCACGAAACCCGTCAGTTTGCGCCGCCCGAGGCGCTCGAGAAGGCGGCAACCATTTCCGGCATGCCGGCCTACCAGGCGCTGGCCGCCGAGGCCGAGCGCGATTACGAAGGCTTCTGGGCGCGTCTTGCCCGCGAAGGCCTCGACTGGCACAAGCCGTTCACGAAGGTGCTCGACGAGAGCGACGCACCGTTCTACAAGTGGTTCGACGACGGCGAGCTCAACGCGTCGTACAACTGCCTCGACCGCCACGTCGAAGCCGGCAACGGCGAGCGCGTCGCGGTGATCTTCGAGGCCGACGACGGCACCGTCACGCGCGTCACCTATGCCGATCTCCTCGCTCGCGTGTCGCGCTTCGCGAATGCGCTGAAGAAACGCGGGATCGGCAAGGGCGACCGCGTCGTCATCTATATCCCGATGTCGATCGAGGGCATCGTCGCGATGCAGGCCTGCGCGCGCATCGGCGCGACGCACTCGGTCGTGTTCGGCGGCTTCTCCGCGAAATCGCTGAACGAGCGGCTCGTCGACGTCGGCGCCGTTGCGCTCATCACCGCCGACGAACAGGCGCGCGGCGGCAAGACGCTGCCGCTCAAGAGCATCGCCGATGAAGCAATCGCGANTGCAGGCCTGCGCGCGCATCGGCGCGACGCACTCGGTCGTGTTCGGCGGCTTCTCCGCGAAATCGCTGAACGAGCGGCTCGTCGACGTCGGCGCCGTTGCGCTCATCACCGCCGACGAACAGGCGCGCGGCGGCAAGACGCTGCCGCTCAAGAGCATCGCCGATGAAGCAATCGCGATGGGCGGCTGCGAAGCGGTCAAGAGCGTGATCGTCTATCGCCGCACCGGCGGCAAGATCGACTGGCATGCCGATCGCGACCTGTGGATGCACGAGATCGCGGACGGCGAATCCGACACGTGCGCGCCGGAGTGGGTCGGCGCCGAGCATCCGCTGTTCATCCTGTATACGTCGGGTTCGACCGGCAAGCCGAAGGGCGTGCAGCACAGCACGGGCGGCTACCTGCTGTGGGCCGCGCAGACGATGAAGTGGACCTTCGACTGGAAGCCCACCGACGTGTTCTGGTGCACGGCCGACATCGGCTGGGTCACGGGCCACACGTACATCACGTACGGCCCGCTCGCGTGCGGCGGCACGCAGGTCGTGTTCGAGGGCGTGCCGACCTATCCGGATGCCGGCCGCTTCTGGAAGATGATCGGCGATCACAAGGTCACCGTGTTCTACAC
>NZ_LKPJ01000035.1 GCF_001443045.1 Burkholderia ambifaria | reverse complement strand
CACTGTCCGCGTAGATCGTGCCGAACAACCCGTTGAGCCGCTTCAGTGCCTGATTGACCAGCAGCCGCAGCGGCCGCAACGGGTGATCGGCCGGCACGAAGTCTTCCAGCTTCACCGTCGTGAACAGCGGTTCTTGCATCTCGTCCATTCCACGCATCGGCTGATCCGCTCAAGGTCATGAACACGATATCTCTAACGCACCGCTCGCTAAGCCCGTTTACACCGTTCCCAAAATCAACAGCCTGCTAGGCGCGACGGGGAAGGCGACGAATCAAGCATCGTGTCGGCGGTGTTAAACGCGTCGTCACTCGTCCCATGCAGGACGCAATAGGCCTCGAATGACAACAACGGTGCGAAGCCGCCGCGGCTGTTTTGCTTGGTTGAGCGAGAGGCCGGAGTACCTTGGAAGCTGCCGTTGAGGTTTCGCCGGGTCGAGGGGCTGAAATGGGTCGTTGTGAGCCGGTAACGGACCATTCAGCCCTTATGAGCAATTCACCACCAGCGCCCACATTGGCGCTTAAGTGCCGGCGTGACGCTCGCGTCGATACGCTCGAAACTTATTCTGCGATCTGCCGCGCCCGGTTGTTTCCATCGCTGTACTTGCAGTGCAGCAAAATGAGTGTCCTGTCGCCCGAGCGGCCCCGATGAGCGGCGCACTCGAACGCGTGAACCTCGCAATCACGATGCCTTTGCACGGGCCAAACGTCGGCGCCAGGCGCCGTGCTGCACCGTCCGAATTCGCGGCACCTGCCCGGGCGCGGCCCATGCGATGATGTGCCATGACCAACATGAGAAATGGAATGACGACTACATTCGACGAGGCGACAACGGCGGCGATCGCCGCGTTTGCCCAATTGGATTTCTACACGGCTGTGCAAGCGATGCGCGCCGAGGCCGATTACGACCGCGAACGAGATCAGTGGATCTCGCGCTATATCGACGAGCACGGCGGCGACGCGGACGATGCAGCATACGACGCCTTGCACGCGCAGGCCGAGGCAACCCCGGAATACGCGCAGTTCGTCGATGCGGTTCGCCGGGAAATCCTGGAATACTTCGGCGTGACCGACAATCAACTGGACTGGATGGTCCTGCTGCGCGATGACGACAGCGATGAGCTTTGGGCGGAGGTCAACCGGCAGCGGAGCGCGCTGGGAACCGGTGAAGTGCGCGGAGATCTCTGACCATTGCTTGCCATTGGGGTCTCAAGTCGTGCTGGGTGCGGGGCTAGAGTCAGGTCAGTCGCGTGGTGCGCCGGGCGCTCAGTTGCTGAAACGCTGAAACCGATCCGCTAAGGGAGGACAAGCTTTCGGATCTTCGAAACGAGTGACCGTTGTGCTCCGCGGATTCAACCCGTCGATTGCAGCCGAATGACGAATTCTCCATTGAGCGTGCCGATATTCCCCCGCCGCCGTTGCGCCAGATCGAGGCACGCTTGACTTCGCCGCTTCAAAAGATCGACCGCTCCGAATAAGTCGTCAACCATTCGAGCGCCAACGTCCCCGCCAGCGAGTTCCCGTTCGCGTCGAGCCCCGGCGCCCACACGCATACGGCCATCTCCCCGGGCAGCACCGCGACGATCCCGCCGCCGACGCCGCTTTTCGCGGGCAGGCCGACGCGATAGACGAAGTCGCCTGCCGCGTCATAGGTGCCGCAGGTCAGCATCAGCGCCGACAGCCGCTTGGCCGAACTCGCGTCGACGATCCGCTCGCCGGTGACGGGCGCGACGCCGCCGTTCGCGAGAAACAGCGCGGCCTGCGCCAGTTCGACGCAGTTCATCTCGATCGCGCACTGGCGGCAGTACGCGTCGACCACGGTGTCGGGCGGCATCTGCATGTTGCCGAAGCTCGCCATGAAATGCGCCATCGCGCGGTTGCGTTCCGCGTGCTGGAGCTCCGACAGCGCGACGCGCGAATCGTAGTCGACGTCGATCGCGCCGATCAGCCGCCGCACGAATTCGACGAGCGCGGTCTCGGCTCTCACGAAGCGGCGGCACAGCACGTCGGTGACGACCAGCGCGCCGGCGTTGATGAACGGATTGCGCGGCTTGCCGCGCTCGCTTTCGAGCTGAACCAGCGAGTTGAACGCGTTGCCGGACGGTTCGCGGCCGACGCGGTCCCACAGCGCGTCGCCGAGCAACTGGAACGCGAGCGTGCACGCGAACAGCTTCGAGATGCTCTGGATCGAGAAGCGCTCATGCGCGTCGCCGACCGTGTAAACGTTTCCATCAAGCGTCACGACGGCCATCCCGAACTTGTCGGCGGGCACCTTCGCGAGCTCGGGAATGTAGTCGGCGACGCGTCCCTGGCCGATCCAGGGGGCGAGTTCGGTGTGGATTCGTTCGAGGATCGGCTGGTAGTTCATCACGTGTGGCAGGGCGGGCGCGCGGCCCGGATTCCGGGGAGCCCGTATGGAACCGTTTTGGCGCCGGTTCGTCAAGCACGGCGGCCATCGTACCCTTATTTTCTAGATCGGCAAACAGGCAATCGGCGGGCGCAGTATCATGCGGTACGTTTCGGCCGATGGCCGGCAGCCGGCGCAAGCCTGCCGCCGCCGCGGCGGCCTCCCCGTATGATCCGACCGTTGCCCATGTCTTTTCGCATCCTGCTCGTCGAAGACGATACCCGCCTGTCCACGCTGATCGCCGGCTACCTGCGCAAGAACGACTATGAAGTCGACACTGTGCTGCATGGTGACGCCGCCGTGCCGGCGATCCTGTCCATGCGCCCGGATCTCGTCATTCTCGACGTGAACCTGCCGGGCAAGGACGGCTTCGAGATCTGCCGCGAGGCACGCAAGGCGTACGACGGCGTGATCATCATGGTGACGGCGCGCGACGAGCCGTTCGACGAGCTGCTCGGCCTCGAATTCGGCGCCGACGACTACGTGCACAAGCCGGTCGAGCCGCGCATCCTGCTCGCGCGGATCAAGGCGCAGTTGCGGCGCGCGCCCGCGCGCGCGGCCGAAGGCGCCGCGTCGCAGCCGGAGCGCTACACGTTCGGCCAGTTCTCGATCGACCGCACCGACCGCTCGGTCGTACTGCCCGGCGGCGGCTCGCCCGATCTCACGTCGGCGGAGTTCGACCTGCTGTGGGTGCTGGTGTGCCATGCAGGGGAGGTGGTCAGCCGCGACGACCTGATGCTGCAGCTGCGCGGCGTCGAATTCGACGGCCTCGACCGCACGATCGATGGGCGCATCTCGAAGCTGCGCCGCAAGCTGCACGACGATGCGGGCAACCCGCAGCGGATCAAGACGATCCGCAGCAAGGGTTACCAGTTCAGCAAGCATGCGTGGGAATGACGCCGCCTCGGCGCGACGCCGTCGGCCGCTGGATCCCCGCATCGAACGATAGCCGGAAGCCGCGATGATCCGACGTACCCCTTCGCACCCCGATGCACCGCCGCTCTCGCCGCCGCGCTACGTAAAATGGCGCTGGCTGCATTTCCGCCGCGCGTGGACCGACACGCGCGCCGACCGCATTCCGAGCTGGTCGCGCCTGTACGTGCGTACCTACCTGCACCTGCTCGGCCTCGTACTGTTGACCGCGCTCGTGCCGGCGCTCGCGCTGTGCGTCGTGTTGTCGCCGGAAGTCGTGTGGCACGCGTTCGACGCGCTGCCGGGCGATATCTGGATCGTGCTCGCGTTCGTGTTCACCGCGCCCGCGCTCGCCGCATATCGATGGATGCGGCCGGTCTGGTCCGATCTCGTGATGGTGCGCGAGCGCGCGATCGACTTCACCGGCGGGCGCTTCAACACGCGTGCGCGGGAGTCGCACAGCGTGATCATCGGCCCGCTCGCGCGCACGCTGAATGCGCTCGCGATGCGCATGGAGCGGCTGATCGCCGCGCAGCGCGACCTGACGAACGGGATCTCGCACGAGCTGCGCACGCCGCTTGCGCGCGTGCGCTTCGCGCTCGAGATGCTGCGTGAACCGGGCTCGGCCGCCGAATATCACGGTGCGCTGGAGAGCATCGCGCAGGACGTGACCGAGCTCGAGGAGCTGATCGACATGAGCCTTACGTATGCGCGGCTCGAATACAGTTCACTGCAGTCGAGCCTCGAGCCGACCGCGCCCGTCGCATGGTTCGAGCATCAGGTCAGCGATGCGCAGCTGCTGTATCCGGAGCGCGCGATCGAGTCGCGCATCGCGATCGCGTCGGACCTGCGCGTGAAGATGGACCGGCGGCTGATGTCGTACGCGATGCGCAACCTGCTGCGCAATGCGAGCAAGTATGCGAAGACGCAGATCGTCGTCGGGATCGCGATCGAGCACGGCAACATCGCGATCTTCGTCGAGGACGATGGCCCGGGCGTACCGGAAGACGAACGCGAGCGGATCTTCGACGCGTTCGTGCGCCTCGACCGCCGCACCGGCGGCTACGGGCTCGGCCTCGCGATCACGCGGCAGGTGCTCCACGCGCACAACGGCCGGATCGCGGTCGTCGATCCGGTCGAGCTCGGCGGCGCGCGATTCGAGATCAGCTGGCCGATCTGAGCGCCTGTCCGGCGCAACCGGGCAGCGCGGTCGCCGCGCCGCGGCGACCGCCGCACGCCGAGGTCAATACGTGCGGCCGAGCTGCAGGTAGATGTTGCGCCGCCCGCCCGGCGCGAGCGCGACGCCCATGTACAGCGGACCGAACGCGGTCGTCAGGCTCGTGAAGAACGTATAGCTCTGCTTGAGCGTGCCGCCGCCGACCTTCACGCCGCTCGTCCATACGTTGCCGACTTCCGCGCTGGCACCGACCGACAGCGCCTTGATCGGGGACGCGTTGAACGTCATCAGCTGGTTCATGTAGGTCACGTTGCCGTACGCGAGTTCGTTGCCGGTCAGCTGGTCGGCCGCATACGCGGCCAGATGCTGGAACCCGCCGAGCGTGAAGTTGAACGCGTTGATCAGGTTGGTGCCGCCGATGCTCTTGCCGCCCTCGATCGTTGCACTGACGCTGTGCCGGCCGAACTGCTGCGCGATCATCGCCTTGCCGTAGAGCTCGGTGTAAGGCGAGTTGGACGTATCGGCGAGGTCCTCCGCGGACTGGCTGTTGTGCGACCACAGCGAGCGTTCGACACGGAATTCACCGTAGTAGCCGCGGCGCGGGAACATCGGATCGTCGAGCTGATCGATGACGAGCCGCGCACGCGCGGTCAGCGCCTGCGACGTGAAGCTCGGCCAGATCAGCGTCGAGCTGCCGTCGTCGAACGGGAACGGCAGGTTGTAGTTCGGCGAGCCGTGCCCGGTCGCGTAGCCGATACCCATCCGGAAGTCGCCGAGTCGCGAGATCGGCAGGCCGAAGTCGAGCCCGGTGCGCGCCGTCTGCATCAAGTACTGGTTCAGCTTCACCTCGCCGCTGTTGTCGTACAGGTTCACGTAGCGGCGCTGATATTCCGCATAGGGCGAAATGTACAAACCGTATGCGGCCGGCAACGGCTGGCGCAATTCGACGCGCGCCGACTGCAGGTCGCTGCCGATTGTCGTATCCGCGCGGAATTCGAGGCCCGATTCGGTGAGCCACGGCCGCCGGTAGCCGACGTGCAGGCGGAAGCCGCCCTCGTCGGTCGAACTGCTCGACATGCCGACGCCGAACAGCAGGAAATTCGGCCCCCAGTATTTCTCGCGCGCATCGATCTCGAGCACGTTCTCGTCGCCGTGGCTCACGATCTGCTGCGTCACGCTCTCGAAGTTGCCGCCGGTCGTCAGCCCGAGCAGGTCCTGGCTGACGGTCGCCGGATCGTAGGTGTCGCCCGGCCTTACGTGCAGCGCGTCGCGGACGACACGCTTGGGCACGCCGCCGGTCGTCTTGATCTCGATCCGCGTGATGCGGATCGGCGGCGGCAGCGGCTGCGCATGCGCGGACCGGTAGGCCGCGTACTGTTCCGGCGTGAGCGCGAAGCGCTTGAGCCGCGGCAGCGCCGCGGTCGCGGCGGCCGCGCCGGCGGCGATTGCCTGCTTCGCATTCTGGAAATCGGTGAACGCGAGCGCGCCGAGGTCGGGCGTGAGCAGTACGTCCTGCGCGGCGAGTTGCTTGCGCTGGGACGTCACGTTCTGGCGGATCAGGATGCCGACCATCTGCTGCATCACGTCGGCCGGCGACGCGAGCGCGTCGAGCGGGCGCAGCGGCGAGCCGATGTCGACAGCGATCACGACCTTCGCGCCCATCTGCCGCGCGGTATCGACCGGCAGGTTGCTGACGAGCCCGCCGTCGACGAGCGCGCGGCCGTTGATCTCGGCCGGCGCGAACAGGCCGGGCATCGCCATGCTCGCGCGGATCGCGAGCGGCAGCGAGCCGTGGTCCAGCACGACCATCTGGCCCGTCTGCAGGTCGGTCGCGACCGCGCGATACGGGATCGGCAGTTGGTCGAACGGCTGGTTGGTCGGCACGGCGGCCGTCCAGTTCGCGAGCAGCGCCTGCAGCCGGTTGCCCTGCACCAGGCCGACCGGCGCCTTCACGCCCTTCTTGCCGAAGCCGAGCGTCAGGCTGTTGATGTACAGGCGCTCGTCCTCGCGGCTGCTTTGCGGCAGGTCCGCGCGATCCGTCACGTCGAACGCGATGTCGGCCAGGTTCACCTCCGACAGCCGCTTTTGCATCTCGTCGGCGGCCATCCCGCTCGCATACAGGCCACCGACCACCGCGCCCATGCTGGTGCCGGCGATGCAGTCGATCGGGATGCGGTTCTCCTCGAGCACTTTCAGCACACCCAGGTGCGCGTACCCGCGGGCGCCGCCGCCGGACAGCACGAGGCCGATCGACGGCCGGCCGGCCGGACCGCCGTCGGCGTTGCAGGTCGGCACGGGCGTGGCGGCGGGGGCGGCAGCCGTCGTGGCGGGTGCCGCCGGTGCGGCGGCAGCGGACGTCGTTGCGGTGCGGGTAACGGTGTCGGCGGCCGGCAAGGGCTGCGCGGCAACGGCGCAGCACCAGAGCGCAACGAGCGTTGTGCCGAGCTGGCGCACCCCTGGCCAGCGGAGAGAAGCGGTCGCTGTCATGGTGGAATACCTGGCGTGATCGGGCGTCGAACGCCTGCCGGGAGCAGGCAAGACCGAGAGATTACCGTGTTTTACAAGCGCAACGCGAGAGGGCGATGCGTAGCCGCCCGCGTGCCGGAACGCGTTTTCGGCAATTTCTTCGCAAAAAATCATCGGGATTACCTAAAGTATCGGAACGATTTGCCGCCAAGTCCGTGATCGGGCGGCAAAGGCGCGCCGCGGGGTTGCGGCCTGGCCGCTCCGGCCGGTTTGTTCAAAAAAGCTAACTATGTCGACACCGCTGTTCGGAAAGTTGTTTGCGTAACCCGTTGCGATCGACCCTGGAACAGCGAGTACGCGGATTTATACGCACGAGCGCGGCGTGGCGCTGACGGGCGGCGGCGCATTGCTCGCAGATCTCGGACGCCTGCTGCGCGACGAGACCGGGCTGAGCGCGTGGATTGCCGACGAGCCTGCCACCTGCGCGGTGCGCGGCGCCGGGGAGGCGATGGGGCGGCTTTCGATGTGTCCGGTGGATTGACGCCGGCCGCGCCGGCCCGTTGACGTTCCTTGAAAGTCTTTCGAACCCCGACCCTCCAGCATGCCGAACGTCGTCCGATGTCTCCGGATACGCTTGGCACGTCATGTCGATCTCGATCTCGAGATCTGGACATGCAAGTGCGCGCGAACATCCGCTGCCTATCCGATTTCTGCCGCACGCGGGCCGGGTTTCGATTATCTATGCCGCATCCTTTCCCGCTTCGGATTTTCTCGCCGTTTCAGGCTGCATCAAGTGCGCCACTCCGTTGATGGGATCGGTACCGTCGTCGCCAAATAAATGGCGACGATCGGGATTGCAGGTTTCAGGCGCAGCCGGATTTGAAAGTGATCTGCAGGATCTTGAAAATGCTCCGCTCCTGAGCGGCGCATCAAAACGTTCTGCGATTATCTGCGCCAGCGGCGTGATCCTGCACATATCGCGCAACGCAAATCTTGCTGTCGACCCCGTGGAAGTATCGGTGTTTTCACTGATCGCAAGTCTCGGATACCTTTTCCGGAAATCGCGCGAAATTACCGGAATATCCCGGGATTCGATTGTGGGTGCACAAAATCAAGTAAAAAATACGCACCACACAGGCGTGGCTCCAATCGCTGAATATCGACTGGAAAACCATCTTCTTTTGAACTAGCCTTGTCTGACAAAAGGCGGGCGGCAATCAAATCAACCAGAAAATCACTGCATAAATAATAAGGGGCCAGGGTTGTGTCATCCGGCTAGTTTTTCATTCGCAAACGAGAATCGATTAACTCGTAGTTCATTCATGAATAAACCGACGTCGTACCGCGACCGCCGGAGGGCACGCTTTTGCCCCGGATTTTCCGCAGTCGTCGCGCGATTCAGCGGTCATGCCGATGCCGAGGGGGAAGGATGAATATCGCGCATTCGAAGAAGAGTGGAGAGTCGTTTCCGAGATTCCTGTTGCCGACCGGCGTTTTCCTTGCGTTGTCCGGCGCGGGCATCGTTCCCGCGTACGCATTCTGCTCGGCGGCAGGCACCACGGTGACCTGTTCGGGTGTCGCGAATCCGCTGGCGCCCAGCTATTCGAACAGCGCCAACAACCTGAACGTCACGGTCAATCCCGGCGCGAGCGTCGGCGTGCTGCTCGGCGTCGGCGGCACCGCGATGTCGCTGACCGGCAGCAATGTCACGCTGACCAACAACGGCACCATCGATCCGACCGTGCTCGGCAGCGGCCTCGGCGTGCTGTCGAGCGGCACGGTGGTCGGCAACGCGGCGGCGAGCACCACGACCGTGACCAACAACGGCACGATGAACGGCTCGACCGGTGTCGCGATCAGTGGCGTGACGGGTATGGCGCTGTCGGTCCAGAACGGCACGGGCGGCGTCTCCAACATCACGAACACCGGTTCGATCGGCTCCACCCCGCTGGTCGGCGCAACGCTGGTCGGCGCGGACGCGCCCGTGGTCGCCGCATACGGCGGCGGCCAGGTCAACATGTCGAACAGCGGGACGATCACCGGCCGCGTATCGCTCGGTTCGAACGGCACGCCCGGGCAGGGCAATACCTTTACCAACTCGGGCACGATCAACGGCAGCGTGTCGATGGGCGCGAACAGCGCCAACACGTTCAATGCCGTGACGGGCTCGTCGGTCAACACGGCGGGCGGCACGGGCGGCGCGTTCAACATCACGGTCGGCCCGGTCACGCTCGGCGTCGCGGCAACCGGCACCGTCGACGGCGGCGCCGGCGGCAACAACACGCTGGTGCTGCAGCAAGGCGCGTCGGCAAACGGCACCATCGCGGTCAACAACTACATCAACTTCAATCACCTGGACGTCACGAGCGGCAACTGGACGATCAATGGCGCATCGTCCGCGCAGGACGCGACGCTGTCGGGCGGCGTCGCGATCATCGGCGACAACGCGTCGCTCGGCACGGGCACGATCACGGCCACCGGCGGTGCGCTGCAGGCGGGTGCCGCCGGGCTCGACGTCAGCAACAACGTGGATCTCGGCGCGGGCGGGTTGGCGGTGCAGGGCGCGACCGGGCTCACGCTGTCGGGCACGGTGACGGGCGGCGGCGCGCTGACGAAGAACGACGGCGGCACGCTGACGCTGTCGGGCGCGAACACCTACACGGGCGGCACGAACCTGAACGCCGGCGGTCTCGTGGTCGGCAACAACGGGGCGCTCGGCTCGGGCGCGCTGAACGTCAACGCGTCGGCGACGCTCGACACGAGCACGAACGTGACGCTCGGCAACGCAGTTAATCTCGCCACGGGCGCGACACTGACGCTCGGCGGCAGCAACGATCTCGGCCTGGCCGGCACGATCAGCGGCACCGGCGGCCTCGTGAAGAACGGCGCGGCGACCACGACGCTGACCGGCGCGAACACGTATACGGGCGACACGATGATCAACAGCGGCACGCTGGCGCTGGGTGCGGGCGGCAGCCTCTCGTCCACGGGCACCGTCAACCTCGCCGGTGCGGGCGCGACGTTCGACCTGAGCGGTACGACGGGGGCGCAGACGATCGGTTCGCTGGCCGGCGCGGCGGGCACGAACGTGAACCTCGGCGCGAATGCGCTGACGCTCGACGGCAGCGGCAATACGACCTACGGCGGCACGATCGGCGGCACGGGCGGCTTGACGCTGTCCGGCACAGGCACGCAGGCGCTGACCGGCACGAATACCTATACGGGCGGCACGAACCTGAACAGCAGCAACGTCGTCGTCGGCAGCAACACGGCGCTGGGTTTCGGCGCGGTCAACGTCAACGGTTCGTCGACGCTCGATACGACCAACAACGTGGCGCTCGCGAACGACATCAACGTCGCCACCGGCACGACGCTCACGCTCGCCGGCAGCACCGATCTCGGGCTGGGCGGCACGATCGCCGGCGCGGGCGGGCTCGTGAAGGATGGTGCGGCGACGCTGACGCTGTCCGGCGCGAACACCTACTCGGGTGGCACGACGCTGAATGCGGGCGGCCTCGTGCTGGGCAACGGTGCGGCGCTCGGCACGGGGGCACTGACTGTCGGCGGCGCGGCGACGCTCGATACGACCACGAACCTGTCGGTCGGCAACGCGATCGATCTCGGTACGAGCGCGACGCTCACGCTCGGCGGCAGCAATGCACTCGGGCTGAGCGGCGTGATCTCCGGTACCGGTGCGCTCGTGAAGGACGGCGCGGCGACCACGACGCTGACGGGTGCGAACACGTACACGGGCGGCACGACGATCAACGCCGGGACGCTCGCGATCGGCGCGGGCGGCAGCCTGTCGTCCACGGGGACGGTGAACCTGGTCAATCCGGGCGCCACGCTCGACATCAGCGCAGGCGGAGCACAGTCGATCGGCGCGCTGTCGGGCGGGGCCGGCACGAACGTGACCCTCGGCGCCAGCGCGCTGACGCTGGGCGGGGCGGCAAGCGGCACGTTCGGCGGGGTCATCGACGGCACCGGCAGCCTGACGCTCGCGGGCACCGGCACGCAGACGCTGAACGGCGCGAATACCTATACGGGTGGCACGAACCTGAACAGCGGCAGCCTCGTCCTCGGCAACAATGGGGCACTCGGCACCGGCACGCTGACCGTCGGCGGCGCGGCGACGCTCGATACGAATGCGAGCCTGTCGGTCGCCAATGCGATCGATCTCGGCACGGGCGCGACGCTCACGCTCGGCGGCAGCAACGCACTCGGGTTGAGTGGTGCGATCTCCGGTACGGGGGCGCTCGTGAAGGACGGTGCGGCCACCACGACGCTGACGGGCACGAACACCTATACGGGCGGCACGACGATCAACGCGGGGACACTGGCGATCGGCGCGGGCGGCAGCCTTGCCGCGACCGGCACGATGAATCTCGCGGGAGCCGGCGCGACGCTCGACCTGAGCGCTGCGTCGGGTGCGCAGACGCTCGGCGCGCTGTCCGGCGTCGCGGGGACGAACATCAGTCTGGGCGGCAACGCGCTGACGCTGGGCGGGACGGCAAGCGGCACGTTCGGCGGCGTCATCGACGGCACCGGCAGCCTGACGCTCGCGGGCACCGGCACGCAGACGCTGAACGGCGCGAATACCTATACGGGCGGCACGAACCTGAACAGCGGTGCCGTGGTGCTCGGCAACAACGCGGCGCTGGGTACCGGCACGGTGACGGCCGGCGGCGCGGCGACGCTCGATACGAACGCGAGCCTGTCGGTCGCCAACGCGATCGATCTCGGCACGGGCGCGACGTTGACGCTCGGCGGCAGCAACGCACTCGGGCTGAGTGGTGCGATTTCCGGTACGGGCGCGCTCGTGAAGGACGGCGCGGCGACGACCACGCTGACGGGTGCGAACACCTACACGGGCGGCACGACGATCAACGCGGGGACGCTCGCGATCGGCACGGGCGGCAGCCTTGCCGCGACCGGCGCGATGAATCTTGCGGGGGCCGGCGCGACGCTCGACCTGAGCGGCGCGTCGGGCGGGCAGACGCTCGGCGCGTTGTCGGGCGTGGCCGGCACGAACGTTAGCCTCGGCGGCAATACGCTGACGCTGGGCGGGATCGCCAGCGGCACGTTCAGCGGCGTCATCGGCGGCATCGGCGGCCTGACGCTTGCGGGTACCGGCACGCAAACGCTGTCCGGTGCGAACACCTACACGGGCGGCACGACGATCAACGGTGGCAGCACGCTCGCACTGGGTGCAGGCGGCAGTCTCGCATCGACGGGCTCGGTGAACCTGGCCGGCGCGGGTGCGACGTTCGACCTGGGCGGTGCGTCGGGTGCGCAGACGATCGGCGCACTGACCGGCACGGCCGGCACGAACGTGAACCTCGGCGCGAATGCGCTGACGCTGAGCGGCAGCGGCAACGACACGTTCGGCGGTGCGATCGGCGGCACCGGCAGCCTGACGCTCGCGGGCACCGGCACGCAGACGCTGACGGGGGCGAACACCTATACCGGCGGCACGACGATCAATGGTGGCAGCGCGCTCGCACTGGGTGCGGGCGGCAGCCTCGCATCGACGGGCTCGGTGAACCTGGCCGGCGCGGGTGCGACGTTCGACGTGAGCGGTGCAGCGGGCACGCAGACGATCGGCGAACTGTCGGGGGCGACAGGCAGCACCGTGAACCTCGGTGCGAACGCGCTGACGCTGAACGGCAGCGGCAACGGCACGTTCGGCGGGACGATCGGCGGCACGGGTGCCGTGACGGTCGCGGGTACCGGTACGCAGACGCTGACGGGCGCGAACACGTACACGGGTGGCACGACGATCAACGGCGGCAGCACGCTCGCGCTCGCTGCGGGCGGCAGCCTCGCATCGGGCAGCACGGTGAACCTCGCGGGCACGGGCGCGACCTTCGACCTGAGCGGCGCATCGGGTGCGCAGACGCTCGGCACGCTGAGCGGCGCGGCCGGCACGAACGTGAACCTCGGCGCGAATGCGCTGACGCTGAACGGCAGCGGCAACGGCACGTTCGGCGGCGCGATCGGCGGCACCGGCGGCCTGACGCTCGCGGGCACCGGCATTCAGACGCTGACGGGCGCGAACACGTATACCGGTGGCACGACGATCAACGGTGGCAGTACGCTCGCGCTCGGTTCGGGGGGCAGCCTCGCATCGGGCAGCACGGTGAACCTCGCGGGTACGGGCGCGACGTTCGACCTGAGCGGCGCGTCGGGCGCGCAGACGCTCGGCGCGCTGTCGGGGGCGACAGGCAGCACCGTGAACCTCGGCGCGAACGCGCTGACACTGAACGGCAGCGGCACCAGCACGTTCGGCGGTGCAATCGGCGGCACTGGCGGCGTGACGCTCGCGGGTACCGGTACGCAAACGCTGACGGGCGCGAACACGTATACGGGCGGCACGACGATCAACGGCGGCAGCACGCTCGCGCTCGGTTCGGGCGGCAGCCTTGCATCGACAGGCGCGGTGCATCTCGCGGGCACGGGCGCGACGTTCGACGTGAGCGGCGCGTCGGGCGCGCAGACGATCGGCGCGCTGTCGGGGGCGGCCGGCAGCACCGTGAATCTCGGCGCGAACGCGCTGGCGCTGAACGGCAGCGGCAACGGCACATTCGGCGGGGTCATCGGCGGCACCGGCGGCCTCACGGTCGCAGGCACCGGCACGCAGACGCTGACCGGCAGCAACACGTACACGGGCGGCACGACGATCGCGTCGGGCGGCACGCTGCAGCTCGGCAACGGCGGCACGTCGGGCAGCGTGGTCGGCAATGTCGTCGACAACGGCGCACTGATCGTCAACCAGTCCGCCAACGTGACGCTCGCGAGCGTGCTGTCCGGCACCGGTTCGCTGACCCAGGCCGGCAGCGGACAGCTGACGCTGACCGGCACCAATACGCTGAGCGGTCCGACGACCGTCGCCGCGGGCACGCTCGCCGTCGACGGTTCGCTCGGCCAGTCGACCGTGACCGTGCAGAACGGCGCGACGCTGACGGGTATCGGCACCGTCGGCGGCGTCGTGGTCCAGAGCGGTGCGTTCGCGGCCGCGTCGCAGCCGGGCGCGGCGCTGAACGTCGCCGGCAACGTCACGTTCCAGCCGGGCTCGACGCTGCAGGTCGCGGTCACGCCGCAGCAGAGCGGCAGCATCGCGGCGAGCGGCACGGCCACGTTGAACGGTGGCACCGTGCAGGTGCTCGCGAACCAGGCCAGCTACCAGCCGAGCACGACGTACACGATCCTCAGCGCATCGTCGGGCGTGCAGGGCACGTTCAGCCAGGTGAGTTCGAACTACGCGTTCCTCATGCCGACGCTCAGCTACGATCCGGGCCACGTGTACCTGCGGCTCGTCGCGAACGGCACGTCGCTGCCCGATGTCGCGACGACGCCGAACCAGCGCGCGGTCGCGACCGCGATCGGCGGGCTCGGCGCGGGCAACACGCTGTACGACACGGTGCTGACGACCGATGCGGCCACCGCGCGCCGGGCCTACGGGATGCTCGACGGCGAACTGCAGGCGAGCCTGAAGAGCATGCTGCTGCTCGACAGCCGCTACGTGCGCGATGCGGTGACCGATCGCGTGCGCCAGGGTCTCGCGCCGGGGTCGGGGCCGCTCGCCGCGCTGTCGTCGGGCGGCACCGCGCTGTGCGGCGACAACACGGCCGGCGTCGCCGACCCGACGCTGCCGCCGGAACGCCGGATCGGCTCGCGCGAGGGCTGCTACGGCGGCACGCCTTATCAGCCGGTGGTCTGGGGGCAGGCGTTCGGCGGCCGCAGCCGGCTCGCGGGCGACGACAACGCGTCGACGATCAACCGCAGCATGACGGGCTTCATCGCCGGTGCCGACATGGCGCTCAACGACAAGTGGCGTGCCGGCCTGGCCGCGGGCGTCACGCACAGCTCGCTCGACAACGACCAGAGTTCGTCCGCGTCGGTCAACAGCTACTACCTGTCGCTGTACGGCGGTGCCCAGTACGGTGCGCTCGGCGTGCGCGGCGGCGCGTCATACACGTGGTACCGGATCAATAGCGATCGCTATCCGGGCTTCGCGGGCTTCTCCGATCACGATTCGGCCGGCTACAACGCGAATTCCGCGCAAGTGTTCGGCGAAGTCGGCTACGCGCTGCCGGTCGGGCCGGTCGCGCTCGAACCGTTCGCCGGCCTGGCCTATGTGAACCTGCATACCGACGGCTATACGGAAAGCGGCGGTGCGGCCGCGCTGCAGGCCGGTGGCCAGACGACCCACGTCGGTTTCTCGACACTCGGCCTGCGCGCCGCGTCGCAGCTCGGCACGATCGCGAGCGGCACGTTCACCGCACGCGGAACGGTCGGCTGGCGGCATGCGTTCGGCAACGTGCGGCCGTCGTCGGCGTTCACGTTCGCGAATGGCGGCACGTCGTTCCAGGTGTCGGGCGTGCCGATTGCTCGCGACAGCGCGGTGCTCGAAGCGGGTATCGACGCGAACATCACCAGGCGCCTGACGCTCGGCCTCACGTTCAGCGGCCAGTACGGCAGCGGCGTGCGCGACAACGCGGTGCTCGGCAACCTCCTGTGGAGGTTCTGACCGACGCCTGATATGCGTGTTCGCGACCCCATGCGGCGATGGCAATGCCGCATGGGGGCGCGTCTTTTTCGTCGCTGCGCACGTGGCCCGTTCTGGCCTATCCTGTGCGAAACACGCGACGCGCGCTGCGCGTTGCGTCTCGACACAGGAGCATCGATGCCGAATCATGCCGAAGCCACCACGACGCAGGCGCCGCAAGTCGCACCTGTCCCCCCGACCCAAGCGTCCGGTCCCGCATTCATCGCGCCCGAAGCCGATCCGCAGGCGCTCGCGCGCAACAACCAGTACGTGCTGAAATCCGGCGACGCGTTCGTGGTCGGCGACGCGCTCGGCGACATCGGCGGTCACGACGACGGCCTGTTCGTCGACGACATGCGCGTGCTGTCGACATGGCGTCTGACCTTCGGCGGCCGCGCGCCGTCGCTGCTGTCGGGCGCGACGAGCGCGGACAACGCGTCGTTCACCGCGCACCTGACGAACCGCCCGCTGCCGCCGCTCGGCGGCCACGAGACGCCCGAGGGCGTGATCCACATCGAACGGATGCGCGTGCTCGCGGGCGACGTGCTGTATGAAGCGCTGACGCTGACGAACTACGGCGCGAGCGAGGCCGAGGTGCCGCTGTCGCTGTCGTTCGCGGCGGATTTCAAGGACATGTTCGAAGTGCGCGGCACGCAGCGCCCGAAGCGCGGCACGGTGGTCGCGCCGCGCGTCGACGCCGGTGCGGTACGGCTGCGCTACGACGGCCTCGACAAGGTCGAGCGCAACGTGACCGTGCATTTCTCGCCGGCGCCCGACACGCTGTCGGTCGATCGTGCCGATTACACGCTGACGATCGCCGCGCAGGCGTGCGTGTCGATCTACCTGACCGTCGACGCGACGCTCGGCCCGGCGCACGACGGCGAAGGCCCGGGGTGCGGGCGTGTCGCGCTGCGCACCGCGCTGGTCGGCGTGCATCGCGAGATGCGTTCGCGACGCGAGTCGATGGCGCGCGTCAACACCGGCAATCCGCTGTTCGACGCGTGGCTCGACCGGTCGCTCGCGGATCTCGGGCTGCTCACGACCCAGCTCGACACCGGGCCGTATCCGTACGCGGGCATTCCGTGGTTCTCGACGCCGTTCGGCCGCGACGCGGTGATCACGTCGCTGCAGATGCTGTGGCTGCAGCCGTCGCTCGCGCGCGGCGTGCTGCGCTTTCTCGCGGAGCATCAGGCACGCGAGACGTCCGCGTTTCGCGATGCGGAGCCCGGCAAGATCATGCACGAGTTCCGCCGCAGCGAGATGGCCGCGACGGGCGAGGTGCCGTTCGCGCTGTATTACGGCGGTGTCGATACGACCCCGCTGTTCATCGTGCTCGCCGGCGCGTACGTCGAACACACCGGCGACGATGCGTTGATCGACGAACTGTGGCCCGCGCTCGAGCGCGCCGCGCAGTGGGTGATCGACAAGTGCGACCGCAATCCTTACGGGCTGCTCGATTACCAGCGCACATCGGAGCGCGGTCTCGCGAACCAGGGCTGGAAGGACAGCCACGATTCCGTGTTCCACGCGGACGGTCGCTTCCCCGACGGCCCGATCGCGCTCGTCGAAGTGCAGGCGTATGCGTGCGCGGCGCTCGATGCGATGTCGATGTGCTCGCACCGGCGCGGCCACGCGGCCGATGCGACGCGCTATGCACTGCGCGCGAAGACGCTGCGTGACCAGGTCGAAGCGTTGTTCTGGATGCCGGAAGGCCAGTTCTACGGGATCGCGCTCGACGGTCACGGCGACCTGTGCCGCGTGTTCGCGTCGAACGCGGGCCATCTGCTCGCGTTCGGGCTGCCCGACGCGGAGCGCGGCGCGGCGGTGGCCGGCGTGCTCGGCTCGGCGCTGTTCCAGACCGGCTGGGGCATCCGCACGCTCGCGGCCGGCCAGCCGCGCTTCAACCCGATGGCCTATCACAACGGTTCGGTGTGGCCGCACGACAATGCGCTGATCGCGCGTGGGCTTGCGCGCTACGGCGACAAGACGGCTGCGGTGAACCTGTTGCGCGCGCTGTTCGAGGCGGCGGTGAGCTTCGAGATGCGGCTGCCGGAGCTGTTCTGCGGGTTCCCGCGGCGGCGCGGCGAACCGCCGACGGCCTATCCGGTCGCATGCCTGCCGCAGGCATGGGCGGCCGGTGCGCCGTTCATGATGCTGCAGGCGTGTCTCGGCGTGAGCGTCGACGCGGCACGCCACGAGGTGCGCGTCGAGCGCCCGGCGCTGCCTGAAGGCGTCGACTGGCTGCGCATCGACGACCTGCGGGTCGGCGACGAAACCGTGTCGCTGACGTTCCGGCGCGTCGACGGGCAGGTGGTCGCGGCGGCGGCGCAGCCAGGGCGCGTGAAGGTGGTCGCGGTGCTGTAGCCGGCTGCGCGGACGTTGCGCGATGTCGTGCCACGTCCGCGCGCAGCGGCATAGAATCGTGACATGACCCTTGAACGATGGCGGAGGCACCTACGATGACGACCGACAATCGGCCCGACGACGGCGAGCAGAAGCTCGAGAATCTGGAAGCGGCGGTCGACCACCTGCACAAGTCGATCGAGTCGCAGAGCATCGCGGTGGGCGCGGCGAAGGGCATCCTGTTCAGCCTGATCGAAACGCTCGGCGCGTTGATCGGCGATCCCGACCTGCCCGAACATGCGCGCTCGGGCTACGAGGCGCTGCGCGACAAGGCGAGCGAATTGCGCGGCGGGCTCGACCGGCATTGACGAACCGGCGGTGCCGGCGTTGGCCGCCTGGCCTGCGCCGGTGCTGCCCAATCCTGTGCGGCGCACACAAAACCCCGTGCGCTCAATGAGTTAGCCGGCTGGTGCGCAGGATATCCACACGCTTGCCAACATAATCTGTGGAGAACTGGCTGGCCCCGAATTGGACGCGCAGTGCGTGCTGCGCGGTCGCAAACGATGCCGCGTCGTTGACCTGCGGGGCCTGATCTACTGAATCTTCTTTTGTATCAGGATGTTACGTGTCACATTGGCGGAATATCCACAGGCTTGCCAACAAAATCTGTGGATAAGTCTGACGTGATTGCTTCTTGATGGTTGAGTATCCCGCGTGCGGCGGCCGATACGTCGACCCCCTTGCGCGCCGGCTGCCCGGTGTGTGCACCGTCTCCATAAATCGTGCGCGATCAACGGGTTAGGTCCCGGGTACCCAGGATATCCACATCCTTGCCAACAAAATCTGTGGACAAGCCGGTCCCGTCATTCGGCCGGTGCCGCGTCGGCCGCCTCCGCAACGATCCAGTCGCGAAACAGCGTCATTGCCGGCGTGAGCGGCTTCGACTTCAGCGACGTGAGCCAGTAGCCGCCCGCGCGCACGTCGATGTCGAGCGGCCGCGCGAGCAGGCCCAGCTGTAGTTCGCGCGAGAACATGCAGGCCGGCGCGAGCGCGATGCCCGCGCCCTGCATCGCGGCCTCGACCATCAGCCGCGACGAATCGAACACGGGCCCGTTGACCGACCACGGTTCGAGTTGTGCGGCGTCGAACCAGCCGAGCCATTCGTCGGTGCGGTACGAGCGCAGCAGCGTTTCGTTCGCGAGATCGGCCGGCTGCGCGAGGCGCCGCGCGATCTCCGGCGCGCACAGCGCGGTGAGCGGTGCGTCGAGCAGCCGCTCGTTGCGCGTCGCCGGCCAGTTGCCTTCTCCGAAGCGGATCGCGAAATCGAGGCCCTCGGCCGCGAGGTCGACGACGTTGTTGTTGGTCCGCAGCCGCAGCTCGACGAACGGGTGCGTGTCGCCGAAGCGCTTCAACCGTGGCATTAGCCAACCTATGGCAAAGGTGCCGACCGCGCCGAGCGTCAGCACCTCGTGGAAGCGCCCGCCCTCGAACTGCTTGAGCACGGTCTCGATCCGGCTGAACGCATCGCTGAGCACCGGCAGCAGCGCGCGTCCTTCGTCGGTGAGCCCGAGGCCGCGCGGCAGCCGCGTGAACAGCGCGCAGCCGAGCCGCTCCTCGAGCGAGCGCACCTGCTGGCTCACGGCCGCCTGGGTCACGCTCAGCTCGAGGCCGGCGCGCGTGAAGTTCAGGTGGCGGGCCGACGATTCGAACGCGCGCAACGCATTCAGCGGAAGATGAGGACGGAGCTTGGTCATAAGAATTTCTTTTGGCAGCGCTCAATTATCGTTGCTTGTCAGGCAACCGTAAAGTCACGATAGTGCTGTCTCGCCGGCCGGCCGTTCTGCATCCATTCCACCACGAGAGACACGACATGACCTACTCATCGCAACGTCGAACCCTGTTGCTGGCCGCCGCGACGGCGCCGCTCGTCCTGACCGTCACCGCGTGCGCGTCGTCGCCTGCCGCGGGGCAGGGCGTTGCGTCCGCAACGTCGTTTGTCGCGCTCGAGCGCGCGGCGGGCGGCCGTCTCGGCGTGTGCGCGATCGACACCGCGAGCGGCCGGCGCGCGCAGCATCGCGCGAGCGAGCGCTTCCCGTTCTGCAGCACGTTCAAGGCGATGCTGGGAGCGGCGGTGCTCGCGCAGAGCGTCGAGCGTCCGGGGCTGCTGCAGCAGCGCGTGATGATCGGGCAGTCCGATCTCGTGAACTACTCGCCGGTGTCGGGCAAGCATGTCGGCACCGGGATGACGGTTGCCGAGTTGTGCGAGGCGGCGATCCAGTACAGCGACAACTCGGCCGCGAACCTGGCGATGAAGCTGATCGGCGGGCCGTCGGCGGTGACCGCGTATGCGCGCTCGATCGGCGACGACACGTTCCGGCTCGATCGCTGGGAGACCGAACTGAACACCGCGTTGCCGGGCGACCCGCGCGACACGACGACGCCGGCTGCGATGGCCGCGAGCATGCGTGTGCTCACGCTCGGCGATGCGTTGCCGAGCGCGCAGCGTGCGCAGCTCGTCGCATGGCTGCGCGGCAACAAGGTCGGCGACAAGCGGATTCGCGCGGGCGTGCCGGCCGGGTCGCAGGTGGCCGACAAGACCGGCACCGGCGACTACGGGACGACGAACGACGCGGGCGTGATCTGGCTGCCGTCGCGCGCGCCGATCGTGCTCGTCGTGTACTACACGCAAACGCGTGCCGATGCGAAGGCGAAGGACGACGTGATCGCAGCCGCTGCGCGCATCGCGGTCGCGACGTTCGCTTGAGCGGGCGATACGGCGTGTGCAATCGATGGATGGATGAATGAAGCGGCGGATGCATGCCGTGCCGCAGTCGTGACCAGCCGGTCGAAACGTTGTGCGATCAACGACTTAGGTCACACATGCTCAGGATATCCACATCCTTGCCAACACAAATTGTGGACAAGGCTGCAAGCGGTCGCGTTCATCGCGCAACGAACGCCGCGATGGCATGCGGCACGCGTTGCGCCGGCCTGCCTGCACGGTTCGAGGCGGCGCCGACAAAGTCTTTCGGATCAAGCGCTTGTGCGTGGTATGCGCAGGCTATCCACACGCTTGCCAACACAATCTGTGGACAAGCGGCATGGCGCGCACGATACGCAACCCGTTGCGTTGCGTGACGATGCGCGAGCGGCGTGTTGCCTGCCGCGTGCCTCATTCGAAGCGGCGCGGACAAAGCCTTTCGGATCAAGCGCTTGATCGCGGTATGCGCAGGCTATCCACATGCTTGCCAACACAATCTGTGGACAATCCTGCGCGGTCGCCCGTTCGATGTTCAGCCCTGCCGATCGTCGACGGCGGGCCAGCGCGCGAACGCGAACACCCACAACATCACGAAGTTCAGGACCGGGACGAACATCGTCAGGATCCACCAGCCCGAATGTCCGGTACGCCGAACGATGCGGACATACGGATAGACGACGATCGCGACGAGCACGAGCGAGACGAGCAACTGCGCTGCGGTGAAGTGTTCCATGGTCTTCCTCGGAATGATGTGCCGTTGTCCGGTGCGGGCGGAACGGCCGGCCCGCGGTGCCGTCGCGTGAAGTCTCGTGCTGCGTGGCCGCGTGCGGCTCGTGTGATCGTGACGCGTCGCGTGTGCGGGCGTCAAGGTGCGGGCAAGTGCCGCTGTCGCGCCGGATCGTCCGGCCGCACACGCAGGCGGCCCCGCGCGGTGCCGCAACGGTGACGCGGCGCATGAATCACTGGCCGATCAACGGGTTAGCCGATGCTTGCTCAGGATATCCACAAGCTTGCCAACAAAATCTGTGGGTAAGTGACGCGACGATCGCGTGGCGTATTGGCAGGGCGCCGACGTGGCATCGTGATGCGAAGTGCGGCGAACCGGCGCGTATGACGGTGCGGCGCGCGGCGCGTCTGCATCACGCGTGCCAAAGTCTGTCGGATCAAGGGCTTAGCGTTGCGGTGCGCAGGATATCCACAAGCTTGCCAACATTTTCTGTGGAGAAGTCCGCGTCGCGATCGGGCGGCACGCATGGCATGCAAACCGTGTGCGGCCCCGGTTCGTGCGTGGGCTCACGCGGTACAAATGCCCGTCACGGCGACTTTCTGGAACAAGTGCGGGCTCGCGACGGCGGACGACGGATAGGCCGAGAGCTTCGCGACGAACTCGGGATGCGTGAAGGCCGCGCGAAACGCGTCGGTCGACTCCCAGATCGCATAATTGAAGTAAGTCGGACTGTCGCCGAGCGCGCGATGCAGCTGCGTCGAAATGAATCCCGGCTGCCGTTTCATGAACTCGGCGTCGTCCTTCCACACGGCCAGGAAATCGGCTTCATCGGCAGGATCGAGCGTGAAGACGTTGACGAGGACGACGGGGGCCGCGTCGATGCCGAACTGCTGCTGGATCGGAAAGGCCGGATCCATCGGTTTGAAATGAGGCATCAGGCACTCCTGTGAGTAGTGGGTCGGTGGTGCGATCACGTTTGTCCGTTCGGCGCATGCGCATCGGACATCGCGGACAGAACACGAATCGCCGCATCGAGGTCAGCCGAACTGAACTGACCGGAGATGTCGCGGACATGCTGTTGCCATTGCTCGACCACCGCCTGATAGGCCGCAGCACCGCGCGCGGTCGGCGCATACAGCGGGGAGCGCTTGTGTGTCGGGTTCGCCAGCGGCTGCACGAGACCTTCTTCCGTCAGCACGTTGATCTGTTTCAGGACGGCCTGCCGCGTGATGCCCATGGCGTCGGCGATCTGCGGGATGTTCGGGGCTTTCGGCGCCATCGAGATGGCGCCCAGCACTTGCCAGCGTGCGCTGGTCAGGCCGTGCGGCGCGGCAAAGGTATTGCCCCATTCGATCAGCAGGCCGTTCAGCCGGAAGACGGACAGCGCGACGGCAGTCAGCTTGGCGGGTTTCGTCATGGTCGGGATGTGCGATGAATTGACAACCAGTTTACGCAATAGACAACTGGTTGTCAAATTGGCCGCATGTCGCCGTAATGGGAGGACAGTGCCGGGTCGGGAGGGGAAGGACCGGTACGCGATGTGCGATGGGCTGGCGCATTCGCTGCGCACGACCGGAAAATCCTTTCAGATCAATGACTTGGCGCCGTTAGCGGTGGGTTGTCCACAAGCTTGCCAACACAATCTGTGGAAAAGCCGCACATCGGGCGCGCGTCAGGCCGGCACGGGAAAGCGCACCGTCACGGTCAGCCCGCGCCCGCCTTGCGTCGTGCCGAGCGCGACCGTCGCGCGATGCTGTTCGGCGATCCGCTTGACGATCGACAGCCCGAGCCCGCTGCCCGACGACGTGGCCGCCTGCGCGCCTTCGCCGCGATAGAAGCGCTCCCATACGTCCGTGCGCTCGGCCTCCGGAATGCCGGGGCCGTCGTCGGCGACTTCGAGCACGGGCGTCGCGCCGTCGAGGCGCGCGGACACGTCGACGCGCGCGCCGTCGCCCGCGTAGCGGATCGCGTTGTCGACGAGGTTGTTCAGCAGCACGCGCAACGTGTCGATATTGCCGGCGGCCATCACCGGCGACGACACGATCGCGCCGAGGTCGATCCGGTGCGCATCCGCGACGCGCGTGCGGTCGGCGACGACCGAGCGGCACAGCGCGGCGAGATCGACGGGCGTGGATGCCGCGGCGGACGCCTGCGCATCGGGTTCGAGGCGCGCGAGCGTCAGCAACTGTTCGGCGAGGTGGCCGAGGCGCGTCGTGCCCGCGTGGATCTGCGCGAGGATCTGCTCGCGTTCTTCGGACGTCGCGGCGCGCCGCAGCAATTGCGACTGGATCGACAGCCCCATGATCGGCGTGCGCAGCTCGTGCGCGGCATCGGCGATGAAGTGGCGCTGCAGCGTGAACGAACGGTCGAGTCGCGCGAGCAGATCGTTGATCGCTTCGGCGAGCGGGCGGACCTCGTTCGGCATCGACGCGACGTCGACCGGTTCGAGATTGTTCGCATTCCTGCGCTTCAGGCCGGATGCGATCGTGCGCAGCGGCCGCAACCCCGCGCCGATGCCGAACCACAACCCGATCGCGAGCACCGGCAGCATCGAGAATACCGGCCACAGCAGGTGCACCGCGATGCCGGCGATCGCTTCCCAGCGCGCATGGCGGGCCTGCGCGAGCCGGATCGTCGTGCCGCCGCGTTCGGTCACGTAGGTACGCCAGGGCTGGCCGCCGACGTTGACGCTCGCGACGCCCGTTTGCGCGGGCGGCGGCAGCGTCGATTTGCGATCGGTCGAATAGACCAGCGCGCCGTTGCGCCAGACTTGCAGCAGCACGGCGTCGGGATCGCCGGCCTCGAAGTCGTGCTTGCCGTCGCCCTGGTTGCGGAACGACAGCTCGCCGTTCGGGCCGACGACGATCTGCTTCGACATGCTGCGCATCTGGTCGTCGAGAAGATCGTCGAGCTCGCGCAGCGCGCCCCAGTAGGTGCCCGCGCTCGCGACCAGCCCGATCACGCATGCGGCGGGCAGCAGCCATGTCAACAGGCGCCGCCGCAGCGACGCGCTGCGCCAGCGCGCGATCGCGCGTTGCAGGTTCGTCATGCGCCGTCACCGATCCGGTAGCCGACGCCGCGTACCGTGCGAATCATGTCGTGGCCGAGCTTCTTGCGCAGGTTGTGGATGTGCACCTGCACCGCGTTGCTCTCGATTTCCTCGCCCCAGCTGTACAGCCGTTCCTCGAACTGCTCGCGCGAGATCACCGCGCCGGGGTCGCGCATCAGTTCGTGCAGCAGCACGAATTCCTTCGGCGACAGCGTGATTTCGTCGTCGTTGAGCCAGACCAGGTGCTTGATCGGGTCGAGCCGCAGCGGGCCGATCGAGAGCGTCGTTTGCGCGCGCCCCGCATGGCGGCGGTTGACCGCGCGAATGCGGGCGAGCAGTTCCTCGAGCACGAACGGCTTGACGAGGTAGTCGTCGGCGCCGCTGTCGAGGCCGGCGATGCGGTCCGGCACGCCGTCGCGCGCGGTGATGATGATCGCGGGCAGGGTTTCGTCGCGGCGGCGCAGCGACGCGAGCACCGACAGGCCGTCGCGGTTCGGCAGCCCGAGATCGAGCAGCAGCAGGCCGTAGCCGGTGGAGCGCAGCGCGAGCGATGCGGCGTCGCCGTCCTTGACCCAGTCGACCGCGAAGCCTTCCTGTTTGAGGCCCTGTTCGAGCCCGCTGCCGATCAGCGGATCGTCCTCGACGAGCAGTACGCGCATGGATTCGTGTCTGTTGGCGGGCGCGGGCGCCCGGGATTCCCATGATAAGCGCAGGTGTCTTAGGGCGAGCTTAACGGCCGGCGGGCGGTGGCGCTTTCGTACTTGTCCAATGCGGCACCGTGTCGCTTCGGCGCGCCTTCAGGTTTGCTTAATCTTACGGTCCGTAATCTTGGCTCGTCGCGTTCAACGGGGCGCGACACCACATCGAAGAAGAGGAACGCAATCATGAAACACCTGGCCAGAATCCTGACGGTCGCGCTCGCGACGCTGCCGGCCGCCGTCCATGCGCAGTACACCGGACCGTCCGCGCTGACGACGACCACCGTGAAGGAACTCCTCGCGAACGGCAAGGACGACCAGCACGTGCAATTGCAGGGGCGCATCGTCAAGCACGTCGGCGGCGAGGATTACGAGTTCGCCGATGCGACGGGCACGATCCACGTCGAGATCGACCACAAGCTGTGGGCGGCCGGCCAGCCCGTCAGCGACAAGAGCGAAGTGAAGGTGACTGGCGAGTTCGAGCGCAAATGGTCGGGCCGCGTGAAGCTCGACGCCGACCACGTCGAAGTGCTGCGCTGACCGGTGTGCGCGGGGCCGGTGATACCATGGGCGACCGGTTCCCGTTCCCACCAAGATGGCTGCCAATTTCGATGAACTCGCGTCCCGGATCCGGGCGCAATTTTCCGAACTGAGCCCGCAATTCCAGGCGGGCGCTGCATTTCTGCTCGATCATCCCGACGAGGTCGCCACCTCGTCGATGCGCAAGGTCGCGCAGCGCGCGCAGGTCCAGCCCGCATCGCTCGTGCGGCTCGCGCAGCAATTCGGTTTCCCCGGCTGGAACGAGTTGCGCGACCTGTGCGTCGCGCGCGTGCGCGCGCGTCCCGAGCCGCTCACGCAGCGTGCGCGTTCGCTCGTGAAGCCCGATGCTAAGGCGTCGCTCTCGCATGACCTGCTTGCCGCGCAGCAGCACAATCTCGCCGCGACCGCCGCACAGAACGAGCACACGCTCGCGGATGCCGCGAAGCTGATCCGCAAGGCATCGCACGTGCATGTCGCGGGGTTCCGGTCGTGCTATCCGGTCGCGTTCGGTTTCGTGTACGGCTACCGGCTGTTCCGGCCGACCGTGTCGCTGCTCAACGGCGTCGCCGGCTCGCTCGAGATGGAGCTGCGCACGATCGCGAAGCAGAGCGTGACCGTGATCATCAGTTTCGCGCCGTATTCGGCGGAGGCGACGCGCGTCGCGCAAGCGGCGAAAGCGCAGGGCAGCAAGATCGTCGCAATCACCGACAGCGCGGTGTCGCCGATCGCGCTGCATGCGGACGCACAGCTGATCTTCACGCACGACAGCCCGTCGTTCTTTCCGTCGCTGGTCGCCGCGCATGCGATGGCCGAAGCGCTGGTCGCGCAGTTGCTCGCGCTCGAAGGCAGCGATGCGATTGCGGCGCTCGAGCGCACGGAAGCGGAGTTGCATGCGAAGGGGGCGTATGTCGTGTAGCGGGCATGCGGTTGTCAGAGCGCGTGGCTCGATACGTTCGACTGCCAAGCGCGGTGGTTCCATGAGAAGTGCGGTTATATCCGCTTCGGTGAACTGCCGGATTGTCCGGCCAGGCATGCACGCATTTTCCTGACGAAGAAGCTTGGTTCCTGAGCGGCGACGCGCCGCACCGGGCCACGCCGCACTACGCTGCACCGCACCGCACCGCACCGCACCGCACCGCACCGCACCGCACCGCACCGCACCGCACCGTGCCGTGCCGTGCCCCGCCGGACCACGCAGCACCACGCAGCACCACGCACCGCAGCACCGCAGCACCGCACATGCGAGGGCCTGGCATCCACATCGACATTTCACCGCACCGCGAACCGTCGCGGTGCCGCGCGCGCGTATGCTGGCGTCTCCAGTCCCGAGGAGACACCGATGTCCGATTCCGACGCGCAGTTCCGCCACGCCGAAGCCTTCCGCGCGCTGCACGCGCGCTCCGGCGCCTTCATCATCCCGAACCCGTGGGACGCCGGTTCCGCCCGGCTGCTCGCGATGGCCGGCTTCGAATCGCTTGCCACCACGAGCGCCGGTTTCGCGTATTCGAGAGGGCGGCCCGACAACGCGATCGGCCGTGACGAAATGCTCGGCCACATCGCCGAGATCGTCGCCGCGGGCGGCCTGCCGGTCAGCGCCGATCTCGAGAACGGCTTCGGCGACGCACCCGACACGGTTGCCGAGACGATCCGCCTCGCGGCCGGCGCCGGCGCGGTGGGCGGCTCGATCGAGGATGCGACCGGCCGTGCCGATGCGCCGATCTATCCGCACGACGCTGCGGTCGAGCGCATCGCGGCGGCGGTCGACGCGGCGCGCGCGCTGCCGTTTCCGTTCACGCTGACCGCGCGCTGCGAAAACTACCTGCACGGCCGCCGCGACCTCGCCGATACGATCGCGCGGCTGGTCGCGTACCGCGACGCGGGCGCCGACGTGCTGTACGCGCCGGGCCTGACCGATGCCGACGACATCGCAGCGGTCACCCGCGCGGTCGGCGCGCCGGTCAACGTCGTGATGGGGCTGCAAGGCGGGTTGTTGAGCCTCGATGCGCTTGCGGCGCTCGGCGTGAAGCGCGTCAGCGTCGGCGGTGCACTGGCGCGGGCCGCGCTCGGCGCGTTCCTGCGCGCCGCGACGGAAATGGCGCGCGACGGCACGTTCACGTTCGCGCAAGCGGCGGTGTCGGGGCGCGACCTCGATCGCTGGTTTGCGGCGCCGGACAATTCGCGCGTTTCGTTTGCACAATGACCGCTAATAAAACATGGGAACGTTTCCAGCCGAAAACTGATTGACAGTAATCAATCGAAAGCGCCGTCCATTTAAAGTCCGACGACGGCGAGAATTGCATCGTTTATTCTCCGCATTCCGGCTTTTCGACCGGAACCGGCGCGCAAGCCGCGTCGGTTCCGGCGATCGATCATCAGCCAGATGCACCGGTCCTGCCTATGGTTGCGATTCCTCGACCGAATCCTTTCCGTTTCAAGGAGTTGCCGATTATTTTTCGAATTGGTAATCTTCGGCACCGTCAAAACGACCGTGTCGGCGGGCCGCAAAAAAATGAATATATAAAATATCGAGAGAGCGATGACGATCCGAGACAATCACCGCAGTGGCTTTCGCGTCGGCGATGTCGTGACGCTGAAAACCGGCGGGCCGCGCATGACCGTCACCTATGCCGGGCCGGTCGTGTTCGACGATGCCGACTGGCTGATCTGCCAGTGGTTCGACGACAGCGGCCACTTCCGACAGGAAATGTTTCATCACGAGACGGTGGTGCTCGAGCCGCGCGCGATTTCCGCCGGGCGCGCCCGCGTGCGCATGCAGGCGCACCGCTACCGGTCGGCGGCCTGACGCCGCCTTCGCTACGGCGCGGCGCCGCTTGCCGCCCGTATGTTGCCGTGCAGCAGCGGTGCCGGCACCACCGCAATATCCACGACATTTCACGTCAGCCCGAAACATGCGGCGGCCCGGCACACCGATACTGGACGCATGAACCCGACCGATCCGATTGCCGCGGTCACGCACCGCGATCCCTATCCCTACTACGCGACGCTCGTCGACGGGCCGCCGCTCGCGTTCGACGCCACGCTCGGCCTGTGGGTCGCGAGCCGGGCCGCGAGCGTGACGGCGGTGCTTGGCCATCCGGCGTGCCGTGTCAGGCCGCTCGATATGCCGGTGCCGCCCGCGTTGCGCGGCACGACCGCAGGCGCGCTGTTCGGCGAACTGGTGCGCATGAACGATGGCGCACTGCGGCACGACGTGCCGAAGCAGGCGCTGCGCGCGGCGTTCGCGCCGATCGACGCCCACATGTTGCGCGAACGTGCCGCACAGCTCGCCGGCAGCCGGCTGCGCGCGTTGCATGACGCCGATGCGTTGAACGCGTGGTGTCTGACCGTGCCCGTTTGCGCGGTCGCCGATCTGCTCGGTTTCGACGCTGCGCAGCTCGACGGCATCGCCGCGCTGGTCGTCGACTTCGTCGCGGCGCTGTCGCCGCTGTCCGGCGGCGCGGCGCTGGCCCGCGCAAGCGAAGCCGCGCGGCAACTGCTCGAGCGGATGACGGAGCGCGTTGCGCATGCACGTGCGCAGGACGGCTCATGGGTTGCGGCGATTCAGCAGGCGGCCGGCGCCGCGGGCTGGCACGCGAGCGGTGCGCTGGTCGCGAATCTCGTCGGCTTGTTGTCGCAGACGTGCGAGGCCACGGCGGCGTGGCTCGGCAATGTGCTGGTCGCATGGGACGGTGCGACGGCCGCCGGCGCAGGCGGCGAGCGCGCGATGCCGGATGCCGCCGTGCTCGATGCTTTCGTCGCCGAGGTTGGCCGATTCGATTCGCCGGTACAGAACACGCGCCGCTTCGTCGCATCGCGCACGACGATCGAAGGCGTGACCGTCGATGCCGGTGCGGTCATCCTGGTCGTGCTGGCGGCCGCGAATCGGGATCCGGCCGTGCATCGCGAGCCGCATCGGCTGCTGCCGGATCGCGCGCCGGGGCCGAACTTCGGCTTCGGCACGGGGCCGCACGCGTGCCCGGGCGAGCGGATCGCGCGGGCAGTGACGGCGGGGGCGTTCGGGGCATGGTTGCGCGCGGGCGGTGACGCGCCGCGCGACAGGCTGGTGTGGGACTACCGGGCCTCGACCAACGTCAGGATGCCGAAGTTCGGCGTGGCGAGGTAAGCGGAAAAGCGGGACTTAACGGCAACCTTGCTTCTCGGCCCATTGCTCCTGGGCGGCGACGCGGCGCTGCACGCGTTCGACGAGACCGGTGGAGAAGGTCCGCATGCTGATGCCGCGGCGCTTCGCGAGGATGGTTTGCGCGACGTCGGTTTGCGGGTTCGGCTGGCATGCCCAGTACAGCGTCATCAGCCAGCCGATGCCCGTCCATGCGAACAGGGCGTTGAACATCGCGATCATCAGCTTGTCGTGCCGGCCGCGCCGGTCGGCGATGACGGCCGGGAGAAAATAGAGCGCGATCGCTGCGACCGAACCGGCCACCTGAATCAGGACTGCGTGTTGCATGTTGCTGCTCCGTCCGAACTGCAATGAGACCGATTGTCGCGCTTTTTCCGTTTGTGTGCTGGCAATTGATTGTTGCGTTTTTAATGACGATCAGTGCGCGGCGGCGGCCTCCAGCTGCGCATCGTTGCTCAGCACGAAACCTTCGTCGAGCCAGCCGGTAACGCCGCCGATCATCAGCTTCACCGGGCGGCCGAGCCGCGCGAGCCGGATCGCCGCGCGCGCGGCGCCGTTGCAATGCGGACCCGCGCAGTACACGACGAACAGCGTGTCGGCCGGATGGGCGGCGAGCTTGCCGGCGACGATCTTGCGGTGCGGCAGGTTGCGCGCGCCGGGCACGTGGCCGGCGGCAAACTGTTCCGGACTCCGGACGTCGAGCAGCACGAAATCGGGCACGCCGGACGCGAACGCGTCATGCACGTCCCAGCAGTCGGTCTCGAAGCGCAGCGACGCTTCGAAGTGGGCGAGGGCGGCGGCGCTGTCGGCGGCGGGGACGTCGGTTACGTATGACATGAAAGGCGCTCCTGAAGGACGGCGCGGAATGCGCCGGAATGAAGGGCAGTATCGCGGTTCGCCGGCTTTTCCGGCAGTGGCGCGATCGACAAGTTCCGGTAACATCGCGCCATGCATAATCATCTCGTCGTCGCGCTCGCCTACGATCGCCTCTGCACCTTCGAATTCGGCTGCGTGGTCGAACTGTTCGCGCTCGAACGCCCGGAACTCGACGTCGACTGGTATCGCTTCGCGGTCTGCGCGAGCGAGCCGGGGCCCGTGCGCGCGGCCGGCGGCATCACGGTCGCCGCGCCGTACCGGCTCGCGATGCTCGATCGCGCGGACACCATCGTGATCCCCGGCTGGCGCGATCCGGACGAACTGCCGCCGGAGCCGTTGCTGAAGAGGCTGCGTGCCGCGCATCGCCGCGGCGCGCGGCTCTGTTCGATCTGCTCGGGCGTGTTCGTGCTCGCGGCGGCCGGCGTGCTCGACGGGTTGACCGTGACGACGCACTGGCGTTATGCCGAGCGCCTGCAGGCGCGCTATCCGGCGCTGCGCGTGAATCCCGACGCGCTGTACGTCGACGAAGGGCAGATCGTCACGTCGGCCGGCTCGGCCGCGGGGCTCGACATGCTGTTGCATCTCGTGCGCCGCGATCATGGCGGCGCGATCGCGAACCGCGTCGCGCAACGTCTCGTGCTGCCGCCGCATCGCGACGGCGGCCAGGCGCAGTTCGTGCCGCGCCCGGTCGCACCGGGCGGTAGCGACCGACTCGCGAAGCTGATCGACTGGATGCGCGCGCATGCGGCCGAGCCGCACACGCTCGCGTCGCTGGCCGCGCAGGCCGCGATGAGCACGCGCACGCTGCAGCGCCAGTTCGCGGATGCAACGGGCATGTCGCCGCTCGCGTGGCTGATCCGCGAGCGCGTGAACGTCGCGAAGGACATGCTCGAAACGCATCCCGCGCTGTCGCTCGCGCAGATTGCCGTGCGCTCGGGGTTCGGTTCCGAGGAGTCGCTGCGCCGCCATTTCCGGCGTGTCGCGGCGACGAGCCCCGCCGCGTACCGGCGCGGGATGGATCGCGGCGTCCGGCCTCCGCACGCGTAAGCGTCGCGTCTTCCCCTGCATCGGCGGCGCCCGGCCGTCGGTCATTTCTTGTCGACTTCAAGCGCGCGTAAGATGGCGGTCGCCGTGCGGCGACCCGATCCACACATGCCGCCCATCCCGCGCGCCGCGGCGGGAAGCCGCCATTGATCCCTCACAACGACAAGGACAAGGACAATCACCATGGGCCTGCTGGGAAAGCTGTTCGGAAAGAAACCGCGCGACGAAGCCGCGTCGCCCGTACCTTCGACCGGTGCGCCAGACGCTCCGGAAGCATCCGACGCGGCCGGGCAGGATGGCCCCGACATCGCGCCCGAACTCGCACCCGCGCTGAAGGCATTCCAGGCCGGCCGGCACGAGACCGCGATCGCGGCCGCCGCGCCGCATGCAGAGCGGCTGGCCGATGCGACGCGTCTGTGCGCGCTGTCGTACTCGGCGATGAAGCGTTACCCGGAAGCGTTTCCGTACTGGCTCGCGTTGTTCCAGCACGAGCCGAGCGCGCACAACGCGGTGCAGCTCGCGACGACTTCCGTGATGTGCGACGAAGTGGAACGCGGCGAAGCGTGGATGCAGAAGGCCGCCGAGGTCAATCACGACACGCGCGAGCAGTCGGATGTCGCCGCGCGCGTGAACTTCATCTCGGCGCTGATGCAAAGCGGCCACCTGCGCGAGTCGCTGCCGCATCTCGCATGGGTGCGCGACGTGTATGGCCACGTGCGCATCACCGATTCGACGTTCCTCTACATGCGCGGCATTCCGTTCTTTTCCGCATTCCTCGAGAACAGTCTCGAGATCCTGAAGGCCACGCAGCCGGCCGATGCGATCGCGCCGTGGTACGGCGAGCTGAAGGGCAAGCTCGACGAGGAAGGCGAAGCGCTGCTTGCCGCGTGGGTTGGTCAGCTGCCGGCGTAACCGGCAGGTCCTCATGCATCGCGCCGCCGGCCGCGTGTTGCCGGCGCGGCGTCGCGACGCGCATGCTCGGCGCGTGTCGGTATCGTGCGCGGTTTCCTTGATGCACGCGATCCGGTACACGCCGTCCTCGACTTCGACGCCGTGCGTGTCGTGCGTGAAGCTGGGGAAGCGCAGGTCGTACTGCTCGAGCGCCTCCAGGTAGCCGAGCAGCGGGCCGTCGGCCGGCCCCGCGTTTTCTCCGGGCATCAGCAGCGGGATGCCGGGCGGATAGGGTGATGAATCCGCTGCGCGGCAGCGCGTTCGAGCAATAGGGAAAACGGGCCCGAAACCGACCCTGAAAACGGCGCGGAAAGGGCCCCGGGCCGGGGCCATCGGCGTATCATCCGGTTTTTCGTCAGCCCTATCCAGGCACCCCCACCATGACCTCCGTCGACACTACCCCCGTCCTCGACCATGACAAGCTCGTGACCTTCGTCGAGCGCAAGTGGAACGATGAAATCCTCCACGCACTGACCGACTACATCGCGATCCCCGCGAAGAGTCCCGCATTCGACCCCGACTGGGCGAAACGCGGATATCTCGAACGCGTCGTCACCGATGCCGCGCAGTGGGCCGAACGCCAGCCGGTGAAAGGCCTGAAGCTCGAGATCGTGCGCTTGCCCGGCCGCACGCCGGTGATCTTCTTCGAAACCCCCGCGACACGCTCGGGCAGCACCGACACGATCCTGCTGTACGGCCACCTCGACAAGCAGCCCGAATTCGACGGCTGGCGCGCGGACCTCGGCCCGTGGACGCCGAAGCTCGAGAACGGCAAACTGTACGGCCGCGGCGGCGCGGACGACGGCTATGCGATCTACGCGAGCCTCGCGGCGCTCGGCGCGCTCGACGAGCAGGGCGTCGAACGGCCGCGCTGCGTCGGCCTGATCGAAACCTGCGAGGAGTCGGGCAGCTACGACCTGCTGCCGTATGTCGACGCGCTGCGCGACCGGCTCGGCCAGGTGTCGCTCGTCGTGTGCCTCGATTCGGGCGCCGGCAACTACGACCAGATGTGGCTCACGACGTCGCTGCGCGGGCTGGTGTCCGGCGACCTGCAGGTCGAGGTGCTCGAGGAAGGTGTTCACTCGGGCGTGTTCGGCGGCATCGCGCCGTCGAGCTTCCGCGTGATGCGTCAGCTGTTCGAACGGCTGGAAGATGCGAAGAACGGCAACCTGCTGCCGCGCGTGTTCCATTGCGAGATTCCCGACAGCCGCGTGCGCGAAGCCGACGCGGCTGCCGCGATCCTCGGCGACGCCGTATGGAAGGGGCTGCCGTGGGCCTGCGGCGCGGACGGCAAGCCGGTGCTGCCGACCACGACCGATCCGCGCGAGGCGCTGTTGAATTCGACGTGGCGTCCGTCGCTGTCGGTGACGGGCGCAGCCGGCCTGCCGGCGCTCGCCGATGCGGGCAACGTGCTGCGTCCGCGCACCGCGTTCAAGCTGTCGCTGCGCCTGCCGCCGCTCGTCGATGCCGCGCAGGCCGTGCAGCAGTTGAAGGAACTGCTCGAACTCGATCCACCGTACAACGCGAAGGTCACGTTCAAGCCGGACGCGGGCGCCGCGACCGGCTGGAGCGCGCCGGATCTCGCGCCGTGGCTCGCGTCGTCGCTCGACGCCGCGTCGCGCCGCCACTTCGGTGCGGACTGCGCGTACATGGGCCTCGGCGGCACGATCCCGCTGATGAACGTGCTGCAGGCAGGCTTCCCGGCCGCGCAGTTCATGGTGTGCGGCGTGCTCGGGCCGAAGTCGAACGCGCACGGCCCGAACGAGTTCCTGCACGTGCCGTACGCGAAGAAGCTGACCGCGGCGGTGGCGGACGTGATCGCGTCCGCGCGCTGATCGACGTTGCTGCCTGACCCGCCCTTGACCCGACCTGATGGAGCCTTGCCGATGACCGCGTTGCCGACACCCGATACCGACCCGCTGCGCATGCGCGCCGAACCGCTGCACGCGTTCGTCGCGGCACTCTGGGAGCGGGCCGGCAGCAGCGAGCGCGAGGCGCGGCTCGTCGCCGATCACCTGGTCGGTGCGAATCTGGCTGGTCACGATTCGCACGGGATCGGGATGATCCCGAACTACGTCGCTTCGTGGCGGGAAGGGCAACTGCAGTTGAACGGTCACGCGTCGATCGTCCGTGATGGCGGCGCGGTGCTGACGGTCGACGGCGGGCGCGGCTTCGGCCAGGTGATCGCGTTCGAGGCGATGGTCGAAGGAATCGAGCGCGCGCGACGCATGGGCATCTGTGCGATCGGCCTGCGCGACGTCCATCACCTCGGCCGCATCGGGCACTGGGCCGAGCAGTGCGCGCGCTCGGGGCTCGTGTCGTTCCATTTCGTCAACGTGCCGGGCGACCTGCTCGTCGCGCCGCTCAACGGCACCGATCCACGCTTCGGCACGAATCCGTTCTGCGCCGCGTATCCGCGCGCGGGCCGGCCGCCGCTGCTGCTCGATTTCGCGACGAGCGCGATCGCGTACGGCAAGACGCGGGTCGCGTACAACCAGGGCAAGCGCGTGCCGGACGGGTCGCTGATCGATCATCGCGGCCAGCCGACCGACGATCCGGCCGTCATGCACGAGCAGCCGTTCGGCTCGCTGCTGCCGTTCGGGCTGCACAAGGGTTATGCGCTGGCCGCGATGTGCGAGATCTTCGGCGGCGCGCTGGTCGGCGGGCATACGACCTATGGCGGCACGTTGCAGAAGACGAGTGCGATCGTCAACGGGATGCTGTCGGTGCTGATCGATCCGAATGCGTTCGATGCGGCCGATGCGCAGCGTGAAGCCGATGCGTTCGTCGCGTGGGCGAAGGCGTCGCCGCAGGCGGGCGATGCGCCGGTGCGGATGCCCGGCGAGCCGGAGGAGGCGAGTCGCGCCGCGCGCGGCGCGGACGGCATCCCGGTCGATCGCGCGACGTGGCGGCAGATTCGCGAAAGCGCGGCGGCCGTCGGCTTCGACGACGCGGAACTCGACGTGTGGACGCAGCGCTGCACGGAGCCCGCATGAGCTGGCAATCCGAGAAGGCGCACGGCGAGGAGATCGCGTACCAGCTCGCGCCGCTCGGCAAGGTGGAAGTCGTGCGGTTCTTCAGCGGCGCCGCGATGCGGCTCGACGGCGTGATGTTCGGCTTCATGTCGCGCGGGTCGCTGTTCCTGCGCGTCGACGACGTGAACCGTCCGGCGTTCGTCGCGGCGGGGATGGGCCCGTTCTCGTACGAGCGTCCCACGCGCACCGTTGCGCTCGAGGGCTATTACGAAACGCCGGCCGACGTGCTCGAGGACGCGGGCGCGCTGTTCGACTGGTGTCGCGGCGCGTATCGCGCGGCGTTGTTGGCCGGGGCGCCGAAGCGCAAGGCACGGCCGAAGTCGAAGCCGGCGCCGAAACCGGAGGCGACGCGCAAGCGCACGTAGCGTCGAGCGTACGACGGCGCTTTTCCCGTCCTTTCTTTCGATCCACGCTGGATGCGCGCAAGCGCCGGGCTTGACGCACCGCATATTCCGCCTGCTTCACAACGGCGGCCCCGGCGTTTATGATCGGCGCGATTGCGTCCGTACCCGGCGCAACCCGAGCCGGCCTCGCTGCCGGCCTCGCGAACGGCGCATCGAAAGCCGCGCGAATGATTCCCCACTCATCGTTCCAGACGGAGATAGCCGATGCTCGTCCTGATTCTCGGTTTAGCGATCTTCCTCGGTGTGCACTCGATCCGGATCGTCGCGGACGGCTGGCGATCCGCGACCATCGAGCGGATCGGCGAGAAACGCTGGAAGGGCCCCTATGCGATCGCGTCGATCGTCGGCTTCGTGCTGATCATCTGGGGTTACGGGATCGCGCGCCAGGGCGGGGCGCTGCTGTGGGTGTCGCCCGTCGGCGTGCGGCACCTCACCGGCATGCTGACCGCGATCGCATTCGTGCTGATCGCCGCGTCCTACGTGCCGCGCAACCGCATCAAGACGCTCGTCGGTCATCCGATGGTGGCCGGCGTGATGGTGTGGGCCATCGCGCACCTGCTCGCGAACGGCTCGCTGCATGCGGTCGTGCTGTTCGGCGCATTCTTCGTGTGGTCGCTGGTCGATTTCGTCGTGTGGCGCGCGCGCGACCGCCGCGACGGCGTTCGCTATCCGGCCGGCAGGCTGTCGGGCGATGCCGTGACGATCGTGGCCGGGCTCGTCGTGTGGGCCGTCTTCGCGCTGTTCCTGCACGAGCCGCTGATCGGCGTGCGGCCGTTCGGTTGAACGTGCTCGCCTGCAAGGATTGACGAGCGGGGCGCCCAGCCCGTCCTACGCGCTCGCGACATCGAGGCGGGCGCATTACCGCCATCGCTCACCGCACGGACGCCCGTCCATCGATTGCGCGTGCGTGCCGTGCGCGCGATCGGCGCGCGTCAGATCGGCTTGACGAACAGCCCGACGGTCAGCGCGGTGCCGATGCAGACGATCGCGATCCGCAGCACGCGCTCGTTCACGCGGTGCAGCGCCCACGCGCCGAGCAGGCCGCCGACGACCGCGCCGCCGCCAAGTGCGATGGCCGCCTGCCAGTGCAGGTGCGGCGAGCTCAGGAACAGCACGACCGCCGACGCGTTCATCACGCCCGCGAGTGCGTTCTTGGTTGACATCGCGTGACGCGGCGACAGGCCGGCCATCGTCAGCGCGGCCATCATCAGGAACCCGATGCCGCCGCCGAAGTAGCCGCCGTAGATCGCGATCAGGAACTGCGCGATCGCGGCCGTGACGGGGCCGAGATGCTGTGTGCCCGCGCCGGGCTTGCGGAAGAAGCTGCCCCACGCGAACACGACCGTCGCGAACAGCACGAGCCACGGCACGAGGTGCGAGAAGATCGACGACGGCGTTTTCAGCAGCAGCAGCCCGCCGAGTGCGCCGCCGACCACGCTGATCGCGAACAGCGCGCGAAACGGCAGCTTGCCCGCGCCGCGCACCATGTTCCGGCTTGCCCAGCCCGTCGTGACCTGGCCGGGGAACAGCGCGACCGTCGACGTGATGTTCGCCGCGAGCGGCGACATCCCCGATACGATCAGCGCGGGCAGCGTGACAAACGAGCCGCCGCCCGCGAGGGCGTTCTGCAGGCCGGCCCAGAGGCCGGCGAGGATGATGAGAGCGAGCATCGGTGCGGGGGGGCTGAGGTAGTGGGCTCGCATGCCGGGGGCCGGCACGCGCGGTGGTCGCTCGATGGTAATGCAGGATGGCCGACGCGCAAATCGGGGCAAGCGCGGGGCGTCGGATGTGCGGGGCCAGGGGCCGAAGGGGCGGGCGGCGCGGCTTGTCGCGTCAGGTCTCGTCACGTCACGCCGCCATGGCGTCATGCCGTCATGGCGTTATTTCGCCAACGTGCGTGGGGCGCGCATCGGATGCCGCGTCACGCGTCCGGTCGAGCGGCGGGTTCTTCCTTTGCCGCATCGCCTTCGACGTCCGGATAGACGATCGTGCCGTCCGCCCGGATCACCGCGCCGGCCGTGAGGCGCGCGGGCTCCACGCGGTTCTTGCCCATGATGTGCAGCACAGTTTCGCCGCGCGCGATCAGGTAGTCGGACACGATGCGCCGGTGACAGCGCCACCACACGGCTTCCGAGCACATGATCGCGCAGCGTTGCGCGTGCCCTTGCGCGATCAACTGGTCGAGGCCCGCTCGAAACTCGGGCGACAGTGCGTAGTCGGCGTAGCGATGGAAGCTGCTGTTCGTCCAGAAATCGTTGACCTCGTCGGGCACGCCGCGCGACTTGCCGCGCAGGCCGCCGAGCGCCGCGATGTGTTCGTACGCGATATCGACGGCGGCGAGTGCGCCGGGGAGCGTCGCTTCGTTAAACTGCGGATTCGTGCGTGAGCGCGTCATCTTCCGGATATCGGCGAGCAGCGCGACATCGACCGCATCGAGCATCTCGACGAATTCGTCGAGCGTGCGGTTCGAATGGCCGATCGTGTAGAACGGGAGTGTCACGCGTCGTCCTTGCCGTCGATGCGTTCGAGCACGCGGCCGCGATGCGCGGCGATGTGGTCGGTACGATCGCTCTTGATCTCGTATTGCGGATCGTCGGGCGATGCGCGGTGGCGATGCCCCTTGTAGTCGAAATCCTGTGTGTGGATCGCGATGATCGTGCCGGTCACGTACCCGGCTTCGGAATTCCAGCGGACGTGGTCGCCCAGTCTGAATGGCTGCGTCATGCGGGAAGCCTCCTTGCGTCAATGCCGCGTACGCTTGCCGTCGTGGCGCGGGTTGCCCGCACCGCGACGGCAAGGCATGCAAGCACTCATTATCCGCCCGGACCGGGTTCGAGAAAAGACACAGATGGCGGCACGACCCGGTGCGCCAGCAATCGATGGGCCTGCGCTCGCGGTGTCATCGCCACGTGTGCCCACCTTCCCTGATTGATTCGTGATCCTGCGTTTTTGACGCGCCGTTCGCGGGGGAAGTGGAGGACACGGTGGCGGCTGGAGAAACATGAACGTGCTGCTTCACATACGGCAGGGCCTGTTCGCCGACGAGGATACCGAGCAGGCCGACGAGGGCGATCGCGGGCGGCGCCGGCGAGCGTATGCCGAGCAGTGAATAGATGAGGCCAACCAGGAGGCCGGCGCCCGGCGACAAGAGATAGGTTTCATGCGGTGCGTGCCGCAGTGTTCCGCGTCGGGCGAGGCGCTGGACGGTTTGAAGGACCGAACCGCGACCGATCGCGCCGCGCCTCGGGCAACGGAGGGCCGGCGCATCGCGCCCGCATGGGGCGCGACTGGCATGAATCCGGGCGTCTTCGCTTCGTGGAATCGCTTCGGTGTCAGTGCGACTCGTGCGCGCCGAACATCGTTTTCGCGTACTGGATGCCGACACCGAACGCGCCGCCGAGCTTCATCGCGATGCCCGTCGTGAGGTCATAGGTTTCGGTGCGGGCCCAGTCGCGCTGCAGTTCGAGCAGGTAGGTCAGCGCCGTGATCGGGCGGGCGCCAGCCTGGATCATTCGCTCGATCGCGCGTTCGTGCGCTTCGGACGTGCAGTCGCCGCAGGCATCGGTGACCACGTAGACTTCGAAACCCTGCTCGAGCGCCGACAGCACGGGGCCGTTGACGCATACCGAAGTCCACAGGCCGGCGATGACCAGGCGGGTCTTGCCGGTGGCGTTGACGCGCGCGACGAGATGCTCGTCTTCCCAGCCGTTGGACGTCGTGCGGTCGGTGATTTCCGCATCGGGAAAGACTTCGGTGATCTCGTCGAACAGCGGGCCGGCGAAGCTGTCGCGCGAGATCGTCGAGATGATCGTCGGCACCTTGAAGCCCTTTGCGGCGCGCGCCAGGATGCCCGCGTTGGCGCGCAGGCTGGTGATGTCGATCGACTTCGTGTTGAACGCCATTTGAGACTGGTGATCGACCAGAAGCAATGCGTGATCGTGCGGGCTGAGGAGGGAACTGGCGGGTTTTGCAATCGCTTTGACGCTCATGACGCATTCCTGGTGAGGATGACGGAGATGGCCGGACCATGACACATGGTTGGTCTGAAGGCCGACGGCGGCGAAATGACTTCGCGTCGTCGGCATACCGAAACTCTAGCAGCGGCCATTCGCGAGGAGGAACGCATCGGCGCGGAATCATTTCCGCATTTTTGCGGATGACGGCACGATCGCCGTGCAACGGCAACCGGTCACGCGTCGTGTCGAGTGAGCGTCGCCGTCCGCTATCGATCGCTGTCCGGCGTATGGCAGAAGCGCGGGCCGTGGCCTTCGATGAGGTCGCGATGCTCGGCGATCGCTTCGGCGCAATGCCGCATGAACGCGAGAACCCGTTCGGATCTGCGGATATCCGGATGAGTCAGCACCCATAGCTCGTCGGAAACCGAAGGCTCGACGGGGCTGATGCGGACGAGCTTCTCCGAGACGTCGCCGTGCATGCACGGCAGGAACCCGATCCCGATTCCCGCGGCGATGGCCGCCGCGACGCCTGCCACGGAATCGCTCCGGTAGACGATGTTTTCCCGCCGGACATGATCGTCGACGAACCGGAACGCGCGGAGCCCCGACAGGCCTTCTCCGTACGAGATCCAGTGTCGCCGGTAGAGTGCGTCGACGTCGAGCGTCGAGCCGACGTAGTCGATCCTGCGCCCGTAGATGGCCCATGCGACGTTCGCGATCTTGCGGCCGGCGAGGTTCTCGGGCGGCGCGATGGTGGCCCGAAATGCGATGTCGGAATCGCCGCGCGCGAGATTCAGCGACCTGTTGCCGACGATCACATCGACGTGCACGCCCGGATTGCGCAGCCGGAAATCGGCGATGACGGGGGTCAGGAAGTCCAGCAGCAACGCATCGCTGGTGGTGATCCGCAACTCGCCTTCATGACCCTGCGCGCGCCCCGACACGCGGAGCGCGACGCCGACGATCTCTTTCTCCATGCGCTCGGCCAGCGCGATCACACTGGCGCCCGCAGCCGTCGGCAGGTAACCGCCCCTGCGGCGATCGAACAGCACCGAATCCAGCGTCCGCTCGACGGCGGCCAGCCGACGCGACAGGGTCGAGTGGTTCAAGCCGAGTGAGTCCGCCGCGGCGACGAGGGTGCCGTTTTCGCCGATGGCCTTGACGATGCGCAGGTCGTCCCATGAAAGGGCGCGCAGAAAATCGCTCATGATGTTCCTTGGATGCTGTGAGCGAGCGAGCGAGCCGGCGGTGCGGGGCGTGGTGTTGCGCGGGTCGTTTCCCGTGCCCGGATGCCCGCGGGTCTCGCTCGGCGCGGTAGTGTAGAGCAAGATGAGCGAACCAGTGAGGCTTGTCGTCGACGATGTCGGTGGCAATCCGACATCGCTTCCGACGATTTCGTAGCGCATTGACGCACCGGCATTCAGAAGATCAGGAATCCGATTTGAGAGGCGATGGGCCGGAAGTTGGCGCATCGCAACATGAGACGTTCGACGCGCGCACATCGAACATTTCATTTTCCTGACGAATCGACGCGCGATCCTCTACTTGCCCGCGTGAAATTGCCGTGCTAATTTTTCATGAAATTGATTGGCGAAAATTTCACGGGAGCCCGCATGTTCGTGCAGTCCGACCGTCACGTCGCAAGCTACTACGCCGGCACCTACCCGGCGCCGATCCCGCCGCGCCTGGAACTGGACGAACGCATCGACGCCGATGTGCTGGTCGTCGGCGCGGGCTTCAGCGGGTTGCACACGGCGTTGCGCCTCGCGCTCGCGGGCAAGCGCGTGGTCGTGCTCGAAGCGAGCCGCGTCGCGTGGGCCGCATCGGGCCGCAACGGCGGACAGGCGCTGCTCGGCTGGTCGTGCGACATGCAGCCGCTCGAGGATTCGCTCGGCCGCGACGGCGCGCGCGTGCTGTGGGACAGCATGCGCTGGGCCGCGGCCGAAGTGCGCGAACTGCCTGCACGTCATGGCTTCGACATCGACTACCGACCCGGCAGCCTGTGGGCCGCGGTGCGGCCGCGCCGCGTCGCGATGCTCGCGCAGGCCCGCGACGAAGCGGCGCAGCGCTGGGGCTATGACCGGCTGCGCGTGATCGGGCAGGACGAGATGCCGGAATGGATCGGCAGCGCGCGCTATCTCGCCGCGCTCTACGATCCCGAGGCTGGCCATCTGAATCCGCTGAAGCTCGCGCTCGGTCTCGCGCAGACGATCGAGCGGGCCGGCGGCCGCATCTTCGAACAGAGCCGCGTGCTCGACTGCCGCGAGACGGCCGGTGGCCATATCGCTCGCACCGCGCACGGCGAAGTGCGCGCGGACGTGCTCGTGCTCGCGTGCAACGCGTACGTCGACCGGCTCGATCCGGATCTGTCGCGCCGGCTGCTGCCGGTCGGCACCTACCAGGTCGCGAGCGCGCCGCTTGCGCCGGACGTCGCGCGTTCGCTGCTGCCGCGCAACAGCTGCGTGATCGACAACCAGTTCGTGCCCGACTACTTCCGCCTGAGCCCCGACAACCGCCTGCTGTTCGGCGGCGGCTGCACGTATCTCGGCGGCATACCTGCCGACATCGCGGCGGCGACGCGCCCGCACCTCGAACGGGTGTTCCCGCAACTGAGCGGCGTGCCGCTCGACTATGCATGGGGCGGCCACATCGACATCAGCATGCGACGCACGCCGGACATCGGCCGCCGCGGCCAGCGCTTCTGGCTGCAGGGCTTCTCGGGACACGGCGTGCTGCCGACGCTCGCCGGTGCGCGTGCGATCGCCGATGCCGTGCTCGGCGACGACCGCCTGCTCGCGCAGTACCAGCGCATCCGCAATCCGCGCTTTCCCGGCGGCGACCGCCTGGCCGCGCCGCTGGAGGCGATCGGCAAGGCCTGGTACCGTTTGCGCGATACCGTCTGACACACCGGAATCCATCATGAACGAACAGGAAGAGATAGAAAGTCTGGCGATCCTGATCCGCGATCTGCGCAAGCATCGCAAGGTCACGCTCAACGATCTCGCGGAACGGATCGGTCGCTCGGTCGGCTTTCTGTCGCAGGTCGAGCGCGGGCTGTCGCGCCCGACGGTCGCGGATCTCACCGCGATCGGCGAGGCGCTGGGCGTGCCGACCACGTATTTCTACAGCCTGAGCAAGCCGCGCAGCGTGCCGTGGGTCACGCGGCCCGACGAGCGGCGCACCGTGTATTACGCGGCCGGCATCACGGACATCCTCGTGTCGCCGACCATGCGTTCGCGCTTCTCGATCCTCGAGAGCCATCTCGCACCGGGCGCGAACAGCGGCGAGCGATCCGTGGACGACAGCGACGAACAGGGCGGCTTCGTGCTCGAAGGCGAGCTGACGATCTGGATCGACGGTGACGACACGCCCGTCACGCTCGGCCCGAACGACGCGTTCCAGCTTCCTGCACACAAGCGGTTTCGCTACGCGAACCTGGGCGACGCGCCGACGCGCGTGATCTGGGTGTTCACCTGAGTTGTCGGCGGGGCGGCCTGACGGGCCGTCGCGCCGTGCTTCTGGTTTGCAGTACTGATCGACATCGGTCGTGCGACGTGGTGCATGCCGATGAGTCCGGTTCGCCGCGACGCGGCACCGCCATACAAGACATGGAAAGGGTGACACATGGCTGACGTCGTTCCCGTGCTGGTCGATGAAGTCCGCGCATTCCGGCAGGCGCATCCCGAGATCCGCTATGTCGACCTGATCTGTCTCGACCTGCCGGGCCACTTCTACGGCAAGCGCTATCCGATCGATGCGCTCGAGAAGGTCGCGTCCGGCTCGCTGCTGAAGCTGCCGCAGAATTGCGTGCTGCTCGGCACGCAGGGCGGCCTCTACAAGATCGGCGATTACTGTTTCAACGACGGCGACCCCGACGCGCCGCGTCGCCTGATTCCCGGCACGCTGAAGCCGGTGCGCTGGGAGCGGCAACCGCTCGCGCAGATGCTGATCAGCTCCGACGGCACCGATGCGCCGATCGAGTTCGAGCCGCGCGAGGTGCTTGCGCGCGTGCTGCGGCGGTTCGCGGTGCGCGGCATCCGGCCGGTCGTCGCGTTCGAGCTCGAGTTCTACCTGTTCGCCGCGCAGCTCGCGGACGGGATGCCGCAGTATCCGCGCGACCGCCTGAGCGACGACCGCGATGATCAGCCGAACATGCACATCGAACGGTTGTCACGGTTTTCCGACGTGCTGCACGAGATGGTCGAGGCCGCGTGCGAGCAGGGAGTGGACGCGACGGTGATCACGGCCGAGCTCGGGCCCGGCCAGTTCGAGATCAATTTCGGCCATACCGACGATGCGCTGCGTGCGGCCGACTGGTCGGCACTGTTCTGCCGCAGCACGCGCGGCGTCGCGTTGCAGCACGGCTATCGCGCGAGCTTCATGGGCAAGCCGTACCTGCATGCGCCGGGCAGCGGGATGCACGTGCACGTGAGCCTGTACGACGACGCGGGCCGCAACCTGCTCGCCGCGGACGGGCAGCGGCCGCTGCGGCATGCGGTGGCCGGCTGCCTCGCGCTGCTGCCGCACTGCATGCCGGTGTTCGCGCCGAATCACAACGCGTTTCGCCGCTACGGATCGATGGTGAACGCGGCGAGCCGCGCAAGCTGGGGCTTCGAGGATCGCGACGCATGCATCCGGATTCCGGAATCGGATGCGCGCAATCTGCGCATCGAGCATCGGCTCGCGAGCGCGGACGCGAACCCGTACCTGGTGCTCGCGGCGATCCTGACCGGGATGGAGCACGGGCTCGATGCGCGGATCGAGCCGATCGCGCCGCTCAACGACGATCGCGGCAGCGGGATCGATTTTCCGAAGGAGATGCTGTCGGCCGTCGCGGCGATGCAGGATCACGCGGCGGTACGTGAAGGGCTCGGCAGTGAGTTTGTGATGGTGTATTGCGAGAACAAGCGGCAGGAGGAGCTGGATTTTCGCAACGAGATCGGCGCGCGGGAGTATCGGTGGTTTCTGTGATGGTGCGGCACCGGGAGGGCTATTCGCGATGCGTCGCGCGGTTCGTCCGTGCCTTTCCGGACCCATGTATTGCATCACGGAAGGTGCCGCGCCGCGAGGCGACTCACGGTACGGCACCCGAACAGCGCTTACTCGCCGAGCTTCGCCGTCACGCACCCCGTGCTCGAGCATTCGCGCTCGCGTTCGCGCAGGAACGACAGGCGCGATTGCGTCGCGTCGATCGCGCACTGGAGGTTCACGAGATAGCCGTCGTCGCGCGTTTCGCTGCAGCGGTCGTCGCGCTGCTTCATCCACGCAAGCTGGCCCGTCTTCAGTTTCGCCTGCTGGTCGCCGCTCAGTTGCTTGCGCACGCGGCCGTACTCGTCGTTCAGTTCGCGGTCGAGCTGCGAGAACTCGTTGCTGCTGCAGTACACCTGATCGAACGCGCTGCGCGGCTTCCCGCAACCGGCCGCCTGCGCGGCGAACGGAACGGCAAGCGCGAGCAGTGCGCAGGATGCGAGCAGATTCTTCTTCTTCATGGTAGTGCTCCTCACTGGGTGAAAACCGTTTGAACCGACCGGCGCCAGCCTTTACCTGGCCGCCGTACACGCATCGATCCCGCCCGCGATCGCGGTAGCGAGACGCTGGATCGTCTCGCGCTGCGCGAGACGCTTTTCCTCGTCGGGATTGACGATCACGCCGGCCTCGACCAGCACGGCCGGAATCGGCGCGGTGCGCAGCACGACGAGATCGTCGAAGCGATGGATGCCGAGCTGCGGATCGATCAGCGGGCGGTTCTCGCCCTTGATCGGCTGCGCGTGATACAGCGACGGCCGTTCGCCGGCCGCGACCAGCCGCTCGGCGATCGACTTCGCGCAACGCAGGCTTTCCGCGTAGTGCGGATTGCGCTCCGACACGAACACGGCGAAACCGCGGAATTCGCGTTGCCGGCCCGCGTCGATGAACTGCTGCTGCATCGAATCGTGATGGATCGACACGAACAGGTTCGCGTCGGGCGCTTGCGTCGAACGCTGGTCGAGCGTGATTTCGCGGCCGTCGGCCGCCGTGCGCAGCACGCGATCGCCATGCGCGACGAGCCGCTCGGAGACGGCCGTGGACAGGTCGAGGTTGTACCGGTATTCGACGCGGCCGCTCGCGCCGGTTGCACCAGGATGGGCCGGCGTATGGCCGGTGTCGACGACGATGTAGCGGCCGGAGGCGGGCGGCGCGTCGGGGCTTGCGGCATCGGCCGCATGCAGCGCCAGTGGCGTGCCCAGCAGCGGAGCGCACGCGAGCAGGCGCGCGGCGGCGCGCGCGAACGGGCGAAGGCGTCGAACGGTTCGGTGTGTCATTGTTGTTGTCGAGGAGGGCATACGGCGCCGCGAATGGCGCGGCACCGCCGGCCTGCTCAATGCAGTCGGAATGTCGCGCGATTATAGCGGTTGCCGGCGGCGCCGCAATGACGGAATGCACGCCGCCGCATGCGCCGCAAACCGGCGCTCAGGCGAGCACGCGTCGCGCCGCGAGCATGCCCCAGTACGACGCTTCCTCGAACAGCGACAGCCCGGACAGGTCCGCATGCGCGAACACGACGGGGCCGTCGGCCTCGCGCAACGCGAGCAGCCCCGGCCGGCTCAGGAAGCCGACGTCGGGCGTTGCCATCGCATGACCGCGCACGGTGATCTCGAGCGCGCTCGCATGCTTCCACAGCTCGCGTCCGTACACGGCCTGCAGGTCGATTGCCGCCTGCTCGCGCAGCGCATCGGGCTTCGCCTGCGCGAGCCAGCGACGCGTGTCGTCCGGCGCGCGTGTGCTCAATGCCTGGTACGCGGAGAACACGGAGCGCGTCGGTGGCGACATCCGGATCAGCTGGTGCGTCGACACGACATAGCCGAGCCCCGCGCCGTCATAGACGACGTTGTCCCATGCGAGCGGCACGCCGGCTTGCTCGGCCGGCATCCCGTCGAGCAGGAAGTTGGATACGAGCCACGGTGCGCGCGGCGGCAGGTCGCGCGCGGGATCGAAACCGTACGCGTAAAGCTGCGCAAACACGCGCGCCGCGACGAACAGCGGCATCGCGCTGACGACGCGCCGCGCCTTCAGCGTGAAGGTCGACAGCGTACCGTCGCTGGCGATGCGCGCGCACAGCACGTCCACACCGCCCGCGCGTTCGGTCGCGCGAACGGCGAAGCCATCCCGCGACCATGCGTTCGAACCGGTGCGCGCGGTGATCGAATCGCTCAGCTTCGTCACCATCGCATGCAGCCCGTCGGGCCAGGTCAGCACCGCGCCGTCGCTCGCATTGCGCGCATGGCCGCCGCGCGACGAGAAATAGTGCAGGCCGGCCCACGCGGACACATGCTCGTAGCCCGCGCCGTAGTCGTCGCGGCAGCAGTAGTTCAGGTACCAGTGCAGCGCGGTCGCGGTGTAACCCTCGTCGAGCAGCCACTGCTTGAACGAGCGCCGGTCGAGTGCGCGCCAGTGCGGGTCGCGCGACGATTCCGCGATCGGGATGCAGAACACCTTGCGGCCGTCCGCGCCGCGCGCGGTGCGCAGACCGTCCGTGTACGCGAAGAAGCGCGTTTGCTGCGCGAGCGCGTCGGTATCGAGGCCGGTCGCCGGCACGATGCCGTCCTGCCACTCGCCGCGGATGAACAGCCGTTCGTCGGGCGCATGCACGAGCACGCGCTCGTCGTACACGGGTTGCACGGAGAACGGCGCCGACTCGATCACGCCGAGATCGGCGAGCATGTCGCGCAGGTGCGCGGATTCGAGCGACGGCAGCGGCAGGTAGTGCGCGCCCTTCGGATAGCCGAGCCCGCCGAAGCGGCCGCCGGCCGCATTGCCGCCGAATTCGGGGCCCGCGAGCACGGTGAAGTGCTTGTGGCCCGCGCGCGCGAGTTGCCACGCGCACGACAGACCGGCGGCCCCCGCGCCGAGGATCGCGACGTCGGTTTCGATCGTGCCGGACGGTGGCGGCAGCGCCGCGTGGTCGCGCAGCGCATGGCCTTCGCGCATGCCGGGGTAGCCGACGCGCGGCGTCGTCTCGATCCAGCCGGTGCGGCCGCACGCGGCGAGCGACGCGGCCGCGGACGTGACGAGGAACGTGCGGCGATCCATCAGCGCAGCACGTGCTTCCAGTCGTCGTCGAAGCGGCGCACGAGCGGCTGGTCGTTGAGTTCGTTCGGCGACATCGGCAGCGCCGGCATGTCGGCCGGGAAGTGGAACATCTCGGCGGCCGTCTGCACGTCGAGCCAGCGCGTCGGCACCGAGTAATGCGTCGGCACGGTGAAGTCGCGGCGCTTGCCGGCGATCACGAACCCCCAGTCGCCGAACGACGGCACGTAGCAGTGGTACGGCCACGTGTTGAGCCCGGCTTCGTGCAGCGTCGCGATGATGGTCCAGTACGCGTGCGGCGCGAAATACGGCGACGTCGACTGGATCACCGCATAGCCGTTCTCCGACAGGTGGCGCGCGAGCAGCCGGAACACCGGCACCGAATACAGCCGGCCGAGCCCGAAGTTGGTCGGATCGGGGAAGTCGACGACGATCGCGTCGTACACGTCGGCGTTCGATTCGAGCCAGCGCACCGCGTCGGCGTTGATCACGTGCACGCGCGGGTCCTTCAGAGAGCCCTGGTTCAGCTTCACGAGCGGTGCCGAGGTCGAGAACAGCTTCGTCATCGCGGGGTCGAGATCGATGAGCGTGATCTGTTCGAGGTTGCGGTGCTTGAGCAGCTCGCGCACCGCGAGGCCGTCGCCGCCGCCGAGCACGAGCACGCGCTTCGCCCACGGCAGCGCCTCGATCGTCGGATGGATCAGCGCCTCGTGATAGCGATGCTCGTCGCGCGACGAGAACTGCAGGTTACCGTTCAGGTACAGCCGCATGTCGTCGTGCCACTGCGTGAGCACGATGCGCTGGTATGGCGTCGTTTCCGAATAGATCGTCTCGTCGCCGTACACGCCGTGCTCGGCCCAGTGCGTGATGCGGTCCGACAGCGCGAAGCCGGCGACGAGCAGCCCGATCACGAGCGACGCGCGCATCAGCTTGCCGCGCACGTTGCGGATCTCGTCGCGGAACAGGTGCGTGGTCCACAGCGCGACGAAGGCGTTCAGGAGCCCGAACAGGAAGCTCGTGCGCAGCAGGCCGAGACGCGGCGCGAGCACCAGCGGGAAGATCAGCGACACGGCGAGCGAACCGAGATAGTCGAAGGTCAGCACCTCGCTGACGGTATGGCGGAACGCCTGGCGGCGCTGCTGGAACGCGCGCATCACGAGCGGGATTTCCATCCCGATCAGCAGGCCGAGTGCGAGCACGAGCGCGTAGAGCGCCGCACGGAACGGCGCGGCGAGCCACGCGAACACCGCGAACAGCAGCGCGGCCGACACGCCGCCGAGCAGGCCGACGAGCAGCTCGATGTCGACGAAGCGGTCGAGCACGTCGTCGTCCTCGACGAACTTCGCGAGCCACGAGCCGATCCCCATCGCGAACAGGTAGCAGCCGATCACCGACGAGAACTGCAGGATCGAATCGCCGAGCAGGTAGCTCGACAGTGCGCTGCTGATCAGTTCGTAGCCGAGCCCGCACGACGCGAGCACGAGGATCGACAGGACGAGCGCGCGCTTATGCAGCATGGCGCGTCCGTTGTGCAGTGTTCGGCAATGTGGATATACTGGCGCGGATTTTCGAGCGGCGGCCCTGCGTGGGCCGACCGGCGACGGGGCGGCGAACCGAGCACAAAATCCGAGGAAAAGAATGAATAGTGCCTATCTTTATGCGGTTCATTTACTGTCGGCGTTCGTGCTGCTTTTCGTGTTCGCGGCAGTGTACCTGAAGGTCACCCCGTTCGACGAACTGGCACTGATCCGCGACGGCAACGCGGCCGCGACGCTGTCGTTCGGCGGCGCGCTGATCGGGTTCTGCCTGACGCTCGCCTCCAGCATCGCGCACAACTCGACGCTCGGCGAAGTCATGCTGTGGGCCGTCGGCGCGATGGCCGTGCAGCTTGTCACCTATGCGGTGCTGACCCGCCTGATTCCCGGCATGAACCATGCGATCGAGGATCGCAACGTCGCGATGGGCGGCCTGATGGGCGCCGCGTCGCTCGTCGTCGGCATCATCAATGCCGCCTGCCTGACCTGACGCGCCACGCGCTCGAGGAGATCGACATGAGTCTGGGTTCGTTTATCCGCAAGCAGTTCATCGACGTCCTGCAATGGACGGAGGACACCGACGGCGTGCTGGCCTGGCGCTATCCGATGGAAGACCAGGAGATCCAGTACGGCGGCCAGCTGACCGTGCGCGAAACGCAGGTCGCGATCTTCGTCAACGAAGGCAAGGTCGCCGACGTGTTCCAGCCTGGGCTGTACAAGCTGGAAACGCGCACGCTGCCGGTGCTTACGTACCTGAAGAACTGGGATAAGTTCTTTCAATCGCCTTTCAAGTCGGACGTCTACTTCTTCAGCACGCGGCTGCAGCTCGGCCGGCGCTGGGGCACCGCGCAGCCGGTGACGATCCGCGATCGCGAATTCGGCTTCGTGCAGCTGCGCGCGTTCGGCATCTACTCGTATCGGATCGTCGATGCGGCCGCGTTCCACCGCGAGGTGAGCGGCACGCGTGCGCAGTACACGGTCGACGATCTCGAACAGCAGTTGCGCAACCTGGTCGTCACCGCGATGAGCACGACGTTCGGCTCGGCCGACGTGCCGTTCGTCGACATGGCCGCGAACCAGACGCTGCTGTCGCAACGCGTCGCCGAGGCGCTGGTGCCGGTGTTCACGCGCTACGGCCTCGCGCTCGATGCGTTCGCGGTCGAAAGCGTGTCGCTGCCGGCCGAGCTGCAGAAGGCGCTCGACCTGCGGATCGGCGCGGGGATGGCCGGCGATCTCGCCCGCGCGACGCAATACCAGACCGCTCAGGCGATCCCGCTTGCCGCGCAGAACCCGGGCGGCATCGCGGGTGTCGGCGCGGGGCTCGCGGCTGGCGCTGCGATCGGGCAGGCGATGGCCGGCCAGATCGCGGGCGCCGCGCAGCCGGCACCGCCCGCACCTCCGGCGCCCGTCGCGGCACCGGTCGCCGCTGCGCAACCTGCCGCACCGGCGGAAGCGACCGATTACGTGCAGCGCCTCGAACAGCTGAAGGCCCTGCTCGACAAGGGCCTCGTGACCGAAGACGAATATTCGCGCGCGAAGGCGGAAATCCTCGCGAAGCTCACCCGGTAAGCGTCGCGCATGTTCAGTACTTCGTGCCCCCAGTGCGGCGCGCCGGTCGAGTTTCGCTCGGCGGCGGCCGTGATGGCCGTCTGCGCGTTCTGCCGCAGCACGCTGCTCAAGCGCGGCGCCGACGTCGAACGCATCGGCGAGCTGGCCACGGTGCTCGACGACGCGTCGCCGATCCAGATCGGCACGGCCGGACGCTACGGCAAGCGCACGTTCACCGTGCTCGGGCGCATCCAGATGACCTACGACGCCGGCGCGTGGAGCGAATGGTATGTCGTGTTCGACGACGGCACGTTCGGCTGGCTGTCGGATGCGTCGGGGCAGTATGCGATCACGGTGCGCGAGCCCGACGATGCGTCAGGCGGCACCTGGCCCGCGTTCGGCACGCTCGAACCCGGCATGCGGATCGATCATGGCGGCCGCGCGTATCTCGTGTCGGACGTGCGCACCGCGCGCTGCACGGGCGGCGACGGCGAGCTGCCGTTTCGCGTCGATGCCGGCTGGGAGGCGCGCGTCGTCGACCTGCGCACCGGCAACGCGTTCGCGACGTACGACTATTCCGACGCCGAAGCGAACGGCGGGAGCCCGGCCGTCTATACGGGCGAAGCGCTGGAGTTCGATGCGCTTGCGTTCACCGGCCTGCGCGATACCGAGAACGATACGCGCGAGAAGCGCGGTGCGGAGATGGTGCCGTTTGCGTGCCCGAGCTGTGGCGCGTCGCTGTCGTATGCGCCGAACGTGGCCGACTACGTGGTGTGCGGCACTTGTCACGCGGGCGTGCAATGCACGGCCGAGCAGCAGACCGTGTTCGCCGCGCAGCGCAAGCTCGATGCGGTGAAGGGCGCGCTGGAGCTCGGCGCGATCGGCACGTTCGACGGCGTGAAGTACACGGTGATCGGGATGATGCGCTGCCGCGTGCCGGGCGACGACGAGACGTGGGACGAATACCTGCTGCTGAACCCGAAGCGCGGGTTCCTGTGGCTCGTGCAGAGCGAAGGGCGCTGGGAGCGCGTGCAGGTGCTCGATCACTGGCCGACGATCGGCGTCGAGTCCGACGTGACCGACGGCGGCAAGACTTATCGACTGCGCGAGGCATACGACTCGGAGGTTGTCTACGTGGTCGGTGCGTTCAACTGGCGCGTGCAGGTCGGCGACCGCACGTCGATCGTCGACTACGGTTGGCAGAAGGACAAGCTCACGCGCGAGCGCAGCGCGGCGGAAATCGTCTGGTCGCGTGCACGGCCGTTGTCGGCCAGCGCGCTGGCCGAGCGCTTCGGCACGCCTGCGCTTGCAGCGGCAGCGGTTGCGCCCGCAACGGGTTCCGCCGGGAAGTCGACGGGCCTGTTCGGCGCGAAGCACCCGCACAGCTTCGCGCCGCTGCCGTTCGTGTTCAGCGCGATCCTCGTGATTCTCAACATGGGTTCGCTGTTCTCGTTCAGCGGCCGCTCCGTCTACGTGCTGGTCGGCCTGCTCGTGCTGTGGCTGCCTGAATGGCTGTGGAAGAGCTTCGCATCGGACGGGGGCAACGCGTGATGCGCTATATCCTCTACGGCATCTACGGGCTGATCGTCGTTACGCTGTTCAGCTGCGCGTCGATCGGCGGCAGCGGTTCGGGCGGCAGCGGCTGGGGCAGTTCGTCGGCGCGCAGCGGCTACTCGTCGTACGGGTCGCACAAATGACGGCACGCGACAGCGTCGCGGCGCCGCGCGCGACGCTCGGCTCGCACGTGCTGGCCGATCTCGCCGGCATCGACGCGGCGCTGCTGCGCGATGCCGCGCGGCTCGAGACGATGCTCACCGACGCCGCGCAGCAGGCCGGCGCGCGCGTGATCGGCGCGCATTTCCATCATTTCGGCGGCGAGCATGGCGTGACGGGTGTCGTGCTGCTGGCGGAATCGCACATCACGATTCATACGTGGCCCGAACACGGCTTCGCGGCTGTCGACGCATTCATGTGCGGCGCCGCACGCGCGGCCGATGCGGTCGATGCAATCGCCGCCGCGCTCGGCACGCATGCGCAGGTCCGGCAGCAGGTGGCGCGCGGCGTCGCGTGAGCGACGCTCAGTGCGGCAACGCTTCGGCTTCGGCCCAGCGCTTGAACGAGTCGAGACGCCGGCGTGTCTGCACGAGATAGAACGCGCCGATCAGCGGTTCGAGCAGCCAGCGCAGCCACGCCGGCTGCGCGCGGAAGTGATACGTGAACTTCACTTCGGTCGTGCCCGGCGTGCGCTCGGTGAAGTTCCAACTGCCGCTGAAGCGCTCGAGCACCTTCGGCCCGTCGACCATTTCGACGGCCGCGACCTGCGGTGGACGGTACGAGATGTACCGCGACACCATCGTCGCGCCCGACTGGCTGCGGCAGAACGCGTCGACGCCGACGTCGGCCGTCATCCCGTCGGGCAGATAGGCGTCGGCGAGGAAGCTGTCCCACACGAGCCGCCGCGCGTAGTCCTGCGACCACGTGAAGAGGCGTCTGCGATCGACGCCGACGATCCGGCTGACAGAGATCCTCATGATGGCGGGCGCAACGGCGCGGATTGGAATGAAATCGAGTGTAACCCGCCTGCGCCGCGCAATTCTTCAGACTTCGTCAAGTCGAGCCGGTGCTCGATTGACCTTCTCCGGGAATTCCCCTACGATCGATTCCATACCTTCGGGAAAGACCCGAAGCGTTTCAATCTCTTGAGGGAGCCTCATGAGTACGCAACAGAACCGGCGCTTCGACGCGCTCGTTTTCATTGGTCGTTTCCAGCCTCCGCATCGTGGTCACCTGAACGTGCTGAAGTCGGCACTGAGCCGGGCCGAACGCGTGTGCGTGCTGATCGGCTCGACCGACAAGCCCCGCACCATCAAGGATCCGTTCTCGTTCGACGAGCGCTGCCAGATGCTGGCTTCGCTGCTCGATGCGTCCGAGCGCGAGCGCGTGACGATCGCGCCGGTGCAGGATTCGACGTACAACGACGGCGACTGGGTGCGCTGGGTGCAGGATGCCGTGGCCGCCGCGCTCGGCGACGTCGCGCAGCGCAAGGTCGGGTTGATCGGCCACGAGAAGGACGCCACGTCGTATTACCTGCGGATGTTCCCGCAATGGGAGCTTGTCGACGTCGATGCGACCGAAGACATTTCCGCGACCGAAATCCGCGACCAGTATTTCGCTGAACGCACCAACAGCTTCGTGCAATGGGCGGTGCCGGAACCCGTATTCGGCTGGCTCGAGCGTTTCCGCACGCAGCCGGAATTCGCGCAGCTGAAGGCCGAAGCCGAATTCATTGCGGGCTATCGCAAGGCATGGTCGGCCGCACCGTATCCGGTCACGTTCGTGACGGTTGACGCGGTGGTCGTGCACTCGGGCCATATCCTGCTCGTGCGCCGACGCAGCGAACCGGGCCGCGGCCTGTGGGCGCTGCCGGGCGGGTTCGTCGAGCAGGACGAACGGCTCGATGCTGCGTGCATTCGCGAACTGCGCGAGGAGACCGGCCTGAAGCTGCCGGAGCCCGTGCTGCGCGGCTCGATCAAGGATCGCCAGGTGTTCGATCATCCGACGCGCTCGCTGCGCGGCCGCACGATCACGCACGCGTGCCTGTTCAACTTCCCGACGGGCGAATTGCCGCGCGTGAAGGGCAGCGACGACGCCGACAAGGCGCGCTGGGTGCCGCTCAACGAATTCGCGCAGATGCGCAACGTGATGTTCGAGGATCACTTCGAGATCGCGTATCACTTCCTGGGGAAACTGTGATCCGCTGATTCCCCGGATTCCGGTCCGCTGCGACAGACGCGGCGGCACTTCAACGGCCTAGAGGAGCTCTAGCCATGCAAAACGATCTCGGCGGCTTTGCCGCGGTTCTCGCCAATCCGATCCTCAACACGGATTCGTACAAGGCTTCCCACTTCCTGCAATATCTGCCCGACGCGCAGGCGATGTTCTCGTACGTCGAATCGCGCGGCGGCCGCTACGACCGCACGCTGTTCTTCGGCCTGCAGATGCTGCTGAAGGAATATCTGTGCCGGCCAGTCACGCACGCGATGATCGACGACGCGCGCGATTTCTTCGCGGCGCACGGCGAGCCGTTCAACGAGGACGGGTGGCGTCATGTCGTCGAGCGCTACGACGGCTATCTGCCCGTGAAGATCCGCGCGGTGCCCGAAGGTTCGGTCGTGCCCGTGCACAACGTGCTGATGACCGTCGAATGCGACGACCCGAAGGTATTCTGGCTCGCGTCGTATCTGGAGACGATGCTGTTGCGCGTGTGGTATCCGGTGACGGTCGCGACGCGCAGCTGGCACCTGCGGCAGACGATCCGCCGCTTTCTCGAGAGGACCGACGACGATCTCGCGCAGTTGCCGTTCAAGCTGCACGACTTCGGCGCGCGCGGCGTGTCGAGCGCGGAGTCGGCCGCGATCGGCGGCGCGGCGCACCTCGTCAGCTTCATGGGTTCGGACACGGTGCTCGGCGTGCTGGCCGCGAACCGCTTCTATCGCGAGCCGATGGCCGCGTATTCGGTGCCGGCGGCCGAGCACAGCACGATCACGTCGTGGGGGCGCGCGCGTGAAGCCGACGCATACCGGAACATGATCGCCCGCTTCGGGCTGCCTGGGGCGATCGTTTCAGTCGTGTCGGACTCCTACGATCTGTTCGCCGCACTTGAAATGTGGGGTGGGCCGCTGCGCCAGGCAGTGATCGATTCGGGCGCGACGCTCGTCGTGCGCCCCGACTCTGGCGACCCGGTGACGATCGTGCTGCAGACTGTGCGCGCACTCGATGCATCGTTCGGCTCGACCGTGAACGGCAAGGGGCGGCGCGTGCTGAACCGCGTGCGCGTGATTCAGGGCGACGGCGTTGACGAGCGGTCGATCGAAGCGATCCTCATCGCGCTCGACGACGCGGGCTATGCGGCCGGCAACGTCGTGTTCGGGATGGGCGGCGCGTTGCTGCAGCAGGTGAACCGCGATACGCAGCGCTTCGCGATGAAGTGCTCGGCGATCCGGCGCGACGGCGTGTGGCACGACGTTCGCAAGGATCCGGTCACCGATCAGGGCAAGCGCTCGAAGAAGGGGCGGCTGACGTTGCTGCGCAATCGGCGCACGGGCGAGTACCGGACGGCGACGCTGCCGGTCGCGTGGGACGATCGTGTGCTCGAAGGCGAGTGGGACGATGCGCTCGAAACAGTGTTCGACACGGGACGGATGCTGGTCGATACGACGTTCGCCGAGGTGCGGGCGAGGGCGCACGCGGCGGAGGTGTAAGCCGGCGTCGGGGGCGATTCGATGGCGGTTCGCGTCGCCCCTGCGACACGGGCGTCAGGCTGCGATGCCGTTGCTCCGTTCAGCCGCCCGGCAGGCCGCAACTGCCCTTGCAGAACATCAGGCCGAACGGCGCAATCGCATGCCGCAAGTATTCGCCGGCCTTCTTGAATGGCGCCTTCATCGACTTGACCGCCTTGCCGGTCGCGGTATCCGGCACATGAACGATCATGCCGCTGGTGGTCGTCTTGCCGATCCAGAAGGATTCCATGCCCTCCTGCTTCGCGCGTGCCTTGAGTGCGGCATCGTCCAGCGCCGCTTCTCTCGTCCCGGTCATCGGCACGTTCTTGCACTGGATGTCCCCGTCGGGAGCGTCGGAAAATCCCGACTTCCGTAACGTCAGCCGCTCGCTTGCCGAAAGTTTCGGGTATTCGTGGCCGAAACAAATCACGAAATTGGTCGTGAACGACGTTTCCTCGGGATCGGAATAGATGTCGGACAAATAGGGCCGCCAGATCATGTCCGGATTGTCGATCGCCTGGAGGTCCGGCGCGAGGCTGTCCTTGCTCGTGAATGTATAGGTATGCGAATAAGTACTCATCAACAGAACCTTGCTGTCGCGGCTGAGGAAGGTAGGGCCCCTGGCCTCCTCGACATACTCGTTGTGATCCGCGTATTCGATGACGTTTTCGGCCCATGTATTCGCGATGGGCAACAGGGCCGCGAATAGCAGCAGTGTTTTCCCGGAATTCAGTCTCATTGTTTTATGCCTTCCTGATGTACGGGCGCCCCCGTTCATGCTGGGTCATCCTGCCCGCCGGCACACGAGGGATCGCGTCGGTGCCGGACATTATAGGCGGGCAGTCCCGTTTCAAAGCCCGGTGCGCGTGCGCATCGCATCCGCGACCGCGTCGCGTACGCAGGTCGCCGCGATTTCCGACGCGCGGGTCCGCGCCGCACGCGCGAGTCGGGCGATCACCAGCGGCTGGATCACGGTCGACTCCCGGATCGGGCATTCAACGACGAGCGGCGAGCGCGTGACCGCCGGGCTTTGCGTGATCAGCAGCGACACGCCGAGCCCGCTTGCGACCATCGCGCGTACGAGTTCGATCGACACCGCGCGATAGCGGACATTCGGCGACAGGCCACATTGCCAGAACGGTGCCATCAGGAAGTCGCGGCTATGCGGCAGGTCGATCAGGATGAACGGCTGAGAGGCGAGATCGCGCAATGAAATCGCACGCTTGCGCTTGGCAAGTACCGACCCGGCCGGCACGAGCGCATAGGGCCGCAATTCGGCGAGACACTCGCGCTCGATGTCTTCGGGCAAGCCGACGTCGTACATCAGTGCGAAGTCGATCTGCTGCTTGTGCAGTGCCATGTCGAGCTGCGCGAGATCACCTTCGACGAAGCGGATCTCGAGGCGTGGATGACGCTGCTGCGCGAGCTCGAGCACGCGCGGCAAATAGACCGGCGCGATCGTGCTGAAGATGCCGATCTGCACGACGCCGCCCGGCTCGTCGCCGACATCGTCCGTCGCGAACGCCGACGCCGATGCAAGCAACTGACGTGCCTCGGCCAGCTTGCGCTCGCCGAAATGCGTGAGCGTCATCCGCGTGCCCGCGCCGCGCGTGAACAGTGGATCGTCAAACAGCGCTTCGAGTTCGCGGATCGCCACCGATATCGACGGTTGCGACACGTTGAGCCGGAGCGCGGCCGCGGTCGTGCTGCCCGCTTCCGCGGCCGCGACGAAATAGCGAAGCAGTCTCAGCGACAGAGCCATGTCGGACCTACCCATATGAAAATCTTATAGGTGTTAATTTATTCCGATATTTTATCTGATTGCCTCGCTCGAACAGAATCACCGCATCGGCCGACTCGGCCCGACCTTCAGGAGAAAGATGCCGTGACTATGTCCAGGCTGCCGCTCGACGGCATACGCGTGATCGACTTTTCCCGGGTGCTGGCGGGGCCGCTGTGTTCGGCACTGCTCGGCGACCTCGGCGCCGACGTGATCAAGATCGAGCCGCCCGCCGGCGACGACTACCGCGCAATCGGCCCGTTCGCGAACGGCGAGAGCGGGCTGTTCGGCGCGATGAATCGCAACAAGCGCAGTGTCGTGATCGACATGAAGACGGCTGACGGACGGGCGCTTGCGCAATCGCTGTGCGCGGATGCGGATGTCGTCGTCGAGAATTTCCGCCCCGGCGTGGCCGATCGGCTCGGGATCGGCTACGCGGCACTGTCGGCGCGCAACCCGGCGCTGGTCTATGCGAGCGTATCGGGCTTCGGGCAGACCGGCCCCGAATCGAGCCGGCCGGCGTACGACATCATCCTGCAGGCGATGTGCGGGCTGATGGACGCGACCGGCGCGCCGGATGGTGAGCCGACGCTCGTCGGCGATTCCGTATCCGACGTGGTCAGCGGGATATTTGCATCATGGGGCGTGCTTGCCGCGCTCGTCGCACGCGATCGTACTGGTCAGGGTACGCACGTCGATGTGTCGATGTTCGATGCGACGATGAGCCTGACCGCTGCGCTCGTCGCGCGTTACGCGACCACCGGCGTGGCGCCGCGGCGTGTCGGCAACCGCCATCCGACTTCCGCGCCGTTCGGCGCGTATCGCGCGACGGACGGCCATTTCGTCGTCGCGGTACTCAACAACAAACTGTTCGGCCTGCTTGCCGACACGATCGGCCATCCGACGCTGGTCGACGATGTGCGTTTCGCGTCCGACACATTGCGTTGCGAACACGAGGCGGCATTGCGTGCGTGCATCGAGCAGTGGAGCGCGACGCGTTCGGTCGACGAGGTCAACGAGATGCTTGGCGCGGCGGGCATTCCGGTCGCGCCGATCCGGAACATCCAGGAAGCGCTCGAAAGCGAACAGGCGCGCACGCGACGCCTGCTCGTCGATACGGTCGCGGCCGACGGCTCGCCGATCCGGTTGCCTGCCCAGCCGCTGAAATTTTCCGCCTATCCCGACACGCGTACGACGCGTGCACCCCAGCTCGGCGAGCATACGCGCGCGGTGCTTGGACGGGTGCTTGGTCTCGACGATGCGGCTATCTCCGCACTCGTGAAGGCCGGCGTCGTTCACGCGGCAGCCGAAACGGTCGTCACCGGCGCTGCCGAGTCTGCACGACAAACCGAAACCCATCAGGAGATGAACGATGCTTAAACGACTGGGCGTCGGCGACGCCGACCTCGAAATCGCCGACGCGATCCGCCGCTTCGCGCAAGCCGAACTCGCACCGCACGCCGCGCAAGTCGATCGTGACGAAACGTCGACGACACGCTATATGCCGGCGCTGGCCGAACTCGGCGTGATGGGGATGAACCTGCCGGAGCGCTGGGGCGGAATTGGCGCGTCACCTGCCGCGATCATCCTGTCGCTGGCCGAGATCGCGAGCGCGTGCGCGGCGACCTCGTCGATGATCGGCGCCCACTATCTGGCGACCGACTCCGTGCTGATCGGTGGCGACGACACGTTGCGTGCCCGCTATCTGCCGGATGCCGCGAGCGGCGCGAAGCTGGGCGCATTCGCGCTGACCGAACCGCAGGCCGGCTCCAATCCGGCCGGCATGACGACGCAGGCCGTCCGCGACGGCGACCACTATCGCATTCGTGGCGTCAAGCATTTCATCTCGAATGCCGATGCCGCCCAATTCATCGTCGTCTATGCGAAAACCGCACCGGAACTCGGTACGCGCGGAATCAGCGCATTCATCGTCGATCGCGATACACCCGGCGTGTCGGTGTCGTCACCGGAAAAGCTGATGGGCATTCACGGCGCACCCGCGCACGAGGTTGCGTTCGACTGCAGGGTGCCGGCGTCGAACCGGCTCGGCGACGAGGGGAGCGGTTTCCGCACGGCGATGAAGGTGCTGGACAACAGCCGTCTCGATGTCGCGGCGACGAGCCTCGGTATTGCCGAGGCGGCACTTGGCGATGCGATCGACTGGGCGAAGCAGCGTCACGTCGGCGGCGAGCCGCTCGCGCACAAGCAGGGGCTGCAATGGCGCTTCGCCGACATGAAGACGCAACTCGAGGCTGCATGGCTGCTGACGCTGCAGGCCGCGGCGCGGCGTGCAGCCGGCGAGCCGTTTACGGACATGGCGTCGATGGCGAAGCTGTATGCATCGGAGATGGTGGCGTTCGTGACCGATGCTGCATTGCAGATTCATGGCGGGTACGGCTTCACGCGCGAAATGCGGATCGAGCGACTGGTGCGGGACGCACGCATCCTGCGGATCTACGAAGGATCGTCGGAGATCCAGCGCACGGTGATTGCCCGCACGATGCTTGCGTGACGGCAAATGCAACCGAACAAGGAGACGAATGATGAAGATGCTGGTGGCAGTGAAAAGAGTGGTCGATTACAACGTGAAGATCCGCGTGAAGTCGGACAACACGGGTGTCGACATCGCGAACGTGAAGATGTCGATGAACCCGTTCGACGAAATTGCGGTGGAAGAAGCCGTGCGCCTGAAGGAGGCTGGCGTGGCGACCGAAGTGATCGCGGTGTCGGTCGGTGTCGCGCAAGCGCAGGAAACGCTGCGTACGGCGCTGGCGATCGGCGCGGATCGCGCGATCCTCGTTGAGTCGAGCGACAGCGTCGAGCCGCTGGCTGTCGCGAAGATCCTGAAGGCGCTGGTCGACAAGGAGCAGCCGCAGCTGGTGATCCTCGGCAAGCAGGCAATCGACGACGATTCGAACCAGACGGGCCAGATGCTGGCTGCGCTGGCCAACCTGCCGCAAGCGACGTTCGCATCGAAGGTGACGATCGCCGACGGCCGTGCAACCGTTGCGCGCGAAGTCGACGGCGGCGCGGAAACGCTGTCGCTTCAACTGCCCGCAGTCGTCACCACCGACCTGCGCCTGAACGAGCCGCGCTACGTGACGCTGCCGAACATCATGAAGGCGAAGAAGAAGCCGCTGGAAACGGTGAAGCCGGAAGACCTGGGCGTGGACGTCGCGCCGCGTCTGAAGACGCTGAAGGTGGTCGAGCCGCCGAAGCGCGCAGCCGGCGTGAAGGTGCCGGACGTGAAGACGCTGGTCGAGAAGCTGAAGACCGAAGCCAAGGTGCTGTAAGAGGGAGCGCAAAGAAATGACGATTCTGGTGATTGCAGAGTGCGACGCCCCGAAGGAAGCCCCCTTGGGGGGCAACGCGTCGATCAAGGCCGCGACGCTGAACACGGTGGCAGCGGCGGCGAAGATTGGCGGTGACATCCACGTGCTGGTCGCGGGCCACAACGCACAGGGCGCAGCGGACGCCGCAGCAAAGATCGCGGTTGTCTCGAAGGTGCTGCTGGCCGACGCGCCGCAGCTCGAAGCGGGCCTCGCGGAAAACGTCGAAGCGACCGCGCTGAATATCGCGAAGGACTACTCGCACATCCTCGCGCCGGCCACCGCCTACGGCAAGAACATCGCGCCGCGTATCGCCGCGAAGCTGGACGTCGCGCAGATCTCGGACATCACGGCGGTCGATTCGGCCGACACGTTCGAGCGCCCGATCTACGCGGGTAACGCGATCGCGACAGTGCAGTCGAGCGATCCGATCAAGGTGATCACGGTGCGTGCGACGGGCTTCGATCCGGTTGCAGCGGAAGGCGGCAGCGCATCGGTCGAGAAGATCGAAGCGGCAGCCGACGCCGGCAAGTCGCAGTTCGTGAGCCGTGAAGTGACGAAACTGGACCGTCCGGAGCTGACGTCGGCGAGCATCATCGTGTCGGGCGGCCGCGGCCTCGGCAGCGGCGAGAACTACACGAAGGTGCTGGAGCCGCTGGCGGACAAGCTGTCGGCAGCACTGGGCGCCTCGCGCGCGGCAGTCGATGCCGGCTACGTGCCGAACGACTACCAGGTCGGCCAGACCGGCAAGATCGTCGCACCGCAGCTGTACATCGCGGTCGGCATCTCGGGTGCGATCCAGCATCTGGCCGGCATGAAGGATTCGAAGGTGATCGTCGCGATCAACAAGGATCCGGAAGCGCCGATCTTCAGCGTGGCCGATTACGGCCTGGTCGGCGACCTGAACGAGCTTGTTCCGGCGCTGACCGCGTCGGTCTGATTTCCGTAATCGTCAGGATCGACCGATCCTGCACGCACGCCGTGTCGTCGCGACTGGCGCGCAACCCCCGCGAAGGACCGTGTCCGCTTCACCGGCCGGCCGTCGTCGACGAGCATGCGGGCATGTCATCGCATGCCGTCGACCTGGCCCGATGTCGGCGGTCCGAGCGACCCACAAGCGCAGTTTTCCACCGGTCAGGAGCCGAGCATGGAACGTACCGCTTTACCTGTCGCCAATACATCGCTGATCGAGCGCCGCTCGATCGACTATATCCCCGAAGCCGAGCGCCACGGCAACCTGTTCAGTCAGTTCACCCTGTGGTTCGGCGCGAATCTGCAGGTCACGGCGGTCGTTGTCGGAGCACTGGCTGTGGTGCTCGGCGGCGACGTGTTCTGGTCGCTGGTTGGCTTGCTGGCAGGCCAGGTACTCGGCGGCGCGGTGATGGCGCTGCACGGCGCACAAGGGCCGCAGCTCGGGCTGCCGCAGATGGTCTCCAGCCGCGTGCAGTTTGGTGTGTACGGCGCGATCGTGCCACTCATGCTCGTTTGCGTGATGTATGTCGGATTCTCTGCGGGCGGAACGGTACTCGCCGGGCAGGCGATTGCGGAACTGTTGAACGTTGGCCATACCAGCGCGATCCTGATCTTCTCCGCGCTCGTCGTTCTGCTCACCGGCCTCGGCTACCGAACGATTCATGCGATGGGGCGCGTATCGAGCATCGTCGGCACGCTCGCATTCCTGTATCTGTTCGCGAGCCTGTTGCAAGGACACGCGTTCGCAGCGTTGCTGGCGAATCGTCACTTCACGCTCGCATCGTTCCTGCTTGCAGTGTCGTTGTCCGCGTCGTGGCAGATCGCCTACGGACCCTACGTCGCCGACTACTCCCGCTATCTGCCACGCACGACGTCGCCGGCGAAAACCTTTGCCGCCGTGTTCTGCGGCACCGTGATCGGTGCGCAGGTGTCGATGACGTTCGGCGTGCTGGCCGCCGCGCTCGCCGGTGACCGCTTCTCGGGACACGAGGTCGCCTTCATCGTCGGCCTCGGTGCGACGGGCGCCATCGCCGCCGTGCTTTATTTCACGATCGCGCTGGGCAAGCTGACGATTACGACGCTCAACGCGTATGGCAGCGTGATGTCGGTCGCAGCGATCCTGACCGGCTTCGGTGGGCGGCGCGAGATCTCGCCGCGTACCCGCATCGCGTTCGTGCTGCTGAGCGTCGCCGCATCGAGCGGCATCGCGCTGGCCGGGCAGCATGATTTCCTGAAAGCGTTCTCGTCGTTCCTGTTGTTTCTGCTCGTGTTCTTCACGCCGTGGAGCGCGATCAATCTCGTCGACTACTACTGCGTCACCCGGGAACATTACGACGTGCCGGCGCTGTTCGATCCTGACGGACGGTATGGCCGCTGGAACGCCGTGGGCATCGCTGTCTACGCGATCGGCGTACTCGTGCAGATGCCGTTTGTCGCGACGGGGTTCTATACCGGGCCGTGGGTCGACGCGCTGGGTGGCGTCGACGTGTCGTGGATCGTCGGCATCGTCGTGCCGGGCCTGCTGTACTACGTCGCGTCGCGCGGAGCACGGGCGAGCGCGCCGGAGCGCCTGATCATGTCAGATTCTGCCGGTGACATCGAGTGAGACGCGGTTCGAGTGCGATTGCGTCGCCTCCGGCGGCGCTTCGGTATCGCGCGCGGCGCGCCGCGCCGCCTCCATCGCCCGAGCAAGCGCATCGAACACCGCCGGCCCCTTGCAGCGCGACACGTTGAAGCGCATGAACGATGTCGCGCTGTGCGATGCGCTGAACACATCGCCCGGCGCGAGCACGACATCATGGTCGAGCGCATGGCGTGCGACGCGTGCGGCATCGAGCCCGTCGGGTAGCTCGGCCCACACGAACAGGCCGCCGCGCGGTTCCGTCCAGATTCCGAGTCCGGCGCGCGCGAGCCGTCGGATCGTTTCGCCCATCGCATCGGCCAGCTGCGCACGCAGGCTGTCGAGATGCCGCCGGTACGTGCCGTCGACCAGCAGCCGATGCACGACGTTCGCGCCGATCTGCGCATTGCCGAACGACGTCGCGAGCTTCAGGTCGACGAGCGCATCGATCCATTCGGGGCGCGCGGCGACATAGCCGCACCGGATCGCGGCCGACAGCGTCTTCGAGAAACTGCCGATCGATACCACGCGCGACAGCCCGTCGAATGCCGCCAGGCGCGGCGCGGGCGTGCTCTCGAAATCCGCGAAGATGTCGTCCTCGACGATCAGCAGGCCGTGCTCGGCCGCCAGCGTCAGCAGCCGGTGCGCGACCGGCGGCGCGAGCGTCGCGCCGGTCGGGTTGTGCAGCGCCGAGTTGGTGATGTAGAGCCGCGGCCGGTGTTCGGCGAGCACCTGTTCGAAGCGCGCGAGATCGGGGCCGTTCGGCGTGTACGGCACGCTGACGATCCGTGCGCGATGCGCGCGCAGCAGCGCCTGGAAGTTGAAGTAGCACGGATCGTCGAGCACGACGGTGTCGCCCGGCTCGAGCAGCAGCCGGCACACGAGATCGAGCGCATGCGTGCCGCCGTCGGTCAGCATGATCTGCGTGGGTTCCGCATGGACGCCGTGCTGCGCGAGCCGCCACGCGAGCTGCTGGCGCAGCGCGGGCAGCCCGAGCGGCGTCGCGTAGTCGGTCAGCGCGTCGGGTTCGTCGCGCGACACCGCGCGCAGCGCGCGGCGCAGGCTCTCGTCCGGCAGCCACGACGACGGCAGCCAGCCGCAGCCGGGCTTCACGGAACTCGGCGCGGCTTCGAGCGCCTGGCGCGACAGCCACAGCGGATCGAGTTCGCGATCGAGGCGCGGGCCGAGCTCGCCGAGCGCAAGCGGCGGTGCGTGGCCCGATACGTAGAAGCCGGAGCCGCGCCGCGCGACGAGCGCGCCTTCGCTCGCGAGCCGCTCGTAGGCGTCGACGACGGTCGATTTCGATACGTGCAGCGCGTCGGCCATCATCCGGATCGACGGCACGCGCGCGCCGGGCATCAGCGCGCGGCTCGCGATCCGCGCGCGCAGCGTGTCCATCACGGTTTCCACGCGCGTGCGCGACGGCGCGGGCGGAGCGGGGTTCGGCACGGAGCGGTTCATGGCGAGAAGGAACTGTACGGCCAGTTGTCCAGTACAGTTTGTCCGAATTGTATTGGGCTGTAGCTTACGCGCTTTTCGCGGGCGGCGGATCATCGGTCATCCACCTTTTTTTGACCAGGATTTACCGTGCAAAAGACGACCGACGGATGGCTCAGCGGCTTGCTGGGCGTGATCATCTTCAGTGGCTCGCTGCCGGCGACGCGCGTCGCGGTGCAGGGGCTCGACCCGCTGTTCCTCACGTTCGCGCGTGCGACGATCGCCGGCGTGCTCGGCCTGAGCCTGCTCGTCGCGCTGAAGCAGAAACGGCCGACGCGCGCGGAAACCGCGTCGCTCATCGTCGTCGCGCTCGGGGTCGTGGTCGGTTTTCCGCTGCTGACCGCGCTCGCGCTCAAGCACGTGACGTCCGCGCATGCGATCGTGTTCGTCGGGCTGCTGCCGCTCGCGACCGCGCTATTCGGCGTCTGGCGCGGCGGCGAACGGCCGCGGCTGCCGTTCTGGATCTTCTCGCTAGTCGGCAGCGGCGCGGTGGCCGCGTTCGCGCTGCGTAACGGCGGCAGCGCGTCGGTGCTGGGCGATGCGCTGATGCTGGCCGCGATCGTCGCGTGCGGGCTTGGCTATGCGGAAGGCGCGCGCCTGTCGCGCCAGCTCGGCGGCTGGCAGGTGATCTCGTGGGCGCTCGTGCTGTCGCTGCCGGTGATGCTGCCGCTCGCGTGGTTCACGTGGCCCGCGACGTTCGACGGCGTCGACGCCGCCGCGCTGTGGGGGCTCGCGTACGTGTCGCTGTTCAGCATGCTGATCGGCTTCGTGTTCTGGTATCGCGGTCTCGCGCTCGGCGGGATCGCGGGCGTCGGCCAGCTGCAGCTGCTGCAGCCGTTCTTCGGCTTCCTGCTCGCGGCCGGGCTGCTGCACGAGACGGTGCCGCCGTCGATGCTCGTCGTGACGGTCGTGGTCGTCGGCTGCGTCGCGGGTGCGAAGTACTTCTCGAAGATGGCGCCCGTGCAGCGCGCGGGCTGATTCACGCACCGCGCCCGCGCGACGACGCGACGGGCGCGACCCGTTCGCCGTCGCGCGCGCGCCGTTTACCCCATCACCACGTTGGCGAGCCGGAACTGGTACGCGGTCGCGGTGGTGCCGCCGCCGCCGCCCGTCATCACGATGTCGGCGCTCTTGATCCCCAGCAGCGACAGTTCGGTGTTGATGTCCGACAGCACGGCCGAATTCATCACCGCGCCCTGTTCGATCTGCGACGCGGTGCCGATCCACAGCGTCGGCTTGAACTCGAACACGGCCTTCTGGCCCGGCACGATACCCGTCTTGTTGGCGAGCAGCCGGTTGTCCTTGAAGACCGACGCGGTGATCGCCCCCTGGCTCAGGTCGTTGCGCAGCTGGATCTCGCGCGACGTCGGCGCCGCGCCGGCCAGCGCGAGCACGTTGCCCGATGTCGAGCGCGACACGTTGAAGACCTGACCGTTGTCCGCACGCTTTTGCGGCATGTAGTTGCCGTCGGCATCGCTCGCGGAGACGGTCGTCAGCATCGGGAACACGAACGGATGATTGTCGCCGCGTCCGCAGTTGGTGATGACCTTCCACGCGATCGCGAGCTCGTCGAAGTCCGTCGACACGTTCTTCTGGAAGATCACGATCTGGCTGTTGTTGACGTCGTTCGACAGGTTGACGAAGTTGAGATTGATGTCCATGAGTCACCTTGCTTTGCTTTGGATAACTGATTGAGTGGGCGCCGGCCGTGCATCGCCGGCGCACGGGCCGTTACGCCATCACCACGTTTTCCAGCCGGAACGTGAACGGCATCGAGCGCGGGCCCGGGCCGCCGCCGGTCATCACGATGTCGGCGCTCGCGATGCCGAGCAGCGACAGTTCGGTGTTGATGTCGGAGATCACCGCGGAGTTCATCAGCGCGCCCTGTTCGATCTGCGACGCGACGCCGATCCAGATCGTCGGCTTGAACTGGAACACGGCCTTCTGGCCCGGCGCGACGGACGTCTTGCGCGCGAGCGCGTTGCCGTCCTTGTAGATCGTCGCGTTGATCGCGCCGGCCGGCAGGTCGTTGCGTACCTGCACCTCGGAGCTCGCGCCCGGGTCGCTGCCGAGCTGCAGTACGTCGCCCGAGCTGGAGCGCACGACCTGGAACACCTGGCCGTTCGCCGCGATTTGCTGCGGCATGTAGTTGCCCCAGCTATCGCTCGCGCTCACGCTCATCGTCATCGGGAACTTGAACGGATGGTTGTCGCCCTGGCCGCAATTGCGGATCACCTTCCAAGCAATCGCGAGTTCGTCGAAGTCGGTCGCCACGTTCTTCTGGAAGATCACGACGCTCGAGTTGTTCGCGTCGTTCGAGCGGTTGATCAGGTTCAGTTGGATATCCACGTCGTTGCTCCTTGAGTTTGAAAAAACGGCAGTCGGTCTGCCGCACACCTTTCCCGCCGGCCCGGCCGTGAAGCCGTGCCGTCAAGCCGGTCCAAGCCGTGTCGGGCGACGCTATGCGCGCACGATGTGTTCGAGCACGAACGCGAACGGCTGCGCGTCGGTGCCGGTGCCGCCGCCCATCATCACGATGTCGGCCGCGGCCACGCCCGCCAGCGGCAGCAGCGTGTTCGCGCTCGACATCACCGCCGCGTGCAGCGCGCGGCTTTCCTGCACCTGCGACGCCACGCCGATCCATAGCGCCGGCGTGAAGCGGAACACTGCCTTTTGCCCGGGCACGACCGCTTCCTTCACCGCGATCAGCCGGCCCGCGCTGAACGCGTTGACGTTCACTGCACCGCGCCGCATCCGGTTGACGACCTCGATGTCGCCGCCCGGCGCGTCGGCCGGGTCGGGCACGAGCCGGCCGCGTCCGGTCGGCTGCGCGTCGACCACGAAGCGCACGCCGGCGGGTGCCGTGACGCGCGGCGAGAAGTTGCCGTGCTCGTCGCCGAGCGCGACGTCGATATCGGTCGAGTAGTCGAACGGATGAAAGCAGTCGCGTCCGCAATAGCGGATCACCTTCCACGCGATCGCGAATGCGTCGAGATCGGGGATCACGTCGCGCTGGAACAGCACGACCTCGCTGTTGCCGCAGTCGTTCGAGCGATTGATGAAGCGGAGCTTGATGTTCATGACATTTGCTCCTGATCGGGCGTGCCGCGTGCGTCGCGCGGCAACCCCGCCCCCGACGTGCGCTGCAGGTCCGCCGCATAGGCGGGCAACGGGGCGGCGGCAACGAGGGCGTGCGGCGCGGCCGTTGCCGCGGTGGCGACGGCGACGCAGGCGGCGCCCGGCGTGCGGCGCGTCGCATGCGAGACGACGAGGCGCGGCGGCATCGTGGGGCCTGGCGAGCGAATGACGTTCATGCGGGACTCCTGTCGTGACGAGTGGCAAATGACGAATGATTGGAACGGATCAGGTGCGGCAAGATTTCAGCGACGGTTTCAGCTTACGGGCAGCCGACGTCATGCGAAATGGCGCGAACGACATGCGCGGCGACCCGTGACGTTCGGCCGGTGCGGCGTCACGGCGCTCATGACAGAAACAGCGCACGTTCGGCACGGCGGCGCTTCGTGAGCCCCGCGAGCGGCTTGCCTCCGGCCTTGTTCCAGACGAGGAACTGGTCGGCCGCGCGCGCGCTCGCGCCGGCGTTCAGGTAGCGCAGCAGCGTGGACGAGCGCAGCCGTCCCGCGCCGAGATTGAAGACGAACGACATCAGCGCATCGAATTGCTGCTGCGTGACCGGCACGTGCAGCAGCTTGCGCAGGTTCAGCTCGGCGCCGCGCAGGTCGCGCCGCAGCAGCGCCTCCGCCTCGGCTGGCGTGAGCGCCCGCGTGAAGCGCTCGTTGGGCAGGATCAGGTGCCCGTAGCCGATCGTTGGCTTGCCGACCGCATCGAGATAGCGCGAGAGCCGCAGCCCCTCGAACTGCTTGATCAGCGCGATGCCTTGCGCGCCGGTGCGTTCAGGCTGGGTCGCCATCGTCGTTCTCCTTGCTGCCCGGCCGTGCGCGCGGCACCAGGTGATGCGTGTATTCGTCGATCACGCGCATGATCGCTTCGGGCGGCGGCAGCGCCGCGAACTGCATTTCGATGTCGATGTGCTCGGTGTCGCGTTGCCGCGTGGTCCCCTGCGCGTCCTTTTTCCCGGAACGCGGCGCGAACGTCACGTAGAAGCGGCCGCGCTGGTCGTCGTTACCCGCGACGCCGCCGGCCGGCAGCGCCTCGGTGAAGTCGCCGCGCACGGTCAGGTGCACGACCATCCGGTCGAGCGCGAGCCCGCGGGGCGTGGCGAGCGCGACGAGCGGCACCGGCATCGTGTGCTCCGCGTCGAGCGCGACCGTGACCTCGCGCGGCGCGAGCAGGCCGTCGTCGCGCAGGTCGAAGAACTGGTCGAGCACGGCCGTGTACTGGTGCGCGAGCAACTGGTTCGCGGCGGCGGCGGCATGCTGCATCCCGCGCGCGATCTCGTCGAGCGCGATGCCGCGCGGCGGCGGGCGCGTATCGTCGGCCGGCGCGCCGGGCGGAGGGGCCGGGGG
>NZ_LKPJ01000034.1 GCF_001443045.1 Burkholderia ambifaria | reverse complement strand
TACAACATCCACCTGTCGCTCGGCACGCAGATCACGATGCTGCTGATCCTGATGCTGACGTCGAAGGGAATGGCCGGCGTGCCGCGCGCATCGCTCGTCGTGATCGCGGCGACGCTGCACCAGTTCGACATCCCGGAAGCGGGGCTGCTGCTGATTCTCGGCGTCGACACGTTCCTCGACATGGGGCGCTCGGCAACCAACGCGGTCGGCAACTCGATCGCGAGCGCGGTGGTCGCGAAGTGGGAAGGCGAGCTGATGTCGGAGTCCGAAGCGAAGGCGCATGCCGCGCATCTCGACGCGGAACTGGAACGGCAGAACAGCGAGCCGGCGTATGGCGCCGGTCGGGCGACGTCCGTTTAAGCGGCACACGCCTCGTCGATGGATGCCGCCAGCACCATCGCGGCGGCGTTGCCCGGCGTCGAGCCGAGCAGTTGCGGCGCATAGACGCTGTCGCCGGGCGCGATCGGCCGCCCCGACAGCGCGCAGACGCCGCGCTTGCGCGTCGTGAACAGCCGCCACTTCTGGTAGCCGTAGTGGCCCGTGCACGCGTCGCACCACGAAATCATCACGGTGTCGGCCGTGGGCCGCTCGAGCACGCTGATCGTCGGCTGGCTCGTCGCGTCCCACGACGGCAAGCGATCGCGCGTGATGCTGCGCCGTCGCGGTGCGGCCCATGAGACGGACGGCATGTCGAAGCTGCCGATCGCGGCGACGGTCCTGAGCCAGGCTACTGCACTGTTCCTCATTTCTGCTTTCCTCGAAATGTTACGCAATGTTGCGATGCGCGGTATCACGACAGGCGGATGCGCGGCTGCACGCAGCCGTTGATCCGTTCGGCGATCCACAGCAGCGTCGCCTTGGAGAACCCGTGCAGCGCCTGCTGGTGCCGCCGGTACAGCATCAGGTGGCTGAACTGCGCGAACCGCCCCTGGATGAAGCCGCCGCGGAAGAATCCGAATTGCCCGAGCGTGCCGAACGCGTCGTAGTCGCTGATCGATACGAGTGCGCCGAAATCGTGGAACGCGAACGGCGGCAACGGCTTGCCGTCGAGCCATGCCGGCAGGTGCTCCGCGAGATGCTCGGCCTGCTGGGTCGCCACCTGCGCGGTGGGCGGCAGTGGCCGTTCATGGCCGTCGGGCTGAAGGCTCGCGCAATCGCCGATCGCGAACACGTGCTCGTCGGCCGTGGCCTGCAGCGCGGGCCCGACCAGGATCTGGTTCGCGCGGTTCGTGGCGAGCCCGCCCAGCGCCTGCATGAAATCGGGTGCCTTCACGCCGGCCGCCCACACCATCAGATCTGCTTCGGCGAACGAACCGTCGCCATAGTGGAAACCGTTCGCATCGGCCGCCGTTACGCGCGTCGACGTCAGCACATGAAAGCCGATCTGCTCGAGCCGCCGCTGTGCCGACGCGGAAATCCTCGGCGGAAACGCGGCGAGAATGCGCGGGCCGCTTTCGAGCAGCGTCAGCTGCAGCCGCTCGCGCACCGTCGCGTCGCCATACGCCTGCGCCACTTCCAGCAGCCGGCTCAGTTCCGCCGCCAGTTCCACGCCGGTCGCCCCCGCACCGACGATCGCAACGCGGAACGGCTCGTCGCGCGCGATGCTGCGGAACACGCGCATCCGCAGCGCTTCGTTGAAGGTTTCGGCCTGCTGCTGGCTGTCGATGAAGTAGCAGTGCTCGCGCACGCCCGGCACGCCGAAATCGTTCGCCTGGCTGCCGAGCGCGAGGATCAGCACGTCGTATTCGAGTTCGCGCGCGTCGATCACGAGCTCGCCGTCCTGCGAGCGGATTTCGCTGAGCTGCACGCGGCGCCGTGCACGATCGAGCCCCTTCAGTTCGCCGGGCTGGTACGTGTAGCCGTGATCGCGCGCGTGGGCGAGGAAGATCACCTGCTGTTGCTGCACGTCGCGCGTGCCGGCCGCGATCGTGTGCAGCATCGGCTTCCACACATGGGTCGGGCTGCGGTCGACGACGGTAACCTGCGCGCGCCCGGCGCGGCCGAGTTGCTCGCCGAAGCGGGTCGCGAGCTGCAATCCGGCGATCCCGCCGCCGACGATCACGATGCGAGTAGGGGTTGTCATGAATAAATCATCACGTGATGAATAATGTATGATCCTAGCGCTTCCCGGCTTCGCGTGTCAACGGAGCGGGGCAGGCGGCCCGGTTGCGGCGACGCAAAACCGGGGCCCGAACGCGGGTATTCGATTCATTCAACGGGAGCAGGAAAACGTGGCTGAAGTCACTGAGTGCGCGCCATCGAAGCGGCGTACGCGCGGGCGGCCGCTGGCGGAGGCGTCCGTCGGTCCGGACGTGATATTGCGGGCCGCGCGCCGCACGTTCGCGAAGCGCGGCTACGATGCGACGAGCGTGCGCGAGGTCGCGCGCGAGCTGGGCATCGACGCGGCGCTGATTGCCCATCATTTCGGCACGAAGGAAACGTTGTGGCTGGCCGTCGTCGAGCAGATCGCCGATCTGGCCGAGCCGATGTTCGACGCGTTGCGCGCGCTGCGCACGGCGTCATTGCCGCATCGCGAGCGCGTGCGGCGTGCGATCGAGCTGTGCGTCGATCACGAGTTCGACGAGCCCGACATGGGCATGTTCTTCTCGACGGCGGCGACCGAGGAGGGCATGCGGCTTGACCGGCTGCAGGAGCGGCTCGTGCGCCCGTACCACGAAGTGATGTTCCCGCTGCTGGCGGAAGCGGTGGAGGCCGGCGAGATTCGCGCGGCGGACCCCGACGTGCTGTTCTTCATGGTCGCGAGCGCGATTGGCACGACCGTGTCGTACAGCCACATGATGCGGGAGTTCACGCCGCTGCCCATGCGGCAGCACGAATTCAAGCAGGCCGTGCTCACGGTCGCGCTCAACCTCCTCGGCGACTGAGTGCCGCGCGCGCCATGCGCGCGGTTACGCCGACGGCACCGGTCCGGTTCGCGTACCGTGTGTCGAAGGGTTCACCGTCGCGCTGGCGCGCGAGCCGCGCATCGCCGTCGCGACCTGAGTCGCATCGTCCGCGCCGAAGGCGCGGCGCGGCATCCGGCCGGTTCCTCGCCGCAAAACATTGTTCTCCATCGTCGTAAACGTCTCGAATGCGTGATATTTGCGCCGCCCGATCCGGTTTAGAGTGGCCGCGAATCGATGACGATGTGTCGTATGGCCGCAGTCGCGGGCCATACCGACGCACTAGAGGAGCTGGAGACAAATGGCTGAAGGCAGGATTACGCAAGTCGAATCGTTCGGTTTCGAGCGCATTCCCGACATATCGCGCTATGCGCGTCCGATCGATCTGTTCCGCTTGCTGTTCGGCGGCTGCAATACGTTTTCCACGTCGGTGCTCGGCAGCTTTCCGGTGCTGGTCGGGCTGTCGTTCAAGGCGGGCATGTGCGCGATCGTGCTCGGCGTGCTCGCCGGCACCTGCATCCTCGCGCCGATGAGCCTGTTCGGCCCGCGCAACGGTACGAGCGACCCCGTGTCGTCCGGCGCGCATTTCGGTATTCACGGCCGGATCGTCGGTTCGTTTCTCGCGCTGCTCACGTCGATCGCGTTCTTCTCTCTCGCGGTGTGGAGCTCCGGTGACGCACTCGTCGGCGGTGCGCACAACATGGTCGGCGTGCCGGTGAACGGCTTCACGCTCGGCGCCGCGTACATGGTGTTCGCGGTGCTCGTGCTGATCGTCTGCATCTACGGCTTTCGCTTCATGCTGTGGGTCAACAAGATCGCCGTGTGGGCCGCGAGCCTGCTGTTCGTTGCCGGCCTGTTCGCGTTCGCGGGGATGTTCGACATGAACTACGCGGGCACGCTGAGCCAGGGCAGTGCGGGCTTCTGGGCCGCGTTCGTCGGCGCGGTGCTGGTCGCGTTGAGCAACCCCGTGTCGTTCGCGTCGACGCTCGGCGACTGGGCGCGCTACATTCCGCAGCAGACGCCGAAGCGGCGCGTGATGGGCGCCGTGTTCGCCGCGCAGATCGCAACCTTCGTGCCGTTCTTCTTCGGTCTCGCGACCGCGACGATCATCGCGTCGAAGGCGCCCGCGTTCATCGCGTCGAACGACTACGTCGGCGGGCTCCTCGCCGTTTCGCCGCGCTGGTTCCTGCTGCCGATGTGCCTGATCGCAATCATCGGCGGGATGTCGACCGGCACGACCGCGCTGTACGGCACGGGCCTCGACGTGTCGAGCATGTTTCCGCGCCTCCTGAATCGCGTGCGTGCGACGCTGCTGATCGGCACGATCGCGATCGCATTCATCTTCGTCGGCCGTTTCTGGTTCAACCTCGTCGAAAGCGTCGCGACGTTCTCGACGCTGATCGACACGTTCAGCTGCCCGTGGATGGCGATCATGGTGATCGGCTACGTGACGCGCCGCGGCTTCTATCTCGCGGACGACCTGCAGGTGTTCAACCGCGGGCTGCGCGGCGGCCACTACTGGTTCACGCACGGCTGGAACCTGCGCGCGATGGGGGCGTGGCTGCCGGCTGCGTTCGTCGGGCTGGCGTTCGTGAACCTGCCGGGTCAGTTCGTCGGGCCGCTCGGCAATCTCGCCGGCGGGCTCGATCTCAGCGTGCCGGTGTCGCTCGCGGTCGGTGGGCTGCTGTATTTCGTGTTGCTGGCGGTGTATCCGGAAGCGGAAGGCGTGTACGGCCCGCACGGGCGCTTCCTCGTGCGCGGCGGCAAGCAGGCGGTGCGCGGTGTCGGTGCCCCGGCGATCCAGCCTAAGGGCTACTGAGCGCCGCATCGTGCGTCGCTTCGCTTCGGAAGCCGCAGTGCCGTCGCGCGGGAGAACCGTCGGCGGCATGGTCGTTTACGGAGGCGTGGTTTTTTGTGCGTGTAGCGAGTCGGCCGCGACTGCCACGTTGTCCGGCTGCCAACGAAAGCGACCGCCGGGCAGGCGGGCGCGTGTCGACTGCGGTGCGGATCAGTGGAATGTGCTGCCCGCGAGCATTCCGCCGTCGACGATGAATTCCGAACCCGTGCAATACGCGGATTCGTCGGATGCGAGGAACAGCACGAGGCTCGCAACTTCGTCGGGTTTGCCGATACGTGCGATTGGCAGCCCGCTATAGATCGACGAAGGATCGAAATCAGCATACTCCGGCGGCCGTGCCATCACGGTGTCGATGCCGCCCGGATGGACCGAATTCACGCGAATCCCGTAGCGGCCGAACTCGAGCGCGGCGGCCTTGGTCATCCCGCGCACCGCGAACTTGCTCGACACATACGCGCTGCCGCCGGCCACGCCTTCCATCCCGGCCGTCGACGACACGTTGACGATCGAGCCGCCGCCCGCATCCTTCAGCGCGGCCAGCGCCGATTTCATGCCGAGCCAGCAGCCGACCTGATTCACGTCGATCACCTTGCGATAGTCGTCGAGCGAACACGTCTCGATCGGCACGAGCTTCAGGATCGCCGCGTTGTTCACGAGGATGTCCAGCCGGCCGAAATGCGCGAGCGTCGCATGGACGGCGGTGTGCCAGTCGTCTTCATTCGTCACGTCGAGATGCTGGTAGCGCGCGGCGTCGCCGAGTTCGGCCGCGACGCGCCGGCCGGCGTCGTCGAGCACGTCGGCGATCACCACGCGTGCGCCTTCGGCGACGAACCGGCGCGCCTCCGCTTCGCCCTGGCCGCGGGCGCCGCCCGTGATCAACGCCACTTTGCCTTCGAGTCGTTTCATCGTGTTTGCTCCTGTGAGTGAAGAGGGACGCGTTCGGGCCCGCTCATGCGGTGCCCGACGCATCGATGATGCGAACCGGATCGGTGCCGTCCCATGCGCGTGTTTCGGCGATGCCGTGCGCGATCATGGCGCGCATGCCGGCGCCTTCGATCACTTCGACGCGCACGCCGGGGTCGTCGGCATCGTCGAGGTAGGCGACGCGCGTGGCCGGGTTGCGCGCTTCGAACACGACGCGCAGGCCGCGTTCGGTGAGCCGCATCACGGCGGCATCGAGGTCGTCGACTACCCAGGCGACGTGATGCAGGCCTGCGAGCGGTTGCCCGTGCGCGTCGCGGTACGGCGACGGCGCGTCGTTCGTCACGTGGATCAGTTCGATCTGCAGATCGCCGCGATACGCGAGCGCGACATCCATCGTGACCGTCACTGCTTCACCAAGGTAGCGGCCGTCGAGGCGCACGTTGCGGAACACGGTCCACGGACCCGCATCGTGGCGGGCGCGCCAGCGCGCGATGCTGCGGTCGAGGTCGGCGACGACATAGCCGAGCTGGTCGATGGGGCCGAGGACGCGGTCGTTCATGGGGGCTCCGTGGCGGGGCGCGCGAGTGTGCGCGGCGCCGTTCGGTGTGGCATGCGGCGCGCGATGAATGACGGCCATGATGGCAACAAAGTCGGCGCTGCGTGCCATCCAAACAGACGAGCTGCGGGGGCGCGATTGCGCCGGATGCCGCACGCCGCCGCGATGGGCGAGCGCGAGGTGAAGACCGGACAGCGGGAGGGGAAGGGTGGAGCGATCCGCGTGTTATCCCGCGTTCGGCGCCTGCCAGCTCGCCATCGCGATCGACACGATGGGGTTCTGCCACGTCTGCCCGATGACGTTCGCGCTCTTCAGCGATCCTCGCGCGGGCATCCTGCCGGCCGATGCCAGCGAGCACGCGCGCAATTTCTACCTCGGCTTCGGCTACGGATCCATCCGCTCTGCATGTTCTTCGCGGCGTTGCTGATGGGCGAGCTGTCGGACCGCTACGACCACCTCCGGATCGTGCTGCCGTGCGTGCTCGGCCTCGCGGCAGGCTCTGTGCCGATGGCCCCCGGCGTGCGGCATGTGAGCGTTGCGCTGCAGCTGACCGGCCGTGGACTCACCGGCCTGATGGTTGGCTGCCTGGACATCGCGCAGGTGGCCATCACCGCCTTGAGCACGCCGGAGAACGCCGCTGAACAGCCCGAGCCGCGCGCTCGTATGGCCGTGCTGGGCCCGTTGTTCGTTATGCGGCTGCTGCTGATCGGCCGCGCAGGCTTCCTGCTCAGCTTCGTGATGATGGTTGTGCTACGGGCACAGGCAGGCCGAAGCGCACGCGGCCGAGCTGTCGTAGCCGGTTGCGCGCAGGTTGGCCCGATCCTGTCGGACGTTGTCCTGCGGGCCGCTGTCGCGCGCAGCCGCGCGGCCCGACACTGGCGCCTCGCGGTCATGGCAGGCCCGCTACCGGCGGCAACCGCCTCCGTACCGCATGCGGCGGCAACGGCGTTGCCGGGCCGTCGTTCCGTTCGATGTGCCAACCTGGAGTAGAGAGCGACCCATGCAACATCCGACCATCCGTACCCTGGCCGGCGCGAGCGCGCCGACGTCGATCGACGCCGCCCGCACCGCGCTGCTGGTGATCGATTTCCAGAACGAATATTTCAGTGGCCGCCTGCCGATTCCGGAAGGGCCGCGGGCGCTGAGCAATGCGCAACGCGTGATCGCGTTCGCCGATCGCGCGGGCATCTCCGTGTTCCACATTCAGCACGTCGGAGCGGCCGACGGCCCGCTGTTCGCCGACGGCAGCGACGGCTTCCGCTTTCATGCGGACCTGCAGCCGGCGCCGCATCACGCGGTCGTGAAGAAGACGTCGGTGAGCGTGTTTCCGACGACGGACCTCGACGCGCGCCTGAAGGCCGCCGGCATCGACACGCTGATCGTCACCGGACTGATGACGCATGCATGCGTCGCCGGCGCGGCGCGCGATGCGGTGCCGCTCGGCTATGCGGTGATCGTCGTCGACGACGCGTGCGCGACGCGCGACCTCGACGTCGCGGACGGCGGCACGGTGCCGCACCGCGATCTCCACCGCGCGACGCTGGCCGCGCTGACGGACACGTTCGGCGACGTGCTGACGACCGAGCAGGTGCTCGCGCTCGGCGTCGCCTGACGCACGTGCGCCGGCATCCAACGCACGCCCGAAACGCACGCCCGAGTGCTCGAGGTGCTCAATCGGCCCAGCCTGGTGCGGCGTACAGGACTTCGCCGCGGAAGCAGCCGATTGAGTCGGGCGAGTCGGCCGCGATGCCGGCTGCTTCCAGCCCTTTTGTGTTGAGACAGCCGCTGTATACATCGAAGCCGACCACGAGCAGCGGCAGGTCAGGCACGATCCGGTTGTGCCGCACGCGCGGCGGCGCGCAGGCGGACGACGGCCCTCGGTCGGGGCAGGCGGGCCGGGGGCGCGGGTGCTGCGCGGTCGTGTGGTGTCGACTGCGCATCGGCGCGCGGCCCGCCCGATCAGAACATCGTGTGCGCGTTCGCGGCCTTTTCGGGTACCGGCTGGATCACGTCCCAGTGCTCGACGATCTGGCTGTCCTTCACGCGGAAGATGTCGACCACAGCTTCGCCGCGATCGCCCGGACGTTCGGTCGCATGCACGTGCAGATAGACGAGGTCGCCGTCGGTCGCGCTGCGGACGATCTGCGCGCGCGATTCCGGATTCTTCTTGAATGCGTCGACGAAGTACGACACGAACGGCTTCTTGCCGTCGGGCACGTGCGGGTTGTGCTGCTTGTAGTCCTCCGCGACGATGGCTGCAGCCTCGAGTGCTTCGTGCTTGTTGAAGAAGCGGTCGTAGAACGTCAGCACGAGCTGGCGGTTGGCTTCCTCGGCGGCCAGGTCGCGCGCGGCCGTGCCGGCGGCCAGCGCGGCTGTCGATGCGGCAAGCAGGACGAACGCGGCAATGGTGCGGACGGGGGAGCGGAGCGATGACATATGGCGGGTTCCTTGTCAGGAGATTCGTGGACGGCCGCGGTACGTGGCGCGCGAGTGCGGATGAAGGCGATCGTCGTATAGGCGGGCGGCGGTGCATCCACATGCTTCGCAGAACTGGCAAACCCGTGCGGCCGTCGGGCCGCTCGAATGGTACAGTTGCCGCGAACCCGTCACAAGAAGTCGCCGCGGTGTGAGCAGGTCACACCGCGGTGACCGTGCATTGCCCGTGAAAGAGAATCCCGTCATGCCGTTTCCGTCCACCGACGAATCCGTTGAACTCGATCAGCCTTGCCCGATCCGCGATGTGCTCGACCGCATCGGCGACCAGTGGAGCCTGCTCGTGCTCGAGGCGCTGTCCGGCGGCACGATGCGCTTCAACGAGCTCGCCCGTGCGATCGGCGACGTGTCGAAGCAGATGCTGTCGCGCACGCTCAAGCGACTCGAGCAGGACGGGTTCGTGAGCCGCACGCTGTACGCCGAAGTGCCGCCGCGCGTCGAATATGCACTGACGGATCTCGGGCGTTCGTTCCTGACACCGATGCACGCGATGATCCGTTGGGCCGACGAGCATCATCGTGCGATTTGCGCTGCACGTCGGCGCGCGCGGGAGCTGGAGGGTGGCGGGCGTTGAGCGTGGTGCGTCGTGCGGTCGCGTGACGACCGGCGGCTGTATGCGTTTGCCGCGGCGACATCGAGTGATTTCGTAATCCGAACGTTTCGAGGGCGTTGCTTGCGCGCGCGTCGTTGCGAAGGGCGCAACGTATGCGCGGTGATCGGGGGCGGCGGCACGCGATTCACCGTGACCGGGACAGGCGTGATCGGCTGCCGTCCGGGTCCGGTATCGGGCGATGCCGATTGGCCGCCTCGCACGCCGCCTCGTCGTCCTGCTGCCGAACGGCACCGGGGCGTCCTCCGTACGACCTTGCGCCGACCCGGGGGCCGGCGCGGGCAACCGCCTATCGCCAGGTGCCGTCGACGTAGACCCACACCGGCCCCTGGCGCCGCCAGTAGCCGGGCACCCACCGACGCCCCTGGCGCCGCGCGATCCAGCGGCCGGACACCCATATATAGTGGCCGCGCTGCCAGCGCCAGTAACCGTCGGTCCAGACATAACCATGGGGGCGCGGCGGCGGCGGCCGGCGGTCGTGCCGCGGTGCCGGCGGCGCGAAGCCCGGGCGATCGGGATAAGGCGGCCTGCCGGGCCCGTGGTTCGGTCCGGGCGGCCGGTACCCGGGTGGTACGGGCTGGGCCGCGGCGGTACGCAGCCAGCCGCCGGTGCCGACGAGGGTGGCGGTTAGTCCGATGGCGCGCAACAACGAGCGTCGATTCATGGCGGATCCTCTTATAAGTAATCGGGGCTGCCTTACATTAGCCTGCCACTCCCGTGGCCGGGTTACGGGGCCCGTTAAGGCTGTTACCGCATGTCACGAGGGTTCTGCCGATTGCCGGCTGGCTGGCCGGCCGAGTCTCGCGTCGTAGCAGGCGCCGACAGCGAATGGTCCGGCTACGACAGCGCGCCGCCATATGTTTACCGTTCCACCGCCGTGTTTTAGGCGGCTGGACCAGTATTTGAGATAAAATTGGGTAAAAATTACCGTTTTATGGTGGTTCCACCGATTCCGCTTGTTGTTTCTATGCAACCGTCAAGACGATGACATGAAAGAATGGTGGGATGAAGGCTTCCAAAAAGCGGCCGTCAAGAAGCCAAAAAAATGCGTTAAAACAAATACTTATAACTCGTCCCCACTTTCATTATTTCTAGTTCTGGAAAAGCTTATTTCTTTATTTGCAGATCGCGCCCCTAGGGTACACCCCTAAACTCACGGTTCCCAAACGGGCAACTATCCGGGCGCGGCCAGAAGGATCGATGGCGCTCCCGGACGGTTGCAGACCGTTTATGAACAAGGTCGCGAGACCTGCCTCTTTTTAGAAGGGAGCTCCACGAATATGAACAAGACTCTGATCGTTGCAGCAGCTGCAGCATCGTTCGCTACCGTCGCTCACGCGCAAAGCAGCGTCACGCTGTACGGCGTGCTGGACGCAGGCATCACGTACCAAAGCAACGTCCAGAACGCAGCAGGCCAAGGCAAGTCGCTGTGGTCGATGGGTTCGGGCATTGACCAGAGCCGCTTCGGCCTGCGTGGTTCGGAAGACCTCGGTGGCGGCCTGAAGGCGATCTTCACGTTGGAGAGCGGCTTCAACATCGGTAACGGCAAGTTCGCGAACAACAACGGCATGTTCAACCGCCAGGCTTTCGTTGGCCTGTCGAGCCAGTACGGCACGGTTACGCTGGGTAAGCAGTACGACTCCGTCCAGGACTACCTGGCACCGCTGACCGCAACGGGCTCGTGGGGCGGTACGTACTTCGCTCACCCGTTCAACAACGACAACCTGAGCACGAACGGCGGCTACTCGGCTAACAACACGATCAAGTTCGCAAGCGCGAACTACGCTGGCCTGCAATTCGGCGGCACGTACTCGTTCTCGAACAGCACGAACTTCGGCAACAACCGTGCTTACAGCGGCGGTGTGTCGTACCAGTACCAAGGCCTGAAGCTGGGTGCAGCTTACTCGCAAGCGAACAACCCGAACAACAACGGCACGGGCGCAGTTGACTCGTCGTCGGCTCTGTTCAACGGCCAAGGCCGCCTGCGCACGTACGGCGCGGCTGCTGCATACGCATTCGGCCCGGCGCAAGTTGGCGCAGCATGGACGCAATCGCGTGTCGACAACCAAGCTAACGGCGCGGCAACGTTCCACGCTGACAACTACGAAGTCAACGCGAAGTACAACCTGACGCCGGCTCTGGGCCTGGGCGCAGCGTACACGTACACGAACGCGAAGGTTGCTGGCGAAAGCACGCACTGGAACCAGTTCGGCCTGCAAGCTGACTACTCGCTGTCGAAGCGCACCGACGTCTACGCACAAGCTGTGTACCAGCGCGCTGCGAAGAACGGCGTTGGCGCATCGATCTACAACGGCGACGTCAACACGCTGCCGAGCTCGTCGATCAACCAAACCGCAGCAACGGTTGGTCTGCGTCACCGCTTCTAAGCGTGACGGCTGGGTAACCAGCTTCGCAGTATCGAAAAAGGCGCCTTCGGGCGCCTTTTTTTTGCGCGCGCGGAATGCAGCAACCAAAGCGGTGGCGACGGTGCATATCGTCCGGACGCAAAAAAACGAGGCTCAGGGCCCCGTTTTTCGTGTTCGTATGGCCGAGGTACGCTGCCGGCTCGCAGTGGCGTCAGCGCGTGTATTCGCCGTTGGCTTCCGGCTGGAACACGATCGCCGCGACCTTCATCAGCTTTTCGGCGCCGCTCGGCTGCAGCACCTTCACCAGTTGACCGCGTTGCGTACCCAGCAGGGCCATCCCGACCGGCGAGAACACGTTCAGGCGTCCGAGCTCGAGATTGGCGGCATCCGGATAAACAATCGTCCACGTGGCCTGTTCCTGGGACGCTTCGTCGAGCAGCGTGATCTGCGAGTTCATCGTAACGACGTTCGCCTTGATGGCGTCGGGCTGCACGATGTCCGCGCGCTCGAGCAGCGTGTCGAGCATTGCCTGGAATCGCGGGTTGTGTTCGGCGTGCTTCTCGAGGCGAGCAACGTCGAGTTCGGTCAGCTGGTAAAGGCGTTGTTTCATGGCAGTTCTCCAAATGATCGGCATGGGGCAGGCGTGGCGTGCCTATGGGATCGCCCGGAGCCTGTCTGACGTGGCTCCGGGGGAGACCGCGCTGTCAGATCAGGCGCCGGGCAGGGGCGAGCGGCGTCTGAGCCGTGTGTCGAACGCAGGGGCGCGCCGGATGGCCGGCGCGTGCGCGCACGCCGGCGGGGCCGGACGGCGAAACCAGGAAAGGCGTGGGCGCGTACATGATGAATAGGGAATCGACAGGCGAATAAAACCTTACAATTCTACAACACAACCTTCCGGATCGGTGATTCGGCTGTCGGCCTTTCGTCAGGTATTGTTGTCAAAATGATTTAAGTGATAGGGATCTCATGCGGCGAAAGCGGTCAATTTTTTCCAAAAATGCAACGCTGTATGTTCAAACCGAGGGTTTCCCCTTGGTGTCGCGCGCACTACACTTGATCCATCGCTTCAGACAGTCCAGCCGGGAGCGACGTCAAAAGAGAACATATTTCGGAGGTCCATCATGAAGTCGATCATCTACGCAGCGATCGCTGCATCCGTTCTTGCCGCCCCGATCGCATCGTTCGCGCAGTCCGAGCAGGGCTTGACCCGCGACCAGGTCCGGGCCGACCTCGTGCAACTGGAACAGAACGGCTACAGGCCGCTCGCGAGCGATTCGCAATATCCGCAGAACATCCAGGCCGCGGAACAACGGATGCAGCCGAGCCAGCCGATGCTCGCCCAAGCCGATACGAGCGGCTACGGTGCGGTGGCGATGGGCGCAGGCCAGTCGGGTCGCCGCATGACGCGTGAAGCCCCGAATCCCGTGAACTCCGTCTACTTCGGCAACTGAACATTCCCGGGTCTGCCCGAGCACAGCATGTGACCGACGGGACGCGCGCCACTAGCGCGCGTCTGCGTCAGCAGAGCAGAACCTCCGTCGCCGCATTCCGGCGGCTTTTCCGCCCAGACGCTCGCGCGTTTGGGCCTTTTTTGCTGGGATGGGTCAGGCGGATGTGACCGTCGGCGTGCCGTGGATATAGTGTTCGAGCTGACTGATCGTGAATTGCTGGTCGGCAATCACGCTCTTCACGAGGTCGCCGATCGAGATCAGGCCGATCAGCTTGCCGCCGTCGAGGACGGGCAGGTGGCGCATCCGGTGCTCGGTCATCAGTGCCATGCACTCGTCGGTGGATTGAGACGGTTCGACGTAGCGCACCTTGGCCGTCATGATTTCCTCGACGCGGGTGGCTTTCGACGAACGATCCTGCAGCACCACCTTGCGCGCGTAGTCGCGCTCGGTAACGATGCCGGCGATGTCGTCGCCGTCCATGACCAGCAGTGCGCCGATGCCTTTTTCGGCCATCAGCTTGATGGCGTCGTAGACGAAATCGGCTTTCGTGACGGTGTAGATCGTGCGGCCGGATTCCGGCTTGGCTTTGAGAATTTGCGCGACAGTCGTGCTCATTTGCTTTCTCCGTGTGCAGGACGATGCAGGGAAGGCAGGGCGTGATGCGCGGCACCCGACGGGCCCAGTATAGCCGGGCCGGCTGCGGCAGTCGCGTGACGTTTCCAGATTAGCGGTAAACTCCGGTCACGCACTATCCACACAACTCCTACATTCCTGATCGTTTCGACTGAATTCATGATGTCTTCGCGTCCCCAATCGCCCACGCCGGGCAATGGCCAGGTCGACGAGTGCGTGACGCTCGTCGCCACCGCGTCGCTGCCCACGCGCTACGGTACGTTCACGTCTTACGCCTTTCGCGTATCGGGCAGCGATGCCGAACATCTCGCGCTCGTGATGGGTGACGTCACCGGCGAGCAGTCCGTGCTGACGCGGCTGCATTCCGAATGCCTGACCGGCGACGTGTTCGGCTCCTACCGATGCGATTGCGGCGAGCAGCTCGATCTCGCGCTGCGCTACATCGCGGCGGAAGACCGCGGCGTGCTGCTGTATCTGCGCGGCCACGAAGGGCGCGGCATCGGCCTGAGCAACAAGATCCGCGCCTACGCGCTGCAGGAGCAGGGGCGCGATACCGTCGAGGCCAATCTCGACCTCGGCCTGCCCGACGACGCCCGCGAATACGACTCGGCCGCCGCGATCCTGCGGATCCTCGGCGTGACGTCGGTACGCCTGATGAGCAACAACCCGAAGAAGTTCGACACGCTCGTGAAGCACGGCATTCCCGTCTGCGAACGCGTGGCGCTCGCGGTGCCCGTGCGCGAGGAAAACGAGCGTTATATCCGAACCAAGCAGGTGAAGTTCGGGCATTACTTCGAAGAGAACGAGTAAGCGTGTTCGATGCGCCGACACCCGCCCGGGTGTGGCGCGCGTATTCGACGAAAGCCAGGCGGGAAGATGCATCCCGCTGCATTCAATTCTCGTCGCCGGTTCTTGCGACCGTCGACGCTCCTTGCCGGTGCAAGCGACGATCGCAATTGCCTCACTCCCTCGCTTTGCATTCGGGCTCGTTGCTGCACTATCGAAATTGCGCGCATGCGGCCTGGCGCGCCCCGTGCTCCCCGCACGTCCCGATCACGGCTGAACCCGCCATTGAAGATCGAAACCGAACGTTTGACGTTGCGTCGCTGGCGCCCGGGCGATGCCGGTGCGCTGGTGGCGATGCATGCGGATCCAGACGTGACCGCATGGCTCGCGCGTGGCCCGATGACCGTTGATGAGGCACGGGCCACCATCGCACGCATCGAAGCGCATTTCGACGCGTACGGTTTCGGCGTGTGGGCGATCGAGCGCCGCTCGGATGGCGCACTGATCGGCCTCTGCGGTTTGTCCCGTGAAGTTCGCGGCGAGCATCCGATGGCGCCGTGTGTCGAGATTCTGTGGCGCCAGGCACGCGCATCGTGGGGGCATGGCTATCTCGCAGAAGCGGCCGCTGCGGTATTGGCCGACGGCTTTGGCCGGATCGGGCTGGGCGAGATCTTCGCGTGGACGGCTGCTACCAACCTGCGATCGCAGCACGTGGCGCAGCGGCTCGGAATGCTGGCGCAGCCGATGCGCGATTTCGATCATCCTGGGTTGCCGCAAGGGCATGCGTTGCGACGGCATCGGGTGTTTGTCGCGCGTGCGATGACTGTTCGTCCCGACGGCGATGTCCGCGCGTAACGGTTCGGGCATGCTTGCCCGTCAATGCCACGTCGCGTTCTGCAGGACGATCCGGTAGCCATCGGCGTCCTCGAACGTCTGTCCGGATGCATCCCAATACGGATTGAACGATGTCACGCGCATGAAGCCGTGCGCGGTTGCGCGTGCGCATGCGGCTTCCCATGCGCTGTGGTCGGGCAGGTAGAAAACGATCAGGTCTTCGGGCGTCGGTGATGGTGCGACCGGATGCGCCGGGCAGTGCGTGAATTCGAAGTGGTAGTCGAGCCCTTCACGTCCGAGCATGACGCCGGAGAAGCCGTCGTGATCGTCGAAGCGCGCGAGCACCGACCACTCGAACGCGCCGCAATACATACGCTCGGTTCGGGCGAGGTCGGCGACTGGGCGGGCGATGCGCAGGTGGGTATGCATGGCGACATCGGCTGTGCGTGAAGGATTCGCCGATGATAAGCCGCCGGGGTCGGCGATTGTGCGCGCTGCGGGTGGATGGCAGCGGTTTTGATGTGCCCCCGATAAATTATCGCAGGCAAGAAAAAGCCCGCTGCTGGAGCGGGCTGAATCCATGTTTGGAGACATGGAGGAGACAGATGTAACTTTAAGGGAAAACCCGAGGGCTGGCAAGCCCTAGTTGTAATTGTGCAACGCAGCGTCGGCTGGCCTTTCTGGCACGGGTACGGAGCAGTGCGTATTGCGCCCCGTGGCGACGTTCCGCCGGCCCCGCCAAGAACATTTGATTTTCGATGGGGTGGCCGTCACGTATCCGCGGAGCCAACCGTCGTCGCCCTCACATGCCGCGCCGCCCGCGCGTGCGCGGCAAACGCGCCGAACCGCTCCTGCGCAACCGGCACCGCGTACTTGTCGCGCATTTCCGTCTCGATCCATGCGCAGGCCTCGCGCGCGCAGTCGGTCAGCGCGTGCCGTGTCGCATGTCCATCGATGCCGTAGACGAAGCGCACGCCCACCTCGTCGTCGGCTACCTGGCGCTGCAGCTCGTTGAGCTGCAGTTGCGGCCCGTGCCGCTGCGACAGCGCGCGCAGCTCGTCGAAGTGATATTCGAGCCAGTCGGCGAAGAACAGCGCATCGCTGTGGCAGCGCAGACGGAACGCCGCGCTGCGCGACGGACGCTGCGCGGCGTCGCTGGTGGCCTGCGGCTCGCCGTTCGGCGCGATGGCCGCATTGACGGGCGCAAGCGGCTGTCGGATCTGCTGGTACGGTTTGCGCTCGCGTAGCGCGTGCCACAGCAGTTCGTCGCCGGTGGCACCGGACGGCTGCATCGTCAGGTCGTGCCGGCCGTCGCCGACAGCGGCGACGTCGCGGATCACGAGACGCAGCGAGCAGAGCGGCTCGTCGGCAACCAGCAGCGTCGCCGCGCGCGGCAGCCCGCACACGAGCGGTGCGGCGCCGGCCGCCCGGAACACGAGCCCGCGGCGATCGAGCCGCACGAGCGGCAGCGGCCGCGGAAACGACGGGTAGGCGACTGCGATGCGGGTGCCGCCGGCACCTGTCAAGCCGGGCATCATCGCGCGAAAGACCTGAGACTGGTCCACGGTGGTTCTCCTTCGTTACGATGCCGCTCGGCTGGACTACGCGCGTTCCAGCTCAGGCGGCGATGGCTTGCCGGACAGCCCGTCCCGGCTCGATTCCAAGTGCGGCAAACGTTTGCGGATCGATGTCGATCCAACACGCGACAACCAGACGACCGTCCACCTGCTTCGGTGGGCCTGCCCGGTGCGCGTGCACGCCGATCCGGCGGAACAGCCGCTCCATGCTCGCGAACGTCACGCCGATCAACTGCCGCGCGCCCAGCTGCGCCGCGCATTCGACGACCGCGGCGAGCATCGGGCGGACGGCCCACTCGGCATTGCCGGTGCCGCCGTCGTCGCCGGTCGCCGCGAACCGCGACAGCTCCCAGACGGCGGCCGATTGCGGCAGCGCGACGTCTTCGGCGATCAGGTCGGCGAACAGCGACTTCAGCAGATACGGGCGGGTGGTCGGCAACAGGCGCGCACATCCGCACACGTCGCCGCCGGCGTTTCTCGCGAACACGTAGACGGTATCGTCGCGATCGAACTGGTCGCGCTCGAAGCTTTCGTTCGCAGACGGAAGTGCCCAACCGAGCTGTTCGACGAACACGCGGCGCCGATAGCGCCCCAGGTCCGCTGCAAGTTCGTGTGGCAACCGCCCTTCCTCGTGAACGAAGGTCCGCATGGTGTCCTCGGATCGGTACTTTGGTATGCACGCATTACATCGCGCGTCCCGAGGAGGCGGTAACTGGTAACTCTTACAGGGTGGGGGTGCGCCGGTGCCATTTGACCGGTGGAAGCGGTTTCTTGATCGGCGGGATTGAAATACGGGCGGCTTTTGCTTATAAAGAGCGCCAGTCTTGTGGAAATGTCAGAGGAATGCGCGGCCGGTTGTCACTGGAGCGTGGGGCCGGCATGATAGGCGTCGTTGCGACCGAGCAGTGCCGATGCAACCGCGGCCGGCCAGTCGATGGACGCGAGCCGCGCGGCGAGCGCTGCTGCGGTGCGGAACATGCCGAGGTCGGCGCCGGTGGCGTCGATGGCCATGATGTTGCTGCGGACGTCGCCGCCCGCGATCACGAACGTGCCCGTTGCGCGTTCGAGATACCAGTCCCAGCCGACCGTCAGGTACGCGACGCCGGCGCTGGCCGGGCGGTGCCATTCGGTGTAGCCGGCCAGGCGCGCGTCGATGGCGCTGTCGCGCAGTTCCGCGAGCAGCGATGCATCGAGGCCGCTGGCGACATGGTCGAGCGCGAGCACGGCCAGTGCGTTTTCGGACAGACGCACGTAGCCGTCCGGAGACGGGCCGCGGACCGGGTGCAACAAAGGTGAAGTCATGCGCGGAATGTATCAGCCCCGAACCGGCGCTGGCACCTGACAGGTATGACAGCGTGACGTTGTCGGAGAAATAATGGAATTGCGCTGGCAGGATGCCTACCAACAATTCAGTGCCGCGGAAGACGAGCAGCAACTCTTCCAGCGGATCGCCGCTTATTCTAAACGCCTCGGCTTTGAATATTGCTGTTACGGCATTCGCGTGCCGCTGCCCGTGTCGAAGCCGGCTGTCGCGATCTTCAATACCTATCCGGACGGCTGGATGGCGCACTACCAGGCGCAGAACTATATCGAGATCGATTCGACGGTTCGCGATGGCGCGCTGAGCACCAACATGATCGTCTGGCCCGACGTCGACCGGATCGAGCCGTGCCCGCTGTGGCAGGACGCGCGCGACCACGGGCTGTCGGTGGGTGTCGCGCAGTCGAGCTGGGCGGCGCGCGGCGCGTTCGGGCTGTTGAGCATCGCGCGCCATGCAGACCGGCTCACACCCGCCGAGATCAACATGCTGACGCTGCAGACCAACTGGCTCGCGAACCTGTCGCATTCGCTGATGAGCCGCTTCATGGTGCCGAAGCTGTCGCCCGAGTCGAACGTCACGCTGACCGCGCGCGAGCGCGAGGTGCTGTGCTGGACGGCCGAAGGCAAGACCGCGTGCGAGATCGGGCAGATCCTCAGCATCTCGGAGCGCACGGTCAACTTCCACGTAAACAACATCCTCGAGAAGCTCGGCGCGACCAACAAGGTCCAGGCGGTCGTCAAGGCGATCGCGGCCGGGCTCATCGAGACGCCCTGACGCGGCATCGGCGGCGCGGCGGTGGTGCCGGCCGCCGCTCACTCCATCATCGGTTCCGCCTCCTTCGCGGTCCAGCTGACGCTGGAAATGCTCTTCTCCATGCTCATCCGGCTCGCGATCTGCTCGAGCTTCTGCTGATCCTTCGGATGCAGCTTCAGCGTCGCAGTCACCTTCAGCCGCTCCGGCTGGTCGGGCACGTCCTCGCTCGTCAGGCTCTGGAACGACAGCGGTTTCGCATACATCGAATTCGACAGCAGCGTGCGGATGTGCACTTCGTCGGCGGCCAGGCAGATCACGGTGATCTGGTATTCGCGCACGAGATCGGCATTCGATACGGGTGTTGCGTTGATCGCCTGGCTCACGCCGCGCAGCACCGTGTTGGTGAGCAGCACGACGCCCGTGCCGGCCAGCGCCGGCACGAAGTGGCCGGAGCCCGCCAGCACGCCGACGGCGGCCGAGCACCACAGCGTCGCGGCCGTGTTGATGCCCTGGATCGATCCCTTGTCGCGCATGATCACGCCGCCGCCGAGAAAGCCGACGCCCGACACGACGTAGGCGGCGATCTGCGTGACGCCGGCCACGCCGTTGCCGGTCAGCACGCCGAGCGTGACGAACAGGCATGCGCCGCTCGCGACGAGCGTGATCGTGCGCAGGCCCGCCGTGCGTTGCCGCATCTGGCGTTCGAGGCCGATCGCGACGCCGCAGGCGAACGCGGTGAAAAGACGGAGTGCGAAATCGAGAGTCATGGTTGTCCTGCCGTGCAAGGAGCGCATGCCGGCCCGCGTCGCGGCGGCGCGAGGCCGAACGCGGCACGATGGCCGTCATCGCGCGGTACTGTACCGCGCGAATGCGTCATTCGATGTGAAACGAGTGGCGTGCGGGCTCGCGGAACGCGAGCCGCGGCAGGAGAACTGCGTCGGACAGGCGTTCAGGCGGCAAGCGGCGCACGCAACGGAGTGCTGCAACTGTCCACGATGGTTCCTGAAGGAAGAATGGGCGGCATTCTAGAGGGCCGCCCGCGCACGCGTCAACCAGTTTGGCGGCCGGCGGGCGCGTCGCTGCGACGGTTATTGCGACGAGCCGATCGTCCCTGTCGCGAGCGCGAGCGCGGCGGCGGCCGACAGTGCGCCGGCGTAGCTGTCGACTTCCGCATTGCGGGCGGCGAGCAGCTGGCTTTGCGCGATTGTTGCATCGGTGACCGAACCGACGCCGTGCCGGTACGCGGTCAGCGCCGCGTCGTAGCTCGTCTGCGCGGCATCGACGAGCGCCTTCGCCGCGTCGTGCGATGCGAGGCTCGTCTGCACCGCATTCTGCGCGGCGACGACCTGGCGGACGGCTTCCTCCTTGGTTCGCGTGAGGCGCGCGGACGCGCTTTGCGCATCGTTGCGCGCCTGCATCAGCACCGCCGAGCGCAGGCCGCCGTCGTACAGCGGGATCGTCACGCCGAGGAACACGCCGCCGCCGTAGCGGCTGCCGTTCAGGTTCACGGTCGGTGCCTGGTCGCCGATCGCGGGCAGCGCGGTAATCGCGGTGCCGCCACTCGCATAGGACGTCGACGCGGACAGGAAGATCTTCGGCATGAATGCGGCTTCCGCAGCCTTGATCTTCGCGCGGTTGGCCTGCTCGAGCGCATACGCACCCTGCAGGTCGGGACGGCGCGCGATCGCATCCGACACGATCGCGTCGACCGACGAAGCAAGTGCGGGCGGCAGCGGGCGCTTGGGCAGCGCGGCGATCGACGGCTTCGACAGCGGCGAGATGCCGAGCGCCGAAACCAGCGCGAGATAGCTGTCGCTTTGCACGCCGGTCGCCTGCACGAGCGCGAGATTCGCTTGTGCGCGGTTCTGCGTCGCCTGCGCGAGTTCGACAACGGTGCCGACGCCTTGCCTGAGCCGCGCGCGGGACGCCGCGAGGATCGCATCCGCATTCGACAGACCCTGCTGCGCGCTGGCCGCGCGCGAGCGGGCGGCTTCGTACCGGTAGTACGCGACGGTCACGTCGTGGATCACCTGCTGGTGCACGGCCGTGAACGCGACGTTCGACGCGACCGACGCCTGCTCGGCCGCCTCGACGCGCGCCGCGCGGCCGCCGAAATCGAACAGCAGCCATTGCAGCGACAGCGCCGAGATCGTGCCGTGCACGGTCGTGTTGCTCGACGCGTCGCCGAGGATCGTCGATGTCGAGCCGTGGCTCGTCTGGTATGCACCCATCGCGGTCGCGGACAGGTTCGGCAGGTACGCGGCCTTTGCGATACCGACCGCGAGTGCCGCGTTGCGGGCGTCGTTCCATGCGATGCGGGTCAGCGGGTTCGTCGATTCGGCGAGGTCGATCAGCTCCGGCAGCGTGTACGGATGCGTGGCATCGAGCGCGGCGGGCGGCGACACCGACGCGAGCGCGGGCGAGGCCGGCAGTGTGTAGTCGTGCGGCGCGCGCTGTGCGGATGCGAGCGGCGGCGCCGGCACGATGTCGCCCGCGGCCGACGTTTGCGGCTGCCACGGGCGGTCGGGTGCCTCCGGCGCCAGATCGATCGACGACGTTGCGCAACCGGTCAGCGCGATGGCGGTCGCGAGCGCGGCGGCGATCGACGCGCTCGGCGGTTCAGGGACGCGCATGAGGGGCAGGCTCCTTCGGGGTGGCTTGACGCGCGGCGTCGGCGATGTGCGCAAGCCGCGTGTCGATCAGGTTCAGCAGCGCGTCGCGTGCAGGGTCGAGGGGCGCGGCGGCCGGCACGGCTGCGGCGCCTGCGGTCGACGACGGCGCCGGCGAAGCGGCGTCGGCAGCCGGGTCGCCGTCGCGCAGGTCGATCACGCGCGCGAGCCGTGCGCCGATCGCCGCGTCGCCCGGCCTACGTTCTGCGAGCAGGAACAGCGGGCCTTCGAGCGCGCCGAGTTCCGCAAGTGCGCGTCGCCGGGTGGCGAGCCACGTGGCGGCCGGCCGAACCCACGACGGCTCGTAGTGGACGAGGCCGAGCTCCTGCGCGATTGCGCCGTGCCGCGCGAAGGCTTCGGCGGCGAGCGTGCGGCGTTCGGCCGGCTGCGCGATCTGCACGACGCGGCGCCACTGCTCGAGCAGCGTGGCGAGCGCGACGTCGATCTGCTTGCCGATGCTCACGGGCCAGATGCGCGTAAATACGAGATACACGACGACGTTGCCGAGCAGGATGCCGATCGTGCGATCGCGGGCGATCGTCAGGTCGAAGCCGGGGCCGGCGCCCTGGATCACGCACAGGAAAAACGCGAACGCGATCTGGAAGCCTGCGTACGCGATGCGCGGCGAGCCGAACGCGACCCATGCGGACAGCCATGCGCCGGCGAACACCAGCGCCATCAACTGGCCGACCGACGACAGCGCCGGCACGACGAACACGAGCGCCGCGGTACCGAGCAGCGCGCCGACGATGCAGCCGACGATCCGCAACGTGAGCTTCTCGACCGTCTCTGCAGTCGAGCCGAGCGACACGATGTAGCAGGTGACGACACACGTATGGATGCCCGACCAGTCGAGCTGCGAATACAGCAGATAGCAGAAGATCGCCGCGGCGGTCGTCTTCAGCGCATAGCGGATGTGGTCGGGATTGCTGCGTGCATCCGGCAGGAAGAAGCCGCCGCCCGGTGCCTTGGCGGGCGATGCGGCGGGTTCGGGGCGGGTGGCTGCGGACGTGCTGACAGGGGTGGCCGGCGCGTGTGCCGCTGCGTCGGCAACTGCGCCCGGTTCCGCGAAGCGCGTGATCGCCGCATGGAGATCCGTCGCGGCGATGCGCGCGAGCGGTGGCAGCGCATCGGCCGGCGGCAGCGCGAGCGTCACGTCGACCGGATAGCCGCCGCGTTCGAGAATCGCCGCCATCTCGTCGAGCGTGGCCGCGATCGGCGTGGAAAACGCGGCGGGCAGCCGCGCGTCCGGTTCGCGATCGGCCAGCGCGACGCCGACCAGCAGCGCCGTGCTCGACGCAATGGCCTGCCGCAGTGCGGCGACGTCCGCGGCGGTCGACGAGCCTTCGAGTTTCGACAGCTTGAGCCACGTGAGGAGTTGCTTGTCGCCGTCGCGCAGGCTCGCGTCGAACGCGGCAAGCGTGGTGGCGTCGCCGCGCAGCCGGAGCGCGGCGAGCCGCAGCCGCTTTGCGAGCTGCGCGAGCGCGAGACGGCGCGGCGACGGCGCGATCAGCAGGTTGACGACGATCGCGACGCCGACCGGAATCGCGATCGTCAGCCAGATATAGAGCAGCGCGCGCGTCGCGGCTTCGCCGAACGGCGCGAGGCCGAGCTGGTCGAGCCCGAAGCCGACGATCATCGCGAGGATCGCGCCCACGGGGCGCAGCTTGCTGGCCGACGTCAGGTACAGCAGCCCGACCGACAGCACGGCCATGCACGCGACCCGCAGGATCGAATAGTCGATGCTGAAGATCGCGATGCCGAGCACGAGCCCGATCACGATCGTGACGATCAGGAGCAGCGCAGCCGCGAGCACGACGCTCGTCACGCGGTCGGCGCGGATCATGAAGAACACGACGTAGGCGGACAGCGCAGCTTCGGGCGTACCGTACGCGCTCGTCACGAGCACGGTCAGCGCGCAGATCAGTGCAACCCGCACGGCGATCGACGTGCGGCCCGGAAACGACGCGAGCAATCGCAGGACTTCGCGCGGGCCCGGCGCGCGGACCTCAGCGGCAGGCTGAGCCATGCCGGACCTCGACGATCGCGCTCGCGCCGACACGCACGAGCTTGCCGTCGGGTTCGTCGAGCTTCACGCGCACGGGGAAGCGCTGCGCGACATGCACCCAGTTCACCGAGCGCTGCACGATCGGCAGTGCGCGCGGCAGGTTGATGCGATCGCTGTCCGCGATGCCTGCGCCGATGCCGACCACCTTGCCCGTCAGCGGACGGCTGCGGTCGATCATCGAATAGACGGTCGCGCAGTCGCCGACCGCGATGCGGTTCAGCGACGTTTCGCGGAAATTGCCGACGGCGAACCATTCGCTCGCATCGATCAGCGTGAAGATCGACTGGTTCGGCGCGAGGGTTTCGCCGGCAAGCACGGTCAGGCCCGTCACGAGCCCGTTGTGCGGCGCGCGCACGACCGTGTCGTCGAGCGCGTGCTGCGCGCGGGCGAGCGCGGCTTCGCGCGCATGGAGCGTCGCGATCGCGTCGGCGTCGTCGCCGATCGTTCGCGCGGATGATCGCTGCTGTTCCTGCGCCTGCGCGAGCGACACGGCGGCGTCGCGCTGCCGGACCTTCGCCTGGTCGAACTGCTGCGCGCTGACGTAGCCCTGCGCGGCGAGCGGTGCGAGGCGGTTCACGTCGCGTGTCGAGAGGTCGTAGTTCTGCGTCGCGCGCTTGACCTGTTCGGCTGCGACCGCCGCGTTCGAACGCTCGCCGATCAGCGACCGGCGACGCGTGTCGAGCGATGCGCGCGCGAGTTCGAGATCGGCCTGCGCCTGCGCGACCGTCAGCCGGTACGGCACGGGATCGATTTCATAGAGCAGGTCGCCTTTCGCGACGCGCTGGTTCTCGTGTACCGCGAGCTGCACGATGCGGCCGCCGACGGGCGACGCGACGTGGACGACGTCCGCGTCGATCGACGCGTCGTCGGTGGACGGGTAGGCCGTCGTGCGGTGGTACGCGTACGCGAGCGCCGCGATGCCGAGCGCGACGATCGCCAGCGCGATCACGCGGCCTTTCGTGGAGGGTCGGGCGATTCCGGCGGCCTTCATGCGAACGGCCCCGTGCCGGTGAGCCATACGATCACGGCGACCACGAGCCCGATCGCGGTGCAGACGGCAAGCTGGTAGGGCACCGTGGCGGCCCAGCCGGTCGCGACGAACACGCGGTGCGCGACGATCGCACCGACGATGCCGACGATCGCGCTGACGAGCCAGAGCGGGAAATATGCGCCGAACAGGACGTACGACGGTGCACCACGCGACGTGCAGCCCGCGAGCGGCAGGGCTGGCACCAGGACGGCGGCGACGCGCAGGGTCGCGCGCGGCGTTGTTTTTCTCATGGTGTGACGAGCTCGACGTGATGGGTGGATGCCGGGCGCGGCGCAAGGCGGTTCGTCGCCGCGACGACGATTCCGCGATACGGAGCCGATAATAAATCAGCGCGATGCGGACCGCCAGCGATGCGGCGCGCATCGGCAGCATGCGGCGGGCCGCCCGGCGGGCATCCCGGGAAGGTCATGACCGGGGCGCGATTCTGCCAGCGCATGCGCTTGTCGGGTTGCTGACGGACTGTAAAGGATCGTCAGGCGAAACCGAGCCGGTGGCGTTTGTTCGCCGATCGGTGGGAATCGCCGCGCGAAGACCGGATTGCCGCGTGAACGCGAGCGAATCCGCATTCTGACGTGGCGTGGCGTGGCGGGCCGGGTGGGCTGCGCTCGTCCGCGATGCAGGTCGATGACCGACGCTCTGCGTCGCGTCATCGTCGTTGCGATGCGTCGTGTCGTGCGGCGATCGACCGGCACGCCGGTGCCCTGTCAGCACGCCCGGACGTCCGGCGCGCCCGCCGCGGTCGTGACCGGTCGTGTCGGCCGGTATCTGTGTACCATCGTGCGAATGGCGCGGCGCGTGGCGCGGGGCATGACGAGACTTGACGTCACGGTCCCATCCGACGCGCGGCAGCGGTATCGCAACGAGGACGAGTATTCCATGCGAAGTTTCTTTGTCCGGTTCATTGCAATCGGCGTGCTGTTCCATTTGTATGTCGGGCTGCGGATCATTCCCGACGCATTCGCGTCGCCGCTCGCGCGCACGATCGCGGCGCTGGTACTCGCGAGCTTCGTCGTGCTGATCCCGGTCGGCATGTTCTCGCGCCGCTTCGACGAAGGCTGGGTCGCGACGCTGTTCGGCTGGGCCGGCTCGGTCGCGATGGGCTTCTTCTCGTCGCTGCTGGTGCTGACGTTCCTGCGCGAGCTGGTGTTGCTCGGCGTCTTCATAGGGCGGCAGTTGGGGCACGACGGCGCGTGGAGCGGCGCGGCATCCGACACGGCGCTAGGCGTGCTGGCGGGGGCGGTACTGGTCAGTGCGATCGGATTCGTCGGCGCGCGCCGCACGGCGGCCGTCAAGCGCGTGTCGATTCCGGTCGACGGGCTGCCGGCGGCGCTCGACGGGCTGACGATCGTGCAACTGTCGGACATTCACGTCGGGCCGACGATCAAACGGCCTTATATCGAGCGGATCGTGCGCGCGGTCAATGCGCTCGATGCGGATCTCGTCGCCGTGACGGGCGACGTGGTCGACGGCTCGGTCAAGCGGCTGCGCGAGCATACGGCGCCGCTCGGCCGCATGCAGTCGCGGCATGGCAGCTTCCTCGTGACCGGCAACCACGAGTACTACGCCGGCGCGCATGCGTGGATCGACGAATTCCGGCGGATCGGGTTGACGGTGCTGCTCAACGAGCACGTGCTGATCGAGCACGACGGCGCGCGGGCGGTGCTCGCGGGCGTCACCGATTTCACGGCGGGCGGGTTCGATCCCGCGCATCGCAGCGATCCCGAGCAGGCGCTCGCGGGCGCGCCGCGCGACGTCGCGACGAAGATCCTGCTCGCGCACCAGCCGCGCAGCGCGGACGCGGCGAGCCGCGCCGGCTTCACCGTGCAGCTGTCCGGCCATACGCACGGCGGCCAGTTCCTGCCGTGGCCGCCGTTCGTGCGCCTGCAGCAGCCGGTGATCGGCGGGCTGAACCGGTTCGGCGCGATGTGGCTTTATACCAGCCGCGGCACCGGCTACTGGGGGCCGCCGAACCGCTTCGGCGTGCCGTCCGAAATCACGCTGATCCGCCTGACGCGCGGGCGGTAGCGTGCGTCAGACGATACGCGCGATATCGTCGAAATCGAAGCGCGGGCTGCGCGGGAACAGGCCCACCGGGTCGCCGTAGCCGAGATTCACGAGGAAGTTGGTGCGGATCGCGGTGCCCGCGAAGAATTCGGCATCGACCTTCGCGGCGTCGAAGCCCGACATCGGGCCCGCATCGAGGCCGAGCGCGCGTGCGGCGAGGATCAGGTACGCGCCCTGCAGCGACGAGTTGCGGAATGCGGTGGCTTCGATCAGCGCGTCGTTGCCGGCGAACCAGCTGCGCGCGTCGGCGTGCGGGAACAGGCGCGGCAGGTGCTCGTGGAACGCGAAGTCCATGCCGACGATCACGGTGACGGGCGCGGCCATCGTCTTCGCGAGATTGCCTTGGGACAGCGCGGGTTTCAGGCGCGCCTTCGCTTCGGGCGACTTGACGAACACGAAGCGCGCGGGGCTTGCGTTCGCCGACGTCGGGCCGAATTTCGTCAGGTCGATCAGCCGGTGCAGCAGCGCGTCGTCGACCGGTTTGTCCTGCCATGCGTTGTGCGTGCGCGCGGTGAGGAACAGTTGGTCGAGGGCGGAATCGGAGAGCGTCATGGTGGGTCACGGAAGAAATCGGCCGAGTCGCGCCGGCCGGCATTGCGGAAGAAGACTGCGCCCCGGATCAGGACGCTTTGCGACACGCCGCGATGATAGCGTGACGTGCCGAACATGCATCGGCTTCGCGATCGGCGATGCGTGCGGCCTCGTCGCGCGGCGGAATGACAGCGCATGGCGGCGCGCGTCGCCGTTGTCTACCATGCAGACATGATTCGCCAGCCTTGTTCATTTGCTGCCTGATCCCGACATGTCGACGCCCGATCTTTTCGCCGATACCCCCGTGCCCGACGTGGACTGGTACCCGGACTGGCTCGCGCCGGCCGACGCCGATCGCGTGCTGGCCGCGCTGATCGACGAGGTCGCGTGGCGGCAGGACACGATCCGCACGCCGCGCGGCCGCATTCCGCTGCCGCGGTTGACCGCGTGGCAGGGCGAGCCCGATGCCGTCTACGTCTATTCGGGGATTCGCAACGTACCCGCGCCGTGGACGCCGGCCGTGCTCGACCTGAAGCGAGCGGTCGAGGCGACCTGCGGCGCGCGTTTCAACAGCGTGCTGCTCAATCGTTACCGCAACGGGCAGGACAGCCTCGGCTGGCATGCGGACAACGAGCCGGAGCTCGGTGACGCGCCGGTGATCGCGTCGGTGAGCCTCGGCGCGATGCGCGTGTTCGACCTTCGTCACCGTGCGACCGGCGTCGTGCATGCGTACCGGCTGACGCACGGCAGCCTGCTCGTGATGCGCGGCCGCACGCAGGCCGAATGGCAGCACCGCGTGCCGAAGGCGCCGGCCGTGCAGGGCGAGCGCGTCAACCTGACGTTCCGGCGGGTATTGTCGGCGGAGGCGGGCCGCTAGCTGCGTCGATCGATGCCTCGGTCGCTCGGGATCGCGACCCGTTTTTCAACCGATCCGGCCTGTCGATCGCCCATGCGGCACGTTGCCGCACGCGTGGTGTGCCGCGCCTCGGGAATATGCTCGCGAGGCCCGTGCCGTATGGGTTTCAGGCGGGTTTCAGGTGGATTTGATTGACCGCCCGGTTCTGATAGGCAGGTGTAAGCCCTGATGGTGCGTCGCAACATTCCTTGACTAGACTGTCGAAAGGCTGAAACGCGCCGCGAGCCGGCGCTTTTTTCGACATGCCCGACGCGTCGCCGATGCGACGCGCAGGGCAGGAGCATACCCCGTGACCGTACTGGACTCATCCCTCGAACCCTCGCTGCACGTCTTCGAACAAGACGGTGGATGGCAATGGGCGCTGACGGTGAAGCGGGCGTCCGGCGTCGGTGTGAAAGTCGTTGCATTCAGCACGGACGGCTTTCGCGGCGAAGCCGACGCGTACGCCGCCGGTCAGCTCGCGCGTGCCGAGTATGACGACGCCGTGACGGCCTGACGTCGCCGTGACGGCCTGACGTCGCATTGCGCCGATCCCGTTCGCGGATCGGTGCGGTCGTTCGTGTTCACGCGTTTTCCCTGGCCCTTTTCCCGCCATCCGACTTGCCCGAATCGATCCGCATGCGACGTCGCACGCGGCGCGTTTGCGTTCACCCATCGTTCGCCGGCCGCGCCATGCAGGCGACGTTCCAGTGGGCAGTCCTGTCTATCGCTGTTATCCTTTCGATCGCATCAGGCTATGCGACAGCCCGGCTGTCCGGCTGTCCGGCCCGCCTGCGCCGGATCGTGTTGATCCGGTCCGGTCGAAAATCCATAATCAAGCATTGCGGGTCTTTCGTGAACGCTTCCATTCCGTCCATGTGCACAGGGTCAATCCAACGATGAGCGGCGCATCGAAACCGCCGGCGAAGCCGGCAAGCGCGCCGCGCGCGACAGTCGGCGACGACGTCGACCGCGACGCGTCGAAGCAGGGTGCGGGCGACGACGACTCGTCCGGTGGCGCGTCGTCGTATCTGGTGCCGGGCCTTGAACGCGGGCTGCGGATCCTGGCCGAATTCTCCGCGCGCGAGCCGGTGCTCGGCGCGCCCGAGCTGTCGAAGCGCATTGGCATTCCGCGCACGACCACCTTCCGCCTGCTGCAGACGCTCGAAGCGCTCGGCTTTCTCGAGCGTGTGAACGGCGACCGCTATTTCCGGCTCGGTGTCGGCGTGCTGCGGCTCGGTTTCGAATACCTGAATTCGCTCGAGCTGACCGACCTCGGCACGCCCGTGCTCGAACGGCTGCGCGACGCGACGGGCCTGTCGACGCACCTGCTGATCCGCGACCAGCGCGATGTCGTGTTCGTCGCGAAGGCGCAGAGCAATACGTCGATGTTCGGTTCGGTGAAGGTGCACGTCGGCACGCGGCTGCCCGCGCATGCGACCGTGCACGGCCACGTGCTGATGGGCGACCTCACGCGCGACGCGCTGCGCCAGCTCTATCCGGAAAAGCGGCTCGAGCAGTTCACCGAGCGCACGCCGAGCACCGTCGACGAGCTGTACGAGCGCGTGCGTCATTACGCGCGGCTCGGCTACGCGGTCAGCGAGGCTGCATTCGAGAGCGGCATTTCGGCGGTGACCGCGCCCGTGCGCGACCATTCGGGCGCGATCGTCGCGGCGATCACGGCGACGGTGCCGCGCTCGGAGATCGGCGAGGCCGGCGAGAAGGAGCGGCTCGTCGAAGCGGTGTGCGGCGCGGCGGTCGACCTGTCGCAGCGCCTGAACTACCGGCCGCTCGAAAGCGACCCGACGTTCGCGCACGCACGCCATCGGGTCGCGATGTTCTGATTTCTGATCCCGTCGAGCGAGCCGCGTCGCGCGGCTTCGCATGCAAAAAGAGCAGCCCAGGGGCTGCTCTTTTTGCTTCGGCGGCCGGGCGCATGTACCCGTGCTGCTCAGAACGAGTGATGAATGCCGGTCAGCACGATCACCTGGTTCGCGGTGCTCGACGTGCCGGCCGTGAAGAATGCGGCCTTCGCACCGCCCGAGCCGTGCTCGTACAACACGTTCGCATAGAGCTGCGTGCGCTTCGACAGCGAATAGATGTCGCCGAGCTCGACCTGCGTCCAGCGGCGGCCGGCCAGCGTCGTCGTCGCTGCGCCGCCCGCGATCGTGTTGAACGCGCTGCTGCGGTAGTTCACGCCCGCGTCGTAGCTCTGGAACGTGTCGGAATAGCCGTTCGACTGCATCTTCGCGCGCGTGTAGAGGCCGTGCACGAGGAAGTCGCCGAACTGGTACGACGCGCCCGCGCCGATGTTCTCGACCTTGCTCGCGAGATAGCCGTTCGCGGTGTTTTGCCCCTGGAACGACGTGATGCCCGTCTGGCTGATCAGGATCGAGCGGTCGTGCTCGTTCGAGTAGACGACCGACGCCTTGAACGGCCCGTTCGCATAGTTCAGCGCGACGCCGACCGACTTGCCTGTCGCGAAGTTCGTCGTGTTGCCGAGCGCCATCGCCGCCGCGGCCGAGAAGCCGGCGAAGCTCGGCGAGCGGTACTTGACCGCGTTGTTGTACGGCACGTTGCCGGTCGCGGCGAGCCCGTCGATGTTGCCCGGGTGGAATGCATACCAGCTCATCGCGAGGTACGCGGTGCTGAGCGGATCGAGATAGTCGAACGTCAGCGGCGTCTGGCGGCCGAGCGTCAGCGTGCCGTAGCGATCCGAGCTGAGGCCGACGAACGCCGCGCGGTTCCAGATCGTGTTCGCGGTCGCGAACTGGCCGTTGTTCGTATAGAAGCCGTTTTCGAGCTGGAAGATTGCCGACAGGCCGCTGCCGAGGTCTTCCTTGCCTTTCAGGCCCCACCGATCGGGCTGCGTGTTGCCCTGGATCATCGCCCACTTCGCGTGGCCGCCGACGTTGTTCACGTACGCGACGCCGGCATCCATGCTGCCGTACAGCATCACGCTGCTCTGCGCCCAGGCGCCCGACACGGCGCCCATTCCGATGACTGCTGCTGCTACCGCATGCTTGACCATTTGATCTCCTGACTCTCCAAACCTGATGGAAAACGTGCCGTGGCGGCGGGCGCGGGGACGGCCGGCCGTCGCGCGTTCTTCACCGCCGGGCGGGCACTCCTTTCGTTCCATATAAGGAACAACGTGCCTCTGATGGAATGGAGTATAGAGGTGTCACGCACAGGATCAAAAATAAATTTTTCGGGCCGGATGCGGACGAGGGCGATCCGAAACACGGGTTCGAGAGTCCTGAAAATCTGACTTAAACCCCCGTCATAAAACAAAAAATTACATCTGACTGAGGTGGCGAGAGCGACTGCCGACCCGGCGGTCGGTATTTTCCCTAGGACATGCAGCTTTTTGTTTTACTCGTGGAAAGTCGCTCCTATAATCACCATCCATAAACTGATGTTCCGGGTATGGAACAAACCCGGGGCGAACCGAGAGTCGATCAGAAGGAAGGGTGTGAGATGTCTGAACAATGGATTTGTGCCGGGCACGCCGGCGCGCTGTCGGAAGACACGCCGATCGAGTTCAAGCGGACCGACGGCGTCGAAATCGGGATCTACCGCGTCGGCGACGAGGTGTATGCGCTCGAGAACGTGTGCCCGCATGCATACGCGCTGCTGACGCAGGGGTTCGTCGACGAAGGCACGGTCGAATGCCCGCTGCATGAAGCCGTGTTCGACATCAAGACGGGCGAATGCCTGAAGGGCCCGGGCGGGCGTGCGCTGAAGCAGTACGCGGTGCGCCTTGCCGGCGAGGAAATCCAGATCAAGGTGGAATGACATGAAAGAAGCGACCGTCAACTTCAATCCCTTCCTGAAGCCGTGGATGGCACCGCAGCCGAACAACGTCGCGGGCAAGGGGCAGATCGAGATCCCCGGGCAGGTCGAGAACCAGGTCTGGCAGAACCGCAAGGCCGAGCCGACCCAGTACGAGAACGATCTCGGCGATGCGCTCGAACGCGTGTTCGAGAGCGGTGCGACCGAGCTGGACGATGTCGTCGCGGGCCTGAACCGCATCGGCTTCCGCGCACCGGACGGCACCGCGTGGACACCCGAGCGCTTCCGCGCCGAAATGGCCTCGCTGGCGGAATGAGCGCGCGAGCCGCGTGACCGCCGACCCGACGACAACCGCATCCGGAGCACACTGATGACGTCCCCCGCACAACACGAAGCCCAACACGACCCGGTCCGCGACTACCTCGATCGCGGCATCAAGAACTACTGGTATCCCGTCGCCCCGAGCTGGCAGGTGTCGAACGCGCCCGTCGGCCTCACGCGCCTGTCCGAGCAGATCGTGCTGTGGCGCGATCACGAGGGCAAGGTCCACGCGCTGGAAGATCGCTGCCCGCACCGCGGCGCGCGCCTGTCGCTCGGCTGGAACCTCGGCGGCAGCATCGCCTGCTGGTATCACGGCGTCGAAGTCGACGGCGGCGGCACGGTCAACCGCGTGCCGGCAGTGTCGAACTGTCCGCTCGAAGGCTCGAAGTGCGTGAAGTCGTATCCGGTCGAAGAAAAGGCCGGCGCGATCTTCCTGTGGTTCGGCGACGAAGCGCATGGCGAGCCGGCGCCGCTGAACCTGCCGGAAGAACTGGTTGCCGACGAGTACGGCCACTTCCTGTGCGTGTCGAACTGGAAGTGCAATTACCAGTACGCGATCGACAACGTGATGGACCCGATGCACGGCGCGTACCTGCACGCGACGTCGCACTCGATGGCCGAAGGCGACAAGCAGGCCGACATGCGCGTGCGCAAGACGGAAACGGGCCTGATGTTCGAGAAGATCGGCCAGCGCGACGTGAACTTCGACTGGGTCGAGCTCGGCGAAACGGGCTGCCTGTGGATGCGCCTCGCGATTCCGTACAAGCAGAAGTTCGGCCCGGGCGGCAACTTCGGGATCATCGGCTTCGCGACGCCGGTCGACGGCGACAACTGCCAGGTCTACTTCTGGCGTACGCGCAAGGTCAGCGGCTGGCAGCGCGACGTGTGGCGCTTCATGTACCGCAACCGCCTCGAGGGCCTGCACTGGGACGTGCTCGAGCAGGACCGCTACGTCCTCGAAAGCCTCGCGCCGCACGCGCGCGATCACGAATACCTGTACCAGCACGACGTCGGCATCACGCGCGTGCGCCGGATGCTGCGCCAGCGCGCGCAGGAACACCTGTCCGCGCTCGACGCGCACCGCGCGGCGCACGCCGCATCGGAGCCCGCGAATGGCTGAGCTCGCACCGGTCGTGTCGCTGCCGGGGCGCCGCGTGCTCGTCACGGGCGGTGCGCGCGGTCTCGGCGCCGCGTTCGTGAAGGCGCTGGTCGCAGCGGGCGCGCAGGTCGCGTTCGGCGACGTGCTCGCCGAAGAAGGCCGCGCGCTGGCCGCGCAGCTCGCGCAAGCCGGCCACACCGCCCATTTCTTCGCGCTCGACCTGGCCGATCCGGCGAGCGTCGATGCGTTCGTCGCGCAGGGCGCGGCAGCGCTCGGCGGCATCGACGCGCTGATCAACAACGCGGCGATCACGAACTCGGGCGGCAAGCTGTCGACGGAACTCGACGTGTCGACGTGGGACGCCGTGATGAACGTGAACGTGCGCGGCGTGTGGCTCGTCAGCAATGCGGCGTTGCCGCACCTTGCGCGCTCGGGTCGCGGCGCGATCGTGAACCTCGCATCGGACACCGCGCTGTGGGGCGCGCCGAAGCTGCTCGCGTACGTCGCCAGCAAGGGCGCGGTGATCGCGATGACGCATGCGCAGGCACGCGAGTTCGGCGCGCACGGCGTGACGGTCAACGCGATCGCGCCGGGGCTCACCGAAGTCGAGGCGACGGCCTACGTGCCGGCCGAACGGCATGCGTTCTACATGCAGGGCCGCGCGCTGACGCGCGCGCAGGTGCCCGACGACGTGACGGGCCCCGTGCTGTTCCTGCTGTCGGACGGCGCGCGCTTCGTGACGGGTCAACTGCTGCCGGTGAACGGCGGCTTCGTAATGAATTGAATCGAAGTTTTCACTGGAAATAAAGGAGAGGACGATGGCGGACGCAGATCTCGAACGCAAGTCGTGGGACCAGCCGGAAGGCGCAAGCTTCGGCGACTGGATGGAAGGGCGCGTCGCGCGCTACGAAACGCGGCGCTACGACTGGGACGCGCTGAAGTTCCAGGCCGACTACGACCCGAAGTACCGCCGTGCGCAGATGCGCTATGTCGGCACGGGCGGCACGGGCGTCGCGAAGGACGTCAACACGGTGCCGGCCGGCAACTTCACGTTTTCGACGATGGTCATTCCGGCCGGCAACATCGGTCCGAGCCACATCCACATCGATGTCGAGGAAATCTTCTTCGTGCTGCGCGGCAAGATGAAGGTGATCTGCGAGCGCGACGGCGAGACCTGGGAAGCGATCCTCGGCGAGCGCGACCTGATCTCGGTACCGCCGGGCGTGTATCGCACGGAAATCAACATCGGCGAGGAAGACGCGCTGATGTGCGTGATGCTCGGTTCGTCGAAGCCGATCACGCCGACGTATCCGCCGGATTCGCCGCTCGCGAAGATCAAGCGCTGAGACGGGGCGGAGCAAGCAATGAGTGTCATCGACAAACGTGAACGCGACCGCACCGCGGCGTTCGCCGCGCTGCTCGGGCAGTTTCCCGAACAGCGCTGCGCGGCCGGCGCGGCGGGCACGATCGGTTATCGCGAGGCCGGCGCGCAGCATGCGGGCCACGCGCTGCCCGTCGTGCTGCTGCACGGGATCGGCTCGGGCGCCGCATCGTGGGTGCGCCAGCTCGACACGCTCGGCGCGTCGCGACGCGTGCTTGCGTGGGATGCGCCCGGCTACGGCGTGTCGACTGCCGTGCACGGCGCGTCGCCGGCCGCCGCCGACTATGCGGTGTCGCTGAACGCGTGGCTCGAGGCACTCGGCATCGAACGCTGCGTGCTGGTCGGGCATTCGCTCGGCGCGATCATCGCGGGCGGTTTGGCCCGCGTGATGCCCGCGCGGATTGCCGGCCTGTTGCTGATCTCGCCTGCGGGCGGCTACGGCAGTGCGCCCGCGGAAACGCGCGATACGCGCCGCGACGCGCGCCTCGCGATGCTCGCCGAACTCGGTCCGGCCGGGCTTGCCGAGCAGCGCAGCGGCAACATGCTGTCCGGATTCGCGAATGAGGATGCGCGGGCGTGGGTGCGCTGGAACATGGCGCGCATCGTGCCGGCCGGCTACGCGCAGGCCACGCATCTGCTCGCGAACGCCGATCTCGCGACCGATCTCGCCGGCTTTCGCGGCCGCACGGCAGTCGCTGTCGGCGCGAACGACGCGATCACGCCGCCCGCCGCATGCGAGCGGATCGCCGCGGCCGCGCACGTGGGGCTGCAGGTGATTCCGCAAGCGGGGCATGCGGGTTATGTGGAAGCGCCGGCGGTCTACTCGTCGCTGATCGACGCGTTCTGCCGTCAATGCGACCGTCAACGGGGGCTGGAATGAACTACCCCCACGCTCACATTCGTTCGCTTGGGGGGGCGCAGCCCCCTCATCCCCAGAAGACCGATGCCTCCCTTGGGGCGGCCCGGCGGGAGGCATCATGAGCGAACCGTTGCAACAAGAGGACGCGGAAAACGCAAAGTCCGAGGCCAGCTACGTCGTGCCAGGCCTCGAACGCGGATTGCGGATCCTCGCCGAATTCTCGCCGCGCGAGCCGGTGCTCGGCGCGCCGGAACTGTCCAAGCGACTCGGCATTCCGCGCACGACGGTATTCCGTCTGCTGCAGACGCTCGAATCGCTCGGCTTTCTCGAGCGCGCGGACAAGGATCGCAACTACAAGCTCGGCATTGCCGTGCTGCGGCTCGGCTTCGAATACCTGAGCTCGCTCGAGCTGACCGATCTCGGCCTGCCGGTGATCGAGAGCCTGCGCGATGCGACCGGCTTCACGACGCATATCGTGATCCGCGACGGCCGCGACGTGGTGTTCGTCGCGAAGGCGCAGAGCCAGTCGCCGGTGTTCAGCTCGATTCGCGTGAACGTCGGCACGCGGCTGCCCGCGCATGCGACGACTCACGGCCACGTGCTGATGGGCGACCTGTCGCTGAAGGAGCTGCGTGCGCTGTATCCGGAAGGCACGCTGAACCGGATGACGAGTGCGACGCCCGAAACGGTCGACGCGCTGTACGAAATGATCCGCGAGGACGCACTGCGCGGCTACGGCATCAGCAATTCGTCGTTTGAACGCGGGATCTCGGTGGTTACGGCGCCGGTGCGCAACGACACGCAGAAGATCGTCGCGTGCATCACGGTGACGGTGCCGAGGCCGGAAATCGACGCGGCGCTGATCGCCGACGGCCTGTTCGACAAGGTGCAGCGCGCGGCGGCGGAACTGTCGCGGCGGCTCAATTACCGCTCGGATGACGAGCACACGTTTCTGAAGGCTTTAGGATTGAAATGAGACCCCCACGCATGCTTCGCACGCTGCCCCCCGAGGGGGCGGTCAATCCTCTTGGGGCGGCCCGGCGGCTGATGAAACAGCCCCCACGTTCGCTTTGCTCACCGCCCCCCGAGGGGGCTGCCGGCCCTCTTGGGGCGGCCCGGCGAGGGCTGACGACATGATTGAGATCGATCTGACCGGGCAGGTGGCGGTGGTGACGGGCGGTTCGTCCGGCATCGGCCTCGCGACTGCCGAACGGTTTCTGCAGGCCGGCGCGTCGGTCGCGATTTGCGGCCGTGACGGCGAACGCCTCGCGCGCGCCGAAGCGATGCTCGGCGAAAAATACCCGGGCGCGCAATTGCTCGCCGTGCGCTGCAACGTGCTCGACGAAGCCGACGTGGCCGCGTTCGCGCAGGCTGTCTCCGACCGTTTCGGCCGGGCCGACATGCTGGTCAACAACGCGGGCCAGGGCCGCGTGTCGACCTTCGCCGACACGACCGACGACGCGTGGCGCGAAGAGCTCGAACTGAAGTACTTCAGCATCATCCGCCCGACGCGCGCGTTCCTGCCGCTGCTGCGCGATGCGGCCGCGCCGACGATCACCTGCGTGAACTCGCTGCTCGCGCTGCAGCCGGAGCCGCACATGGTCGCGACGTCGTCGGCGCGCGCGGGCGTGCTGAGCCTCGTGAAGTCGCTCGCGACCGAACTGGCGCCGCAGCGCATCCGCGTGAACTCGATCCTGATCGGCATCGTCGAGTCGGGTCAATGGCGCCGCCGCTACGAAGCGCAGGCGCAGGCCGGCGAAAGCTGGGAGGACTGGACGGGCGCGCTCGCCCGCAAGAAGAACATTCCGCTGAACCGCTTCGGCAGGCCCGACGAGGCAGCCTGGGCACTTTTTTATCTCGCAACGCATCTGTCGTCCTATACGACGGGCAGCCATATCGACGTTTCTGGAGGCTTTGCACGCCATGTCTAAAAAAACCACGGTTGGCGAGCTGATTGCCGCCTTTCTCGAGCAGTGCGATGTCAAAACCGCATTCGGTGTCATCTCGATCCACAACATGCCGATCCTCGACGCGATCAACTCGCGCGGCAACATCCGGTACGTCGGCGCGCGCGGTGAAGCGGGTGCGCTGAACATGGCCGACGGCCTGGCCCGCGTGTCGGGCGGCCTCGGCGTCGCGTTCACGAGCACCGGCACGGCGGCGGGCAACGCGGCCGGCGCGATGGTCGAGGCACTGACGGCCGGCACCGCGCTGCTGCACATCACCGGGCAGATCGAGACGCCGTACCTCGACCAGGACCTGGCCTACATCCACGAAGCGCCGGACCAGCTCTCGATGCTCGACGCGATCTCGAAGGCCGCGTTCCGCGTGCGTACGGTCGAAACCGTGCTGCCGACGATCCGCGAAGCGGTGCGCATCGCGCAGACCGCGCCGACGGGCCCGGTATCGGTCGAGATTCCGATCGACATCCAGGCTGCCGAAATCGAATGGCCGGAAGACCTCGCACCGGCACACGTCGCGGTACGCGAGCACGACGACGCACGCGTCGCGAAGCTGGCCGACGTGCTGGCGGCCAAGCGCCGTCCGCTGCTGTGGCTGGGCGGCGGTGCGCGCCATGCGCGTGCGGAAGTCGAACGCCTGGTGAAGCTCGGCTTCGGCGTCGTGACGAGCGTGCAGGGCCGCGGCGTGCTGCCGGAAGATCACCCGGCGACGCTCGGCGCGTTCAACGTGCATTCGACCGTCGAAGCGTTCTACAAGACCTGCGACGCGCTCGTCGTGGTCGGCTCGCGCCTGCGCGGCAACGAGACGCTGAAGTACAAGCTCGCGCTGCCGCAGCCGCTGTTCCGCATCGACGCCGACGCGCTCGCCGACAACCGCGGCTATCGCAACGAGCTGTTCGTGCACGGCGATTCGAAGCGTGTGCTGGCCGAGCTGGCCGATCGCCTCGAAGGTCGTCTGTCCGTCGATCCGCAGTTCGCGGGCGATCTCGCGGCGGCGCGCGAGCAGGCCGTCGCCAGCGTGGCGGAAGGTCTCGGGCCGTACAAGACGCTGGTCGACACGCTGCAGGGCGCGGTGGGCCGCGACTACAACTGGGTGCGCGACGTGACGATCTCGAACAGCACGTGGGGCAACCGCCTGCTGAAGATCTTCGAACCGCGCGCGGGCGTGCATGCGCTCGGCGGCGGCATCGGCCAGGGCATCCAGATGGGCATCGGCGCGGCGCTGGCCGGGTCGGCGGCGAAGACGGTCTGCCTGGTCGGCGACGGCGGCCTGATGGTCAACGTCGGCGAGCTCGTGACGGCCGTGCAGGAAAACGCGAACGTGATGATCGTGCTGATGAACGACCAGTGCTACGGCGTGATCCGCAACATCCAGGACGCGCACTACGGCGGCCGCCGCTGCTTCGTCCAGCTGCACCAGCCCGATTTCGCGCAGTTCTGCGCGAGCTTCGGCCTCACGCACTACCGGATCACATCGCTCGACCAGGCGGAAGCGATCGTGCGCGAAGGGATCGCGAAGGAAGGACCGGTGATGGTCGAGGTCGACATGCTGTCGGTCGGCTCGTTCGCATCGGCGTTCGCGGGCCCGCCGGTGAAGAAGGAGGAAACGCCGTCGGAGCGCCAATATGCTTAACGGACGCAACCCGGGCCACGCACACACGCATGCGCCCGTCGACGTCGCGATGATCGGCTTCGGCGCGATCGGTGCCGCCGTGTATCACGCGGTCGAGCACGATGCGTCGTTGCGCGTCGCGCACGTGATCGTGCCCGAGCACCAGCGCGACGCGGTGCAGCGCGAGCTCGGCGGTGCGGTGGAGGTGGTGTCGTCGGTCGACGCGCTGGCCCGCCGCCCCGAGTTCGCGCTCGAATGCGCGGGCCACAGCGCGCTCGTCGATCACGTCGTGCCGCTGCTGAAGGCCGGCACCGACTGCGCGGTCGCGTCGATCGGCGCGCTGTCCGATCTTGCGCTGCTCGACGTGCTGGCGCAGGCCGCCGACGAAGGCGACGCGACGCTCACGCTGCTGTCCGGCGCGATCGGCGGGATCGACGCGCTGGCGTCGGCGAAGCAGGGCGGCCTCGACGAGGTGCTGTACGTCGGCCGCAAGCCGCCGCTCGGCTGGCTCGGCACGCCCGCCGAGGCACTGTGCGACCTGCGTGCGATGACCGAAGAGAAGGTGATCTTCGAAGGCACTGCACGCGATGCCGCGCGGCTGTATCCGAAGAACGCGAACGTCGCGGCAACCGTCGCGCTCGCGGGCCTCGGCCTCGATGCGACGCGCGTGCGCCTGATTGCCGATCCGGCCGTCGCGCGCAACGTGCACCGCATCACCGCCCGTGGCGCGTTCGGCGAGATGTTGCTCGAAATGAGCGGCAAGCCGTTGCCCGACAACCCGAAGACGTCCGCGTTGACCGCGTACTGCGCGATCCGTGCGCTGCGCAACCGCGCGGCCCGCTGCGTGATCTGAGCGTGCGATCCGGACCTTCGGGCCATTGAGCGCCCGCCTGCGCCACGGCGCGGGCGGCAGCGCAAAGACAGATTTGTGGGACTTGCGACATGACTTCATTCGATACGAGCCTCGTACCCAACGGCGACATCCTGATCGGCGGCGAGTGGCGGCGCGGCCGTGGCGCGCCTTACGCGAGCATCTATCCGGCCGACCAGTCGCTGAACATGGAAGTATCGACGGCGAACGCGGAAGACGCGGCCGAAGCCGTCGTGGCCGCCGACGCCGCGTGGCGTCGCGCCGACTGGGCCGGGCTCAAGCCGCATCAGCGCGCGCTGGTGCTGTACCGGATCGCCGACCTGATCATGCAGCGTCACGAGGCGCTCGCGAACCTGCAGCGTCGCGACAACGGCAAGCCGATCGGCGAGACGCGCGTGCTGGTCGCGAGCGCGGCCAACACGTTCCGCTATTTCGCGGCTTGCCTGGAAACGCTCGACGAAGAGCTGACGCCGTCGCGCGGCGACTACCTGACGATGAGCGTGCACGAGCCGATCGGCGTGATCGCGGCGATCACGCCGTGGAACTCGCCGATCGCATCCGACGCGCAGAAGCTTGCGCCGGCGCTCGCCGGCGGCAACGCGGTGGTGCTCAAGCCGGCCGAAGTCACGCCGCTCGTGTCGCTCGCGCTGGCCCGCATCTGCGAGGAAGCCGGCGTGCCGAAGGGCGTGCTGAGCGTGCTGCCGGGCAAGGGTTCGGTGATCGGTGACGTGCTGGTGCGTCATCCGCTCGTGAAGAAAGTGTCGTTTACCGGCGGCACCGAGGTGGGTCGCGGCATCGCGCGCATCGCGGCGGAGAAGTTGATGCCCGTGTCGCTGGAGCTCGGCGGCAAGTCGCCGACGATCGTGTGCGACGACGCCGATCTCGATCACGCGGTCAACGGCGTGCTTTACGGCATCTTCAGCTCGTCGGGTGAAGCGTGCATCGCGGGTTCGCGCCTCTTCGTGCAGCGTGCGGTGTACGACGAATTCATGCAGCGGCTGGTGGCCGGCGCACGCAAGCTGCGCGTGGGCGATCCGACGCGTCCCGACACGCAGATGGGCCCGCTGATCACCGCGAAGCATCGCGAATCGGTCGAGCGCTATGTCGCGCTCGGGCTGGAGGAAGGCGGCCGCCTGCTGTGCGGCGGCGAACGGCCGTCGGGCGACGGGCGCGAGGACGGCTTCTTCTACCAGCCGACGATTCTCGAAGGTCTGCCGAACAGCGCGCGCATCTGCCAGGAAGAAATCTTCGGGCCGGTGCTGGTCGCGATGCCGTTCGACGACGAAGCGTCGCTGATCGCGCAGGCGAACGACAGCGTGTTCGGACTCGCCGCCGGCATCTGGACGCGCGACTACAAGCGTGCATGGCGCATCGCGCGCGCGCTCGAGACGGGCACCGTGTGGATCAACACGTACAAGCTGTTCTCGATCTCCACGCCGTTCTCGGGCTGGAAAGAGAGCGGGATGGGGCGCGAGAAGGGGCGTCTCGGCATCCGCGAGTACATGCAGCAGAAGAGCCTCTACTGGGGCTTGAACGACGCGCCGCTGCCGTGGGCGAACTGAGCGAAGGGGAATGACGCAATGAGCATCTTGGGTATCGAGCAGATCACGTACGGTGTCGACGACCTCGCGACGTGCCGGCGCTTTTTCGCCGACTGGGGCTTGAAGGAAGTCGCGCACGACGACGCGCGCGCGCGTTTCGAAACGCTGAACGGCTGCACCGTGCTGGTCGTCAAGGCCGACGATCCGTCGCTGCCGCCCGCGTTCGAAGCGGGCCCGACGCTGCGTGAAGTCACGTGGGGCGTCGCGACGCGGCAGGAAGTCGACGCGCTGCGCACGAAGCTGGCCGGCCAGCCCGGCTATTACGCACGGGACGATGCGGTCGGCTGCATCGATCCGAACGGGATGGCGATCCGCATCGAAGTGACGCGCAAGCGCGCGCTCGACATCACCGGTTCGCCGTCGAACGTGTGGGGCCGGACGGTGCGGGTCGACCAGCCGAGCCCGATCTATGCGCGCGCCGAGCCGGTCGAGGTCGGGCACGTCGTGTTCTTCACGAACTGCCTCGACGCGCAGGAAAAGTTCTATCACGAACTGCTCGGCTTCGAGACTTCAGACCGCTATCCGGGCCGCGGCGCGTTCATGCGCTGCGCACCGCACGGCGGCCACCACGACCTGTTCCTGCTCGCGCTGCCGAATGGCAAACGCGGCCTGAACCACGTCGCGTTCACCGTGCGCGACATCCATGAGGTGTTCGGCGGCGGCATGCACATCGACCGCTGCGGCTGGGAAACGCAGCTCGGCCCGGGGCGTCACCCTGTGTCGTCCGCGTACTTCTGGTACTTCCAGAATCCGGCCGGCGCACTGATCGAGTACTACGCGGACGAGGACGTGCTGACGCCCGAGTGGCAGCCGCGCGAATTCGAACCGGGCCCGACCGTGTTCGCCGAATGGGCCGTCGACGGCGGCCTCGACGGCAACACGCGCCGGCAGAAGAACGTGAAGGCGCCGGAAGGCAAGTTCATGACGGAGCGCAAATCATGATCGAAGCGAACACGCAGGATCAGGCCGCGCCCGGCACCGTCGTCGTGATCGGCGGCGGCCAGGCCGCCGGCTGGGTGTTGAAGACGCTGCGCGCGGAAGGGTTCGCGGGCCGCCTCGTGATGATCGCGGACGAGCCGCACCTGCCGTACGAGCGTCCGCCGCTGTCGAAGGCCGTGCTGGCCGGCGACGCCGACATCGAGACCGTGCGCGTCGTGCGCCCGGATGAATTCGACGCGCTGAGCGTCGAGGCGTGGCAGCCGGAACGCGCGGCATCGATCGACCGTGCGCGCCGCGTGGTGAAGACCGATAGTGGCCGCGAGATCGAATACGACCGGCTCGTGATCGCGACCGGCGGCACGTCGCGCCGCTTGCCCGATGCGATCGTCAGGACGACGAACCTGCATTACCTGCGCACGCTCGACGAAGCGGCCGCGCTCGGCGAGAAACTGCGCGCCAGCAAGCGCGTGCTCGTGATCGGCGGCGGCTGGATCGGCCTCGAGGTCGCGGCGACCGCGCGCAAGCTCGGTGTCGAAGCCGTCGTCGTCGAAGGCGCGCCGCGTCTGTGCGGGCGATCGGTGCCGCAGATCGTGTCGGATTTCCTGCTCGGCCTGCATCGCGCGAATGGCGTCGACGTGCGTCTTGGCGCGGCGCTCGCATCGCTCGACGCGCAGCCGGACGACGCATCGAAGGTCCGCGCGACGCTTGCCGACGGCACGACGATCGACGCCGATTTCGCGGTGGCCGGCATCGGCCTTGCGCTGAACGCGACGCTCGCGAGCGACGCCGGGCTGGCGATCGACGATGGCATCGTCGTCGACGAATTCGGCGCGACCAGCGATCCGGCGATCTTCGCGTGCGGCGACGTCGCGAACCATCACAACGGCTGGCTGAAACGGCGCGTGCGGCTCGAATCGTGGGCGAACGCGCAGAACCAGGCGATCGCGGCCGCGAAGGCCGTGCTCGGCGTGCGCGCACCGTACGCGGAGATTCCGTGGTTCTGGTCCGATCAGTACGACGTGAACCTGCAGATCCTCGGTGATCTGCCGGCCGATGCGCAGCTCGTCGTGCGCGGCGATCTTGCCGCGCGCCGCGCGACGCTGTTTTTCGTGGGCGATGGGCATATGAGAGGTGTCATCGCCATCAACAACGCACGCGAGCTGAAGCTCGCACGCAAGTGGATGAACCAGGGCCGGGCAGTGGATACGGAAGTCCTGGCGGACACGACCAAAGCGCTGGCCTGACCGGCCAAGACGACCAAAAGATCCAGGAGACACCCCGCATGAGCACTTTCGACAACGTCGTGGCCGGCAGGGCCACGATGGAAGCTGCCGCCTCCACGCCCGGCGCGATCATCGCGCGGCTCGAGCGGCTTCCGACCAACTCGATGCAGATCCGCGCGCGTGTGCTGATCGGCACCGCGACGTTCTTCGACGGCTTCGACGTGATCACGATCGCGGCGACGCTGCCGCTGCTGATTCACAAGTGGGGGCTGTCGCCGACGCAGATCGGCATGCTGATCGCGTCTGGCGCGATCGGCCAGCTGATCGGCGCGTTCCTGTTTCCCACGCTCGCCGAGAAGCATGGCCGCGTGAAGGCGATCGCATGGAGCTCGGCCGTGATCGGCATTACCAGCATCGCGTGCGGTTTCGCGCCGACGTTCGAGGTGTTCGTGCTGCTGCGGATCCTGCAGGGGCTCGGTCTCGGCGGCGAACTGCCGGTCGCGGCCACGTACATCAACGAAATCACGCGCGCGCACGGCCGCGGGCGCTTCGTGCTGCTGTACGAGATCGTGTTCCCGATCGGCCTGCTGGTGTCGATGGCGCTCGGCGCGTGGCTCGTGCCGCGGTTCGGCTGGGAGATCATGTACTTCGTCGGCGGGCTGCCGCTGATCCTCGCACTGGTGCTCACGCATCTCGTGCCGGAATCGCCGCGCTGGCTCGCGTCGCGCGGACGGCTCGCGGAAGCCGGGCGGGCGGTGGGCGTGTTCGAAGCGTCGGTGCGCGGCGAGCTGCCGCCGGTCACGCAGGTGGCCGCATACGACGAGATGGTGCGTCAGCACCCGAAGCGCCGGATGAGCGACCTGTTCAGTGCCGCGTATCGCAAGCGCACGCTCGCGGTGGCGACACTGTGGGCGACCTGCGGGTTCATCCAGTACGGGCTGTCCACCTGGCTGCCGACGATCTACAAGAACTTCTATCACGCACCGCTGCAGCTCGCGCTGAATCTCGCGGTGATCGGTTCCGTGATGGGCGTGCTCGGTTCGCTCGCGTCCGCGCTGCTGGTCGACAAGCTCGGCCGCAAGCCGGTGATCGTATGGTCGTTCGTGCTGTGCGCGCTGTCGCTGGCGCTCGCGGGCCTCTATCACGCATCGTCGGTGTATGTCGTCGCGATCTTCTGCTCGCTGTCGCTCGGGCTGATGGCGTCGGGCTTCATCACTGCGTACGTCTATACGCCGGAGCAGTATCCGACGAGCATCCGTGCGTCCGGCTGCGGGCTCGGCAGCGCGTGGCTGAAGATCGCGTCGTTCGCCGCGCCGATGATCGTGCCGCACGCGATCATCGGCGGCAATCTCGCGCCGGCGTTCTACCTGATCGGTGTCGTGCCGCTGATCGCGGCGCTGACCGTCCACTTCGTCGGGATCGAGACGAAGGGCAAGGTGCTGGAGGCACTGGAAGCGTAAGCACGGCTGGCTGCAACGGTTGACATGGAAGGCCCGGGCAATGCTCGGGCCTTTTGTTCTTGGCTGCCGGCATGGTCCAATCCATCGTCCATTTTTCCGATAGATGCCAGCGCCACGCCGATGTTTGAACCCATCACGCAAGGTTGAGGTTGTCGGCTTACGTCGCGCAATACCGTGCAGACCAGATCAATCGCCTCCGCGTGCCTGGCCGACGCACTGCGGCCGGTGCGAAAGAATGCCGCATGGCAGGCGTGTACCGGTGCACTAGAGTCGAACGGTGCGGACGCAACGACACCGGGAAGACAACGAATCATGGCCAAGAAATTTCCGCTGCATCCCAACCATCCGGAACGGATCTGCTGGGGATGCGACAACTACTGCCCGACGCATGCGATGCGTTGCGGCAATGGCTCCAGCCGGACCCAGCACCCGTGCGAACTGCTCGGCGAGGACTGGTATCGATACGGCGACTGGGGCATCGACTGCGAGGATGACGAAAGCGACAAGGCAACTGCGGCGTCGGCGGGTGGGCAGTCGTAGCGACAAGTTGTCTCACCGTGCGCCGGTGGTTTGTTGATCTGCGTCACGGTGGCCGAAGGTGCGCCGAAACATCATGCGAAAAGATGCATAAAGCAAGCATCTTGAAGCGGGCGGAATGCCCGGTGGCCTGGAACACGCTTCCAGCCGCCGTCAGAGCCGACCCGCCCCCCATGATCGATAAAGGAGAGCACCGTGTTTTGCTATCAATGCGAACAGACCGACCGGACCGGCGCACGGCCCGGCTGCGCATCGGCGAAGGGCAACTGCGGCAAGGACGAGACGACGGCCGACCTGCAGGACCTGCTGATCCATGCGGTGAAGGGCATCGCGCAGTACGGCGCGATCGCGCGCACGATGGGCGTGCCCGACCGCGAAGCCGACCGGTTCGTGCTGTACGCGATGTTCACCACGCTGACCAACGTGAACTTCCATGCGGCGCGCTTCGTCGCGCTGCTGCGTGAAGCGGCACAGATGCGCGATCGCGTGAAGGCCGCGTGCGAAGCGCACGCACGCGCCGCGGGCACGACCGTGCCGGTGCTGCAGGGGCCGGCCGCATGGCAGCCGGCCGACGATCTGGCGGGCTTGCTGAGGCAGGCGGCGACCGTCGGCATCGACGCTGGCCTCGACACGGTGGGCGCGGACATCGTCGGGCTGCGTGCGCTGGTGCTGTACGGCCTGAAGGGCGTGTGCGCGTATGCGCATCATGCGCGGGTGCTCGGCTACGAACGCGACGACATCTACGAAGGCGTCGAGGCCGCACTCGCGTTTCTCGCAAGCAATCCCACCGACGTCGACGCACTGCTCGCGCAGGCGCTCGATCTCGGCCGGCTGAACCTGACGGTGATGGAACTGCTCGACAACGCGAACACCGGCCGCTTCGGCGTGCAACAGCCGACCGCCGTGCGCGTGTCGCCGGTGGCCGGCAAGGCGATCCTCGTGTCGGGCCACGATCTCGGCGATCTGCATGCGTTGCTCGAACAGACGGCGGGCACCGGCATCCAGGTCTACACGCACGGCGAGATGCTGCCGGCCCACGCGTATCCGGCGCTCAAGGCCTTTACGCATCTGGCCGGCAACTACGGCGGCGCGTGGCAGGACCAGCAGAGCGACTTCGCGCGTTTCCCCGGGCCGATCCTGATGACGTCCAACTGCATCATCGAGCCGTTGCCGCAATACCGGCAGCGCATCTTCACGACGGGGCCGGTCGGCTGGCCGGGCGTGCGCCATCTCGAGCATCACGATTTCTCGACGCTGATCCGTGCCGCGCAGGCGCTGCCCGGGTTCGCGGCCACCGCGCCGGAGGAGACGATCACCGTCGGGTTCGGCCGGCATGCGGTGCTGGGCGTCGCGGACAAGGTCATCGATGCGGTGAAGGCCGGACAGATTCGCCACTTCTTCCTGATCGGCGGCTGCGACGGCGCGGCGCCGGGGCGCAATTACTACACCGAGTTCGCGGAACAGGCGCCCGACGATACGGTCGTGATGACGCTCGGCTGCAACAAGTATCGCTTCAACCGGCACGCGTTCGGCGATATCGGCGGCATTCCGCGCCTGCTCGACGTCGGGCAGTGCAACGACAGCTATTCGGCGATCCGGATCGCGACCGCGCTCGCCGATGCATTCGAGTGCGGCGTGAACGACTTGCCGCTGTCGCTCGTCATCTCGTGGTTCGAACAGAAGGCGGCGGCCGTGCTGCTGACACTGCTTGCGCTCGGTATCCGCAACATCCGGCTCGGGCCGACGCTGCCGGCGTTCATCACGCCGGGCGTGCTTGCGGTACTGGTCGAGCAGTTCGGGATCCAGCCGATCGGCGATGCCGGTGCGGACCTGGCTGCGGCGCTCGCGCGCCGGGCTGCGTGAGCGGGATCGTTCGATGAGCTACCGGATCGAGATCACGACGCGCGATGGTGCGCCGTTCGGCTTCGACTGCGAGCCGGGCCAGGATCTGCTCGCGGCGGCAGCGCAAGCCGACATCACGCTGCCGTCGCAATGCCGGCGCGGCAGCTGCGGCGCATGCCAGGCGACTGTCGTCGACGGCCCGTACGAGATGCAGGCGCACGGCGCCGAGGCATTGCCGGCCGGCCAGCCCGGCGCGGTGCTGTTGTGCCGGACGACGCCGCTCGGCGATCTGCGGGTGGCTGCGCCGTACGACCGGACGAAGGTGCTGCTGCAGCCGGTGCCCGTACGCACGGCGCGGATCGCCGCACTCGACACGATCGCGCGCGACACGATGCGCGTCGAGCTGCAGATCGAGCCCGACGACGCGTTCGGCGCGGCGGCGGAGTTCGAAGCCGGCCAGTTCGCGGAGCTGGAGGTGCCGGGCAGCGGCTTGCGCCGGCCGTATTCGCTCGCGAACACGAGCAACTGGGACGGCCGCCTCGAGTTCCTGATCCGGCTGCGGCCGGGCGGCTGGTTCTCGACTTATCTGCGCGAGCGCGCACGGCCCGGCGATCCGCTGACCGTGCGCGTGCCGATGGGCGGATTCGGCCTGTTCGCGGACAGCCTGCGACCGCGCTGGTTCGTCGCGGGCGGCACGGGGCTCGCGCCGATCCTGTCGATGCTGCGGCGCATGGCCGAGTATCAGGAGATGGGCGACGCGCGGCTGTTCTTCGGCGTCAATGAGGAAAGCGAACTGTTCATGCTCGACGAGCTGGAGCGGTTGCGGACCGAGTTGCCGCAACTGCGGGTCGATCCGTGCGTGTGGCGACCGGGTATCGAATGGGCGGGCTTCCGCGGGACGCCGGTCGATGCGCTGCACGCGGCGCTCGCGCAGGCGGACATGCTGCCGGATGTCTACGTATGCGGACCGCCGCCGCTCGTCGAAGGTGCGCGGGAAGTCGCCGTCGCCGCCGGCATCCCGGACGCGCAGTTCGCAAGCGAGCGGTTCACCGTGTAGGGCGAGCGCCGCGCGTTGCGGTCACGCACGCGCGGCGTTCCATCCATCCGGCAGGCGGCCGCTTGCCGGATTGCCGGGCCCAACGTACTCTTGGTCGAGACCCGGACTCGCCAGCAGGTTATCGACCATGCAAGCCCATCCTTTGCGCCTTTCCCCCGGCGACGATCTGCGCGCGTCGATCGAGCAAGCGTTGCGTCGCCTCGACGCGCACGCGGCATTCGTGATCCAGGGCATCGGCAGCCTGAACGTCGCGCAGTTGCGCTTTGCCGGCGTGGATTCGCCAACCGAACTGCGCGGCGACCTCGAGATCCTGACGCTCGCCGGTTCGGTCTCGCCGGACGGCGCACACCTGCATATGTCGGTCTCCGACGCACACGGCCGTGTATCGGGCGGACATGTCGCGAGCGGCTGCGTGGTGCGCACGACCGCGGAGATCCTGCTCGTGCTGTTGCCCGCGCATCGTTTCTCGCGTGAACCGGACGCGGGCACCGGGTTCAACGAACTGGTGATTCGCCCGGAGACAGCCTGATCGCGCGGACGGTCCTGCGCGCGTGGCCGAGGCGGCTTATCCCGGCACGAACACACCCATTGCCGCGACCGCCATCGCGAGCGTCGCGGCCCAGCCGCCCCATGCCAGCGCGCCCGTGACCGCGAACTTGCCCATCACGCGCTTGCTGCCGGCCATCAGAATCATCACGACCATGATCCGAACAGCCGTCACCCCGTTGATGACCGCACTCCAGTAGAGCGCGCGAATCGGGTCAGCCCGGCGGCGGGTCGGCATCGACCGGACGATGCGTTTCGGCCGCGATGCGCGGTACGGCAGCGTGCCGCCTCGGGGGGCGCGTGGGAAGCGGGGATACGGGAGGGAGCGCATGGCGCGCACGTGAACGAGCGCGACCGGACCGGGGTAGCGATGGACGTTGCCGGCGCTATGACGAGAACGTGCGTGACATGTCCTGGCGACCGCTCATCGGTCGCGTCGAGCGCCGGGCCGACGGCGTATTGCAGGCTACCGGCGCGCCAATGGCGGCGGGGCGAAGCGGAACAGGCGGAAAGCGCCGGTCGCGACCGTCTCGCGGCCACGCAGCGCGGCATGAGGACAACGGGCATGGCGCCCGTTCGACCTCAACGAGCCGCCATCGCGACGTCCTGATTGCTGCGCCCGCTCACGAGGCAGCCCGACATGAATGCCTCGCTCTGGCTGCTGGCTGCCGCGTTGCCGAAGCCTCGGCTGAGCGCGTCGTATTTCACCTGCTCGGCGCCCTGCGAGCATGCCATCGGGCTGGCGTCGCGGCCTTGCGCGTGCAGCAGCGCCCGATCTCCGATCAGGTAGGCCAGCAGCGCGAAAAAAGCGATGTGTACCACTCGTCTCATGATTCGTCTCCTCGTCACTCAAGCGTAACGCGGACACGTTTCTCGAAGCACTTGGGGCTTCCCCCGGTAAACGTCTGCTGAAACGGCGGCTGGCGGCAGTGATCGTGTCCTTTTTTCCGCAGGAGCAGCGGAAAAGGAGGGCGGTCCGTCGGGCAGGCGCGCGATTGACGCGAGTTTGACGAATGTCAGGATACCGGCAGGGCGAGCCGGTCGCGCTACCGGTCAAAGCGATAGCATGGATGCATGTTTTGGCGGAACGCGATGCGCGGCAAGCGATGGGCGCAGCGGTTCCGAACGCAGCTTGTACGTGTTGAACATCGCTATCGAAATAGTGAGGAATCCAAATGCTTAACGTCTCTTCCGTCCTGATCAGCATGGCGCCGTTGTGGGTCATTCTGCTGGGTGCGTCTTCGCTGGCGACCTATCTCGTCTTCGTGCGCAAGGTCATCGAGTAAGCATGTCGGCCCCGCGCGAAGGCGCATATAGGCGCATCGCAGCGTTCGCGCATGGCATGCGACGGCTTTGCGTCGTGCAAGACGCATCGTTGCGTCGACTCAAATGAAACGACCCGCCGAGGCGGGTCCATGACGACCTGATCGGGCTGCGCGCATCGAGGTTTGCGGCGCGGTGCCGCACGACGCGACGGCGACGCGGCTGCATTCAGCCCGCTATCGCACCGCCGTCACCGGCACATTCGAAATCCGCACGAGCCGGCTCATCACGCTGCGGCGGAACATCGACAGCATCGTGTGAAACGGATCGTGCCGCGGCGCGACGACGACGATTTCGTCGCAGCCGGTCTCGGCGGCTGCGGCCGCGATCGTGTCGGCCACCGGCCCGACCTTCTTCACGACGCTGTACCGGACCCCGGCTTCCCGCAGCACCCGCTCGGCCGTCGCCAGATCGTCGCACGCGAACTTGTCCTCGATCGACCGCAGCCGCGATAGCGGGTGAAATGCCTCGAGCCGCGTCGCTTCGAGCGGCGCCTGTACGTTGATCAGCACGATCTCCGACGCGCAGCGTTCGCGATACAGGAAGGTCGCGTGGCGCACCGCCTGAAGCGAGCGGGGCGAATGACCGACGGGAACCAGCAGCTTGAGCATGGACGATGCCCCGGAATCGAGATGTTTGCAGCGTAGCGCTCGGCCGGATCGCGCAACCTTAAGAAATCGGGCGGCCGCGTAAAAATGTCGTCAACGCCGGCCGCATCGTGTTGCGCTTACTAGAAATATAAGAAATTTAAGTTTATGCGCATAAACATTTTCATCAGCCGGTCGGCCGGGCGCTACGCCGTGTCGATTTAGTCGAATCCTCAATGAATCGCGGCGGAAAATATCGGAGGTCGGCCATCTGGCGTCGCGTAGAGTAGAGCATCGGCCGCGGCGCGGCTTTCTCCCCGGCTGTTTCCGGCCGTTCGGGATGGAGCGCCGCCATCGCGCGCCCCGCCATTCCATTCCGATTCCAGGAGACCTCGCATGCCGCACGGCACCTCGCCGCTTCTCGCCCCCGCTTCCATCACCGTCGACCCGATCGTGCGCCTGCCGGCCGGCGAGCTCGCATCGGCGATCCGCAGCAAGGCGGTCTCCTGCGTCGAGACGATGCGTGCTTATCTCGATCACATCGAGCGCGTGAACGGCGCGGTGAACGCGCTGGTCTCGCTGCGCGATCGCGCCACGCTGCTCGCCGAAGCCGCGGAAAAGGACGCCGCACTCGCCCGCGGCGAGTATCACGGCTGGCTGCACGGGATGCCGCAGGCGCCGAAGGATCTCGCGATGACGAAAGGGCTGAGGACGACCTACGGCTCGCCGATCTTTCGCGATAACGTGCCGCAGGCCGACTCGGTCGGCGTTGGGCGGATGCGCGCGGCGGGTGCGATCTTCATCGGCAAGACCAACACGCCGGAGTTCGGCCTCGGCTCGCACACGTTCAACGAAGTCCACGGCGCGACGCGCAATCCGTACGACCTGACGAAGAGTGCGGGCGGCAGCAGCGGCGGCACGGCAGCGGCGCTCGCGGCGCGCATGCTGCCGGTCGCGGACGGCAGCGACTTCGGCGGCTCGCTGCGCAATCCGGCCGCGTTCTGCAACATCTACGGGTTCCGTCCGTCACAGGGCCGCGTGCCGCGCTGGCCGGCCGTCGACGTGTTCATGCAGCAGCTCGGCATCGAAGGGCCGATGGGCCGCACGGTCGGCGACGTCGCGCAACTGCTCGCGATCCAGGCCGGCTACGACCCGAACGATCCGCTGTCGCTCGCGGAAGATCCGGCGGTGTTCACGAAGCCGCTCGACCGGGACCTGCGCGGCGAGCGCATCGCGTGGGTCGGCGACTGGAACGGCTATCTCGCGACCGAGCCGGGCGTGCTCGCGCAGTGCGAAAAGGGCCTGGCGACGCTGCGCGAGATCGGCTGCGACGTCGATGCGGCGCTGCCGGCGTTCGCGCCCGAGCGGATCTGGCGCCTGTGGCTCGCGCATCGGCACCTGCTGTCCGGCGGCGGGCTGCTCGCGCACTATCGCGACCCGGCGCGGCGCGCGCTGCTGAAGCCCGAGGCGATCTACGAGGTCGAAGGGCTGCTCGCGATGCAGGGTGCCGAGGTGTTCGACGCGAGCATCGAGCGCACGGCGTGGCACCAGGCCGTGCTGAGCTTTTTCGATCGCTACGACTTCATCGCGGCGCCGACCGCCCAGGTGTTCCCGTTCGACGTCGACCAGCGCTGGCCGAACGAAATCGCGGGCCGCGCGATGGACACCTATCACCGCTGGATGGAAACGGTCGTGCCGTGGACGCTGGCCGGCTGCCCGGTGATCAGCGTGCCGGTCGGCTTCAACGACGCAGGGCTGCCGATGGGGATGCAACTGATCGGCCGGCCGCGCGCGGATCTCGCGGTGCTGCAGCTCGCGCGCGGCTACGAGCAGGCGGCCGACTGGGTCGGCCAGCGGCTGCCGGCCTGGATGGCTGCTTGACGCACGCTGCGGCGGCGATTCCGGCCGCTCGAAACGAACGTTATTGATGCGGACCAGGAACGAATCCTGATGCGCGCTCGAGATCGCGCGGCAAATGCGGACGAATGCGCGCGGCGAGCCGGGACGGCCGCGGAATTGCAAGCGGCCGCGGCGCGCGATTTCGTTTCGATGTGTTTCAGTCGTTGCGGCGGCGCGCGACGCGCTTCGACAATATCGGCCTCAATAATTCGGGCACGAGGGAAACAGATGAAGCACATTCGCGCGACAGGCAAGCACCTGGCATCGGCGGGCATCGCATTCGGCATCCTGCTGGCCGCGAGCGGCGCCGCCCATGCGCAGCTCGACCTGCAGGCGATCGGATCGTCGCTGCTCGGCGGCGCGCAGCAACAGGCCGCACCGTCGCAGGGCGGCGTCGCGCAACTGATGCAGGCGTACGTCGGTGCGAACCAGCAGGTGCTGACCGGCCAGTCGTCGCTCGCGTCGGCGATGGGGCTCACCGGCGCGGCCGGGCAGGCGCAGCAGGCGGCGAGCCTGCTCGGCGGCGGCAATGCGCTGACGCCGGCCGCGCTGTCGCAGATGGGCGGCGCGCAGCAGTCGGTCTCGCAAGCGCTCGGCCAGGCGTTCGCGAGCGGCGGTGCGACACACGGCCCGATCGACAAGCCGGCGTTCAGCAACGGCCTCGCATCGCTCGGGCAGGGCCTCACGCAGTATTCGCAGCTGCAGTCGGGGCTTGGCAGCCTCGGGTCGACCAGCGCCGCATCGCTGCTGCAGGCGGGCCTGGATCCGCAGAACATGCAGGCCGCGTCGTATATCGCGCAAAGCGCGCCGGGCCAGTTGCAGTCGCTCGCGACGACGCTCAGCCAGGCCGTGCAGTTCGCGACGAGCCAGGGCATTTCGGTGCCGTCGGTCGCGTCGTCCGCGCTGAAGCTGCTGCCGTAACGTTGCCGCACCCGCGCGCTGCGGTGCCGGCAGCGCGCGCGGCGATCCGGGATGGCCCCGAACAACATGGGGATTTCGCGCGGTGCTATCGTGGCGTGTTCCCCGTTCCCGGTGCCGGTTCATGACTGACTCGTTCGACCTTCCGCGCTATTTCTCCCGCATCGGCTACGACGGCCCGGCCGAGCCGACGCTCGACGTGCTGCGCCGGCTGCACTTGCTGCACCCGCAGGCGATTCCGTTCGAAAACCTCAATCCGCTGACCGGCGCGCGTGTCGCGCTAGACCTTCCCGCGCTCGTCGACAAGGTGATCGGGCGCCGCCGCGGCGGCTATTGCTTCGAACTCAACAAACTCTTCTATACCGCGCTCACGACGATCGGCTTTCGCGTGACGCCGCTGATCGCGCGGGTGCGCTGGATGCGGCCGCCCGAGGTCGTCACCGCGCAGACGCACATGCTGCTGCGTATCGAGCTCGACGGCGCGACGTGGCTCGCGGACATCGGCTTCGGCAGCGCAACGCTGACCGCGCCGCTGCGCTTCGTGCCCGGCGAGCGGCAGCTGACGCCACACGGCGCATTTCGCGTCGTCGACGCGCCGGTCGACGGCGAGTTCGACATGCAGTTCGAGATACCCGACGGCTGGCAGACGACCTATCGCTTCTCGCTGAAACCGGCCGAGTGGATCGATTACGATGCCGCGAACTGGTTCACGTCGACTTATCCCGAATCGATCTTCGTGAACGACCTGATCGCGTGCCGCGTGCTGCCGGACGGCCGCGCGGCGCTGTTCAACACCGCGCTGACGCTGCGCGACGCGACGGGGGTGGGGCGCACCGTCACGTTCGGCGACGCGGCCGCGTGGGGCGCATGCCTGCGCGACACGATCGGTATCGATACAACCGGCTTCGATCTCGACGCGCTGTTCGCGCGGGTCGCCGCGCGGACGAACGCGATGTGAATGCTGACGAGGGCCGACGCGTCCACGAAGGAGGAATGACATGTCATCCGAGCGAATCGAAGCCGTGTACCTGACGACGCACAACTGGGGCAAGTCGGCGAAGCTCTTCCAGGCGCTGGGCTTCACGCGGGAATTCGAAACCGGTCACCACTCGGGCCAGCTGCGAAGCGGCGACGGCCCGTTTCTGTTCGTCGCCGAAGTACCGGCCACCGAGACACCCGACATGCAGGGCGTGCTGAAGGTGCCCAACGAGCAGTCGGTTCGGCCGCAGCCCATCGTCGACGTCGTCACGCCGTTCGAGGATGCGCACTGGGGCACGCGCGACATGACCGTGCGCGATCCCGGCGGCCGCGTATGGCGCCTGCAGGCGCCGGGCAAGTCAGGCGCGTGAGGCCGCGGCGATGACCGATCTCCATCAGGACGCCCCCGACAGCACCGCCGCGCGTGTCGCGCTGTGGCGCGCGCTGCACGTCGAACTCGATGCGCCGCCGCATGTGCTTGCCGACGAAGTCGGCCTGCGCCTGCTCGCGCCGGAGCCCGGCTGGCAGCAGCGCGGCGACATGGATCCGCAGTTCACGCGGCCGTTTCGCGCATCGATCGTCGCGCGGGCGCGCTTCATCGAGGATCTCGTCGTCGAGCAGGCCGCGCAGGGCGTGAGCCAGTATGTGATCCTCGGCGCGGGCCTCGACAGCTTCGTGCAGCGCCGGCCCGAGATGGCGTCGCGCTTGACCGTGTTCGAAGTCGATCCGCCCGCGCCGCAGGCGTGGAAACGCCGGCGCCTCGCCGAGCTCGGCTTCGGCGTGCCGGACTGGCTGCGGTTCGTGCCGGTCGATTTCGAGGCGAAGCAGTCGTGGCGCGCTGCCCTCGTGCGCGCGGGCTTCGATGCGGGCAAGCCGGCGGTCGTGGTGTCCACGGGCGTCAGCATGTACCTGACGCGCGACGCGAACGCGGCGGCGCTGCGCGAAGTCGCATCGCTCGCGCCGGGCTCGACGTTTGCGATGACCTTCCTGCTGCCGCTGGAGCAGGCCGATCCGGACGTGCGTCCGGGGCTCGAAATGGCCGCGAAGGGCGCGCGCGCGAGCGGCACGCCGTTCATCAGCTTCTTCATGCCGGCGGAGATCCGTGCGCTCGCGACGCAAGCCGGCTTCGCGCAGGCCGAGCATGTGTCGGCCGCGGCGCTTACGCGCCGCTACTTCGCCGATCGCACCGATGGCCTGCGTCCGCCGAATCACGCGGAAGAGCTGCTGGTCGCGACGGTGTAACCCCGGCGGTTACGCGTCACGGGCGCTCCAGCACGGCCATCTCGCGCACGATCACGAGCAGCACCGCGAGGCTCGCGCCACCCGATGCACGCAGGTCGGCGAGCAGGTGCTCGTAGCGCTGCAGCGCCGCCTCGCGGCGTTCGCGCCACGCGTGGACGATCGTCTCGGGCGCCGCCGAGTCGGCCGATTCCGCAAGCGCGCTGGTCGCCAGCGTGCGCTTGAGCCGCGCAACTTCCGCGAGTGCAGCGGCGCGTGCCAGCATGTCCCAGTGCGTCGGGGTCGGCAGCGTGGCGGCGCGTTCGCCAATCCACCCGTAGTTCAGCAGCGTGCCGAGCGAGAAGTACACGCCCGCGACCAGTTCGAGGCTGCGATCGCAGGTTGCGGCCACTTCGGCGATGTCGAGCAGCGCGGCGGAGATGTCGCCGCTCGCGACGCGCCCGGCGAGTGCGCTGTCGACGCCGGCGTCGATCAATACGCGCTGCCGTTCGGACAGCGCTTCGAGATCGCTTGCCGGCAGCAGCGACGGCAGTTGCGGTGCGATGCGCTGCACCGCGTCGCGGCAGCGCGCGATCAGTCCGGCGACGCCGCCGTCAGCCACCGCGCCCGACTGCAGGTGCCGCAGGAACCACAGCGCCGCACGCTCCAGCAGCCGCGCGACGTCGACGAACATGCGCGCTTGCACGTCGTCGGCGACGCGGTTGTCGAGCGCGTCGATGTCGCGCCACACCGCATCGAGATCGAACACGTCGCGCGCCATGATGCAGGCGCGCACGATGTCGCCGGGCTTCGCGTCGGTTTCCTCCATCAGCCGGTGCACGAACGCGCAGCCGACGCGGTTGACGAGTGCGTTGGTCAGGTGCGTCGCGAGAATCTCGCGGCGCAGCGGGTGACGCTGCATCGGTTCGCTGAAGCGCTGTTGCAGCGGCTTCGGGAAGTAGTCGACGAGCATCGCGGCGACGAGCGGATCCTCGGGCACGTCGGATTCGAGCAGCGCGTCGTACAGCCACATCTTGCTGTACGCGAGCAGCACCGCCCGCTCCGGCGACGTGAGGCCCTGCTTGGCGGTTTGCCGTTCGGCGATCTCGTCGTCGGTCGGCAGGAACTCGATCACGCGATTCAGGCGGCCCGCGCGTTCGAGCCAGCGCATCAGGCGCGCCTCGGCGTCGAGCAGCTCGACGCTGTAGCGCCCCGCGATCGACAGCGCCTGCGTCTGGTAGTAGTTGTCGCGCAGCACCAGCAGCCCGACTTCGTCGGTCATTTCCGCGAGCAGTGCGTTGCGCTGTTTCTCGGTCATCTCGCCGTCCGTGACGACGAGCCCGAGCAGGATCTTGATGTTGACTTCGTGATCCGAACAATCGACGCCGGCCGAGTTGTCGATCGCGTCGGTGTTGATGCGCCCGCCGCGCTGCGCGAACTCGATGCGCCCGAACTGCGTGCAGCCGAGGTTGCCGCCTTCGCCGACGACCTTGCAGCGCAGGTCCGCGCCGTTGACGCGCACCGCGTCGTTCGCACGATCGCCGACCTGCTGGTGGGTTTCGTGCGCGGCCTTCACGTAGGTGCCGATGCCGCCGTTGTACAGCAGATCGACCGGCGCCTGCAGGATCGCGCGGATCAGCTCGGTCGGCGGCAGCGCGTGCGCATCGATGCCGAGCGCGGCCTGCACGGCCGGCGACAGCGGGATCGTCTTCGCGGTGCGCGGGTAGACGCCGCCGCCCGCGGAGATCACGGACGTGTCGTAGTCGGCCCAGCTCGAGCGCTCGAGCGCGAACATCCGCTGGCGCTCCGCGAAGCTCGTCGCCGGGTCGGGGTTCGGATCGAGGAACACGTGCCGGTGGTCGAACGCCGCGACGAGCCGGATATGCGGCGACAGCAGCATCCCGTTGCCGAACACGTCGCCCGACATGTCGCCGACACCGACCACGGTGAAGTCGGTCGTCTGCGTATCGACACCCATCTCGCGGAAGTGGCGCTTCACCGATTCCCACGCGCCGCGCGCGGTGATCGCCATCTTCTTGTGGTCGTAGCCGACCGAGCCGCCGGACGCGAACGCATCGTCGAGCCAGAAGCCGTATTCGTGCGAGATCGCGTTCGCGTAGTCGGAGAAGGTGGCCGTGCCCTTGTCGGCCGCGACGACGAGATACGGATCGTCGGGATCGTGCCGTACCACGTCGGGCGGCGGCACGATCGCGTTGCCGGCGAGATTGTCGGTCAGGTCGAGCAGGCCGCGCAGGAATGTCTGGTAGCACGTGATGCCTTCGCGCATCCACGCTTCGCGATCGCTCGGCGACGGCGGATTCTTTACGACGAAGCCGCCTTTCGAGCCGACCGGCACGATCACGACGTTCTTCACCATCTGCGCCTTCATCAGCCCGAGCACCTCGGTGCGGAAATCCTCGCGGCGGTCGGACCAGCGCAGCCCGCCGCGCGCGACGCGCCCGCCGCGCAGGTGCACGCCCTCGACGCGCGGCGAGTACACCCAGATCTCGAACATCGGCTTCGGCTCGGGCAGGCCGGGCACCTTCGCCGGATTGAACTTGAACGACAGGTATGGCTTCGATTCGCCGTTCGCGTCGTGCAGGAAATAGTTGGTGCGCTCGGTCGCGTTGATCACGCCGAGGAACTGGCGCAGGATCCGATCCTCGTCGAGGTTCGGCACCTGGTCGAGCGCCGTCTCGATCGCCTTCAGCAGGCGTTCGGCCTGCACGTCGCGCGTGCTGCCCGTGGCCGGGTCGAAGCGCACCAGGAACAGCTCGACGAGCTGCCGCGCGATCGCCGGGTTGCCGGTCAGCGCGCGCTCGATGTACGCGTCGCTGAACGTTGAGCCGACCTGTCGCAGGTATTTCGCATACGCACGCAGGATCGTGACTTCGCGTGCGCTCAGGTGCGCGCGCAACACGAGGCGGTTGAAGTCGTCGTTCTCGATCCGGCCGGTCCAGATCCGGTCGAACGCATCCTCGAACAGGCCCTTCACGCGCTCGATGTCGAACTCGGTATCGTCGGCGAGTTCGAGGCCGAAATCGTGCACCCAGGCGGGCGCGGCATCCTGCGTCTGGATCCGGTACGGCCGCTCCTCGTCGACGCGCACGCCCAGATGTTCCAGCATCGGCAGGCTGCGCGACAGCGCGATCGGGTCGCCCGCGCGATATACCTTGAAGCGGAACGCGCGCGGCCCGGCCTCGATCGGGCGGTACAGGTTCATCGCGAGCTGGCCCGACTCCTTCACGCGCTCGATCAGCTCGATGTCGCGAACGGCCGTGCGCGCCGGATAGTCGTCGCGGTAGCCGGCCGGGAACGAATCCGCATAGCGCTGCAGCAGCCGGTTGCCTTGCTCTTCGCCGAACGCGTCGAGCAGCGCGTCCGCGAGATCGTCCTGCCAGCGGCGCGTGACCTGCACGAGCCGCGTTTCGAGCTCGCGCGTGTCGACGTCCGGCATCGTGCCCGGTTCCGCATGGACGACGAAGTGAATCCGCGCGATCGCCGATTCCGACAGCAGCGGCGTGAATTCGACGTTGACGCCGTTGTACGCGTCGACGAGCAGCTTCGCGATGCGGCGGCGCAGGTCGGTGTTGTACTTGTCGCGCGGCACGAATGCGAGGCACGACACGAAGCGGTCGAAGCGGTCGCGCCGCACGAACAGGCGCGTGCGCTGATGTTCCTGCAGGCGCAGGATGCCGAGCGCGATGTCGTAGAGCTGGTCTTCGTCGGCCTGGAACAGTTCGTCGCGCGGATAGGTTTCGAGCACCGTCACCAGCGACTTGCCGAGATGCCCCTTCGGCAGGAAGCCCGCGCGCCGCACGATGTTCGCGCACTTGCGGCGCACGATCGGGATCTCGGCGCTCGACACCATGTACGCGGTCGACGTGTAGAGCCCGATGAAGCGGCGCTCGCCGCTCACCTTGCCGTCGGCGCCGACCAGTTTCACGCCGACGTAGTCGAGGTAGCCGGGCCGGTGCACGGTCGCGCGCGAGTTCGCCTTGGTCAGGAAGATCGGCCAGGGACCGGTGATGATCTCGGCGGCGGCTGGCGGCAGCGGTGTCACGTCCGACGCGCCGGGCGGGCGCAGCGATTCGCGCAGCAGGCCGAAGCCCGAGCCTTCGACGCCGCGCAGCCCGAAGCCGTTGCCGTCCGACACGAGCGCGTAATCGCGCTGGCCGAGGAACGTGAAGTGGTCGGCGGCCATCCATTCGAGGAACGCGCGTGCCTCGATGTCTTCCGCGGTCGATTCGCGGGCTTTCAGGTCCTTGATCGTCGCGCGCGCGATGTCGACGATCTTCGGCCAGTCCTCGACCGACGCGCGCACGTCGCCGAGCACGCGCGCGATGTCGTCGCGCAGCGTATCGAGCAGCGCGGCGTCGCCGCAGCGGTCGACTTCGAAATGGATGAACGATGCGAGCTGCGACTGGCCGTCGCCAGGCGTCGCGCCGCCTGCGTCGACGTGTTCGATCCCGCCGTTGCTGCCGCGCCAGATGCGGAACACCGGGTGCAGCGCGGAGTGCAGCGCGAGCCCGAGGCGGTTCACCGCCATCGTCACCGAGTCGACGAGAAACGGCATGTCGTCGTTGACGATCTCGATCACCGTGTGATCCGAGTGCCAGCCGTGCTGTTCGAGGATCGGGTTGTATACGCGCAGCCGCTCGCTGCCGGGCACGAATTTCTGGGCGGTCTGCCAGTGGGCCATCGCGGCGCCGTACAGGTCGGCGATGCCGCGATTCTGCAGATCATCGGCGTCGACGAAATCGTAGTAATGACGCAGGAACGGTTCGACGATCCGGAACGTGGCCTCGGGCAGGCGAGCGCGCGCGAATTCGACGACATCGGAGAGCAGGTGTGCGACGACTTCTTCGTTCTTCGCTTCCATGGCGGGCTCCTGGTCGGGTGGCCATTGGCTGCTGCATGTGTGTTCGGCATTATGCGCCGATTGATGCGCCGATTGCGTGACGGCGCGATGTGCGAACGCACAACAGGGAGCAGGGAAGGGAGGCTGCCTGCAACGCGCGTGCCCGGCGTTGCAGGAGAAGCTCAAGCGAGGTCCGGCGGTTTCAGGTCGGGGTGGCGCGCGTAGAGCGGATTCATGAAGTCGAGCAGCATCGTGGTCAATACTTGCGATACGAATTCGCGATAGGCGACGAATTCCGAGTCCGGACACGACGCCTTGACTGTCAGCAGGGAGCGATCCAGTTCGGCTCCCATTTGCAGGATCATGTCGTTCAAGACACTTGCGATTTGCTTGTCAGAGATCATTGGTTTGCCCTTTTAGCATCCCGCCAACGCGTTACAACTATTGACGCAGTTCCAGAACTTGAATCCGAAGTTGCCGGTGGGCAAAGTCATTGCAGAACATTTTGCTCGGCACATTTCTCGCCATTGTGCACAAATGGAGGTGTTTCAGGGCTGTGGCATCGTGTTGAGTGCGCTTGAGCCGACCTCGGAACCGACGAAAATAACGTTTTCCGACTCTCGGTTCGTCGGGTAGACGACAGCAAGATCCTCCGAAAATAGCAACGCGGCGTCAAATGCGTGCCCTACAGTCGTCGGGCAGGTCGCCGTCGCCGGCGACAACGTCACACGAGACGCATTTTCCTGACTGGGTGATTTTGCCTTTCCGGTCAGCCTGCATTTGCCAATATCGATGGACACGTCTACGAGGTTGGGAGCGACGTGGAGTTGCATCGAAGTACCGGAGACCGTTGCGGACCATTTGCCGGGGCGGATTACGTTTCGTACGTTATGCCGAGGCCGGTAGGGTTTCGCGACAAAGCTCGTGGTTTCGCCGTCGCTGCTAAGCATGACCCCGATCGATTGACTACTCGTCTCCCGAATTCCGATTGTGATGTCAGACGAAATCGACGTCCATGGCACATACTCGGTACCGGTTGGGCCGTTTCGTCGATCATAAACAGCGTACCCTGAAATATTGTTCTTGTTTCCGTAGACGATTAAAAAACGTTCGTCGGAAACTTTGATGATTTTGTAGTCGGTGCCGTTTTCGACGGCCTCCCATGTCTGGCCGGAAGATGGATTCGCTCCCGCGTCGGATGTCGTTGGCACCGGGCTGCCGAAACCGGTGCTCGAGAAGGAGGTCAATGAGAGCCGTACAGCAGCGAAATAGCCTTTGAGCGTCATGGTTTTCATGATGTCCACCTGCGATGATGAGTTGAATATCGGCATGGTTCTTTTTGCCGGGTTTTCATCGCTGGCGTTGGCACCAATAGACGGCGATCAGCTGGCTAGATTCTTTCGGATTCTGATGCAGTACATTTGATTCGTTATGCGAATTTGTATCCAGAAGAATCCGGATGCACCTGCGCTTACGAAAGCTAATTGCCACGAGACCAATTGTCAACGGCAATATATCGAGATAGTTGATGAATCAAGCATATTATTGCCGGTGAGGAGAGGGCGAACCGTTATCCGGGCAGCGCGTGTCCAGGTTCTGGACGCACGCAGATCCCGGAGACGCTCGTCAGCGCTCGTCGCTCCACAGCTTCCCGGCCGTCGCCCAGTTCTCCTTCTTCACGTCGGCGAGAATGATGTCGACCGAGCCCGGATCGCAGCCGAGCGTCTCGCACGTGACGCGCGTGATCGCTTCGACGAATGCGCGCTTCTGCTCGACCGTGCGGCCTTCGAACAACTGGATATTGAAAGTTGGCATGACTGGATACTCCGATGGTTGGGGGTTGAACGATTCGTCGGGAGATTGGTGGCGGCGCCGGATCAGTCGCGATACGACGGATCGATCCGGTCGAGGCGGCGCAGCAGCGCCGGCCACTCCAGTTCGCCCTCGATCGCGCCGCCGTCGCGCAACTGCTCGGCGGTGCGGTCGGCGACCGCCGGCTCGGGCAGCACGAGCGGTCCGCCGCCGGCCTGCGCGCGCACCTGGATGTCGCACGCCTTGATCAGCGTATCCATCAGCACATACGCCTCGGCGACGGTCCGGCCGACCGTCAGCGTGCCGTGGTTGCGCAGCAGCATCGCGGATTTCGCACCGAGGCTGGCGGTCAGCCGTGCGCCTTCGGCCGGCGAGAACGCGAGCGCCTCGTAGTCGTGATACGCGAGGTCGCCGTGGAACCGCAGCGCGTGCTGCGACGCGGGCAGCAGCCCGTCGCGCTGGATCGACACGGCGATGCCGGCCGTATTGTGCAGATGCATCACGCAGACGGCGTCGGCGCGCGCGGTGTGCACGGCCGCGTGCAGCGCGAAGCCCGTCACGTTGACCGCATGCTCGCTGTCGCCGATCCGGTTGCCGGCCACGTCGATCTTCACGAGATTCGATGCACGGACTTCGTCGAACGTGAGGCCGAACGGGTTGATCAGGAAATGGCCGGGTTCGCCTGGCACCGCCGCGGAAAGATGCGTGTAGATCAGGTCGTCCCAGCCGTTCAGCGCGACCAGGCGATAGGCGGCGGCGAGATCGACGCGCAGCCGGCGCTCGGCGTCCGAGATCGGGCCGCCGGGCTTCACGGCGTCAGGACGGTGTGCGAATGACGACATCGGGTTCTCCGAGGGTAAAGCGGCGCGCGACGGCTACCGTGATCCACGACGCGAGTGCGAACGGGGCCGTGAGCGCGGTGAGGCCCGCATGCATCGCGAGCCACTGGATCAGCGCGGCCAGTGCAGCCGCCGCGAGCGCCGCGCGCGTGCCGCGCGACATCAACGCAAGCGCGGCAAGCGCGCCGTTGAAGCCGAGCAGGCCGTCGGTGAACACTGCGCCGTCGGCACCGAGCGCGACCAGCAGCACGGTCGACACGATCGCGCCGCCGAGCGCGAACGCGGCCGCGCGGCCGGAGGCGGCCGCGATGCCGGCGACGATCAGCATGCCGGCCCACGCGCCCTGTGCGAAGGTGGTTTGCGCGACGCCCGACAGTAGTGCGGCGGCGACGGAGGAAAGCGTCAATGCCGCGCCCGCCGCGGCATCGCTCGCATGCTGCGCCGCGACAAACGGCAGCCACAGTGCGGTGGCTGCGAGGCACGGACTCGAATACGGGCACTGGCGCCATTTCGCGAGCGGGGTGCGCATCGCGCGCTGCACGAGCGCGGCGCCGATCGCGGCGAGCGGCACCAGCGCGAGCGCCGCCAGCGGGACGGGTGCAAAGAGGACGGCCACCAGCGCGGCGAGCGCGCCGTTGAAGCCGTGCAGACCCTGTTCGACGTCGCGGCGCGGCGCGCCGGTCAGCACCGCGGTCAGGTTGGCGGCGGCCGCGCCGACCAGCGCCGCGCACGCGAGCCGCAGGTCGGTCAGCGCGAGTGCGGCAACCAGCATCGCGCCGGTGAACGCGTTCGCCTGCAGCACGATCTGTCCGATGCCGCGCAGCAGGATGCGCAGATCGATCGACGGCGAAGCGGGGCGGGCGGTTGGCATGGCAGCGGCGGAACAGGACGTGCCGCGAGCATAGGACACAATCCCATGCACCGGAATAGGGAATTCTGGATAGTCAGGATTTGGGATGGGTGCCCTGAATTGGGGCGCAGAGAGGCGGCCGGCGCGTATTCGGAACACGTGTGTTAGCGGTTTCGCGAGAACTGCGCGGTTTGGTAGCAAATTTGGATCATCGCTATTGTTTTCGTGCGCGGGCTGACGCGTTATCGTTTTGTGGGGCAACGAGGAGGCGGAACGATGCGTGAACTGCGCTGGGCGTCGCTCGAGGGCGACGGAATCGAACACCTGACGTTCGATCGGAGTGAAGCCGGCATCGTCGTCGAAAGCGCCGTGGTCGGCCAGCGGTACGGCCGCGCGTACGGGCTCGCGTACCGGGTCGAGTGCGATCCGCAGTGGCGGGTCAGGCATGCGGTGCTCAAGGTGATGGGCGGCGGCACGCTCGAACTGCACGGCGACGGCGCCGGGCATTGGCGTGACGGTTCAGGCCGCGCGCTGCCGGAACTGGATGGCTGCGTCGACATCGACATCGCGGCGACGCCGTTCACGAATTCGCTGCCGATCGGCCGCCTCGGTCTCGCGCGCGGCGAGCGGCGGCCGATCGACGTCGCGTACATCTCGACGCCGGATTTGACCGTCGCGCCGGTCAAGCAGGCCTATGCGTGCCTCGAGCCCGGCCGGCGCTATCGCTACGAAGGCATCTTCCGGAATTTCACGGCGGAGATGGACATCGACGCCGACGGGCTCGTGATCGACTACGAAACGCTGTTCAAGCGCCTGCCGACGTTGCGCTGAACGGTCGCTGCCGTTCCCGTTCCCGCTGCCGTCGCCGTCGCCGTGACGGCCGGCTTCTCCTGCGCCGCCGCAAACCGGTCGATCCGCGCCGCGATCAGCTCCGGATTGCGCACGACGATCCAGTGCGCGCCGTCGATTTCTTCGCGCACGTGCTCGCCGAGCCAGCGCTCGAGACCGACCGACATCTCTGGCGTCACGTAGCGGTCGCGCACCGGCACGAGGATCTGCACCGGCGCCTGCGCATACCGCTCGCGCGGCTTTCGCGCCCGTGCGAGGAAATTCGCGCGGTACAACTGCAACCCGTTCAGCGCGTTCTTCAGTTGCGCCGGATCGCGCTCGGGTCGCACGCGTTCGGTCAACTGCAGCCAGCGCGGCCACAGCGCGGCGCCGCCGAGCCCCCACACCAGCGACGGCACGACCGGCAGGTGGAAGAACGCGATGTACCACGACTTCAGGCTCTGCTTGAGCCGCATCTTCGCGCGGAACACGTGGTCGAGGCAGGGGCCGGAAATCGACGTGTACGACGCGATCCGGCCGCGGAACGCGGGATCGGTCACGGCCTCCCAGCACTGGATCGACCCCCAGTCGTGACCGACCAGATGAAACGGCCGGTTGCCGCAGGTCGCGTCGGCGACGGCCTTCAGGTCCTCCGCGAGCCGCGCGAGCGCGTAGTCCGCGCGGCGGCGCGGCGCATCGGATGCCCCGGCGCCGCGCACGTCGTAGGCGATCACGCGATAGCGCTTCGCGAGCCGCGCGCGAACCGGCGCCCATACGGCAGCCGAATCGGGATAGCCGTGCACGAGGATCAGCGGCGGCGCGCGCCGCGGGCCGCTGACGTAGACGGCGAGTTTCACGTCGCCGGAGCGGACGGTCAGCATCTCGTGTGCGCGCGCCATGACGTCATGCCTGGGCAACCGGATGCAGCGGCACGCGGCGCGGGGCGGCCTGCGCCGCGTAGCGCGCGTTGGTCGCGTCGATGTTCGCGAGCAGCGTGTCGAGCCCCTGCAGGTACTGATGGTTGTCGTGGTCCCACGGGTGGAAGCCAGGACGGAAGTAGTCGAGCCATTCGCGCGCGATGCTCGGGAACACGCCGGTCCTCGGGCCGTACAGATACTTCACGAGGCGCCACATGCCACCGAACCTGCCGTGCTTGCGACGGTGCGACAGCATCAGCCGCACGTGGAAGTCGAACACGATCGTCCAGAACATCACGGTCGTGAGCAGCATCGTGCTGGTGCGCAGCAGGTAGCTGCCGAGGCCCGGCTTCGTCACTGCGTTCCATACGTCGTACGACACCGCCTTGTGCTCGGTTTCCTCCATCGCGTGCCACATCCACATCTGCTGGTAGCCTTCTACGGACCCGTCGATCCGGTGTTCGTGGCCCGACAGCAGCTGGTTCGCGAGGATCGCCGTGTAATGCTCGAGCGCGATGGTGATCGCGAGCTGCATCGAATGCGGCAGCGTCTTCTTGAAGAAGCCGAGGATCGTCCACAGCCGCTTGTCGAGCTTGTGCGCGGGCAGGCCGGACGACTGCAGCAGATCGTTGTACTCGATGTGCTCGCGGGTGTGCATCGCTTCCTGGCCGATGAAGCCGAGCACCTGCTTCTTCAGCGCCGGATCCTCGATGCGGTCGCGGTAGTTGCGCACCGAATCCATGAAGAAGCGCTCGCCGGCCGGGAACAGCAGCGACAGCGCGTTCATGAAGTGGGTGACCGGCACGCCCTGGACATGCCAGTCCTTCGCGCGCTCGGGCGGCAGCGCGAAACGGATGTCGCGCCGCACGGGCATCATGTTCGGGGTCGTCATGATTGTTCTCCTCCCTGATTGCCTGCGTTGTTGTAGGTGGCGTGAAGCGGGGCGGCCGCGGGCGCGCCGTAGCGAACAGCCGCGCGACGGGCCTTCGCGGCTTCGCGGCGCGTCACGAGCACGACGAGCGCCTGGTACGCGGCCGGCAGGATGCGCGCCATCCAGTCCGCGCCTTTCGCGTCTCGGCCGATCAGCACGCGGCGCTTGTTCTTGCGCACGCCGGCGAGGATCGTGCGCGCGGCTTCGTCGGCGGTCGTGATGAAGAACTTCTCGAAGCTGTCCTTGCCTTGCTGCTCGCTCTCGACGATGAAGCCGACCATGTTCTTCGCGACGCGACTCGATTGCGCGATGTTGGTGCGGATGCCGCCGGGGTGCACGCATGTGGCGGACACGCCGCACTTCATCATGTCGAGCTCCTCCCGCAGCGATTCGCTGAAGCCGCGCACCGCGAACTTGGTCGCGTTGTAGCCGCTCATGCCCGGCTGCGCGAAGATCCCGAAAATGCTCGACGTGTTGATCACGTGGCCGTCGCCCGATGCCTTCAGGTGCGGCAGGAACGCCTTCGTGCCGTGCACGACGCCCCAGAAGTTGATGTTCACGATCCACTCGAGATCGCTGTATTCCATCCCTTCGATCGTGCTCGACAGCGCGACGCCCGCGTTGTTGAAGATCAGGTTGACCTTGCCGTGTTCCTTCGCGGTGTCGTCGGCCCACGCGAACATCGCGTCGCGATCGCCGACGTCGAGCACGCGCGTCGATACGCGCACGTTCGGCGCGATCGCGCGGACGATCCGCTCGGTTTCGGCGAGGCCGACGCCGTTCTTGTCGGCGAGCGACACGTGGCAGCCGGCCTGCGCGAGCTGGAGCGCGAGCGAGCGGCCCATGCCCGAGCCTGCGCCCGTGATCGCGGCGACCTTGTTGGCGAAATCTCTCATGTCGGTGGCTCCTTGTCTGGCTCAGGCCGCTTCGACGGACGTGGAAGTCGAAGCGGAAGCGGAAGCGGCGGGCGCGGCGACGGGCCGCGCGGTCGTGTCGTGTTGCGGTGCGCGATACGCGTGGTAATCGGCGATCGAGAAGTGCGCGGTCGCCTGGCGGAAGCGCCAGGTGAAGCCCGGCCACAGCGTCGTGTTCTTGCCGGTGCGCGGATCGAGGTACCAGCTCTTGCAGCCGCCCGTCGACCAGATCGCCTTCTTGAGCTTGCCCTGCAGGTCGCTGTTGAACTGCGCCTCGACGAGCGGGCGCACCTCGATCGCATCCGCGCGTTCGCGATGCATCGCCTGCAGCGCGCCGAGGATGTATTCGATCTGCGACTCGATCATGAACACCATCGAGTTGTGGCCGAGGCCCGTGTTCGGGCCGACGATCATGAAGAAGTTCGGATAGCCGGGCAGCGTCGAGCCGAGATACGCGTGCGCGCCGTCGCGCCAGGCGTCGACGATGTCGAGCCCGCCGCGGCCGATGATCGCGCCGCGCGGATACGGATCGGCAACCTGGAAGCCTGTGCCGTAGATCAGGCAGTCGACTTCATGACGCTTGCCGTCGGTCGTCACGACCGCGTCGGCTTCGATGTGGTCGATGCCGGTCGTGATCACGTCGACGTTCTTGCGTGACAGCGCCGGGTAGTAGTCGTTCGAGATCAGCACGCGCTTGCAGCCGAGCGTGTAGTTCGGCGTGACGGTCTCGCGCAGCGCCGGATCGGGAATCTGCTTGCGGATGTGGCGCAGCGCGAGCTTCTGCACGTTCTTCATCAGCGACGGATGGATCGCGAAGCCGAGCACGCGCGATTCGAGCATCCAGTAGATGCTGCTGCGCACGGCCTTCTGCGTGAACGGCAGCGTGCGGAACAGCCATTTCTCGAACCCGGTCAGGTTGCGGTCGGGCTTCGGCATGATCCACGGCGGGGTGCGCTGGAACAGCGCGAGTGCCTTCACGCGCGGCGCGATCTGCGGCACGAACTGGATCGCGCTCGCGCCGGTGCCGATTACCGCGACGCGCTTGCCTTCGAGCGCATAGTCGTGATCCCACTGCTGCGAATGGAACGCGCGGCCCTTGAAGTTCTCGACGCCGGGAATCGCCGGCAGCGCGGCGCGCGACAGGCCGCCCATCCCCGACACCAGCACGCGCGCCGACAGCCGCTTGCCGTTCGCGAACGTGAGGCGCCAGCGTTGCGCGGCTTCGTCGTATTCGGCGCGCTGCAGCGCGTGGTTCAGGCGCAGGTGCGGGCCGACGCCGAAGCGCTGCACGCAGTCTTCCAGATACGCGCGAATCTCCGGCTGCGGCGCGAACATGCGCGTCCAGCGCGGGTTCGGCGCGAACGAGAACGAATAGACGTGCGATTGCACGTCGCATGCACACCCGGGGTAATGATTGTCGCGCCACGTGCCGCCGACCGACGCGGCCTTCTCGAGGACGACGAAGTCGGTCACGCCTGTCTGCCGCAGGCGGATGGCCATCCCGAGACCGGCGAAGCCGGTGCCGATGATGGCGATGTCGGTGGTTTCGTCCAGGCCGTTGTGGCCGGGCGGGCCGAAAGGCAACGTGCGAGCAGTCATCCGGGTGTCTCCGATTTGGCTCATTTTCTAATGTTACATTGTGTGATGTAACGATAGTGGGTGAGCCTGGAAACCGCAAGAGGCTAGAAGCGGCGCTCTAAGGGCCGGAAGCCGTGCGGGAAAAGGCTGAGCGGGGTTTGGAACAGGGCGGTTTCCGCATGACGGGATGCGCGGAAACGGCCGTCGGCAGGGCGGCCGAGGCGGGAGACGAGGCCGGCGGCGCGCGACGGCTTGTTTGAAACACTATCGGGGACGGATCGAGCGGGCGGCCGCCTCATGGAAAACCCCGGCGACGATCGTGACCTGCGCAAGCGCGTAGAGGCCCCAGATCAGGTAACCGATGCCGGGAAAGCCGCCGAGGAAGCGCCCGACGCCGATCAGCGTGTCGGAGCCGACGAAGATCAGGCTGCCGATGGCGACCAGCGGGCCGCGCGTGCGGGCCGCGAGCGCGAAGCTCGCCATCGCGCACAGCACGAGCATGTAGACGGCGACCGGTGCGAGCAGCTCGCCCAAGTGCGGAAGGAATGCCGCGTAGAACGCCGGTGCGGCGATCCACAGCCCGATCAGCGCGCCGATGCGCCAGCCGTGCGGCCGCGCGCGCCAGCGCATGAAGATCGTGCAGTAGCACAAATGCGTGAGCAGGAATGCGCCGAGACCGAGGACGAACGACAGCGGCCACTCGGGCAGCGCGAGCAGCACGTCGCCGAGCACGGCCGTCGCGAGCGCCGCGCACAGCCACGCACGCTCGCGTGGTGCCGCGCAGGTGCTGCCGGCCGCGAGCAGCAGGAGGCCCATCGCGGCTTTCGCGGCCGCCTGGCCGGGATAGGGCGCGGCGGCGAGCGACAGCCCATACAGCAGCGCGGCGGTGACGGCGAGCGGCCAGAGCCGGCGATAGGCGGCGGGAAGCGTGGCGAGCAAGGCGGGTGTCTCCGGATTGTTGTTGTCTGCGCTGGACGGCGCGCGGTTGGGGGCGCGGCTGCAGGCCATTATCCGGAAGAACGGGGGCGGGAAAACCGGCGAATCCTTCTAGGTTGCGGAGGCTCGGCGATCTGGGGCGCACCGATGCGGCGGGATCGAAAAAGAACAGCCGGCGGGCATTGCGTGCCGCCGGCTGTTTGGTGATCGCGATGTGTGCGTCTCGTCGTTTCGCGGTGTTGTGCCCGCGAACCCGCAGCAGCAGCGTGGCCTAGCCTTCGCCGTCTTTCGGCGCCTTCACACCGGCCTGCCGCGCCGCTTCGTCGCTGAGCTTCCTGTCGAGAATCGTCGCGACGCGGCCGCCGAGATAGGCGCTTGCCGCGTTCTCGAGCGCGCGGTTCGTCTCCCCTTCGACGAACACGGCCGCGAGCGGGCGCAGGCGCCAGATCGCATCGACGAGCGCGGGCACGTCGGTCACCGGCGGAAGCGTGCCTTCGTCATAGCGGTCGAGCCGCTTGACGACGAGATCGACGAGCAGCCTTGCGATCGCGTCGAAGTGCGGCCGTGCGAGGCTGATCACGTCGAGCAGTTCGCGCGGCGGGATGCCTTCCTTCGTCATCGCGGCCGCTGCTTCGAGCAGCGCGGGGCTTTTCGCGACGAACGACAGGCCGCGCCGTTCGAGCAGCCCGAGCTCGGTCACGCGCGACAGTTGCGACGCCGTCTGCGGGCCGAACATCTGCGCGAGCGCGGCGAGCGAATAGGTTTTCGGCAGTTCGTGCGACCAGCGGCCGCCGATCGCGTTTTCCAGGCCGAGGATCGAGCGCAGGTCGTGGCCTTCGTCGATCGCCATGATCAGGTCCTGGATGTTCGACAGCGTGTAGCCGCGTGCGAGCAGGTGGTTGATCAGCTTCAGGCGGGCGACGTGCGTGTCGTCGTAGATGCCGACGCGCCCGCGCTTCTCGGGCGGGGCGAGCAGCCCGCGATCCTGGTATGCCCGAACGTTGCGCACGGTCGTGTCCGACACGCGCGCGAGTTCGTCGACCGTGTACTCGTTGCGGGAATCGGCTGCGGCCTCGTCTGGCATGGTTGGAGTCTGTTTTGACATGCGGCCATTCTAGCGCGGCGCGACAGGCTCGGGCGAGGCGGGGAGCGTGCGTGCGCCGTCGCCGAGCGCGCGCTGCATCAGCGCGGTATCGATCCAGCGGCCGTGCTTGAAACCGACCGCCTTCAGCACGCCTGCGGGCTCGAAACCGAATGCACGGTGCAGCGACGTCGAGCCGCCGGTGCCGCCGTCGGCGATCACCGCGATCATCTGCCGCCACGGGCCGGCCTCGCAACGCGCGATCAGTGCCGCGAGCAGCGCGCGGCCGATGCCGCGGCCGCGCTGCGCGTCGTCGATGTAGATCGAATCCTCGATCGTGTGGCGGTACGCGCTGCGCGTGCGATACGGCGTCGCATAGGCGTAACCGGCCAGGCGGCCGTCGTATTCCGCGACGAGATAGGGCAGCCCGTGACGCAGCACGGCGTCGCGGCGCGCGCGCAGTTCGTCGACATCGGGCGGCGTCTCCTCGAACGACGCGACGCTGTGGCGCACGTGGTGCGCGTAGATCGCGTGAATGGCGTCGAGATCGGCATCGGTCGCGTCGCGGGCGACGCAGGCGGGAGCGGCGGGCATGGTGGCGGAGCGGGCGGATGAAATTGCTACTATGCCGGCCGTCGGGTGGCGCCGTAAAGGCGTTGGTCGCCGCGCGCGCTTGCAGCGCCTGGCGTACGGATCTACAGGTGGCCGTCCGCGTCGCGAACCGCGTCGGCGATCGCGTCTGCGACGCGCTGCACGCGCGGCGAGCGCCGCACGTCCGGGTGGACGACCAGCCAGATCTCGCGCTCGACATCGCAACGGGGCACGGACATCAGTTCGACGAGCGGAGTTCGCAGAGACGACGACGCAACGTCCGCAGTCCGCGTGCCTGCATCTGCATCCACGCTCATCGCCGGATCGTCGACGAGAAAGCGCGGCAGCAACGCGATCCCCGCGCCGGCGACGCACGCACGATGCAGCGCGGCCAGATCGTTGGCGACGAACGCGAAGCGGCGCCCGGCCGCGAAACGCTCGAGCCATTGCTGTTGCGGCATTTGCGCGAGTGCGTCGTCGTAGCCGAGGAACGCCCAGGTGTCGGGCGGCGCGGCAGCCCAGTCGGGCGACGCGCACAGCGCGAAGCGCATGGTGCCGAGCCGGCGCGCAGCCAGCCCCGGCTCGCTCGGCCGCGACAGGCGCACCGCGAGGTCGGCTTCGCGTGCGTACAGGTTGGCTGCATGCATCTCGCCCATCAGGTCGATCCGCAGCGCGGGCCACGCGCGCTGCGCGCGGGCAAGCCTCGGCGCGAGGAAGTGGCTCGCAAACACCGGCGACGCCGACACGCGCACGACGCCGTCGAGCGCCGCCGCTCCCTGCGCGGCACGCGCGAACGCATGCACATCGGCTTCGACGCGGGCCGCATGCTCGGCGAGATGCAGCCCTTCGTCGGTCGGTGGCCAGCCGCGCGGCAGCCGGTCGAACAGCCGGATGCCGAGCGAGGACTCCAGCGCGTCGATGCGCCGGGCGACTGTCGAATGCTGGACCTGCAGCGCCCGCGCGGCGGCCGACAGGCTGCCGCCGCGTATCACCGCGAGGAAATAGCGGAGGTCGTCCCAACTCATCGGCAGCGGGGACGATGGCATCGTATCGGTCGAATTTTGCACATTAGATGGGCAAATAACAGGAATTCCGATCGATTATGCACGATGGGATGATCGTGTCACTTCATTCGATTGCGAGGAAACGTCATGACCCAGACAGCCACCGCCATCCGGATCGGGCTCGACCGCTACGGCGACGCCGGCGTGCTGCGCCGTGTCGATGCGCCTATCGTGCCGCCCGGCGCGGGCGAGGTGCGGATTCGCCAGACCGCCGTCGGCGTGAATTTCGTCGACATCTATTTCAGGACCGGCGCGCATCCATTGCCGGCGCTGCCGGATGCGCTCGGCGTCGAGGCCGCCGGCGTGATCGACGCGGTCGGGCCTGGCGTGACGGCGTTCGTTCCCGGCCAGCGCGTCGCGTATGCGGGACTGCCGACCGGAAGCTACGCGAGCCTGCGCACGCTGCCTGCCGAGCGTGTCGTGCCCATGCCCGACGGTGTGAGCGACGCCGCCGCCGCCGGGCTGCTGAAAGGCATCACCGTCTACATGCTGCTGCACCGCGTGCGGCAGGTCGGTGCCGGCGACACCGTGCTCGTGCACGCGGCGGCCGGCGGTGTCGGGCTGCTGGCGACGCAGTGGGCGCGCGCGCTCGGTGCGCGGGTGATCGGCACCGTCGGTTCGGCTGCAAAGGCGGCACTCGTGCGCGCGCATGGAGCGGAAGCGGTGGTCGACTATCGCGAGGAGGACTTTGTCCAGACGGCGCGTGCATTCGGCGGCGGCGCGGGCGTCGACTATGCGATCGACGGGATCGGCGGCGACGTGCTGACACGCACGCTCGGCGCGGTCCGGCCGTTCGGGATGGTCGCGAGCATCGGGCAGGTCGCCGCGATCGGCGCGCGGCAGACGATCGATCTCGACGAACTCGGCCCGGCCCGCTCGATTGCGCTCGCGCGGCCAAGCGTGCTCGGCTTTATTGCGCGTGATGTGGAAGGGTATCGGGAAGCCGCGCGCGCGACGCTCGAACGGCTCGCGGACGGGATGCACGTGGAGATCGGCGCGCGGCTGCCGCTGGAGCAGGCGGCCGACGCGCATCGGTTGCTGGAGTCGCGGCAGACGACGGGCGGGGTGGTGCTGGTGCCGTAACGGCGGACCGGGCGGCGATCGCAAGCCGTGAGGACGGTCGCGTCGCGCCGTCGATCCCCGCGCAGGCGGCGGCGCCACGCTGCCGCTGCCTGCCCGCGGATCAGTGATCAGTGATGCTTGCGCAGCGGCACGCTCTCGACGAACCACGCCAGCACGAATGCGATCGCGATCACGCCCGCCGCCGCCAGATACACCACATGCAGCGACCCGGCGAACGCGTGCAGGTACGCATCGCGCACAGCATCCGGCAACTGGTGCACGGCTGCCGGCCCGAGCGCGGGCGGCAGCTCCGTGCCGGCCGGCAGCGCCTGCGCGATCCGCGACTGCAGCCCGTGCGAGAACAGCGCGCCGAACGCGGCGACGCCGAGCGAGCCGCCGATCGAGCGGAACAGCGTCGCGCCCGATGTCGCGACACCCATGTGCCGGAATTCGACCGTGTTCTGGACGGCGAGCGTTAGCACCGGCATCACCATGCCGAGCCCGATCCCGAGTAGCGCCATATACGCGTACATCGTGTGCAGCGGCGTGTCGAGCGACAGCGTCGACAGCAGCGCCATCGCGATGCCGCCGATCGCGGTCCCCGCGATCGGAAACGGCCGATACGTGCCGAGCCGCGAGATCAGCCGGCCGCTCGCGACCGACATCGCGAGCATCCCGCCCATCATCGGCAGCAGCTGCATCCCGGCCTGCGACGGCGTCGAGCCCTTCACGACCTGCAGATAGAGTGGAATGAACGTGACCGAACCGAACAGCGCGATGCCGACGACGAAGCCGATCAGGCTCATCAGCACGAAGGTGCGCTGGCGGAACAGTGCGAGCGGCATGATCGGCTCGGCCGCGAGCCGCTCCTCGTAGACGAAGCCGCCGACCGCGACCAGGCCGAGCACGAGCGTCATCCATAGCTGCGGCGACGACCATGGCAGCAGCGAACCGCCTTCGCTCGTGAACAGGATCACGCAGGTGAGGGCCGTCGCGAGGAACGCGGCGCCCATGTAGTCGATCCGGTGCTTCACGTGCGCGGTGTGCGGCCGGAACGCGATGCCGATCACCGCGAGCGCGACAAAGCCGAGCGGCAGGTTGATCGTGAAGATCCAGCGCCACGACAGGTGTTCGACGAGGAAACCGCCGAGCAGCGGCCCGACGATCGTCGCGAGGCCGTACACGCCGCCGAACATCCCTTGATAGCGCGCACGGCGCTCGGGCGGCACCAGGTCGCCGATCGCGGCCATCGTGACGACCATCAGGCCGCCGCCGCCGAGCCCTTGCAGCGCGCGCAGCACGATCAGCTGCGTCATGTCCTGCGCGATGCCGCACAGCGCGGAGCCGGCGAGAAACAGCACGATCGCGGCCTGCAGCACGATCTTGCGGCCGTACAGGTCGCCGAGCTTGCCGTACAGCGGCAGCACGACCGTCGACGACAGCAGGTACGCGGTGACGACCCACGACAACTGGTCGAGGCCGCCGAGCTCGCCGACGATCGTCGGCAGTGCGGTCGACACGATCGTCTGGTCGAGCGCGGATAGCAGCATGACGAGCAGCAGCGCGGCGACGATCAGCCCGGTCGGCGCGTCGCGGCGGGCCGCTTCGGCGGCCGGCGGAGCAAGGAGGGTATCGGTTCTCATCGATATATCTGCCATGGCAGTGAATTGATCGAAATATAGAGCCGATTGGTTGACCAGTCAATTTCTGCCGGGCCTCGATTTGTTGCATCGGTAACGGGAGATTGCCAGCGGGAAAAAATTGATCGCGATCAGCCCGAATGAGGGCCGAGCTCAAGTTTCTTGCATGCAAACCGTAATCCAGAGTGCCGCGGACCGATTGCCGCGGCACTTTTCATCGCTCACGTGCCGTCATGAACCTGAACGCCCTGTTTTCCCGTTTCTCGATCCGTACGCGGATTTTTTCCACGCTCGGTCTCGTCGCCGTGCTGCTCGTCGTGTCGGGCCTGATCGGCCTCACCGGCATGCAGAGTTCGAACCGTGCGCTCGACGAGGCCTATACGCGCCAACTGGCCGCGAAGACCGCGCTGTCCGCCGCCAGCCTGAACCTGACGATCGTGCGCACCACGCTCGACCGCGCGCTGCTGCATCCGGAGGCCCCGGAAGTGCCGGATCTCGTCAAGAAGGCCGAGAGCTATCTCGCGAAGGCTGACGCCGCGTGGCGCACCTATGCGACCATGCCGCACGACGGTGACGAAGGCCCGCTCGCGACCCGGCTTGACGCCGCGCGCCAGGCGCTCGTCGAGCAGGCGTTGACGCCGCTGATCGACGCGATCCGCACGGGACGCCGCGACGACGCCGACCGGCTGTTGATGACGGTTGCGCCGCCGCTGTCGGTCGGGCTCACGCAGGCGACCGATGCGCTCGATGCGTACCAGGCCGCACGCGGCAAGGACGTGTACGACACCGCGCAGACCTATTACGGCTGGATGCGCGCGGGCGCGATCGCCGGCATTGCGTTCGGTCTGGCCGCGTGTCTCGGCTGTGCCGTCGGCCTGCATTTCGCGATCACGCAGCCAGTGAACCGGCTGCTGTCGCATTTCCGCCGTCTGTCGGACGGTGACCTGACGTCGGAAGTGCGCTGGTCGTCGCGCGACGAGATGGCCGAACTGGTCAAGGGCGTGACGGGCATGCAGCGCAGCCTCGCCGATACGGTGCGCCAGGTCAGCCATGGTTCCGAAGCGATCTCGACCGCGACGCACCAGATCGCGGCCGGCAACACCGACCTGTCGCAGCGCACCGAGGAGCAGGCATCCGCGCTGCAGGAGACGGCAGCGAGCATGGAACAGCTGACCGCGACCGTGAAGCAGAACGCCGACCACGCGCTCGAGGCTCAGGCGTGCGCGGACAGCGCGAGCGAGATCGCGACGCGCGGCGCGACGGTCGTCGGCGAAGTGATCGGCACGATGAACGAGATCGACCAGAGTTCGCAGAAGGTGGCCGACATCATCGGCACGATCGAGGGCATCGCGTTCCAGACCAACATCCTCGCGTTGAATGCGGCGGTCGAAGCCGCGCGCGCGGGCGAGCAGGGCCGTGGCTTCGCGGTGGTCGCAGGCGAAGTGCGCACGCTCGCGCAGCGCTCGGCATCGGCCGCGAAGGAAATCCGCACGCTGATCGGCGAGTCGGTCGAGCGTGTCGCGGCGGGGTCGAGACTGGTCGGCGTGGCCGGCGCGACGATGCAGGACATCCAGCAGGCGATCGGCCGCGTGACGGGCATCATGACCGAGATCGCGGCCGCGTCGAACGAGCAGCGCGACGGCATCGAGCAGGTGAACCGCGCGGTGTCGCAGATGGATCAGGTGTCGCAGCAGAACGCGGCGCTGGTCGAGCAGGCGGCGGCCGCGGCTGCGTCGCTGGAGGAGCAGGCCGACGGGCTGCGGCGCGCGGTGGGGGCGTTTCGGGTGGCTTGATCGTTAGCGGGGTTGTTCGGGCGTGTCGCCTGCGATGCGCTTTACTGTGGGATTGGTCCACGCTGTTGCGATGGTTCGGTCGAGAAGATTGGTATCGTCCGTAGGGCTTTCCGAACTGGTCAATGTACGTACATCCACGTGCCCGTCCCGGAGTACGTTCACTTCGATACGCTCAAAACAAAGGCAACCTGGCACGAAGCCAATCCCACTTGCTTGGTGGAATTGTCAGGTATTTGTCGTAGTTTGACTGATCGGTCAAGTCGATGTAGCGAACCACGCTGCCCTCATAATTCAAGGGCTGATGAAAACTCTTTCCGTGATACCAGTTCACGGAGAAATATCGTCTGGCCAGGAGTTCGCCATTGTCACTGAAAACCCGCAGTTCTATTTTGTCATTCGTTCCATTCTGATCATTTCCGCCGGTGCCACACATTGTGAACCGGTATGAAACTCCATCCATGCTTTTTATGCCGCCGTCTAGCGTTTCGGGGCGATCATAAAAATCGCAACGCCCATAGGTGGGCCGATTAAGGTGAATGATCAAGCCGATGCCGATATAGGCAATAATGGCTAGGCCAACGTATCTGATGGTTCTAATCTGCATATCTCACCAAGATCAAGATCGATCGGCTTCTTCAATTTTAGATAGATGGGCTTCGAATATAGCATGAAGTCCTTGCCGCGTTGATGCCTCTCTCGCCAGCGGTCGTAGTCAGCGTTGTAGACTGGAAAGTAAACGTCGGATTTTCTGAAATTTCTGAACAAGCCTTTTCGTGTGTCTACGGGTTTGTTGATGCTTTTCGCCCAAATATCGATATCGGAATCCCGCTTCGGCGAGCTGGAACTGGTGAGCAGCGAGCCGGGTGCAATGATGACCCCGTGCCTGTTCCAATGTCCCAAATACTGCTTTCCGTTGAATGAGTAATTGTCTTTCACGTAAGCGTAGATGTGCGTGATTTGAGCTTCCCCTGAAATTTCGCCTTCCAGCAGGTCGTGTGTAAACTCGACCCGAAGGAAGGAAAGAATCGATGTTCAAAATACCGAAGCAGGCATACACCGCGGAGTTCAGGACGCTCGCGGTACAGCGAGTGAAGGACGGGCAAGGCGCGCGGGACGTTGCTCGTGAACTGGGGATTTCACACCAGTCGCTGCGCAACTGGGTCAAGGCCGATGAGGCAGGCACGCTCAATGGCGCGGGGACAAAG
>NZ_LKPJ01000033.1 GCF_001443045.1 Burkholderia ambifaria | reverse complement strand
TCGACCCGGCACTGACCGGTCAACAGACACCCTGACCTGAGTGACATTGACTTGCCAGGCTGCAAAAAGTGTAGGTCATCAGCGTCACAGCCTGCGATTCACAGGTTGTCTACGGGCAGCGTGCGTCTGTTCGTAGCAGGCGACCCACACAAACTGACTGTAGATAACAGGTAAAGAGAGTTACTTCGCATAACGAAATTATCATCTCGAGCGGGGCTTGACTTCTGATTCCACATAGAAGGGCGTGTTGCCAGATCGGATGTTCGGCGACAACACCTATAGATTGAGGCTACTGCTGCCGTTAACCTATTCGAGCTATCTCCTTTAGCGAGATGGCTTACAAAATGAATGAGTTACGGGGAATGCTATGCGATGGATCAAATCGATAACCGCTCTTTCGGTGGTTAGTCTGTTTTCGGGTTGCGCTTATAACGTGCAAGTGTCGTCCCAATCAGGGGCGGCTGAAGTAATGAGTACCAAGGTCAAGCAGGACAAGGCGTATGTGGTGTTCAGCGACAACCTTGCGACTGCCGGGAAGGAGGTGAAGCCGGGGTTCCAGTGCGGCGCTCATCGATACCCCATGTATATCGGGGAGACCCTCGAAAATTCCTTGTCGAAGACGGTTGAGGCGGCCTTTCCTCACGCAGTCAGGAATGGCGGTGCAATTCCCACATTGGGTGACGGACTGATTTTCAAGTTCGACCTCGCTGAGTTCGATCCGCGCGTCCGTTTTACCCCCGGCTTCTTCGTTCCAACAGCGGATGCGAACGTAGACATTGCAATCCGCGCCCGTGTGTCTGACAAGGCTGGCAAGGAACTGATTGCGACTACGTTCCGGGGGCAAGGGCATTCAAGTCAAGACGGGTCTTGTGGCGTCGGTGCCGACGCGCTGGCGGACGCTGGACAGAAAGCCATCGCTAATGCGATGGAGAATTTCGTAGACAAGGTCATCAACACTGGCATTCTTGACGCGTCAACGACGACCACAGCAGCCAGCAAATAGCTATTCGACAGGCTGTCTCCCTTGATCGGGAGACAGCCGTTGCACCAAATGCGGCGTGGCGTATGAGACTCATGGGCACGCCGGGCACGCCGCATGTCACTGCCGTCATCCGAGCTTATGTGCTAAATCAGTTGCGGACGGATGGTAGTACCGCTTCAACATCGTCAAACTACGATGGCCCGAGACAGCGGCGAGTTCGATGACATTCGGCAGCTTCTGGGCCATCCGCGTGATGGCGGTATGCCGTAGGTCGTGCCAGTGGAAGTCCGCTATTCCTGTTCGCGTGCACGCTTTCCGTAACGCTGCATGCAACGTGAGTCCCTTGACCGGGATGACCCGACCGTCAATGGATCGTGGCAGTGCCGCCAACGTAGCGACGGCCTTCTTGGACAGCGGCACTATCCGTGCTGTCCCGTTCTTGGTCATTGGCAAATACGCGGTTTGCGCGTCGAGGTTCACGTTCGACCATTGCAGTTCAACTAATTCGCCGCGTCGCATCGCCGTCTCTAAACTCAGGATGGTTGCCGGAAGCAGCCAAACGTTGATGCGGCCAGTCGGGGCGAGTGCTTCAAGAAGCCGGACTTCCTCATCGATGGACAATACCCGATTCCGACCTTGGGGTGATGGTGGTTTTCGGATCAGTGCGACGGGGTTCGTGATGTTGATGTCCCATTCGCGACGTGCGTGATTGATGATGGCCGATAGGTATGCCAGTTCGCGAATCACGGTAGCTGGCTTCACTTTGTTCAGCCGTTCGTCCCGATAGGCCGCAACGGCCTTCGGGGTCAATGCGGCCATGCTGAGTTTTGCCAGTCTGGTGCGGCATGTCGCCCGAAGTCGCGAGATTTCATCGGATGCCCCTTTCCGTGTCGGCATCACATCGGCGATGTAGCGTTCGATGATGTCTTCGAGGGTGTTTGCTTCAGCCTCGCTTCGACTGACGAAACTACCCCGATCCATCTCGGTTTCGATGGATCGCGCCCATCGTTCTGCGTCGGCACGGACGTTGAACGACTTTGTTTCGGCGGGGTAGCCTGCACGGCATATCCGTGCTTGCCACTTGTTACCCCTTTTGCGTATCGATGCCATTTCCTGTCTCCAACTTGGACAGAATTTGGACAAGATCGACTTTTCGTATGCCAGAAGTCAGATTCGAGGCGATTTCGTCAGACGAAGGTGATACCGGGGGGCGGTATGGAATCGAGGAAAGGACTTACGAAACAAAGCCTTAACCCTCCGCCTTCCAGTCCCCCGACTTCCCGCCACGCTTCTCCCTCACGCTCACCTCGGTAATCACCATCCCCCGATCGACCGCCTTGCACATGTCGTACACGGTCAGCAACCCGACCTGCACCGCAGTCAGCGCCTCCATCTCGACCCCGGTTCGCCCGAACGTCTCGACCTGCACGACGCAGTGCACGCCCGGCAGCGCGTCGTCGAGTTCGAACTCGACGGCCACGCGCGTCAACGCGAGCGGGTGACACAGCGGAATCAGATCCGCCGTGCGCTTCGCGCCCTGGATCGCGGCAATACGCGCGACGCCGAGCACGTCGCCTTTCTTCGCCTTGCCGTCGCGAATCAGCGCGAACGTCGCCGGCAGCATCCGGATCGTGCCGCGCGCGATCGCGATGCGTTGCGTTTCCTGCTTGCCGCCAACGTCGACCATGTGTGCGTGGCCGGCGGCGTCGAAATGGGTAAGTCCTGACATGTCATGCTCCAGTGGAACGGAGGAAGCGCGAGCACGTTCCTCGATCCTGCTTCACGATCGGCCGGGGCGTTGAATCCGGTAAGCGCGCCCCGATCCGATGCAATCTTTCAACGGGCGCCTATCATAGCAGCGGCATCCGCGGCGCCAAGCGCGCAGACGGCGCATCCGCCGCAGCGGACAGTCGGGATCGCATCGGTACAATGACCCGAATATTCAGACCAAACGTCGCGATGCGCGCCCGGCGCGCGGGACGGTATCGCCTTTATCCTGCCATGCGTGTCAAACAGTTGCTTGCCGTGTTGCTGTCGGCGGCGCTCGTGGTGCCGCCGAGCGGCTACGCGCAGCGCACGTCCGCGCTGCCGCTCGAGCCGGCGGCCGGCGCCGCGCCGACGATTTCCACGGTGCCGTCCGGCATCGCGACCGGCGTATTCGGCACCTACGGCGGCGCGGAAAGCCGGTTTTCCGGCGCCGACGGCGCATCCGCGCCCGTCGCGAGCCTGCGCGCACCGCTGCGCGCGCTGGAACTGCCCGACCTCGGCGACGGCTCCGGTGGCGCGCTCACGCCGCAAGCCGAACGCCGTCTCGGCGAGCGCGTGATGCGCGAGGTGCGGCGCGACCCGGACTATCTCGACGACTGGCTCGTGCGCGACTACCTGAATGCGGTTGCGAAGCGGCTCGCGGCCGCGGCGGCGGCGCGCTACATCGGCGGCTACACGCCGGACTTCGAGCTGTTCCCGGTGCGCGATCCGCAGATCAACGCGTTTTCGATGCCAGGCGGTTTCATCGGAATCAACAGCGGGCTGGTCGTCACGACGCAGACGGAATCCGAACTTGCATCGGTGGTCGGCCACGAGATGGGCCACGTGCTGCAGCGGCACATCGCGCGGATGATCGGCGCGAACGAGAAGACCGGCTACACCGCGCTCGCGACGATGCTGCTCGGCGTGCTGGCGGGCGTGCTCGCGCGAAGCGGCGATCTCGGCAGCGCGATCGCGATGGGCGGGCAGGCGTACGCGGTGGACAACCAGCTGCGCTTCTCGCGGTCGGCCGAGCGCGAGGCCGATCGCGTCGGTTTCCAGCTGCTCGCGGGCGCCGGCTACGATCCGTACGGGATGCCGGGTTTCTTCGAACGGCTCGAGCGCGCGTCGATGGGCGACGCGGGTGTGCCGGCCTATGCGCGCACGCACCCGCTGACGGGCGAGCGGATCGCCGACATGGAGGATCGCGCGCGCCGCGCGCCGTACCGGCAGCCGCGCCAGTCGGCCGAATACGGCTTCGTGCGCGCGCGGCTACGCATTCTGCAGAACCGCGCACCGAACGACATCGCGGCGGAGGCGCGCCGGATGCAGCTCGAGATCGACGATCGCACGGCACCGAACGTCGCGGCGAACGAGTACGGGATCGCGCTCGCGAACGCGCTGCTCGGCCAGTACGACGCGGCGGACAAGGCGCTCGCGTCGGCCCGCACTGCATTCGATGCACGCGAGCGGCGCGCGGACGATCCGGCGACGAGTTCGCCGAGTCTCGACGTGCTCGCCGCCGACATTGCCCGCCGCGCGGGCCGAACCGACGACGCGGTGCGGCTCGCGGCGCTCGCGCAGCGGCGCTGGCCGGCATCGCACGCGGCGATCGTCGCGCACCTGCAGGCGCTGATCGCCGCGCGCCGCTTCACCGAAGCGCAGACGCTCGCGCGAACGCAGGCGCAAGCGGACCCCGAGCAGCCGGACTGGTGGGACTATCTCGCGAAGGCGAGCGATGGCAAGGGCGACATACTCGCGCGGCGCCGGGCGCTCGCGGAGAAGCTGGCACTCGACGGCGCGTGGCCGTCGGCGATTCGCCAGCTGAAGGAGGCGCGCGACGCGAAGGACGTGTCGTTCTACGACCAGTCGATCATCGGCGCGCGGCTGCTGGAATTCGAGGCGCGCTACAAGGAAGAGCGCGAGGACGAGAAGAACGGCCGCGGATAACGGCCGTCGGGCGGGCAGGGCGGTTGCGCGTCAGCTTTCGGCGCCGCCGTCCGGCGCGGCGCGGTGCGCCCGCTGCGCGGGGCTCGCGACGAAACCGAACGTCGCCGGCACGTCGACGCACGCGACGTTGCCGAGCGGCAGCGTGCGCCCGTCGCGCCAGCGCAGCACGGGCGGTATCGCGTCGAAGTCCGCATGATCGGCGAACAGGCCGAGGTCGTGGTCGTGCAGCGCGGCGATGCGCGGCGGCGTGCCCACCGCGCGAAACAGCACGCCGCCCGCATCGTCGAGCCACGCGGCGTCCGGCTCGAACGGCGCACCGGTCTGGTCGGCCAGCGTCAGTGCTCCGTCGCGCTCGGCCAGGCGCACGACCCACGGCGTATAGGCGAGCTCGACGTACACGCGCTGCGGCCCGTTCTGGAAGAACCACTGGCCGTGCGCATCGCATTCGTAGTTGCGCCCGATGAACGCGTTGAGCGCCGCATGCCGGATCGGCGAGCCGAGCTCGCCGGCGGCCTGCGCGGCGTCGTCGCGCAGCCGCCACTCGCCGCGCCGGTCGAGCAGCAGCCAGCCGGTGCAGTACGGAACGTTCGGCCATTTGGCGAGGGCCTGCCTGACGATGTCATCCATGGTCGACGAATTTCGAGCAATAGCCGAACACCCGCGCCGACAGCCAGTCGAGGCGGCCGGGGAACGGCCCGGTCATGAATCCCGCGTGGCCGCCGTGCGCGGGCTGGTCGAGCTCGACGGCCGGCGATACGTCGGCGGCGCTCGGCAGCGCGGATTCGGGCAGGAACGGATCGTTGCGGGCGTTGAGGATCAGCGTGGGCACGTCGATCGCGGGCAGCAGCGGGCGCGTCGTGGCCTGCGTCCAGTAGTCGTCGGCGTCGGCGAAGCCGTGCAGCGGCGCGGTCACGACCTCGTCGAAGTCGCGCATCGTCACGGCCCGCAGCATCGCGTCGCGGTCGAACAGCCCCGGATACTGGTCGAGCTTCGCAAGCGCCTTGCGCTTCAGCGTCTTCAGGAAGCTGCGCGTATAGACCATCGCGAAGCCCTGCGACAGCGCGCGGCCGCCCGCATGCACATCGATCGGCGTCGAAATCGCGGCGGCCGCGTGCACGATCGACGTGTCGCTGCGGTGCTCGCCGAGCCAGCGCAGCAGCACATTGCCGCCGAGCGACACGCCGGCCGCGACGACCGGCCCGCGATGCTGCGCGGCAAGCCGGCGCAGGATCCAGTCGACCTCGGCGCTGTCGGCGAGATGGTAGAAGCGCGGCTGCCGGTTCAACTCGCCGCTGCAGCTGCGAAAGTGGGGGACGACCGCGTGCCAGCCCTTCGCGCGCGCCGTGGCCATCATTGCGAGTGCGTAGTGCGAGCCGGAACTGCCTTCGAGGCCGTGGAACAGCACGAACAGCGGCGCGTCGGGCGGCGGCGCGGCACTGTCGAGATGCGCGACCCAGTCGAGATCGATGAAGTCGTGGTCGGGGGTTTCCCATCGCTCTCGCCGGTACGCAACCGCCGGTCGTCGTGCGAACAGCGCGGGCACGATGGTTTGCGCATGGCTGTTCGGCAGCCAGCGTGGTGCGCGATAGCGCAGTGAATCGTCGTCGGGGGCCGGGGCCCCGGTCAGCGGCGAGGTGGGCGGAGAAGCCGTACTCATGATCGCCCCGCTAATGCGTTGCTTCGTTCTTCGTCAGTGCAGCGGACCCTGCCCGTGACGGATCTTCGCGGCGAATTGTCCGGCCGCTTGTTCAGGAATCGGGCTCGCGTGAATATGCGCGATGCGCCACTCGCCACGTTCGTGAATCATCACGTACGTCGCGAAAACCATGTCGGGTTCGGCCGTCAGGTCGGCCTGCTGATGTGCTTCGGCGATCGTATAGACGACGGTGCCGAGGCTGTCGTACACGCGGATGTCGAGCGGTTCGATCGTCACCGGGCGCGTCGCGAGCCGGTTGGCGAGCCCGCTGCGGATCTGGTCGAGGCCATGCAGATGCTCGCCGTCGGCCCAGACGCAGCTGGCGAAGTCCTCGTCGATCCACAACCCCAGCAGCGCGTCGAGATTGGCATCGGCGACGGCCTGGTAGTAGGCGTTCAGCGTATCGGCAGCGGCTTCGAAAAGGCGGGCAAAACGTGGCATCGGGGTTGTCTCTCGCGCGCGTCGCGCGCCGTATTCAGCACGGCGGCCCGGATGGAGCCGCCGTGCACCGGTGAATCGGATTGCCCGGCGCGTCGTGCGACGCTGCCGGTCAGGGTCAGCGCTGCCCGACGAGCATGCCGCGCAAATCGCCGAATACCTGCTCCGGACCGAGTTCGCGCAGACAGTTCAGATGGCCGAGCGGGCACTCGCGTTCGAAGCAGGGACTGCATTCGAGATGCAACCATTGTACCTTCGCCAGCTCGGACAGCGGAGGGGTGTGGCGCGGATCGGTCGATCCGTACAGCGCGACGAGCGGCCGGCGCAGCGCGGCGGCGACGTGCATCAGCCCCGAATCGTTGGTCACGACCGCGTTCGCGCGCGCGATCAGCGCGCACGCCTCGGACAGCGATGTCTGCCCGCACAGGTTGCGCACGTTCGGCGCGTGGTCGGCGATCGCCTGGGCGGCGGCGGCGTCCTTCTGTGAACCGAGCGCGACGATCTGCGTGTACGGGAACGACTGGTGAACGATCGTCGCGAGCGTCGCGAAGTGCTCGGGCGGCCAGCGCTTGGCCGGGCCGTATTCGGCGCCCGGGCAGAACACGACGAGCGGCTTGCGCGTATCGAGGTTGAAACGCGCGGATACGCGCGCCGTCTCGTTGAGATCGGCGTCGAGACGCGGCGCGGGCAGCGTCTTCATCGACTCGGGCAGCTTCGCGCCCGGCGCATACGCGAGCGCCGCGTAGTGCGTCGTCATCGGCGCTCGCTCGGCCGACTTGTCGGGGTTCGCGTGCCGCACGTTCAGCAGGCCGTAGCGGTGCTCGCCCGTGTAGCCGATCCGCAGCGGGATGTTCGCGAGCCACGGGATCACCGCGGACTTCAGCGAATTCGGCAGCACGTACGCCGCGTCGTAGCCGACGTCGCGCAGGTCGCTCGCGAGCTGCCAGCGACGCAGCAGCTGCAGCTTGCCGTGCGCGAGGTCGGTCGCGTAGACATCGTGGATCTCGGGCATCCGCTCGAGCACGGGCGCGACCCAGGTGGGCGCGACTGCATCGATCGCGATGCGGGGATGGAGCTTCTTCAGCAGCGCAAAAAGCGGCTGCGCCATCAATGCGTCACCGATCCAGTTCGGTGCGATAACCAGCGCTCGACGCATCAGGTCGACTTCCGATGTCGTAATGAAGCACGGCGCGCATGCACCGCGTTCGGGTTGTCAGAACAGGAAAAGGGCGGCGCGCCGGAACGCCGGCTGCGCCGCCTCGCGTGCGACGGGCCCGCAGGCCCGGGCCGGGCTCAGTGGCCCTTGACCACCTCGCCGTCGCGCAGCTTGTAGCGCGTGCCGCAGTACGGGCAGCGCGCCTCGCCGTGCGACACGTCGATGAAGACGCGCGGGTGCGCGCTCCAGCGCGCCATGGCCGGGTTCGGGCAGTAAGCGGGAAGATCCTTGGCCGTCAGCTCGACCAGCGGCATTTCCTTGATTTCACTCATGAGACTTTCTCTTATCACTCTTTTGTGGGGCGGTCGGTGGCGCGGCGCGCTCAGACCTTGGTCAGCCAGTGCGCGTACTTCGCGTTCTTGCCCGACACGATATCGAAAAACGCCGACTGGAGCTTTTCCGTGACCGGGCCGCGCGCGCCGCTGCCGATCGTGCGGTTGTCGAGCTCGCGGATCGGCGTGACTTCGGCGGCCGTGCCGGTGAAGAACGCTTCATCGGCCGTGTAGACCTCGTCACGCGTGATGCGCTTCTCGATCACCTCGATGCCGGCGTCCTTCGCGAGCGTGATGACCGTGTCGCGCGTGATGCCGTCGAGGCACGACGCCAAGTCGGGCGTGTACAGCTTGCCGTTGTTCACCAGGAAGAAGTTCTCGCCGGAGCCTTCCGACACGTAGCCGTCGACGTCGAGCAGCAGCGCTTCGTCGTAACCGTCGGCGGTGGCTTCCTGGTTCGCGAGGATCGAGTTCACGTACCAGCCCGACGCCTTCGCGCGGACCATCGACACGTTCACGTGGTGGCGCGTGAACGACGACGTCTTCACGCGGATGCCCTTCGCGAGGCCGTCCTCGCCGAGGTATGCGCCCCACGGCCACGCGGCGATCGCGACGTGGATCGTGTTGCCCTTCGCGGACACGCCGAGCTTTTCCGAGCCGACCCAGATGATCGGGCGCAGGTAGCACGACTCGAGCTTGTTCTCGCGCACGACTTCGAGTTGCGCGGCTTCGAGGGTTTCCCGGTCGAACGGCACGTCCATCTGGAAGATCTTCGCCGAGTTCAGCAGGCGCTTGGTGTGCTCGTGCAGGCGGAAGATCGCGGTGCTGCCGTCGGCCGTCTTGTACGCGCGCACGCCCTCGAAGACGCCCATGCCGTAGTGCAGCGTATGGGTCAGGACGTGGATCTTGGCGTCGCGCCAGTCGATCAGCTTGCCGTCCATCCAGATCTTGCCGTCGCGGTCGGCCATTGACATAGGATTCTCCTGGGAAGCAGTGGTACAGCGGGTTGTGTGCAGCGTTGAGCCGGAAAGACGCTTATTTTAGCGTCATTTGGCGTCGATCCGGTCGGTCGGCTCAGGGCCGGGGCTATAATCGTCCGGCACCGATTCCAATAACGACGGGCCGTGCCGGCAGGAGACGCCGGAGCCCGGACGAACTGCCCGCCGCGGCCCGCTCTCCCATGCTCGCTCGATTGTCCGCCACCGACCGCTTCGCGCTGATCCAGGGCGCGCGCGACTATTCCCCGACACTGATGGCGATCCTGTCCTGGGGGCTCGTCACCGGTGTCGCGATGAGCAAGTCGGTGATGACGCTCGGGCAGGCGAGTGCGATGTCGATCTTCGTCTACGCGGGCTCGTCGCAGCTCGCGGTGCTGCCGCTTCTCGTCGCGAAGCTGCCGATCTGGACGATCCTGCTCACCGCCGCGATGGTCAACATGCGCTTCGTGATCTTCAGCGCCGGGCTTGCTCCCCATTTTTCCTACCTGCCGCTGTGGCGGCGCCTCGCGATCGGCTATTTCAACGGCGACGTGATCTACCTGCTGTTCCAGAAACAGGGCTTTGCGTACGGCCACGTGCCGGGCAAGGAAGCGTATTTCTGGGGGATGGCGCTCGCGAGCTGGGCGTCGTGGCAGGTGTCGTCGCTCGCCGGCATCCTGCTCGCGAGCTTCTTTCCCGCGAGCTGGGGGCTGGAGCTGGCCGGCACGCTCGCGCTGATCCCGATCATGGTGGCGGCGGTCGCGAACCGCTCGACGCTCGCGGCCGTCGCGGTCGCGGGCATCGTGTCGCTGATCGCGTTCGACCTGCCGTACCGGCTCGCGCTGCCGATCGCGGTGCTGGCCGCGCTCGCGGCCGGCTGCACGGCCGACTTCTTCGTCGAACGCGCCGACTGGCGCCGCATCCGCACCGAAACCGTGCACGAAAAGGAAATCGATTGAGCGCGACTGAAATCTGGATCGTGATCGTCGGGATGACGATCGTCACGGCCGTCACACGCGCGCTGTTCCTGCTCGGCGGCGAACGCACCGTGCTGCCCGAGCGCGCGCAGCGCGCGCTGCGCTACGCGCCGGCCGCCGCGCTCGTCGCGGTCGTCCTGCCCGACGTGCTCGAGACGCCGGCCGGGCTGTCGTTCGCGCTGTCCAACCATCCGTTCTATGCGGCGCTCGCCGGGCTCGGCTGGTTTTTGTGGCGGCGCAGCATGCTCGGTACGATCATCGTCGGAATGCTCGTTTTCACCGTGCTGCGAGTGATCTTCTGACGAACTGCCACGCTACTGCCACGCCGGTTGGCCCGGCAACGGCCGTCAACGCTGGTGTATTGTTGCGTTGCGGCAATATGTCGGCGACCGCGTCCGATCTCAAATAGGCGGAATTCGCCGCCGCACCGGCCAGTCTGCCGGATGGATCGGCTAGAATGCCCGTTCGAGATTTTTTACCCGTGCGCGTCATGCGAACCGCCAGCCACGGCCGCATCCGGCGCCCTTTCGCGGCAGCCCGCGCACGTCCAGCGTGACCCCCTTTTCCCCATCCACTACTTCAATCTGTTCAACATGAGCCAAGTCAAGCGTCTTACCGACCTGATCGCCGCCGGCCAGCTCGCCGGCAAGCGGGTGTTCATCCGCGCCGACCTGAACGTCCCGCAGGACGATCACGGCAACATCACCGAAGACACGCGCGTGCGCGCGTCCGTGCCGGCCATCCAGGCCGCGCTCGACGCCGGCGCGGCCGTGATGGTCACGTCGCACCTCGGCCGTCCGACCGAAGGCGAATTCAAGCCGGAAGACTCGCTCGCGCCGGTCGCGAAGCGCCTCGCCGAACTGCTTGGCCGTGATGTGCCGCTCGTCTCGAACTGGGTCGAGAACGGCGTGAACGTCGCGCCGGGCCAGGTCGTGCTGCTCGAGAACTGCCGCGTGAACAAGGGCGAGAAGAAGAATTCGGACGAGCTCGCCCAGAAAATGGCGAAGCTCTGCGACGTGTACGTGAACGACGCGTTCGGCACCGCGCACCGCGCCGAGGCGACCACTCACGGGATCGCGAAGTACGCGCCGGTCGCGTGCGCGGGCCCGCTGCTGGCCGCCGAACTCGACGCGCTCGGCAAGGCGCTCGGCAACCCGGCGCGTCCGCTGGTTGCGATCGTCGCGGGCTCGAAGGTGTCGACCAAGCTGACGATCCTCAAGTCGCTGGCCGGGAAGGTCGACCAACTGATCGTCGGCGGCGGCATTGCGAACACGTTCATGCTCGCGGCTGGCCTGTCGATCGGCAAGTCGCTCGCGGAAGCCGATCTCGTTGCCGAGGCGAAGGCGATCATCGACGAAGCGCGCGAGCGCGGCGCGTCGGTGCCGATCCCGACCGACGTCGTGACGGCCAAGGAATTCTCGCCGACGGCCGCGGCCACGGTGAAGCAGGTCGCCGACATCGAAGCGGACGACATGATCCTCGACATCGGCCCCGATACGGCCAAGGCGCTCGCGAGCCAGCTCGAGAAGGCCGGCACGATCGTGTGGAACGGCCCGGTCGGCGTGTTCGAGTTCGAGCAGTTCGGCAACGGCACCAAGACGCTCGCCGAAGCGATCGCCAAATCGTCCGCGTTTTCGATCGCGGGCGGCGGCGATACGCTCGCGGCCATCGCGAAGTACGGCATCCACGACCAGGTCAGCTACATCTCGACGGGCGGCGGCGCCTTCCTCGAGTTCCTCGAGGGGAAGAAGCTGCCGGCGGTGGAAGTGCTCGAAACGCGGGCGGCCTGAGCGTGGCGGCGCGCGCAGGGGTGACGAGGGCCGCGCGCTCCGCGAAAGCGGAGCAGCCGGCCGGCACGGGCAAGCGCAAACGCGCGCCCGCGCGGGCGAACTCGGCCCCGCGCGCACCGGCGGCTGCCGGCGACGCGGCCGTACAGCACCACGAGATTCAGAACAAAGCGATGCCGGGCGCAAGCACCGGCACGCTCCCCGGAACGGCCGCCGCTGGGCTCGCCGATTCCGGCTCTCGCAGCGTTTCACCCAGCGCATCCACCTTGATCCAGATGAGGAGTTTCATGCAGCGCGCCACCAAGATAGTCGCCACGATCGGCCCGGCTTCCAGTTCGCCGGAGATTCTGCTGCAGATGATGCAGGCGGGCCTCGACGTCGTGCGGCTCAATTTTTCGCACGGCACGGCCGACGATCACCGCCAGCGCGCCGAGATGGTGCGCGAGGCCGCCCGCAGGGTCGGCCGCGAGATCGCGATCATGGCCGACCTCCAGGGCCCGAAGATCCGCGTCGGCAAGTTCGAGAACGGCAAGACGACGCTGACGCCGGGCCAGGCCTTCATCCTCGACGCGGGCTGCGAGCTCGGCAACGACGAGCGGGTCGGCCTCGACTACAAGGAACTGCCGCGTGACCTGAAGCCGGGCGACCTGCTGCTGCTGAACGACGGCCTGATCGTGCTGACCGTCGAGCGCGTGCTCGGCGACGAGATCCACACGATCGTCAAGGTGGGCGGCGAGCTGTCGAACAACAAGGGGATCAACCGCCAGGGCGGCGGCCTGTCGGCACCCGCGCTGACCGCGAAGGACATGGAGGACATCCGCACGGCAATGTCGCTCGGCGCGGATCTCGTCGCGGTGTCGTTCCCGAAGAACGCGACCGACATGGAAATGGCGCGCCAGCTCGCGAACATCGCGGGCGCGCCGTACGGCATCAAGCCGAAGATGATCGCGAAGATCGAGCGCGCGGAGGCGATTCCGGCGCTGCAGAGCATTCTCGATGCGTCCGACGGGATCATGGTCGCGCGCGGCGACCTCGCGGTGGAAGTCGGCAACGCGGCCGTGCCGGCGCTGCAGAAGCGCATGATCCGGATGGCGCGCGAGTCGAACAAGCTCGTGATCACCGCGACGCAGATGATGGAATCGATGATCCACGCGCCCGTGCCGACCCGCGCGGAAGTGTCGGACGTCGCGAACGCGGTGCTCGACGGCACCGACGCGGTGATGCTGTCGGCCGAGACGGCCGCCGGCAAGTACCCGGTCGTCACGATCGAGACGATGGCGGCCGTGTGCGTCGAGGCGGAAAAGTCCGAGCACGTCGAGCTGGACAAGGATTTCCTCGACCGCACGTTCACGCGGATCGACCAGTCGATCGCGATGGGCGCGCTGTTCACCGCATACCACCTCGGCGCGAAGGCGATCATCGCGCTGACCGAATCGGGTGCGACCGCGCTGTGGATGTCGCGTCACTACACGCACGTGCCGATCTTCGCGCTGACGCCGCGCGTCGGCAGCGAGCGCACGATGGCGCTGTACCGCAACGTGACGCCGCTGCACGTCGACTTCAACAGCGACCGCGACTCGGCGCTGCAGGCGGCGCTCGAGATCGTCGTCAAGCAGGGCTACGTGCAGCACGGCGACATGGTCGTGCTGACCGTCGGCGAGCCGATGGGGCAGGCGGGCGGCACCAATACGCTGAAGATCGTGCGGGTCGGCGAGCATTACTGAGCGCCGGCGTGCACCGGGCCGGTCCGTCGACCGGCCGCCCGAGCTGATCGGGCGCCGTTTTTCAGATGAAAGCCGCGTGGGGTCTGATGCCCCGCGCGGCTTTTTTTCTGTTTTTTGCCCGGATTGTGCCGTGCGAAGGTAACAAATTGCGAGTACGCGCCACCGGGCGGTCGGAATCGGAGGCGCTTCGCGATAAAATGCGGCTATTCGACGCCCAGCCGCGCCGTGTCCGTGCCGCCCCGGCTTCGACGGGGGGTGAGCGCCGCGCCGGCGTCAGGGCGCACCGGTTTTCATTCCAAGGAGTTCCACAATGCCTCTCGTATCAATGCGTCAATTGCTGGACCACGCGGCAGAGCACGGTTACGGCCTGCCGGCCTTCAACGTGAACAACCTGGAGCAGGTCCAGGCGATCATGGCGGCGGCGGATCAGGTCGGCGCGCCCGTGATCATGCAGGCATCGGCCGGCGCGCGTAAGTACGCAGGCGAGCCGTTCCTGCGCCACCTGATCGAAGCGGCGGTCGAGTCGTATCCGCACATCCCGGTCGTGATGCACCAGGACCACGGCCAGTCGCCGGCGGTCTGCATGGGCGCGATCCGCAGCGGCTTCACCAGCGTGATGATGGACGGTTCGCTCGAAGCCGACGGCAAGACGGTCGCCTCGTACGAATACAACGTCGACGTGTCGCGCAAGGTCGTCGAGATGGCGCACTCGATCGGCGTGACGGTCGAAGCCGAACTCGGCGTGCTCGGCTCGCTCGAGACGATGAAGGGCGACAAGGAAGACGGCCACGGCGCGGAAGGCACGATGACCCGCGAGCAGCTGCTGACGGATCCGGAGCAGGCCGCCGACTTCGTGAAACTCACGCAGTGTGACGCGCTCGCGATCGCGATCGGCACGTCGCACGGCGCGTACAAGTTCTCGAAGAAGCCGACGGGCGACATCCTGTCGATCCAGCGCATCAAGGAAATCCACGCACGCATCCCGAACACGCACCTGGTGATGCACGGTTCGTCGTCGGTGCCGCAGGAACTGCTGGCCGAGATCCGCGAATTCGGCGGCGACATGAAGGAAACCTACGGCGTGCCGGTCGAGGAAATCCAGGAAGGCATCAAGCACGGCGTGCGCAAGATCAACATCGATACCGACCTGCGTCTCGCGATCACCGGCGCGATCCGCCGCTACCTGTTCGAGAACCCGGGCAAGTTCGATCCGCGCGACTACCTGAAGCCCGCGCGCGAAGCGGCGAAGAAGGTCTGCGTCGACCGCTTCCTCGCGTTCGGCTGCGAAGGCCAGGCCGCGAAAATCAAGCCGGTGTCGCTCGACAAGATCGCCGAACAGTACAAGTCCGGCGCGCTCGCACAGGTCGTGCGCTGAGACTGTAGTACGATTGCCCCGCCCGGTTTCGCGCCGGGCCGGGGCCGACTGCCTTGGGGCCGGATCGGATCCGGCTTCGGCAGCCGTTCCGTCCGGCCGAACGAGGGCCGGCCGGCAACCGACGGGCGTGATCTCCCAGCGGTTCGCCGACGCATTGCAAGACCGCCGTTCCCGCCTGCCGCGGGGAACGGCGTTTCCCTTTTTGTTTGGCTCCTTATCTGCGAAAAGACGATGTCTACCCTTTACGAATCCACGCTCCGCTCGCTGCCGCTCCTCGGTCGCGGCAAGGTCCGCGACAACTACGCGGTCGGCAACGACAAGCTCCTGATCGTCACGACCGATCGCCTGTCGGCATTCGACGTGATCATGGGCGAGCCGATTCCGAACAAGGGCCGCGTGCTGAACCAGATGGCGAACTTCTGGTTCGACAAGCTCGCGCACATCGTGCCGAACCACCTGACGGGCGACGCGCCTGAAGCGGTCGTCGCGGCCGACGAGGTCGAGCAGGTCAAGGGCCGCGCCGCGGTCGTCAAGCGCCTCGAGCCGATCATGATCGAAGCGGTCGTGCGCGGCTACCTGGCCGGCAGCGGCTGGAAGGAATACCAGGCATCGGGCGCCGTGTGCGGCGTGCAGCTGCCGGAAGGCCTGCAGAACGCGCAGAAGCTGCCCGAGCCGATCTTCACGCCGGCCGCGAAGGCCGAGCTCGGCGAGCACGACGAGAACATCACGTTCGAGGAAACCGAGCGCCGCATCGGCACCGAGCTGGCCGCGACGATTCGCGACATCTCGATCAAGCTGTACAAGGAAGCGGCCGACTACGCGGCGACGCGCGGCATCATCATCGCCGACACGAAGTTCGAATTCGGCCTCGACAACCACGGCAAGCTGTACCTGATGGACGAAGTGCTGACGGCCGATTCGTCGCGCTTCTGGCCGGCAGACCAGTACGAAGTCGGCACCAACCCGCCGTCGTTCGACAAGCAGTTCGTGCGCGACTGGCTCGAGGCGCAGCCGTGGGGCAAGACTGCGCCGGCACCGGCGCTGCCGGCCGACGTCGTCGAGAAGACGGCCGCGAAGTACCAGGAAGCGCTCGAGCGCATCACCGGCCAGCCGCTTGCCTGAGAGAGAACGCACGAAATGAGTGAAGTCCAGACTGCCCACACGCACAGCGCGCCGCTCGTCGGCGTGCTGATGGGTTCGAGTTCCGACTGGGACGTGATGAAGAACGCGGTCGCGATCCTGCAGGAATTCGGCGTGCCGTACGAAGCGAAGGTCGTGTCCGCGCACCGGATGCCCGACGAGATGTTCGACTATGCGGAGAAGGCGCGCGAGCGCGGGCTGCGCGCGATCATCGCGGGCGCCGGCGGTGCCGCGCACCTGCCCGGCATGCTGGCCGCGAAAACCACGGTGCCGGTGCTCGGCGTGCCGGTCGCGAGCAAGTACCTGAAGGGCGTCGATTCGCTGCACTCGATCGTGCAGATGCCGAAGGGCGTGCCGGTCGCGACGTTCGCGATCGGCGAGGCCGGCGCCGCGAATGCCGCGCTGTTCGCGGTGTCGATCCTGTCCGGCACGTCGGTCGACTATGCGAACCGGCTCGCCGCGTTCCGCGTGCGTCAGAACGAAGCCGCGCACGCGATGGTGCTGCCGCCGCTGGCTTGACGGCGCACCGGCGGCCGCACTGCCATTCCAGCGGCCACCCGACCTCCCCACTGCGGCGGGCAGCGCCCGCCGCGACCGATCACTGACATGACCGCAACTCCTGATTCCGTTTCCCCGATCCTGCCCGGCGCGTGGCTGGGCATGGTCGGCGGTGGCCAGCTCGGCCGCATGTTCTGCTTTGCCGCCCAGTCGATGGGCTATCGCGTCGCCGTGCTTGATCCCGACCCGACGAGCCCCGCCGGCGCGGTCGCCGACCGCCACCTGCGCGCGGCCTACGACGACGAAGCCGCGCTCGCCGAACTGGCCGACCTGTGCGATGCCGTGTCGACGGAGTTCGAGAACGTGCCGGCCGCGAGCCTCGATTTCCTCGCGCGCACGACGTTCGTCGCGCCGGCCGGCCGCTGCGTCGCGGTCGCGCAGGACCGGATCGCGGAGAAGCGTTTCATCGAGGCCTCCGGCGTGCCGGTCGCGCCGCACGTCGTGATCGAATCGGCGGCGGCACTCGCCGCGCTCGACGATGCCGCGCTCGGCGCGGTGCTGCCGGGCATCCTGAAGACGGCGCGCCTCGGCTACGACGGCAAGGGCCAGGTGCGCGTGGGCACCGTGCAGGAAGCGCGCGACGCGCATGCGGCGCTCGGCGGCGTGCCGTGCGTGCTCGAAAAGCGCCTGCCGCTCAAATACGAAGTGTCCGCGCTGATCGCGCGCGGCGTGGACGGCCGCTCGGCCGCATTCCCGCTCGCGCAGAACGTGCATCACAACGGCATCCTCGCGCTGACCGTCGTGCCGGCGCCGGCCGCCGATGCCGCGCGTGTCGAAGAGGCGCAGCAGGCGGCCGTCCGGATCGCCGATACGCTCGGCTACGTCGGCGTGCTGTGCGTCGAATTCTTCGTGCTGGAAGACGGCTCGTTCGTTGCGAACGAAATGGCGCCGCGCCCGCACAACTCCGGCCACTACACGGTCGATGCGTGCGCAACGAGCCAGTTCGAGCAGCAGGTGCGCGCGATGACGCGCATGCCGCTCGGCAACCCGCGCCAGCATTCGCCGGCCGCGATGCTGAACATCCTCGGCGACGTGTGGTTCCCGAACGGCGGCGCGGCCGAAGCCGTCACGCCGCCGTGGGACACGGTCGCCGCGATGCCGGCCGCGCACCTGCATCTGTACGGCAAGGAAGAAGCGCGCGTCGGCCGCAAGATGGGCCACGTGAACTTCACGGCCGAGACGCGCGACGAGGCCGTCGCCGCCGCCACCGCGTGCGCGCAGCTGCTGCGCGTGGCGATCGACTGAGGCGCCGGCCGATGTCCATCGATCTCCCGCACGCCGTGACGCCCGCGCAGATCGACGCGGCTGCCGCGCTGCTCGACGCGGGGCAGCTCGTCGCATTCCCGACCGAAACCGTCTACGGGCTCGGCGGCGACGCGGCGAATCCCGAAGCCGTCGCGCGCATCTACGCGGCGAAAGGGCGCCCGGCGAACCATCCGGTGATCGTGCATTTGCCGCCCGGCGGGGATCCGGGCTACTGGGCCGACGACCTGCCGGCCGATGCGAAGGCGCTGATCGATGCGTTCTGGCCGGGCCCGCTCACGCTGATCCTGAAACGCCATGCGCGCATCCCGGACGCCGTGAGCGGCGGCCAGGATTCGGTCGGCCTGCGCTGCCCGTCGCATCCGGTCGCGCAGGCGCTGCTGGCCGCGTTCAGCGCGCGGCGCGGCGGTCACGGCGGTGTCGCCGCGCCGTCCGCGAATCGCTTCGGCCACGTGAGCCCGACCACCGCACAGCACGTGCGCGACGAATTCGGCGACACGGTTCACGTGCTCGACGGCGGTCCGTCCGAAGTCGGCATCGAATCGACGATCCTCGACCTGTCGCGCGGCTTCCCGGCGCTGCTGCGCCCGGGCCACGTGACGCCGCAGCAGATTGCCGACGTGCTCGGCCGCGCGCCGCGCCTGCCCGACGGCAGCGACGCGACCGCGCCGCGCGCGTCCGGCACGCTGAAGGCGCATTACGCGCCGCGCACGCCGCTCGCGCTGCTGCCGTTCGAGGCGCTCGAGCCGCTGCTCGCGGCCGCGCAGACCGATGGCGAACGCGTTGCGCTCGTCGCACGCGCGTCGCGCGCGGGACGCTGGGCACAGGCCGACGGCGTGCATTTCGTCGCGGCGCCCGAAGATCCACAGGCGTATGCGCGCGACCTGTACGGCATGCTGCGCGCGCTCGACCGCGCGCAGGTCGCACGCATCCTCGTGGAGAAGCTGCCCGAGACCGTCGAGTGGATCGCGGTCAACGATCGTCTCGGTCGTGCGGCCGCGGCGTTCGAAGCGCGCGACTGACGCAGCGTTTCGCATCGTCCGGAACAAAAAACGCCCGACCGGCGAACCGGTCGGGCGTTTTCGTTTGCGCGCGTGGCGGGCCGCTTACTTGCCGACGCCCGATGCCGCGATCTGCTGCTCGGCGTATTGCGCGAACAGCGCGTGCAGGCGCGTCGTCGGGTGGACCGTGTCGGCGAACATGTAGGTCTGGTCCGCGTTGGCGGTCGTGTAGGTCTGCGGCGAACAGAACAGCGACGAGCCGAAGGCGGTTGCATCCGCGACGCCGTACTGGGTCGCGGCCGCGACCATCGCCTTCAGGTTGCACGCGGTGTCGGTGTTCGACACGCTGAAGCCGTTCGCCTGGTAGTTCGCCGCGATGCCGTCCTGCCACTTGAACGAATCGAGCATCGCGTACTTCGTCGTGTCGACCTTCAGTGCAACGAGCGTGCCGACCAGCGCCTGGTTGAAGAGCCCCGACAGCTGTGTGAACGCGGCCTGCGTGCCGCCCTGCAGCGCGAGCGGCGTGCTGCCGATGTCCGGCACGTTCGCGACGAACACGTGCGACGCACCGGCCGCGACGATCTGCTGGACGATGCCGCCGAGCTGCTGAGCGGCGAGGCCGATCGCCTGCGCGGCCGCGAGCTGCGCGGCCGGCGTGTTGCCTTGCGCCTGCGCGACCTGCGCCTGATAGAAGATGTCGTTCGCGCCGCCGTTGATCAGCACGATCTGGCCGGCGTTGAAGCTGCCGTGCTGCGACAGGTACTGCTTGACCTGGTCGGCGATCGGCGTCGTGGTTGCCTGCGCGTAGTCGGGGTTCGGCACGCTCGACGCCGCGTGGCCGATGCCCGGCTGCAGCGTCACGCGCGAGCCGCCCTGTGCGTAGCCGAGGCCGCCCGTGGCCTGCAGCGGGACGCCGAAGCCGCCCTGGTTCGCGGGCTGCAGCGTGTCGCCGTAGTACTGCGCGACGTCCTGCGTCCACACCTGACCGGGGTTGGTCGTGAAGCGGCCGCCGCCGAAGCCGAGCTTGATCTGCGAGTAGGTACCGACGTCCGACAGGCTGTCGCCGAACGACACGATCTGCATTTTCACGCCGGACGGCGGCGTGTTCGACGCGCTGTTGTTGTTGTCGTCACCGCCGCCGCACGCGGCGAGCAGGGCGAGCGCGGCGCCCGCGATTGCGACCTGCGCGGTGCGCAGCAGGCGTTGACGGTTGCGCGACGGAGTGGATTGTCGTGACTGCATCGATGGATCTCCTCGTAGATATGGCCCGATGTGTTGTGCATCTGCCGTGTGCCCGCTCAGGTTCAGGCTGCACGGCGGCCGTTGGCTGAAGCGGTTATTGGTCGCGCACGGCCGCGAGCGGCGTGGTGCGCGGATCGTGGTTTGCGGCCTCGGCGATCTGCGCATGATAAGCGCTCGCCCATTCGGGCGGGCCGAAAATCGCGCGCAGCTTGTTGCGCCATCCGTCGACGCGCAGCGCGTCGGCCGCCATCGACGCCCACTCGTGAAACGTCGCGACGAGCGGGTTGTTCGAGCCGAGCGGCTCGACGATTCCGTATTGCGGCGGATCGTCGGGCGACTCCTCGACGTAGCTGCCGAACAGGCGGTCCCAGATCACCAGTACACCTGCGTAATTGCGGTCGATGTAGCGCGGGTTGCGTGCATGATGCGCGCGATGGATCGACGGCGTGTTGAGCACGTATTCGAGCCAGCCGAGCTTGCCGATCGCCTGCGTGTGCACGAAGAACTGGAACGCGAGATTGATCAGCACGACGCCGACGATCTGCTGCGGCGGAAAGCCGAGGAACGCGAGCGGCAGCCAGAACGCCCACATGCCCGCGACCGGATACATCAGGCTCTGCCGGAACGCGGTCGAGAAATTCATCCGCTCGGACGAGTGGTGCACGACGTGCGCGGCCCACAGCCAGCGCACGCGATGGCTCGCGCGATGGAACACGTAGTAGAGGAAATCCTGGCCGACGAACAGCACGACGAACGACAGCCAGCCGTCGTGCCACGTGAACAACCGAAAATGTGCGTAGCAGTACGCATAAATGGGGATCACGAACAGCCACGCGAGCTTGTCGGCGCCCTGGTGCATCAGCGCGAGCACTGCATTGCACAGCGTGTCGCGCCACGCATAGACAGGGTCCTGCGCACGCGTGCGGGCGAGGTGCCAGGCCTCCCACGCGATGCACAGCAGGAAGACGGGCGCCAGCGCGAGCAGAAGCAATTCGACGTCGAATCGCATGGACGTGTCTCCTCCTTTCCCCTGCAAGCCGTGAGGCCGGGCGCATGGCCCGTTGTAGATATCGGTCAGGCCAACAGCCTACGCAATCGCAACGCGCTAGGCGAGGGGGCAGCGTAGAGGGTTCCCTCTGAGGACAGGGTTTCTACGGAAACCATGCGCAACGGGGCCGTGCGGTGCGGCCCCTTTTTTGTGGGCAGGATGGGCCGGCGGTGCGCGGCGTGCCGGCGGCCGAGGCCGTTTCAAACCGCGACGGGCGAAGTCCCGGGGGCCGCGGGCTTCGAAAGCCGGTATCGCCCCGCGCTCGACGCAAGCCGGTCGCGGGGCACGGGTGCGCCGCGTCGCGGCGCGTGCGTCGTCAGCGCGCGCCCGCGTAGACCCATTCGAGCAGCGTGTCGTGCGCGGCGCGCGCGGCTTCCGCGTGATCGTCGTTGATGAAGCTGACGACGATGTAGCTCTGCCCGTCGGCACCCGCGACGTAGCCCGCGATCGCGCGCACGTCGCGCAGCGTGCCGGTCTTGATGTGCGCGTTGCCGAGCACGCCGGCGTTGGTCAGGCGGTTCTTCATCGTGCCGTCGATGCCGGCGATCGGCAGCGAATCGACGAACGCCTGCGCGACGGGGCTCGCGTTCGCGGCCTGCAGCAGCGCGGCGAGCGACAGCGCGCTCACGTGCTCGTCGCGCGACAGCCCCGAGCCGTTCTCGAGCTCGAGGTCGGGCATCGCGATCCCGCTCTTCTGCAGGAACGCGTGAATCGCGCGGCTCGACTGCTCGGGGGTGGCGGGCGGCTTGCCGGCGACCGCGCCGATCGTCAGGAACAGGTTGCGCGCCATCACGTTGTTGCTGAACTTGTTGATGTCGTAGACGATGCTGCCGAGCACGGGGCTGTGATGGACGGCCAGCGGGCGCGCGGTGGTCGGCACTTTGCCTTCGCTGACCGGTCCCGCGATCGTGCCGCCGTCCTGCTGCCACAGCGCGAGGAAGCCGCGCGCGAAGAACGCCGTGTGATCGAGGATCGCGAGGTTGGTCGTGTGCGCGCCGCAACGCAGCGGATAGTCGCCGGCGAACGACGCGGTCATGATGCCGCCGCCGCCGGCCGACAGCGTCGGACGCGCGGCCGTGGCGGCCGCGCCGCACGATCCGCTACCTTCGTACAGCTGATTGTCGATCGACAGGTTCGCGAGCGGCGGCAGCACGTCGACGGCGACCTTGCCGTCGTCACCCGGCGTGACCGTGAACGACACGGCCTTGAACGCGTACAGCAGCGGATCGGGGCCGACGTTGTACGGTGCGCTCACGTCGTCGTCAAACGACGGCAGGTCGCGCGTCGACGCGGCAAAATAGCTTTTGTCGAGCACGAGGCCGCCGGCCACGCGCTTGACGCCCGCCTTGCGGAGCTTGTCGACGAGGTCGATCAGTTCCTCGGGCACGAGCTTCGGATCGCCGGTGCCCTTGATGTACAGGTTGCCCTGCAGCGTGCCGTCCGGATCGATCGAGCCGTCCGAATACGCGGTGGTGCGCCAGCGGAAGTCGGGGCCGAGGATCGACAGGCCCGAGAAGGTCGTGACGAGCTTCATCGTCGACGCCGGCAACATCGGCCGGCTCGCGTTCCATGCGATCAGCGGTTCGGGATCGCCGACGCGCTCGACGACGACGCTCATCGCCGATGCCGGTACCTTCGCGCGCTGCAGCGCGACGAGCACGGACGCCGGCAGGCCGGCCGCGCGCGCAGCGGGCGACACGACGGCGGTCTTGCGCGCTTCCTTGTGAGGCTTCTTGCGGGCCTGCGCGGACGGTGCGAACGCAAGGGCCGTGCAGGTGGCGACGACGGCGGCCGCGCGCAGGCAGAGACGGGCGCGCGGCGCGAACCGGGCGGAAAGAGCGGAAATCGGCATGGGCGAATACGGGAAAAGCACGGGTTCGGGCAGGGCGCTAGCGGCGCCGGAGCGCACATTGTAGAGACAAGTGCGGACACGCCCCTTGCAATCCGCCTTTCTGTTGCATTGCAGGGGGCACATGCGATTCGCGGCGCTACAATGGTCGCCATGTTTTACTCGCCCATGGGTTCCAGTTCCGATGCGGATTCTGCTTGTTGAAGACGATCGAATGATTGCCGAGGGCGTGCGCAAGGCGTTGCGCGCCGACGGCTTCGCGGTCGACTGGGTGCAGGACGGCGACGCGGCGCTCACGGCGCTCGGCGGCGAGGCGTACGACCTGCTGCTGCTCGATCTCGGCCTGCCGAAGCGCGACGGCATCGACGTGCTGCGCACGCTGCGCGCGCGCGGGCTGTCGCTGCCGGTGCTGATCGTCACCGCACGCGATGCGGTCGCCGACCGCGTGAAGGGCCTCGACGCGGGCGCCGACGACTACCTCGTCAAGCCGTTCGACCTCGACGAACTGGGCGCGCGGATGCGCGCGCTGATCCGCCGCCAGGCGGGGCGCAGCGAGTCGCTGATCCGCCACGGCGCGCTCACGCTCGATCCCGCGGCACACCAGGTGACGCTCGACGGCGCGCCCGTCGCGCTGTCCGCGCGCGAGTTCGCGCTGCTCGAGGCGCTGCTCGCGCGGCCCGGCGCGGTGCTGTCGAAGAGCCAGCTCGAGGAGAAGATGTACGGCTGGGGCGAGGAGATCGGCAGCAACACGGTCGAGGTCTACATCCACGCGTTGCGCAAGAAGCTCGGCTCCGACCTGATTCGCAACGTGCGCGGTCTCGGCTACATGGTCGTCAAGGAAAGCTGACGCGTGAGGTCGATTCGTCATCAATTGCTGATCTGGCTGCTTGCGATCGTCGTCGCGGGCGTGGGCATCGCGGGCTGGCTCATCTACCGGCAGGCGCTCGCCGAAGCGAACGAGCTGTTCGACTACCAACTGCAGGAAATCGCGGCGGCCTTGCCGTCCGAGCCGTTCTCGCAGGTGTTCGGCTCGCGCACCAATGGCGACGAAGGCATCGTGATCCAGATCTGGAATCGCAACGGCGTGCTGATGTACTTCTCGCATCCGCGTGCGCCGATCGCGCCGCGCGCGGAACTCGGCTTCTCGACCGAGCGCACCGATCGCGGCGAATGGCGCGTGTACGGCGCGATCGTCGGCGACAACGTCGTGCAGCTCGCGCAGCCGCTGTCGGTGCGCAACCGGCTCGCGGCGAACGTCGCGCTGCGCACGCTGTGGCCGCTGATCGTGCTGTTGCCGTTCCTCGGCGCGGCCGTGTGGGTGATCGTCGGGCGTGGGCTCGCACCGCTCGGCCGCGTGACGCGCGCGGTCGAGGCGCGCCGGCCGGAAGCGCTCGATCCGCTGCCCGATGCGCGCCTGCCGCTCGAGGTGCAGCCGCTCGTGCGCGCGCTGAACGGGCTGCTCGCGCGGCTGTCGGCCGCGCTCGACACGCAGAAGGCGTTCGTGGCCGACGCCGCGCACGAACTGCGCACGCCGCTCGCGGCCGTGCAGATCCAGGCGCAGCTCGTCGCCCGCGCGAAGGACGACGCATCGCGCCGCGAGGCGGTCGCGGATCTCCAGGATGGCGTGTCGCGTGCGACGCGTCTCACGGAGCAACTGCTCGCGCTTGCACGCGCCGAACCGGATGGCGCGACGATGCGCGAGCCGGTCGACCTGCAGGCGCTGCTTGTCGAATGCGTGGCCGCGCATGCGCCGCTCGCGCAACGGCACCACATCGATCTCGGCTTCGAGGAGACGCGCGCGGCGAGCGTCGTCGCGGACGTCGGCGCGCTGCGCGTGATGTTCGGCAACCTGCTCGACAACGCGGTGAAGTACACGCCCGACGGCGGCCGCATCGACGTGTCGCTGATGCGCGACGCGGCTGGCCGCACATGCGTGCAGATCGGCGACAGCGGGCCCGGCATCCCGGCCGACGAGCGCGAGCGCGTGTTCGACCGCTTCTACCGCGACAGCTCTGCGCGCTCGCGCGCCGACGTGTCGGGCAGCGGGCTCGGCCTCGCGATCGTCAAGCGCGTGGCGGCGCAGCAGGGCGCGACGGTGACGCTCGGCGACGCGGCCGCGGGCGGCCTGCTCGTGAGCGTCGTGTTCCGCGACGCCGAGATGCCGGCGCCGGCGCCGCAGGCCTCCGAATCCGTATGACGAACGGCGCCCGAGCGGGCGTGGCGGCGGCCTAAGCCCCGCTTAAGGTCGATTAAGCCTCCTTTAAGTCAGGGTCGTTACGCTGCGTCCTAACAAAGAGGAGGTCCTACGATGAACACCCGATTCCTTGCGCGCGGCGCCGTCGCGGTCGCCGTGGCAGCTGCCCTGTCCGCCGGCTATGTCGCGGGCACCCGCCGCGCCGATCCGCAGATCATCACGCCCGCGCAGGCCGCCGCGCTGATGCCGGCCGAGGCCGCGGCAAAGACCGGCATTCCCGATTTCTCCGGGCTGGTCGAAACCTACGGCCCGGCGGTCGTGAACATCAGCGCGAAGCACGTCGTGAAGCAGGTGTCGCGGCGGGTACAGCAGCCGCAGCTGCCGATGGATCCGAGCGACCCGTTCTACCAGTTCTTCAAGCACTTCTACGGCCAGGTGCCGGGCATGGGCGGCGACGCGCAGCCGGATGACCAGCCGAGCGCGAGCCTCGGTTCGGGATTCATCGTCAGCGCCGACGGGTACATCCTCACCAATGCACACGTGATCGACGGCGCGAACGTCGTCACGGTCAAACTGACCGACAAGCGCGAGTACAAGGCGAAGGTCGTCGGCTCCGACAAGCAGTCCGACGTCGCGGTGCTGAAGATCGACGCGAGCGGCCTGCCGACCGTGAAGATCGGCGACCCGGGCCAGAGCAAGGTCGGCCAGTGGGTCGTCGCGATCGGCTCGCCGTACGGCTTCGACAACACGGTCACGTCCGGCATCATCAGCGCGAAATCGCGCGCGCTGCCCGACGAGAACTACACGCCGTTCATCCAGACCGACGTGCCGGTGAACCCCGGCAACTCGGGCGGCCCGCTGTTCAACCTGCAGGGCGAGGTGATCGGCATCAACTCGATGATCTACTCGCAGACGGGCGGCTTCCAGGGCCTGTCGTTCGCGATCCCGATCAACGAGGCGATCAAGGTCAAGGACGAGCTCGTGAAGACGGGCCACGTGAGCCGCGGCCGCCTCGGCGTCGCCGTGCAGGGGCTGAACCAGACGCTCGCGAGCTCGTTCGGTCTGCAGAAACCGGACGGCGCGCTCGTCAGCTCGGTCGACCCGAACGGCCCGGCCGCGAAGGCGGGCCTGCAGCCGGGCGACGTGATCCTGGCGGTCAACGGCTCGCCGGTGGCCGACTCCACGTCGCTGCCCGCGCAGATCGCGAACCTGAAGCCGGGCTCGAAGGCTGACCTGCAGGTGTGGCGCGACAAGTCGAAGAAGTCGATCAGCGTGACGCTCGGCGCGATGGCCGACGCGAAGCTGGCGTCGAACGACGGCAGCCCCGTCGAGCAGGGGCGCCTCGGCGTCGCGGTGCGTCCGCTCACGCCGCAGGAGCGCAGCGCGACCAGCCTGTCGCACGGGCTGATCGTGCAGCAGGCCGGCGGCCCGGCAGCGAGCGCGGGCATCCAGCCGGGCGACGTGATCCTCGCGGTCAACGGCCGCCCGGTCACGAGCCCCGAGCAGTTGCGCGATGCGGTCAAGGGAGCGGGCAACAGTCTTGCTCTACTGATCCAGCGCGATAATGCACAGATCTTCGTGCCGGTCGACCTGAGCTGACCGGCGGCCGTTGCGGGCCGGCCTTGCCGGCCCTGGCGGGCGCCGCCGGCGTTCGGCCTCGTGGTGTTGTGTTCCGACCCGAAAGGAGAGAGCCATGCAATATCTACGCAACGTGTCCCGATTTGCCGTCGCCGCGGCGCTGGCCGCCGGCTTTGCGGCCGCCGTGCCCGGCGCGTACGCGCAATCGGACGGCTTGCCCGCGGCGAGCCAGCAGGGCGATGTCAGCTACGTGTCAGGCGGCATCGGCAAGGATCAATCGACGGCATTCGAGCAAAACGAAGCGGCGTGGCCGCTGGCGCTGCGCTTCACCGGCAAGGGCGGCGAATACCTGGCCGACGTCCATGTGCGGATCGTCGACGGCAAGGGCACCGAGCTGCTGAAGACGGACGCACGCGGGCCGTACATGCTCGTGAAGCTGCCGCCGGGGCGCTACACTGTCCACGCGTCGTACCAGGGCAGTGATGAATCGCGCGCGGTCACGGTCGGGGCGAAGGGCGGCACGAAGGCCGCGTTCCAGTGGAGTGCGCAGTAGCGCATCGCGCGGGCCCTGCCCGGGGCGCGCAATCGGATGAAGTTTCGCCCATAATGAAAGCCACGGCACCTGTGCCGTGGCTTTTTCGTTTCCTGCGCCCGGCTTGCCTGCCGGGGCCGCCGCCCGGAGGAGAAACGATGTCCGATCCCGCCGACCTTCGCCTCGAGATCGTGCCGAACCGCCATCGCGTGCGCGTGATCCATCGCGGCATCACGTATGCCGATTCGCACGGCGCACTGACCGTGCGCGAAACGGGCCAGCCGGACATCCATTACCTGCCGCGCGGCGACGTCAACATGCACCGGCTCGTGAAGTCGAGCGTCACGACGGTCTGCCCGCTGCGGGGCCAGGCCGTGTATTTCGATTTGCAGACCGAAGACGGCGTGATCGAGAACGCCGCGTGGAGTTATGAAGAACCGGGGGAGACCGCGTCCGCGCTTGCGCACTACGTCGCCTTCGATGTCGCACGGGTCGACAGTCTCGTCGAGACGTCCTGATGCGGCGCGTGTTCATCGGGGAGGCATCATGGAACTGAACGACACGTTGCGCGTACCGCTCGCGCCGGCTGTCGTGCGGGAGGCATTCGAGGATCTCGCGTTGCTGCGGGCGAGCTTCGAGCACTGCGAATCGTTCGTGAAGCTCGCGCACGGCGAGTTCGCGCTGACGATCACGGTCCCGCTCGGCCCGCTGCGTGCGCGCTACGACGTGCGTGCGCACTCGGCGAGCGAGCAGGGCGACGCGGAAGGGCAGCCGCGCCGCGTGCTCAGCTTCAAGGCGCGGGCCGACGGCCTCGGCGCGCTGCGCGGGCAGGTCGACCTCGTGCTGCTGCCGGACGATGGCGACGCAGCCGCGACGCGCATCGAATACCTGGTGTGGGCGACGGCAAGCGGGCCGCTCGCCGAACTGCCGGCGCGGCAGATCGAGAATGCGCTGCGCGAGTGGACCGACGATTTCTTCCGCGAATTCTGCGCGGTCGTGCAGGCGAAGCACGGTCTCGTGCCGAACCGCGCGCGCTCGAATCCGCAGCGTCGCCAGCATGTGTTCCTGCGGCCCGCGTCGCTGATGGCTGCCGCGAAGCGTCCGCTGCCGCCGCACCTGGGCGGCGCGCTGAGCGGCCGCGCCGCGAGCGCCGTCCATCATCGCGAATCCGGCCCGCTGCCCGTCTGGGCGTGGGCGGCGATCATCGTGTTCGTCGCGCTGCTGCTGTATGCGGCGCGCTGGATCAACGGCGCCTGAGCGCCTGCGTCCGCCAACGCGTTGCCCGGCCGACCGCCTGCGGCGGCGTGGTGGTCACTGGCGCCGCGGGTCGGGCCCGGCGCCGCGAAATTCCCTTCGATACGCCGACGGCGACGTGCCGAGCGCGCCCGCGAAATGCTGGCGCAGCGACACGCTCGAGCCGTAGCCCGCCGCCTGCGCGATCGCGTCGATCGATTGTCCGGTGGTTTCCAGCAGATGCTGCGCGCGCGTGAGCCGCTCGGCCTGCAGCCACGCGGTCACGGTCGTGCCCGTCGCCTGGCGGAAATGACGCGTGAACGTGCGCCGGCTCATCAGCACGCGCTCGGCGAGCGAGTCCACACTGTGCGCGACGTCGAGATGCGCGCGCACCCAGTCGAGCAGGCTCGCGAGCCGTGCGTCGCGCGGATGCGCGGCGACCGGCTGCGGCACGTATTGCGCCTGTCCGCCCTGGCGGTGCGGCGGGATTACGAGACGGCGCGCGATCCGGTTCGCGGCGTCCGAGCCGAAGCGGCGCCGCACGACGTGCAGGCAGCAGTCGAGCCCAGCGGCCGTGCCGGCGGACGTCATCAGGTTGCCGTCGTCGACGTACAGCACGTCGGGGTCGAGCTTCACGCGCGGAAAACGCCGCGCGAAGTCGTCGGCCCACGCCCAGTGCGTCGTGGCCGGACGCCCGTCGAGCAGCCCGGCCGTGGCGAGCACGTACGCGCCGAGGCACAGGCCGACGACCTGCGCGCCGCGCGCGGCGGCCGTGCGTACCGCGTCGACCAGCGCGTCCGGTGGTGTTTCGTCGGGATCGCGCCAGGCCGGCACGATGACGATGTCCGCGTCGTCGAGCGCGTCGAGCCCGTACGGCGCGGTGATCGCGAAGCCACCGGTGGTCGACAGCGGGCCGCGCTCGGCCGAACAGACGCGGAAATCGAACGCGGGCGTCGCGGCCGCATCGCGCTCCTTGCCGAACACGGCGGACGGCACCGACAGGTGGAACGGGCTGATGCCGTCGTACGCGATCACGGCGACGACGGTCGGGGCAACGGCAACGGACGACGCAGCGGCACGCATGACGGGCTCCGGAATGGTGATGGCCCGATTCTATCGAAGAATGGCAATCGGGCCACTGTCCACCGGCGCGATGCGATCCGACAATGCATCGCATCGTGCTGCTGACCGCCCCGTTCCGGAGCGGGGCGGCACCCGAACCCGGAGCCTGCCATGTCCAACCCCGCATCGCCTGCCGCTGCCCGCCGTGCCCTGATCGTGATCGATGTCCAGAACGAATACGTGACGGGCAACCTGCCGATCGAGTATCCGAGCGTCGACGCGTCGCTCGCGAACATCGGCCGCGCGATCGATGCCGCGCATGCGGCCGGCGTGCCCGTGATCGTCGTCCAGCACGTCGCGCCGGCCGGTGCACCGATCTTCGCGCCCGGCACGGACGGCGTCGCGCTGCATCCGGTCGTCGCCGACCGGCCCCATGCGCACCTGATCGTGAAGGCGCAGGCCAGCGCGTTCGCCGGCACCGATCTCGCCGCGTGGCTCGATGCGCACGGCATCGACACGCTCGCGGTCGCCGGCTACATGACGCACAACTGCAATGCGTCGACGGTCTATCACGCGGCGCATGCGGGGCTCGCCGTCGAGTACCTGGCGGACGCGACGGGCGCGTTGCCGTACGAGAACGAAGCGGGTGCGGCGAGTGCCGAAGAGATTCACCGCGCGTACACGGTGGTGTTCCAGTCGAATTTCGCGGCCGTGATGTCGACCGATGCCTGGATCGCGGGACTCGGCGGCGCGGCGATGCCGAAGCGCGATTCGGTGGCCGCATCGAACCGGCGGGCCCGCGCGCAGCGCGCGAAGGCGGCCTGAGCGAACTGGAGTGAGAAGGGGCTGCCGGGCGGAGCGGCGCTGCCGCCCATGCGGGGCCGGGTCGCCCGGCCGCCGATGACGATGAAGGCGCGCATCACGCCGTGAGGGGAAGCGCCGGTCAGTCGCCCGTTTTCAGCATCGCCGGGCTGTAGCGCATCATGTCGAAGCAGCCGTCGACGAGTTGTTCCGCATGCTGCTCGGCATCGATCTCGTCGGGCAGCATCAGCATGTCGCGCACGAAGCCGCTGACGAGCGTGTGCAGCATCAGCGTCGCGCGCCACGTGTCGAGCCGCTCGGGCAGCAGCTTGAGCCGCACGGCGCCCGCGAGATCGGCATCGATCGCATGCAGCGCCTCGCTCATTCCCGCGCGGTTGCGTTGCAGCAGCGGCTCCATGTCCGCGACGTATTCGCACTTCATGAACAGGATGCTGAACACGCGCCGCAACTGCGAGTCGCGCTGCACCCCGAGCAGGCACCAGATCAGGATCTTGCGGATCTTCTCGAGCGGATTGCCGCCCGGTGCATCGAGCGGCATGCGCTTGAGCTCGTCGATCGGCAGGAACACGCGGTCGAACATCGCATCGAACAGCTCGCTCTTGTTCGCGAAATGCCAGTAGATCGCGCCGCGCGTCACGCCGGCGTGCTGGGCGATGTCCGCGAGCGACGTGTGCGACACGCCCTTCTCGAAGAACACGTGTTCGGCAGCGTCGAGAATGCGGTTGCGCGTCTCGAGTGCCTCCTCCTTGGTGCGTCTGACCATGTGCAGGCCTGAATGGATCGATCGTAGGTGAATATAGGGTCTGTAACCCTCGTCGCCGTTGCGAGGAGTCGCTATGCTTGCGACTGGTAATAATTCGTAAGACTTGACGGTCGGCGGCGGGCGAGCGGGCTTTTTACATACATTCGTGAATGTATATACAATACCACCCTACGATCGAATGGCCAAAGTGGCAATCAGTTAATATCCCACTCTGCTGATTCCCGCCAAAGTACCAGTCCGCAGTTCGCGGCATCTCGTCGGCATGGAGGTCTCGTGCCGACTTGCTGTATCCAGTAGTCCAGCAATTCAGGTGTTCGATCTGCGCCGCGAGGCGCATCCGTGTGGCGCTCCGTTCGGGCGCCGCACTCATTCCAATGGTTATACACAGAGGTCGCTCCATGCGCGTCGAACGGGTTCCATACCGCTTACTCACTGTCGCGACGGCCGCCGTTTTCCTGGCCGCGTGCGGGAAAAAAGAATCGGCACCGCCGCCGCAAACGCCGGAAGTCGGCGTCGTCACCGTCCAGCCGCAATCCGTAGCGGTCTTCACCGAACTGCCGGGCCGCACCAGCGCGTTCCTGGTCGCGCAGGTCCGCGCACGGGTCGACGGCATCGTGCTGCGCCGTGAATTCACCGAAGGCAGCGACGTCAAGGCCGGCCAGCGCCTCTACAAGATCGACCCGGCGCCGTACGTCGCCGCCCTGAACAGCGCGAAGGCGACGCTCGCGAAGGCGCAGGCGAACCTCGCCACGCAGAACGCGCTGCTCGCGCGCTACAAGGTGCTGGTGGCCGCGAACGCGGTCAGCAAGCAGGACTACGACAACGCGGTGGCCACTCAAGGGCAGGCCGCGGCGGATGTCGCGGCCGGCAAGGCAGCGGTCGACACCGCGCAGATCAACCTCGGCTATACGGACGTCGTGTCGCCGATCACCGGCCGCGTCGGCATTTCGCAAGTGACGCCGGGCGCCTACGTGCAGGCGAGCCAGGCAACGCTGATGTCGACGGTGCAGCAGCTCGATCCGGTCTACGTCGACCTCACGCAGTCGAGCCTCGACGGGCTCAAGCTGCGCCAGGACGTGCAGAGCGGCCGCCTGAAGACGAGCGGCCCGGGCGCGGCGAAGGTGTCGCTGATCCTCGAAGACGGCAAGACCTATTCGGACGCCGGCAAGCTGCAGTTCTCGGACGTGACGGTCGACCAGACCACCGGCTCGGTGACGATCCGCGCGGTGTTCCCGAACCCGGGCCGCGTGCTGCTGCCGGGGATGTTCGTGCGCGCACGGATCGAGGAAGGCGTGAACGAGAACGCGTTCCTGGTGCCGCAGATCGGCGTCACGCATGACCAGAAGGGCCAGGCGATCGCGATGGTCGTGAACGCGAGCAACAAGGTCGAGCCGCGTCCGCTGAAGACGACCGGCATGCAGGGTCAGAACTGGGTCGTCGAAGGTGGCCTGCAGGCGGGCGACCGCGTGGTCGTGCAGGGCGTCGACAAGGTTCGTCCGGGCGCGACCGTGAAGTCGGTCGCGGCGCAGCTGCCGGCCGCCAATGCCGCATCGGGTGCCGCCGCATCGGCCGCGCCGGCCGCCGCCGGTTCGGGCGCCGCAGCTGCTTCGGGCGCAGCCGTCTCGGGTGCAGCCGCATCGGGCGCAGCGCCGGCGAGTGCCGCCGCTGCTTCGAGCGCGCAATAACAGGGAGCCTGTTTCATGGCAAAGTTTTTTATCGATCGCCCGATCTTCGCGTGGGTGATCGCCATCATCCTGATGCTGGCCGGGGTTGCGGCGATCTTCACGCTGCCGATCTCGCAGTATCCGACGATCGCGCCGCCATCGATCCAGATCACCGCGAACTACCCGGGCGCTTCCGCGAAGACGGTGGAAGACACGGTGACGCAGGTGATCGAGCAGCAGATGAGCGGTCTCGACCACTTCCTGTACATGTCGTCGACCAGTGACGACTCGGGCAACGCGACGATCACGCTGACGTTCGCGCCGGGCACCAACGCGGACATCGCGCAGGTCCAGGTGCAGAACAAGCTGTCGCTCGCGACGCCGGTTCTGCCGCAGGTCGTGCAGCAGCTGGGCCTGTCGGTGACGAAGTCGAGCAGCAGCTTCCTGCTGGTGCTCGCCTTCAACTCCGAAGACGGCAGCATGAACAAGTACGACCTCGCGAACTTCGTGGCGTCGCACGTGAAGGATCCGATCAGCCGGTTGAACGGCGTCGGCACCGTCACGCTGTTCGGCTCGCAGTACGCGATGCGGATCTGGCTCGACCCGACCCGCCTGACGAACTACGGCCTCACGCCGGTCGACGTGACGAGCGCGATCACCGCGCAGAACGTGCAGGTCGCGGGCGGCCAGATCGGCGGCACGCCGGCCAAGCCGGGCACCGTGCTGCAGGCGACGATCACCGAATCGACGCTGCTGCAGACGCCCGAGCAGTTCGGCAACATCCTGCTGAAGGTCAACCAGGACGGCTCGCAGGTTCGCCTGAAGGACGTCGCGCAGATCGGCCTCGGCGGCGAAAACTACAACTTCGACACGAAGTACAACGGTCAGCCGACCGCGGCACTCGGTATCCAGCTCGCGACCAACGCGAACGCGCTCGCGACCGCGAAGGCCGTGCGCGCGAAGATCGACGAGCTCGCACCGTTCTTCCCGCACGGCCTCGTCGTGAAGTATCCGTACGACACGACGCCGTTCGTGAAGCTGTCGATCGAGGAAGTGGTCAAGACGCTGCTCGAAGGTATCGTGCTCGTGTTCCTCGTGATGTATCTGTTCCTGCAGAACCTGCGGGCGACGATCATCCCGACGATCGCGGTGCCGGTGGTGCTGCTCGGCACGTTCGCGATCATGTCGCTGGTGGGCTTCTCGATCAATACGCTGTCGATGTTCGGCCTCGTGCTCGCGATCGGCCTGCTGGTGGACGATGCGATCGTGGTGGTGGAGAACGTCGAGCGCGTGATGGCGGAAGAGGGGCTGTCGCCGAAGGAGGCGACCCGCAAGGCGATGGGCCAGATCACCGGCGCACTCGTCGGCGTGGCGCTCGTGCTGTCGGCGGTGTTCGTGCCGGTCGCGTTCTCCGGCGGTTCGGTCGGCGCGATCTATCGCCAGTTCTCGCTGACGATCGTGTCGGCGATGGTGCTGTCGGTGCTGGTCGCGTTGATTCTGACGCCCGCGCTGTGCGCGACGATCCTCAAGCCGATCCCGCAGGGCCATCACGAAGAGAAGAAGGGCTTCTTCGGCTGGTTCAACCGCACGTTCAACAACAGCCGCGACAAGTACCACGTCGGCGTGCACCACGTGATCAAGCGCTCGGGCCGCTGGCTCATCATCTATCTGGTCGTGATCGTCGCGGTCGGGCTGCTGTTCGTGCGCCTGCCGAAGTCGTTCCTGCCCGATGAAGACCAGGGCCTGATGTTCGTGATCGTGCAGACGCCGTCGGGTTCGACGCAGGAAACGACCGCGAAGACGCTCGCGAACATTTCCGACTACCTGCTGAAGGACGAGAAGGAAATCGTCGAGTCGGCGTTCACGGTCAACGGCTTCAGCTTCGCCGGCCGCGGCCAGAACTCCGGTCTCGTGTTCGTGAAGCTGAAGGACTACTCGCAGCGTCAGCACGCGAACCAGAAGGTCCAGGCGCTGATCGGCCGGATGTTCGGCCGCTATTCGGGCTACAAGGACGCGATCGTGATCCCGTTCAACCCGCCGTCGATTCCGGAGCTCGGTACCGCCGCCGGCTTCGACTTCGAGCTGACGGACAACGCCGGTCTCGGCCACGACGCGCTGATGGCCGCGCGTAACCAGCTGCTCGGGATGGCCGCGAAGGAGCCGACGCTGCAGGGCGTGCGTCCGAACGGGCTGAACGATACGCCGCAGTACAAGGTCGACATCGATCGCGAGAAGGCGAACGCGCTCGGCGTGACGGCGGATGCGATCGACCAGACGTTCTCGATCGCGTGGGCGTCGAAGTACGTGAACAACTTCCTCGATACCGACGGCCGGATCAAGAAGGTGTACGTGCAGTCGGACGCGCCGTTCCGGATGACGCCGGAAGACCTGAACATCTGGTACGTGCGCAACGGGTCGGGCGGGATGGTGCCGTTCAGTTCGTTCGCGACCGGTCACTGGACGTATGGTTCGCCGAAGCTCGAGCGCTACAACGGCGTCTCGGCGATGGAAATCCAGGGTCAGGCCGCGCCGGGCAAGTCGACCGGTCAGGCGATGACCGCGATGGAAGGGCTCGCGAAGAAGCTGCCGGTCGGTATCGGCTATTCGTGGACCGGCCTGTCGTTCCAGGAAATCCAGTCGGGCTCGCAGGCGCCGATCCTGTACGCGATCTCGATCCTGGTCGTGTTCCTGTGTCTGGCGGCACTGTATGAAAGCTGGTCGATCCCGTTCTCGGTGATCATGGTGGTGCCGCTCGGCGTGATCGGCGCACTGCTGGCGGCGACGATGCGCGGTCTCGAGAACGACGTGTTCTTCCAGGTCGGCCTGTTGACCACGGTGGGCTTGTCCGCGAAGAACGCGATCCTGATCGTCGAGTTCGCGCGCGAACTGCAGCAGACGGAGAAGATGGGGCCGATCGAGGCCGCGCTGGAAGCGGCGCGCCTGCGGCTGCGTCCGATCCTGATGACGTCGCTCGCGTTCATTCTCGGCGTGATGCCGCTCGCGATCAGCAACGGCGCGGGCTCGGCCAGCCAGCACGCGATCGGTACCGGCGTGATCGGCGGGATGATCACGGCGACGTTCCTCGCGATCTTCATGATCCCGATGTTCTTCGTGAAGATCCGTGCGATCTTCAGCGGCGAGAAGGAAGACGTCGACGAGGCGCTGCGCCTGGCTCAGGAGCACTCGCACCACGAAGAGACGCCGGGCAACGGTGACGAAGGCAACAAGGGACAGTGATGATGCAAAAACACGCTTTGACTGCAATCGCGGTCGCGCTCCTGGCCACGGGCTGCACGTTGGCGCCGCATTACACGCGGCCCGATGCGCCCGTCGCGCAGGCGTACCCGGCCGGCGGCGTCTATGCGACGCAGCCGGGTGCTGCCGGCGCGCGCAGCGCGAACGGCCAGGCGGCGACCGCCATCGGCTGGCGCGAATTCTTCGTCGATCCGCGCCTGCAGCGGCTGATCGAGATCGCGCTGAAGAACAACCGCGACCTGCGCGTGGCAGTGCTGAACATCGAGGCGGCGCGCGCGCAGTACCAGATCACGCGCGCCGGGCTGTTCCCGACGCTCGATGCGACGGGCACCGGCAATCGTCAGCGGTTGCCGAATTCGCTGACGGCGGTGCCGGGCCGCAACATCACGACCACCTACAACGTCGGCCTGTCCGCGTCGTGGGAGCTCGACTTGTTCGGCCGGATCCAGAGCCTGAAGGACCAGGCGCTCGCGCAATACCTGTCGACGTCGTACGCGCGGCAGGGCACCGAGATCTCGCTCGTGTCGCAGGTCGCGGATCAATACCTGACGCTGCTGTCGACCGACGACCTGCTGAAGGTCACGGAAAACACGCTGAAGACCGCGCAGGCGTCGTACGACCTGACGAAGCTGCAGTTCGACAACGGCACGGGCTCCGAGCTCGAGCTGCGTCAGGCGCAGACGGTGGTCGAGCAGGCGCTGTCCAACCAGCAGGCGCAGGCGCGCGCGCGCGCGCAGGCGCTGAACGCGCTGGTGCTGCTGATCGGCGAGCCGCTGCCGGACGATCTGCCGGCGGGCATGCCGCTCGACGCGCAGAACCTGCTGACCGACGTGCCGGCCGGTCTGCCGTCGGACCTGCTCACGCGCCGTCCGGACGTGATGCAGGCCGAGCAGACGCTCCTCGCCGCGAACGCGAACATCGGTGCGGCGCGCGCGGCGTTCTTCCCGCGCATCTCGCTGACGGGCGCGTTCGGTACCGCGAGCCCGACGCTCGGCGGCCTGTTCAAGGCCGGCACGGCGGCGTGGTCGTTCGCGCCGCAGATCACGATGCCGATCTTCGAAGGCGGGCAGAACATCGCGAACCTGAACCTCGCGAACGTGCAGAAGCGCATCGAGATCGCCAACTACGAGAAGGCGATCCAGTCGGCATTCCGCGAAGTGTCCGACGGGCTGGCCGCACGCGGCACGTACGACCAGCAGATCGCCGCGCTCGAGCGCAACGAGCACGCGCAGCAGCGTCGTTTCGATCTGTCGGACCTGCGCTACAAGAACGGCGTCGACAGCTACCTGTCGGTGCTGACCGCGCAAACCGATCTGTACACCGCGCAGCAGTCGCTGATCAACGCGCGTCTGGCGCGCTGGACGAACCTCGTCGATCTGTATCGCGCGCTGGGCGGCGGCTGGATCCAGCACGCGGGCGAGACGCCGCGCGCGCCGGACCAGACGGTCGACTACGACAAGGCGGCCGCACCGGCGCCTGCGTCGGCAGCGGCGACGAACGGATAAGCCCGACGGCGGGCAGGGGCGGGCGACCGCTCCGGTTCGCCGACGCCGCGGTCCCCGCGATGCGACAACGCCACGGACGACAATCCGTGGCGTTTTTTTTGTGCGGCAGGTTTGTCGCGTGGGTCGAGGGTGCGCGGTGAGGTATGTGGCGAGTTCGAGCCGACCGTCGTTCTTCGGTTCACGCAGGTTGCTCGACGAAACCGATCGACGACACACGCTGCGATCCCGCCTGGATGCCCGGTCATTCGATCGGTGGGGTTGTTGCGACCCGCCATCGGCCGCCGCGCCAGCGCACCGGCGCATCACGTGACGGCACGAACATCATCCCATCGCCGTCAACGTCGGTCCTGCGCCCACCACAAAGCAAAACGCCACGGCAAGCCGTGGCGTTTTCCATTGACCGTCTCGCGCCGCGTTCCGGCGCGTCCGGCGCAGGCCGATCAGTGATGCACGTCGGCCGGGCGCCCGTCGAAGTCATGCCCTGCGCGGCGGATGTCGCAACGCGCGTCCTTCTCGCCCTTCACGCCGTTGAACACGATGTTCAGGATCACGGCCGTGGCCGACGCGAGCAGGATGCCGCTGTGCAGGATCGGCGCGAGCGCGGGCGGCAGCTTCGAGAAGAAGTGCGGCGACACGACAGGCACGAGGCCCATGCCGACGCTCACGGCGACGATGAACAGGTTGTGCGTGTTGTTCACGAAGTCGACCTTCGACAGCACCTTGATGCCGTTGGCCGCCACCATCCCGAACATCACGATGCCCGCGCCGCCGAGCACGAACGGCGGCACCGACGCGACGACCTGCGCCATCTTCGGGAACAGGCCGAGCAGCACCAGGATCACGCCGCCCGTCGCGCAGACGAACCGGCTCTTCACGCCCGTCACGCCGATCAGGCCGACGTTCTGCGAGAACGACGTATGCGGGAACGAATTGAAGATGCCGCCGATCAGCGTGCCGAGGCCGTCGACGCGCAGGCCGCGCACGAGGCGCTCCTGGTTGACCGGACGATCGACCATGTCGCCGACCGCGAGGAACATGCCGGTCGATTCGATGAACGTGACGAACATCACCGTGACCATCGTCGCGATCGACAGCGGGTCGAAGTGCGGCAGGCCGAAGTGGAACGGCATCACGAAGCCGACCCACGGTGCGTGCGCCACGCCGTCGGTATTCACGCGGCCGATCGCGAACGCGATCACGAAGCCGGCGACGATGCCGAGCAGCACCGAGATGTTCGCGAGGAAGCCGCGGCCGTACTTGTTGATCAGCAGGATCAGCGTGAGCACGAGCAGCGACAGGCCGAGGTAGACGGGGCTGCCGTATTCCGGGTTGCCGACGCCGCCGGCTGCCCAGTTGATCCCGACTTCCATCAGCGACAGCCCGATCACCGCGATCACGGTGCCGACCACGACGGGCGGGAAGAACCGCAACAGCTTGCCGATCATCGGCGCGAGCACGATGCCGATGATGCCGGCCGCGATGGTCGAGCCGAAGATGTCGAGAATGCCGAGGCCGGGGTTGGTGCCGATCGCGATCATCGGGCCGACTGCCGCGAACGTGCAGCCCATGATGACGGGCAGGCGGATTCCGAAGATCCACAGGCCGAGCGTCTGGATCAGCGTGGCAATGCCGCACGAAAAGAGATCGGCGCTGATCAGGAACGCGATCTGGTCTTTCGGCAGCTTCAGCGCGCCGCCGACGATAAGCGGCACGGCGACGGCGCCGGCGTACATGACGAGGACGTGCTGGAGACCAAGCGTTACAAGCTTGCCGGTCGGCAGCACCTCATCGCACGGATGGACCGTGTTCGATTGCATCTGTCTCACTCCATGATCTTGTTTTCGGGGTGATACGAAGTTATGCGGAATGCACCATCGCAACAAGAGCGCTGGGTTCTATTCCGTTCTTTGCTGGTTCGATATGCCGTTTCGGCCTGGAACAGGGGGACGATCATCGGGAAACTGCCGCTGGAGTGAGGTTTCCCGGTTTTATAGCCCTTCAAAATAGTGCGGGCCCCCGTGTCAAATATAGGTGGCTTTATGGTGTGTATCGCAGTGGCGGCATATTGGCAAAAACGACCTGCGAGAAATCGCGCCGGGTTAACCCGCGAGAGGCTGTTTTTGCCCGCGAGGTGCAGCCGGGTGATACTGCCCGCGCACGGCCGCGTTTTCGCGCCGCCGCGGCGGCAAAAACACCGCATCGATCGGGGCGCGGGTCGCGATCCCGCTATCATCGGTATTCGTCTACTCGAATACACCATCCCGTCATGCGCCTGCTCGGAATCGATCTCGGTACCGGCTCCGTCAAACTCGTCACGCTCGATGCCGATGGCGTCGAGCGCGCGGTTGCGAGCGAACCCTATGCGTTGTCGTCGCCGCGGCCCGGCTGGGCCGAAATCGCCCCCGACATCTGGTGGCAGGCGCTCGTGCGCGCCGCTGCGCGGCTGCCGGCCGACGAGCGCGAGCAAGTCGCCGCGATCGGCTTCTCCGGCCAGATGCACGGCGTCGTGCTGATCGACGCTGCCGGGCAACCGGTGCGTCCTGCGCTGCTGTGGCCCGATACGCGCGCGGTGCGCGAAGCGGACGAGGCCGGTTGGCAGGATGCGCCGAATCCCGTCGCGCCCGGCATGGCGGGCCCGCTGTTGCGCTGGCTGGCCGCGCATGAACCGCAGGCGCTGCGGGCCGCGCACCGTGCCGTGCAGCCGAAGGACTGGCTGCGCATCGCGCTGGGCGGTGAGGTCGCGGCCGATCCGAGCGATGCGTGCGCGACCGCGCTCGCAACACCGGACGGCGCGTGGGATACGGCGCTGATCGACTCGCTGGGCCTGCCTGCCGACCGGTTCGCACCGGTGCAGGCGTCGGGCGCACGCTGCGGCGTGCTCGCTGCGAAGGCGGCGGCGGTGCTCGGGCTGCCGGCCGGCGTGCCGCTTGCGACGGGCGCGGCCGATACCGCGTGCGCGGCGCTCGGCAGCGGGCTCGTCGCGGCCGGCGATGCGCTGCTGACCACCGGCAGCGGCGGCCAGATCGTCGTGCTCGCGGATGCGTTGCCGCCGGCCCGGCGCGGGCTGCATCGCTATCGCACGGCGGCCTGCGACGGCTATTACACGATGGCCGCGATGCAGAACGTCGGGATCGCGCTCGAAGCCGTGCGCGGCTGGCTCGGCTATTCGGGCTGGCCGGAAGCGTACGACGACGCGTTCGCGCAGCCGGCGTCCGAGCGGCTCTGCTTTCTGCCGTACCTGACGGGCGAGCGCTCGCCGTGGATGAATCCCGATGCGCGCGGCGGCTGGCTCGGCCTCGGGCTCGGCGACACGCGCGGCGCGATGATGCGCGCCGCATTCGAAGGTGTCGCGTTCGCGCTGCGCGCGGGGCTCGATGCGATCCGCGACGCGAACCGGGCCGATCCGGTGACGACGCTGCGTCTCGCCGGCGGCGGCTCGGTCGATCCGCGTTGGCGCCAGTTGCTCGCGGATGCGCTCGGCGCGTCGCTCGACGCAGTCGATTGCCCGAACGCCGCGACGCGCGGCGCCGCGCTGCTCGCGGGCGTCGCGATCGGACACTGGCGCGAAGATGCGCTGCGCACGCTGGCACCGGCTGCGTCACCGGTCGCCGCGCCGCGCGACGATCGCGCGCTGGCCGCCCGTCATGCGCGTTTCGTCGATCTGTATGCGCGCACGGATGCGTGGTTCACGACCGGCGTTTAAACTCGGGCACTTGTCGTTTTGCGTCAGCGATGACGCGTCCCGGCAAGCCGGCGGCTGTTTCGCGCGCGCGGCGGGTAGCGTGATCGGCGATCATGGCGAGCACGATACGGTTTCGCCGTGCCGCATGCGACGCCGCACGGCACGTGCTTGTATACGGGTGACGCGGCGAAGGTGAAAGCCGGCGACCTGGTCCGAACACGCTGCCGCTCGAGACGCTCGGCGACGGCTGCGACCCGATGAAGTCGGGCGAATCGATTCGCCCGATCGTGCTGCATTGAACGGAAGGGAACTCCATGCTCGAACTCGTTTCTTCTCATGCTTGCCATGGTGGCGAGCAACGCTTCTATCGCCACGATTCGAAGGCCATCGGCCTGTCGATGAAGTTCTCGGTGTACCTGCCGCCGCAGGCGGCGCACGGCCGCGTGCCGGCGCTGTTCTACCTCGCGGGGCTCACATGCACCGAGGAGACGTTCGCGATCAAGGGCGGCGCGCAGCAGTATGCGGCGCAGCACGGTCTCGCGCTCGTGATGCCCGATACGAGCCCGCGCGGTGCGGGTGTGCCGGGCGAGAGCGACGCGTGGGATTTCGGCGTCGGCGCGGGCTTCTATGTCGACGCGACGCAAGCGCCGTGGTCGACGCATTATCGGATGGAGTCGTACGTGACGGGCGAGCTGCGCGAACTCGTCGCGGCCGAGCTGCCGATCGACGGTGCGCGGCTCGGGATCTTCGGTCACTCGATGGGCGGGCATGGCGCGCTGACGCTCGCGCTGCGTCATCCCGACCTGTACCGGTCGGTATCGGCGTTCGCGCCGATCGCCGCGCCGACGCGCTGCCCGTGGGGCGAGAAGGCGTTCTCGGGCTACCTGGGCGCGGACCGCGACGCGTGGAAGCAGCACGACGCGAGCGAGCTCGTTGCGCGCGCGGATGCGCCGAAGTTCGCGGACGGCATCCTGGTCGACCAGGGCCTCGCCGATCAGTTCCTCGCGAACCAGCTGAATCCGGACGTGTTCGAAGCCGCGTGCGAGAAGGCCGGGCAACCGCTGACGCTGCGCCGCCACGAGGGCTACGACCACGGCTACTACTTCATCTCGACGTTCATCGCCGATCACATCGCGCATCATGCGCGTGTGCTGGCGCGTTAGTGCGACAAACTGGCCACGCCATTTCGCATCATCGGGTGGCGTGGTGCTTCGCCTTTCGCAGCATGCGCAAGGCGAGCCATGTCACAGACATCACGACCGCCAGTGCTATCAGCAAATGCACGACGATCACGAGATCGTCGCCGGCCTCGCCGTCCCAGAACCCGGGAACGTGCGTGACGAGCCAAGCCCACGCACGCTCAGGTATCGGTAGTGCGAACGACTCGTGAGTAAGGCACAGCCTTGCAAGCAGCACTGACGCTACAAGTACCCATGCGGTTACTGCGGCTCGGTACACGACTCGCCTCATCTGACTGTAACCGTGCCGTATGTGTCATGTGTGACGCCGCAACAGACTTGCCCCATACACCAGCGCCGACAGCGCGGTGATCCAGAAGCTCGTCGGCCAGTCGGTGTGATACGCGAGCGCGATCCCGATCCACGCCTCGAACAGCGCGAACAGCGCGGCGAGCAGCACGCCGGTCGACAGCCGCGTCGACACGTTCTGTGCGGCCGCGGCCGGCCCGACCAGCAGCGTGAACACCAGCAGCACGCCGACGATCTGCGTTGCCGCGGCCACCGCCAGCGCGCACACCGCGAGGAACAGCATCGACACCGTGCGCAGCGACACGCCCTTGGCCTCCGCCAGTTCGGGCTGCAGCGACGCGAACAGCAGCGGCCGCGCGATCAGCGCGAGCGCGACGAGGCTCACCGCACCGATGCCGGCCAGCACCGCGAGCGTGTCGTGGCTGACCGCGAGCACGTTGCCGAACAGCAGCGCCGTGACCTGCGTCGCGAACGACGTGTAGAAGTGCAGGAACAGCAGCCCGAAGCCGAGCGCGCCCGACAGGATCACGCCGATCGCGACGTCGCGGCCCGCGAGCCGTTCGCCGAGCGCGCCCATCCCGATCCCGGCCGCCAGCGTGAAGCCGACCATCCCCCAGATCGGCGAGATGCCGAGCAGCACCGCGCCGGTCGCACCGGTGAAGCCGACGTGCGACAGCGCGTGGCCGGCGAAGGTTTGTCCGCGCAGCACCAGGAAGTAGCCGACGATGCCCGCGAGCACCGCGACGATCCCCGACGCGGCGAACGCGTTGATCATGAAGTCGTATTCAAACATCGTGCGAATGCCCGGGATGAGCGTGTCCGTGGTGGTGGTGACCGTGGCCGTCGCCATTGCCACCGCCGTGCGAGTGGCCGTCGTCGTCCTCGTGTTCGTGATCGTGCTTTTCGATTTCGACGTCGCCCGACATCACGAAGATCTTGCCGTTCACGCGCATCACGTCGATCGGCGAGCCGTAGAGCCTCGATAGCACGGGCTTCGTGATCACCTCGTCGACGGTGCCGAGCGCCGCGACGCCGTTGCCGAGATACAGCACGCGGTCGAGTGCGTTCAGGAGCGGATTCAGTTCGTGCGCGGAAAACAGCACGGTGATGCCGAGCTCGCGCTGCACGTTGCGCACGAGTTCGACGACGCCGCGCTGGTGGTTCGGGTCGAGGCTGATCAGCGGCTCGTCGAGCAGCAGCAGCTTCGGGCTGCCGAGCAGGCATTGCGCGAGCAGCAGGCGCTGCCGCTCGCCGCCCGACAGTTCCGACAGCGGCCGGCGCGCGAGCGTCGGGCCGCCGACGAGGTCGAGCACGCGGTCGACGTCGCGCCGCGTTGCGGCGTTCGTGTGCGGCAGCCCCCAGCGATGGCCGTCGGCGGCCATCGCGACGAAGTCGTAGCCGCGCATCCGGCGATTCGCGAGGCCGCTTCGGATCTGCGGCATGTAGCCGATCGACGCGTTGCCGCGTACGACCGGCACGCCGCCGACCGACAGCGTGCCGCCCGTGACCGGCACGAGGCCGAGCACCGCGCGCATCAGCGTCGTCTTGCCCGCGCCGTTCGGCCCGAGCACGCCGACGAATTCGCCGGGTTCGATCGAGAAGCTGACGTCGCGCAGGATCGTGCGGTCGCCCAGTTCGAGCGTGACGCGATCGAGTGCGAGTGCGTGAGGAGTGGCGGTCATGTCGTTGCGTGGGTCATTTCTTGCTGGCGGAAAGCGCGGCCGCGAGCGTGTCGAGCTGGCCGGCCATCCATTGCTGGAAAGTCTTGCCGGCAGGCTGCGTCTCGGTGACGCTCACGCTCGGCACGCCGCCGTCGCGCGCGACCTTCAGCAGGCGCTTGGTCATCGGCGCTTCGGCCTGGCTGTTGTAGATCAGCACGCGCACCTGCTTCTTGCGCAGGTCGTTCTCGAACGCGGCGACGTCCTGCGCGCTGGCTTCGGTGTCGTTCATCGTCGCGAGCTGGAAGCGCTGGTTGCGCATGTCGAGGCCGATCGCGTCGGACATGTAGCCGAACACCGGCTCGGTGGCCGTCACGGGCACGCCCTTGTACTGCGCGCGCAGCGCGGCGACCTTGTCGTCGACGGGCTTCAGCGACGCGACGAACTTCTGCAGGTTCGCGTCGTAGTCGGCCTTGTTCGCAGGGTCGGCACGGCCGAGCTCGGCCGCGATCGCGCGCGCGGCGGCCGGCATGGTCGCCGGGTCGTACCACAGGTGCGGGTTGTCGCCGGCCTTCCTGCCGACGAGATCGGCGACGACGATCGTCGCGCGCTTCGCCTGCTTCGACGCGCCGAGCAGCTTGCCCATCCACGGATCGTAGTCCGCGCCGTTGTAGATCACGACCTGCGCGTGCTGCAGCGCGCGCGCGGTCTTCGGGCTCGCTTCGAACAGGTGCGGATCCTGGTCGGGATTGCTGAGGATGCTGGTGACCGCGACATGGCGGCCGCCGATCTGCGACGCGACATCGCCATAGAAATTCTCGGCGGCGACGACGTTGACGGTCGCGGCCTGCGCGAATGCGGGCGCCGCGATCGACAGCACGGCAGCCGCGGCGGCCAGCAGGCGGGCAAACGGCAGGGCGCGCCGCGGCGCGCGCTTCAGGGCAATGGGCATGGAGCTCCTCGTTGGAAGGGGCGGCGCTGCACGCCGCCCGATGCGGTGTCAGCGTTGCGCGGGCTTGCCCTTGCAGTGCCCGCACAGGCCGTTCAGCTCGACGACCTGGTGGTGGACTTCGAACCCGTGCGCAGGCTCGCTCGCGGACAACTGCTTCGCGAGGTCGCTGCCCGGAATCTCGACGGTCTCGCCGCACGAATCGCAGATCAGGAACTGGCCTTCATGCGGCACGCCGATCTCGCAGCATGCGAAGAACGCGTTCTTCGATTCGATCCGGTGGATGAAGCCGTGCTCGACGAGGAAATCCAGCGCGCGATAGACGGTCGTGGGAGGCACGCGGCCGCGCTGCGGTTCGAGCTCGGCGAGCAGGTCGTACGCGCCGATCGGGCGCTGCGCGGCCAGCACGCGTTCGTAGACCTGGCGGCGCAGCGGCGTCCACGCGAGCCCATGCTCGGCGGCGAATGCGTCGGCCCGGGACAACCGGGCGTCGATGGGTGATGAGGTAGCCATGGCGTGAAGCAGGCAATGAAACGAAGTATGGCGATGATATAACGTATCTCCTCCGCCGTGCAGCCCGAATTTCGCTCCCCGCACACGCTTCGTCCCCTTCATCGATGTTTCAGCCGCGCTGCACTCCGCGTGCCATGCCTTATCAGGCTTGGCGCGCGGGGCCGTGCGCGGTGCCGCCGTGCCGCAGCGCATCATCGAAAGCCGCCGTGTCGCCTTGACAGCGCGAATCGCGTGGCCGATCATTCGATCAACAACAGAGCAATTGATCGGTCAGCGAGCGTTCGCTCACCTCGCGACCTTCGAGCAGCAGAACGAACCGGAGACAACCAGTGAGACTGGAAGACAAGGTCGCGATCCTGACGGGCGCGGCAAGCGGCATCGGCGAAGCGGTCGCGCAACGCTATCTGGACGAAGGCGCGCGCTGCGTGCTGGTCGACGTGAAGCCGGCGGCCGGTTCGCTCGCACGGCTGATCGAGGCCAGTCCCGGCCGCGCGGTGGCCGTCACCGCGGACGTCACGCGCCGCGACGACATCGAGCGGATCGTCGCGACCGCCGTCGAGCGCTTCGGCGGCGTCGACATCCTGTTCAACAATGCGGCGCTGTTCGACATGCGCCCGATCCTCGACGAATCCTGGGACGTGTTCGACCGGCTGTTCGCGGTCAACGTGAAAGGGCTGTTCTTCCTGATGCAGGCCGTCGCGCAGCGGATGGTCGAGCAGGGCCGCGGCGGCAAGATCGTCAACATGTCGTCGCAGGCCGGACGTCGCGGCGAGGCGCTCGTTTCGCACTACTGCGCGACCAAGGCCGCGGTGATCAGCTATACGCAGTCGGCCGCGCTCGCGCTCGCGCCGCACCGGATCAACGTGAACGGCATCGCGCCGGGCGTGGTCGACACGCCGATGTGGGAGCAGGTCGATGCACTGTTCGCGCGCTACGAGCATCGCCCGCCCGGCGAGAAGAAGCGGCTCGTCGGCGAAGCCGTGCCGCTCGGTCGGATGGGCGTGCCGGGCGACCTGACGGGTGCCGCGCTGTTCCTCGCGTCGTCCGACGCCGACTACATCACCGCCCAGACGCTGAACGTCGACGGCGGCAACTGGATGAGCTGATGGCGCCGCTCGCATGTGCAACCAGCCGGCCGGCCCGCGACGCAGCGGCAGCGCCGCACGTCGCGACTGCCGTCGAACGAGGAGGGCACGCCTGATGGCCGAGATCGTCGTCGCCGGCGAACTGCTGGCCGAATTCGTCGCCGCCGAGCGCGGCCAGGGTTTCGACACGCCGGGCTTGTTCGCCGGCCCGTTTCCGAGCGGCGCGCCGGCGATCTTCGCCGACCAGGCCGCGCGGCTCGGCGCGGGCGTCGCGTATGCGGGCTGCGTCGGCCGCGATGCGTTCGGCGACGCGATCGTCGCGCGGCTCGCGCATGATGGCGTCGACGTCGCGCGCATCCGTCGCGTCGCGCGCCCGACCGGCACCGCGTTCGTCGCGTATCGCGACGACGGCGCGCGCAGCTTCGTCTTCAGCCTGTCCACCAGCGCGGCCGCGTGCGTCGACGCATCCGACGTCGATACCGCGATGTTCGACGGCTGCCGCTATTTCCACGTGATGGGCTCGTCGCTGACCAGCGAATCGGCGATCGCGGCGGTGCAGCGCGGCGTGATCGAAGCGGCGCGCGTCGGCGCGAAGGTGTCGTTCGACCCGAACGTGCGTCCCGAAATGCTGAGCTTTCGCCCGATGCGGGCGGCACTCGACGAGATGCTCGCCGCGTGCCATCTGTTTCTGCCGAGCGAAGCCGACCTGCCGTTCTTCTGCGGGCCGCAGCCGGCCGAGCGCGCAATCGCTGGACTGCTCGCGACGCATCCGCTGCTCGAGCGCGTCGTGCTGAAGCGCGGCGCGCAAGGCAGCGTCGCGTTCGACCGTGCGAACCGTGCCGAAGCGCCGGCGTTTCAGGTCGACGAGGTCGACCCGACGGGCGCCGGCGACTGCTTCGGCGGCACGCTGGTCGCGAGCCTCGTCGCCGGCATGCCGATCGAGGTCGCGTTGCGCCGCGCGAACGCGGCCGGTGCGATCGCGGTCACGCGGCGTGGCCCGATGGAGGGCAACAGCAGCGCGGCCGAGATCGATGGTTTCCTGACCGAACGAGGTGTCGCATGTCCGGCCTGACGACGACTGCCGAGCGTCCGCGCACCGCGCACGCGCAAACCGTGCTGCGGATGATCTTCGACGCGAACCGCGCCGATGCGCAGCGCGGCATCTATTCGATCTGCAGCGCGCACCGGCTCGTGCTGGAGGCCGCGTGCGAAGCCGCGCGCGCGGACGGCTCGCCGCTCCTGATCGAGGCGACCTGCAACCAGGTGAACCATCTCGGCGGCTATACGGGCATGACGCCGGCCGATTTCCGGCGCGACGTCGATGCGATCGCGCAACGCTGCGGGCTCGCGCCGTCGGCGCTGGTGCTCGGCGGCGACCACCTGGGCCCGAACCCGTGGCGGCACCGCCGCGCGGCCGACGCGATGCGCGAAGCGGCCGCGATGGTCGCCGCCTATGTCGAAGCCGGGTTCGAGAAGATCCACCTCGATGCCAGTATGGCGTGCGCGGACGATCCGGTGCGGCTCGACGACCGGACGATCGCCGCGCGTGCGGCCGAACTCTGTCGCGCGGCCGAAGACGCGGCGGCGCACGCTGGTGTCGCGCCTGTCTACGTGATCGGCACCGAGGTGCCGACGCCGGGCGGCGAAGTGGCCGGCGATGGAGGTGGCGACGCGATCGCGCGGATCGCGGTCACGCGTAGCGACAGCATCGCCGCGACGCTCGATGCGCACCGCGGCGCATTCGCGGCGGCCGGGCTCGACGCTGCATGGACGCGCGTGGTCGCGATCGTCGCGCAGCCGGGCGTCGACTTCGACGATCGCCGCGTGCTCGACTACGACAGCGCGAAGGCCGCGTCGCTCGGCGCGAGCATCCTGCGCACGCCGCGCCTCGTGTTCGAAGCGCATTCGACCGACTACCAGACCGAAGGCGCGCTCGCCGCGCTCGTGCGCGACCATTTCGCGGTGCTGAAGGTCGGCCCCGCGCTGACTTTCGCGTTGCGCGAGGCGCTGTTCGCGCTCACCTTCATCGAGGACGCGCTGATCGACGACGTCGCACAACGCTCGCGCTTGCGCGATGTGGTCGACGCCGCGATGCGCGCGCAGCCCGAGCACTGGGCGCCGTACTACCGCGGCGACGAAACCGAGCAGCGGCTCGCGCGTCAGTTCAGCTACAGCGACCGGATCCGCTACTACTGGCTGCAGCCGGCCGTCGCGGCGGCGGTCGAGCAGCTGTTCGACAACCTCGCGCGGCAGCCGGTGCCCGAGACGCTCGTCGCGCAGTGGCTGCCGGACGTGTACGCGGCGTGCCGCGCGGGCGGGCTCGCGAAGGCGCCGCGCGCATGGGTGCGCCACCGGATACGCGACGTGATCGCGCACTATGCGCGCGCGTGCGGCATGCAGCGGCCGGCGTGACGGGCCGCGAGGGAAACGGAGCAACACGACACACGCAATACGCCATACGCATTACGCATTACGCAACACCGACGACAGTTCGAACAATCACAGGAGACATGCCATGCAACGAAAGATGCTCGATGCCGCCGTACGCTGCTTCGCCGGAGCCGCGCTCGCGACGGCTGCGTGCGCGGCGTCCGCCGGCACGCTGACGATCGCGACGCTGAACAACCCGGACATGATCGAGTTGAAGAAGCTGTCGCCGGCGTTCGAGAAGGCGAACCCCGACATCAAGCTGAACTGGGTGATCCTCGAGGAAAACGTGCTGCGCCAGCGCGCGACCACCGACATCACGACCGGCAGCGGCCAGTTCGACGTGATGGCGATCGGCACCTACGAGACGCCGCAGTGGGGCAAGCGCGGCTGGCTCGCGCCGATGACGGGGCTGCCCGCCGACTACGACCTGAACGACATCGTGAAGACCGCGCGCGACAGCCTGTCGTACAACGGCCAGCTGTATGCGCTGCCGTTCTACGTCGAAAGCTCGATGACGTTCTACCGCAAGGACCTGTTCGCGGCGAAGGGGCTCAAGATGCCCGACCAGCCGACCTACGACCAGATCGCCGAGTTCGCGGACAAGCTCACCGACAAGGCGAAGGGTACCTACGGGATCTGCCTGCGCGGCAAGGCCGGGTGGGGCGAGAACATGGCGTACGTGTCGACGGTCGTGAACACGTTCGGCGGACGCTGGTTCGACGAGAACTGGAATGCGCAGCTCACGTCGCCCGAGTGGAAGAAGGCGATCACGTTCTACGTGAATCTGCTGAAGAAGGACGGCCCGCCGGGAGCGAGCTCGAACGGCTTCAACGAGAACCTGACCCTGACCGCATCGGGCAAGTGCGCGATGTGGATCGACGCGACGGTCGCGGCCGGGATGCTCTATAACAAACAGCAGTCGCAGGTGGCCGACAAGATCGGTTTCGCGGCCGCGCCGGTCGCCGCCACGCCGAAGGGCTCGCACTGGCTGTGGGCGTGGGCGCTGGCCGTGCCGAAGACGTCGAAGCAGCAGGACGCCGCGCGCAAGTTCATCGCATGGGCGACCTCGAAGCAGTACATCGAGATGGTCGGCAAGGACGAGGGCTGGGCGTCGGTGCCGCCGGGCACGCGCACGTCGACCTACCAGCGCCCCGAGTACAAGGCCGCCGCGCCGTTCTCGGACTTCGTGCTGAAGGCGATCGAGACGGCCGATCCGAACGATCCGTCGCTGAAGAAGGTGCCGTACACGGGCGTGCAGTACGTCGGGATTCCTGAATTCCAGTCGTTCGGCACGGTGGTCGGCCAGGCGATCGCCGGTGCGGTGGCCGGCCAGATGACGGTCGACCAGGCGCTCGCCGCCGGGCAGGCCGCCGCCGACCGCGCGGTCCGGCAGGCCGGCTACAAGAAATAACGCGGCCCGCACCGTGCGCTGGCGCACGGTGCGCGTTGCCGAAGCTGAAAGGCGGGCCGGCCGTTCGCGCCCGCGCCTCAACCGGAGGGACTCCGATCATGCGTCATTTACGTCTTCCCCTGAGCCACGCGTCGTCGGTCGGCGACGCGTCGTCGCCGCCGGGCGCGCCGCGCCGCGCGCGCGGCGGCGCGAGCTGGCTCGTGTCGCCGTCCGTCGCGGTGCTGCTGCTGTGGATGTCGATCCCGCTCGCGATGACGATCTGGTATTCGTTCTCGCGCTACAACCTGCTGAACCCGGACGTGAAGGGCTTCGCGGGCCTCGACAACTACCGCTTCCTCGCGACCGATCCGTCGTTCCTGCCCGCGATCTGGCACACGCTCGTGCTGATCGGCGCGGTGCTCGCGATCACGGTGGTCGGCGGCGTGCTGATGGCCGTGCTGTTCGACCGCAAGTTCTACGGGCAGGGCGTGGCGCGCCTGCTCGCGATCGCGCCGTTCTTCGTGATGCCGACGGTCGCCGCGCTGATCTGGAAGAACATGATCCTGCATCCGGTGTACGGGCTCGTCGCGAACGCGATGCGCGCGTTCGGGATGACGCCGGTCGATTGGTTCGCCGATTACCCGCTCACCGCCGTGATCATGATCGTCGCGTGGCAGTGGCTGCCGTTCGCGTTCCTGATCCTGTTCACCGCGATCCAGTCGCTCGACCAGGAGCAGAAGGAAGCCGCGCGCATCGACGGCGCCGGCCCGATCGCGATGTTCTTCTACATCACGCTGCCGCACCTGAAGCGCGCGATCGCGGTGGTCGTGATGATGGAGACGATCTTCCTGCTGTCGATCTTCGCGGAGATCTATACGACGACGGGCGGCGGCCCGGGCGATGCGACGACCAACCTGTCGTACCTGATCTACGCGCTCGGCCTGCAGCAGTTCGACGTCGGCCTCGCATCCGCTGGCGGCATCATCGCCGTCGTGGTCGCGAACGTCGTGTCGTTCTTCCTCGTGCGGATGCTCGCGCGCAACCTGAAGGGAGAGTACGAAAAATGAGCGACCTGACTTTCGAAGGCCGGCGTGCGCCGGCCCCGTTCGACCTCGCGCGGCGCGCGCTGCCCGGCGCGCTGGCGTGGCTGATCGCGCTGCTGCTGTTCTTCCCGATCTTCTGGATGGCGATCACCGCGTTCAAGACCGAGCAGCAGGCGTATGCGTCGACGCTGTTCTTCGTGCCGACGCTCGACAGCTTCCGCGAGGTGTTCGCGCGCAGCAACTACTTCGCGTTCGCGTGGAACTCGGTGCTGATCTCGGCCGGCGTCACGGTGATCTCGCTGCTGCTTGCGGTGCCGGCCGCCTACGCGATGGCGTTCTTCCCGAACCACCGCACGCAGAAGGTGCTGCTGTGGATGCTGTCGACCAAGATGATGCCGTCGGTCGGCGTGCTCGTGCCGATCTACCTGCTGTGGAAGAACGCGGGGCTGCTCGATACCGTGTCGGGCCTCGTGATCGTGTACACGCTGATCAACCTGCCGATCGCGGTGTGGATGACCTTCACGTACTTCAACGAGATTCCGAAGGACATTCTCGAAGCGGGGCGCATCGACGGCGCGTCGACGTGGCAGGAGATCGTCTACCTGCTGATGCCGATGGCGCTGCCGGGGCTCGCGTCCACCGCGCTGCTGCTCGTGATCCTGTCGTGGAACGAGGCGTTCTGGAGCATCAACCTGTCGAGCTCGAACGCCGCGCCGCTGACCGTGTTCATCGCGTCGTACTCGAGTCCGGAAGGGTTGTTCTGGGCAAAGCTGTCCGCTGCTTCGCTGCTCGCGGTCGCGCCGATCCTGATCGTCGGCTGGCTGTCGCAGAAGCAGCTCGTGCGCGGGCTCACGTTCGGGGCGGTCAAATGAGGGCGGCCGGCAAAGGTGCGGTGGTGGGCCACGGCTTGAACGTGCTGATCTGCGATTGCGACGGGGTACTGATCGACAGCGAGGCCGTCGCCGCCGACGTGATCGTGCGCGAGCTCGACACGCGCTGGCCGGGCGTCGACGCGCGGCCGGCCGTGATGCCGCTGCTCGGGCTGCGCATCGAGCGGGTGCTGGCCGGCGCGGGCGAGGCCGTCGGCCGCGCGCTGTCGGCCGACGACGTCGACGCGATCCGCCGCGCGGTCGAGGCGGCGGCCGTCAACGCGCCGATGGTCGACGGCATCGACACGGCACTCGCGGCGATCGGCCTGACGACGGCATGCGCGAGCAACAGCTATCGCGCGTACGTCGAGGCGGCGCTCGCGCGCACCGGCCTCGCGCGCTTCTTCGGCGACCGGCTGTTCTGCGCGGATGCCGTCGCGCGGCCGAAGCCCGCGCCCGACGTGTATCTCGCGGCCGCCCATGCGCTCGGCGCGGTGCCCGCGCAATGCCTCGTCGTCGAGGACAGCGCGACCGGCATCACCGCGGCCGCCGCGGCCGGCATGACCGTGCTCGGCTTCGTTGGCGGCGGGCACGCATCGGCCGCGCAGATCGACGCGCTGCGCGGGATCGGCGCGCGTCACGTATTCGACGACATGCACGAGCTGCCCGGCTACGTCGCGCGCTGGCAGGCGACGGGCGCCGTGCTGCCGAACTAGCAACGATTGCGCGCCGCGTCGAACGCGGCGCATCACGAACGAACGGAGACAGACCATGGCAAGCGTGCTCCTGCGCAACATCGCGAAGCGCTACGACGACACCGAAGTGCTGCGCAACGTGAACCTCGACATCGCCGACGGCGAATTCGTCGTGTTCGTCGGGCCGAGCGGCTGCGGCAAATCCACGCTGATGCGGATGATCGCCGGGCTCGAGGACATCTCGAGCGGCGACCTGCTGATCGACGGCGCGAAAGTCAACGACGTGCCGAGCGCGAAGCGCGGCATCGCGATGGTGTTCCAGTCGTATGCGCTGTACCCGCACATGACGCTGTATGACAACATGGCGTTCGGCCTGAAGCTCGCCGGCGCGAAGAAGCCCGAGATCGACCAGGCGGTGAAGCAGGCCGCGAAGATCCTGCACATCGACCACCTGCTCGACCGCAAGCCGAAGCAGCTGTCGGGCGGCCAGCGGCAGCGCGTCGCGATCGGCCGCGCGATCACGCGCAAGCCGAAGGTGTTCCTGTTCGACGAACCGTTGTCGAACCTCGACGCGGCGCTGCGCGTGAAGATGCGGCTGGAATTCGCGCGGCTGCACGACGAGCTGAAGACGACGATGATCTACGTGACGCACGACCAGGTCGAGGCGATGACGCTCGCCGACAAGATCGTCGTGCTGTCGGGCGGCGCGGTGCAGCAGGTCGGCACGCCGAACGCGCTGTATCACGCGCCGGCGAACCAGTTCGTCGCGGGCTTCATCGGCTCGCCGAAGATGAACTTCCTGACAGGCACGGTCGAGTCGGCCGATGCGACCGGCGTGCTGGTGCGCTTCGGCAGCGGCGAGACGCAGCGCGTCGCGGTCGATGCGGCGGGGCTGCAGCGCGGCGCGGTCGTGACCGTCGGCGTGCGGCCCGAGCATCTGCTGGTGGAGCCGGCGGCGACCGGCGTCGCCGCACGGACGATGGCCGTCGAATCGCTCGGCGATGCCGCGTATCTGTATGCGGAGTCGGCGGTCGCACCGGACGGGCTGATCGCGCGGATTCCGCCGCTCGACACGTACCGCACCGGCGAAGCGCTGCACGTGCATGCGCAGGCCGAGCACTGCCACTTGTTCGACGAGCAGGGTCAGGCGTTCCGGCGGCTGAGTGCGCACGCGAAGGCGGCGTGACGTATGAGCGCCCGGCAGTGCGCGCGCTCGTCGCGCCTGCCGGGTGCGGCAGGATGGGGGGCGACGCTCGCGCCGCGCGCCGTGCGTGTCCGAGCGTTCGGCGGCGTCAGGCCGCCTTCGCTTCGAGCGCCGCGCGCGCGCAGGTCTCGTCGGTGACGAGCCCCGACAGCCATCCGCCGCGCAGCGCGGCGATCACCGCGTCGCGCTTCTTCGGGCCGCCCGCGAACGCGATCGTCGGACGCTTCGGCGGCGTGTCGAGCGCGACGCTCGTCACGCGCGCGCTCGTCGACACGTCGATCCGTTTGCCCTGCGCATCGATCGGCACGCCGAGCAGCTCGGCCACCGCGCCGAGCGTGGTCATCTCGTCGCGCTCCTGTTCGGTGATGAAGCCGTCCTCGTAGAGCGGGCAATGCGGGCCGATGTTGCCGATCCCGACGAACGCGACGTCGGCATGCGCCGACAGCGCATCGACGATCCGGTACAGACGGTGATTGCACCATTGGGCGCGCTCGGCGTCGCTGTCGGCGAACAGCGGCGCGGGCAGCAGGAAGTGCTTGCTGCCCGTCTTCTCGGAGATGTATTGCGCGACGTCGTAGCGGTTCGACGAGCCGTCGGCCGCGATCGCGCCGACCATCGACACGAGCCGGTGCTGCGGCCGCTCGATCTGCGCGATCTGCGCGACCGCCGCCTTCAGCGTCCGGCCGCTGCTGACCGCGATCACCATCGGCCGCGTTTCGTTCAGGTAGCGCTCCATCACCTGCGCGCCGGCGACCGCGAGCTTGCGGTCGATCGCTTCGGGTGCGTCGGCATCGACCGGCACGACTTCGCACATCGCGAGCCCGTAGCGTTTCGACAATTGCGCGCCGAGATCGAGGCAGTCGGCGAGCTGGTGATCGACGCGCACGCGGATCAGGTTCTTCTCGACCGCGAACGCGACGAGGCGCTGCGCGACCGGGCGCGACACCTGGAGCTTCTCGGCGATTTCGTTCTGCGTGTCGCCCGCGACGTAGTAAAGCCACGCGGCACGCGTGGCGAGATCGAGTTTTTCTGAGGACTTGGACACGATAGCGGTTCGGTTCGGATCTGGGCCGGCCGTCAGGTGGCGCCACGGCATCCACTGTAACGCATGCCGGGCGCGCGGCCGACGGCCGCTGCACGCCGCCGCGGGGCGCTTACGCGAGCCGCGCGCGCGACGGTTCGTAAAGCGGGCGCACGTGGCGATACAGCGCGCGAAACGCGTCGAGGCGCTCGCGCAGCAGCGCGTGGCGCGCGGCGTCGGGCGCGTATTCGGCGCGCACCGGCGGCTTGGTCAGCACCGCATGCGGATCGCCGCCCACGGCGAGCCAGCCCAGGCGCGCCGCGCCGAGCGCCGCACCGGTTTCGCCGCCGCCGTGCTGGCGCGTGCGCACGTTCAGCGCGTCGGCGATCAGCTGCGCCCAGAACGCGCTGCGCGCGCCGCCGCCGATCAGCGACAGCCGGTCGGTTTCGACGCCGGCCGTGTGCAGCGCGTCGAGGCCATCGGCGAGGCCGAGCGTCACGCCTTCGAGCACCGCATAGCCGAGATGCGCGCGCTCGGTCGCATGCGTCATTCCGAAGAACACGCCCTGCGCATACGGATCGTTGTGCGGCGTGCGTTCGCCGGACAGGTAGGGCAGGAACAGCGGCGCCGTCGCGAGCGCGTCCGCGTCGAGTGCCTCGATTTCGGCGAGCAGCGCCGGCTCGTCAGTGCCGGTCAGCTTGCAGACCCAGCGCAGGCAACTCGCGGCCGACAGCACGACGCTCATCAGTTGCCAGCGATCGGGGATCGCATGACAGAACGCGTGCACGGCCGATGCGGGATTCGGCATGAAGCGGTCGCCGACCACGCTCAGCACGCCCGACGTGCCGAGCGATACGAAGCCGTCGCCCGCGTGGATCGCGCCGATGCCGAGCGCGCTCGTCGCGTTGTCGCCGCCGCCGCCCGCCACCACGACGGCCTCCGACAGCCCGAGTGCGCGCGCGACGTCCGCGCGCAGCGTGCCGGACGGCGCGTTGCCTTCGACGATGCGCGGCATCTGGTCGCGCGTCATGTCGCATGCGGCGAGCAGCGCGTCGGACCAGTCGCGGCGCGCGACGTCGAGCCACAGCGTGCCGGCCGCATCGGACGGGTCGGAGACTTTCGCGCCGGTGAGCCGGAAGCGCAGGTAGTCTTTCGGCATCAGCACGCACGCGGTCGCGGCGAACACGTCGGGTTCGTGCTTCGCGACCCACAGCAGTTTCGGCGCGGTGAAGCCGGGCATCGCGAGGTTGCCGGCCAGCGCGTGCAGATCGGGTGCGCGCTCGGTGAGCAGCGCGCATTCGTCGGCGCTGCGCATGTCGTTCCACAGGATCGCGGGGCGCAGCACGCGATCGTCGCGGCCGAGCAGCACTGCGCCATGCATCTGGCCCGACAGGCCGATTCCGCGCACCTGCGCGAACGCTTGGCGGTGCCGTTCGCGCAGCGCCGCCAGCGCGGCGAGCGTGCCTTGCCACCAGTCGTCCGGATGCTGTTCCGCCCAGCGCGGGTGCGGCCGCGACACGTTGAACGGCGTGCCCGCGGTGCCGACCACGGTGCCGTCCGGGGCCAGCAGCAGCACCTTCACTTCCGAGGTGCCGAGGTCGATGCCGAGATACATGAGCGATCCGTTCCGTCAGTGAGGAGCCGCTACTTTAGCCGCACGCACGCGCGCATGCCAACGCAGGTTCGCCCGGATGCGCGGCCGCTTGCGAGCGGCCGGCCGCCGGGCCCGGCCCGGGGCAGCGCATCAGCGCTGCGTGAGCCATGCGTCGACGCGGGCGAGCCCGGCGCGCAGCGCGTCGAACAGCGCCGCGTTGCCGGCGAGCGAGCCCCACAGCGCGCGGCTCGCGCACAGCGCGACGACCGGGTCGTCGGCCTCGACGATCGCCCGCGCGGCGCCGTCGTCCATCACGCCGTCCTGGTACGCATACGGCAGCAAGCCGCGCGCCCAGCGTTCGAGAAAACGCAGGAACAGCGCCGGCAACACGGCGGTGGCGACCGGCGCCGCGCCGCGCGCGAACGATTCGACGAGCGTCGGCGCGATGAAGCCGGGAATCTTCGAGAAGCCGTCGGCCGCGACGCGCTGGTTCGTGTCGAGCACGTACGGGTTGCCGAAGCGTTCGAGCACGACGTCGCGATAGCGTTCGAGGTCGAGCGGGCTCGGGCTGAGGCACGGGATCACGTCCTGCGTCACGTAGTCGTGCGCGAAGCGGCGGATCGCCGCGTCGTGCGTGCCTTCGTGGATGTACGTGTAGCCCGCGAGCGTGCCGGCCCATGCGATGCAGCTGTGCGTCGCGTTGAGGATGCGGATCTTCGCTTCCTCGTACGGGTGCACGTCGTCGACCAGTTCCGCGCCGGCCAGCTCCCAGCGCGGCCGGCCGGCCGCGAAGCGGTCTTCGATCACCCACTGGATGAACGATTCGCCCATCACCGGGCACGCGTCGTCGATGCCGGTGGCCGCGCGCACGCGTTCGCGCACGTCGGCGGTCGGGCGCGGCGTGATGCGGTCGACCATCGCGCTGGGTGTCGCGACGTTCGCATCGAACCACGCGAGCAGATCCGTTTCGCCGCGCCGTTCGAGGAATTCGCGCATCCCCGCGCGAAAGCGCGCGCCGTTGTTGCGCAGGTTGTCGCAGCTCTGCAGCGTGAGCGGGCCCGCGCCGCGCGTCACGCGTTCGGCGAGCAGCGCCGCGAGCGCGCCGTACAGCGTCGTGCGCGCGCCCTGCAGGTCGGCTGCGAGATCCGTGTTCGCGAGGTCGAGCCGGTTGTGCTCGTCGAGGTAGTAGCCGCCTTCGGTGACGGTGAACGATACGATCCGGCACGCCGGGTCGGCACCGGCGTCGATCAGCGCAGTGAGGTCGATCGACCACGGCAGCACGCGCGAGATCGCACGGATCGTCTCGTACGCGCGCTCGCCTTGCGGCGTGACGGTTTCGAGCGTGTATGCGCCGTGCTGCGCGGCGAGCGCGTCCATCGTCGCGTGCATGTCGTCGCGGATGTTGCCGACGGTCAGCGACCAGCGTTCGCCGGCCGGCACGGCCGCGTTCACGCGATGCAGATACCACGCCTGGTGCGCGCGGTGGAACGAGCCTGCGCCGATGTGCAGCAGCACGGGCGTGCGTTCGGAGGGCGATTCGGTCATCCGGTGTCTCCTGTCGCGATCGGATCGCGGGCGGCCTGGCTTCAGCACTCACGATCCGCACTGTCGAATACGATCATTTGCTCTTCATGTGAGCGAATGATCGTATTCGGGCGGGCGAAAGTCAAGGTGGCGACACGGCATTTCGATGGTGCGCTGCGGCGCCGGGTGCGTTGCGCGGAAGCAGTCGGGGCAGTCGGGGAGGCGTGAGCATCCTTCGCGCTCATCGCGTGTCAGCGTGACGAGTTCGTCGAGCTGCTCGCCGGCCGGCACCGGCAGGATCCCGTGGCGGCGCCGGAACGCGCTGAGCGTGCGCAATGGATGGTGCGGTGCCGCAACGATATGGCTGCGATCTTCCCAGCGGCACGCCGGAATCGCGACGATCTCGTCGGTGTCGGGCCCGTGCGCTCGCACGGTGCCGGCACGATCCGCATGATGACGGCCGACGGCGAACGGGCATTGCCGCGCAAAGGGGAAGAACCGGCCCGCACGTCGTCATGACGGCGGGCAGGCTCGGGGGCGAATAGCGCGTTACAGCGTGGTGCGCACGTGCCACAGCTCGGGGAACAGCACGACGTCAAGCATCTTGCGCAGATACGGCGCGCCGCTGGTGCCGCCCGTGCCCTGCTTGAAGCCGATGATGCGCTCGACGGTCGTCACGTGACGGAAGCGCCACTGGCGGAACGCATCCTCGAGATCGACGAGTTCCTCGGCCATCTCGTAAAGCTCCCAGTGCTGCTGCGGATGACGATAGACCTCGAGCCACGCGGCTTCGACCGTTTCGTCATGCCGCATCGGCTGCGTCCAGTCGCGCTCGAGCCGCTCGGGCGCGATCGGGAAGCCGCGCCGCGCGAGCAGGCGCACGACCTCGTCGTAGAACGACGGCGCCTCGAGCGTCGCGCGCACCTGCTCGAGGATGTCGGGCCGGTGCGCATGCGGCTGCAGCATCTGCACGTTCTTGTTGCCGAGCAGGAATTCGAGCTGCCGGTACTGGTACGACTGGAAGCCCGACGACTGGCCGAGGTACGGCCGCATTGCCGAATACTCGGAAGGCGTCATCGTCGACAGCACGTTCCACGCCTGCACGAGCTGCTCGAGAATCCGCGACACGCGCGCGAGCATCTTGAACGCGGGCGGCAGCGCGTCGCCGCGCACCGCGTCGAGCGCGCCGCGCAGCTCGAAGAGGGCGAGCTTCATCCACAGCTCGCTCGTCTGATGCTGGATGATGAACAGCATCTCGTTGTGATCGGGCGACAGCGGATGCTGTGCATCGAGGATCGCGTTCAGCGACAGGTAGTCGCCATAGCTCATCGACTTCGAGAAATCGAGCTGCGCGTTGTGCCAGCCGGCTTCGCCCGCGGCATCGCCCGGCACGTGCGGCGCTTCATGAGCGGGTTGGGCCGCGCGTGCGCCCGAGAACGGGCAGCCCGCCGGCGCATCGTCGCCGGGTAGCTGCATATGACCAGAATTCACGACTCTCTCCAGATTTGAATGACGGGGGTGCGGCGCGCGGCCTGCGCGCGCCGGGCGATGTCGATCAGGTCACCGCGCCGCGCTCGGCGAACTCGGGTGCCTTCCACGCATCGGTGGCGAGGATGTCGCGCAGCGTCTCGACGGCATCCCACACGTCGACGAAGCGCGTATAGAGCGGCGTGAAGCCGAAGCGCAGCACGTACGGCTCTCGGTAGTCGCCGATCACGCCGCGCGCGATCAGCGCCTGCATCACCTCGTAGCCGTGCGGATGCTCGAAGCTCGCCTGCGAGCCGCGCTGGTGATGCGCGCGCGGCGTGACGAGCTTCAGCGACAGCCCCGCGCAGCGTTGCTCGACGAGCGCGATGAACGCGTCGGTCAGCGCGAGCGACTTGCGGCGGATCGCGTGCATGTCGGTCTGCAGGAACACGTCGAGCCCGCATTCGACCATCGACATCGACACGATCGGCTGCGTGCCGCACAGGAAGCGCGCGATGCCCGGATCGGGCGCGAAGCCCGGCTGCATCGCGAACGGTGCGCGGTGGCCCCACCAGCCCGACAGCGGCTGCGAGAAATGCGCGTGATGGCGTCGCGGCACCCACACGAACGCTGGCGAACCGGGGCCGCCGTTCAGGTACTTGTACGTGCAGCCGACCGCGCCGTCCGCATGCGCGGCGTTCAGGTCGACCGGCACCGCGCCGGCCGAGTGAGCGAGATCCCACAGCATCAGCGCGCCTGCGTCGTGCACGAGCTGCGTGACGGCCGGCATGTCGTGCATGTAGCCGGTACGGTAGTTCACGTGCGTGATCATCGCGACAGCCGTGTCCGCGCCGAGCGCGCCGGGCAGGTCCGCCGGATCGTCGATCAGGCGCAGCTCGTAGCCGCCGCCGAGCTGTTCGATCAGTCCTTGCGCGATGTACAGGTCGGTCGGGAAGTTCGAGCGCTCCGACACGATTACGCGGCGCTCCGGCGCGCGCTCGGCCTGGTGGCGCACCATCGCCGACAGCAGCTTGAACAGGTTGATCGAGATGGTGTCGGTCACGACGGTCTCGCCGGGGGCGCCGCCGATCAACGTCGCGAGCTTGTCGCCGAGGCGGCGCGGCAGCGCGAACCAGCCGGCGGTGTTCCAGCTGCGGATCAGGCCTTCGCCCCATTCGGCGCCGATTACCTGTTGCGCGCGGGCGGCCGATGCGCGCGGCTGCGCGCCGAGCGAGTTGCCGTCGAGGTAGATCACGCCGTCGGGCAGCGCGAACTGGTCGCGCAGTGCGGCGAGCGAGTCGTCGCGATCGAGGGCGAGCGCGTCTTCACGGGTCTTGATCATGATGTCTGTCGGGTAAGTGGTTCGGGTAATCAGGATGAGTGGCCGGGCAGCGCGCGCAGCACCGCACGCACGGGGCTCGCGTCGAGCGTTGCGAGCTTCAGCGGCAGCGCGATCAGCTCGTAGTCGCCGGGCGGCACGTCGTCGAGCACGATCCCTTCGAGGATCGCCATCCGGTGGGCGCGCACGCGGTGATGCGCGTCCATGGTCTTCGATTCCTGCGGATCGAGCGACGGCGTGTCGATGCCGATCAGCTTCACGCCGTGCTCGGCGAGCAGGTCGACGGTCTCGGGCGCGACCGCGCAGAAGCCGCTGTCCCATTGCTCGATGCTGGCGCGCGCATAGGTGCGCAGCAGCACGCGCGGCGGCTCGCCGTCGAGCGCGGCCTCGATGTCGGCCGGGTGCACGAGCGGCGACGCGCCGATGCAGTGGATCACGCGGCACGGGCCGAGATAGGTGTCGAGCGGCACCGCGCCGATCGGCGCGCCGTCGGCGTCGTAGTGCAGCGGCGCGTCGCAGTGCGCGCCCGTGTGCGGCGACAGCGTCAGGCGCGCGACGTTGACCGGCGAGCCGGCCTCCATCCGCCACACGCGTTCGACGGAAACCGGCGTATCGCCCGGCCACACGGGGGTGGCGGGGCTGACGGGCGGCGAGATGTCCCAGAGTGTGTCCATGGCATGTCGAATCGGTGAATCGATGCTTCGAATGATAGGTGGACGCTCGCAGAAAGTGCTTGCGAAATAAACATGGACAATCCGCTGGATTGGCAGATAATTCGAATCAGACGGAAAACGGGGATCAAAAATGCACGCGATCACGCTCGATGCCACCGACTGCCGGATTCTGGCGGTACTGCAGGAGGAGGGCAGAATCAGCAATCTCGACCTGGCCGAACGCATCTCGCTTTCGCCGTCGGCCTGCCTGCGCCGGATGCGCCTGCTCGAGGAGCAGGGCGTAATCGAACACTATCGCGCGTGCCTGAGCCGCGAGAAGCTCGGCTTCGAGCTCGAGGCGTTCGTGCAGGTGTCGATGCGCAACGAAGAGAATCAATGGCACGAGCGCTTCGCGGAAGCGCTGCGCGAATGGCCGGAGGTGGTCGGCGCGTTCGTCGTGACGGGCGAGAGCCACTATCTGCTGCGCGTGCTCGCGCACAACCTCAAGCACTATTCGGATTTCGTGCTGAACCGGCTCTACAAGGCGCCGGGCGTGATGGACATCCGTTCGAACATCGTGCTGCAGACGCTGAAGGACGAAGCGGGCGCGCCGGTCGGGCTGGCGCGCACCGGGGCGATCAAAGCGGTGTGAGGCCGTGGAAGCCGCCGCCGTGGAACACGAGCGGCGGCGCGGCGTCCGACACGGCGCGCACGCCGCAGCGTTCCACTTCGCCGACGAAGATCACGTGGTCGCCTTCGTCGTAGCGGCTGCGGTTGTGACATTCGAACCATGCGAGCGCACCGTCGAGCACCGGCATGCCCGAGTTGCCGGCCGCATGCGCGATTCCCTCGAAGCGGTCGCCCTTGTAGGTCGAGAAGCGCTTGCACAGGTCGAGCTGCGATGCCGCGAGCACGTTCACCACGTAATGGCTGTTGCTGCGGAACACAGGTGTCGACGCCGATTTGTGCGCGAGGCTCCACAGCACGAGCGGTGGATCGAGCGACACCGAGTTGAACGAGCTCGCGGTGATGCCGATCAGTTGCCCGGACGGCGCTTGCGTCGTGATGACGGTCACGCCCGTCGCGAACTGGCCGAGCGCCTGGCGGAATGCGGCCGCATCGAAATCCGGCGGGGTGGCGTGGTTCATCGGGCGGCCATCCGGAACGAAACGGACGGGCGCGGCGCGCGGCGGATGCAACGGGCGCGGCGGACGAAAGGCGGCAAGGCCGGGGCGGTCGGTTGGGAAGTGGTGCGCATGGCCCGATTTTAGCGGAATCGCGACCGCCGGGCCCGTGCGGACGGCGCATTGCGGGGTGAGCGTGCGGTAGCGAACACTGCCGTGCGGCGCTGCAATCGCCGCGGAACGGCCGTTCCGTCGCGTTTTGCCATGCGCCATCCGCGGCCGTGCCGGGCGCCGCACGCCGGACGCTACCGCGCCGCCGCCAGCCCGAGCGACAGCGCGCCCGTCAGGATCAGGCTCGACGCCCACATCGCGTCGAGGTTGAACCAGCTCCGCGCAACGAACTTCAGCCCGAGATAGCGGTAAACGAGCCACGCGAGCACGCCGCCCGCGCCGATCATCGCTGCGGCGTGCACGGCCGCGACGACGAGCGCCATGCCGAGATGCGCGTCGACGAGCGTGGCCGCCGCGCGATGGCCGGCGTCCCGGTCGAGCCCGCAGAGCCCGAGATAGATCGGCACCAGCATCAGGCCCGCGCCGTGCGCGAGTGCGACCGCGAACGACCACAGCCCGAGCCGCGCGGGCGGAATCCGCGCGAGCGCACGCGGATGGCGCCGCCGGATCAGCAGCACCGCGCCGAAGCCGATCACGAGCGCGCTCGCGCCGATCCGGATCGCCGACTGCCACGCGAGCAACGCGGCGAGCAGCCCGAACGGCAGCATCACCATGAATACCGCGAGCGCATGACCGAGCGCGAGATAGCCGAGCGCCGCGACGAGCGCGCCGATGCGGCGCGTCATCAGCGCGTTCGACACCGCGAGCGGCCAGCCCATCGCCGGATTGAGCCCGTGATAGACGCCGCTCGCGAGCACGGCCGCCCACAGCGCGAGCGGCGCGGAGAGGCCGGTGCTCAACGCTTGACCGACGGATAGCAGAACGAGTCGGTCGAGCAGTCGCCGCCTTCGAGCCGGATCTGGTGCGCGCGATAGCCGTCGGGGAAGTCGACCCAGTAGTCGTCGGCGAGCGTCAGCCCGCCGTCCGGCCCCGCATGCGCGAGCACCTGTGCGGCTGGCACGCCGTCCGGATAGAACTGGTCGTCCCACGTCGAGTAGAGCGAGTTGGTCCAGTACACGCGCCGGCCGTCGCGGCTGATCTCGACCATCTGCGGGCCGCCCGCGAATGCGCGGCCGTTCGTGTGCGGCGCGCGGTGCACGATCCCGCCGATGCGTACCGACCCCGCGAGCACCGGGTGATGCGGATCCGACACGTCGTACTGGCGCATCTCGCCCGTGCCCCAGCACGACACGTACAGGAAACGGTCGTCGAGCGACAGGTCGATGTCGGTCACGAGCGGCGGCACCGCGCCGAACCCTTTCAGCAGCGGCGGCAATTCGTCGGCCGCGGCCGGCTCGGGCGGGATCGTCGCGGTCTTCTTCACATGGAACTGGCCGTCCTCGCGCCACCAGGTCCAGATCGATCCTTCGAGGTTGGTCGTGTCGACCACGACGCCGACGAACCCGTATTCGCGCACCGGATCGTGCGCGGGCCGCACCTCGAGCGCCATCTGGTGCTGCGCGCCGAGATCGATCGTCTGCGCGTTGCGCCGCGCGCGCAGATCCCAGAAATGCAGCCGGTGGCCATAGCGGTTCGCGAGCAGGTCTTCCGGCACGATGCCGTTCTCGAATTGCGGCGGCAGCGCCCATTCGCTCGACACCATGTAGTCGCGCGGCAGGTTCCACCAGAAGTCGTAATGCTTGTCCTGCGGGCCGCGGTCGATTTCCCAGCGGCCGAGCACGTCGAAGGTCTCGCAGTCCATGATGAAGATGCCGGGCGCACCGTCGGTGCCGTCCTTGCCCGCGCCGCCGAGCGTGCTCACGTAGATGCCCTCGGGGCCGCAATGGACCGTATGCGGGCGCGAATAGCCGGTCTTCGCGAAGATCTCGTCGGGCTCGATGATCTTGTGGATGCGCGCCTGCGTCGGGTGCGGCTTCGTGTCGATCACGTAGATGCGCGACGAGCGCAGGCCGGGGATGATCAGGAAGCGACGCTCGAGAAACGCATGGCCGGTAAGCGGCGACAGCGACGACGAACACGCATTCCAGCCGAAGTGGTGAAACTCGTCGCCGGTGTTCGGCATCGTCACCGTGTGCACGATCTTGCCGTAGGTCGCCGAGCCGGGCTTCACGTCGATCACGGCGAGCGCGTCGGGTCTGGAGAAATCGGGGCTCAGCAACAACGTATAGGCAAATTCTTCCGCCGGCGCCTGCATCGCGAGTTCCGGCGAAGCGTGAAATGTCGGGTCAGGCCGCATGCTCATCGTAGTGCCTCTCTCGGTTGTATCGGATCACGGACGCATGGCCGTTCGCTGCGGGCGTGCGGGTCGAACGGTTGCGAGATGCGAATGCGCCGGCGGCCGCCTGCGTTGGAGGACGCGCGGTGCAGTGCATCAGGTCGGGACAGCGGGGAAGCGTGGTGCAGCGGATCGCCGCGCATGCGGCGCAACGGACACATCGCGACGCAATGGTGCGGTGGAAGCGATGGCGCGCGGGGCGCCGGTCGTCGGGCCCGCAAGGCGGACGGTATCTGCGAAGGCATGCATATCGATGTTCCGGCAGATGATGTTGGCATCAGGGCGGGCATGCATCGGACGCTGCGTGCAGCCGGACGGTGTGCCGTCGCGGCGAAGCGTGCCTAAGTGTAGTCGAGAAACGGGCAGCCGGTGGTGCGCGGCGCGCGTGCGTTTCTGCCGGATTCGTGCGCGAGTGAGATACTTGAACGCGTGCCGCTTCGCGCCGGCAACCGGCGCGGCGGCGATACGGACCGGCGGCGCCGGCGCGTGCCTGCGTGCGGGCCGCCGTCATCAACGAGGTAATGATTTCATGGTGAACGAGATGCTTGAAACCGCGACCGTGGGCGGCGGGTGCTTCTGGTGCACGGAGGCCGTGTTTCTCGACGTCGACGGCGTGACGGCCGTCCAGTCGGGCTATGCGGGCGGCCATACGCGCAATCCCGGCTATCGCGATGTGTGCGACGGCGACACCGGTCACGCGGAGGTCGTGAACGTGACGTTCGATCCGGCGCGCATCGGTTATCGCGAGATCCTCGAGATCTTCTTCGCGACGCACGATCCGACCCAGCTGAACCGGCAAGGAAACGACGTCGGCACGCAGTACCGTTCGGTCGTGTTCACGCATTCGGACGAGCAGCGCGACATCGCGCTCGACGTGATCCGCGAACTGGAGCGCGAGCACGTGTTCGGGCAGCCGATCGTCACGCAGGTCGTGCCGCTCGACGGCAACTACTGGCCGGCCGAGGACTATCACCAGAACTATTACGCACGCAATCCGGGGCAGGGCTACTGCTCGGTCGTGATCGGGCCGAAGCTCGCGAAATTCCGCCAGAAGTTTTCGCACCGGCTGAAGTCGCTGCGCGGCGGCGCGTAATCGGCCCGCAAGCCTGCAAGCCTGCAAGCGGCGCCGGCACCCTACCGCCGCCGACCCCTACGCCGCCTCGCTGCGCCAGTGCGCGCACGCGGCGGCGATCTCGCGTGCAAGCGCGAGGCACGACAGCGGCGCGGAGCCTTCCGCCTTGTTGTTGATCGTGATGATCACCGGCTGTCCGGCCAGCGCGTAGCGCGCGGCCAGCTCGGCGAGCGCGGAGCGCGTGGCCGGATCCTCGTCGACGAGCTTGTCGAACGGCTCGTACTTCGCTTTCGCCTGTTCGTACTTGAACCCGCCATGCAGGCTCCAGCGCACGATCAGCGGGCCCGGCGCATCGCCGTCGAGCAGCGCGAGCGCGGCGGCCTGCCGCAGCGGGTCCGGCATCCGCGCATGCAGGCCGACGCAGTAGCGCACACCCAGCGCCGCGAGCGCGCGGATGAAGCGCGGCGTGAGCAGGCTCGCGTCGCGGATCTCGATCGCGTAGCGCGTGCCGTCGGCGTCCGGCGGCAGCGGCGGCAGCGCCGCGAAGAACGCCGACAGTCGGTCGATCAGCGCGGCCGGTTCGGCGAGCAGTTGATCGGGCATCGGCGAAAACTGGAACACCAGCACGCCGGCCTTCCTGCCGAGCCCTTCGAGGCACGGCTGCACGAATTCCCGGGTGGCGAGCTGCGCGTCGAGAAAGGTCGGGTTCGGGCCCGACGGTTCGCCGCGCCGGCCGCGCACGACCGCGTCGGTGACGGACGCCGGCGCCTTCACGACGAAGCGGAAGTCGTCCGGCACCTGCTGCGCGTAGCGCAGGTAGTCGGCCACCGACAGCGGGCCGTAGAACGACCGGTCGAGACTCACGCTCTTCAGCAGCGGATGCGCGCCGTACGCCTCGAGTCCCTCGCGCGACAGTTTCGTCTGCGCGAAATCGCCGTCATAGACGATGCCGTCCCAGCCGGGGAAATACCACGATGACGTGCCGAGCCGCACATTCGGCGGCAGGGCGGCGGCCGCTTCGGCGACGTCCGCGGAAACCGGCGCGGGCGGCACGCCGCGCCGGCGCTGGCCCTTCTTCGGCGGCGCGGCCGGCGGGGACGGTTCGTCCCACAGCAGGCCGGAGGCGGGAGGCGGTTCCGGTTCCTCGTCGGAGGAAGGGCGGGGCGATGCACGGCTGGCGTGCGCAGGCGGCCTTGCCGGCCGCGCCGCGTCGTGCTCGTGCGGCGTCACGCGTTCGCCGGGGCCGGCAGGGTCGTCGTCATCCGCGGGCGCAGCCGCGCGCGCGTCGTCGGGTGGCCCGCCGAACAGGTCGAACTGCCCGTCGGCGTGCGACCCGTCCGGTGCGTCGCGCTGCTGTCGTTGCGGCGGCGTGTTGCGCCGCGTCCTGCCGTCACCCATGCCTGCCCAGCGTGAAGTGCCGCCTAGCGCGGCAGCGTGTGTTCGTACATATAGCGCCGCGACCACGGCAGCGTTTTCGCGCTGCGTCCGGCCTTGCGGCACACGATCTGGAAGATCGACACGTCGTCGTGCTCGAACGCATACGCGCAACCGGCGAGGTACACGCGCCAGATGCGAAATTTTTCGTCGTCGACGAGCGCGCGCGCCTCATCCGCCTTCGCCTCGAAGTTCTCGGTCCAGATCTCGAGCGTGCGCGCATAGTGCCGCCGCAGGCTTTCGACGTCAATCGCCTCGAGCCCGCCGCGCTGCGCCGCTTCGAGCGCGAGGCTGATGTGCGGCAGCTCGCCGTCCGGGAACACGTAGCGGTCGATGAATTCGCCGCCGCCGAGGGCCGTCTCGCCGCTTTCCGCGTCGGTCGACGTGATCCCGTGGTTCATCGCGATGCCTTCGTCGGTCAGCAGGTCGTGCAAGCGCGAGAAATAGAGCGGCAGGTTCTTGCGGCCGACGTGCTCGAACATCCCGACGCTCGTGATGCGGTCGAACTGGCCCTCGATCTCGCGGTAGTCCTGCAGGCGGATCTCGATCTTGTCCTCGAGCCCGGCGGCCTTCACGCGCGCGGTCGCGAGATCGAACTGGTTCTGCGACAGCGTCACGCCCAGGCACGTCGCGCCGAACTTCTGCGCGGCGCGCAGCACGAGCGCGCCCCAGCCGCAGCCGATGTCGAGCAGCCGCTGGCCGGGCTCGAGCCGGATCTTGGTCAGGATGTGGTCGATCTTCTTGATCTGCGCGGTCGCGAGATCCTCGTCGCCGTTCTCGAAGTACGCGCACGAATACACCATGTTCTCGTCGAGCCACAGCTGGTAGAACTCGTTCGAGACGTCGTAGTGATACTGGATCGCCTTCTTGTCGGTGTTCTTCGTGTGATTGAAGTAGCGCTTCACGCGCGCGAGCTTGCTTGCGCTGGTGACCGTGCTGCGCGCGAGCGAGTAGCTGATGTTGATGATGTCCGACAGCCGGCCTTCGATGTCTATCTTGCCCTTCACGTACGCCTCGCCGAGATTGTCGAGGCTCGGTTCGAGCAGGAGCGGCAACGCGGACGCGCTGTTGACCTTCAGCGTGACCTGTGGCGCGCTGAAGGTGCCGAAATCGAGTTGATCGCCGTTCCACAGCACGAGGCGCGCCGGTATGTTCGCCTTCGCCCGCACTTCGTCCGCCCACTGTGCCAGCTTCTTTTCCCAGAACATTTGGAATCTCCGTTTGTTCGTTGAATCGAATACAGCCAAGTATCTTGACCGGCGCCCGCCCCTCGCGAGGCGGGTGCCCGGATGCAACACGAGACACGACCGGCATGCGCCGGCACCGCGGCCGCAGTTCGGCTTACGGCGACAGGCGCGAGATCGTCCAGCCGGACGCCGCCGCGGCGTCGCGCGTATAGAGCAGGCGGTCGTGCAGCCGCGACGGGCGGCCTTGCCAGAACTCGATCGCGTCGGGCACGACGCGATAACCGCCCCAGTGCGGTGGACGCGGCGGGTTCTCGCCGTAGCGAGCGGCCACATCCTTCTCGCGCGCTTCGAGCGTCGCGCGGCTATCGATCACCGCGCTCTGCTCGGACGCCCACGCACCGATGCGCGAGCCGAGCGGGCGCGACGCGAAATAGCGGTCGCTTTCATCGGCACTGGTTTTCTCGATCCGGCCTTCGATGCGCACCTGGCGCTCGAGCTCGATCCAGTAGAACAGCAGCGCCGCGTGCGGATGGGCGGCGAGGTCGCGCCCCTTGCGGCTTTCGTAATTGGTAAAGAAGACGAACCCGCGTTCGTCGACGCCCTTGATGAGCACAATTCGGGCCGACGGCCGGCCGTTATCGCCGACGGTGGCGAGCGTCATCGTGTTCGGCTCGGGGAGCTTGGCGGCGAGCGCCTCCTTGAACCAGCGATCGAACTGGGCGAAGGGGTCGGGGGCGGCATCGGCTTCGTCGAGCGAAGCACGCGAATAATTGATGCGGAGATCGGCGAGAGTCGTCATGTTATGCAAACGCTTCAATCTGGGGCCAGTATAGCGAACGCGCGAGAATCGTGCGTGCACAGTGGCGCGTGCGGGCGGGGAGTTCAGGCAAAATAGAGGGCTGCTCGACTTACGTTTTCCTTGCTGCCATGTCCGCTGCCGACACTGCCCCGCCCAGTTCCTCTGATCTTACCCCGACCCCGACAATCCAGCTTGACGTGGATCGCGAACGCCGCTTCGGCGGCATCGCGCGGCTGTACGGCGCCCCTGCGCTCGCCGCGTTCGAGGGTGCGCACGTTGCCGTGATCGGCATCGGCGGCGTCGGATCGTGGACGGCCGAGGCGCTCGCGCGCAGCGCGATCGGCACGCTGACGCTGATCGATCTCGACAACGTCGCCGAAAGCAATACGAACCGGCAGATCCACGCGCTCGACGGCAATTACGGCAAGCCGAAGGTCGACGCGATGGCCGAGCGGATCGCGCTGATCGATCCCGCGTGCCGCGTGAACCGGATCGAGGACTTCGCGGAACCCGAGAACTTCGACACGTTGCTCGGCGGCGGCTTCGACTACGTGATCGACGCAATCGACAGCGTGCGCACGAAGGTTGCGCTGATCGCGTGGTGCGTTGCGAAAGGGCAGCCGCTCGTCACGGTCGGCGGTGCCGGCGGGCAGCTCGACCCGACGCGCATCCGCATCGACGATCTCGCGCTGACGATCCAGGATCCGCTGCTGTCGAAGGTGCGCGCGCAGCTGCGCAAGCAGCACGGCTTTCCGCGCGGGCCGAAGGCGCGCTTCAAGATCAGCGCCGTGTATTCGGACGAGCCGCTGATCTATCCGGAAGCGGCCGCTTGCGACATCGAGGACGGCGCGGAGCCGTCTGCTGCCGCGCATGTCGCGGGGCTCAATTGCGCGGGGTTCGGTTCGAGCGTGTGCGTGACCGCGAGCTTCGGTTTCGCGGCCGCCGCGTATGCGCTGCGGGCGATCGCGGCGCGGGCCGCGGGCTGATCCGCAAATCGATCGGCGCGCGACGGCATGCTGCGGCGCGGCAGGCCAGCCGCGCGCGACGACGATGCAGCCGGGCCATGGCGGCCCGGCCGGCCGTTCGTCAGTTGAGCGCCATGCTCAGCTTGCGCCGCCATGCGGCGACGAGCTCGGGGCGATCGCCCGCCAGCTCGAACACCGAAATCATCGTGCGGCGGCCGAGATCGTCGCCATACGCGCGATCGCGCAACACGATTTCCAGCAATTGCTCGAGCGCGCCTTCGTACGCGCGTCGCGCGATCAGGCTCTGCGCGAGGTCGAAGCGTGCGTCGAGATCGGCGGGGTTCGCCGCGATGCGCGCTTCGAGCGCGTCGGTCGGCGGCAGGTCGGCCGTCGCGTCGAGCGCATCGAAACGGGTCTTGATCGCCTGGTAGCGCGGATCGGCACCCTGTACGGTCGGCGACAGGCGCTCGGCCTCGGCGCGCGCGGCCTCCACCTGGTTGCTCGCGAGCAGCAGCTCGATCAGGTCGAGCCGTGCGTCGTCGTAGCCGGGGTTCAGCGCAAGCGCCGCTTCGAGGTGGGTGAGCGCATCGTCGTAGCGCGACTCGGCGATCGCGTATTGCGCGGCGCGGCGTTCGGCTTCGTCGGGCGCCGGCAGCAGCCGGTCGAGGAATGCGCGCAACTGGCCCTCCGGCAGCACGCCGACGAACTGGTCGACCGGGCGCCCGTCGGCAAACGCGATCACGTGCGGGATGCTGCGCGTCTGGAAGTGCGCGGCGAGCTCCTGGTTCTCGTCGACGTTCACCTTCACGAGCTTCCAGCGGCCTTCGTAGTCGGCTTCGAGCTTTTCGAGCAGCGGACCGAGCGTCTTGCAGGGGCCGCACCACGGCGCCCAGAAGTCGACCAGCACGGGCGTGTCCAGCGACGCCTCGATGACGTCTTTCTCGAAAGTGGCAAGCGTGGTGTCCATGTCGTTCTCTTCCGTTCGAATGTCGTCAGGATGGGGGCGGCGCGCCCTTTTTTCAACGCGGCTTCGATTCGGGCAGCGGAATCCACTCGGTTTCGCCGGGCACCTTGCCCATTTCCTGGTTCGTCCAGGCCACTTTCGCGCGCTCGATCGCGTCGCGGCTGCTGGCAACGAAATTCCATTCGATGAAGCGTTCGCCGTCGATCTTGTCGCCGCCCAGCAGCATCGCGCGTGCGCCGTTGACGCTCGCGAGCGTGACGGTTGCACCCGGCGCGAGCACGGCCATCTGCTCGGCCGGCACCGGCGTGCCGTCGATCGTCAGGTCGCCGTCGACCACGTAGACCGCGCGTTCCGCGTGCGACGCGTCGAGTTCGAGGCGGCCGCCGGCCGCGAATTCGGCGGCGACGTACAGCGTGCGCGAGAACGTCGTGACGGGCGAGCGCAGGCCGAACGCGTCGCCGGCGATCACCGTCAGCGACACGCCGTCTTCGTTGCGCTTGGGCAGCGTGTCGGCCGCATGGTGCTCGAACGACGGCTCGGTGGTCTCGTGGGCGACGGGCAGCGCGACCCAGGTCTGGATCCCGTGCACCGTATGGCCGCTCGCGCGCTGCGCGTCGGGCGTGCGCTCCGAATGGACGATGCCGCGGCCGGCCGTCATCCAGTTCACGTCGCCCGGTACGATCTCCTGCAGCGAGCCGAGGCTGTCGCGGTGCAGGATCGCGCCGTCGAACAGGTAGGTCACGGTGGCAAGCCCGATGTGCGGGTGCGGACGCACGTCGAGCCCGGTGCCGGCCGGCAGCGCCGCGGGCCCCATGTGATCGAAGAAGATGAACGGTCCGACGAGGCGCGCGGCGAGCGCGGGCAGCGTGCGGCGTACCTGCAGGTTGCCGATGTCGCGGATGTGCGGCTTCAGCAAGGCTTTGATCGGATCAGTCATGACGGGCCTCGTGCGGAACGGCTGGAATGCCGGTCATTGTACTGGCGTCGCCGCGGCGAAGCGCGCAACGGCCGTGACGCGCGCGCAGTCCGGCGGTGTCGGTGCAGGGGCGGGCACGCGCGATGTGGTTTTGCGGTTTTCCGCTGCCGCTCAGTTGCCGCTCAGTCACCGCACGTTGCCGATTCCATGCGCGCCGTGCGGGTATCGGGCCATGCGGCGAAACCCGGTAGACTGACCGGCTTCAGAACGACCCGTCGAAATCGAGGAGACGCCGATGATGGCCCCGAAGGACTTGCTGCTCGCGCTGGTCGTGATCCTGGCGTGGGGCGTGAACTTCGTCGTGATCAAGGTCGGCCTGCACGGGATGCCGCCGATGCTGCTCGGCGCGCTGCGCTTCACGCTCGCGGCGGTGCCCGCGGTGTTCTTCGTACGCCGGCCGCAGATTCCGTGGCGCATGCTGATCCTGTACGGCGCGACGATCCAGCTCGGCCAGTTCGTATTCCTGTTCACCGGCATGTACGTCGGCATGCCGGCCGGCCTCGCGTCGCTCGTGCTGCAGTCGCAGGCGTTCTTCACGCTGGTGTTCGCGATGCTGTTCCTCGGCGAGCGGCTGCGCGTGCAGAACCTGATCGGGCTTGCGATCGCCGCGGCCGGGCTCGTCGTGATCGCGGTGCAGGGCGGCGGCGCGATGACGCTCGCAGGCTTCCTGCTGACCATCTGCTCGGCCGCGATGTGGGCGTTCGGCAACATCGTCACGAAGAAGGTCGGCCGTGCGAACCTCGTGTCGCTCGTCGTGTGGGCGAGCCTCGTGCCGCCCGTGCCGTTCTTCCTGCTGTCGCTGTGGTTCGAGGGGCCGCAGCGGATCGAGGCCGCGCTGGTCGGGCTGGACGGCGCGTCGATCTTCGCGGTCGTCTATCTCGCGTTCATCGCGACGCTCGTCGGCTACGGCTTGTGGAGCCGGCTGATGTCGCGCTATCCGGCCGCGCAGGTCGCGCAGTTCTCGCTGCTGGTGCCGATCGTCGGGCTCGCGTCGTCGGCGCTGCTGCTCGACGAGCACCTGACACGGGCGCAGCTGATCGGCGCCGCGCTCGTGATGGGCGGGCTTGCGGTGAACGTGTTCGGCGGGAAGCTGATGCGCCGCTTCGCGGCGTCGTGACGCGCCGGCACGCAGCGCGTGCCGGCGGCGCGGGAGGAGCGGCCGTGCTTCAGGCCATCCGGCTCTTCGCGAGCGGCGGATTCGCGGCAAAGTAACGCTTGATGCCGCGGAAGATCGCGTCGGCCATCTCGTCGCGATAGCTGTCGTCGTTGAGCCTGCGCTCTTCGTCCGGGTTGCTGATGAACGCGGTCTCGACGAGGATCGACGGAATGTCGGGCGCCTTCAGCACCGCGAATCCGGCCTGCTCGACCGAGCCCTTGTGCAGCTTGTTGATGCCGCCGACTTCCTTCAGCACGTAGTTGCCGTAGCGCAGCGAATCGCGGATCTGCGCGGTCGTCGACATGTCGAACAGCGCGCGGCTCACGGCTGCGTCCTGCGTCTTGATGTTGATGCCGCCGATCAGGTCGGACGAGTTCTCCTTGTTCGCGAGCCAGCGCGCGGCGGCGCTCGACGCACCGTGGTCGGACAGCGCGAATACCGACGAGCCGCGCGCGGACGGCGTCGTGAACGCATCCGCGTGGATCGACACGAAGAGATCCGCGCCGACGCGGCGTGCCTTCTGCACGCGCACGTTCAGCGGCACGAAGAAGTCGGCGTCGCGCGTCATCATCGCGCGCATGTTTGGCGCGCCGTCGATCTTCGCGCGCAGTTTCTTCGCGATGTCGAGCGCGATGTGCTTCTCGTATGTGCCGCCGCCGCCGATCGCGCCCGGATCCTCGCCGCCGTGGCCCGGATCGATCGCGACCGTCAGCAGGCGCACGGTGCCGCCCTTGCCGGATTTCGGCGCGGTGAACTTGTAGGTGTCGCCGTCGTCCTCGCTGTCGTCGCGGCGCGCGATGACGGGCGGCGGCTTGACGGCCGGCTTCGCGGGCGTGGAAGGCGTCGTGGCGGCCGGTGGCGTGCGCGGCGTGGCCGGCGTATTCTGCGCGAAGCGCTGGAAGAACGCGTCGCTGTTGTCGCCCGTGCCGGGCGGCGGTGTGGCCGGGCCCGCGAGCGCGGTCGGCGGCTGCATCTGCTGCGCGCGCGCGGAGTCGTTGAGCGCCTGTTCCTTGCGTTCGGTCTGCGCGATCAGGTCGGTCAGCGGATCGGGCGCGACGGCCGGATACAGGTCGAACACGAGCCGGTACTTGTAGGTGCCCACCGGCGGCAGCGTGAACACCTGCGGTTTCACCGAGCCTTTCAGGTCGAACACCATCCGCACGACGTGCGGCTGGTACTGGCCGACGCGCACCGACTGGATCTGCGGATCGTTCGGCGCGATCTTCGACACGAGGTCACGCAGCGCCTGGTCGAGATCGAGCCCGTTCAGGTCGACGACGAGCCGGTCGGGCCCCTGCAACAGCTGTTGGCTATTCTGCAGCGGCTGGTCGGATTCGATCGTGACGCGCGTGTAATCGCGCGCCGGCCACACGCGCACGCCGAGCACCGACGACGCGTGCGCGAGCCGCGGTGCGACGAGACCGAGCACCAGCGTCGACGCGCCCGCGCACAGGATCTGGCGGCGCCGCCAGTTGTGCGTCGCGGTGGCCGCCGATTCGATCGAGCGGAACGGTTTGATCAACATCTTTCGAGACATGCCTTTCCTGAAGCGCTGTACGCCCGGACGGTGAGGGCGCGGCCGTCGCCATCCACGTCGAGCGAGAAAACCAGATCGGGCACGCCGAGCAGGGTGCCCGCCTGTTGCGGCCATTCGACGAGACAGATCGCGCTGGAATTGAAATATTCGCGAAAGCCTGCGTCGGACCACTCGGCCGGATCGTTGAATCGATACAGATCGAAGTGATAGACCTCAAGTTCCCCGTCGTCGCGTGCGAACGCATAGGGTTCGACGAGTGTGTAGGTCGGGCTGCGTACGCGTCCCGGGTGGCCGAGGCCGCGCAGGATCGCGCGCACGAGGGTCGTCTTGCCCGCGCCGAGGTCGCCGATCAACTGGATCTGCAGCCCGTCGAACGCGTGCGCGTGGGCGAGTTCGCTGCGTGCCGCGTCGAGCGCGTGCGCGAAGCGGGTGCCGAAGGCCTCGGTCGCCGCTTCGTCGGCGAGTGCGATCACGCGCTCCGCGAGCGGGGCGGGCAGCGTGTCGGCATGAGGCGTATGGGACGTGGCTGGCATTCTCGTAAAATAGTGCGATGAACCGATTACCGGAACTCGCCGCATCCGACAGGCCTTCGACTCGTGCCGAAGGCGCGGCGCCGTGCGCGCTCGATGATGCGACGTTGACCGCGCTCGCCGCTCGCATCAGGGCGTGGGGGCGCGAATTGGGTTTCGGGGCGATCGGCATCAGCGATACCGATCTCTCGGATGCCGAAGCAGGCCTCGCCGCCTGGCTGGAAGCCGGGTACCACGGCGAAATGGATTATATGGCGAAACACGGGATGAAACGCGCGCGGCCGGCCGAACTTGTGGCCGGTACGCGACGCGTGATCTCCGCGCGGCTCGCCTATCTGCCGGCCGAAACGCTCGCCGCTGGCGCGCCCGATGCGTCATCCGGCGCGCTCGCGCCGCACGACTGGCGCGCGCGCGAGCGCGCGCGCCTCGACGATCCGCAGGCGGCCGTCGTGTCGATCTACGCACGCGGCCGCGACTATCACAAGGTGCTGCGCAACCGGCTGCAGACGCTCGCGGAGCGCATCGAGCGCGAGATCGGCGCATTCGGCTACCGCGTGTTCACCGATTCGGCGCCGGTGCTCGAGGTCGAGCTCGCGCAGAAGGCCGGCGTCGGCTGGCGCGGCAAGCACACGCTGCTGCTGCAGCGCGACGCGGGTTCGCTGTTCTTCCTCGGCGAGATCTACGTCGACGTTCCGCTGCCGACCGACGCGCAAACGGCGCCCGACGTCGCGCCCGAGACGCCCGGCGCGCACTGCGGCAGCTGCACGCGCTGCATCGGCGCATGCCCGACCGGCGCGATCGTCGAGCCGTATCGCGTCGACGCGCGCCGCTGCATCTCGTACCTGACGATCGAACTGAAAGGCAGCATTCCGGAGCCGCTGCGGCCGATGATCGGCAACCGCGTGTACGGCTGCGACGACTGCCAGCTCGTGTGTCCGTGGAACAAGTTCGCGCAGGCCGCGCCCGTCGCCGATTTCGACGTGCGGCACGGGCTCGACCGCGCGACGCTCGTCGAGTTGTTCGGCTGGGACGCCGACACGTTCGATACGCGGATGCAGGGCAGCGCGATCCGGCGCATCGGCCATGAAAGCTGGCTGCGCAATCTCGCGGTCGGGCTCGGCAATGCGTTGCGCGCGCCGGCCGACCGGCTCGCGCCCGATGCGCGCGACGCGATCGTCGCCGCGTTGCGCGCACGGGCCGACGATCCGTCGCCGATCGTGCGCGAGCATGTCGAGTGGGCGCTGCGTGCCGCATGAAGGCGGCGTAAAGTGTCGTCGGCGCGCGGCGGCGCCGCGCGTTTCACCGGTGAGGAGAAACTCATGTTCAACGCAGTCATCGACGCACCGTTCGGCAAGGTCGGCATCCGCACCGATGCCGCGGTGGTGCGCGAGATCGTCTATCTGCCCGAGTCGGTCAAGTCGGTCGAGCCTGACTCGCCGCTCGCGAAGCGCGCGGTCAAGCAGATCGAACGTTATTTCGAGCGCGCATCGGCGCGCTTCGACCTGCCGCTCGCCGACGTCGGCAGCGCCTTCCAGCATCGCGTGTGGAACGTGATCAGCGACATTCCGCCGGGCACGGTGCTGACCTACGGCCAGGTCGCGAAGCGGATCGGCAGCGCGCCGCGCGCGGTCGGCCAGGCGTGCGGCGCGAACTATTTCCCGCTCGTGATTCCGTGCCATCGCGTCGTCGCCGCGGGCGGCCTCGGCGGCTTCGCGAACCACGACGACAATGGCTATTACCAGACAGTGAAGCGCTGGCTGCTGGCGCACGAGGGCGTGCCGTACCGATGAGCGAACCGCTGCTTTCCCCCGATTCCGCGTCCGACGGCGATGCCGCCGCCGCATCGCCCGCGCTGCTTGCGAGTCGCGCGTCGATCGACGTGTTCTGCGATGCGCTGTGGCTCGAGCACGGGCTCGCGCGCAACACGCTCGACGCGTACCGGCGCGATCTGGTGCTGTTTTCGCAATGGCTGGCCGCGACGCACGGCGCGCCGCTCGATTCGGTCGACGAAGCGATGGTGACGGACTACATCGCCGCGCGCAGCGACGGCAAGGCGACGTCGTCGAACCGGCGGTTGTCCGTGTTCAGGCGCTATTACGGCTGGGCCGTGCGCGAGCATCGCGCGAACGCCGATCCGACGCTGCGGATCACGTCCGCGAAACAGGCCGCGCGGTTTCCGTCGACGCTGTCGGAGGCACAGGTCGAGGCGCTGCTCGGCGCACCCGACATCGGCACGCCGCTCGGCCTGCGCGATCGCACGATGCTCGAGCTGATGTACGCGAGCGGGCTGCGCGTGAGCGAGCTCGTCACGCTGAAGACCGTCGAGGTCGGTCTCAACGAGGGCGTCGTGCGCGTGATGGGCAAGGGTTCGAAGGAACGGCTCGTGCCGTTCGGAGAAGTCGCGCACGGCTGGATCGAGCGCTACCTGCGCGACGCGCGGCCGGCGCTGCTTGGCGCACGCGCGGCCGACGCGCTGTTCGTGACCGCGCGCGGCGACGGGATGACGCGCCAGCAGTTCTGGAACATCATCAAGCGCCACGCGCAGCAGGCCGACGTGCGCGCGCACCTGTCGCCGCATACGCTGCGGCACGCGTTCGCGACGCACCTGCTGAACCACGGCGCCGACCTGCGCGTCGTGCAGCTGCTGCTCGGCCACAGCGACATCTCGACCACGCAGATCTACACGCACGTCGCGCGCGAGCGGCTGAAGACGCTGCACGCGCAGCACCATCCGCGCGGCTAGCCCGAAGTTCCAATAGCGACAGTGCGAGTTTGCCCTTGTGCCACAAGCATTTGGCGTGAGTTCGGGGTTGCGGGTTCTGTCTACGGCCGGATCTGCTTGATCAGATCGAGCGCGTGGCGTTGCGTCGGGTTGGGCGTCGTGACGATGTCGAACGTCGGTGCCTCGGGCCCGGCCGCGGGCGTGTGGCAGGTGTTGCGCACGATGCCGCCCAGCTCGGCCATCAGGGTGCTGAAGCTGTGGGCGGGCGTG
>NZ_LKPJ01000032.1 GCF_001443045.1 Burkholderia ambifaria | reverse complement strand
GGTGTGGAGGGAGCAGGCGGCACCTGCGTGGCCCGCCGTCAGGGCGGGCCAGATGCGGGCATCGCCCGAGGGCGGTGCGCCCGAACGTCAGGCGTCCGGATACCACGCGTCGCTGAACTCGCTGACCTGGACGTCGGTCAGCTCCGGACGTGCGGCCAGCCAGGCGCGCACGCTTTCGCGGTCGGCGTCGGTCGTCGTGCCGCGCGGCGCGCCGGAGATCACGTACGCGCCGATCCCTTCGTCGGCGGACGCGACGGTCAGCAGCCCGTTCGCTTCGACGAAATCGATGAACGCATCGATCAGCTGGCCGCGCTCGAGGTCGGACAGTTCGTTGCGGTATTGCGCGGTCGCGTTGAACGCGAGTTCCTGGAACTCGGCGATGTGGAGTTTCTTGCGCTGGCGGCGGTTGTGGCGTTGGCTCATGGTGTGTGACGAGTGAATGAGAGGTGGGAAAGGATAGCGCAGCGGCTGATGCGGGCACACATGTCGATGTGTCGTGTGGCCAGGGCCCGCAGTGAAGGGGTGACGTTGCGCCGTCGCGATATCGTGTTGTCGCGCGATTGATCAGGAAACCATTGGTAAACAATTGCTCGATGTGGTTTTCGCCGTGTGGTCTGGCCCGGCGGCGCATTGCACGTATGACCCGAATGATACAGGGATGGCGAGCCTCTTCGGCTTTGCTAAGGTCAGCGGCTATTCGAACAACAACAGAAAACAGGGTGTTTTGATCGTGTCTGCCGATATGTGGGAAAAGCTGGCTGCCTTCACGCACGAAGCGCTTGGCCGTCCGTTGTTCGGCGTTGCGGATCGAACCGTCGTCACGTCTCGAAGAGGATCTGCGCGTGACCGGAATCGATGCAATCGAATTCATCGACAAATGGGCGGAAACGTTCGGTGTGCATGCTGCCGACTTTCCTTACGACCGCTACTTCGGCCCTGAGGGGCAGGAGATGGTGGCGACGTTTCTCGGGTTGTTTTCCGAGCGTTACCGCAAGCCGCCGCGTGTGGCCCTTACCCTCGGCATGCTGGAAGAAGCGATGCGTATCGGCCGATGGGATACGGACGCGATCGAGCGCGCGGCACGAGACCAGGTCGCCCGCGAGAAATGAACAATCGAATCGGCGAAATGCAAAAAGCCCGCTTGCTGTCGCAAAGCGGGCTTCGATATTGGTTGCGGGGATAGGATTTGAACCTATGACCTTCGGGTTATGAGCCCGACGAGCTGCCAGACTGCTCCACCCCGCGACGCGAATTATAGTGGCACTGCTGCGGTGCGTCAAACGGTCTGTGAACCACGTTGGACTCGAGCGACCGTGCTTCGCCCGCAATGGGGTGTTCGCTTACGTTGCCTGAGCCCTCGAAGATCGGCGAGATAACCGATATTTTTGCTCGACGCCCGCGGCAAGGGTTGGCGGCGATCTCCCTACATCAGCACGATATCGTACTGCTCCTGGCTCAGGTTCGACTCGACCTGCAGCGACACCGGCTTGCCGATGAAGTCGATCAGCATCGCGAGATGCTGCGACTCCTCGTCGAGAAACAGGTCGATCACCTGCTGCGCGGCGATCACGCGGAATTCGCGCGGGTTGAACTGGCGCGACTCGCGCAGGATCTCGCGCAGGATGTCGTAGCACACGGTGCGCGACGTTTTCACCTGGCCCTTGCCCTGGCAGGTCGGGCACGGCTCGCACAGCACGTGCGCGAGCGATTCGCGCGTGCGCTTGCGCGTCATCTCGACGAGCCCGAGCTGCGAGAAGCCGTTGACCGTCACGCGCGTGCGGTCGCGCGACAGCGCCTTCTTCAGCTCCGACAGCACCGCATCGCGATGCTCGGCGTTCTCCATGTCGATGAAGTCGATGATGATGATCCCGCCGAGGTTGCGCAGCCGCAGCTGCCGCGCGATCGTATGCGCGGCCTCGAGGTTGGTCTTGAAGATCGTGTCGTCGAAGTTGCGCGCGCCGACGTAGCCGCCGGTGTTCACGTCGATCGTCGTCATCGCCTCGGTCTGATCGATCATCAGGTAGCCGCCCGACTTCAGGTCGACGCGGCGCGACAGCGCGCGCTGGATCTCCGTCTCGATGTTGTACAGGTCGAACAGCGGCCGCTCGCCGGTGTAATGGTGCAGCTTCGGACTCACCGCCGGCGTGAACTCGGCCGCGAATTCCGAGAGGCGCTGGTACGTCTCGCGCGAATCGACCTGGATGCGCGTCGTGTCGTCGTTCGCGAAATCGCGCAGCACGCGCTGCGCGAGATCGAGATCCTGGTACAGCAGGCTCGTCGCCGGCAGCCGCTGCGCAAGCGCCACGATCGTCGCCCAGGTCTTGCGCAGGTAGGCGACGTCGCCGGCCAGTTCTTCGGAGGTCGCATCCTCGGCGATCGTGCGCACGATGTAGCCGCCTTTCTCGTCCGCCGGGATCACGGCGGTCAGCCGCGCGCGCACGGCCTCGCGTTCGGCCTCGCTCTCGATCTTCTGCGAGATGCCGATGTGCGGCTCCTGCGGCAGGTAGACGAGCGTGCGGCCCGCGATGCTGACTTGCGTCGACAGTCGCGCGCCCTTCGTGCCGATCGGATCCTTGATTACCTGGACCATCAGCGTCTGGCCTTCGAACACGGTCTTCTCGATCGGCTGGTGCTGCGCGCTCGACTGCGGCTCGCCGGCGAGGCGTGGATGCCAGATGTCCGCGACGTGCAGGAACGCCGCGCGCTCCAGGCCGATGTCGATGAACGCCGACTGCATGCCGGGCAGCACGCGCACGACTTTGCCGAGATAGATGTTGCCGACGCGTCCGCGCGACAGCGTGCGCTCGACGTGAAGCTCCTGCACCGCGCCTTGCTGGACGAGTGCGACCCGCGTTTCCTGGGGCGTGAGGTTGATCAGGATTTCTTCGTTCATGGTGCGGTTCAGAAGGCGACGCGCGCGGTGCGGAGCAGCGCGGCAGTCTCAAAAAGGGGCAGACCCATGATACCCGAATGGGAGCCGTCGATTCGCTCGATGAATTCGGCCGCGCGCCCCTGGATCGCGTATGCGCCGGCCTTGCCGAACGGCTCGCCGGTTTCGATGTAACGCTCGAACGCGACGCGCGGCGCGGCCGCGAAGCGCACCGACGAGCGCGACAGCGCGGGCGGCAGCAGTTCGCCGTTAGCGCCGATCACGGCGACGGCGGTCAGCACCGCGTGCTCGCGGCCCGCGAGGCGGGTCAGCATCGCGAGTGCGTCGTCGGCGTCGGCCGGCTTGCCGAGGATCGTACCGTCGATCGTCACCGTGGTATCGGCGACGAGCACCGGCGCGGCCGGCTTGCCGCTCGCGACGAGGCGCGCACGCGCGGCCTCGGCCTTCGCGACGGTCACGCGTTGCACGTACGCATCGGCGGCTTCGCCGGGCAGTTCGGCTTCGAGCGCCTCGGCGTCCTCGTCGGGGCGCGGCAGCAGCAATTCGAAGCGTACGCCGATCTGCTGCAGCAGCTCCTGGCGGCGCGGGCTTTGCGAAGCGAGGTAAAGGGTCGGGAAAAGGGTGGCGGGCGTGCTGGACGGCATGGTGTCGTTATCTCATTGAGCGCGCGCGGCGCGCGTCCGAGGACGACACGTCATGCGCGGTGATAGGGGTGATTCTGCGTGATGCTCCACGCCCGGTAAAGCTGTTCGGCAAGCAGCACGCGTACCATGCCGTGCGGCAGCGTCATGCTGGAGATGCGCAGCAACGTATCGGCACGCGCCTTGAGTTCCGGATCGAGCCCGTCGGCGCCGCCGATCACGAATGCGACGTCGCGGCCGTCCTGCTGCCAGCCGGGCAGCGCCTGCGCGAGCTGCATCGTGGTCCAGTCGCGGCCGCGTTCGTCGAGCGCGACGATGCGCGCGCCCTTCGGCAGCGCGGCTTCGATCTTCTGTCGCTCGGCCGCCATCACGCTTTCCGCGCTGCGGCCGCCCGAACGCAGTTCGGGCTTGATCTCGCGCAGCTCGATGCGCAGCTCGGGCGGCATCCGCTTCGTGTATTCGTCGAAGCCGGACGCGATCCAGCCGGGCATCTTGTGGCCGACCGCGAGGATGAAAAGCTTCATCGGACGACTCGCCGGGACTCAGCGGCGGCGGGCGGCCGTCTTGCGCGCCGGGCGTGCGCTCGCTTCTTCCTCTTCGTCCTCGTCTTCGCTGGCCGTTGCGACGCCGTTCGGGCCCTTGCCGCCGCCGAGCTTCATCCGCACGGGCTTGTCGCCCCAGATTTCCTCGAGGTTGTAGTACTGGCGCAGCGCCGGCTGCAGGATGTGCACGACCGCGTCGCCGCAGTCGACCAGCACCCATTCGCCGGTGTCTTCGCCCTCGGAGCTGACGATGTCGCCGCCGGCTTCCTTGACCTTGTCGCGCACGCTCGACGCGAGTGCCTTGGTCTGGCGGTTCGACGTGCCCGACGCGACGATCACGCGGTCGAACAGTTCGGTCAGGTGGCTGGTGTTGAACACCTTGATGTCTTGCGCCTTGATGTCTTCGAGAGCGTCGACGATCACGCGCTGCAGTTTGCGGATATCCATGGAATCAGGAATGGTAGAGACGATGTTGAAGAATATAGGCCCAGACGGCGGCCGGCACATGCTCGGCCGACGCATCGGGCATTTGCGCGTGACGCGCGATGCATTCGCGCAGGTGCGCACGGATGTCGGTTGCTGCGATATCGAACGACAGCGTCGTGTCGATCAGCAGGTGGCCCGCCGGCGTCGCCTTCAGCACGTCGGCGCCGGCCTGCCGCCGCGCGATTTCCTGCGTGACGTCCGGCGGCGCCGCGCCGAGGTCGAAGCCCGGGCGCGTCGATGCGCACACGTGCGCGTAGTCGAACAGCTTGCGCCAGTCGCGCCAGGTGTCGAGCCGCACCAGCTGGTCGGCGCCGATCAGCAACGATAGCGAAGCATCGGGGCCGATCCGCTCGCGCCAGCGCGCGAGCGTCTCGACCGTATAGGTCGGCCCCGTGTGCTCGATCTCGTCGGTCGCGACGGTAACCGTCACGCCGGGCAGCGACAGCGAGCCGGCGGCGGCGCGCGTCATCGCGAGCCGATGCTCGGCGGCCGACACGTCGCGCTTCTGGTACGGCTGCCCGGCGGGCAGCAGCGCGAGCTCGGTGAGGCCGAGCACGTCGGCGAACCGTCGCGCGAGCGCGAGGTGGCCGTCGTGGATCGGGTCGAACGTGCCGCCAAGCAGGCCGATGCGACGTAACAGCGGCTGCGGAGCGGGGCGGGCGATGGTGTTCAGAAAACGTGTCCTGTTCTTGGGGCGACGGAGCGCAGCGGGTCAGACCCAGTCGCGCGGCACGAGGAACTCGCTCAGGCGCGCTTCCGGCGAGCCCGGCTCGGGCTGCCAGTTGTAGCGCCAGTTCGCGACCGGCGGCATCGACATCAGGATCGATTCGGTCCGCCCGCCGCTTTGCAGGCCGAACAGCGTGCCGCGGTCGAACACGAGGTTGAATTCGACATAGCGGCCGCGCCGGTAAGCCTGGAAGTCGCGTTCGCGCTCGCCGTATGGCAGCGCGACACGGCGTTCGACGATCGGCAGGTACGCGTTCAGGAACGCGTCGCCGACGCCTTGCATCATCTCAAACGAGCGTTCGAACCCGGGTTCGGAGAAATCGTCGAAGAAGATCCCGCCGATGCCGCGCGTCTCGTTGCGGTGCTTGAGGAAGAAATACTCGTCGCACCACGTCTTGAAACGCGGATAGAGTTCGGCGCCGAACGGATCGAGCGCGTCCTTGCAAGTCTGGTGGAAATGCCGCGCGTCGTCCTCGAACGGATAAACCGGTGTCAGATCCATGCCGCCGCCGAACCAGAAGATCGGCGCTTCACCCGGCTTCGTCGCGATCAGCATCCGCACGTTCATGTGCACGGTCGGGCAGTACGGGTTGCGCGGGTGCAGCACGAGCGACACGCCGAGCGCTTCGAAGCCGCGGCCGGCCAGTTGCGGGCGCGCGGCGCTCGCCGACGGCGGCAGCGCGTCGCCCGCGACGTCGGAAAAACCGATGCCCGCGCGCTCGAACACGCGACCGCCTTCGAGAATCCGCGTGCAGCCACCGCCGCGCAGGCGCTCTTCAGGCCCGCGCTGCCATGCGTCGGTCGCAAGCGGCGTGCCGTCGAGCGCGCCGAGCGCGTCGGCGATGCGAGTCTGCAGGCACTGGAGGTACGTGCGCACGCGCGCCACGTCGTAGGTCGAATCGGTCATGTCTGGACTGGGTGCCCCCGCGCGAAGCGGGAGCCGTAAAAAAGGCATCTGCCGGGCATTCTATCGAACCCCGGCAGAGGAGCGGGCGCGCGGCGTTGCGGCGCGCCCGAAGCGGACGTCACGTGCTCTTGCGGTTCAGTGCGCGGAAGCCGATGTCGCGGCGGTACTGCATGCCTTCGAAATTGATCTGGTTGATCGTGTCGTACGCATGCTGCTGCGCTTCGCGCACCGAATCGGCGAGGCCGACCACGCACAGCACGCGGCCGCCCGACGTGACGAGCTTGTCGCCTTCGGCGAGCGTCGTGCCCGCATGGAACGTCACGGCCTGTTCGGTCTCGGCCGGGATTCCGTTGATGCGGTCGCCCTTGCGCGGCGCGTCCGGATAGCCGTGCGCGGCCAGCACGACGCCGAGCGCGGTGCGGCGGTCCCAGTCGAGCTCGACCGCGTCGAGCGTGCCTGCGATCGCCTGCTCGACGACCTTCGAGAAATCGCTCTTCAGGCGCGCCATGATCGGCTGCGTCTCGGGGTCGCCCATCCGGCAGTTGAACTCGAGCGTGCGCGGATTGCCGTCCTTGTCGATCATCAGGCCCGCATACAGGAAACCCGTGAAGCGGATGCCGTCCTTCTCCATCCCGCGCACTGTAGGCATGATGATTTCGCGCATCACGCGTGCGTGCATCTGCGGCGTGACGATCGGTGCGGGCGAATAGGCGCCCATGCCGCCCGTGTTGGGGCCGCGGTCCTCGTCGAGCAGGCGCTTGTGGTCCTGGCTGGAAGCCAGTGCCAGCGCGTGCTTGCCGTCGACCATCACGATGAAGCTCGCTTCCTCGCCGTCGAGGAATTCCTCGATCACGACGCGCGCGCCGGCGTCGCCGAGCTTGTTGCCCGACAACATCATGTCGACCGCGGCGTGCGCTTCTTCCAGCGTCATCGCGACGACGACGCCCTTGCCGGCCGCGAGGCCGTCGGCCTTCACAACGATCGGCGCACCCTTAGCGTCGATGTACGCATGCGCGGCGGCGGGGTCGGAGAAGGTTTCGTAGTCGGCGGTCGGAATGCCGTGGCGCTTCATGAACGCCTTCGCGAAATCCTTCGAGCTTTCGAGCTGCGCGGCTTCGCGGGTCGGGCCGAACACCTTCAGGCCGCGAGCGCGGAACAGGTTGACGATGCCGGCCGCGAGCGGCGCTTCCGGCCCGACGAGCGTGAACGCGACGCCTTCGCTTTCCGCGAAATCGGCCAGCGCGTCGAGCGACGTGATGTCGACGTTTTGCAGACGCTCGTCCTGCGCCGTGCCACCATTGCCGGGCGCGACGTAGACCATCTGGACGCGCGGCGACTGCGCGAGCTTCCACGCGAGCGCATGTTCGCGGCCGCCGGAACCGACGACGAGTAGTTTCATGGGATTCCCCGCAGACTAGAAAACAGGGCGGCCGGCACGCTCAGGCGCGCCGGCCGCGAAATCGGTCGGGCCGCCGCCGCGACACTGCGCACGGCGGCCAGCATGTCATTCCTCGACGATGACGGCGTTCGTATACACCTCCTGCACGTCGTCGAGGTTCTCGAGCGCGTCCAGGAGCTTCTGCATCTTCGCCGCATCGTCGCCGGTAAATTCGACTTCGTTTTGCGGCTTCATCGTCACTTCGGCGAGCTCGGCCTTGAAGCCCGCGGCTTCGAGCGCGTCCTTCACCGCCGAGAACGCCTGCCAGTCGCACAGCACCTCGATCGAGCCGTCTTCGTTCGTGCTGACGTCGTCCGCGCCGGCTTCGAGCGCCGCTTCCATCAGCGCGTCTTCCGACGTGCCGGGCGCGAACAGGAACTGGCCGACGTGATCGAACATGAACGCGACCGAACCGTCGGTGCCCATGTTGCCGCCGAACTTCGAGAACGCGTGGCGGACTTCCGCGACCGTGCGGGTGCGGTTGTCGGTCAGCGTGTCGACGATGATCGCCGCGCCGCTGATGCCGTAGCCTTCGTAACGGATTTCTTCGTAGTTCGCGCCGTCCGCGCCGCCGACGCCGCGGTCGATCGCGCGCTTGACGTTGTCCTTCGGCATGTTCGCGTCGGCCGCCTTGTCGACCGCGAGACGCAGACGCGGGTTCGAGCTCGCGTCGCCGCCGCCGAGGCGGGCCGCGACCTGGATTTCCTTGATCAGGCGGGTCCAGATCTTGCCGCGCTTCGCGTCGGCCGCTGCCTTCTTATGCTTGATGTTGGCCCATTTCGAATGACCAGCCATACCTTTCTCCGTGCCCGGGCGCGCTCGCGCGGGCGATTGTGCCAATGTGTCGTTGAATCGGCGGCCGTTCTGGCGGGCGTGATGCCGCGGGGCCGCGCGTGTCGAGTGGAACGTGATTTTATCACGCGGCGACCGTCGCTTCGGGGCCGCCGCGCATGGCCGAACGGCCGGTGCGGCCGTCGCGGCGTGCCGGGCCGCGCGGCCCGGCGGCGCACGCGCGTCAGTTCTTGGTGCCGAACAGGCGGTCGCCCGCGTCGCCGAGGCCCGGCACGATGTACGCGTGCTCGTTCAGGTGCGAGTCGAGCGACGCGACGAACAGCTTCACGTCCGGATGCGCGTCCTGGAATACCTGCACGCCTTCGGGCGCGGCGACGAGCGCGACGAACATGATGTTCGCGGCCGGCACGTTGCGGCGCTTGAGCACGTCGACCGCGTGCACGGCCGAGTAGCCGGTCGCGACCATCGGGTCGCACAGGATGAAGATCCGGTCCTCGAGATCGGGCAGGCGCACCAGGTATTCGACCGGGCGGTGATCTTCCGCGCGATACACGCCGATGTGGCCGACTCGCGCGGACGGGACCAGGTCGAGCAGGCCGTCCGACATCCCGATGCCGGCACGCAGCACGGGCACGATCGCGAGTTTCTTGCCCGCGATCACCGGCGCGTCGACCGCCACCAGCGGGGTTTCGACCCGCTTGGTCGTGATCGGCAGGTTGCGGGTGATCTCGTAGCCCATCAGCAGCGTGATTTCTCGCAGCAGCTCGCGGAACGTGCGCGTCGACGTGTCCTTGTCGCGCATGTGCGTGAGCTTGTGCTGGATCAGCGGGTGATCGGTGATGAAGAGATTCGGGAAACGGCTGTCCTGTTTCATGACGGGGGTGCCTTGGCGGCAAAAGGGGATCGGAAGCGGCGGCGGGCGCCAGGCCAGCCGCCGCTTATGGCCGCAATTTTACCAAGGCGCGCCGCGCGATCCGGATATTATCGACGTCTCACGACAATCCGCGCGCCGTGTTCGCCCATTCGCATCCGTTCGCGATCGTTCGCCCGTCCGGCGATGCGGCCGGGGCCGCGCCGGCGCGCGTCGCCATAGAGGAATCGACGATGGATCTCGGCATCGCAGGAAAGACCGCGCTCGTATGCGCGGCGAGCAAGGGGCTCGGTCGCGGCTGCGCGGAAGCGCTGGCCGCCGAGGGCGTGAATCTCGTGATCGTCGCCCGCACGCGCGACACGCTGGAGGAAGCCGCGGAGGAGATCCGCGCCGAGTCGAACGTGTCGATCACGGCGGTCGCCTGCGACATCACGACGCCCGACGGGCGCGCGGCCGCGCTCGCCGCCTGCCCGCAGCCCGACATTCTCGTGACGAATGCCGGCGGCCCGCCGCCCGGCGACTTCCGCGATTTCTCGCACGACGACTGGATCCGCGCGCTCGAGTCGAACATGCTGACGCCGATCGAGCTGATCCGTGCGACCGTCGACGGGATGATCGGGCGCGGCTTCGGCCGGATCGTCAACATCACGAGTTCGGCGGTGAAGGCGCCGATCGACGTGCTCGCGCTGTCGAACGGCGCTCGCTCGGGGCTGACCGGCTTCGTCGCGGGGCTGTCGCGCAAGGTCGCGGGGCATGGCGTGACGATCAACAACCTGCTGCCGGGGCTGTTCGACACCGACCGGATCGCGACGACGCTCGCCGCGTCGGCGAAGGCGCAGGGCGTGACGGTCGACGAGATGCGCGCGCGCCGCACGAAGGACATCCCGGCCGGGCGCCTCGGCACGCGCGCCGAATTCGGCGCGGCGTGTGCGTTCCTCTGCAGCGTGCATGCCGGCTATATCACCGGGCAGAACTGGCTGCTCGACGGCGGCGCGTATCCGGGCACGTTCTGACGCGCGCACCGCCATTCAACGACGACAACGACTGAACGACAAAGGAAACGGAGATGAGCAAACCCCGCATCGCATTGATCGCGCACGACGCGAAGAAGGACGAGATCGTCGCGCTCGCAGGCCAGTTCCGCGAGGCGCTCGCGCAGTGCCGGCTGGTCGCGACGGGCACGACGGGCAGCCGCATCGCCGCCGCGCACGGGCTCGAGGTCGAGCGCAAGCTGTCGGGGCCGCAGGGCGGCGATCTGCAGATCGGTGCGGAGCTGGCCGAAGGCCGCGTCGACATCGTCGTGTTCCTGCGCGATCCGATGACCGCGCAGCCGCACGATCCGGACATCACCGCGCTGGTGCGCGCATGCGATGTGCACGACGTGCCGGTCGCGACCAACGTCGCGACCGCGCGGATGCTGCTCGACGATCTGGCGCGCAACATGCAGGACGTTTGCTAGCGAGCTGTTCTGGAGCGCTCCGCATTAACGGTCGAGTTCTGTCTGAAAGGGCTCCGTATCCGATCGGCGGATTGTGCCTGTGCGGGTGCTTCGCTGTCGGGTTCGGTGCTTAAGTGCGCCGCTCCTGACGGCACAGCGTGTTGGTGTGATCACGCAACACGCGATCGAGCAGACGAGCGCGCTTGCGCGTTCGGCGAAGCCGTCGGCGGACAGGTCACGGCGCCGGCCAACGCGCGGACCTCGCGCGTGAGCGACCTGCTTATGGTGAATTGCTCGTTCCGGCGAACGATAGAAGGGATTCGACTCCCTCGATCAATTCGTTCGACCGTCCGTGTGAATCTCAACCCGCCTTGAACACGGAAATTCTGACACCCCCCTTGGCCGTTTCCCGAGATCACCGAGCACTTCCGAATCGATTTCTCCCGGTTTGACACGCCCGTTGTCGCACCAGTCCTTGCCTTCGGTCGCATCGGACACGCCCGCCAGATACCAGGCCATCGCGTGGCGCTCGGCGTCGGCTACGGACTGTTGTCGGAACGGCTCAGGCCGTCGAGCAGACGGGCGCCGTCCGCACGCGGTAGCGGAGCCGCGGTTGCGCTGCCGATACTTGCGGACAACGACGCGAAAGCAAACACGTTCCTGACAAGAAAGTGCTTCATGGCGTTGACCTAGCGAATTGGGCAGCGGGCAAATTAGCACGGTGGCCATCTCGTAAATGACCCTGGCGAGACCAAGTGCCGGGCCGGTCGACATCGGCATTCGCCGGTTCGGGGAAAAGCGCGTCGACGCGGCGAGAAATGACGGATCGGCATATTTCGGCCATCGCGGAGAGCGTGGCATGACGTAAAACGTGACAAAGTGTGCCGAACATCATTGACGCCGCCGGCAGGGAAACGAACGGCAGCGATCGGTCTCATACCACGCCGTCCTTCGCACGCTGGGCTCATGCAATCCGTTTTCAGCGAAAACCCTACCGATGTAAAGGGATTGCATCGACGCGCTGCACGACCGCGCACGACGCGCGAGAATCGTCCGCTACGACCCGCGTTCGCCCGCATTGCCGCCGGCGCGACGTCGATACATTCGCCGGGCCGGATTTCCAGATTCCAGACAAACGAGGAGCAAAACGATGCCGAAAGCAATCCGATACGACCAGCCGGGCGGCCCGGACGTGATGAAGTGGGTCGATGTGGAGGTCGGCGCGCCGAAGGCGGGCGAAGTCCGGATCCGGCAACACGCGGTCGGGCTCAACTACATCGACGTGTACTTCCGCACGGGTCTCTATCCGCAGCCGCTGCCCGGCGGCCTCGGGATGGAGGCCGCCGGCGAGGTGACGGCCGTCGGCGACGGCGTGACCGCGCTCAAGGTGGGCGATCGCGTCGCGTATGTCGGGCAGCCGCCGGGCGCCTACGCGCAGGAGCGCGTGATGCCGGCCGAGCGGCTCGTGAAGCTGCCTGACGGGATCAGCTACGACGACGCGGCATCGGTGATGCTGCAAGGGCTGACCGCGCACTACCTGCTGCGCCGCACGTATCCGGTGAAGGCCGGCGACACGATCCTGATCCACGCGGCGGCCGGCGGTGTCGGCCTGCTCGTGTGCCAGTGGGCGAAGGCGCTCGGCGCCACCGTGATCGGGACGGTCGGTTCCGACGAAAAGGCCGCGCTCGCGCAGGCGCACGGCTGCGATCATCCGATCGTCTATACGCGCGAGAACTTCACGCAGCGCGTGAAGGAGATCACGAACGGCGCGGGCGTGCCGGTCGTCTACGATTCGATCGGCAAAGATACCTACATCGGTTCGCTCGACTGCCTCGCGCCGCTTGGCTACTTCGTCAGCTTCGGCAATGCGTCGGGCCCGCTGCCGGCGATCGATTCGAAGGAGTTCTCGTCGCGCGGCTCGCTGTTCTTCACGCGCCCGACGCTGTTCTCGTACATCGCGAAGCGCGCCGATCTCGAAGCCGCGGCCGCCGAGCTGTTCGACGTGATCCTGTCAGGCAAGGTGAAAACGAGCATCAACCAGCGTTATCCGCTCGCGGAAGTCGGCCGCGCGCATGCCGACCTCGAGTCGCGCAAGACGACCGGCTCGACGATCCTCGTTCCCTGACGCATCCCTGCGTGCCGGCACCACGCCGGCACGCACCCTCGCGGCGGCGCTGGCCGCCGCCCGTCCTCTCTCTTGTCCCGCCCGCCATTCCCCGCCGCGCGCGTTTACGCGTTTTTTATATCCGCCCGGTTACCTTTGATCCGTCCTTTACGCGCGTTCCCATAAGGTTCTAGTCGTCCGATTTCGACGACGGAGAACACAAAAATGGATGGGGTTTTCATCGGCGCACTGGTGCTGTTCACAGCGCTGATCCTCGGTTTGCTTGCCGGTTGCGAGAAGCTCGCGCAATACGGTCGCGGGGGGCGAGCATGACCTGGATGCTTTGGCTGGCGGGCGCCTCGACGGCCCTGCTGTTCGCGTATCTCGTCTTTGCGCTGCTGCGCGCGGAGGACATCGAATGAACGCGAACAACCTGTTGCAGACGCTGCTGTTCATCGTCGTGCTGCTCGCGGCGGCCGTGCCGGTCGCGCGCTACCTGTCCGCCGTGATGGACGGCAGCTCGCGCGTCGTGCGCGTGCTCGGGCCGCTCGAGCGCGTGCTGTACCGCATCGCCGGCGTCGATGCCGGCACCGAAATGAACTGGAAGCAATACGCGGTCGCGACGATCGCGTTCAACGCGCTCGGCGCGCTGTTCCTATACGGCCTGTTGCGCCTGCAGGGCGTCCTGCCCGGCAACCCGCAGCAGTTCGGCGCGATGACGGTCGACGGCGCGTTCAACACGGCTGTCAGCTTCGTCACCAACACGAACTGGCAGGACTACACGCCCGAGCAGACCGTCAGCTACCTGACGCAGATGCTCGGCCTGACCGTGCAGAACTTCCTGTCGGCGGCGACCGGCATCGTCGTCGTGATCGCGCTGATCCGCGGCTTTGCGCGCCACACCGCGCAGACGATCGGCAACTTCTGGGTCGACCTCACGCGCGTGACGCTGTACGTGCTCGTGCCGATGTCGATGATCATCGCCGCGCTGCTGATGAGCCAGGGCGTGATCCAGAACATGAAGGCGTACCAGGACGTGCCGGTGCTGCAGGCGAGCACCTATGCGGCGCCGAAGCTCGACGCGCAGGGCAGTCCGGTGAAGGACGACAAGGGCAATCCGGTCACGGTGCCGACCCCGCTCGTGAAGCAGACGCTCGCGATGGGCCCGGTCGCGTCGCAGGAAGCGATCAAGATGCTCGGCACCAACGGCGGCGGCTTCTTCAACGCGAACTCCGCGCATCCGTTCGAGAACCCGACGCCGTTCACGAACTTCATCCAGGTCTTCTCGATCCTGATCATCCCGGCCGCGCTGTGTCTCGTGTTCGGCCGCGTGATCGGCGACCGCCGGCAGGGGATCGCGGTGCTCGCGGCGATGACGGTCGCGTTCGCCGTGGCGATCGGCGTCGAGGTGAGCGCCGAGCAGGCCGGCAACCCGACGCTCGCAGCGCTTCACGTCGACCAGTCGACGAGCGCGCTGCAGCCGGGCGGCAACATGGAAGGCAAGGAAACGCGCTTCGGCATCGCGCAGACCGGCATCTTCACGGTCGCGACCACGGCCGCGTCGTGCGGCGCGGTCGACACGATGCACGATTCGCTGACCCCGCTCGGCGGCCTCGTGCCGATGCTGCTGATGCAACTCGGCGAGGTGATCTACGGCGGCGTCGGTTCCGGCCTCTACGGGATGCTCGTGTTCGCGCTGCTCGCGGTGTTCGTCGCCGGCCTGATGATCGGCCGCACGCCCGAATACGTCGGCAAGAAGATCGAGTCGTACGAGATGAAGATGGTGTCGATCGTCGTGCTGCTCACGCCGCTGCTCGTGCTGCTCGGCACGTCGATCGCGGTGCTGGCGGACGCGGGCAAGGCCGGCATCGCGAATCCGGGCCCGCACGGCTTCTCGGAAATCCTGTACGCGTTCAGCTCGGCCGCGAACAACAACGGCAGCGCGTTCGCGGGCCTGACGGTCGGCACGCCGTTCTACAACTGGATGACCGCGGTCGCGATGTGGTTCGGCCGCTTCGGCACGATCGTGCCGGTGCTGGCGATCGCCGGCTCGCTGGCCGCGAAGAAGCGCATCGCGGTGACGAGCGGCACGCTGCCGACACACGGTCCGCTGTTCGTCGTGCTGCTGCTCGGCACCGTGCTGCTGGTGGGCGCGCTGACCTACGTGCCGGCGCTCGCGCTCGGCCCGGGCGTCGAGCATCTGATGATGTGGCTGGGCGCGTGATGCGCGAGCGCATGACGACACCTTGAAAAGACTGAAGAGATTGAAGAGATCGCAATGACTCAACATTCCGCAACACGGTCCATGTTCGATCCGGCGCTGCTGCGTCCGGCGATCGTGGACTCGTTCAAGAAACTCACGCCGCGCACGCAGTTCCGCAACCCGGTGATGTTCTGCGTGTACGTCGGCAGCATCCTGACCACGATCCTGTGGATCGCGGCGCTCGCCGGCCAGGCCGAGGCGCCCGCGGGCTTCATCCTCGCGATCGCGCTGTGGCTGTGGTTCACCGTGCTGTTCGCGAACTTCGCCGAAGCGCTCGCCGAAGGGCGTTCGAAGGCGCAGGCCGCATCGCTGCGCAGTGCGAAGAAGGACGTGATGGCGAAGAAGCTGAACGAGCCGCACCCGAAGTCGCCGATCCGCATCACGACCGCGTCCGACCTGCGCCGTGGCGACGTCGTGCTGGTCGAGGCCGGCGACGTGATCCCGGCCGACGGTGAAGTCGTCGACGGTGTCGCATCGGTCGACGAATCGGCGATCACCGGCGAATCCGCGCCGGTGATCCGCGAGTCGGGCGGCGACTTCTCGTCGGTGACGGGCGGCACGCGCGTGCTGTCGGACTGGATCGTCGTGAAGGTGACGGCGAATCCCGGCGAGGCGTTCCTCGACCGGATGATCGCGATGGTCGAAGGCGCGAAGCGCAAGAAGACGCCGAACGAGGTCGCGCTGACGATCCTGCTCGTCGCGCTGACGATCGTGATGCTGCTGGCAACCGCGACGCTGCTGCCGTTTTCGATGTTCTCCGTCGAAACAATGAAGGCCGGCCACGTGGTGACGATCACCGCGCTCGTCGCGCTGCTGGTGTGCCTGATCCCGACAACGATCGGCGGGCTCTTGTCCGCGATCGGCGTCGCGGGGATGAGCCGGATGATGCAGGCGAACGTGATCGCGACGTCGGGCCGCGCGGTGGAGGCGGCCGGCGACGTCGACGTGCTGCTGCTCGACAAGACCGGCACGATCACGCTCGGCAATCGCCAGGCGTCGATGTTCGTGCCCGCGCCGGGCGTGACCGAGGAAGCGCTGGCCGACGCCGCGCAGCTGTCGTCGCTCGCCGACGAAACGCCGGAAGGGCGCAGCATCGTCGTGCTGGCCAAGGAGCGCTTCAACATCCGCCAGCGCGACATGGCGCAACTGCATGCGACGTTCCTCGGCTTTTCCGCGCAGACGCGGATGAGCGGCGTCGATCTCCCCGGCCGAGAAATCCGCAAGGGCGCGGCCGATGCGATCCGCCGCTACGTCGAGACGCACGGCAGCCGCTTTCCGGAAGAAGTGCGCCGGGCGGTCGACGACGTCGCGCGCCGCGGCAGTACGCCGCTCGTCGTGGCCGATCTGCATGACGGCGTGGCGCGCGTGCTGGGCGTGATCGAGCTGAAGGACATCGTGAAGGGCGGCATCAAGGAGCGCTTCGCCGAGTTGCGCAGGATGGGCATCAAGACCGTGATGGTGACGGGCGACAACCGGCTGACGGCCGCGGCGATCGCGGCGGAGGCCGGCGTCGACGACTTCCTCGCGGAAGCGACGCCGGAAACCAAGCTCGCGACGATCCGCGAGCACCAGGCGGCGGGGCGCCTCGTCGCGATGACGGGCGACGGCACCAACGACGCGCCGGCGCTCGCGCAGGCCGACGTGGCGGTGGCGATGAACACCGGCACGCAGGCCGCGAAGGAAGCCGGCAACATGGTCGACCTCGACTCGAACCCGACCAAGCTGATCGAGATCGTCGAGATCGGCAAGCAGATGCTGATGACGCGCGGTTCGCTGACGACGTTCTCGATCGCGAACGACATCGCGAAGTATTTCGCGATCATTCCGGCCGCGTTCGTGACGACGTACCCGCAGCTGCGCGTGCTCGACATCATGCACCTGAGCTCGCCGGCATCCGCGATCCTGTCGGCGGTGATCTTCAACGCGCTGATCATCGTCGCGCTGATCCCGCTCGCGCTGAAGGGCGTCACCTACCGGCCGCTCGGCGCCGCGTCGCTCTTGCGCCGCAACCTGCTGGTGTATGGCCTCGGCGGCATGCTGCTGCCGTTCCCGTTCATCAAGCTGATCGACATGACGCTCGCCACGCTCGGCTGGGCCTGATGCGCCGCACCTGAAGGAACCATCATGAAAACCTTGATTCGCCCGCTCGTCGTGATCTTTGTCGTACTGACCGTCGTGACGGGGCTCGCTTACCCGGCCGTGACGACCGTGTTCGGCCAGGCCGTGTTCCCGTCGCAGGCGAACGGCAGCCTGATCGAGAAGGACGGCCGTGCGATCGGCTCCGCGCTGATCGGCCAGCCGTTCGATGCGCCGAAGTACTTCTGGGGCCGGCTGTCCGCCACGTCGCCGATGCCGTACAACGCGAGCGGCTCCGGCGGCTCGAACCTCGGCCCGCTGAATCCGTCGCTCGCCGATCAGGTGAAGGCGCGCATCGCCGCGCTGCGCGACGCGGGCACCGACCTGTCGAAGGCCGTGCCGGTCGACCTCGTGACGGCGTCGGCGAGCGGCCTCGATCCGGAGATCACGCCGGCCGCCGCCGCGTATCAGGTCGAGCGTGTCGCGAAGGCGCGCAACCTGACGGCCGACGCGGTCGCGCTGCTCGTCGCCGCGAACACGGCGGGCCGCCAGTTCGGCGTGCTCGGCGAGCCGCGCGTGAACGTGCTGAAGCTGAACCTTGCGCTCGACGCGGCACAGGCCACGCACTGAACGCGAATCCGGACACTCCGGCGCGGCTTGCGGCGCGCCGGGTCCGATTTTTCCGGCGGCGCATGCGCCGTCTTTGCCTTTTGCGGCGATTTGGAACAACAATGCCTGTACTCGCGCGCAACCCGGCGCTTCGCCTTCGTCACGCATGAACCGCCCCGATCCCGACCAACTCCTCGACAAGCTGCAGCGCGACGAAGAAAAGCAGCGGCGCGGCCAGCTCAAGATCTTCTTCGGCGCATCCGCCGGCGTCGGCAAGACCTACGCGATGCTGCAGGCCGCGCGCCAGCGCCTGCAGGATGGCATCGACGTCGTCGTCGGCATCGTGGAGACCCACGGCCGCAGCGAAACCGCCGCGCTGCTCGACGGCCTCGACGTGCTGCCGCTCGCGCGCATCGAGCATCGCGGCCGCACGCTTGCCGAATTCGATCTCGACGGCGCGCTCGCGCGCGCGCCGCAGCTGATCCTCGTCGACGAACTCGCGCATTCGAACGTGCAGGGCGCGCGTCACCTGAAGCGCTGGCAGGACGTCTACGAACTGCTCGACGCGGGCATCGAGGTGTACACCACCGTCAACGTCCAGCATCTGGAAAGCCTGAACGACGTGGTCGGTGCGATCACCGGCATCCGCGTGTGGGAGACCGTGCCCGACCGCGTGTTCGACGCGGCCGACGAGGTCACGCTGGTCGACCTGCCGGCCGAGGAACTGCTCGAGCGGATGCGCGACGGCAAGGTGTATCTCGCGCAGCAGGCGGAGCGCGCGGTGCGCAACTTCTTCCGCAAGGGCAACCTGATCGCGCTGCGCGAACTGGCGCTGCGGCGCACGGCCGACCGCGTCGACGCGCAGATGCGCGAGTACCGGGCCGACCGCTCGATCCAGCGCATCTGGCAGGCGCGCGAACGGCTGCTCGTGTGCGTCGGGCCCGGCCCCGAGGCGCCGACGCTGGTGCGCGCGGCCGCGCGGCTTGCCGCGAGCGTGAAGGCCGACTGGATCGCCGTGTACGTCGAGACACCGCGGCTGCAGCGGCTGCCCGACGCGCGGCGGCAGCGCACGCTCGATGCGCTGAAGCTCGCGGCCGAGCTCGGCGCGGAGACGGCCACGCTCGCCGGCGACGACGCGGTCGCCGCGCTGATCGGTTATGCAAAGGTGCGCAACGTGTCGAAGCTGGTTGCGGGCGGTTCGCCGAAGACGGGGCTCGCGCGCCGCTTCGCGCGACCGTTTGGCGAAAAGCTCGCCGAACGCGCGGGCGACGTCGACCTGATGCTGATTCGCGCGTCGGCGAGCGACGAAGTGCGCGCGGCGCCGCTCGACGCGCGCGCACGCGACTGGCGCGACGCGTTCGCGCAATTCGGCATGCGGCGTTCGCCGCCGCGTCACTACGTGTATGCGGCCGCGATCTGCGCGGCGATCACCGGGGTCGCGAGCATCGTGTCCGAGCGGCTCGACCTCACGAACCTCGTGATGCTGTACCTGCTCGGCGTCGTGTTCTCGGCCGTGCGGCTCGGGCGCGGCCCGGGCGTGCTGCAGTCGTTCCTGTCGGTCGCCGCGTTCGATTACTTCTTCGTGCCGCCGCGCATGTCGTTCTCGGTGAGCGACACGCAGTACCTGCTGACCTTCTTCGGGATGCTGCTCACGTCGCTCGTGATCAGCCACCTGACGTCGACGCTCACGCGCCAGGCGAGCATCGCGCAGCGCCGCGAGCGCCGCACCGGCGCGATCTATGCGATGGCGCGCGAGCTCGGTGCGGCGCTGACGACCGAGCAGATCGTCGAGATCGGCAGCCGCCACGTGAGCGAGGTGTTTCGCGCGCGCGTCGCGTTCCTGCTGCCCGACAGCGCGGACCAGGTGCGGCAGAAGATCGAAGAGCCCGACGCGGCCGTCACGCTGACGGGTGCCGACCTCGACCGTGACGTCGGCCAGTGGGTGTACGACCAGCAGAAACCGGCCGGCCGCGGCACCGACACGCTGCCCGCGACCGCCGCGCTGTACCTGCCGTTGAAGGCGCCGATGCGCACGCGCGGCGTGCTCGCGGTGGCGTCGCGCGATCCGCGCGAGCTCGAGGTGCCCGAGCAGCTGCGCATGCTCGATGCGTTCGCCGCGCAGATCGCGCTCGCGCTCGAACGCGTGCACTACGTCGAGATCGCGCGCGACGCGCTCGTCAACATGGAGTCCGAACGGCTGCGCAACTCGCTGCTGTCGGCGATCTCGCACGACCTGCGCACGCCGCTCACGACGATCGTCGGCTTCTCGTCGATGCTCGCGAACGGGCGTGCGGCCGCGCAACGCGGTGACGCCGCGGCGGCCGAACGTTCCGCGCAGCGCGAGGGCGAGCTCGTCAACGCGATCCACGACGAGGCGCTGCGGATGACGGGCATCGTCACGAACCTGCTCGACATGGCGCGGCTGCAGGCCGGCAGCCTGCAGCTCAAGCGCCAGTGGTCGCTGCTCGAGGAAACCGTCGGCGCGGCGCTTGCCGCATGCAAGCGCGTGCTTGCGCGTCATCCCGCGCGCGTCGCGCTGCCGGCCGACCTGCCGCTGTTGCAGATGGACGCGGTGCTGATGGAGCGGCTCTTCACCAACCTGTTCGAGAATGCGGCGAAGTACACGCCGGCCGACACGTCGATCGACATCGGCGCCGAACGCGTGACCGACGACGGCAGGCCGTTCGTGCGCGTGCATGTCGACGATCACGGCCCGGGCTTGCCGGCCGGGATGGAAACGCGGATCTTCGACAAGTTCACGCGTGGCGAGAAGGAATCGGCGACGCCGGGCATCGGGCTCGGCCTCGCGATCTGCCGCGCGATCGTCGAGGCGCACGGCGGTAGAATCGGCGCGCTCAACCGCACGGCGGCCGACGGCCGCGTAACGGGTGCGCGCTTCTGGTTCACGCTGCCGGTCGACACGCCGCCGGCCGTGCCTGCCGTACCCGATGACGAAACCGACGTACCCGGCGCATCGTCCCCCTCCGAGCCATTGCCAGACCATGAGTGAACCGAGCCTGACCGTCGTCCTGATCGAGGACGAAAAACAGATCCGCCGTTTCGTGCGCGCCGCGCTCGAAGAGGAGGACATCGCCGTGTTCGAGGCGGAGACGGGCAAGCAGGGGCTGATCGATGCGGCGACCCGCAAGCCCGATCTCGTGATCGTCGACCTCGGCTTGCCCGATACCGACGGCCTCGACGTGATCCGCGAACTGCGCGGCTGGTCCGAGGTGCCGGTGATCGTGCTGTCCGCGCGCACGCAGGAAGAGGAGAAGGTCGCCGCGCTCGACGCGGGCGCCGACGACTACCTGACCAAGCCGTTCGGCGTGTCCGAGCTGCGCGCGCGGATCCGCGCGCAACTGCGCCGGCGCAACCAGGGCGGCGCGAACGAATCGCCGAAGGTCGGCTTCGGCAGCGTGACCGTCGATCTCGCGCTGCGCCAGGTGTGGCGCGACGGCGAGATCGTGCACCTGACGCCGCTCGAGTACCGGCTGCTCGCGACGCTCGTGCGGCACGCGGGACGCGTGCTCACGCATCGCCAGCTGCTGCGCGACGTGTGGGGCCCGTCGCATGTCGAGAGCCATCATTACCTGCGCATCTACATGGCGCACCTGCGCCAGAAGCTCGAGCGCGATCCCGCGCAGCCCGAGCACATCGTCACCGAAACGGGCGTCGGCTACCGGCTCGTCGGCGCGGCGTGATGCCAGCCGCGCGATGCGGCCGGAATGCAAGGCCGCACGCCGGTGAAGTTGCATCGACGCGACATTGGCGCCGCATGCGCCGGCCGCGCACACCGACCCCGCATTCCCCGCTATGCTGACCGTTCCATGAACGAAACCGAGGAGCGTGCAATGTCCGTCCGCCTGGTCGTCATCGGTGCGCTGGCGCTTGCTGCGCCCGGCGCGTTCGCGCAGCCGCTGCCGCCTGGTCAGCAGCCTTCGGCGCCGCAAACGGCGCTCGCCAATCCCGCGTCGGTCAATTGCGAGAAGCTCGGCGGTCGCCACGTGATCCGCGACCTGTCGAGCGGGCAGGTCGGGATGTGCGTGTTCAAGGACGGCCGCGTGTGCGAAGAATGGGCGCTGTACCGCGACGACCGCTGCGTCGGCGGTGTCGGCGCCAAGCGCGTGTCGAACTGAGCGCGGCGGAGCGGGCGTGCCCGGGCCGTGCTCCGGCCCGGCGCTCCGTTTGCCCCCGGCCGCCCCGGCCGGCATGCCTGTAAGCGTCTTGTTATACTCGGCGCCACCCGGGGACGACCTTGGGTCATTCGCTTCAACGGGGACGGCCCCATCCGATACGGAGTACGTCGAGATGGCGTGGGTATTGTTATTGATCGCCGGTTTGCTGGAAGTGGCCTGGGCGGCCGGCATGAAATCGTCCGAGGGTTTCACGAAACTCGGACCGTCGGTGTTTACGATCGTGACGGCGCTTGCCAGCTTCGGGCTGCTCGCGGTCGCGATGCGCCAGTTGCCGCTCGGTACCGCGTATGCGGTGTGGACGGGTATCGGCGCAGTCGGCGCGTTCGTGTTCGGGATCGTGATGATGGGCGAGGCGCTGACCGTCGCCCGCGTCGCGAGCGCGTCGCTGATCGTGCTCGGGCTGATCGGCCTGAAACTGTCGTCGGCTGCCTGAAGCCGACCCGCCGGGCGCCGGCCGGCGCCCGCGTCCGGCCGTGACGCACTGCGGAATTGCGCCGGCCCTCCTGATAGCCTGTCTATAATGGAACGCATTCGGGCCTGAATGCCGTTGCGCCGTTCGCGGCAGGCGGCGCCGGTCGCCACGCGCCGCGCGGCCGGTCATACCGACTCGATCCGATCAATCGGCAAAGCGCACGGAAAGTGCAAGGAGAGGGCCATGATCGAAGCCATTTCGCTCGGCGCGGGGCTCGCGTGGGCGAGCGGGCTGCGCCTTTATCTGACGGTGCTGATCGCCGGCGTGCTCGCGCGGGTCGGCTGGCTCCATCTGCCTGATACGCTCGCGGTTCTGACGTCGCCGTGGGTCATCGGTGCCGCCGCCGTGCTCGCCGTCACCGAATTCCTTGCCGACAAGATTCCCGCATTCGATTCGCTGTGGGACGCCGTGCATACCTTCATCCGCATTCCGGCCGGCGCGGTGCTGGCCGCCGGTGCGCTCGGCCATGCCGACCCGACCGTGCTCGCGGTCGCCGGGCTCGCCGGTGGTTCGCTTGCCGGTGCCGCGCACATCGCGAAGGCCGGCACGCGCGCGCTGATCAACCTGTCCCCGGAACCCATCTCCAACTGGGTCGCATCGTCCACCGAGGACGGGCTCGTGTTCGGCGGCCTCGCGCTCGCATTCTTCGTTCCGCTCGCATTCCTGGTGCTGCTCGCGGCGTTCATCGCGGCGTCGGCCTGGGCGCTGCCGCGTCTGTGGCGCGGCGTGTCCGGCGGGTTCCGCGGGATGGCGAACCACATGGTGACGCGGCTCAACTCGATCGGGGGCAAGCGCGATTGAAGGCGCCGTCACCCGCCGAGCGGCAGCACGCTGACCCGTCGCCGGCCGGGCGGCCCGGCCATGCCGGCCGCTTCGGCTGGCGCGACCTGATCCACCAGGCCGCGCGGATGACCGCGCGCGACTGGCGTGCCGGCGAACTGACGCTGCTCGTGCTGGCGTTGGTGCTCGCGGTCGCGGCGCTGACGAGCGTCGGTTTTCTCGCCGACCGGCTGCGCCAGGGGCTCGAGCGCGACGCGCGCCAGATGCTTGGCGCCGATTTCGTCGTGCGTGCCGATCATCCCGTCGATCCGTCGTTCGATCGCGAGGCGCACACACTCGGGCTGCGCACCGCGACGACCGCGATCTTCCCGAGCATGATCGCGTCGGCCGCAGGCGGCCAGGCGAGCGATGCGGCGCCCTCGCGCCTCGCGGCCGTGAAGGCCGTGTCGCCCGGATATCCATTGCGCGGCGCGGTCGAGATCGTGCCGGCCGGCGCGATCGCCGCGCACAAGGCGAGCGCGATTCCCGCGCCCGGCACCGTGTGGGCCGATCCGGCGCTGCTCGATGCGTTGCATCTGAAGGCGGGCGACACCGTGCGCGTCGGGCTGCGCACGTTCACGGTCGCCGCGTCCATCTCCCGCGAACTCGATCGCGGTTTCTCGTTCGTCAATTTCTCGCCGCGGCTGATGATGCGCGCGGACGAACTCGCCGCGACCGGGCTCACCGGCTACGGCAGCCGCGTCACGTACCGGCTGCTGGTCGCCGGCGACACGCCGGCCGTCGCGCGCTTCGAGGCTTACGCGCACGGCCGCGTCGACGGCGGCAAGCTGCGCGGCGTCGGTCTCGAATCGCTGCAGGAGGGCCAGCCGCAGGTGCGCCAGACGCTCGATCGCGCGCGCCATTTCCTGACGCTCGTCGCGCTCCTGACCGCGCTGCTCGCGGCGGTCGCGATCGCGATGGCCGCGCAGCGCTACATGCGGCGCCATCTCGACGGCTGCGCGACGATGCGCTGCCTGGGCGTGAGCCGCCGCACGCTCGGCGCGCTGTTCGCGCTCGAATTCGCCGGCATCGGCATCGTCTCGGGTGTAGCGGGGGCGGTGCTTGGCTACGGCGGCCACTGGGCGCTCCTGACTGCGCTCGGCAGCCTGATCGACGTCGTGTTGCCGCCGCCGACACTCTGGCCCGCACTCGTCGGCATCGGCGCCGCGCTCGTGCTGCTGCTCGGCTTCGCGCTGCCGCCGCTCGCGCCGCTCACGCGCGTGCCGCCGGTGCGCGTGCTGCGGCGCGACTGGGGCGACGCGTCGCGCACCGCGTGGGCCGCGTATGCGATCGGCGTCGTGCTGTTCGCGGGGCTGCTGATCGTCGCGGCGGGCAACCTGAAGCTCGGGCTGATCGTCGCGGGCGGGTTCGCAGGCGCGTTGGTCGGTTTTTCGCTGATCGCGCGGGCCGTGCTGTACGCGGCGGCGCGCGCGGTGCGCAATGCGCGCGTGGCGGCGGGCATCGGCTGGCGCTACGCGCTCGCGTCGCTGCACCGGCGCGGCACGGCGAGCGCGCTGCAGATCACCGCGCTCGCGCTGGGCCTGATGTGCCTGCTGCTGATCGCGATCACGCGCAACGACCTCGTCGCTGGCTGGCGGCAGTCGATGCCGCCCGATGCGCCGAATCAGTTCCTGATCGACATCCAGCCCGACCAGCGCGCCGACGTCGCCACGTGGCTCGCCGCGCACGGCGTGCGCGACGCCGTGCCGGCGCCGATGGTGCGCGGCCGTCTCGTCGCGATCAACGGCAAGCCGGTGAACCCGGACGCGTATCCGTCGGACGAGGCGCGCCGGCTCGTCGACCGCGAGTTCAACCTGTCGTATACGACCGAGCTGCCGTCCGACAACCGGATCGTCGCGGGTGACTGGTTCGGCCATTCGGCCGGGCCGCAGATCTCGATCGAGGCAGGGCTTGCGAAGACGCTGAACGTGAAGCCGGGCGACACGCTGCGCTTCGACGTGACGGGGCTGACGGTCGACGCGCCGATCACCAGCGTGCGCAAGCTCGACTGGGGCTCGTTCCGCGTCAACTTCTTCGTGCTGATGCCGCCGCCCGTGCTGAAGGATTTTCCGGCCGTGTACCTGACGAGCTTCCACCTGCCGGCCGAGCAGGCGGCGCTGCTCGATCCGCTGATCGCGCGCTACCCGAACCTGACCGCGATCGACGTCGCGCCGATCCTCGCGCAACTGCAGCGGATGATGCTGCAGGTGGTCGGCGCGGTGCAGTTCCTGTTTGCGTTCACGCTCGCGGCCGGCGTGCTCGTGCTGTACACGGCGCTTGCCGGCTCGCGCGACGAGCGCGTGCGCGAGGCCGCGCTGCTGCGCGCGCTCGGCGCGTCGCGCGCGCAGGTGAGCGCGGTGCAGCGCGCCGAATTCATCGTCGTCGGCGCGCTGGCCGGCGCGCTCGCGTCGGCGGGCGCGATCGTGGTCGGCTGGGTGCTTGCGTCGCGCGTGTTCGACTTCCAGCTCGCCGTCGATCCGTGGCTCGTGCCGGCCGGCATCGCGGCTGGTGTCGCGTGCGCCGGTGCGGCCGGCTGGCTGAGCCTGCATAATGTGTTGCGGCGCCCCGCGCTGCAGTCGCTGCGCGACGCATGAGCGTTGCCGGCGGCCCCAATATCCCGTTTCCGATTATCCGTATGACCGATGTGAATGATGATGCGCCGTCGCAGCCGACGGCGTTCGAGCTCGTGGGCGGCGAAGCCCGCGTGCGCGAAATGGTGGACCGTTTCTACGACCTGATGGATCTCGAGCCCGAGTTCGCGGAGATTCGCGCGCTGCATCCGGCGTCGCTCGACGGCTCGCGCGACAAGTTGTTCTGGTTCCTGTGCGGCTGGCTCGGCGGCCCCGACCACTACATCAGCCGGTTCGGCCATCCGCGGCTGCGCGCACGGCACCTGCCGTTCCCGATCGCGTCGGTCGAGCGCGACCAATGGCTGCGCTGCATGGCGTGGGCGATGGAGGACATCGGGTTGCCCGAGCCGCTGCGCGAGCGGCTCATGCATTCCTTCTACGACACGGCCGACTGGATGCGCAACCGGCCCGGTTGATCGACCGGTACGCCGCCGTCCGGCCGCCGGGCGATCTGCGTCTGGCCGCCTGTCCGGCGCGGCACGACATTGACCGTTTCCCCATCGCTACGAGGTTCGCCCGATGACGACCGAGGCGCTGTTTCGTGAAGATGCCTATCTGACGCAATGCGAGGCCGTCGTTGCAGCCGTCGGCGATGACGGCATCCGGCTCGACCGCACCGTGTTCTATCCGCTCGGCGGCGGGCAGGCCGGCGACAGCGGCACGCTGACGCTGTCCGACGGCAGCACGATCGCGATTGCCGACACGCGCAAGGCGAAGTTCGACGGCGCAACGCCGGACGACGCCGTGCACGTGCCCGCGGCGGGCCAGGAGGCGCGCATCGCGTCGCTCGCGCCCGGCACGCGCGTGGTCGCGGACATCGACTGGCTGCGCCGCTACCGGCACATGCGGCTGCATACGGCCGCGCACCTGATGTGCGCGGTGCTGCCGTACCCGGTCGACGGCTGCAGCGTGACGGCCGACTACGTACGGCTCGATTTCGCGACGTCGGACGCGATCGACCGCGTCGACGTCGAGCGCCGTCTCGCGGGGCTGGTCCACGGCGCGCACGCGGTCACGACCGAATGGATCACCGATGCGGAGATGGTCGAGCGGCCGGAGCTCGTGCGCACGATGAGCGTGAAGCCGCCGATGGGGCTGGGCCGCGTGCGGCTGCTGCGCATCGCCGGCGTCGATCTGCAGCCGTGCGGCGGCACGCATGTGCGCAATACGTCGGAAATCGGCAACCTGCGGGTCGCCAGACTTGAAAAGAAGAGCGCGCGGACACGGCGCCTCGTACTGGAGTTTGCATGACGATCGACAACCTGGCGGACAGCCCCGCGGCGCTCGATCCGCAAGCGCGCGAGATTCTCGATTTCTGGTTCGGCGAGCCGGATTCGGCGGCGTTCGGTCACACGCGCAAGGTATGGTTCAACGGCGGCGCGACGTTCGACGACGTGCTGCGCACGCGCTACGGCGCGTTGCTCGACGCCGCGTGCGACGGCGTCTGCGATCGGTGGGCCGGCACGCCGCTCGGCGCACTCGCGTTGATCGTGGTCCTCGACCAGTTCTCGCGCAACATTCATCGCGGCACGCCGCGCGCATTCGCTGCCGATCCGAAGGCATTGGCGCTCGCGCGGCGCGTTGTCGCGGCCGGGTGGGACGCGCAACTGCCGAGCGGCCATCACCGCGCGTTTGCGTACCTGCCGTTCGAACATGACGAGTCGGACGAGAGCCAGCGCGAGGCCGTGCGGCTGTGCGCGGGCATTCGCGGCGAGGCCGGGTGCGAGAGCTATCACCACTTCGCATTGCGTCATGCAGCCGTGGTCGAGCGCTTCGGTCGGTTCCCGCACCGGAACGCGATTCTCGGCCGCGCGTCGACCGACGAAGAGAAGGTATTCCTGCGCGAGCCCGGTTCGTCGTTCTGACGTGCGGGGCGGCGGGGTGGCGGCCATGAAGCCGCGCTCGCGCTGCGTGCCGGAGATGACGACGGCGTCGTTGCGCGGCGCCGCCTTGCGTCACCGCGCTTCGTGTTTTTCGGGCGTGCGCACGTAGACGCGCAGCAGTTCCTCGTCGTCGCCCGGGCGCGCGCCGGTCCAGAACAGTTTCCATTCGCTGCCGGGCGCCGGATCGACGGCCCGCACGCCCTGGACGATCATCCACGTGCAGCGCGTCGTCTCCGCGTCGTCGATCGGCGTGTGCTGGATTCCGGAGAAGTAGTACAGCATCGGCGCTTCCGATTCGCCGAGCCCATGCAGGCTCGCCATGCAGTCGCCGTCGCTCCACTCGAGCGCCAGGTGCGCGTTCAGGTCGTCGAACACCGACCGGTAGCTCTTGGCGACGTCGAGCCACGGCAGCAGCAGCGTGTACACGAGGCCCCACGCGACCAGCGCGCCTGCGCCCCACGACAGCACGCCGCGCCACAGGCCGGTCGTGCGCAGCTTCGGCAGCAGCCACAGCCAGCCGAGCGTCAGCACCAGCGCGCCGATCACCAACCCGGGCACGATCGGCATCGTCCAGTCGAGCGGCAGCCAGCGGCCGAGCGGCGCGAGGCTTGCACGCGATGCGCCCGGATCGGCCATCACCGCCCAGATCACCCACGCGAGCGCGACGACGATACCGAACAGCAGCCGGCTCAGGTAATCCCACGCGAGATGCAGCCCGCGCGGCAGGCGTTCGATCGCCTGCGCGGCGACCAGCGCGAGCGGCGCGAAGAACGGCAGGATGTAGAGCTGGCGCGAGGTCGCGGACACTAGCAGCACCGCGAGGCCGATGCTGGCGAACAGCACGGGCAGCGCGATGCGCGGCGTACGCCACTCGCGCCATGCGCCGCGCGCCAGCGCGGCGATCGCGAGCGGCGCGACCGGGAAGCCGATGAGCAGGAACGCACGCAGGATGAAGAACGGCTTGTCGTTTTCCGCGCCGAGCTCCGGTACCGAGAAGCCGAAGAAGCGGCCGACGTTGTTGTCCCAGAACCACGTCATGAACAGGGTCTCGGAGCGCAGGAACAGCGCGGTCGGCCAGATGAGCGCGAACGGCGCGAACACGAGCGCGGCGACACCGAGCGAGCGTGCGAACGCGCGCGTACGGCAGGCGGGGTAGAGCACCAGCGCGCCCATGAGCGTGGCCGCGAACACGAGCGGCACGAACAGCCCCTTCGTCATCAGCGCGATGCCGACGCCCGCGCCGAAGATCGGCGCGGCCCAGCGGCCTGACGGCTGCACCGGCAGCCCGTGGCGCATCTGCCGTGCGCGCGCGACGTGCTGCATCACGAGCTCGAGCAGTCCGCAGAAGCCCATCGCGGTGCCGGCGAACAGCGCGACGTCCGTCATCATGTCGTGCACGTGCTTGATGACGACCAGCGTGCCTGCGCTCAGCACGACGGGGCCGATCACGCGCAGGTCGAGCCAGCCGTCGGCCCGGCTGGCACTGCGTGCCGCGCGTGCGATGAAGCCGAACGCAAGCGCGGCGAACAGTGCGCTCGCGAGCCGCGCGGCGTCGTGCAGCGGCATCACGCGCTGCAGCAGCCACGCAAGACTCGTCGCGACCCACGCGTAGAGCGGCGGCTTTTCCATGAAGGGCAGGCCGGCGTTGGTCGGCACGACGAAGTCGCCCGTCTCGAGCATGTGCTGGATGATGCCGAACGTATAGGTTTCGTCCTGCTTCCACGGATCGTGGCCGAGCACGCCTGGCAGCGTATACGCGCAGACCAGCGCGGCGACCAGCAGCCATACGCGCCAGCCGAGGCGCAGGACGCGATCACGGGCGGCATTCGTCGCGGGGGCACCGGCCACGGCAGGCGTGCCGGCGGCATTCAGCGTCGCGCTGAGGTCGGGATCGGCGGCTGATCGGGCGTGCGTAGCCGAAGCGGGCACGGAGGACGTGCGTCGCCGGCCGGGTGCTGCTGCTCCTGGCATGGAAAAGATCTCGGTCGGGTCAAGCCGGTCCGGCGACATGGGCCGGGACCAATAAGGGGCGCATCAAGGCGAAATGACAGTCGGATGACCGGCTGTTTTGGCTTGGCGCTAGTAGAGCATGGAATTGTTACGGATGTTTACTGAAACTGTCGCGATATTGTGGAGATTTGTCGTGCCGTGACTGCGGAATGTTTCAGTCGGCGCATGTCGGCGCCGTCGAGGGTGGTTATCGGCCGCCGCCGACGTCGAGCAGGGCGCCCGTCGTGTAGGACGCCGCATCGCCGAGCAGCCAGACGATCGCTTCGGCGATCTCCTGCGCTTCGCCCGCGCGGCCGAGCGGGGACTGCGCGCCGAGGCGCGCCGCGCGGCCGGGCTGGCCGCCGCTCGCATGGATCTCGGTTTCGATCAGGCCGGGGCGTACCGCATTGACGCGCACGCCGTGCGGGCCGAGTTCCTTCGCGAGGCCGATCGTCAGCGAATCGACCGCGCCCTTCGAGCCCGCGTAGTCGACATATTCGTTCGGCGAACCGAGCCGGGACGCGATCGACGACACGTTGACGATCGCGCCGCCGCGCCCGCCGCGATCGGTGGACAGCCGGCGCGCGGCTTCGCGCGCGCACAGGTAGGCGCCGAGCACGTTGGTGTCGAACATCCGCCGCAGTCGGTCGACCGTCATGTCGGCAAGCGGCATCGACGGCGCGACGATCCCCGCATTGTTGACGAGCGCGTCGAGGCGGCCGAACGTCGCCGTGACGGCGTCGAACATCGCGATGACGTCCGCTTCGTCCGCGACGTCGCCGGCGACGACGCACGCGCGTGCGCCGGCGTCGCGAACGGCTTGCGCGGTCAGTTCGGCTGCCGCCGCGTCGCGCGCGTAGTTGATGCCGACGTCCCAGCCGCGCTCGGCGGCGAGCACGGCGGTCGCGCGGCCGATGCCGCGGCTCGCGCCGGTGATGAGGACGGCCTTGCGATCGGACGGTGCGGGCATCGCGCGGGGCTCCCGATGAGCGTTACTTGGCGGCGTCGGGCGCCCACTTGTCGAGGGCGGGCGGCTGGTAGCGGCGCAGCTGCTCGATCAGCGCGACCGGTTCGGAGTCGATGCACAGCGCGTCGAAGTAGGCCGGACGCATGAAGCCTTCGTCGACCGTATGGCGCAGCAGCGCGATCAGCGGATCGTAGAACGAATCGATGTTGTACAGCGCGACGGGCTTGCGGTGATAGCCGAGCTGCGCCCACGTATAGACCTCGAACAGTTCCTCGAGCGTGCCGGCACCGCCGGGCATCGCGACGAACGCGTCGGCGAGGTCGGCCATCATCTTCTTGCGGTGGTGCATGTCGGGCACGACATGCAGCTCGGACAGCCCGGTATGACCGACTTCCTTGTCGACCAGCAGTTCGGGGATCACGCCGACCGCACGGCCGCCGGCCGCCATCACTTCATCGGCGATCACGCCCATCAGGCCGACACGGCCGCCGCCGTAGACGAGTGTCAGGCCCGCATCGACGAGTGCGCGGCCGAATGCGCGCGCGGCGTCCGCATAGACGGGCCGCACGCCGGACGACGACCCGCAATAAACACAGACTGCCTTCATTGCTTCGTATCCTTCGCCGCGGGCCTGGCGGCGACCGGACTGCCCGCGGGGCGCGGCGAACCGTCGCGCGGCGGCAGGTAGTCGGTGAACTCGCGCTTGGGCAGCTTGCCGGAGACGAGATCGTCGAACAGCTGGCGCGAACGGCCGCGCAGGTACGGGGCCATCACCGAGATCACGTGCATGCTCACCTGATGCAGCTCTTCGCGGATCGCGTCCTGGTCGTTGTATTTGCGCGGATGCATCACGTACTGATACGACAGCCAGTACGTCGAGATCACGGCCATGTTGGTGGCGATGACTTCGATCTCGGCGGGCGTCGCGACCATTTCGGCGTCGGACACGAGCAGTTCGCACATGTCGTGCGCGAAGCGCACCTTGTGGCTGATGATCTGCTTGAAGTGCGTCTCGAGCGTGCGGTTGCGCGCGAGCAGGTCGTTGAGGTCGCGATACAGGAACCGGTAGGTCCACATGAAGTCGGCCATGTACTGCAGGTACGACCAGGTCTCGTCGATCGTCGGACGGTGATCTTCGGGGAAGCGCAACCGCCGTTCGATCTGCTGCTCGAACTGCGCGAAGATGCTGTTGATGATGTCGTCCTTGTTGCGGAAATGGTAGTACAGGTTGCCTGGACTGATTTCCATTTCCTCGGCGATCGTCGTGGTCGTGACGTTCGGCTCGCCGATCTCGTTGAAGAGTTTCAACGACAACTCGAGAATCCGTTCGCGCGTGCGGCGGGGAGGTTTCGCTTCCATGTCGTCCGGCCCTGTGTGTGCCGGACTGGCAGGCGCTGCAATCGATGCTGCGAGATTCGTCCGGCGCGGGTTGCTGTTCTAAGTCTAGCGGCCGATTATAAACCGCTGTTTCCTTACAACGGGCGCATTTCGTGATCGCGATGCGTTCCGCGCATGGTGCACCGCCGCACGCCGGCGATGCCGAGGGCGCGCTAGAAGCCGAGCCAGCGCGCGACGACCGGGCCGAGCACGAAGCCCCACGTCGTCACGCATGCGAACAGCGCGACCGTGACCGCCGCGCTGCCGAGGTCCTTCGCGCGCTTCGACAGTTCGTGGCGCTCGAGCGAGATGCGGTCGATCGCGGCCTCGAGGCTCGAGTTCAGCAGCTCGACGATCAGCACGAGCAGCACCGACGCGATCAGCAGCGCGCGCGATGCGGCCGGGACCGGTGAGAACGCAGCGATCGGCAGCATCAGCACGGCGAGCGTGAGTTCCTGCCGAAACGCGCTTTCCTCGCGGATCGCGACGCGAAACCCGTTCAGCGAATGCTTGAGCGCGTACCACGCGCGCGTGATGCCCCGGTGGCGCTTGTACGGGTTCGGCGGCAGCGGTGCCAGACGATCGTCGGGGCCGAGCGGTTCGTGCGTGTGCACGTCCGCGTCGGCGTGCGGCTCTTCTTCGTCGAACGGACGATGCAGTTGCGCGGTCGCGGCAGGGGGCGGGTTCTTGTCGTTCAGGTCTCGTTTCAAACGGCGGCACCTTCGGCGGGCGAGTACGCGGTCTTCGGCAGCGGCTTCAGATGCGACGCGAACTGCTCGGATGCCGCGCGCCACGAGAAGCGCTCGGCCCACGCGCGGGCAGTCTCGCGTTCGATCTTCAGCGCCTCGAGGCAGGCTTCCTGCAGGTCTTCGTGCATCGCGCCGGCATCGCCCCCCGCGAGCACGTCGATCGGGCCCGTCACGGGGTACGCGGCGACCGGCGTGCCGCACGCGAGCGCCTCCAGCAGCACGAGGCCGAACGTGTCGGTGCGACTCGGGAACACGAACACGTCGGCCGCAGCATACACCTTGGCGAGCTCGGCTTGCGACAGTACGCCGAGATAGTTCGCTTCCGGATAGCGCGATTTCAGCTCGGCGAGCGCCGGGCCTTCGCCTGCGACCCACTTCGAGCCGGGCAGGTCGAGACGCAGGAACGCCTCGACGTTCTTCTCGATCGCGACGCGGCCCACGTACAGGAAGATCGGCCGTGCGGTATTGAGCACCTTCGACTCCATCGGCCGGAAGATGTCGAGATCGACGCCGCGCGTCCACAGCACGACGTTCGTGAAGCCGAACTTTTCGAGATCCTGCTTCACGACCGGAGTCGGCGCCATCACCGCGAGCGACGGCCCGTGGAACCAGTGCAGGAACTTGTAGGTCGCCGACAGCGGGATGCCGAAGCGCGCCTGCACGTATTCCGGAAAGCGCGTGTGATATGCGGTCGTGTACGGCAGCTTGCGCGCGCGTGCATAGCGTCGCGCGGCGAGGCCGAGCGGGCCTTCGGTTGCGATGTGCAGCGCGTCGGGTCCGAACGCATCGATGCGGGCGCGCAGCTTGCGGTACGGCAGGATCGACAGGCGAATCTCGGGATAGGTCGGGCAGGGCACCGTGCGGAATTCCAGCGGCGTCAGCATTTCGACCCGGTGGCCGAGCGCGGTGAGTTCGCGGGAAGTGCTCTTCAGCGTTCGCACGACGCCGTTGACCTGCGGTTCCCACGCATCGGTGACGATCATGATCTTCATCGCGGCATGTGTCCTGTAAGTGGGGTTGTTGTGTCAGGCGGTGGCCTTGGCCTTGCGCGACGGGGCGGCGGACGGCGCGGTGCGCATCGCCGTCCAGTAGACGATCTTCAGTTCGCCTTCCATCGTTTCGACGAGCGCGGACAGGCTCTCGACCCAGTCGCCGTCGTTGCAGTACAGCACGCCGTCGATGTCGCGGATCTCCGCCTTGTGGATGTGCCCGCACACGACGCCGTCGCAGCCGCGGCGGCGCGCTTCGTCGGTCATCACGGTCTCGAACTGCGAGATGAAGTTCACCGCGTTCTTCACCTGGTGCTTCAGGTACTGCGACAGCGACCAGTACTGGAAGCCGAGCCGGCTGCGGATCCGGTTGAACCAGCGGTTCAGCACGAGGATCAGCGTGTAGAGCGTGTCGCCGAGATACGCGAGCCATTTCGCGTGCTGGATCACGCCGTCGAACAGGTCGCCGTGTACGATCCACAAACGTTTGCCCGCGAGCGTCGTGTGAAACGCCTCGCCGCGCACCTGGATGTCGCCGAACGCGAGGTCGCAGAATTGCCGCGCGCCTTCGTCGTGGTTGCCGGGGATGTAGACCACCTGCGTGCCCTTGCGCGCCTTGCGCAGGATCTTCTGGACGACGTCGTTGTGCGCCTGCGGCCAGTACCAGCCCTTCTTCAGCTGCCAGCCGTCGATGATGTCGCCGACGAGGTACAGGTACTCCGAATCGTTGTGGCGCAGGAAGTCGAGCAGGTACGGCGCCTGGCAGCCGCTGGAGCCGAGATGGATGTCGGACAGCCAGATCGTGCGGTAGCGATGCGTGGACGGTTCGGGGTCGCCATGCGTAGCGTGCGCGGCCGTCGGCTCGTGCGACGAAAGGGCATCGGTTGCAGCCGAGCCGGACGGGAAGGCGGTGACGGCGCGTGCGCCGAGCGGTTGACGGAACAGGGAGGTCGCGGACGTTTTCTGGCCCATGCATGACTCGCGCCGGTTGACATTACCGGCATTGCGCCATGCGGGCGTGACCATGCCGTGACAGTCACGAGACGTTCTTATTACTGTCGTTGCGGCGTGTTTAGCAGTGAATGCGGTGGCGTTGTGTAACGTGCCGAACCGACCGGCCTGCCGCTATAGGGAAAGCCGCGCGGGGCGGTCGTGCAGGCGTTTTCGACGGGTTTCGTCTGGCGGATGCGCGCAGGCGGGGGAGCCGGCCGCGGTCGTGCGGACCGCGCGGCGCGTCAGCGCGGAATCGCGACGACGCGCGTGCGCGCGAGGCGATCGTGCGGGAACTGGCGACCGGCGTGCAGGCGGGCGGCGCCGGCCCACGCGGCGATCCAAGCGCCGGCGAGCGCGAGCGTGACGGGCACCGACAGGCCGAGCAGCGGATGCAGCGCGAGCGGCGGCAGGAACCACAGCCAGCCGAGCGCATAGCGGACGAGTGCATGCGCGGCGTTCAGCGGCCGGCCGCTCGACGACTCGAGCCGCAGCCGCCAGGTCTTCATCGGCAGCGTCTGGCCGCTGTGGGTCCAGAACCAGACGAAGTACGCGCCGACGACGAGCGCGATCCAGGCGGCGAGGAGGTTGTGATGAACGAGGCCGTTGCGCTGCTGCGTCGCGAGGCTGAACGCGAGGCCCGCGAAGAACACGACGCCGAACAGCAGCACGGCTTCGTACAGCAGCGCCGCGAGGCGCCGCCGCACGGACGGCGCGGTGACGGCCGGAGCCTCGGGTGCGGGGGCGCTCGCCACGGCCGCTCAGGAACCCTTGAACATCGACGGCGCGTCGGCCGGCGACACGGGCGTGACGACAGCCGGTGCGGGTGCGGGCGCGGTGCCGGACGTGGACGACGCGACGGGTGGCGCGCCGGCACCGGCCGATGCGGGTACCGATGCCGGAGCAGGGTTGCTCGCCGGATGCTCGTGCGAATTGACGAGACGGCGCACGTCACGGTCGGCGACGGTCGGCGGCGCGCTGACGACGCTCGGCCGGCGGCGGCGCTCGGTCGCGGCGAGGCGTTGCTTCTGTTCTTCGGGCAACTGCTGGTAAGCCTTCCACGCACGCTCGCGCGCCTGCGCGGACAGTTCCTTCGCGCTCTGGTAATTCTCGCGCGCGACGCGGCGCTGCTCGGGCGTCATCCGCGCCCATTCGGACATCCGGTCCTGCAGGTGCTTCTGCTCATCAGGCGTCAATTTCGCGAAACGCGATGCGATTTTCAGCCATTTGCGTTTGCGAGCGTCGCTGAAGCCGTCCCACTGGTCGGCGAACGGCGCGAGCGCCGCGTGTTGCGCGGGCGTGAGCCGCGCCCACGACAGCGGGCCGTTGGCGGCCGGCAGCGGCAGGGGCAGCGGCGCGAGTTCGGTGGTCAGCCCGGTGGCGGCCGAGGTCGGCGCGGGCGCGCTGCTGGCCGCGGCGGAGACCGTCGCGGGCGGCGGGTTGAATCGGGAATAGGTGGCGACGTAGGAAACGGCGATCGCGATCACGCATCCGAAAAATACGGCCAGGCCCCGTTTCTGACTCACCCGTGCGATCCCCTCGTTATTGTCTGTTAGCGTGCGTGCGAAAGATACGCGTTGAACCCGTGATCGAGATACGCGTTGAGCGGCAGGTCGTCGCTGAGCATCGCCGCGTCGATGTCGGCGAGTTCGGCGGTGCGCTGCATGTCTTCCCAGTAGGCGATGCCGACGAGCCCCGCGAGCAGCAGCGCGAGCGGCCAGGCGCGCAGCAGGCGGCGCGCGAGCGATGACTGCGGGCGGCTCGCGGGCGGCGTGCCGTATGTGCCGGCTGCGCCGGCGAAGGCGGGCACGAACACCGGCGCGGTCGCGGCTTCAGGCTTCTTGCGCGCGAGCGCGGCCCGGCGCGCGACGGCCAGGCGATCGGTGGTCGCGGCAGGCAGCGCCGCGGCACGTTCGTCCAGCGCGCGGCGGACCTTCAGCGCGAATTCGTGTTCTCGATTTACGGGAGCGGAGCTCATAGCGTGATTCCTTTGGCCTTGAGCGCTTGCGCCAGGGTGTGGGTGGCTCGCGAGCAGTGCGTCTTGACGCTGCCTTCGGAGCACCCCATTGCGGCGGCAGTCTCGGCGACATCCATATCTTCCCAATAACGCATCAGGAACGCTTCCCGTTGACGCGTCGGAAGTTTCTGGATTTCCTCGTCGATCAGGGCCAGAACCTGCTCCCGCTCGAGGCGGTGCTCGGTGCTCTCGACCCCTGCATTGTCGTCCGCGGATTCGAGCGTTTCCAGCGGATCGAAGTCGTCGTCGTCCGTGTTGTTGAGCGACGAGAAGAGCGTGACCCAGGTATTGCGGACCTTCTGCCGGCGGAACCAGTCGTGGATCGCGTTCTGCAGGATCCGCTGGAACAGCAGCGGCAGCTCGGCCGCCGGCCGGTCGCCGTATTTCTCCGCCAGCTTGATCATCGCGTCCTGCACGATGTCGAGCGACGCATCGTCGTCACGCACGGCGTACGCAGCCTGCTTGAACGCGCGCCTTTCGACGCCCGCCAGAAAGTCGGCGAGTTCCTTGTCTGATGCCATTCCGTAAAGGTATGCGCTGCGGACTGCGGCGTGTGAAAGGTCGAAAAATTTCGTAAAACCCGCGGATGCTAACAAATTTTCGCGTGACTTGGCACCGGTGAGGGCGCGGGACGTTGCGCGCGAACCGCGTCCGCGGGCCGCGGGGCGGGGGCCATGATGCGCTGCGGGATATTTTGCTTGACGACCCAACCATGACCCGCTATCGTCAGCGATTCGCAACATGAAGTGATGGTCTCATTTGAGGCTGGCCCAAGAAGCCCGCCCTTCAAACTGGACGCGCCGCTTGAACCCGAGCCACAAGCCCGGCAGAGAGCACCCGATCAATTTTTTGCCGAAAATTCGAAAGGTCAAAATGAACATGCCCAGCGCGGAATTCTCCACGTCGGAACCCCTTTCCCCTCCCGATAGCGACTCCATCGGCGCCACCGTGCTCATGAAGGCACTGGCCGACGAGAACGTCGAATTCATCTGGGGCTACCCCGGCGGCTCGGTACTCTACATCTACGACGAGCTTTACAAGCAGGACAAGATTCAGCACGTGCTGGTGCGCCACGAACAGGCGGCCGTGCACGCAGCCGATGCGTATGCGCGTTCCACCGGTAACGTCGGCGTCTGTCTCGTGACGTCCGGCCCCGGTGTCACCAATGCGGTGACCGGCATCGCGACGGCCTACATGGATTCGATCCCGATGGTCGTGATCAGCGGCCAGGTGCCGACTGCCGCGATCGGCCAGGACGCGTTCCAGGAATGCGATACGGTCGGCATCACGCGTCCGTGCGTGAAGCACAACTTCCTCGTGAAGGACGTGCGCGACCTCGCGGAAACCGTCAAGAAGGCGTTCTACATCGCCCGCACCGGCCGTCCAGGCCCGGTGCTGATCGACATCCCGAAGGACATCTCGAAGACGCCGTGCCAGTACGAGCCGGTCAAGAGCGTGTCGCTGCGGTCGTACAACCCCGTCACGAAGGGCCATTCGGGCCAGATCCGCAAGGCCGTTTCGCTGCTGCTGTCGGCGAAGCGTCCCTACATCTACACGGGCGGTGGCATCATCCTCGCTGATGCGGCGCGCGAACTGAACCAGTTCGCCGACCTGCTCGGCTACCCGGTCACGAACACGCTGATGGGCCTCGGTGGCTATCGCGCGTCGGACAAGAAATTCCTCGGCATGCTCGGCATGCACGGCACCTACGAAGCGAACATGGCGATGCAGCACTGTGACGTGCTGATCGCGATCGGCGCCCGCTTCGACGACCGTGTGATCGGCGACCCGGCGCACTTCGCGTCGCGGCCGCGCAAGATCATCCACATCGACATCGACCCGTCGTCGATCTCGAAGCGCGTGAAGGTCGATATCCCGATCGTCGGCGACGTGAAGGAAGTGCTGAAGGAACTGATCGAACAGTTGCAGACGGCCGAGCATGGCCCCGACACCGACGCGCTCGCGCAGTGGTGGAAGGACATCGAGAGCTGGCGCGCGAAGGACTGCCTGAAGTTCGACCGCGAGAGCGAGATCATCAAGCCGCAGTACGTGGTCGAGAAGGCGTGGGAGCTGACGGACGGTAACGCGTTCGTGTGCTCGGACGTCGGCCAGCACCAGATGTGGGCCGCGCAGTTCTACCGTTTCAACAAGCCGCGTCGCTGGATCAACTCCGGCGGCCTCGGCACGATGGGCTTCGGCCTGCCGGCAGCGATGGGCGTCAAGATGGCGCACCCGGACGACGACGTGCTGTGCATCACGGGCGAAGGCTCGATCCAGATGTGCATCCAGGAACTGTCGACCTGCCTGCAGTACGACACGCCCGTGAAGATCATTTCGCTGAACAACCGCTACCTCGGCATGGTCCGCCAGTGGCAGCAGATCGAATACAGCAAGCGCTATTCGCATTCGTACATGGATGCGCTGCCCGACTTCGTGAAGCTCGCCGAAGCGTACGGCCATGTCGGCTTGCGGATCGAAAAGACTTCGGATGTGGAGCCGGCGCTGAAGGAAGCGCTGCGCCTGAAGGACCGCACCGTGTTTCTCGACTTCCAGACCGATCCGACCGAAAACGTCTGGCCGATGGTACAGGCCGGCAAGGGCATCACCGAGATGCTGCTCGGATCGGAAGATCTGTAACGGCGCGACGCGCGCGCGGGCCGGAAGCGGCCGCCTTCACGAAGGGCGGTGCGGCACCGGGCGGCGCGCGGCGCGAGTGAATCGACACGGACACATTCTGGAAGAAGCGAACATGAGACACATCATTTCCGTCCTGCTGGAAAACGAACCGGGCGCGCTGTCGCGCGTGGTCGGTCTGTTTTCCGCACGCGGCTACAACATCGAAACCTTGACGGTGGCGCCGACCGAAGACCAATCGCTGTCGCGGCTGACCATCGTTTCCATTGGCTCGGACGACGTGATCGAACAGATCACGAAGCATCTGAACCGCCTGATCGAGGTGGTGAAAGTGGTGGACCTGACCGACGGTGCACACATCGAACGCGAGCTGATGCTGATCAAGGTACGTGCAGTGGGCAAGGAGCGCGAAGAAATGAAGCGGATGTCGGACATTTTCCGCGGCCGCATCATCGACGTGACCGAAAAGACCTACACGATCGAATTGACGGGCGCGAGCGACAAGCTCGACGCATTCATCCAGGGGCTGGACGCCAGCGCGATCCTAGAGACCGTGCGTACCGGCAGCTCCGGCATCGGACGCGGCGAGCGCATCCTGAAGGTGTGATGCCAGACAGGCACGCCGGGTGCGCCGTCATGTCCCGGCCCGCAGTACTCCATCTGAACGAATTGTTGAATTTTTGAATTAGCGAAGGAACCATCATGAACGTTTTCTACGACAAAGACGCTGACCTCTCCCTCATCAAGGGCAAGCAAGTCACGATCATCGGCTACGGCTCGCAAGGCCATGCACACGCACTGAACCTGAAAGAGAGCGGCGTGAACGTGACGGTCGGCCTTCGCAAGGACGGCGCGTCGTGGAGCAAGGCCGAAAACGCAGGCCTGTCGGTCAAGGAAGTCGCGGAAGCGGTGAAGGGCGCGGACGTCGTCATGATGCTGCTGCCGGACGAGCAGATCGCCGACGTGTACGCGAAGGAAGTGCACGCGAACATCAAGCAGGGCGCGGCACTGGCATTCGCACACGGCTTCAATGTCCACTACGGCCAGGTGATCCCGCGCGCCGACCTCGACGTGATCATGATCGCGCCGAAGGCACCGGGCCACACCGTGCGCGGCACGTACTCGCAGGGTGGCGGCGTGCCGCACCTGATCGCGGTTGCGCAGAACAAGTCGGGCGCGGCACGCGACATCGCGCTGTCGTACGCGGCAGCGAACGGCGGCGGCCGTGCCGGCATCATCGAGACGAACTTCCGTGAAGAGACCGAAACCGACCTGTTCGGCGAGCAGGCCGTGCTGTGCGGCGGTACCGTCGAGCTGATCAAGGCAGGTTTCGAGACGCTGGTCGAAGCCGGCTACGCGCCGGAAATGGCGTACTTCGAGTGCCTGCACGAGCTCAAGCTGATCGTCGACCTGATCTATGAAGGCGGCATCGCGAACATGAACTACTCGATCTCGAACAACGCCGAGTACGGCGAGTACGTGACGGGCCCGCGCGTCGTCACGGAAGAGACGAAGAAGGCGATGAAGCAGTGCCTGACCGACATCCAGACGGGCGAGTACGCAAAGAGCTTCATTCTCGAGAACAAGGCAGGCGCCCCGACGCTGCAGTCGCGCCGCCGCCTGACGGCCGAGCACCAGATCGAGCAGGTCGGCGCGAAGCTGCGTGCGATGATGCCGTGGATCGCGAAGAACAAGCTCGTCGACCAGACGAAGAACTAAGCACCGCGTGCTGTTCCGGCCCTTCGAGAGGAGGGTCGGTATCAAAAAGCCGCCCGAAGGCAGTAGTGCCCCGGGCGGCTTTTGCTATCCTACGGGCTTTGGTGCGACGCGAGTCGCAACGACTGTCGGCGATGAGCCGACCTATTGGTGACCTTTGGTCACCCCTGTGAGAGGTGGGACCCGGCAGCAGTAAGCTGGAACCCACCAGTTGGCGAGGGGCGGTTGAAGTTGACCGTCTATCGCATTGCATTGACCTGATTACCGTCAGGTCCCGCCTAGTTAGCGGCTTCAACTCCGCTAACAAAGCGGGTTGGTGTTTGCAATTTCCCCGTAGCTTCTGGATCCGGGGACGCGATCTTGGTCGAGCGAATGCTCGGTGTGTCATTGTTTTACTTCGCCGGAGCACTGGTGAGGGAGGAAACCCGTTGTACGACCAACGGTAGCCTAGGAAGACATGCGTCACTGGTAACGGTGGGGTGTGAAGCTCTTCCGACAACGTAGCCCCCGGAATTTTCGGGCATGCATGGGCCGTGAGGTACGTGTGTGGAGACTCCTAGCAGCGATGGGGTCAAGGAGCAAGGCTGGCCGACATGGTTAACGTAAGTGAACTGCTGATAAACCTCGTAAGTAGGCGAAGTGCCTAAGCTGCTGTCAGGCATGAACCAAAAGGTGTGCGGTCGGATAACCCGCTCAAAGCTCGGGTTACGTCGTCGTTAGACCGTCGGGGGAGAGGCAGAACCTAAATCGGTCGTGTGACATGCCGGGAACGCGGTAAGCCCGTATCGCTGCCAACGCTGTAGGGTTGGCAGGCGAACCGTGAGGGACGCTGTTAGCGGTGCGGGTATGGGAGGACGGAAAAAGCGAATGTCGGGCTGTAATGGTCCGGATAGAGGTTGAGACATTACCTCACGCGAAAGCGGGCAGACTTCCGTCTGGTCTACCGTCGCAAGACGGCTGACTGACCTTTTGACTTGGAGCAACGCGGGCACATGTGCCCGCTTGCAAGTACCAGTTCGAAGTATGGACGCACGTGCCCATACCTAGAACGAGAGTGGTTCCCCAGTGGGGCATATCTGCCCCACTGGGGCAGCTGTGTCCCTACTGGAGGGCTGATCACCCCAAGGTAGGAGAGCAGCATGAGAGTATCCGTTCGAAAGGACGGGTCTGCGCTTTCCCACGCGCCGGACCACTGGCACGCCGTAAATTGGCGTCGCGTGGAACGGAACGTGAGAGGGATGCAGATTCGAATTGCGAAGGCGACGCGGGAAGGTGACTGGCGCAGGGTGAAGTCCCTGCAAAGGATGCTAACCCGCACGTTGTCCGCAAAGTTGTATGCGGTACGACGTGTTACGCAAAACCAAGGTGCACGAACGGCTGGAGTCGATCGTGAGCTATGGGACTCGCCTGAGAGCCGATGGGAAGCTGTCGGCAGGTTGAAGCGGCGCGGATACAAGCCTCTGCCATTACGGAGAGTCTTTATCCCCAAGGCCAATGGGAAGTTACGCCCTTTGGGCATACCGACCATGCGGGACAGGGCGATGCAAGCTCTGTATCTGCTGGCCTTGGAGCCGGTGTCGGAATCGACGAGCGACCTGAACTCGTATGGGTTCAGGCAAAACCGCTCGACGGCTGACGCCATGTCGCAACTGTTTGTCTCTCTGTCTCAGAAGGCTTCGGCCCAATGGGTTTTGGAGGCGGACATCAAGGGCTGCTTTGACTACATCAACCATGACTGGCTGGTGAACCATGTCCCAATGGACAAGGAGATCCTGCGGAAGTGGTTGAAGGCTGGCCTGATTTACAAAGGTCAGCTACAGGCGACTGAGGCCGGTACGCCGCAGGGAGGCATCATTTCCCCAACGCTGGCCAACGTGACGCTGAACGGGCTGGAACGTGAACTGATCGAGCACTTGCGTGCGAGACATGGGATCGCCAAGGCCAAGAAGCTGAAGGTTAATGTGGTGCGGTACGCGGACGACTTTGTGATCACTGGCGACTCGCAAGAGATGCTGGCAAGCGAAGTCAAACCTTGGGTGGAAGCGTTCCTCGCGCAACGAGGACTGCAACTCTCGGAGGAGAAGACGCGAATCGTGCACATTGACGAAGGCTTCGATTTCCTTGGGTGGAATTTCCGGAAGTACTCGGGAACGCTACTCATCAAACCGAGCAAGAAGAACGTGCAGACGTTCTATCGCAAGGTTGCGGAGACGATCAGCGGCAACAAAGCGGTGAAGCAGGCGGATCTGATCCGACTGCTGACACCGATGCTACGTGGGTGGGCGCAGTATCACCGCCCTGTAGTGGCTAAGCAGGCGTACAGCCGCATGGAGTCTCTGGTCTTCCAGAGGCTCTGGCGGTGGTCGAGGAGGCGGCATCCCAAGAAGAGTGCCGATTGGGTGAGAAAGAAATATTTTCACACGGTCGGAACTCGACACTGGGTATTCGCTGTCCGAGCGGTTCGCGACGACGGCAGTCAGGGGCTGAATGAGCTGTACCACCTCAGTGGTACGGAAATCAAACGGCACAAGAAGATCAAGGGTGCCTATAGCCCCTTCGATCTGGAGTGGGAGCAGTACGGTGAGCAGTTGCGGCAGGCACGCATGGGAGACAGCATGCGCTACCGAAAGCAATGGGCGAGCCTGTACGTGTCGCAGAGCGGACTGTGTGCGCACTGTGGCTGTGGCCTGACGGACGAGACGGGTTGGCACGACCATCATCTGGAGTACCGGATGCATGGCGGAACCGACGCCTTGTCCAATCGGGTTCTGCTTCACCCCGACTGCCACCGGCAGGTGCACGCCGGTAAAATTGCGGTAACTAAGCCGGTCCGACCCCAGGTCGGACTTTGATTTACATGTAGGCTCGAGCCGTATGCGGGGAAACTCGCACGTACGGTTCCTAGGGGGCCCCTTCTCCACAAGGAGAGGGGGCTACCCTACCCAATTCACCGAACACAGAACGAATCCATGAACTATCCTCATCCGATCATCGCGCGCGAAGGCTGGCCGTTCATCGCGATTGCAGCCATCATCGCGCTGTTGATCCACGCCATCGGGGGCTTCGGCTTCGCGTGGCCGTTCTGGCTGCTGCTCGCCTTCGTCGTCCAGTTCTTCCGCGATCCGCAGCGCCCGATCCCGGCGCAGCCGAACGCGGTGCTGTGTCCGGCGGACGGCCGCATCGTCGCGGTGGAGACCACGCAGGATCCGTACGCGAACCGCGAAGCGCTGAAGATCAGCGTGTTCATGAATGTCTTCAACGTCCATTCGCAGCGTTCGCCGGTCGATGGCGCGATCTCCAAGGTCGAGTACTTCCCGGGTGCATTCCTGAACGCGGCGATCGACAAGGCATCGACCGAGAACGAGCGCAATGCGGTCGTGATCCAGACGGCGAGCGGCAAGACCGTCACCGCCGTGCAGATCGCCGGTCTCGTCGCCCGCCGGATCCTCTGCTACGTGCGCGCCGGCGAGCCGCTGTCGCGTGGCCAGCGCTACGGTTTCATCCGCTTTGGTTCGCGCGTCGACGTGTACCTGCCGCTCGGCAGCCGCGCGAAGGTGTCGATCGGCGAGAAGGTCTACGCGTCGTCGACGATCCTCGCCGAGCTCGAACAGTAAGCGGCGGAACGCACGATGGCCGCATTCAAACCGCGTCGGCGCAACGGCTCCAGCCAGACGCCACGCCCGTTCCGCCGCAACAAGGTGATGGCATCCGATCCGGTGCCCATCGAAAGCCGCCGCGCCGCGCGCCAGCGGTTCCTGAAGACGCGCGGCATCTATCTGCTGCCGAACGCGTTCACGACCGCCGCGCTGTTCTGCGGTTTCTTCGCGGTCGTGCAGGCGATGAACGTGCGCTTCGAGATCGCCGCGATCGCGATCTTCGTCGCGATGGTGCTCGACGGGATGGACGGGCGCGTCGCGCGGATGACGCATACGCAAAGCGCGTTCGGTGAACAGTTCGACAGCCTGTCGGACATGGTGTCGTTCGGCGTCGCCCCCGCGCTCGTGATGTACGAGTGGGTGCTGAAGGATCTCGGCCGCTGGGGCTGGCTCGCCGCGTTCGTCTACTGCTCGGGTGCCGCGCTGCGCCTCGCACGCTTCAACACGAACATCGGCGTCGTCGACAAGCGCTTCTTCCAGGGGCTGCCGAGCCCGGCCGCCGCCGCGCTGATCGCCGGTTTCGTCTGGCTCGCGACCGACAACCGCGTGCCGATGAAGCTCGGCTGGCTGCCTTGGGTCGCGTTCGCATTGACGATCTACGCGGGCGTGACGATGGTGTCGAACGCGCCGTTCTACAGCGGCAAGGCGCTCGACGTGCGGCACCGCGTGCCGTTCGCCGCGATCCTGCTGGTCGTCGTCGCGTTCGTGCTCGTGTCGTCCGATCCGCCGCTGATGCTGTTCTGCCTGTTCGTGCTGTACGGGCTGTCCGGCTATGTGTTCTGGGCCTACATGGCCGTGCGCGGGCGCGCGAATCCCGCGCGCTCGTCGCAGCGCGATCACTGACGCGCAACCTGCCCGGAAACGGCGGCCTCGGATGTGATTCCGGGCCGCCGTTTCCATTTGCCCCTTTTTCGCATCGCACGGCCGGGCATCCCGGGTGCCGTCCGATTGCACACCCAGCGGAATGCCGCTATAGTCTTCGGCATGACTGCATTTTCCCGCCTCTCCCTCCTTCTAGCCGGTGCGCCGCTACGCGCGCTAGCTTTGGCGCGCCTGCCGCGCTGACCGTTCTCGCCCTCCGTCAAGCCTCGTCTGTTGTTGAGCGTCGCCAGCGGTGGCGCGATCTCAATGCATTTGATTTCCGTATAAAGAGCCCTGGAGCCCCCCATGACAGACAAGCTGATCATTTTCGATACGACGTTGCGTGACGGTGAACAATCGCCCGGCGCGTCGATGACGAAGGAAGAGAAAATCCGCATCGCGAAACATCTCGAGCGGATGAAGGTCGACGTGATCGAGGCCGGCTTCGCGGCCAGTTCGAACGGCGACTTCGATGCGATCCACACGATCGCAGGTCTCGTGAAGGACAGCACGATCTGTTCGCTGGCGCGCGCCAACGACAAGGACATCCAGCGCGCGGCCGACGCGCTGAAGCCGGCCAACAGCTCGCGGATCCACACGTTCATCGCGACGTCGCCGCTGCACATGGAGAAGAAGCTGCGGATGACGCCGGACCAGGTGTTCGAGCAGGCGCGCCTCGCGGTGCGCTTCGCGCGCAAGTTCACCGACAACGTCGAATTCTCGCCGGAAGACGGCAGCCGTTCGGATCTCGACTTCCTGTGCCGCGTGCTGGAAGCCGTGATCGCGGAAGGCGCGACGACGATCAACATCGCCGATACGGTCGGCTACGGCGTGCCGGAACTCTACGGCCACCTCGTGAAGACGCTGCGCGAGCGTATCCCGAACTCGGACAAGGCGATCTTCTCCGTGCATTGCCACAACGACCTCGGGATGGCGGTGGCGAACTCGCTTGCCGGCGTGAAGATCGGCGGTGCGCGGCAGGTCGAATGCACGATCAACGGTCTCGGCGAGCGCGCGGGCAACACGTCGCTCGAGGAAATCGTGATGGCCGTGAAGACCCGCAAGGACTACTTCGGCCTCGACGTCGGCATCGACACGACGCAGATCGTGCCGACGTCGAAGCTCGTGTCGCAGATCACCGGTTTCGTCGTGCAGCCGAACAAGGCCGTGGTCGGCGCGAACGCATTCGCGCACGCGTCGGGCATCCACCAGGACGGCGTGCTGAAGGCGCGCGACACGTACGAAATCATGCGCGCGGAAGATGTGGGCTGGACCGCGAACAAGATCGTGCTCGGCAAGCTGTCGGGCCGCAATGCGTTCAAGCAGCGCCTGCAGGAGCTCGGCGTGTCGCTCGACAGCGAAGCCGAACTGAACGCCGCGTTCATGCGCTTCAAGGACCTTGCCGACCGCAAGGCCGAGATCTTCGACGAAGACATCATCGCGATCGTCTCCGAAGAGTCGGCATTCGCGCAGGAGCAGGAACACTTCAAGTTCGTGTCGCTGTCGCAGCACTCGGAAACCGGCGAGCAGCCGCAGGCGAAGGTCGTGTTCGGGGTCGAAGGCAAGGAAGTGACCGGCGAGGCGCGCGGCAACGGTCCGGTCGATGCGACGTTCAATGCGATCGAGAGCGAAGTCGGCAGCGGTTCCGAGCTGCTGCTGTACTCGGTGAACGCGATCACGACCGGCACGCAGGCACAGGGCGAAGTGACGGTGCGACTGTCGAAGAGCGGGCGGATCGTGAACGGCGTCGGCACCGATCCGGACATCGTCGCGGCGTCGGCCAAGGCGTATATCGCCGCGCTGAACAAGCTGCACTCGAAGGACGACAAGCTCAACCCGCAGCGCTCGTAAGCGCTGCGCGTCGAGCGCCCGAAACGCCCCGCGCGGCCGCGTGCCGCACGGGGCGTTTTTTCATGCGCCGCTCATTCGGCGGCCGGCGCGCGGAACAGCCAGCGTCGCGCGGCCGGGCGGGACGCCGGGCTGCGGCGGCGGAATTCGACCGCGATCCCGCGCCGCGGCGCATCAGCGACGAATGCATCGAGCAGTTCGAGCACGTCGTGGTCGATGTAGTCGGCGCGCGTCGCGTCGATGATCACGGCCGCACGGTCCGGAATGTGCCGCAGGTGATGCTTGACCTGCACCTTGCCGAGGAACGACACATCCTTGCGGAACGACAGCAGGAAGTGATCGTCGTGCTGCGCGAGCGTGACGGGGCTCTTCAGGTTCGCCACCGCGACCGCCAGCACGCTGCATGCGAGGCCGAGCGCGATGCCGAACAGCAGGTCGACCGCCAGCACGCCCGCGATCGTCGCGGCGAACGGCACGAACGCGGCCGGGCCCTGCTTCAGCACCGAGCGGAACAGGGCCGGTTTCGCGAGCTTGAAGCCGGTGTGGATCAGGATCGCCGCGAGGCTCGCGAGCGGGATCAGGTTGATCAGCCCGGTGAGTGCGAACACGCTGGCGAGCAGCAGGATCCCGTGCACGATCGCCGACATCCGGCTTTGCGCCCCTGCGTTCACGTTGACCGAACTGCGCACGATCACCGACGTGATCGGCAGCCCACCGAACGCGCCCGCGACGAGATTGCCGACGCCCTGTGCCTTCAGCTCGCGGTCCGGCTGGGTCGGCCGGCGCTTCGGATCGATCTGTTCGACCGCCTCCAGGCTCAGCAGCGTCTCGAGGCTCGCGACGACCGCGAGCGTGATCGCGACACGCCACACGTCCGGGTTGACGAGCTGCGCGAAGTTCGGGCCGAGCTCGGCGTGCTTCAGCGATGCCGCGAGCGCCGCGAACGATTCGAGCTCGGGCAACGTGACGCGATGCGCGGCGCCGGGCGCGACCGACGGCATGACGACGCCGAGCACCAGCGTAGCGCCGATGCCGAACACGACGACCGCGAGCGGCGCGGGCACCGAGCGCACCCAGGTAAAGCGCTTGAGGGCCGGCGTGTCCCAGGCGATCAGCAGCGCGAGCGAGACGAGCGCGATGGCCGTGGCTGCCCAGGCGGTCGGCAGGCCAGGCCATGATGCAAACGATTGCGCCGCCGTGCCGCCGATGCCGAATGCGAACGGAATCTGCTTCACGATCAGCAGCAGGCCGATCGCGGCGAGCATGCCCTTGATGACGGGCGACGGTACGTAGGCGGCGAAGCGGCCGGCGCGCAGCATGCCGAAGCCGAACTGCAGCACGCCGGACAGCAGCACCGCGAGCAGGAACGCGGAGAAGCTGCCGAGTTGCGCGATTCCTTCGACGACGATCACGACGAGGCCGGCGGCCGGCCCGCTGACCGACAGCGACGAGCCGCTCAGTAGCGCGACGACGAGGCCGCCGATGATGCCGGATACGAGCCCGGCAAACGGCTCGACGCCGGATGCGTTGGCGATGCCGAGACATAGCGGTAGCGCGACGAGGAAAACGACGATGCCGGCGACGATGTCGCGCGGCAGGGTGGACAGGCGCTCGTTCAGTTTCATGTTTTGGGGTGATTTCGTGGGCGTTGGGGTAGGGCGCGGGTTAGCCGAGTGCAGCGGCCGTGGCGGCATGCTCCGGTTCGGCTTCGGCCCGCGGTGCCGTGTAGCCGGAGTCGAGTTCCTGCAGGCGACCGTCGGCAAGGGAAAAGATCCAGCCGTGCACGAGCGGCGGCCGCTCACGATTGCGCACGATTGGAGAAGCGCGTAGCAGCCGCACTTGCTCGAGCACGTTCAGCTCGGCGAGACGGTCGGCGGCGGCCGTCTCGCCGAGCCCGTCGAGCGTGTCGCGATGGCGCCGCGCGAGCGCGCAGAGCGGTGAGATCCGGCGTGCGACGTGCGGCAGGTCGGCGGGCGGCGGCAGCAGCGACGCGCGCACGCCGCCGCACCCGTAGTGGCCGCACACGATCACGTGGTCGACTTCGAGCACGCGCACGGCGTACTCGAGCACGCTGGCGGAATTGTCGTCGTCGGGATGGAACAGGTTCGCGATGTTGCGATGGACGAACAGCTCGCCGGGCGCGCAGTGCGTGATGGTTTCGGCCGGCACCCGGCTGTCGGCGCAGCCGATCCACAGCACGCGAGGATTCTGACCGCGCGCAAGCGCGTCGAAGAAGCCGGGCGTGTGTTCGTGCGTCTCGCGGGCCCAGGCAATGTTGGCAACCAGCATGCTCTTGGGGCGGTTCATAAGGACTCCTTTCTGATCAGGTCAAACGAATATCAAACGGAATAGCGCAATTACATGCTTTCTAGATTGAAAGGTTCGATTTCGACCGATATTAGGGGTATGCCCTAGCGCTTTGGATGTGCCGAAACAAATTGTTTCAAATTAAACCGGGGCGGTGCATCGACTGCACCAATGCAAGGCATGACATGTACTACACGTACGGGGTTTCGGGTCGTTGTACTGGTCCGAAGTATCGTCTCTCGGAAAAGATTTCCGCTGATTTTTAGAATTAATTCGATAGCAGAAAAATGAAATGGCCATTCACGCAATAATTCGTGAATGGCCATTGTGGAAATTGCGCGTAAATGCGTAATCGGTCAGAACAGGTTGCGGCGGTCGGGATCGTGCAGCGGATCGGGCGTTTTCTGCGTGGTGCGCAGGATGCCCTGCGGGTCGAAGTAGAAGCTGTACATCATGTACCAGACGTTGTCCTCGAGGTAGCGGTAGGTCCACACCTCGCGCTTCATCAGCGGGAAGTAGGACGTCTCGACCGGGCGGCCGAAATTGACGAGTACGTCGGTCTTGGTCCACTTGCCGATTTCCGCGCGATAGAACTCGCTCGGCTGCAGCACCTGGCGCACGTTGACGATCCGGTGGGCCGCGTCGACGTCGGCCGCGACGGTGATCTCACCCATCGGCTGGGTCGGCCACATCAGGCGCTTGCCGCCGCCGGGCAGGTCGTAGATCTCGCGCGGCGGGCCCATGCGCGCGACGATCGCCGACTCATCCTGGCCGGCCTGGTATTGCTGCCACGGTTGCGCGCAGCCGGCGAGCAGCGCTGCCGCACAGGCGGCCAGCACCGGCAGGCGCACGGGAATGCAAATGCGCATGGGATTCTCCAGAACTCTCTAACCGTTCAGTTGTATCACGGACGGCGTGCGCCGGCGCATCGTGCCGAAAAAATCGGTACGGATCGCCGGCAGTGCGCCGTCGGGGCGCGGTGTCGCGCCGCGCTTGCGGCCGGCCGCAAGCGCGGCCTATGATCCGCGCTTCTCGGGCAGATTGAAGGGCAGGTAGCCGATGCAACTGTGGAAACGGTGCGCGCTCGCATTGAGCGCCGGGTGGATGCTGGCGTCGTCCGCGTTCGCGGCAGGCGAGCCGGTGCGGATCGCGCTGATCGAGGGAATGTCGGGCCCGTTCGCGAATGCGGGCGCGGCGGTCGAGCGCAACCTGCGCTTCGGCGTCGAACAGGTCAATGCGGCGGGCGGCGTGAAGCTGCGCGACGGCGCACATCCACTCGAACTCGTCGTGCTCGACAGCAAGGGTAGCCCGGAAGAGGCGCTCGTGCAGTTGCGCGCGGCGGCGGACCGGCGTATCGGCTTCGTCACGCAGGGCAACAGCTCGGCCGTCGCGGCCGCGCTCGTCGCGGCGCTCGACAAGCTGAACGCGCGCAATCCGGACGGCCGGATGCTGTTCCTCAACTATTCGGCCGACGATCCGGCGCTGACGGGCGCGCGCTGCAGCTTCTGGCATTTCCGCTTCGACGCGCACGCGGGGATGCGCATGGCGGCGCTGGCGGACGTGATGGCGCGCGATCGCGCGCTGCGCAAGGTCTACTTGCTGAACCAGGACTACAGCTTCGGCCACGACGTCAGCACGCTCGCGCGGCAGGCGCTGGCCGAACGGCGCCCCGACGTGAAGATCGCCGGCGACGAATTCCACCCGATCGGTCGCATCAAGGATTTCTCGCCGTACGTCGCGAAGATCCGGGCGAGCGGCGCGGACGCTATCGTGACCGGCAACTGGGGCAACGATCTCACGCTGCTCGTGAAGGCGGCGCGCGAGCAGGGACTGAACGCGAAGTTCTATACGTTCTACGGCAACAGCCTCGGCGCGCCGGCCGCGCTCGGCGACGCGGGCGTCGGGCGGGTGATCGCCGTCGCGGACTGGCATCCTAACGCGGGCGGCGCGAAGTCGGACGCGTTCTACCGCGCGTTCCGAACCCGTTTTCCCGCGGCCCAGGACGACTATCCGGTGCGGCGCATGAGCTTGATGGTCGAGATGCTCGCGGCGGCGATGACCCGAGCCGGCTCGACCGACCCCGTTGCGGTGGCGCGCGCGCTGGAGGGGCTGTCGTTCGACGACGGCTTTCACGCGTCGACCATGCGCGCGCAGGATCACCAGTTGATCCAGCCCCTTTACGTGATGGAAATGGACAAGGTCGGCACGCCCGGCGTGCGCTTCGACAACGAGGGCTCCGGCTACGGCTTCCGGACGGTCCTCGCGGTGCCCGCGCAGCGCACGCAGATGCCGTCGACGTGCTCGATGACGCGTCCGTGACAGGAGGCGGTAGGAACGGCGTGCAGTTGTGCTACAATGCCCGCCGGTTGTAAGTCACGGCACGGCCTTTCTTCCGTGTCCGCCTGTGTACAGTTAGCAAGTAGGAAACCAAGGAAATCACATGTCTGTTGCAGATATCAAGAAGTCGGAAGTCGTTGCTCAGTTCGCCCGCGGCACCAACGACACGGGTTCGCCCGAAGTTCAGGTCGCACTGCTGACCGCACGTATCGTCGAACTGACGGGTCACTTCAAGACCCACGCGAAGGATCACCACAGCCGCCGCGGCCTGCTGCGCATGGTGAGCCGCCGCCGCAAGCTGCTCGACTACCTCAAGGGCAAGGATGCCGACCGTTACCGCGCGCTGATCGAGAAGCTGGGTCTGCGTAAGTAATCGAGGCGATTGCCGCCAGCAAGATGCCTGTGTCAGTCCGCTGATGCAGGCATTTTGTTTTGCGCGGTGCGTAGCGTCACGCGCACCGCAGGTTGTCCGGCACGTGGATGCCGGCTGCCGGAACGGCTGATGCCGGGGTCGGGATTTGTGTCATTCCAGCGCGCCGCTCGACGAGCGCCGCGCTGGAATGGCATAAAAAACACACCTTGCTCCGGGTGATTCGGTCGGGACGCCGCCGCGCGGGATGGCCCGTACGGCGAATGAAATGAATGAATTCAAAGGAGCAACCATGTCCATGTTCAACAAGGTCGTGAAGGAATTCCAGTGGGGCCAGCACAAGGTGCGCCTCGAAACCGGTGAAGTCGCCCGCCAGGCGAGCGGTGCCGTGATCGTCGACGTGGAAGACACCGTCGTGCTGGCAACCGTCGTCGGCGCGAAGTCGGCGAAGCCGGGCCAGGATTTCTTCCCGCTGACCGTCGACTACCTCGAGAAGACTTACTCGGCCGGCAAGATCCCGGGCGGCTTCTTCCGCCGCGAAGGCCGTCCGTCGGAACACGAGACGCTGACGTCGCGCCTGATCGACCGTCCGCTGCGTCCGCTGTTCCCGGAAGGCTTCTACAACGAAGTGCAGGTCGTGATCCACGTGCTGTCCGTGAACCCGGAAATCCCGGCGGACATCCCCGCGCTGATCGGTGCGTCGGCCGCGCTCGCCGTGTCGGGCCTGCCGTTCAACGGCCCGGTCGGTGCCGCGCGCGTTGCATACATCGACAACGCGTACGTGCTGAACCCGACGCGTGACCAGATCAAGGCATCGAGCCTCGACCTCGTCGTCGCCGGTACGGAACGCGCGGTGCTGATGGTCGAATCGGAAGCCGACCAACTGCCGGAAGACGTGATGCTGGGCGCGGTCGTGTTCGGCCACGAGCAGATGCAGACGGCGATCGACGCGATCCACGAACTCGTGCGCGAAGGCGGCAAGCCCGAGTGGGACTGGCAGCCGGCACCGAAGAACGAGGCGCTGATCGCGCGCGTGACGGAACTGGCGCACGGCGACCTGCTCGCCGCTTACCAGTTGCGCGACAAGCAAGCGCGTTCGACGAAGCTGAAGGAAGTCTACGCGGCGACCTCGGCGAAGCTTGAGGAAGACGCGCTGGCGGCCGGCACGGTCGCGGCCGACAAGGCTACCGTCGGCAACGTCCTGTTCGACATCGAAGCGAAGATCGTCCGTTCGCAGATCCTGAACGGCGAGCCGCGCATCGACGGTCGCGACACGCGCACCGTGCGTCCGATCGAGATCCGCACCGGCGTGCTGCCGCGCACCCACGGTTCGGCGCTGTTCACGCGCGGCGAAACGCAGGCGCTCGTCGTCGCGACGCTCGGCACGAAGGGCGACGAGCAGATCATCGACGCGCTCGAAGGCGAATATCGCGAGCGCTTCATGCTCCACTACAACATGCCCCCGTTCGCGACCGGCGAAACGGGCCGCGTCGGCTCGCCGAAGCGTCGCGAAATCGGCCACGGCCGTCTCGCGAAGCGTGCGCTGGTCAAGTGCCTGCCGAGCGCCGACGAATTCGGCTACTCGATCCGCGTCGTGTCGGAAATCACCGAATCGAACGGTTCGTCGTCGATGGCATCGGTCTGCGGCGGCTGCCTCGCGCTGATGGACGCCGGCGTGCCGATGAAGGCGCATGTCGCGGGTATCGCGATGGGCCTGATCCTCGAAGGCAACAAGTTCGCGGTGCTGACGGACATCCTCGGCGACGAAGATCACCTCGGCGATATGGACTTCAAGGTGGCCGGCACCGAGCAAGGCGTGACGGCGCTGCAGATGGACATCAAGATCCAGGGCATCACGAAGGAAATCATGCAGGTCGCGCTCGCGCAGGCGAAGGAAGGCCGCATGCACATCCTCGGCAAGATGACGTCGGCGGTCTCGGGTGCGAACACGCAACTGTCGGAATTCGCGCCGCGCATGATCACGATCAAGATCAACCCGGAAAAGATCCGCGACGTGATCGGCAAGGGCGGTTCGGTGATCCGCGGGCTGACGGAAGAAACCGGCACGACCATCGACATCTCGGATGACGGCGTCGTGACGATCGCGAGCACGAACAGCGAAGGCATGGCCGAAGCGAAGAAGCGCATCGAGCAAATCACGGCCGAGATCGAGGTCGGCCAGGTGTACGAAGGCACGGTGCTCAAGCTGCTCGATTTCGGCGCGATCGTGAACCTGCTGCCGGGCAAGGACGGCCTGCTGCATATCTCGGAAATCGTCAACGAGCGTGTGAAGGACATCAACGACTACCTGAAGGAAGGCCAGCAAGTGAAGGTCAAGGTCATCCAGACGGACGAAAAGGGTCGCGTGCGTCTGTCGGCGAAGGCGTTGCTGAATGAAGCAGCGGCGGCGTCGCAGTCGGATACACCGCCGCAGCAGTAAGCGGGCAGGTGTGAGAACGGCCGGCAGTGCGAAAGCGCGCCGGCCGTTTTTTCTGTAGCATCGTTGTGCGGCGCAGCAGCGCCGGCGAGGCACCCGTGTCGCACACGGGTGCGCCCCCCCCCCCGATTCCGATCCTGGAGCGACCACCATGAAAGCCATCGAAATCACCGAATTCGGCGCCCCCGACGTGCTGAAGCTCGCGGAGCGTCCGCGCCCCGAGCCGAAGCGCGGCGAAGTGCTGATCAAGGTGGCGGCTTCCGGCGTGAACCGGCCGGACGTCTTCCAGCGCAAGGGCGCGTATGCGCCGCCGCCGGGCGCTTCCGATCTGCCGGGCCTCGAGGTCGCGGGCGAGATCGTCGGCGGCGACCTGTCGGATGCCGCGCTTAACCCGTTCGGCCTGAAACTCGGCGATCGCGTCTGCGCCTTGCTCGCGGGCGGCGGCTACGCGGAATATGCAGTCGCGCCGCTGCCGCAATGCCTGCCGGTGCCCGATGGGCTGACCGACATCGAAGCTGCGTCGTTGCCCGAAACGTTCTTCACCGTATGGAGTAACGTGTTTGACCGTGCGTTGCTCGGCGCGGGCGAGGGTGGCGAGCAGGAAACGCTGCTCGTGCAGGGTGGCTCGAGCGGGATCGGCGTGACGGCGATTCAGATCGCTCACGCGCTCGGTTTTCGCGTGTTCGCGACGGCAGGGAGTGCCGACAAATGCCGCGCATGCGAGGCACTTGGTGCCGAGCGTGCAATCAACTACAAGACCGAGGACTTCGTCGAGGTCGTCAAGTCGCTGACGCACGATCGCGGTGTCGACGTGATCCTCGACATGGTTGCGGGCTCGTACGTGCCGCGCGAACTGTCCGCCCTGGCGGATGGCGGCCGTCTCGTGCTGATCGCGCTGCTCGGCGGCGCGAAGGCCGAGGTCAACCTGAACGAGATCCTGCGCCGCAGGCTGACGGTGACAGGCTCGACGCTGCGTCCGCGTCCGGTCGAGTTCAAGGCGCGCATCGCCGCGCAGCTGAAGGCGCGCGTGTGGCCGCTGCTCGCGGACGGCCGCATCAAGCCCGTCATCTACCGCGTGCTGCCGGCCGGCGACGCCGCTCAGGCACATGCGCTGATGGAAAGCGGCGAGCACATCGGCAAGATCGTGCTCGATTGGGGTACGACCGCCTGACGGTCCGTGCGGCCGGGCTTGACATGCGCGGTTTGACCGGTTCAAGCCGCGCGCAGTAAAATCGCGGGTTTGCTTCGCCAGATCCAACCTGACGGCCGGTTTTCGGTGCGTCAATGACAAGATAGTGACGAGACAGACACGATGTCGAAACAACGAACAAAGCGAGTGATCGGCAACTGGAAGATGCACGGCCGGCTGGCCGGCAACCAGGCGTTGCTGAACGAAGTGGTGCAGGGCGCGGGCGCGGTGGCGGCTGAAACGTCGATCGGCGTGTGCGTGCCGTTCCCGTACCTCGCGCAGGTTCAGGCGCAGCTCGGCGGCAGCCGTGTCGTGTTCGGCGCGCAGGACGTGTCCGCGCACGAGCAGGGCGCGTTCACCGGCGAAGTCGCGGCCGCGATGGTGGCGGAATTCGGCGCGCACTATGCGATCGTCGGTCACTCGGAGCGTCGCGCATATCACGGCGAGCGCAACGAGACCGTCGCTGCGAAAGCGCAACGCGCGCTCGCGGCTGGCCTCACGCCCGTCGTGTGCGTCGGCGAGACGCTCGACGAGCGCGAAGCGGGCTCGACCGAGCGGGTGGTCGGTGCGCAGCTCGACGCCGTGCTGGCCGTGCTGACGGCTGACGAAGCGGCACGCATCGTTGTCGCGTACGAGCCGGTCTGGGCGATCGGCACGGGCAAGAGCGCGACGTCGGCGCAGGCGCAGGATGTGCACGCGTTCCTGCGTGCGCGTCTCGCGTCTAAGGGGGCGGAGAACGTATCGGTGCTGTACGGCGGCAGCGTGAAGCCGGACAACGCGGAAGAGCTGTTCGCGCAGCCGGACATCGATGGCGGCCTGATCGGCGGCGCGTCGCTGAAGGCGGAAGATTTCCTGGCGATCTGCCGGGCCGCACGTTGAGCGGTCCGGGATCGAATTGAACCATGATGGCGGCCGGTCGGTCCGGATCGCCTGATCCAATCGGGTGGGTGTGATGCTGTTATTCAAGACGCTGATTATTGTCGTGCAGGTGCTGTCTGCACTTGGTGTGATCGGGCTCGTGCTGCTGCAGCACGGCAAGGGTGCCGACATGGGCGCCGCATTCGGCAGCGGCGCGTCAGGCAGCCTGTTCGGCGCGACGGGCTCCGCGAACTTCCTGTCGCGCACGACGGGCATTCTCGCGACGATTTTCTTCGTCGCGACGCTCGCGCTGACGTACCTCGGTTCGTACAAGTCGACGCCGTCGGCAGGTGTGCTCGGCGCGGCAGCGACCGCGCCGGCATCGGCGCCCGCAGCGTCGGCGCCGGCCGTCGCGGCGTCCGCTGCCGCGGGTTCGGCTGCGAGCGCGCCGGGCCAGGACGTCCCGAAATAAAAAGTTAAAATTTTTGCGTTTGTGCGTTGAACAAATCTGGAACTCGGGTTAGAATTTAATTCTTGAAGCGATTCGCGGGAAACGAGCAGTACAACCCGAGTTGCATGCAGTGCCGACGTGGTGAAATTGGTAGACACGCTATCTTGAGGGGGTAGTGGCGAAAGCTGTGCGAGTTCGAGTCTCGCCGTCGGCACCAAAGTTACTCAATGCCAGCCGCTTCTAGTGGCTGGCATTTTTCATTTGTGGGGTGTGTCTTGCGATTGTCTTGTGATCGCAGGCACTCCGAAATGATTCCTTCCGCCGGAAGTGGTATTCTCCGGACGCTCAGAACCAACCGATAGAGGATTGCCTTGAACCTCGCAGCCTATTACCCCGTCTTGTTGTTCCTCCTCGTGGGCACTGGTTTAGGTATAGCGCTGGTCAGCATCGGCAAGCTCCTTGGTCCCAACAAGCCGGACGTCGAGAAGAACGCACCGTACGAGTGTGGCTTCGAAGCCTTTGAAGACGCCCGGATGAAATTCGACGTCCGGTACTACCTCGTCGCCATCCTGTTCATCATCTTCGATCTCGAAACCGCATTCCTGTTTCCGTGGGGCGTCGCGCTCCGCGACATCGGCTGGCCGGGTTTCATCGCAATGATGATTTTTCTGCTCGAATTCCTGTTGGGCTTTGCCTATATCTGGAAGAAAGGCGGCCTCGACTGGGAGTGATGGGTTAATCGCCGGTTTGCATGGGCGGCCACGCTCGGTCGCTCGTCTGGAGTGGAAAGCAAATGAGTATCGAAGGGGTCTTGAAGGAAGGGTTTGTCACCACGACGGCTGACAAGCTGATCAACTGGACGCGTACCGGCTCGCTGTGGCCGATGACGTTCGGGCTCGCGTGTTGCGCCGTCGAGATGATGCATGCGGGCGCGGCCCGCTATGACCTGGACCGGTTCGGGGTCGTGTTCCGCCCGAGCCCGCGTCAGTCGGACGTGATGATCGTCGCCGGCACGCTGTGCAACAAGATGGCGCCCGCGCTGCGCCGCGTGTACGACCAGATGGCCGAGCCGCGCTGGGTGATCTCGATGGGGTCGTGCGCGAATGGTGGTGGCTACTACCACTACTCGTACTCGGTGGTCCGCGGCTGCGACCGGATCGTGCCGGTCGACGTCTACGTGCCGGGCTGTCCGCCCACGGCCGAGGCGCTGGTCTACGGCGTGATCCAGCTTCAGGCGAAGATCCGCCGCACCAACACCATCGCCCGTCAATAAAGCCCCGAGCGTCCCCTCAATATGGCAAGCAAAATCGAGACCCTCAAGGCAAACCTCGAAGCCGCGCTCGGCGCGCGCGTGGTGAGCCTCACCGAAGCGATCGGTGAACTGACGCTCGTCGTGAAGGCGAGCGATTACCTCGAAGTCGCAAAGACACTGCGAGACGATCCGAAGCTCCGTTTCGAGCAGCTGATCGACCTGTGCGGCGTCGACTACCAGACCTTCGGCGACGGCGCCTACGACGGCCCGCGTTTCGCGGCCGTGTCGCACCTGTTGTCGGTCACGAACAACTGGCGCTTGCGCCTGCGCGCATTCGCGCCGGACGACGACCTGCCGATCGTGGCATCGCTGGTCGATATCTGGACCTCCGCAAACTGGTACGAGCGCGAAGCGTTCGACCTGTACGGCATCGTGTTCGAAGGCCACCCCGACCTGCGCCGCATCCTCACCGACTACGGCTTCATCGGTCACCCGTTCCGCAAGGACTTCCCGGTGTCGGGCTATGTCGAAATGCGTTACGACCCGGAAGAGAAGCGGGTCGTGTACCAGCCGGTGACGATCGAGCCGCGCGAAATCACGCCGCGCGTGATCCGCGAGGATCGCTATGGCGGTCTGAAACATTAAGGGGGCGTCATGGCAGAAATCAAGAACTACACGCTCAACTTCGGCCCGCAGCACCCGGCAGCGCACGGTGTGCTGCGCCTCGTGCTCGAGCTCGACGGCGAAGTCATCCAGCGTGCCGATCCGCACATCGGCCTGCTGCACCGCGCGACGGAAAAGCTCGCGGAATCCAAAACGTTCATCCAGTCCGTGCCGTACATGGACCGTCTCGACTACGTGTCGATGATGGTCAACGAGCACGGCTACGTGCTCGCGATCGAAAAGCTGCTCGGCATCGAAGTGCCGGAGCGCGCGCAGTACATCCGCGTGCTGTTCGACGAGGTCACGCGCGTGCTGAACCACCTGATGTGGATCGGCGCGCACGCACTCGACGTCGGTGCGATGGCGGTGTTCCTGTATGCATTCCGCGAGCGCGAAGACCTGATGGACGTGTACGAAGCGGTGTCCGGTGCCCGGATGCACGCGGCGTACTACCGTCCGGGCGGCGTCTATCGCGACCTGCCTGACGCAATGCCGCAATACAAGGCGTCGAAGATCCGCAACGAGAAGGCGCTCGCGAAGATGAACGAAGCGCGCAGCGGCTCGGTGCTCGACTTCATCGACGACTTCTTCACGCGCTTCCCGAAGTGCGTCGACGAATACGAAACGCTGCTCACCGACAATCGGATCTGGAAGCAGCGTCTGGTCGGGATCGGCGTCGTCAGCCCGGAACGTGCGCTGCAGATGGGCCTCACAGGCCCGATGCTGCGCGGCTCGGGCATCGCCTGGGACCTACGCAAGAAGCAGCCGTACGAAGTGTACGATCGCATGGATTTCGACGTGCCGGTCGGCGTGAACGGCGATTGCTACGACCGCTATCTGGTGCGCGTCGAAGAAATGCGCCAGTCGGTCCGTATCGCGAAACAGTGTATTGAGTGGCTCCGCAAGAATCAGGGCCCTGTGATGACCGACAATCACAAGGTTGCGCCGCCGTCGCGCGTCGGCATGAAGACCAACATGGAAGACTTGATTCACCACTTCAAGCTCTTCACCGAAGGTTTTCACGTGCCGGAAGGCGAAGCGTACGCAGCAGTCGAGCATCCGAAGGGCGAATTCGGTATCTATCTCGTGTCGGATGGTGCCAACAAGCCGTATCGCCTCAAGATCCGCGCACCGGGCTTCGCGCACCTCGCGTCGCTCGACGAAATGGCGCGCGGTCACATGATTGCCGACGCCGTCACGATCATCGGTACGCAGGACATCGTGTTCGGCGAAATCGATCGCTAATGGTTGCGCCGCCTGCGCAAGCGGGCGGCGAGCAGTCAGTCACACGCGAAGTCACATGCGGTATGCGCTGAACCGGCGCGGCTTCGCAAGCTGTCAACAGTGAGCGCCAGGTCTGCCGTCCATGCACAGCAGTGCGGCAGGTTGTTCGTTCGGTAGGAATTGAAAGAGTCGTGTCTGAAAATGATCTCAGCTGAAGGCCTGAAGGAAATCGATCGAGCGTTGACGAAGTATCCCGCCGATCAGAAACAGTCCGCCGTGATGTCGGCGTTGGCCGTTGCTCAGGAAGAGCACGGCTGGCTGTCGCCCGAACTGATGCAGTTCGTTGCGGACTATCTCGGCATGCCGGCCGTCGCCGTGCAGGAAGTCGCGACGTTCTACACGATGTACGAGCTCAAACCGGTCGGCAAGCACAAGATCACGCTCTGCACGAACCTCCCGTGCCAGCTCGGTCCGCACGGCGGCGCCGAGGCGACGGCCGACTACCTGAAACAGAAGCTGGGCATCGGCTTCGGCGAGACCACGCCCGACGGCAAGTTCACGCTGAAGGAAGGCGAATGCATGGGCTCGTGCGGCGATGCGCCGGTGCTGCTGGTGAACAATCACAGAATGTGCAGCTTCATGAGCCGCGAGAAGATCGACCAGCTGCTTGAGGAGCTTTCGAAATGACGTCCCTCCACGACCGTCACATCAAACCGCTGATCCTCGCTGGTCTGAACGGCGAGAACTGGCATCTCGAAGATTACGTTGCGCGCGGCGGCTACAAGCAGCTGCGCCGCATTCTCGAAGAAAAGATTCCGCCGGAGCAGGTGATCGCCGACGTGAAGGCGTCGGGCCTGCGTGGCCGTGGCGGTGCGGGCTTCCCGACCGGCCTGAAGTGGAGCTTCATGCCGCGCCAGTTCCCGGGGCAGAAGTACCTCGTCTGCAACTCGGACGAAGGCGAGCCGGGCACGTTCAAGGATCGCGACATCCTGCGCTGGAACCCGCATGCGCTGATCGAAGGCATGGCCATCGGCGCGTACGCGATGGGCATCACCGTCGGCTACAACTACATCCACGGCGAAATCTTCGAAGTGTATCGACGCTTCGAAGCCGCGCTTGATGAGGCGCGTGCCGCGGGCTTCCTCGGCGACAACATCATGGGCTCGGAATTCTCGTTCCAGCTGCACGCGCACCACGGTTACGGCGCGTACATCTGCGGCGAGGAAACGGCGCTGCTCGAGTCGCTCGAAGGCAAGAAGGGCCAGCCGCGCTTCAAGCCGCCGTTCCCGGCGAGCTTCGGCGTGTACGGCAAGCCGACCACGATCAACAACACCGAAACGTTCGCCGCGGTGCCGTTCCTGCTGACCATCGGGCCGCAGAATTACCTCGAGATCGGCAAGCCGAACAACGGTGGCACGAAGATCTTCTCGGTGTCGGGCGACGTCGAGCGTCCGGGCAACTACGAAGTGCCGCTCGGCACGCCGTTCGCGACGCTGATGGAGCTCGCCGGCGGGATGCGCGGCGGTCGCAAGATCAAGGCCGTGATTCCGGGCGGCTCGTCGGCGCCGGTGATCCCGGGCGACATCATGATGCAGACCGATCTCGATTACGACGCGATCGCGAAGGCGGGCTCGATGCTCGGTTCCGGCGCGGTGATCGTGATGGACGAGACGCGCTGCATGGTGCGTTCGCTGCTGCGCCTGTCGTACTTCTACTACGAGGAATCGTGCGGCCAGTGCACGCCGTGCCGCGAAGGCACCGGCTGGCTGTATCGCGTCGTGAATCGTATCGAGCACGGCGAAGGGCGCCAGGAAGATCTGGACCTGCTGAACTCGGTTGCCGAGAACATCATGGGCCGCACGATCTGCGCGCTCGGCGATGCGGCGGCGATGCCGGTTCGCGGGATGCTCAAGCATTACTGGGACGAATTCGCGTACCACGTCGAGCACAAGCACTGCATGGTCGGCGGCCACGCGCACGCGGCGGCAGCCTGAAGCGAAGCACCGGTTGCGGAATTTGAGCGCACGGTCGGGCGAAGGCGCGAACGGGCGGAAATAGGTTAAGGACCATTCACCATCATGGTTGAACTTGAAATAGACGGCAAGAAGGTCGAGGTGCCCGAAGGCAGCATGGTGATCCAGGCTGCGCACAAGGCGGATACGTACATTCCTCACTTCTGCTATCACAAGAAACTGTCGGTTGCGGCCAACTGCCGGATGTGTCTCGTCGAAGTCGAGAAGATGCCGAAGGCCGTGCCTGCCTGCGCGACGCCCGTGTCGGCCGGCATGATCGTGCGCACGCAGTCCGACAAGGCCGTGAAGGCGCAGCAGTCGGTGATGGAATTCCTCCTCATCAACCACCCGCTCGACTGCCCGATCTGCGATCAGGGCGGCGAATGCCAGCTGCAGGATCTGGCGGTCGGCTACGGCAAGTCGTCGTCGCGCTACTCGGAAGAAAAGCGCGTGGTGTTCCACAAGAACGTGGGCCCGCTGATCTCGATGGAAGAAATGTCGCGCTGCATCCACTGCACGCGCTGCGTCCGCTTCGGCCAGGAAGTCGCCGGCGTGATGGAGCTCGGCATGCTGGGTCGTGGCGAGCACTCGGAAATCACGACGTTCGTCGGCAAGACGGTCGACTCCGAACTGTCGGGCAACATGATCGACCTGTGCCCGGTCGGCGCGCTGACCAGCAAGCCGTTCCGTTACAGCGCCCGTACGTGGGAACTGTCGCGCCGCAAGTCGGTGAGCCCGCACGATTCCGTCGGCGCGAACCTCGTCGTGCAAGTGAAGAACAACCGCGTGATGCGCGTGCTGCCGTTCGAGAACGAAGCGATCAACGAATGCTGGATCTCGGACAAGGATCGTTTCTCGTACGAAGGCCTGAACAGCGAAGAGCGCCTGACGAAGCCGATGCTGAAGCAGGGCGGCCAGTGGATCGAAACCGACTGGCAGACCGCACTCGAATATGTCGCGAAGGGCCTGAAGGGCATCGCCGCGGATCACGGCGCGAACGCGCTGGCGATGCTCGCGAGCGCGCACAGCACCGCTGAAGAGCTGTTCCTCGTGAAGCAGCTCGCCAGCGAACTGAAGACGCCGAACGTCGACTTCCGTCTGCGTCAGCAGGATTTCTCGGCGCCGGTCCAGGGTGCACCGTGGCTCGGCATGCCGATCGCCGACCTGTCGAACGTGAATGCCGCGTTCGTCGTCGGTTCGTTCCTGCGCCGCGACCACCCGCTGTTCGCCGCGCGCCTGCGTCAGGCCGCGAAGAACGGCGCGAAGCTGCACTTCCTGCACGCGACCGCCGACGATTCGCTGATCCCGACCGCGCAGCGCATCGTCGCCGCGCCGTCGGCATGGCTCGACGAACTGGCCGGTGTGGCCGCAGCCGTCGCGCAACTGCGCGGCGTCGCACTGCCGGACACGCTCGCAGGCGTCACGGCTTCGCCGGCTGCCCAGGCAGTCGCCCAGTCGCTCGCGAACGGCGAGCGCCGCGCGGTGCTGCTCGGCAACGTGGCCGTCCGTCACCCGCAATTCGCGAAGTTGCACGCCGTCGCACAGTGGATCGCCGAGAACACCGGCGCCACGTTCGGCTTCCTGACGGAAGCGGCGAACACGGTCGGCGCGCACGTCGTCAACGCACTGCCGGGCGAAGGCGGCTTGAACGCACGCGAGGCGTTCGCGCAGCCGCGCAAGGGCTACGTGCTGCTGAACGTCGAACCGGAATTCGACACGGCCGATCCGGCGCAGGCGCTTGCCGCGCTGAACCAGGCTGAAATGGTCGTCGTGATGTCGCCGTTCAAGCACGGCCTCGACTACGCCGACGTGTTGCTGCCGATCGCTCCGTTCACGGAAACGGCCGGTACGTACGTGAACGCGGAAGGCTCGGTGCAGAGCTTCAACGGCGTCGTGCGCCCGCTGGGCGACACGCGTCCGGCGTGGAAGGTGCTGCGCGTGCTCGGCAGTCTGCTCGGCCTGCCGAACTTCGAATACGAGACGGCTGAGGATGTGCGTGTTGCGGCGCTCGGCGACGCAGGCGTCGCGAGCCGTCTGTCGAACCAGGCGTCGGTCGCACCGGCGCGCGTCGCGGCCGCTGCCGCGAACGGCAGCTTCGAGCGCCTCGCCGACGTGCCGATCTATCATGCCGACGCACTCGTGCGCCGCGCAGGTGCGCTGCACCTGACGGCCGCCGCGAAGGTGGCGAATGCTGCAGCCCTGCCGGCCGCGCTGTTCGACAAGCTGGGCTTGAAGGAAGGCGACGCAGTGCGCGTGCGCCAGGGCGAGCGTGCGGTGCAGTTGCCGGCCGTGCGCGACGCGAATCTTGCGGAGACGGTCGTTCGCGTGTCGGCGGCAACGCCTGCCGGCGCAGCGCTCGGCAGCCTGTCCGGTGAACTGGTGGTGGAGAAGGCGTAAATGAGCTTGTTCGATACGATCAACGCGGGCGGCGCCCAGCTTCTCGGCGTCGCGTGGCCGACGGTGTGGGCAATCGTGCGCATCCTCGTCGTCTCCGTCGTCATCCTGCTGTGCGTCGCGTACCTGATTCTGTGGGAGCGCAAGCTGATCGGCTGGATGCACGTGCGTCTCGGCCCGAACCGCGTCGGCCCCGGCGGCCTGCTGCAGCCGATCGCCGACGTGCTGAAGCTGCTGCTGAAGGAAGTCATTCAGCCGAGCGCCGCCAGCCGCTGGCTGTACCTGATCGCACCGGTCATGACCGTCGTGCCGGCGTTCGCCGTGTGGGCCGTGATCCCGTTCCAGGCCCAGGCCGTGCTCGCGAACATCAACGCGGGCCTGCTGTACGCGATGGCGATCTCGTCGATCGGCGTGTATGCGGTGATCCTCGCGGGCTGGGCGTCGAACTCGAAGTACGCATTCCTCGGTGCGATGCGTGCCGCGGCGCAGATGGTCTCGTACGAAATCTCGATGGGCTTCGCGCTGGTGCTCGTGCTGATGACGGCCGGCAGCCTGAACATGTCGGAAATCGTCAATTCGCAGCAGCATGGCTTCTTCGCGGGCCACGGCGTGAACTTCCTGTCGTGGAACTGGCTGCCGCTGCTGCCCGCGTTCGTCGTCTACTTCATCTCGGGCATCGCCGAAACGAACCGTCACCCGTTCGACGTGGTGGAAGGGGAGTCGGAAATCGTTGCCGGTCACATGATCGATTACTCGGGTATGGCGTTCGCGCTGTTCTTCCTCGCCGAGTACATCAACATGATCGTGATCTCGGCGCTGGCTGCGACGCTGTTCCTCGGTGGCTGGGATGCACCGTTCGAATTCCTGTCGTTCATTCCGGGCATCTTCTGGCTGGTGCTGAAGGTATTCGCACTGCTGTCGGTGTTCATCTGGGTTCGCGCGACGTTCCCGCGCTACCGTTACGACCAGATCATGCGTCTGGGCTGGAAGGTGTTCCTGCCCGTCACGGTGATCTGGGTGGTCGTGGTCGGCTTCTGGATGATGTCGCCGCTCAACATCTGGGTGAAGTAAAGATCGGACGAAATCATGACGGCAATCCAACACTTCTTTAAGACCTTCTTCCTGACGGAGCTGCTGAAGGGGCTCGCGCTGACCGGTCGTTACACGTTCCGGCGCAAGTTCACCGTGCAGTTCCCGGAAGAGAAGACCCCGATCTCGCCGCGCTTCCGCGGGCTGCACGCGCTGCGCCGCTATGAAAACGGCGAAGAGCGCTGCATCGCGTGCAAGCTCTGCGAGGCCGTGTGCCCCGCGATGGCGATCACGATCGAATCGGAAACGCGCGCGGACAATACGCGCCGCACGACGCGCTACGACATCGACCTGACGAAGTGCATCTTCTGCGGTTTCTGCGAAGAAAGCTGCCCGGTCGATTCGATCGTCGAGACGCAGATTCTCGAGTACCACGGCGAAAAGCGCGGCGACCTGTATTTCACGAAGGAAATGCTGCTCGCGGTGGGCGATCGCTACGAGAAGGACATCGCTGCGGCGAAGGCTGCCGACGCGCCGTATCGTTGATTGTGTTTGCAGTGCCGGCCCGGCATGAACGGGCCGAGCCGCCGCGACGGGTGCGGCACGCGAGAGCGTCCCGCAAGCCGCGCCTGACTATGGCCTAACGATGAACCGGTAATCATGGAATTCACGACCGTACTGTTCTACATCTTCGCGCTGCTCCTGGTGGTATCAGGGCTGAAGGTGATCACTTCGCGCAACCCGGTGGCGTCTGCGCTTTTCCTTGTGCTGGCGTTCTTCAACGCCGCCGCGATCTGGATGCTGCTGGAAGCGGAGTTCCTCGCGATCCTGCTGGTGCTGGTGTACGTGGGCGCCGTGATGGTGCTGTTCCTGTTCGTCGTGATGATGCTGGACATCAACATCGATTACCTGCGCCGAGACTTCAAGCGCTTCGTGCCGATGGCAACGGTGGTCGGCGCGATCATCGTGGTCGAGACCGCACTGATCCTCTGGCGCGGCTACGGCGACACGCACACGGTGCACGCAATGGCGACGGGCGCGATGGCCGACTGGTCGAACACGCGACTGATCGGCAAGGTGATCTACACCGACTACATCTTCGCGTTTGAAATCGCCGGCCTGGTGCTGCTGGTCGCGATCATCGCCGCGATCGGGCTGACCGAGCGCAAGGGCAAGGACAGCAAGCGCCAGCGCGTGTCGGATCAGGTCAAGGTGCGCCGCGACGACCGCGTGCGCCTCGTGAAGATGGAAGCGGAAAAGCCGCAGCCGGAAACGGCGCAGAGCGAAGCCGGTTCGAGCACCAACGGCTAAGCGGAGGAAAGGAAAACCATGCTGACTCTTGCTCATTACCTCGTGCTCGGCGCGATCCTCTTTGCGATCGCGATCGTCGGGATCTTCCTGAACCGCCGCAACATCATCATCATCCTGATGGCGATCGAACTGATGCTGCTGGCGGTGAACACCAACTTCGTCGCGTTTTCGCATTACCTCGGCGACGTGCACGGCCAGATCTTCGTGTTCTTCGTGCTGACCGTTGCCGCAGCGGAAGCCGCGATCGGTCTCGCGATTCTGGTGACCCTGTTCCGTAAGCTCGACACGATCAATGTCGAGGATCTCGATCAGCTCAAAGGTTAATTTCAGGCAACGCTGTTATGTCAACGACACTCAATGAAAACCTGCTGCTGGCGATTCCGCTCGCTCCGCTGGCCGGCTCGCTGATTGCGGGGCTGTTCGGGAACGCAGTCGGGCGCAAGGGCGCACACCGGATCACGATCCTCGGCGTATTGATCGCGTTCCTCCTGTCGGCGAAAGTCTTCTTCGACGTAATGGGCGGCGCAAGCTTCAACGCGACCGTCTATGAATGGATGAACGTCGGCTCGCTGAAACTCGAAGTCGGCTTCCTCGTCGATTCGCTGACCGCGATGATGATGGTCGTCGTGACCTTCGTCTCGCTGATGGTGCACGTGTACACGATCGGCTACATGTCGGAAGAAGACGGCTACCAGCGCTTCTTCTCGTACATCTCGCTGTTCACGTTCTCGATGCTGATGCTCGTGATGAGCAACAACTTCCTGCAGCTGTTCTTCGGCTGGGAAGCGGTGGGTCTGGTGTCGTACCTGCTGATCGGCTTCTACTTCACGCGTGAGAGCGCGATCTACGCGAACATGAAGGCGTTCCTCGTGAACCGCGTGGGCGACTTCGGCTTCCTGCTGGGCATCGGCCTGCTGCTCGCGTTCGCGGGTTCGATGAACTACGGCGAAGTGTTCGCCAAGCGCGCCGAGCTCGCGAGCCTGCACTTCCCGGGCACCGACTGGGGCCTGCTGACCGTTGCCTGTATCTGCCTGTTCATCGGCGCGATGGGCAAGTCCGCGCAGTTCCCGCTGCACGTGTGGCTGCCTGACTCGATGGAAGGCCCGACCCCGATCTCGGCGCTGATTCACGCGGCGACGATGGTGACGGCCGGCATCTTCATGGTGTCGCGCATGTCGCCGCTGTTCGAACTGTCGGATACCGCGCTGTCGTTCATCACGGTGATCGGCGCGATCACGGCACTGTTCATGGGCTTCCTCGGGATCGTCCAGAACGACATCAAGCGTGTCGTCGCGTACTCGACGCTGTCGCAGCTCGGCTACATGACCGTCGCGCTCGGCGTGTCCGCTTACCCGGTCGCCGTGTTCCACCTGATGACGCACGCGTTCTTCAAGGCGCTGCTGTTCCTCGGCGCCGGTTCGGTGATCATGGGCATGCACCACGATCAGGACATGCGCAACATGGGCGGCCTGCGCAAGTACATGCCGATCACGTGGATCACGTCGCTCGTCGGTTCGCTGGCGCTGATCGGTACGCCGTTCTTCTCGGGCTTCTACTCGAAGGACTCGATCATCGACGCGGTGAAGCTGTCGCACCTGCCGGGTTCAGGCTTCGCGTACTTCGCGGTCGTCGCGAGCGTGTTCGTCACGGCGCTGTACTCGTTCCGCATGTACTTCCTGGTGTTCCACGGCGAAGAGCGCTTCCGCAATCCGAAGCATCCGGAATCGCCGATGGGCATGGCGGCCGCACATGGCCACGGCCACGACGATCACGGCCACGGCCATGACGACCACGCGCACGAGCCGCACGAGACCCCGTGGGTCGTATGGGTGCCGCTGGTCCTGCTGGCGATCCCGTCGGTCATCATCGGTGCGATCGCGATCGGTCCGATGCTGTTCGGCGACTTCTTCCAGCACGGCGTCGCGTTCGACAAGGTGATCTTCATCGGCGAAAACCATCCGGCACTGGCCGAGATGGCCGAAGAGTTCCACGGCTGGGTCGGCATGGGTCTGCACTCGGTGTCGGGCCTGCCGGTGTGGCTGGCGCTCGCCGGTGTCGTCGTCGCGTGGTTCCTGTACCTTAAGCGTCCGGATCTGCCGGCGTCGATCCGCCGCGCGTTCGGTCCGATCTACACGCTGCTGGACAACAAGTACTACATGGACAAGATCAACGAAGTGGTGTTCGCCCGTGGTTCGGTGGCGATCGGCCGCGGCCTGTGGAAGGAAGGTGACGTCGTCGTGATCGACGGCCTCGTCAACGGCAGCGCCCGGTTCATCGGCTGGTTCGCCAGCGTGATCCGCTTCCTCCAATCCGGTTACATCTATCACTACGCGTTCGCCATGATCATCGGCATGCTGGGGCTCCTGACCCTGTTTGTAACGCTCGGCGGCAAATAAGGCGGGGGACAACTTAATGCACGCTTTTCCGATTCTCAGTACCGCGATCTGGCTGCCGATCGTTTTCGGCCTCCTCGTGCTCGCGGTGGGTAACGACAAAAATCCGGGGACGGCCCGCTGGGTTGCGCTGATCGGTTCGCTGCTCGGTCTCGCGGTCACGATCCCGCTGATCACGGGCTTCGACTCGAGCACGGCTGCGCTGCAGTTCGTCGAGCAATCGACCTGGATCGAACGCTTCGACATCTCGTACCACCTCGGTGTCGACGGCATCTCGATGTGGTTCGTCGTGCTGACCGCGCTGATCACGGTGATCGTCGTGATCGCCGCGTGGGAAGTGATCACCGAGAACGTCGCGCAATACCTCGCGGCCTTCCTGATCCTGTCCGGGATCATGATCGGCGTGTTCTCGGCAGCCGACGGCCTGCTGTTCTACGTGTTCTTCGAGGCGACCCTGATCCCGATGTACATCATCATCGGCGTGTGGGGCGGCCCGAACCGCGTGTACGCGGCGTTCAAGTTCTTCCTGTACACGCTGGCCGGGTCGCTGCTGATGCTGGTCGCGCTGATCTACCTGTACACGCAGACGCATTCGTTCGACCTCGCGACGTGGCAGAACGCGAAGATCGCGATGGCGCCGCAGATCCTGCTGTTCATTGCATTCTTCCTCGCATTCGCGGTGAAGGTGCCGATGTGGCCGGTGCACACCTGGCTGCCGGACGCGCACGTGGAAGCGCCGACGGGTGGTTCGGTCGTGCTGGCAGCGATCATGCTGAAGCTCGGCGCGTACGGCTTCCTGCGTTTCTCGTTGCCGATCACGCCTGACGCAAGCCACTTCCTGGCACCGGTCGTGATCACGCTGTCGCTGATCGCGGTGATCTACATCGGCCTCGTCGCGATGGTGCAGTCCGACATGAAGAAGCTGGTCGCGTATTCGTCGATCGCGCACATGGGCTTCGTGACGCTCGGCTTCTTCATCTTCAACCAGCTCGGCGTCGAAGGTGCGATCATCCAGATGATTTCGCACGGCTTCGTGTCGGGCGCGATGTTCCTGTGCATCGGCGTGCTGTACGATCGCGTGCACTCGCGCCAGATCGCTGATTACGGTGGCGTCGTGAACGTGATGCCGAAGTTCGCGGCATTCGCGATGCTGTTCTCGATGGCCAACTGCGGCCTGCCGGGTACCTCGGGTTTCGTCGGCGAGTTCATGGTGATTCTCGCAGCCGTCCAGTACAACTTCTGGATCGCATTCGGCGCGGCGTTCACGCTGATCCTCGGCGCTGCCTACACGCTGTGGATGTACAAGCGCGTGTATTTCGGCGCGGTCGCGAACGATCACGTTGCCAAGCTGAAGGACATCGGCCGTCGCGAATTCGTGATGCTGGCCGTGCTCGCCGCGTTCACGATGCTGATGGGCCTGTATCCGAAGCCTTTCACCGACGTGATGCACGTTTCCGTGGAAAACCTCCTCTCCCACGTCGCGCAGTCGAAGCTGCCGCTGGCCCAGTAATCGCGAGCGGAGGAAATCAAGATCATGAACGCTCCTATGAATGTCCTGTTGCCTGACGCGCTGGTGATGGTCGCCATCGTCGTCGCATGGCTGAACGACACCTTTACCGGTGCCGCTGGCCGCCGCCTGACCTATCTGATCGCGGTGGTTTCGTCGGTCGTCGCCGGCGTGTGGTTCGCCGTGCAGGCGCTGGATCCGCAGCAGTACTACTTCTTCTCGCGGATGGTCGTCGTCGACTCGTTCGCGAGCATGATGAAGGCCGTCGTGTCGATCGGCTTCGCGGTCACGCTCGTCTATTCGCGCAAGTACCTCGAAGACCGCGACATGTTCCGCGGAGACGTGTTCCTGCTGGGCATGTTCTCGCTGCTCGGCCAGCTGGTGATGGTGTCGGGCAACAACTTCCTGACGCTGTATCTCGGCCTCGAACTGATGTCGCTGTCGCTGTATGCGGTCATCGCGCTGCGTCGTGATGCCGTTCAGTCGAGCGAAGCCGCGATGAAGTACTACGTGCTGGGCGCGCTCGCGTCGGGCTTCGTGCTGTACGGCATCTCGATGCTCTACGGCGCGACCGGCTCGCTCGAACTCGGCGAGGTGTACAAGGCGGTCGGTGGCAACACCGATGCAGCCGTGCTGATGTTCGGCGTGGTCTTCATCGTCGCCGGTATCGCGTTCAAGCTCGGCGCCGTGCCGTTCCACATGTGGGTGCCTGACGTCTACCAGGGCGCACCGACCGCGATGACGCTGTTTGTCGGCGGCGGCCCGAAGGTTGCCGCGTTCGCGTGGGGCCTGCGCTTCCTGGTGATGGGCCTGCTGCCGCTCGCACAGAACTGGCAGACCGCGCTCGTGATCCTTGCCGCGCTGTCGCTGATCGTCGGTAACATCACCGGTATCGTCCAGCGCAACATCAAGCGGATGCTCGCGTACTCGGCGATCTCGAACATGGGCTTCGTGCTGCTCGGCCTGCTCGCCGGCATCGTGAAGGGCGACGCGACCGCACCGGCGAACGCGTACAGCTCGGCGATGTTCTATGCGATCGTCTACCTGATCACGACGCTCGGCTCGTTCGGCGTGGTGATGCTGCTCGCACGCCGCGATTTCGAAGCGGAAACGATCGACGACTTCAAGGGTCTCAACAAGCGCAGCCCCGTGTTCGCGTTCGTGATGATGGTCATGATGTTCTCGCTGGCCGGTATCCCGCCGACCGTTGGCTTCTACGCGAAGCTCGCGGTGCTCGAGGCGACCGTCAACGCAGGTCTCACGTGGCTGGCCGTGCTGGCCGTGATCACGTCGCTGTTCGGTGCGTTCTATTACCTGCGCATCGTCAAGCTGATGTACTTCGATGCACCGCAGGACACGGCCCCGGTCACCGGCGATTTCTGCAAGCGTACGATCCTCGTGCTGAACGGCCTCGCGGTCGTCGTGCTCGGCCTGATCCCGAGCCCGCTGCTGACGGCCTGCCTGCAGGCGATCCGTCACACGCTGCCGCTGTAATGTCGGTAGCCGGCTGGTTCATCGTGCTGTTGGCGCTCGTATGCGCCAACGTGCCGTTCCTGAACCAACGCCTCTTCGCCGTCGTGCCGTTCGGCGCGACGAAGAAGAACGCGTGGGTTCGGATCGGCGAGCTGATCGTGCTGTATTTCGTCGTCGGCGCGCTCGGCTTCTGGCTCGAGTCGCGCGCCGGCAACCGCTTCGAACAGGGCTGGCAGTTTTACGCGATCACGTTCAGTCTCTTTGTCGTGTTCGCGTTTCCCGGCTTCACGTTCCAGTATCTCGTCAAACGACGCTGACGGCTTCGGCCGTCACGCTCAATTACGGAGCCGCCGATGGCCGAACTTCCCAATCACGACGCCGCACTGACCGAAACCTGCCTCGAGAGCGAGGCGATTTTCGAAGGCTCGTTCCTCAAGCTCAAGCGCGATACCGTCCGTTTGCCGGATGGCAAGCAGGCCACGCGCGAATACGTCCAGCACCCGGGCGCGGTGATGGTGATCCCGCTGTTCGACGACGGTCGCGTGCTGATGGAAAGCCAGTATCGCTATCCGATCGGCAAGGTCATGGCCGAATTCCCGGCCGGCAAGCTCGACCCGAACGAAGGCGCGCTCGCCTGCGCGGTGCGCGAGCTGCGCGAGGAAACCGGCTACACGGCACGCGAATACGTGTTCCTGGCCCGGATTCACCCGATCATTTCCTATTCGACCGAATTCATCGACCTGTATCTCGCGCGCGGGCTGACGGCCGGCGAGCGTAAGCTCGACGAAGGCGAATTCCTCGAAACCTTCACGGCGACGCTGCCCGACCTGCAGGAATGGGTGCGCACGGGCCAGATCACCGACGTGAAGACGATCATCGGCACGATGTGGCTCGAGAAGGTGCTGTCCGGCACCTGGCCGCTCGGCCTCGTCCAGAAGCCCTGACGGCACGTCAGCGGCGGGTGGGGCGCCGCGTTACAATCGGGTGACGCGGCCGCTTTCCGGTCGCGCGATCTAATTTAGCACGATCGTTCACAAAAGCGCGTTTTGCGCTACACTCGTCACACGCCCTGATTCAGCATGAAGGTCCTCGATTTACAGTGCCCGCATGGTCATCGGTTCGAAGGCTGGTTCGCTTCCGCCGATGAGTTCGAAGCGCAGTTGTCCCGCAAGCTGGTCGAATGTCCGGTGTGCGGGACGACCGAGATCAACCGGATGCCGTCGGCGCCGCGCCTGAACCTGTCGGGGGCGACGCAGGCACAGCCGGCCGATCCGCGTGCGCTGCAGGCGCAGGTGATGCGCGCGCTGCGCGAGGTGCTGGAGAAGACCGAGAACGTGGGCGAGCGCTTCGCCGAGGAAGCGCGGCGCATCCATTACAACGAGGCGCCGGCACGCAGCATTCGTGGCGTCACGACGCCGGAGGATGCGCAATCCTTGGCTGAAGAAGGCATCGACGTGATGCCGCTGCCGATTCCAGCCGCGCTGAAAGAACCGCTGCAATGACGTACGCAGTGTGTCCTGGCCGGGCCGGACGGCCGCGGTCAGGAGACACTGCGCATGGATCTGGATTATTCCCCCGCCGACGACGCGTTCCGCGTCGACATCCGCGCCTGGCTTGAGGCCAATCTGCCTCATGCACTGCGCGCCAAAGTACTCGATCACAAACGACTCGATCGCGAGGATTACGCGAGCTGGCACCGGATTCTCGGCCAGCGCGGCTGGTCTGCGCCCGCATGGCAGGCCGAATACGGCGGCCCGGGCTGGAACGCGACGCAGCGGCACATCTGGGACGAGGAGTGCGCCCGCATCGGTGCGCCGACCGTGCTGCCGTTCGGCGTGTCGATGGTTGCGCCGGTGCTCATGAAATACGGCAGCGAAGCGCAGAAGCGCCACTATCTGCCGCGCATCCTGGACGGCACCGACTGGTGGTGCCAGGGCTATTCGGAGCCGGGCTCCGGTTCCGACCTCGCGTCGCTGCGCACGCGTGCCGAACGCCACGGCGACCACTACGTCGTCAACGGCCAGAAGACCTGGACGACGCTCGGCCAGTACGCGGACATGATGTTCTGCCTCGTGCGCACCGATCCGGCCGCGAAGAAGCAGGAGGGTATCTCGTTCCTGCTGATCGACATGAAGACGCCCGGCATCACGGTGCGTCCGATCATCACGCTCGACGAGGACCACGAAGTCAACGAGGTGTTCTTCGAGGACGTGAAGGTGCCCGTCGAGAATCTCGTCGGCGATGAGAATCGCGGCTGGACTTACGCGAAATACCTGTTGGGGCACGAGCGCTCCGGCATCGCGCGCGTCGGCGCGTCGAAGCGCGAGCTCGTGTTCCTGAAACGCGTGGCGTCGAACCAGCGCAAGAACGGCAAGCCGTTGCTCGCCGATCCCGTGTTTGCCGCGAAGGTCGCGGCACTCGAGGTCGAACTGATGGCGCTCGAGGTGACGGTGCTGCGCGTCGTGAGCCGCGAGACGAGCGGCAAGGGGCCAGGCCCCGAGGCGTCGATGCTGAAGATCAAGGGTACCGAGGTGCAGCAGGCGCTCACCGAGCTGATGTTCGAGGCGATCGGGCCGCTCGCCGCGCCGTTCGACGTCCCGTTCCTCGAAGGTGAGCGCGAACACAGCAGCGCGGGCGACGACGACGCTGCGCCGCTCGCCGCGTACTACTTCAATTACCGGAAGACGTCGATCTACGGCGGTTCGAACGAGATTCAGAAGAACATCATCGCGCAGATGATCCTGGGGCTGTGATCAGGAAACGGAGACAACCATGGATTTCAGCTTTACCGATGAGCAGCAACAGTTCGCCGACGCGCTGCACCGCTATCTCGGCGAGCAATACGGTTTCGACGCGCGCCAGGCCATCGTGCGCAGCGACGCGGGCGTGTCGGACGCGCAATGGAGCGCATTCGCGGAGCTGGGCCTGACCGCGCTGCCCGTGCCGGATGCACAGGGCGGATTCGGCGGCGGCCCGGTGGACATGCTGGTCGCGATGCAGGAGCTCGGCCGCGCACTCGTGGTCGAGCCGTACTGGGCGACGGCGGTCGGCATCGAGGCGCTGCGGATTGCCGGGTCCGGCACGGGTGACGATGCCGCGCTGCTGGAAGCGGTCGCACAAGGGCAGAAGCGTCTGGCGGTTGCATTCCACGAACCGCGGGCACGCTACGACCTGTACGAACTCGATACGCACGCGCGCGAACAGGGCGGCATCTACCGGCTGACCGGCACCAAGTCGGTCGTTCAGCACGGCGCGCAGGCGCATGCGTGGATCGTGCCGGCGCGTGTCGACGGCGGCGGCATCGGCCTGTTCGTCGTCGAGCGCGACGCCCCGGGAGTGACGCTCGTCGACTACCGGACGATCGACGGCCAGCGCGCCGCGACGATCGAGCTGAATGAAACGCCTGCGCGGCAACTGACGGGTGGCGCACGCGATGCGGTTGCCCTCGAGCAGATTGCCGATTACGCGACCTTCCTGTTGTGCGCGGAAGCGGTTGGTGTACTCGACGAGCTGAACCGAGCGACGGTCGAATACACGAAGACGCGCGAACAATTCGGCGTGCCGATCGCGCGTTTCCAGGCGCTGCAGCACCGGATGGTCGACATGCTGATTCACGCGGAGCAGGCGCGTTCGCTGACTTACCTGGCCGCCGTGCGTTACGCGGGCGGCGATGCCGATGCGCGACGCAAGGCGGTTTCCGCCGCGAAGGCGCGGGTTGGCGCGGCCGCACGCTTCGTCGGTCAGCAGGCCGTGCAACTGCACGGCGGCATGGGCGTGACCAACGAAGTCGCCGCAGCACACCTGTTCAAGCGGCTGTCGATCATCGAGACGACGCTCGGCGACACCGATCATCACCTTGCGCGCATCGCGGCCCTGCCGGATTTCACGCAGACCGACGCGGCCTGACGGCGACGCGCTAGCGCACCAGAGGAGACACACAGTGGGTATCAGTTACGAAGATCTGGAAGTCGGCAGTACGACCGAAATCGGCCGCTACACGTTCGAGGCGGACGACATCAAGACGTTCGCGCAACGCTACGATCCGCAGCCGTTCCATCTCGACGAGGAGGCCGGCAAGGCATCGCCGTTCGGCGGGCTGGTCGCGAGCGGCTGGCATACGTGTTCGGTGTTCATGAGCCTGCTCATCAAGAAGCTGGGGCCGGATTCGACCAGCATGGGCTCGCCAGGCATCGACTCGATCCGGTGGATCAAGCCCGTGCGCGCCGGCGACACGATCACGATGTACCAGAAGGTCCACGACAAGCGCGTGTCGGCGAGCAAGCCCGACCGCGGCATCGTGTCGACGGAGTGGATCGGCACCAACGGCGCCGGCGACACGGTGATCACCGTGCATACCAAGGTGATCTTCGGGCTGCGCCATCCGCAAGGGGCGGGCGCATGACGGACGTGACATTGCCGCTGATCGCGTCGGCTCAGGCGCTGCATGCGCGGATCGGCGCGGAGCCGCTTATGAGCGGCTGGGTCGAGATCGACCAGCGTCGGGTCGACGGTTTCGCCGATGCGACCGGCGATCACCAGTGGATACACGTCGATCCCGAGCGCGCGCGCCGCGAGTCGCCGTTCGGTGGCCCGATCGCGCACGGTTTCCTGACGCTGTCGCTGATTCCCGCGTTGATGGCCGATGCGATGCGCTTCGAGCAGAAGATGGGCGTGAACTACGGACTGAATCGCGTACGGTTCCTGAAGCCGGTGCCGGTCGGCGCACGCGTGCGTGCGCTATTCGCGGTGAAGGAAACCGCGGAGGCCGCACAGGACGGCGTGCAGGTGACGTGGTCGGTGTCGGTGCAGGTCGAGCGTCCCGACGCGCCTGTGCTCGTTTGCGCGGCGGAATTCATTACACTGCACTACTTCTGATGCGCGCGGCGGCATTGACGGATGCCGCTGCGTTGCGTGCTGCTTCAGTGCTTTGCGTATTGCGTTGCGCCGAACAGCATCTCGCGCGCCTTGTCGTCCTGCAGTGCCTTGCGTAGCGATGCGAGCACTTCGACACCGCGCTGCACGGCCGGCCGCGCGGCAATCGCTTCGTGCCAGCGCTTCACGTTCGGCAATTCGTCGAGCACGATGCCCTGGTTCTGCCACGAACGCGTCCACGGGAACGTCGCAATGTCCGCGATCGTGTACGTGTCTCCCGCGAGATATTCGGATTCGCCGAGGCGTTTTTCCATCACGTTGTACAGGCGCTTCGCTTCGTTCGTGTAGCGATTGACCGCATATTCGATCTTCTCCGGCGCATACAGGCGGAAGTGGTGTGCCTGCCCGAGCATCGGGCCGACGCCGCCCATCTGGAACATCAGCCATTCGAGCGTTGCGTAGCGCGCGGCCGGGTCGCTCGGCAGGAACTTGCCGGTCTTTTCCGCGAGGTATACGAGGATCGCACCCGATTCGAACAGCGAGATCGGCTTGCCGCCGGGGCCGTCCGTGTCGATGATCGCCGGGATCTTGTTGTTCGGGCTGATCTTCAGGAATTCGGGCTTGAACTGGTCGCCCGCACCGATATCGACCGGATGCGCACGATACGCGAGGCCCGTTTCCTCGAGCATGATGTGTATCTTGTGGCCGTTCGGGGTCGCCCAGCTGTAGACGTCGATCATCGTCAACTCCTTCGGTGCATGCGCGAAAACGGCGCCGACAGGGCGCCGCGACAGGCGGTCATTAGAGCATGGATCGACGCGGGTTGCAGGCGACGGGAACGCGCGGCCGCGCACCGGCGCACGGGTGTCGATGCGGTGACGGCGAGGCTGTTCGAACAGCGGGACCGTGCCGGATCAGCGCTTGTAGCGCGGCGGGCGTTTCTCGAGAAACGCGGTAATGCCCTCGAGCGCGTCCGCGTGATGCAGCGATGCGACGAAGTGATCTCGCTCGGTGCCGAGATGGGTCTCGAGCGGCTGCGCGGGCGCATCGTCGAGCAGCGACTTGATGCGCGTGAGCGCGTTCGGCGAGATGCCGGCAAGCGAGTCGGCCCACGCGAGCGCGTCGGACAATACGGCACCGGGTACGGCAAGCCGATTGACGACGCCGAGCGCATGCAGGCGTTCGGCCGCGACGGGCTTGCCTTCGAACAGGATTTCGGCGGCCAGCGCGCGCGGCAGCGCGCGTGCGAGGAACCAGGAGCCGCCGCCATCGGGCGTGAGGCCGACGCGTGCATACGACATCACGAACTTCGCGTCGTGCGCGGCAACGATCAGGTCGCACGCGAGCGCGAGCGAGAAGCCCGCGCCGGCCGCCGCACCTTCGACCGCCGCGATCACAGGTTTCGTCGATGCACGGATCGCCGTGATCCACGCGGCAAGCTGATCGATGCTGTCGGCCTGGTAGGCCGGGTCCTTCGAGCGGTTATCGAGTAGCCGGTTCAGGTCGCCGCCCGCGCAAAAGAAGCGATCGGCTCCCGTGAGTACGACGGCGCGAATCGCGGGATCGCGCTCGGCGGTGGCGAGCGCTTCGACGCCGGCCGCATACATGTCGGGATGCAGCGCGTTGCGCGCGCCGGGATTTGATAGCGTGAGGACGAGCGTCGATTCGCTCTCGGGCGGACGCGAGGCCAGCAGTTCAGCACTCATGCGAGTGTGTCTCCATCGAATTCGAATGGCGGGGACGGCGACGTCGCACGCCGCGCGGGCACGTGCTCATGCTCATGCAGATCAGGGTGCTGCCGCAGTGGATGCAATGTTGTCGTGACGGACGCGAAACTGATTTAGACTAGCACGAACGTGCTTTTCAGCGCGACGAATCCCGATGCGGCCGGCATCGCTGCGGCCGCGCTTCAGCAAGGAAGGAGACTCCGATGCTACAGCTGTGCGGTATTCCGTTGTCCAACTACTACAACAAGGTGAAGTTCGTCCTGCTCGAACATGACATCCCGTTCGAGGAATTGACCTGCAGCTTGCCGATCAGCGATGCTGCGCTGCTCGCCGATTCGCCGCTCGGCAAGATTCCGTTCGTGAAGACGGAAGAGGGCGCGCTGTTCGAGTCGCAGGTGATCATCGAGTATCTGGCCGCGCGTTATCCCGACAAAGCCATTTTCCCGTCGGGGCCGTTTGCGGCCGCAAAGGTGCGCGAACTCGTCGAGACGCTCGAACTGTATCTCGAATGGACTGCGCGAGAGGTCTATACGGAAGCGTTTTTCGGCGGCAAGGTCAGCGACGGGATGAAAGCGCACGTCGAGAAGCGCCTGCCGCGCGCGATCGATGCATTCAAGCGGATGGCGCAGTTCTCGCCCTATGTGCTCGGCGACGCATTCAGTCTTGCGGACATTGCCGCATCGATCCATCTGCCGGTGATCGGGATGGCGACGAAGGCCATCTTCGGCCGCGATTTCCTGCTCGACGCAGGCATCGACTGGAAGGCGCATGCGAAGCTGGTCGGCGAGCGGCCGGCCGCGCAGCGCGTGGCGGCCGACCGCAAGGCCTATATCGCGGCGACGGGCACCGCGCGTTCATAAGCGCGAGCCGGGCGAGGCACCGGGCAGCATTGGCTGCCCGTGCCGGACTTACAGGCGCGCGAGCCGTTCGAGTGCGGACGCGAGCGTGCTCTCCTGTTTCGCGAAGCAGAAGCGCACGACGCCCGATTCGTGCGGCTCATGATAGAACGCGGACACTGGAATTGCCGCCACGCCGATCTCCGACGTGAGCCACTTCGAAAATTCCGCTTCGGACAGGTCGCTGATCGCCGAATAGTCGACGCACTGGAAGTACGTGCCGGGGCACGGCAGCAGCTTGAAGCGCGTGCGTTCGAGGCCGGCGCGGAAGAAGTCGCGCTTCTTCTGGTAGAAGTCGGGCAGCGTCAGGTACGGCGCCGGATCGCGCAGGTAGTCGGCGAGCCCGATCTGCATCGGCGTGTTGACCGTGAACACGTTGAACTGGTGGACCTTGCGGAACTCAGCGGTGAGCGCCGCCGGCGCCGCGACATAGCCGACCTTCCAGCCCGTCACGTGATAGGTCTTCCCGAAGCTCGACACGATGAAGCTGCGCGCGGCCAGTTCCGGGTAGCGCGCGACGCTCTCATGCCGCGCGCCGTCGTAGACCATGTGTTCGTACACTTCGTCCGACAGGATCAGCACGTTGGTGCCGCGCACGATCTCCTCGAGCTTGCGCATGTCGGCCTCGCGCCACACGGTGCCGGTCGGGTTGTGCGGCGTGTTGATCATGATCATCCGCGTCTTCGGCGTGATCGCGGCAGCGAGACGATCGAACGGGATCGCGTAGTCGGGCGCTTCCAGCGTGACGAACACGGGCTTGCCGCCGGCGAGTTCGATCGACGGCAGGTAGCTGTCGTAGGTCGGTTCGACGACGATCACTTCGTCGCCCGGATGCACCGCGCACAGGATCGCCGTCAGCAGTGCCTGCGTCGCGCCGGCCGTCACCGTGATCTCGGTGGCCGGATCGTAGCGCCGGCCGTAGACCTGCGCGATCTTGTCGGCGATCGCGTCGCGCAGGGGCGCGACGCCCGCCATCGGCGGATACTGGTTGTGACCGTTGCGCATTGCGGCCGCGACCGCGTCGACGATGCGCGGGTCACAGTCGAAATCGGGGAAGCCCTGGCCGAGGTTCACGGAGCCTTTCTCGGCGGCGAGCGCGCTCATGACCGTGAAGATCGTGGTGCCGACGTTCGGCAGGCGCGAGGGGAAAACAGGAGTCGTAGGCATGTCGGAAGGAGCGTTCATCGATACGATCGCAAGCGGGTGGCGCCGGGGCCGTCAGGCCGGCGTGGTGGGGGTGGCCGACGCGGCATCGAGCGCGCAGGCTTCGGTAAACGGCGCGGGCTGCGCGATCCGGAAGCCGAAGTCGCGTGCGGTGCGCTTCGCGAGCTTGAGCAGCGCACGGTCCTTCGACACGAGCCATTCGGCCTGCGCGGCGCGCGCGAGCTCGAGAAACTTCTGATCGTCGCGGTCCTTGCACTTCGGCAGCGGCGGCGCGTCGGCGTCGACGGGCGGCGGCTCGACGACGCTCGTCAGGCGGGCGACGGTCGCGAGCGCCTCGGCCTTGTCGATCGCGCGCGCCTGGAACTGCGGGTAATCGAGCACGAGCTCGAGTTCGTTCAGGCAGCGGCCGTCGATCACGGCGGCCAGCGTGCCGCGTTCGAGCGCGGCACGGATCGGGCGTGTGGCAGGGTCGTCGAATACGAGTATGTCGATCCAGACGTTCGAGTCGAGCACGACGCGATGTGCGGCATGCGGGGCGAGAGAGCGGGTCATTCGTTACAATCGGTGGTTTTCGTCTGACCGCAAGGCACGGCGTGCCAGCGAGCCTCTATGATAATCGTTCTCTCTCCCGCCAAATCCCTCGACTACGAGACGCCCGCCCACGTCCCGTCTTACACGCAGCCTGCATTCGTCGACGAGGCGTCGGAACTGATCGACGGCCTGCGCAAGCTGTCGCCACAGGACATCGCGACGCTGATGGACATCTCCGACCCGCTCGCGCGCCTGAACTTCCAGCGTTACGCGGACTGGTCGCCGACCTTCACGCCGGCCAATGCGAAGCAGGCGATGCTCGCGTTCAACGGTGACGTGTACGAAGGGTTCGATGCCAAATCGCTGTCGGTCGCCGATCTCGACTACGCGCAGCAGCACGTGCGCGTGCTGTCCGGCCTGTACGGACTGCTGCGCCCGCTCGACCTGCTGCAGCCGTACCGGCTCGAGATGGGCACCCGGTTCGCGAACGCCCGCGGCAAGGATCTGTATGCGTTCTGGGGCGACCGGATCACGCGGGCGCTGAACGAGCAGCTCGAGACGCGCAGCGGTGCGGCGCGCGTGCTGATCAATTGCGCGTCGACCGAGTACTTCAAGTCGGTCAAGCCGAAACTACTGGCGGCACCGGTCGTCACGCCGATATTCGAGGACTGGAAGGGCGGTCGCTACAAGATCATCAGCTTCCACGCGAAGCGCGCCCGTGGCCTGATGGCGCGCTACATCGTCGAGAACCGCATCGCCGAACCGGCGGCGCTGAAGGATTTCGCGGCGGACGACTACGCGTTCGACGCTGCAGCATCGAACGATTCGACTTACGTATATCGCCGGCGAATCGGCGAGTGACCATGTCGGCCGTTCACGAGACGGCCGGCGCATGCATGAGGCCGGGCAGGGGGCAAACCGCCCGTTCCGGTCGCAACTGGAGAGACAGATGACCCTTTCGATCACCAGCAATTTCGACGCGGGCGCCATCGACGTCGTATCGTGCGACAGCCCGGACGCGATCCGGTTGCGCGTGCGTGGCGACAACCGCTCGGAGTTCGCGCAATGGTTCTACTACCGCCTGACGGGCGCGCGCGGCGAACGATGCGTGATGTCGTTCGAGAATGCGGCCGAATGCGCGTATCCGTCGGGATGGCGCAACTACAGCGCGGTCGCGAGCTACGATCGCGTCGACTGGTTCCGCGTGCCGACGACGTTCGACGGCAAGACGATGACCATCGATCATACGCCCGAGTTCGACAGCATCTACTACGCGTATTTCGAGCCGTATTCCGAAGAGCGTCATGCGGCGTTCCTCGGCGCGGTCCAGCAGCTGCCGCAGGCGAGCATCGTCGAACTCGGTCGCACGGTCGAAGGCCGTCCTATGTCGTTGCTGTCGCTGGGTACGCCGGAGGTCGACGGCATGCCGAAGAAGAAGGTGTGGATCATCGCGCGTCAGCACCCTGGCGAGACGATGGCCGAGTGGTTCATCGAAGGGCTCGTCAAGCGGCTGGCCGGATGGGGTGATTGGGCGGGCGATCCGGTGGCGCGCAAGCTGTACGATCGCGCGACGTTCTACATTGTCCCGAACATGAACCCGGACGGCAGCGTACACGGCAACTTGCGCACCAATGCGGCGGGCGCGAACCTGAACCGCGAGTGGATGGAGCCCGATCCCGAACGCAGCCCCGAAGTGCTGGCGGTGCGCGATGCGATTCATGCGATCGGTTGCGACATGTTCTTCGACATTCACGGCGACGAGGATCTCCCGTACGTGTTCGTCGCGGGTTCGGAGATGCTGCCGAGCTTCACCGAGCAGCAGGGCAAGGAGCAGACCGCATTCATCGATGCGTTCAAGGTCGCGAGCCCGGATTTCCAGACAGAGCACGGCTATGCGGCAAGCAAGTACAAGGAAGATGCGCTCAAGCTCGCGTCGAAGTACATCGGCCACCAGTTCGGTTGCCTGTCTCTGACGCTCGAGATGCCGTTCAAGGACAACGCGAACCTGCCCGACGAGCGGGGCGGCTGGAACGGCGAACGCAGCGCCGCGCTGGGTGCTGCGATGCTGGCGGCGATCCTGGTGCACGTCGAGACGTTCGCGTAAGCGCACCGCCGTCGATGTGAAAAAAGCCGGCGCATCGTGTGATGCGCCGGCTTTTTTGCTTCTGTCGTTGCCGCTCCGTCGTATCAGGACTTCTTCACGGTTTTCTTCTTCACGGCTTTCTTCTGGCCGCTTGATTTCTTCGTTGCAACGGCCTTCTTGCCGGTGCGGCCGGATGTCTTGGCCTTCACCTTGCCGCGGTGCGACTTGCCCTTGAATTTCTGCGGCGACGACGAGCGCTCGACGCGTGGCTTCAGCGGCGGCACGGGATCGTTCCAGCTGAATGCGAGCATTTGCTGGCCGATGTAGCCGCAGCGGAATTTCAGCGGTGTCGGGTCGCTGCCGTCGCTGTGGATGCCGAGGCCGTCTACGGTGACGATGTTGTCGACCTTTACGCGCTGCTTGCCCTGATCGAACGAATCGTTCCACGGCGTGATCGTCGCGTTGCCGCTTTCGAACGCGTTCGGCGCGAAGTCGACGCGGTCGAAGGCTGACGATGTGCTTGCGATGAAGCTGCCGTGCGCCGCACAATCGGCGACGATCGGATCGGCATGCATCTCGTTGACGAATTTGTTGATCAGTTCGGAGCGCTGGTCGAGGAGGTCGGCGAATACCGGTGCCGGCAGCGCAAGCGACAGGCCCGCGACACAGGCTGCCAGCTTGCCGAGCGCCCGGAAAATCCGGAGCGAGGCAGGAGAGCTGTCCATCTGGTTATTGGTGAGGAGCAAATGAGGCATCGGGCACGTATAGATGCCCGATGAAGATCAGGAGTTCAATCTTAGCGTAAAAAAGTTGTGCGGCAGTAGATGCCACACTCTCCCGCGCTGTGGAAGCGGATCGTCGCGCGCATCGATTGCATCGGGACAAAGTGCAGTCAGGCGCGCGGGCCACCGAGACGGTAGCGCCGCACGTCGAATGTCGTGACCCATGCCGGCCGATAGACGGCGATGAGCGCCGTGGCCATGCCGGTGAACCACGCTTCGCCAAGCGCGAGCAGCGCGGTGTTGAGCAGATAGCCGGCGGGAATCACGACGGGCACGCCGTCCGCGAGTGCGAGCTGGACGCCGGCCGCGGCCGCGGCGACCGCGACGATCGCGATGGCCGGCGACAGGAATCCCTGACCGGTGATGAACGAGGCGAGGTTGTGCGGGAGCCACGCGATCGCGGCGCGCTGCAGCAACGCGGACACAGCGACCGGCAGCGCACCGTAGATCAGATAGGTGAGGCCGATGCCTTGCCACGGCGCGTCGAACACGATCGCGGCGACGGCCGTGACGGCACCCATCGCGATCAGCGCGAGCGTCCAGTCGAACAGCGTGACGAGCAGCGTCGCGCCGAGCAGGTGCATGACGATGCCGTCCTCGAGCCATGCATTCGAGGCCCACAGAACCGTGATCGCAGTGACGAGCGCGAGCCACACGTGCTGGAGCGTTGCGTCCTGCAGACGGACGAAGGGACGATTCCAGAGCGCGAGCGCGAGCAGAGCCACGGCGGCGATCCAGCCGCCGATGCCGACCCAGAGCGGAAGCGGTGTGAAAAGAAAACCCATGCGTCCATATTACTCGTTGAGCATCAAAGGTGGGAATTCGCACATGCAGACCGTCGCAATATCGATACTGCCCGACTAGCGTTCGCGCCGAAACCGCGCCGGCGGTTCGGCCGCGAGCGGCAGGTCGCGGGTGCCGGTGCTCGCGGCCGGCAGCGGGTACGGACGGTTGTTCCGTTGCGTGCGCAGCGGGACCGGGCCGCGTTCGCCGACGACCGGCTTGCCTGCGCGTTCACGGTTCGCCAGCAGCACCTCGAGATGTGGCGACAGCCAGCCGTTGTAGATCGCGACGGCGGCGGCTCGGTTTGCCGCGCCAAGCTGCTGGAAGATGCTGGCAAGGTGGATCTTCACGGTGCCTTCGCTGATGCCGAGCGTGCGGGCGATCATCTTGTTGGTGCTGCCCATATGGACGAAGCGCATGATCTGCGCCTGTCTCGGCGACAGGAGGCTGCTGGGCGGGCGGCGCGGCAGCGATCCGGCGAGTGTCTGGAAATGGGCGTCGTGGCGTGCCGCAGCGGCGGACGGTAGCAGGCTGAGCGCGATGGGCGGGATATAGTGGCCGCCCAGCAGAACCATCTCGAGTGCCCGCACGATCAGATGCGGCCGCATGGAGTGCGGGATCACGCCCGCGACGCCGTAGTTGTAGAAGCGCTGGATGGCTTCCGGCGTGGATTCGTCGATCAGTACCGCTGCGGGCGTCGGCGAGCAGGCGCTGCAGAGCGCCTGGAGTTCGCTGAGCCGCCCGACGTCCGGCCAGTTGATCGTAACGAGGTCGAAGCGCTGGGTGCGCAGCAGTCGACGCGCCTGGAAACTGTCGGGCGCATCGTTGATGTTGGCGTGACGGTCGATCTGCCGTAGCAGGGCCTTCAGTCCGTCACGCCGTTCGGCGTCTGAGTTCAGCACCAGGAACCGCATATTCAACCTCCGTAAGGTAAGTCATTGAGCTGCCGTCGGCATGCGTTGGATCCGATAATGACAAAAACCTTACACGATGTCTGCTTGGCCGAAAGGCTTAGGAAAAGTCCGAAATTTTGAGTGAGGGAAACGCGGGCGAGAAAAAAGCCGCTTCGGCAGGAACCAGAAGCGGCTTCGTGGGGCAGGCTCGGCGAGCGCTGCGGTTCGCGATCAGTGAAAGTGCGGTTGGGCCGGTGATGCGTCTTCCGGCATTTCCGCATGGACGATCTCGCCGAGCGGATCCGCATAGAGCGGCACGCCGCAGTCGTCGCAATACTCGGGCTCGAAGCGGCCTGCGTGCCGGCGGACGTCGGTTACACCGCATTCCTTCAGCAGACTTACGATTTCCTCGAGCGGCCCTTCGATCGGTGCTTCGCCTTCGAGCGTCGCGCTGTCGATCGACACATCGCCGTTCTCGCGGCCGTAGAGCGGCCACACAACGCCATAGATTACGTCGTTGCTGGCACGTCGCGTGAAGCCGACGCGATACTCGTCGATCCGGCGTTCGCCGAAGCCCGCGACCACGGCGCGCAGTTCCTGCGGCGCCGCACCAAGTGTGTCAAAAAGATAACGGACGGCCGTTCGGACCGTGTGCGGACGGATGCGTTCGTCTGCATCGCGGCAGGCCGAATAGTACGCGTCCGGAAGCAAGCATTCGAACTCGCAGCCGGGGAGGGCAACCGACAGGTTCGGGCCGCCCTGGGCGGTCCACTGCTCGAGACACTGGCCGCGTTCGATCCGGTTGCCGTGCTCTTCTTCCTGCCAGCGGAACAGCGGTGCACCCGCTGGCGCGGCGACGACGGCGAGCAGGAAGCGCGGGTCGGCCAAGATAGGCGAGGTTTCGGGCAGGTCCCCGAAGCTCAGCTTGGCGGCATGCTGGCCAATTGCCGCATGCGCCAGCTGCTGGGCGAGCCGGTAGGTCTCGACGTGGTGGCGCGGCAGCTGGTCGATGCTGTACAGGAACGGGGCCAGTCCGACGAGCGTGCCGGTTGCGAGCACGTGTGCCTGCAGTTGCGTGCGCAGTGCGTCGGCGACATCGCCTTTCAGCGGACCCGACGGAATCATGTAGCGCGTCCACGCGAGAACGGGAACGGCGACCAGCAGAGCATCGTACGGTTGGTCGTCATGCTCGATCACCATCGATTCACTATGCGTCTCGGCCATGTCGGCGAGCGCGCCATAGGCATCGGGGTGGTTCTGCTGCAGATGGTCGAGGGCTGCGTCGAGCGTGGTCTGGTTGCCGTTGCGAACGATCTTGGCGAGCAGCGCGTCGAGCTTCGCTTCCCAGAAGCGATCCTCGATGCGGCTACCCGAGGCGAAGAGCGCAAGCGACAGGCCGACCAGTTTGTCGGCGTCGGGGGGGAGGCGTTTGGCGATTCGCTGGCGCATATTAAATACGTATAGAAAGAGGCGAAGAACCTCATATTCTAGTCCGTTCTTTGCACGATAAGCGGTCTCGTGCTCCGGCATGGCGGAAAGGCCGCATCGACGGGGATGAAGAAAAATCCATCAAACCCCTTGCGCGATTGGCGGTGACTGCATAGAATCACGCCTCTTTCGCGCTAACGGAAACGCAGCGCGGGGGAAGAAGGGAAGCGGTGCGGTTGAGGGCGGGTTGTAGAGCCCCGGCGCACACGGAGTTGAACCCCAGCCGTCGCAACGAAGCAGTTAAAAAAGTTGTTGACGAACTGAGAAACACGGTTCATAATCTCGCTTCTCTGCTGCTGAAAACGCAGCGCTGCTGAGAAACACGAAGTTCCTCGCAGAAACGCTCTTTAAAAATTAACAGC
>NZ_LKPJ01000031.1 GCF_001443045.1 Burkholderia ambifaria | reverse complement strand
CGCGCCTGGCGGGCCTGGCTGGCGCAGGCCCGCGCCAGCGGCATCGAACCGCTGCGACGCTTCGCCAACAAGCTGGCTGCGTACTGGCGAGGCATCCTTGCTCGCGTGCGCTGGCCCATGCACACGGGCCAACTTGAAGGCATCAACAACCGCATCAAGGTCATGAAGCGCATGGCCTACGGCTACCGTGACAGTGCCTACTTCTTCCTCAAGATCAAGGCCGCCTATCCCGGTAATCCGTGAAGAACCTTTTCTTTGCGGCAACCGGTGCGGCGGCGAACCGTCGCGGCGCGATCAGGTGCCGCCGTTCGCCGTGTTGGCCGCCGTCAGGCGCTCGCCGCCACCGGCGTCAAGCCAGTTGCGCAGGCGCGCCGCGTCGGCGAAGCGCGAATACTTGCCGAACGAATCCAGCAACACCATCACCATCGGCCGGCCATGGATCGTCGCCTGCATCACGAGACATTCGCCAGCCTCGTTGATGAAGCCAGTCTTCTGCAGGCCGATGTCCCACGAGCCGTTGCCGCGGATCAGCGCGTTCGTGCTGTTGTAGACCAGGTTGCGCTTGCCCGTATTGACGTCGTACGTACGGTCGGTCGAGAACTGGCGAATCATCGGGTACTGGTACGCCGCGTTGACCATCTTCACGAGGTCGCGCGCGCTCGATACGTTCGAGCTCGACAGCCCCGTCGAATTCTCGAAATGGGTGTCGTTCATGCCCAGCGACTTCGCCTTCGCGTTCATCGCGGCGATAAAGGCCGGACGGCCGCCCGGGTAGTAACGCGACAGCGCGGCAGCCGCGCGGTTTTCCGATGCCATCAGCGCGATGTGCAGCATGTCTTCGCGCGACAGGACCGAGCCGACCGACAGGCGCGAGCCCGTGCCCTTCTCGTAGTCGCGATCTTCGTCGGTAACCTCGATCTGGTCGATCATCGGCGATTTCGAGTCGAGCACGACCATCGCCGTCATCAGCTTCGAGATCGACGCGATCGGCACGACGGCATGCGAATTCTTGTCGAACAGCGGCTCGCCGGTGTTCTGGTCGACAACGTACGCGACGCTCGAGCGCAGCGCGAGCGCGTCCGGCGTATCGTGCAGGCCGAATGCCTGGCCGACCGTCGGGCGACGCGGCTGGAACGCGACCTTGCGCACCGCGCCGCGGTGGCCGTGCACGTTCGACGCGAGCGTCGCGCGCTTGCGCGATGCCTTCGCGCGCGGCGCATCGGCCGACGCGACGTTGGCGGATTTTGCGGATGCAGCCTTCACCGTCTTCTTCTTCGTGGACGAAGCGGAAGTGGCATTCTTGGCGGCCTGGTGGGTCTTCGCAGTGGCGGCAAAGGCGTCAGCGGGCGCGACGGACGCAGCGGTCGCCAGCAAGGCGACGGCGACCGACACAGCCGTGCCGAGCGTCATGCTCTGCAACAATCTGCGCGGTGAAAACGATTCGGCTTTCATTGGGGTCTGGACAAAGCGGGCGGGAGTTTCCGCAAGTGTAGTTAAAGCTGAAAAAAAGAGCAATATTAGGCACTTACCGATCGTCGTTAAACCGGAATGTAAGGGTTGGACGACCATAAGCCGATCAACCCTCCCGCCTCCATAGAAAAAATTCATGGAGCGCGCTGCCCGACAGTACCCGTCTCCCGATTACCACTCGGTTAATTGAGATAACGTCACTTCGGCGACGAATTAAAGCGGGGAAAGTACGTATCCGGCGCTCGGTGTGCCTGCAGCACCGGTTTCGGCCGCAGCGGCGGCACGTCGCCACGGCAAGCGCATTGAAACGGCGCGCTTTTCGACAAGAACAGAAGCATAACGTTCCATACCCCTGTCAGGTTTACCTGTGCATGATCATGGTGCGCCGCGCCTGCCCCGGCCGGGTGCGCACCATGTGGGATCGCGCGCCTGAAACCGATTCCGAACGGCCATGATAACTCATTGTTTTATCGATAATTTGTCGTGATTGTGCAACGCACAAAAAATGCTTGACAAGACTTTTCTCTGCCCTAAAATACGACTCATTGCTGCGTTGCACAAAGCACGCGGATCCGAGGTTCCCCAGCGCAGTGCCCTTTACCCTGCGATCGACGCGATCGCTTTTCAGGAGTTTGACATGTCCTTGCTGACCCCCGAGCAAATCGCCGCCGCCCAGAAAGCCAACCTCGAAAGCCTGTTCGGTCTGACGACCAAGGCATTCGAAGGCGTCGAAAAGCTGATCGAACTCAACCTGCAAGTCGTTAAGTCGACGCTGACGGAAGGCCAGGAAAACGCGCAGCGCCTGCTGTCGGTGAAGGACGCCCAGGAACTGTTCGCGCTGCAAGCGAGCCTGTCGCAGCCGGTCGCGGAAAAGGTGCTGTCGTACAGCCGTCACCTGTACGAAATCGCATCGTCGACGCAAGCCGAGTTCGCGAAGGTTGCCGAAGCGCAATTCGAAGAGCAGAACAAGAAGGTCCAGGCCCTTGTCGACAACGTCGCGAAGAACGCCCCGGCCGGTTCGGAAACGGCAGTCGCCGCGCTGAAGTCGGCACTGAACGCTGCGAACACCACGTACGAAACGGTCCAGAAGGCTGCGAAGCAAGCCGTCGAGATCGCCGAAACGAACTTCAACGCGGCTGCCGCTGTCGCGACGAAGGCTGCGAGCGCTGCTGCATCGCGCCGTTCGAGCAAGCCGGCCGCGTAAGCGTCCCCTGCTCCTGAAAAAGCCGCGCACTGCGCGGCTTTTTCGTTTCCGGCGCCACAATACGCGCGCATGCGGTCACCGGCAGTCGGCACTCAGGCGCCACGTGCCGTCGACCGTGAGCAAAAAGAAAACGCCGCCGTCCGGATCTCCCGGGCGGCGGCGTTTTTCGTGGCCGGCGCTTGGCCGGCCATGCCGATCGCGTTACTTCTTGCGTTGCGGCGGCAGGTCCGTACAGACGCCTTCGTACAGTTCGGCGGCCATGCCGACCGATTCGCCGAGCGTCGGGTGCGGGTGAATCGTCTTGCCGATGTCTTCCGCGTCCGCGCCCATCTCGACGGCGAGGCACACTTCGCTGATCAGGTCGCCCGCGTTCAGGCCGACGATACCGCCGCCGATCACGCGATGGGTTTCCTCGTCGAAGATCAGCTTCGTGAAGCCTTCGTCGCGACCATTCGCGATCGCGCGACCCGATGCCGCCCATGGGAACACTGCCTTGCCGTACTTGATGCCTTCGGCCTTGCACTGGTCTTCCGTCTTGCCGGCCCACGCCACTTCCGGATCGGTGTAGGCCACCGACGGGATCTGCAGCGCGTCGAAGTACGCCTTCTCGCCATGCGCGGCTTCCGCTGCGACGTGGCCTTCATGCACGGCCTTGTGCGCGAGCATCGGTTGGCCGACGACGTCGCCGATCGCGAAGATGTGCGGCACGTTCGTGCGCATCTGCTTGTCGACGTCGATGAAGCCGCGGTCGGTGACGGCAACGCCTGCCTTGTCGGCGCCGATCTTCTTGCCGTTCGGGCTGCGGCCCACCGCCACCAGCACGAGGTCGTAACGCTGCGCTTCCGCCGGCGCCTTCTCGCCCTCGAACTTTACGTAGATGCCGTCTTCCTTCGCTTCCGCGCCGACTGTCTTGGTCTTCAGCATCACGTTGCCGAAGCGCTTCGCGTTGTACTTTTCCCAGACCTTCACGAGATCGCGGTCCGCGCCCATCATCAGGCCGTCCATCATTTCGACGACGTCGATCTCGGTGCCGAGCGTCGAATATACCGTCGCCATTTCGAGACCGATGATGCCGCCGCCGATCACGAGCATGCGCTTGGGCAGCTGGCGCAGTTCGAGCGCGCCCGTCGAATCGACGACGCGCGGGTCTTCCGGCATGAACGGCAGCTTCACCGCCTGCGAGCCGGCTGCGATGATCGCCTGCTTGAACTTGACGACCTTCTTGCCGTTTTCGCCCTGCACTTCCATGTGATACGGATCGACGAACGCGCCGACACCCGTGACCACTTCGACCTTGCGCGCCTTCGCCATGCCGGCGAGGCCCGTCGTCAGCTTCTTGACGACGCCGCCCTTGAAGTCGCGCAGCTTGTCGAGGTCGACTTCCGGCTTGCCGAACGAGATGCCGTGCGCCGCGAGCGCTTCCGCTTCCTCGACGACGAGCGCCGTGTGCAGCAACGCCTTCGACGGGATGCAGCCGACGTTCAGGCACACGCCGCCGAGCGTCGAGTAGCGTTCGACCAGTACCGTCTTCATGCCGAGGTCGGCTGCGCGGAACGCAGCCGAGTAGCCGCCGGGGCCGGCGCCGAGCACGAGCATGTCGCACTCGATGTCGGCGGAGCCGCTGTAGCTGCCGGCTTGCGGTGCCGGAGCGGCTGCGGCCGGTGCCGGCGCAGCTGCTGCGGGCTTGGCCGCTTCGGGGGCTTTCGCGGGTGCGGCGGCGGCCGCCGATGCTTCGACGAGGGCGATGACTGTGCCTTGCGAGACTTTCTCGCCGGCCTTCACCTTGACTTCCTTGACCGTGCCGGCGACGTCGCTGGGCACTTCCATGGAGGCTTTGTCCGATTCGAGCGTGATGAGCGTTTGCTCTTTTTCGATCACGTCACCCGGCTTCACGTTGACTTCGATGACATCGACGCCGCTGAAATCGCCGATATCCGGAACCTTGACTTCGATGAGACTCATATACGTCCCCTTCTTGTTTAGCTGCTGACAGAGGGAGAGGGCTCAACCGCTGAACGACGGCCTGACAAGAGAACGCGACGCTGGGCAGGACCACCTTTGCCGCCCGCCCAAGGACGCGCCTTTCTTTTGGTTACTTTTCTTTGGAAGACAAAGAAAAGTGACCGCCGCCCCGCGCAGGGGCGACGCTAGCAGACCGTTAGCAAAACAGGTTCAACGACGGGGCATGGCGAACCGACAAAAAACCACGCCCCCGCGAGAGCCCTCAGCTCATCAAAGAATGATGCGACGGAAATCGGCAAGCAACGCGCCGAGATACGCATTGAACCGCGCGGCTTCCGCGCCATCGATCACGCGATGGTCATACGACAGCGACAGCGGCAGCGTCAGGCGCGGCACGAACTGCTTGCCGTCCCACACCGGCTTCATCTGGCCGCGCGACAACCCGAGGATTGCCACTTCCGGCGCGTTGATGATCGGCGTGAAGTTGGTGCCGCCGATCCCGCCGAGCGACGAGATCGAGAAGCAGCCGCCCTGCATCTGGTCCGGCTTCAGCTTGCCGTCGCGCGCGGCCTTCGACAGCTCGGCCATTTCCTTCGCGATGTCGACGAGACCCTTCTTGTCCGCATCGCGGATCACCGGCACGACGAGGCCGTTCGGCGTATCGGCGGCAAAACCGACGTGGTAGTACTGCTTGAACACCAGGTTGTCGCCGTCGAGGCTTGCGTTGAAGGTCGGGAACTTCTTCAGCGCGGCAACGACCGCCTTGATCACGAATGCGAGCATCGTGAACTTCACGCCCGCCTTCTCGTGCTCCTTGTTCAACTGCACGCGCAGCGCTTCGAGCTCGGTGATGTCCGCTTCGTCGTTGTTCGTGACGTGCGGGATCATCACCCAGTTGCGATGCAGGTTCGCGCCCGAGATCTTCTTGATGCGCGACAGCGGCTTCGCCTCGAACGGGCCGAACTTCGAGAAGTCGACCTTCGGCCACGGCAGCAGGTTCAGCTCGCCGCCGCCTGCCGGCGCGGCTGCCGCAGCCGGCGCTGCGCGCTGGCCCGTCATCACACCCTTCACGAAACCGGTGATGTCTTCCTTCGTAATGCGGCCCTTCGGACCGGTGCCCTGCACGCGTGCGACTTCGACGCCGAGTTCGCGCGCGAACTTGCGCACCGACGGCGACGCGTGGCTCGCGCGGTATTCGCCCGACGGCGCGGCGGCCGGTGCCGGTGCAGCGGCAGCAGCCGGTGCGGGCGCAGCCTTCGCGGGTGCCGATGCGGCGGCCGGCGCCGGCGCGGCAGCGGCCGGAGCCGGTGCGCTCGCCTGCGGTGCCGCAGCCGGCGAACCTGCGGCGTCGAGCAGCACGATCAGCGTGCCTTCCGACACCGAATCGCCCACCTTCACCTTGATTTCCTTCACGACGCCGGCGGCCGGGCTCGGCACGTCCATCGTCGCCTTGTCCGACTCGAGCGTGACGAGCGACTGCTCCTTCTCGACCGTGTCGCCGACCTTCACGCCGATCTCGATGACCGGCACGTCCTTGTAGTCGCCGATGTCGGGCACCTTCACTTCGAGCGTGCCGCCCGATGCTGCCGGTGCGGCCGCCGGTGCAGCAGCAGCCGGTGCCGGCGCTGCCGCCGGGGCCGGCGCGGCGGCGGGCGCGGCCGCGCCGTTTGCCTGCGCTGCGGCGCCGCCTTCGAGCAGGATGATCAGCGAGCCTTCCGACACCGAATCGCCCACCTTGACCTTGATCTCCTTCACGACGCCCGCTACCGGGCTCGGCACGTCCATCGTCGCCTTGTCCGACTCGAGCGTGACGAGCGACTGCTCGGGCTCGACCGTATCGCCGACCTTCACGCCGATCTCGATCACCGGCACGTCCTTGTAATCGCCGATATCCGGCACCTTCACTTCGATCGCTTGACTCATCTTTTTGTGTCTCCATGGCCGCGCGCGCCCCTCCCGGAAGCGGCGCGCGGCATCACACGGCGCGTGTGCGTTAAACGGTCATCGGGTTGGGCTTCGACGGATCGAGGTTGTACTTGGCAATCGCGTCCGCGACCACCTTGCGCTCGATCGTGCCTTCGTCGGCCAGCGCGTTGAGCGCAGCGACGGTGACCCAGTGACGGTCGACTTCGAAGAAGTGACGCAGCTTCTCGCGGGTGTCCGAACGACCGAAGCCGTCCGTGCCCAGCACGACGAAGCGGCGATCGACCTGGCCGCGGATCTGGTCGACCAGCGCGCGCACGTAGTCGGTCGATGCGATGACCGGACCCTGCGTGTCCTTCAGGCACTTCTGCACGTGCGACAGGCGACGCTCCTCGGTCGGATGGAGCAGGTTCCAGCGCTCGACTTCATGGCCTTCACGCGCAAGCTCGGTGAAGCTCGGCACGCTCCACAGGTCGGCCGCAACGCCCCAGTCGTTCTTCAGCAGGTCGGCGGCAGCGATCACTTCGTTGAAGATCGTGCCCGCGCCGAGCAGCTGCACGCGCGGCGCCTTCTTGTCGGCGTCGGCCTTCTTGAACGCGTACATGCCCTTGATGATGTCGGCCGCCACGTGCTCGCCCTGCGGAATCGCCGGGTGCTCGTAGTTCTCGTTCATCACCGTGATGTAGTAGTACACGTCTTCCTGGTCCTGCACCATGCGGCGCAGACCGTCCTGGACGATCACCGCGAGTTCGTAGCCGAACGTCGGGTCGTAGCTCACGCAGTTCGGCACCGATGCCGCCCACAGGAGCGAGTGACCGTCTTCGTGCTGCAGGCCTTCGCCGTTCAGCGTCGTGCGGCCTGCGGTGCCGCCGAGCAGGAAGCCGCGCGAGCGCATGTCGCCCGCCGCCCATGCCAGGTCGCCGATCCGCTGGAAGCCGAACATCGAATAGAAGATGTAGAACGGCACCATGATCTCGCCGTGCGTCGAGTACGACGTCGCCGCCGCGATCCAGTCGCACATGCCGCCCGCTTCGTTGATGCCTTCCTGCAGGATCTGGCCGGTTTCCGATTCCTTGTAGAACATCAGCTGGTCGGAATCTTCCGGCACGTACTTCTGGCCTTCCTGGTTCCAGATACCGATCTGGCGGAACAGGCCTTCCATGCCGAACGTACGCGATTCGTCCGGGACGATCGGCACGACGCGCTTGCCCAGCGCCTTGTCCTTCAGCAGGATGTTCAGGATCCGCACGAATGCCATCGTCGTCGAGATCTCGCGGCCTTCGCCCGTGCCCTTCAGCAGCGGCTCGAATGCGTCGAGCGCCGGCACCGGCAGCGACGTCGCCTTCTCGCGGCGATGCGGCAGGTAGCCGCCGAGGTCCATGCGCTTTTGGCGCATGTATTCGAGTTCCTTCGAGCCTTCCTCGAACTTCAGGTACGGCACGTCGGCGATCTGCTCGTCGGTGATCGGCAGGCGGAACTGGTCACGGAACTTCTTCAGTTGCTCGACCGGCAGCTTCTTCTGCTGGTGCGTGATGTTCATTGCCTGGCCCGACTCGCCCATCCCGTAGCCCTTGATGGTCTTCGCGAGGATGACGGTCGGCGCGCCCTTCGTGTTGGTCGCTTCGTGGAATGCCGCGTAGATCTTGTGCGGATCGTGGCCGCCGCGGTTCAGCGCCCAGATGTCGTCGTCCGACCAGTCGGCGACGAGCGCCTTCAGTTCAGGCGAGTTGAAGAAGTGTTCGCGAACGAACGCGCCCGACTCCGACTTGTACGTCTGGTATTCGCCGTCGACGGCTTCCATCATGCGGCGCATCAGCGCGCCCGACTTGTCGCGTGCGAACAGCGCATCCCAGCGGCTGCCCCAGATGACCTTGATCACGTTCCAGCCGGCACCGCGGAATTCCGATTCCAGTTCCTGGATGATCTTGCCGTTGCCGCGCACCGGACCGTCGAGACGCTGCAGGTTGCAGTTGATCACGAACACGAGGTTGTCGAGCTTCTCGCGGCTCGCCATGCCGATCGCGCCGAGCGATTCCGGCTCGTCCGTCTCGCCGTCGCCGAGGAACGCCCAGACCTTGCGGCCTGCCGTCTTCGCGATGCCGCGCGATTCCAGGTACTTCATGAAGCGCGCCTGGTAGATCGCCATGATCGGGCCGAGACCCATCGACACCGTCGGGAACTGCCAGAAGTCCGGCATCAGCCACGGGTGCGGGTACGACGAGATACCCTTGCCGTCGACTTCCTGGCGGAAGTTGTCAAGCTGCTCTTCCGACAGGCGGCCGAGCAGGAACGCGCGCGAGTACACGCCCGGCGACGAGTGACCCTGCACGAACACGAGATCGCCGCCGTGCTGGTCGGACGCCGCGTGCCAGAAGTGGTTGTAGCCGACGTCATAGAGCGTCGCGGCCGACGCGAACGATGCAATGTGGCCGCCGACGTTCGTGTCCTTGCCTGCGCGCAGCACCATCGCCAGCGCGTTCCAGCGCGTGTACGAACGGATGCGGTGCTCGACGTCCTGGTCGCCCGGGATCTTCGCCTGGGCGGCAACGGGAATCGTGTTGATGTACGGGGTGTTGGCGGAGAACGGCAGGTGTTCGCCGTGCATGCGAGCGAACTCGATCTGCTTTTCGATCAGGTAATGCGCGCGGCCGGTGCCCACGGAGGAGATCACGCCGTCGAGCGACTCGAGCCATTCAACGGTTTCTTGCGGGTCGTCGTCACGTTCGGCGGCGACATATTTCATCACTTCGTTCGGTACAGCGGACATTCTCGTCTCCTGGGTCCTGGAATGTGAGGATCGCTCTCGTGCAGACGACTCGACGCGGCCGGCTGCGGGCAAGCTCCGACGGATTGTAATGAGCGTGCACGGGCGTGCGCAACAAAATTTTCGAATTATGAGATCTTTTCTCGTAATGTGGAATATTGCTGCGCCGCACCCATGTTCCGGGCCTCTCCGGCACGCGCCGCGAAGACAAATTCGTTTCCGTTCAACATATGCGGTATAGGTTTTCCATGTATTGCGCTGCGCTACAATCCTGCCATGTTGACCGATCGGCTTTTCGCACGCTCGGCGCGACCGTCGGGCCCGCCGGCGGAGTCGCAGCCGTCCCGCTGGCACCACGGACCGTGGTGGTCCAATTCCTATTTGCTGACGCCGCTGCTGTCGATCCTCGTGTTCCTCGTGGTGATGAGCCTGATTCTATGGAGCCTCAATCGCCGTGAACAGCAGCAGCAGGAAGACACGCTGTTCCGTAACGTCGCATGGGCGCAGCAGCAGATCCGCCTGTCGATGACGGGCGCGCAGGAGCAGCTGCAGGCGCTGTCGCGCGATCTCGCATCCGGCCGCCTCGACCAGAACGCATTCCAGATGGCCGTCGCGGACGTGATGCAGACGCACCCGGAAATCCTCTACCTGAACTGGTACACCGCGCCCGGCGTGCAGCGCTGGCCGACCGTGCACCCGCCGCTGCTCGGCCAGCGGCTCGCGAAGCCCGGCGACGCGCAGATGCAGGACGCCGTGCGCGGCGCGTACGACGAAGCGCGCAGCACGCGCCGCCAGGCCTATTCGCCGCTGATCTACGACGACTTCGGCAACGGCTTCATCACGCTGCAGACGCCCGTGATGCGCGGCGACCGCGAATATCTCGGCTCGATCGCCGCGGTGTTCTCGGTCGAAGGAATCCTGAAGCACGACATCCCGCAGGAGCTGTCGTCGAAGTACAAGATCTCGATCACCGATTCGAACAACCGCGAGCTGTCGTCCACGTCGACGCGCCCGCGCCTGCCGCGCGACTCCCACTACGACCTGCCGCTCGATCCGCCCGGCCAGGGGCTGACCGTGCGCGTGTACGCGTTCCCGCAGCTCACGAACCTGACCAACAACACGCTCGTGTGGTTGGTCGCCGGGCTGTCGTGCTTCGTGCTGTGGAGCCTCTGGAGCCTGTGGAAGCACACGCGCCAGCGCTTCGAGGCGCAGCAGGCACTGTACGCTGAAGCGTTCTTCCGCCGCGCGATGGAAAACTCGGTGCTGATCGGCATGCGCGTGCTCGACATGCACGGCCGCATCACGCACGTGAACCCCGCGTTCTGCCGAATGACGGGCTGGGACGAGACCGACCTGGTCGGCAAGGTCGCACCGTTCCCGTACTGGCCGCGCGACGCCTACCCGGAAATGCAGCGCCAGCTCGACATGACGCTGCGCGGCAAGGCGCCGAGCTCGGGCTTCGAGCTGCGCGTGCGGCGCAAGAACGGCACGCTGTTCCATGCGCGCCTCTACGTATCGCCGCTGATCGACAGCTCCGGCCGCCAGACCGGCTGGATGTCGTCGATGACCGACATCACCGAGCCGAAGCGCGCGCGCGAGGAACTCGCGGCCGCGCACGAGCGCTTCACGACGGTGCTCGAAAGCCTCGACGCCGCGGTGTCGGTGCTCGCCGCCGACGAAGCCGAGCTGCTGTTCGCGAACCGCTACTACCGCCACCTGTTCGGGATCCGCCCGGACGGCCACCTCGAGCTGTCGGGCGGCGGCTTCGACCGCGCGCAGGCGTCGTCCGACTCGATCGACATGGTCGATGCGTTCGCGGGCCTGCCGGCCGCCGCGCTGACGAGCGGCACGGCCGACGCGCAGGAGGTGTACGTCGAGAGCATCCAGAAGTGGTTCGAAGTGCGCCGCCAGTACATCCAGTGGGTGGACGGCCACCTCGCGCAGATGCAGATCGCAACCGACATCACGACCCGCAAGAAGGCGCAGGAACTCGCGCACCAGCAGGAAGAGAAGCTGCAGTTCACGAGCCGATTGATGACGATGGGTGAAATGGCGTCGTCGATTGCTCACGAATTGAACCAGCCGCTCGCCGCGATCAACAACTACTGCTCGGGCACGCTCGCGCTCGTGAAAAGCGGCCGCGGCACGCCCGAAACGCTGCAGCCCGCGCTGGAAAAGACCGCGCAGCAGGCGCTGCGCGCGGGGATGATCGTCAAGCGGATCCGCGAATTCGTGAAGCGCAGCGAGCCGAAGCGCCAGCCGGCGCGGGTCGCGGACATCGTCGCCGATGCGGTCGGGCTCGCCGAAATCGAGGCCAGGAAGCGCAGGATCCGGATCGTCACGGAAATCCTCGCAAGAATGCCTATTATTTATGTCGACCCCGTGCTGATCGAGCAGGTGCTCGTGAACCTGATGAAGAACGCGGCCGAGGCGATGGCCGACGTGAAGCCGGCGTCGGCGGACGGCGTGATTCGCGTCGTCGCCGACATCGATGCGGGTTTCGTCGACATCCGCGTGATCGACCAGGGTCCGGGCGTCGACGAAGCGACCGCCGAACGCCTGTTCGAACCGTTTTACAGCACCAAGTCCGACGGCATGGGCATGGGGCTGAACATCTGCCGTTCGATCATCGAATCGCATCGGGGGCGTCTGTGGGTGGTCAACAATGTCGAACCGGACGGCCGCATTTCCGGCGCGACATTCCACTGCAGCCTGCCCATTGGGGAACCCGCTGATCTCGGCCAAGGGGGGCGCGAGGCATCGGCATCACATACCGTTACGGGAGAACTATGAATAGCCCTGTCACCACCACTCAGGAAACTGTCTTCGTCGTCGACGACGACGAAGCCGTACGGGACTCGCTGCGCTGGCTGCTGGAGGCGAACGGCTATCGCGTGCAATGCTTCTCGAGCGCCGAGCAGTTCCTCGATGCCTATCAGCCGGCGCAGCAGGCCGGCCAGATCGCCTGCCTGATCCTCGACGTGCGGATGTCGGGCATGAGCGGCCTCGAACTGCAGGAGCGCCTGATCGCCGACAACGCCGCGCTGCCGATCATCTTCGTCACGGGCCACGGCGACGTGCCGATGGCGGTATCGACGATGAAAAAGGGTGCGATGGACTTTATCGAGAAACCGTTCGACGAGGCCGAGCTGCGCAAGCTCGTCGAGCGGATGCTCGACAAGGCCCGAAGCGAAAGCAAGAGCGTCCAGGAACAACGCGCCGCGAGCGAGCGCCTGTCGAAGCTCACCGCGCGCGAACAGCAGGTGCTCGAGCGGATCATCGCCGGCCGCCTGAACAAGCAGATCGCCGACGATCTCGGGATCAGCATCAAGACGGTCGAAGCGCACCGCGCGAACATCATGGAAAAGCTCAACGTCAACACGGTGGCCGACCTGCTGCGCCTCGCGCTGTCGAAGAAGCAGGCCTGAACATTGCGCGCGGCCGCGGGGCATCTGCCCGGCCGGCCGCGCCAACGCGCCGCGCGATGCGGCGCACTCGCGCGACGTGGCCCGGCGCTTCCTCCCGGTGCGCCGGCACCACCGCCATGACGCTTCCCGTGCATTCGCTGTCGGACGACAGCAAGCGAACGGTATAATTGCGTGCTTTGCTGCGGCGCTTCAAGCGTCGTACGCCCGCATTTCAACTTCCCGGCAGGACCCACCACCATGACAGCCCTCCTCATCGACGGCAACGCCCTCTCGAAGACCTTGCGCGCGCAGGCCGCCGAACGCGCCGCCACGCTGACCGCGCGCGGCCACCAGCCCGGCCTCGCGGTGATCCTCGTTGGCGCGAACCCGGCGAGCGAAGTCTACGTGCGCAACAAGATCAAGGCGTGCGAGGACAACGGTTTCTTTTCGCAGAAGGATGCGTATCCGGACACGCTGTCGGAGGCCGACCTGCTCGCGCGCATCGACGCGCTGAACCTCGACCCGAAGATCCACGGCATCCTGGTCCAGCTGCCGCTGCCCGCGCACATCGATAGCCACAAGGTGATCGAGGCGATCGCGCCGGAGAAGGACGTCGACGGCTTCCACGTCGCGAACGCCGGCGCGCTGATGACGGGCAAGCCGCTGTTCCGCCCGTGCACGCCGTACGGCGTGATGAAGATGTTCGAAGCACATGACATCCCGCTGCAAGGCGCGAACGCGGTCGTGATCGGCCGCTCGAACATCGTCGGCAAGCCGATGGCGATGATGCTGCTCGAAGCCGGTGCGACCGTGACGATCTGCCACAGCAAGACGCGCGACCTCGCCGCGCACACGCGCCAGGCCGACGTCGTGGTCGCCGCGGTCGGCAAGCGCAACATCCTGACGGCCGACATGGTCAAGCCCGGCGCGACGGTGATCGACGTCGGCATGAACCGCGACGACGCCGGCAAGCTGTGCGGCGACGTCGACTTCGCCGGCGTGAAGGAAGTCGCCGGCCACATCACGCCGGTGCCGGGCGGCGTCGGCCCGATGACCATCACAATGCTGCTGATCAACACGATCGAAGCCGCAGAGCGCGCCGCCGCGGCCGCCTGATCGCCCTGCCCGCCCAGCCGGCGCGCATTCGTGCGCCGGCATCCCGCCGGTCGCCGTCGCGGCCGCGCCGTCACACTGCCATACCCCACTGCGTTTCGCCCGTATCCGACCCCGCGCCGAGCCCATCCAATCGCATCGTTAGAAACTAACGATTGGAAAGCGCGCGATGCGCCCCAATAATGTCGGTATCGGGCGCGCCGCTTCGCGCCTCACCCTTTTACCCCGGTTCATCCGGCAACAGACAGGGAGTCTTAATGTCCGCCAGCGCCAATACCAATCCGCTTCTCGATTTCTCCGACCTGCCCCGCTTCGGCGAGATTCGCCCGGAACACGTGACGCCCGCGCTCGACACGCTGCTCGATGCCGCCAACCGCGCGGTCGACACCGCGAGCGCACCCGCGACGCCGGCGACCTGGGCCGCGATCGTCGAGACGGTCGAGCAGGCAACGGAGCCGCTCGGGCGCGCATGGGGCGTCGTCGGCCACCTGAACGCCGTTGCCGATACGCCGGAGCTGCGCGCCGCCTACGGCGAGAACCTGCCGCGCGTGACCGAATTCTGGTCGAGCGTCGGCCAGAACCTCGCGCTGTACGAGAAGTACAAGGCGATCGCCGCGAGTGCCGAATACGCGACGCTGTCCGCCGAGCGCAAGAAGATCCTCGACAATGCGCTGCGCGATTTCCGCCTGTCGGGCGCCGAGCTGCCCGAAGACCGCAAGCCGCGCTTCGCGGAACTGCAGGAGCAGCAGGCCGCGCTGTCGAAGGCGTTCTCCGACCACGTGCTCGACGCGACCAACGCATATGCGTATTTCGCGCAGGACGAAGCCGAGCTCGCCGGCCTGCCGGGCGACGCGATCGAAGCGGCTCGCGAGGCCGCGCAGAAAGAAGGCAAGGAAGGCTGGAAATTCACGCTGCACTTCCCGTCCTACTTCCCGGTGCTGCAATACGCCGAGAACCGCGCGATGCGCGAGACGCTGTACCGCGCATATGCAACGCGCGCATCCGAACTCGGGCCGCAGTACGGCGGTGGCAAGGCCGAATGGGACAACACGGCGATCGTCGCCGACGAGCTGAAGCTGCGTCGCGAAGAGGCGCAGATGCTCGGCTACCGCAATTTCGCCGAAGTGTCGCTCGCGCCGAAGATGGCGGAGTCGCCGCAGCAGGTGATCGCGTTTCTCGAGGATCTCGCAACACGCGCGCGCCCGCACGCGGACAAGGACTGGGACGAACTGCGCGCGTTCGCCGCGAAAGAACTCGGCCTGACCGAGCTTGCGCCGTGGGACGTCGCGTTCGCGGCCGAGCGGCTGCGCCAGCAGCGCTATGCGTTCTCGGAAAACGAGGTCAAGCAGTACTTCCCCGAACCGGCCGTGCTGAAGGGCCTGTTCACCGTCACCGAGACGCTGTTCGGCGTGCGGATCAAGCCGGACGATGCACCGGTCTGGCACAAGGACGTGCGCTTTTTCCGCGTCGAGAACCGCGACGGTTCGCTCGTCGCGCAGTTCTATCTCGACCTCTATGCACGCGAAGGCAAGCGCGGCGGCGCATGGATGGACGATGCGCGTGCGCGCGCGAAGCGCGGCGGCACCGTGCAGACGCCGGTCGCGTACCTGACCTGCAACTTCTCGGCGCCGATCGGCGGCAAGCCCGCGTGCTTCACGCACGACGAAGTCATCACGCTGTTCCATGAATTCGGCCACGGACTGCATCACATGCTCACGCGCGTCGACGAGCTCGGCGTGTCGGGCATCAACGGCGTCGAATGGGATGCGGTCGAGCTGCCGTCGCAGTTCATGGAGAACTTCTGCTGGGAATGGGACGTGCTGTCGTCGATGTCGTCGCACGTCGATACCGGCGCCGCGCTGCCGCGCGAGCTGTTCGACAAGATGATCGCCGCGAAGAACTTCCAGAGCGGCCTCGGCACGCTGCGCCAGATCGTGTTCTCGATGTTCGACATGCTGCTGCACGTCGACTTCGACCCGGCCGGCGCGACCGGCGTGAACGCGTTCGCGCGCGAGATCAACGAGCGCTACCACGTGATTCCGCAGGCGGCGTTCTCGCGCTGGCCGAACACCTTCAGCCACATCTTCGCGGGCGGCTATGCGGCTGGCTACTACAGCTACAAATGGGCCGAGGTGCTGTCGGCCGACGCGTACGCGGCGTTCGAGGAAGCAGCCGCTGCAAGCGGCAGCGTGCTCGATGCGGCAACCGGCACGCGCTATCGCCACGAGATCCTCGAAGTCGGCGGCAGCCGCCCGGCGATGGATTCGTTCAAGGCGTTCCGCGGCCGCGAGCCGGAAATCGACGCGCTGCTGCGCCACAACGGGATGGCCTCGCCCGCGCACTGAGCACGCATTGCCCGGCTCGTCCGGCTGCATCGAAAGGCACCGCTTCGGCGGTGCCTTTTTTCATGGCGCCGGCGTTTCGCGGCCGGCGTCGTCCGCGTCGTCCGCGTCGTCCGCGTCGTCCGCGTCGTCCGCCTGGTCCGCCTGGTCCGCCTGGTCCGCCTGGTCCGCCTGGTCCGCCTGGTCCGCCTGGTCCGCTTCATCGTCGAACAGCGAGAACTGCCCGTGGCGCTCGGCCGTGTCCTCGTCGATGCGCACACCGACACCCAGCAGCCGCACCGCCTGCGCGCGCCGCTGCAGCCCTTTCGCGAGCAGCGTGACGGCCGTCTGCGCATTCGTCGCGTCGGCCACGCATTCGACCGTCGTGCGCTGGAAATCGGCGAAGCGGATCTTCACATACAGCTTGCGGATCGCGCGGGCAGCACCCGCACGCGCAATCCGCGCATCGAGCTGCACGACGAGGCGGCGAATCTCGTCCGCGCATTGTTCGAGCGTCGTCAGGTCGGTCACGTAGGTCGTCTCGACGCTAACCGACTTGCGCTCCTGGTCGGCCTGCACCGGCCGTTCGTCGACCCCGCGCGCGAGCTGGTACAGCCGCCGGCCGAACGCGCCGAACTCGCGATGCAGGTCGATCAGCGACCAGTCGCGCAACTGCGCGCAGGTCTGGATGCCGAGCCGGTCGAGCCGCGTGGCCGTCACCTTGCCGACGCCGTGCAGCTTGCGCACCGGCAGCGCCGCGACGAACGCATCGACCTCATGCGGTCGCACGACGAACAGGCCGTCGGGCTTGTTCCAGTCGGACGCGATCTTCGCGATGAACTTGTTCGGCGCGACGCCCGCCGACACCGTCACGCCAACCGTGTCGTACACGCGCTGGCGGATCTCCCGCGCAATCAGCGTCGCACTGCCCTGGCACAGTTCGGAACCGCTGACGTCGAGATAAGCCTCGTCGAGCGACAGCGGCTCGACGTCGTGCGTGTAGTCGCGATAGATCGCCATGATCTGCCGCGACGCCGCCCGGTACTTGTCCATCGCGGACGGCAGGATCAGCAGGTCCGGACACTTGCGCATCGCCAGCGCCGACGACATCGCCGAATGCACGCCATAGCGCCGCGCCTCGTAGTTGCAGGTCGCGATCACGCCGCGCTGGTCGGGCCGGCCGCCGACCGCGAGCGGCCGGTTGCGCAGCGACGGGTCGTCGCGCATCTCCACCGACGCATAAAAGCAGTCGCAGTCGCAGTGGATGATCTTGCGCACGCGCGGCGGTCCGTCGCCAGGCGGAGGCACGCGCGGATCGGCAGGCGGGATGATGGTCGGGTTCACGGTGCCGATACTGTACAAAAACACAGTGCCCGTTTCAACTGTCGCGTGCTGCCGCGTCGGGTCGGCGCCGGGCGCTTGCGGCCGCTCGGGGCCGCGCCTGCTCCCGGCCATCTGCCGCCGGCGGTGCCGTACCGGTCCGCTTCGCGCGGATCGTACCGCCGCGCACACGGGCCGGCCCCTATACTCGTCTGCCACGACGTACGAAACGCACAGGTGACGAATGAAGACGATCGGACTGATCGGTGGCATGAGTTGGGAATCGTCGGCCGAGTATTATCGGATGATCAATCGCCATTCCAAGACGCTGCACGGCGGGCACCACAACGCGAAGAGCGTGCTGGTGACGGTGGATTTCGCGGAGATCGAAGCATTGCAGCGCGCGCAGGACTGGGCCGCGCTGGGCGAACGGATGGCCGATGCCGCGCGTCAGCTCGAAGCGGCCGGCGCCGATCTCGTCGTGCTGACGACCAACACGATGCACCGCGTGCACGCCGCAATCGAAGCGGCGGTGGCACTGCCGTTCCTGCATATCGCCGATCCGACCGGCGCCGCCCTGCGCGCCGCCGGCATCGAGCGCGTCGCGCTGCTCGGCACGCGCTACACGATGGAACTGCCGTTCTATGCGGAGCGTCTGCGCGACAAGTTCGGCCTCGACGTGCTGGTGCCCGGCGAAGCCGCGCGCAGCGACGTGCACAGGATCATCTACGACGAGCTGTGTCACGGCGTGATCGATACGGAGGCGCGCGCGACCTATGTGGCGATCATCGACGAACTGGCAAAACGCGGCGCGCAGGCCGTGATTCTCGGCTGCACGGAAATCACGCTGCTGATCGGCGCGGACGATTCGCCGCTGCCGGTGTTCGATACGACCGCGCTGCATGCGAAGGCGGCGGTCGAATGGGCGGCGGGCTGAAAACAAAAAACCCGGCACGGGGCCGGGTTCTTGTCGACGAAGCGCGCATCGGTCACTTGCGCTGCACATCGTCTGGTGTGCTTGGTTGCGGGGGTAGGATTTGAACCTACGACCTTCGGGTTATGAGCCCGACGAGCTGCCAGACTGCTCCACCCCGCGTCAGAGAAATAAATTATAGGGTGATGAAGCACTCACGTCAATACTTTTGTCACAATTTCTTTGCAGGTCGTCGATGTCACGGCGCACGGCGCGTGCTCCGCATCGCGTGTCGCGCGCGTTCGCGCCCCGTGCTCGCGGTAAGATGGCGGCCTTCGCATTCACCCCGCACGCACTCCCGTTCATGAAAATTGCCACCTGGAACGTCAATTCGCTCAACGTCCGCAAGCAGCACGTGCTCGACTGGCTCGCGCAAAGCGGAACCGACGTGCTGTGCCTGCAGGAACTGAAGCTGCCGGACGAGAAGTATCCGCGCGCCGATCTCGAGGCAGTCGGCTACCGCAGCTGGTTCACGGGCCAGAAGACCTACAACGGCGTCGCGATCCTCGTGCGCGACACGCTCGCCGTCGACGAATCGGACGTCGTGCGCAACATCCCCGGCTTCGACGATCCGCAGCAGCGCGTGGTCGCCGTGACGGTCGAAGGCGTACGCATCGTGTCCGCGTATTTCCCGAACGGCCAGGCGCCCGACTCCGACAAGTTCGTCTACAAGATGCAGTGGCTCGACGCGCTGCAAGCGTGGCTGAGCGCCGAGATGCAGCGCTACCCGAAGCTCGCGCTGCTCGGCGACTACAACATCGCGCCGGAGGATCGCGACGTGCACGACCCGGCGAAATGGGAAGGCCAGAACCTCGTGTCGCCGCAGGAGCGCGCGCACTTCGCGAAGCTGATCGAGCTCGGCTTCGTCGATGCGTTCCGCCGCTTCGAGCAGCCCGAGAAGACCTTCACGTGGTGGGACTACCGGATGTTCGCGTTCCGCCGCAATGCGGGGCTGCGCATCGATCACATCCTGCTGTCCCCGGCGCTTGCCGCCACCTGCACGGCGTGCGAAGTCGACCGCGTGCCGCGCACGTGGGAACAGCCGTCCGACCATACGCCCGTCATCGCAACCGTCAGCTGACCCACCCGCTCGCGCCCGCGCTCAACCGCGCGCGGGCGCGAGATGGGCCCACAGGAAGCCGAATTCCGCCGCATCCGATTCGGCACGCTCCAGATCGTCGGCGCTGCCATGGCCGCCATCGGTGTTCTCCCAATACCACACCCGTTCGTGTCCGAGCACATGCATGCGCGCGGCCATCTTGCGTGCATGCGCGGGATGCACGCGATCGTCGCGCGTCGACGTGGTCAGCAGCAGCGGCGGATACACGACACCTTCGCGCACGCGGTGATACGGCGAATAGGCTGCCAGCGCCGCGCCCTCGCGCGCATCGTCCGGATCGCCGTACTCGTCGAGCCACGCGGCGCCCGCATGCAGCTTCGGATAGCGTTGCATGTCGAGCAGCGGCACGCGGCATAGCACCGCGCCGAACAGCTCCGGACGCTGCACCATGCACGCGCCGACCAGCAGCCCGCCGTTGCTGCCGCCCTCGATTCCGAGCTGCGCGGCCGTCGTCACGCCGGTGCGGATCAGGTCCTCGGCCACCGCGATGAAGTCGTCGAACGAACGCTGCCGATACTCGCGCTGCGCGTCGACGTGCCAGCCCGGCCCGAATTCGCCGCCACCGCGGATGTGCGCGAACGCGGCGACGCCGCCGCGCTCCAGCCATGCGATGCCCAGTGCATCGCTATAACCCGGCAGGTTCGGAATCGCGAAGCCGCCGTAGCCTGACAGCAGGCACGGCCGCGCGACGCGCACGCTGCCGTCGGGGCGATCCTCTCCATCGAGTGCGTCACGCGGCCCGATCAGCGTGTACGGCACCACCGTGCCGTCGCGCGAGCGGGCATTCGCGCGACGCACGACGAGCCCGGCCGCATCGAACCGCACCGGCGGCCGGTCGAGCAGCACGCGGCGCGACGGCGCGTCGGCCGCGCGATCGTCCAGATCGGCGAGCCAGCATTCGGGTGGATCGAGATAGGTATCGACGTCCACGTACACGTCGTCATTCAGCGTCGACTCGACCGGCTCGACGTCGATCTGCGCATCGCCCGGCCAGTCGAACGGCCGCGCATCCCACGTCCACGCGCCATCCTCGCGCTGGTGCGGCTGCCACAGCATCGTGCGGTTGTGCACGTCGTCGAGCCAGCTCGCGATCAGCATCGTGCGCGTATGCGTCCACGTGCACGCGGACGTCGACGGCCGCGGCTCGAACAGCGTCGTGACTTCACGCGACCCGGCCAGAAAAGCCTGCTCGCGAATCGCGAGCAGCGAGCCGCCCGCGTGACGCACGCCACCGCAGTCCCAGTCGAGCCGCGGCTCCAGCACGAGCCAGCCCTCCCAGAAGCCGACCTCGACGTGTGTCGGCACGTCGTAGCGCGCCCACTCGCCCGCGTCGGTCAGCCAGTACGCATGTGCGTCGAAGAAATCCACGCTACGCCACGCGACGTGGCGGCCATCGATCGGATCAAACCACGCGCCCGCGCTGATGTCGTCGGGTTCGCCGCGAAACACGACCGGCGCATCGGCGAGCGGCGTGCCGCGTACCCAGCGGCGCGCATCAAACGGATAGCCGGCCGCGGTCGCATGCGCTTCGCCGCGATCCCAACTCACGTAGACGGTATCGCGGTCGATCCAGCCGACCGTGTGATGCCCCGGCTCGTCGATCGTGAAACCGTCGTCGACGAAACGGCGCTGCACGAGATCGAACTCGCGCACGACGACCGCATCCGCGCCGCCCGGCGACAGCGACAGCAGCGCACGGTCGCCGTCCGGGTACAGGATCGCGTCCTGCTCGAACACCCAGGATTCGCCCTCCTGCGCGCCAAGTGCGTCGACGTCGAGCAGCGTTTCCCACTCGGGCCGGCCCGCGCGCCAATCGTCCCAGTGCGCGCGGCGCCACAGTCCCTTCGGGTGGAGATCGTCCTGCCACAGGTCGTACGCCCAGTCGCGCCAGCGGGTCGGAATCACCGGACGTTCGCGCGGCAGATACGCCTGCGCGAGGCGCGCGGCGAGCGCGCGATATGCATCGTCGTCGCGCAGCGCAACACGCGTGCGCGCGTTCTGCTCGTCGACCCACGCGCGGGCGCGCTTGCTGTCGAGCGCTTCGAGAAAACGGAAGGGATCGGCCCCGGCGGGCCAGCGGAAGGAATCGGACATGACGGGTACGCACGTGACGGCAAACCGCGATTATGTCCGATCGCGGCATGCGCGATGCCCGCGCATGCCGCGACGGATGCTCAAGGCTCCAGATGCAGTTCCTGGATCTTGCGCGTGATCGTGTTGCGGCCGATGCCGAGCCGCTCCGCCGCCTCGACCTTGCGGCCACGCGTGAAGTCGAGCGCCTCGCGGATCACGGCCGCCTCGAAGCGGCGCGCGAGCTCGTCCATCACGTCGGCAGAATTCTCGCGCAACAGCCGCGCGACTTCGGTACGCAGCCCGTTTTCCCACATCGGATAACCGGCCGGCGCGCCGTTCGGCGCGGCCGCGACGGGCGCGGCCGTCAACGGCACCGCACCGGCCGCCGGCTGCACGCGTGCCACGTCGCCACCGCCGACGCTCGCGCCGCCGTGCGCATCCGCGCCATCGGCCGTCGCCGTCACCGGCGCACCCGCCGGCACGAGATCGGGCGGCAGGTCCTTGATCTCGACCGTCTGCGCGGGCGCCATCACGGTCAGCCAGTTCGCGAGGTTCTCGAGCTGCCGTACATTGCCGGGAAACGGCAACGACGTCAGGTACGCAAGCGCCTCGTCGGACACGCGCTTCGGCTCGACGCCGAGATCGCGCGCGCTCTTTTGCAGGAAGTGGCGCGTGAGCAGCGCGATGTCCTCGCTGCGTTCGCGCAGCGGCGGCAGCCGCAGCCGGATCACGTTGAGCCGGTGGTAAAGGTCCTCGCGGAACAGCCCCTGCCGCACGCGCGCCTCGAGATTCTGGTGCGTCGCGGCGATCACGCGCACGTTCGCGCGCAGCGGGTTGTGGCCGCCGACCCGATAGAACTGCCCGTCCGACAGCACGCGCAACAGGCGCGTCTGCAGATCGAACGGCATGTCACCGATTTCGTCGAGGAACAGCGTGCCGTTCTCGGCCTGTTCGAAGCGGCCCTGGCGTGTGGTCTGCGCGCCGGTGAACGCGCCGCGCTCATGGCCGAACAGTTCCGATTCGAGCAGGTCCTTCGGAATCGCCGCGGTGTTCAGCGCGATGAACGGCCCGTTCGCCCGTGGGCTGTGACGGTGCAGCGCCCGCGCGACGAGCTCCTTGCCGGTGCCCGATTCGCCGGTGATCAGCACGGTCGCGGCCGAATGCGACAGGCGGCCGATCGCGCGGAACATGTCCTGCATCGCGGGCGCCTGGCCGAGCATCTCGGGCGCCTCGGCGACGCGCTCGTCCTGCGGCGCGCCGCCGCGCAGGCTTTCCTCCACCGCGCGGCGGATCAGCTCGACTGCCTTGTCGACGTCGAACGGCTTCGCGAGATATTCGAACGCGCCGCCCTGGAACGCGGCGACGGCACTGTCGAGATCGGAGAATGCCGTCATGATGATGACGGGCAGGCCCGGCAGGCGCTCGTGCATCGCCTGCAGCAGCTCGAGGCCGGAGCCGCCCGGCATCCGGATGTCGGACACGAGCACCTGCGGCGTCTCGTGATCGAGCGCGGCCAGCGCGTCACGCACGTTCGCGAAGCTCTTCGTCGCGAAGCTGTCCCGGGCGAGTGCCTTCTCGAGCACCCAGCGGATCGATTGATCGTCGTCTACTATCCAGATCGGCTTCATAGGTCGGTCAGATATTGGGGAATCCGGTGAATCGCCATGCCGCCACTCAATGGTCGAGCGGCAGCAGGATCTGAAATTCGGTACGTCCGGGCCGGCTCTCGACCTCGATCATCCCGTCGTGCTGCTGCACGAACGTCTGCGCGAGCGTGAGGCCGAGGCCGCTGCCGTCGTCGCGCCCGGACACGAGCGGGTAGAAGATCCGGTCGCGGATCTCTTCCGGAATGCCGGGGCCGTTGTCGACCACGTGCAAGTCCAGTGCCAGCCTGTACAGGCGCTTCGCGATCGTCACCTTGCGCGCGATGCGCGTGCGCAGCTCGATCTTCGCGTCGCCCTGCGCGATCCGTTCGCGCAGCGCCTGCGCGGCGTTGCGCACGATATTCAGCAGCGCCTGGATCAGCTGCTCCTTGTCGCCGCGCAGGTCCGGCACGCTGACGTCGTAGTCGCGCTCGATCGTGAGCCCGCGCGGAAATTCCGCGAGCATCACCGCGCGCACGCGTTCGCACACTTCATGAATGTTCACGTCGCCGACGATATGCGGATGCCGGTGCGGCTCCAGCAACCGGTCGACGAGCGTCTGCAGGCGGTCGGACTCCTTGATGATCACCTGCGTGTATTCGCGCAACTCGCCACGCTCGCGCTCGCTCAGTTCGAATTCGAGCAGCTGGGCTGCGCCGCGAATGCCGCCGAGCGGGTTCTTGATCTCGTGCGCGAGGTTGCGGATGAGTTGCTTGTTGACCGCGGTCAGGTCGTGGATGCGCTCTTCGCGATCGGTGCGCGACTGCCGTTCGTTCTCGAACAGCTCGACGAGCACGAAATCGGGCGTGGTCTCGAGGAAGCCGACGATCGCATGCACGTGCAGCGCTTCGTGGCCGGGCCGGTCGAGCACCGTGTCGAGATGCGTCGCGTGAAAGCGCTCCTCGCCGATCGCGGTGATCGTCGACGCGAGCTCGTTCGCGTTCGGAAAAATCTCGCCCCACGGCCGCTGTGCGAGCTGCCGGCGCGAGATGTCGAGCATCGCCTCCGCGGACGGGTTCGCGAACGCGACCCGCAGCGTCTTGCGATCGAGCACGAGCACGACCGTCGGCAGCGCCTCCAGCCCCGCAAGCAGGCCCGAGCGCGCGAGCCGCTCGTCTTCCGTCAGTCGCTCGGGCTGCCCCGTCTTCGCCTTGATCAGATTCTTCAGAGCCATCTTGCGTGTCGTCGCGCCCCAGCGGGTCGGAAAATGAAAATTGTCGGAACAAAAAAGGGACGGCTGGACGCCGTCCCCTTTCAGACTCCGCGGTTCCCGCCGCAGGCCGCGCGACGGGAACGAACCGGCATGATGGCGCTGAATCGAAGCGCCATCGCCGATTACAGCGAGTAGTACATCTCGAACTCGATCGGATGCGTCGTCATGCGGAACTTCGCCAGCTCCTGCTCCTTCAGCGCGAGGTACGCATCGATCATGCCGTCGGTGAACACGCCACCGCGCGTCAGGAACTCGCGATCCTTGTCGAGCGCTTCCAGTGCCTGGTCGAGGCCTGCGCAGACGGTCGGGATCTTTGCATCCTCTTCCGGCGGCAGGTCGTACAGGTTCTTGTCCGCGGCTTCGCCCGGATGGATCTTGTTCTGGATCCCGTCGAGGCCGGCCATCATCAGCGCCGAGAACAACAGGTACGGGTTCGCCATCGGATCCGGGAAGCGCGTTTCGATACGGCGGCCCTTCGGGTTCGACACGTGCGGAATGCGGATCGATGCCGAACGGTTGCGTGCCGAGTACGCGAGCTTGACCGGTGCTTCGAAGTGCGGAACCAGACGCTTGTACGAGTTCGTCGTCGGGTTCGTGATCGCGTTCAGCGCGCGAGCGTGCTTGATGATGCCGCCGATGTAGAACAGCGCCAGTTCCGACAGGCCGGCGTAGCCGTTGCCCGCGAACAGGTTCTGGCCGTCCTTCCAGATCGACTGGTGAACGTGCATGCCCGAACCGTTGTCGCCGACGACCGGCTTCGGCATGAACGTCGCCGTCTTGCCGTACGAGTGCGCGACGTTATGGATGATGTACTTCGACCATTGCGTCCAGTCGGCGCGCTCGACCAGCGTCGAGAACTTCGTGCCGATTTCGTTCTGGCCCTGGCCCGCCACTTCGTGGTGGTGCACTTCGACCGGGATGCCGAGCTGTTCGAGCAGCAGGCACATTTCCGAACGCATGTCCTGGAACGTGTCGACCGGCGCGACCGGGAAGTAGCCGCCCTTCGTGCCCGGACGGTGGCCCGTGTTGCCGCCTTCGAATTCCTTGGCCGAAGACCACGGTGCTTCTTCCGAATTGATCTTCACGAAGCAGCCCGACATGTCCGTATTCCACTGGACCGAGTCGAAAATGAAGAATTCCGGTTCCGGACCGAAGAAGGCCGTGTCGCCGATGCCCGTGCTCTTCAGGTAGGCTTCCGCGCGCTTCGCGAGCGAACGCGGGTCGCGCTCGTAGCCCTTGCCGTCGGCCGGCTCGACCACGTCGCAGGTCAGCACCAGCGTCGACTCTTCATAGAACGGGTCGATGAAGGCAGCGTTCGGATCCGGCATGAGCAGCATGTCCGACGCCTCGATGCCCTTCCAGCCGGCGATCGACGAACCGTCGAATGCATGGCCGCTCTCGAACTTGTCTTCGTCAAACGCCGAAACCGGCACCGACACGTGCTGTTCCTTGCCGCGCGTATCCGTGAAGCGGAAATCGACAAACTTGACGTCCTCGTCCTTCACGAGCTGCATGACGTCGGCGACGGTTTTACTCATAACCTCTTCTCCTGATTGAACAATTCCGGCGGACTGGTAACCGCCTCGTTTATCGAGCTGCCCGGAGTCTGGCTTTGGCGCAGCGCGCCCCGGGTCGACCGAATTCTATATAGCAGCAACCGTGCCAGCCATGCACAGAAGCGACATGAATCGCGCCAGACCGCGCCACGGCAGGGCCCGTCTGCGCGATTCCGGGGCCGGGCGCCACATCGGCGGTCGCCCAAGCGCACTGCAACGGTGCAAATAACAGGGTGAGCCGGCGCGGCAGAATCATTCTGGTGCATGCGCGCCATTCTGCACTTTTTTGGTGAACCTGTGCGCTGTGCACGCGCCGCAGGGTACGCGGACATTCGCGCGACGGTGCCGCGCTAGAATGTTTGTTTGACCGATACGGAGACCTCCTGCCATGAGTACGCTCGACCAGCTTTACGCGAAGGCCGAAGAACGTCGCGTCCAAGGCGCGCTCAACTACGCCGGCGCACTGCTGCCGGCCGAGGCATTCGAACTGCTGCAACTCGACCCGTCGGCGCGCCTCGTCGACGTGCGCACCCGCGCCGAGCTCGACTGGATCGGCCGCCCGCTCGTCGGCGACGGCCAGTACCTGCACCTCGAATGGACGCGCTACCCGGGCGGCGTGCCGAACGCCGAATTCATCGACGAACTGAAGGCGGCCCTGCCGGCCGATACGCCCATCCTGTTCCTGTGCCGCAGCGCCGCGCGCTCGAAGCTCGCCGCGGTCGCGTCGTCGCAGGCCGGCTTCACGAAGGCCTTCGACCTGCTCGAAGGCTTCGAGGGCGGCAAGGACGCCGAGGGCCACCGCAAGACAGTCGACGGCTGGTGCTTCCGGAAACTGCCGTGGATCGGCGCCTGACGGCACCTGCGTTCACGCACGCCCGACTGCGACATCGTCGAGCCGGGCAATGACATCCCGATGACGGGCCGCGTTGCGCGGCCCGTGCCTTTTGTGCGGCCCGCCTGCCGGGCCATGCGATCGATGCGCGCCCCGCTCAGGCGCGCGGCGCGTCCGGTTCGACCACATCGCCGCCGAGCAGATGCACGCCTTCGCGCAGCTTCACGAACGCGGCCGCGACCGCTTCCGGCTCGCCCTTCACGCCGAGATCGATATGCCGGCGCGCGTAGATCCCGCCGCGCTCGGCATCGCCGACGCTCGGCAGGCTGAACACGCGCACGCCCGGGAAATCGCGCTCGATCTTCTCCATCAGCGGCGTGAGCGTCGACTCAGGCAGTTCGAACACGTACAGCGAGCGCTCCGCGTGCGGCGTTGCGTGATGGAGATGCTGGTACTTCGTGTCGAGAACCCATTCGATCATCGGCCACGCCATCACCGGGAAGCCCGGCACGAAATGGAGATCGCCGACCGAGAAACCGGGAATCCGGTTGTAGCCGTTCGGGATGATCGCCGCGCCCACCGGAAACACGCCCATGTTGAAACGGTGCTGGTTTTCCGACGACTCGAAGTCGACCGGTGTGGCCGGATCGGCATGCGTCTCGCGGATGCGCTCCGAAATCAGCAGCTTCGCTTCGGGATGCAGCTCGAGCGGCACGCCGAGCGCGGCGGCCGCGCACTGGCGCGTGTGGTCGTCGGGCGTCGCACCGATTCCGCCCGTGGAGAACACGATGTCGCCGGATGCGATCGCGCGTGCGAGCGTCGCGGTGATCCGCGCCGGATCGTCGCCGACGTATTCGGCCCAGTCGAGCGCGAGGCCGCGCGCGCCGAGCAGCGCGATGACCTTCGCCAGATGCTTGTCCTGCCGGCGGCCCGAAAGGATTTCGTCGCCGATGATGATGATGCCGATGCTCATGCCTGCCCCATGTCGATTGCGGTGGCGCGCGCGCTCGCGCGCAGGTCGTCCAGCGCGCGCAGGCAATAGTGCCCGAACCATAGCGCCGAGAAGACGAGGATGAAAGCGTAAACCCAGATCATGGCCGCCGCCACGAACGGAAACAGCACCATCATCCAGACCGACGACACCCAGACGAAGGTCGGAACGGTGCCGAGCAGCCCGGTCGCGACGCCGATGCCGATCAGCGGCCAGCGATGCTGGCGCACGAGCGCGCGGCGCTCGTCGCGGCTCGCGTGCTGCGCGAGCGCGTCGTAGGTCATCACGCGGTATGTGAGCCAGCCCCAGATCACGGGCGGCAGCAGCGCAAAGAACGGCGGAATCAGCCACAGCGGGATCGTGACGACGAGCAGCACGACGCCGACGATCGCCGCGCCGAGCGAATTGAACACGCTGCCGAAAAACGTGCCGCCCCGCTTCGCCTCGAGCGCGGCGAACTGCCGGTTCGACAGGTGCTTGATCACGACCGGCATCGAGATCGTCGCGATCAGCAGCAGCACGGTCAGCACGATCAGCGGAATCGCGAGCGACACGACGACGAACGGCGCGACGACCGCATGCAGCTGCGACATCCCGACCGCGTCGAACATGCGGTACAGCGCGGCCGTCAGCACGAAGCCGTCGAGCGCGCCGCGCGCGGCATCGATCAGCGTCTGCCACGAGAACCACAGCACGACGCCCCACAGCAGCGCCGAGACGACGAACGGCATCAGGGTGAGCCACAGCATGCGCGGGTGCAGCGCGCTGGCGAACGCCCGGACGAAGGAGCGCAGCAAGTCGTTCATGCGAACCTGTATCGACGGAGAAAAACCGGGAAAGGATAAACCACACGGCCCGCATGCGCCAAAGCGCATGCGGGCCGTGCGGGAATGCCGTTCAACGGAAGCGTGATCGGGTCAGGCCGACGCCGCGCCGCGCTTCGCGGGAACGAGACGCCGGAAGATCCGCACGAACGCGAGGCCGTGCTGCGCCCAGAAGCCGTCGCCGTAGGACACGCCTTCGACCTGCTCGCGGATGCCGGTCGGCTCGACCGTGCGGTTCCACGATGCGGTGCCGAACATCATGTCCCACCACGGGAACAGCACGCCGAAGTTGCAGCCATACTTGGTACCCTCGTGACCGTAGCCGACCGCATGGTGGCGCCGGTGGAAGGTCGGGCTCACGAGCAGGCGCTCGCCGAGCCAGCCGAACGACAGCCGCGCATTCGTATGCTGGATGCTCTGCAGGAAGTTGGTGACCGCGGTCAGCACGACGAATTGCGACGGCGTCACGCCGATCACGAGCGCGATCGCCGCGAAGAAACACGACTGGATCACGTCGTCGAGCAGGTGGTTGCGATCGTCGCACCACAGCGACATCTGCCGCTGGCTGTGATGCACCGCGTGCAGCTCCCACCAGATGCCGAACTTGTGCTGCCAGCGGTGATACCAGTATCCGGCGAAGTCGAGCACGACGAGGTAGATCGTGAACGCGACGATCGGTTGCGAGGTCACGCCCGGCCACAGATAGTCGAGGTTGAAGTTCGCGACGCCGTGCAGGCGCAGCCACGACTGGAAATTGTCGAACACCGGCTGCAACGCGAAGAAGAAGAACAGCGTGTAGATGCCGAGCTTCGAGATCGCCGTATAGATCACGTCGACCCGCACCGCGCGGCGGTTCGTCCAGCGCTCGACGGGCGCGAGCGCCTCGAGCGGGCGCAGCAGCGCGAACATCAGCACCATCTGCAGCGCCCCAACGATCACCCAGTACAGTGCGTCGTAGGTGTCCTCGTCATAGTCCATCAGGTTGAACTTGAAGAGGAGCGGCTGCACGACGTCAACGTACAGCCAGGTCTGGATGTCCGACACGAACGCGTCGATCAGGTGCAGCATCGTTCGCCTCCGCCCGTCACGCGCCGTTGGCAGCCTTCCACGGCGCGCGGTCGTAGAAGTAGATCCCGTGCGGCGAACGGCCGACGGAGATCGTCTGCACCAGCTTGCGCGATGCCAGATCGATGATACCGACCTTCTTCGCGAAGCGGAACGTCACCCACAGCGTCTTCTTGTCGGCGGACAGCTCCATGTCATCCGGCCCCGGCAGCAGGCCGGTGATGTCGCCGACGTTGGTGAGCGTGTTCTCGTCGATGATGCTGATCGTGTTCGCAACCCGGTTGGTGACCGCGACGTGCGTGCCGTCGGCGAGCGAGCGGAAGTTGTGCGCGCCCTTGCCCGTATAGATCTGCTTGACGATCTTCTGGTTGCGCCAGTCGACCACCGCGACGTAATCCGCGCCGGTCATCCCGACCAGCAGGAACTTGTCGTCCGGCGTAAGCCACAGGCCGGCCGGCACCTTGCCGACCTTCATTTTCCACTTGACCGTCTGCGTCGCGAGGTCGACCGCCGCGATCTCGCCGGACACCTGCAGCGACACGAGCACGGTCTTGCTGTCCTTCGTGAACGCAAGGTGGCTCGGCATCACCGCGAGCGGCAAGCGCTTCACGAGATGCAGGTCGCGGCCGTCGTAGCCGTAGATGTCGAGCCGGTCGAGGCGCAGCCCGGTCGACACGAACCACTTTTTATCGGGCGAGAAGCCGAGCTGGTACGGATCCTCGATGCCTTCGACCGTGCGCTGCAGCTTGCCGGTCTTCGGATCGACGAACATCAGGCTGTTCGAAACCGAATTCGCGACGATCAGCGACGAATTGTCCGGCGTCGCCATCAGGTGGTGCGGCTCCTTGCCGGTCGGCATCGTGCCGACGACCTGGCGGGTCTGCTGGTCGATCAGGGAAAGCGTCGCTTCGGCCGAATTGAGGATGATCACGTTATTCGCGTGTGCGGCGGGCGCCAGCACGGCGGCGGCCAGCGCGAGCGTGCGGCCGAAGGAAAGGAAAGTGCGCATGAAGACTCACGTCGTGGAACAACAGTCATTGTAAAACGCTCGGCCGGCCCTGCCGGTTGACGGAAGTCGGTATTGCGCCACTTCGACGCATGCCGCGGCGGCCGCGCGGCCCGCTGCGGCAGGCGCCGCACGGCCGGCCGGAGCCGGCCGCCGGTGCGGGCCCGGGCAACCGCCGTTGCGCTAGCGCTGCATCGACTCCCACACCTTGTGCAGACGCTTGACAGAGACAGGCATCGGCGTGCGCAGTTCCTGCGCGAACAACGAAATTCGCAGTTCCTCCAGCAGCCAGCGGAATTCCGCGAGCCGCGAGTCGGCAACGCCACCGCGCTGCGACACGGCGCGCTGGTACTGCTGGACGAGCGGCAGCAGCTCGCCGGACTGCTTCGCGTCGCGCGCCGGGTCGGCCTTCAGCTTGTCGATCCGCAGCGCGATCCCTTTCAGGTAGCGCGGGAAGTGCGCAAGCTGCGCGTAAGGCGTGTCGATCACGAAGCGCTTGCCGACCAGCGCGGCGAGTTGCTGCTGCAGATCCGCGTGGGCCTGCGCGAACGGCTTCGCCTGCGCGAGCTTCTTCGCAAGCCCCGCGTATTCGGCGAGGATCTGCCCGACGAGCCGCGCGATCTCCTGCGCGAGCAGGTTCAGCCGGCTTCGGCCCTCGTCGCGGCGCGCGTGGAAGCTCGCGTCGTCGTCGGGCAGCGGATCCTGCAGGCACGCGCGATCGAGCGCCGTGTCGATCAGCTGGTCGCGCAGTTCGTCCTGCGTGCCGAGCGACATGTACTGCATCGCCATCTCGCGCAGACCCGGCAGGTTCTTCTCGAGGAACTTGATCGGCTCCTTCAACTGCAGCGCGAACAGCCGCCGCAAGCCGGCCCGGTGGATCCGCGCGGCCTCCTCCGGCGAGTCGAACACCTCGACGTCGCAATGCGTGGCGCGATCGACGAGCGCCGGATAGCCGTACAGCGTCTGGCCGCGTCGGCGGATCTCCAGCAGCTCCGGAAGCTTGCCGAAGTTCCACGTCGTCAGATTCTCATACAGCGCGGTCGCGCCGGCTTCCGCCGGAGCGGCCGTGTGCGGCGCCGCGCCCTTGCCGGCCTTGCCGTCCTTTGCCGCCGAACCCGGCGCGGCAGCAAGCACCGGCGTGTCGCCCGCGTCGCGCCCGGCAGCCTCGCCGCCGGGCGCGATCGTCGATGCCGCCGCGATCTTCTGGAACTGTTGCTGCGCCTGCGCGCCGAGCTCCTGGCGCAGCTGCGCGAGATTGCGCCCCATCGCGAGCTGGCGGCCGTGCTCGTCGATCACCTTGAAGTTCATGAACAGGTGTGCGGGCAGTGTCTCGAGCTTGAAGTCGGCTGTCTTCATCGCAACCTGCGTCTCGCCGCGCACGTCGGCGATCAGCGCCTCGACGAGGCCGCCCGCGCCGAAGCGCTCGCGGCCCGCGCGCTCGACGAAGCCGGCCGCGTATTCGGGCAGCGGCACGCAGTGCCGACGCAGTTTCTGCGGCAGCGACTTCAGGAGCAGCTGCACCTTTTCCTTCAGCATCCCCGGCACGAGCCATTCGCAGCGGCGCGCGTCGACCTGGTTCAATGCGTAGAGCGGCACCGCGAGCGTCACGCCGTCGCGCGGCGTGCCGGGCTCGAAGTGGTACGTGAGCGCCATCTCGACGCCGGCCATCGTCGCGCGCTTCGGGAACAGCTCGGTCGTCACGCCGGCCGCCTCGTGGCGCATCAGGTCGTCGCGCGACAGGTACAGCAGCCGCTGCCGGTCCTCCGCCTGGCCGCCCTTCTTCGCCTCGTCGCGATACCAGCGCTCGAACGCGGCACCCGTGTGGATGCCCTCGGGGATCGCCTGGTCGTAGTACGCGTAGATCAGCTCGTCGTCGACCAGCACGTCCTGCCGGCGCGACTTGTGCTCGAGCTGCTCGATGTCGGCGAGCAGCTTGCGGTTGTGCGCGAAGAACGGGAGCTTCGTGTCGAACTCGCCTTCGACCAGCGCGCCGCGAATGAACAGCTCGCGCGCGCGCGCCGGATCCTGCCTGCCGAACGCGACGCGCCGGCGCTGATAGATCGGCAGCCCGTACAGCGTCGCGCGCTCGAACGCGCTGACCTGCGCGGGACGCTTCTCCCAATGCGGCTCCGACAGCGATTTCTTCAGCAGGTGCGCGCCGACCTTCTCGACCCACTCCGGCTCGATCTTCGCGAGGCAGCGCGCGTACAGCCGGCTCGTCTCGACGAGCTCGGCCGCCATCACCCAGCGGCCGGCCTTCTTCGCGAGCACGGAGCCCGGCCACAGGTAGAACTTGATCCCGCGCGCGCCGAGGTAGTGCGGATCGTCGTCGGCCTTCATGCCGAGGTTGCCGAGCAGGCCCGTCAACAGGGCCAGATGCACCTGCTCGTAGGTCGCCTCGACTTCGTTGAGCCGCCAGCCGTGCTCGCGCACGACCGTCAGCAGCTGCGAATGGACGTCGCGCCATTCGCGCAACCGCAGGTGCGACAGGAAGTTCTGCCGGCACGCGTCGACCAGCTGGCGGTTCGATTTCTTGTGCGCGACGGCCTCTTCGAACCACGCCCAGATCTTCAGCCACTGCAGGAATTCGGAGCGCTCGTCGGCGAACCGGCGGTGCGCCTGGTCGGCCTGCTCCTGGGCTTCGATCGGGCGATCGCGCGGGTCCTGCACGGACAGCGCGCTCGCGATGATCAGCACCTCGCGCAGCGACTGCTGGTCGCGCGCGGCGAGAATCATCCGGCCGACGCGCGGATCGAGCGGCAGCCGCGCGAGCTCGCGGCCGAGCGGCGTCAGCGCGTTGTCGTCGTCGACCGCGCCGAGTTCGTTGAGCAGCTGGTAGCCGTCCGCGATCGCGCGGCCAGGCGGCGGCTCGAGGAACGGGAACGATTCGATCGCGGTCAGGTGCAGCGACTTCATCCGCAAGATGACCGACGCGAGCGACGAGCGCAGGATTTCCGGATCGGTGAAGCGCGCGCGCGCCTGGTAATCGCTTTCCTCGTACAAGCGGATGCAGACGCCGTCGGCCACCCGGCCGCAGCGGCCCGCGCGCTGGTTCGCGGCGGCCTGCGAGATCGACTCGACCTGCAGCTGCTCGACCTTGTTCCGGTACGAATAGCGCTTCACGCGTGCGAGCCCGGTGTCGACGACGTAGCGGATGCCCGGTACCGTCAGCGACGTTTCGGCCACGTTGGTGGCGAGCACGATGCGGCGCGCGTTCGACGCCTTGAACACCTTGTCCTGGTCGGCCGCCGACAGCCGCGCGAACAACGGCAGGATCTCGGTATGCGGCGGATGATGCTTGCGCAGCGCCTCGGCCGCCTCGCGGATCTCGCGCTCGCCGGGCAGGAACACCAGCACGTCGCCGGGGCCTTCGCGGCACAGCTCGTCGACCGCGTCGACGATCGCGTCCATCAGGTCGCGCTCGGCTTCGCGCGCGGTCTTCACGCGGTCGCGGCCGCCCGTGCCTTCGGCGTTCTTCACGGCCGGGCGATCCTCGGCCACCGGGCGGTAGCGCATCTCGACCGGATACAGCCGCCCGCTCACCTCGATCACGGGCGCGGGGCGCTCGTCGGTACCGAAATGGCGCGCGAAGCGATCGGCGTCGATCGTCGCGGACGTGACGATCAGCTTCAGGTCCGGCCGCCTCGGCAGGATTTCCTTCAGGTAGCCGAGCAGGAAGTCGATGTTCAGGCTGCGCTCGTGCGCCTCGTCGATGATCAGCGTGTCGTACGCCTTCAGCAGCGGGTCGGTCTGCGTCTCCGCGAGCAGGATCCCGTCCGTCATCAGCTTGACAGACGCGCCCGGCGCGAGATTGTCGGTAAAGCGCACCTTGTAGCCGACCACTTCGCCGAACGGCGTGCCGAGTTCCTCGGCGATCCGGCGGCCGGTGGACGACGCGGCGAGGCGGCGCGGCTGCGTATGGCCGATCAGGCCCGTGCCGCCGGCACCGAGGCCGCGGCCAAGCTCGAGACAGATCTTCGGCAATTGGGTGGTCTTGCCCGAACCCGTTTCGCCGCAGACGATGACAACCTGATGACCGGCGATCGCGCGCGCGATTTCATCGCGCTTGCCCGATACGGGCAGGCTTTCGGGGTAGGTAAGCGGCGGAACGGGATTCGGTGCGACGGCCGCGCGCGGTGCACGCTCGCGGCGCGGGGTGCGTGCCTCCGCGGCGCGCGGTGCGTCCGCGGCCGCGGACGGCTGGCTCGCATCGCGGCGCCGCTCGTCGCCGCGCGGCGGCTTGCCCGCCTGCTGTTGCTGCTGCTGGCGCGGCGGCCGGCCCTGCTGCTGACGCGCATCGGCCGCACCATCCGGGTGCTGGGCCGACGGCGCTTTGGCCCGCGTCGGCGCGGGACTTTTAGGTACATTCGACATGGGGGCGCATTATAATCCCGCCCATGAATTCCCAAACCGACCTCCCTCCCGCCCAGACCGGCGCCGCGACACCGCCGGCCGCCGACGATTCGGCCGCCAGCCACGCGCAGTTCGTCGACTGGATGCGCTCCGTCGCGCCCTATATCCACAAGTTCCGCAACAGCACGTTCGTCGTGGGGTTCGGCGGCGAGGTGGTGCAGCAGGGGCTCCTGAACGCGCTCGTGTCCGACATCGCGCTGCTGCAGGCGATGGGCATCCAGATCGTGCTGGTGCACGGCTCGCGGCCGCAGGTCGAGGAGCAGCTGAGCCTGCATGGTGTCGAATCCGAGTTTTCGCACGGGCTGCGCATCACCGATGCGCGCGCGCTCGAATCCGCAAAGGAAGCGGCCGGCGAAGTGCGTCTCGACATCGAGGCCGCGATCAGCCAGGGCCTGCCGAACTCGCCGATGGCGCACGCGCACATCAGCGTCGTGTCCGGCAACTTCGTGACCGCACGGCCGGTGGGGATTCTCGACGGGGTCGATTTCGCGCACACGGGCATCGTGCGCAAGATCGACGCCGAATCGATCCGTCATTCGCTCGCGAGCCGCAAGCTCGTGCTGCTGTCGCCGCTCGGCTTCTCGCCGACCGGCGAGGCGTTCAACCTGTCGATGGAAGACGTCGCGTCGGCCGCCGCGATCGCGCTGCGCGCCGACAAGATCATCTTCCTGACCGAAGCGCCCGGCATCGTCGACGACGAAGGCGGGCTGGTCCGCGAAATGTCGCTCGACGCGGCCGCCGAGCTGCTCGATTCCGGCAACATCCAGGGCGACGACGCGTTCTTCCTGAAGCACTCGATCCGCGCATGCCGCGGCGGCGTGACCCGGGCTCACCTGATTCCGCAATCGCTCGACGGCAGCATGCTGCTCGAACTGTTCCTGCACGACGGCGTCGGCACGATGATCTCGTACGAGAATCTCGAGAGCCTGCGCGAAGCGACGCCGGACGACGTCGGCGGCATCCTGTCGCTGATCGAGCCACTCGAGTCGGACGGCACGCTGGTGCGACGCGGCCGCCACCAAATCGAACGCGACATCGACCACTTCTCGGTGATCGAGCACGATGGCGTGCTGTTCGGTTGCGCGGCGCTGTATCCGTACCAGCAGGAAAAGATCGGCGAGATGGCGTGCCTCACGGTCGCGCCGGAAGCGCAGGGCTCGGGCGACGGCGAGCGCCTGCTCAAGCGCATCGAGCAGCGCGCCCGCGCGCGCGGCCTCACGCACATCTTCGTGCTCACGACGCGCACCGAGCACTGGTTCCTCAAGCGCGGCTTCGTCAAGGTCAGCGTCGACGATCTGCCGGAAGACCGCCGCAAACTCTATAACTGGCAGCGCAAGTCGCTCGTGCTGATGAAGCAGCTCTGAGCGCAGGCACGACTGCCCTCCCCCAGACCGATTACAGGAGAAGTACACGATGGCTCGAATGATCCAATGCGCGAAGCTCGGCAAGGAAGCCGAAGGTCTCGATTTCCCGCCGCTGCCGGGTGAACTCGGCAAGCGCATTTACGAAAGCGTGTCGAAGGAAGCGTGGCAAGGCTGGCTCAAGCAGCAGACGATGCTGATCAACGAGAACCGCCTGAACATGGCCGACCCGCGCGCACGCCAGTACCTGATGAAGCAGACCGAGAAGTACTTCTTCGGCGACGGCGCGGACCAGGCGTCCGGCTACGTGCCGCCGACGGAAGGCTGAGCGCCGCGCATCGCGCAGGCCGGCCGTGCCGGCCTCGCTCGACGCAACGCAAACGGCACCGTGCATCGCACGGTGCCGTTTGCTTTTGGGGGGCCCGGAATCGAGCCGATACGTTCCGGCCCGCGCATTCGATGCCACCGGGTCGGCTCGCCCGGCTCACCCCGCCGGTTTCAACGTGCCGCGCTCGTCCGGCTGCGCGGGATTGCCGGCCGGAACGTCGGCGCTCGCGCTTTCGGTGCCCCATTCGGCCGCATCGCTGCGCTCGGCGGTCGACAGCTCGTCCGCGCGGTAGCCGGTGCGATTCAGCAGCGCGAGCATGCACGCGAGCGACACGAGCGCATACAGCCCCGACGCGATCGCGACGCCGACGATGCTGCCGGTCGCATTCAGGATCGCCTGCGCGAGCACCGGCGTGCCGCCGCCGACGACGAGCGCGCTCAGCTGATACGCGAGCGACAGGCCCGTGTAGCGGATGTTGGCCGGAAACACGCGCGCGAGCACGCCGCCGACCGCGCCGTAGAACATCGCTGACGGAATCGTCGAGATGCACATCCCCGCGACGGCGACCCAGTACGACCGGGTCGCGAGCGCATGGAACATCACCGGCATCAGCACGATCTCGGGAATCAGGATCCAGCACATCGCGCGCCGCATGTCGACCTTCGACATGAACCATGCGCCGACCGGCTGCATCAGGAACTGCACGACGAGCGAGATCGACAGGATGCCGAGGAACGTGCCCTGCGCATAGCCGAGCTCCTTCGTCGCCCACGACAGCGCGAACGTGCTGCGGAAATACGTGACGTTGATCACCGGCAGCGTGCCGGCCGCGAGCAGCACGACGGGCCAGTGGTCGCGCACGACGTCGCGCAGCGGCAGCTTCACCGTACGCTTGCGCGCGAGCACGCGCTGCATGTCGATCGACTCCTCGAGCCGCAGCCGGATCACCATCCCGATGATCACGAGCACCGCCGACAGCAGGAACGGAATGCGCCAGCCCCACATCAGGAACGACGGCGTCGGCAGCGCGCTCAGCGCGAAGAAGGCGGCGGTCGCGAGCAGGTTGCCGGTGGGCGAACCCTGCTGCGCGAACGCCGCGTACAGGATGCTGCGATGCTTCGGCGCGTTCTCGCTCGCGATCAGCACCGCGCCGCCCCACTCGCCGCCGACCGCGATGCCCTGCAGCACGCGCAGCACGACGAGGCCCGCGGGCGCCCACACGCCGATCGACGCATAGCCGGGCAACAGACCGATGCCGGTCGTGGCGAGCCCCATCATCACCAGCGTGATCACGAGCGCGGTCTTGCGGCCGACGCGATCGCCGAGATGCCCGAACACGATCCCGCCGAGCGGCCTCGCGGCGAAACCGGCCCAGAACGTGACGAACGCGAGCAGCGTCGCGACGCCGGGGTCCATCGTGCTCGAAAAGAACACCTTGCCGAACACGAGCGCGGCGGCAGTGCCGTAGATGTAGAAGTCGTACCACTCGATCGTGGTGCCGACGAACGCCGCGAAGGCGGCGCGGCCAGGCCGCGGCTGTTGCACGGCGGACGGGGATTGCGGACGGCTCATCGATGTCTCCATGTTTGTGATCGGCGGCGCGACTGGCGCGCACCTTGCCGGATGGCCGGCCTTGCGCCGCCGGCTGGCGATGTTGCTTTGCACTGCTTTACGTTGCGTTGCGTCGGCCGGGAATGCTCACCTGCGCACGCGTCGGTCGGTCACGTCTGGTCGGGTGCGACCTTCAGCACGCCGGCGTCGAGCAGTTGCTGCTGGAGCGCGGGATCGATGCCGAGACGATCGAGCACCGCGCGCGTGTCGCGACCGAGCGCCGGCGGCGGCAAGCGATAGGTCGCCGGCGTGCGCGACAGCTTCACCGGCGACGCGGTGCCGCGATACGCGCCGAGCTCCACGAACAGTTCGCGATGCAGCGCATGCGGATCGCGCGCGACGTCGGCGACCGTACGCACCGGCCCGCACGGCACGCCCGCCGCCATCAGGTCGCGCGCGAGCGGCTCGCACGGATGTGCGGCGAGCCGTGCCTCGAGTTCGGCCTTCAGCTCAGGCCGGTGCGCGCAGCGGCTGCGGTTGTCGGCGAAGCGCGGATCGCCGGCAAGCGCCGGCGCGCCGAGATGCGCGACGAGGCGTGCGAACTGCCGGTCGTTGCCGACCGCGAGGAAGATCGGCACGGTCGCCGTGCGGTAGCTGTCGTACGGCGCGATGTTCGGATGCGCGTTGCCGCTGCGTTCGGGCACGCGCCCCGAGCCGAAGAAGTTCGGCAGGTGCGGATGCAGCAGCGACACGCCGCAGTCGTATAGCGCGATGTCGATCGACTGGCCCCGCCCGCTCTTCTCGCGCTCCGCGAGCGCGAGCAGGATGCCGGCCAGTGCGTTGAGCCCCGTGACCATGTCGACGATCGGCAACCCGATGCGCATCGCGTCGCCGTCGCGCTCGCCGTTGACGCTCATCAGCCCGGCCATCGCCTGGATCACCGCGTCGTAGCCGGGCAGCCCGCCGAGCGGGCCGTCCTCGCCGAAGCCCGTCACCGCGCAGTGGATCAGGCGCGGGAAGCGCGGCTGCAGATCGCGCGCATAGTCCATCCCCCAGCGCGCGAGCGTGCCGGGCTTGAAGTTCTCGACGAGCACGTCGGCGTCGTCGAGCAGGCGCCACAGGATCGCGCGCCCTTCGTCGCGGGACAGGTCGAGCGCGAGCCCTTCCTTGTTGCGGTTCACGCCCATGAAATACCACGCGGTGTCGCCGAGGAACGGCGGCCCCCAGGCGCGCGTCTCGTCGCCGTTCGGCGGCTCGATCTTGATCACCGTCGCACCGTGATCGGCGAGCGCCTGCGTGCAGTATGGGCCGCCGAGCACGCGGCTCAGGTCAACGACCTTCAGGCCGTCCAGTGCGCCACGGGCCGCTTTCGGCTCGTTCGGCTCGTTCGTCTCGTTCGTCTCTTTTGTCGCGTTCATCGTTCGACCTCCGGCAGCAGGTCGAGCGCCATGTCGAGCGGCACCGGCGTGCCGCGCAGCAGCGCGTCGAACGCCGGCGCTTCGTCGTCGCGCGACGCCGGCGCGAGCGGGTCGACCGGCAGCAGCTTGTGACGCACGATCAGGTGCGCAAGTGCGAGGCGCCGGTAATCGGGCGCAAGCCGCACGCCCTCGCACGCCATCAGCACGGCCGCGCTCGCGTAGTACAGCGCCGACGCGGCCTGCCGCACGCGCGCGTCGTCGCCTTCCGCCGCGACGCGTGCGAGCGCATCGCATGCGCGCGCGAGAATGCGCCGCAGCGCCGCGCGGCTCGCGTCGGGCAGCGGCGCCGCACCGAGCTGGTCGCCGAGGAACGTGCGCAGCGCGTCGAGCGCCTGCTCGCGCTGCGCGGCGCGCGCGACGTCGAGCGCGACGATGTTGCTGGTGCCTTCCCAGATCGAGCCGAGATGCGCGTCGCGCACGAGACGCGCATCGCTCCATTCCTCGATGTAGCCGGTGCCGCCGCGCACCTCCATTGCGTCGCCCGTCACGCGGCGCGCATCGCGGCACGCGCGGAACTTGATCAGCGGCGTCAGGATGCGCACGCAGCGCGCGGCCTGCTCGTCGCCCGCATCCGCCTGCGGCAGCAGCAGCGCGATCTGCATGAACATCGCGCGCGCGGCCTCGGCGGGCAGCAGCATCTTCATCAGCTGGCGCTGCATCAGCGGCATCTCGATCAGCGTGCGGCCGAACGCGGTGCGGTGCGCGGCCACGTGCAGCGACTCGTTCAGCGCGCGCCGCATCAACCCCGCCGCGCGCACGCCGTTCGACAGCCGTGACATGTTGATCATGTCGGCCATCTGGTGAAAGCCGCGCCCGATCTCGCCGATCAGCCAGGCCTGCGCGCCTTCGAGCGCGATCTCGCCGCTCGCCATCGAACGGCTGCCGAGCTTGTCCTTCAGCCGCACGATCCGGTAGCGGTTGCGCGTGCCGTCCGGTAGCGTCTTCGGCAGCAGGAACAGCGCGAGCCCCTTGATGCCGTCCGGTGCGCCGTCGGGTCGCGCGAGCACCATCGCCAGGTCGGCGTCCGCGTTCGAGCAGAACCACTTGTCGCCGTACAGGCGCCACACCGCCCCACCCCGCGCATCCGTTTCGTGCGCCGCGCGCGTCGCGATGCGGCCGACGTCGGAGCCGGCCGCCTGCTCGGTCATGAACATCGCGCCCTGGAACAGCGTGTCGAAATCGCGCGACGCGAGCATCGGCAGGTAGCGCGCGACGAGCGCCGGGTCGCCGAAACGGCGCAGCGTGCGCGTGAGCGAATCGGTCATGCTGACCGGGCAGCACAGCCCGAATTCCGCCTGCACGAACAGGAACGTCAGCGCGTACTTGACGAGCGGCGGTACCGATTCGGACCCGTGGCTCAGCGACGCGAGCCCGAGCTCGGCATACGCGACGCGTTCGAGCGCGACATACGCAGGGTCCTTGTCGATCCGCTGCACGGCCTCGCCGCGCCGGTTGCGGTGCTCGAGCACGGGCGGATGCTTGTCCGCGCGCGACGCCCATTCGTCGAGCTCGCCCGACACGCGCGCGCCGAGCGCAAGCAGTTGCGGTTCGAGTCGTGCGTAACGGGTGGCGCCTAAGTGCAGCTTCAGCAAGGCACCGAGATCGGGATCAGCCGTGAAGAAGTTGATACCCCGGCTATCGGGGATGTTGCTGGATGCGCCGGCGTCCGGCGTGCGAGCGGTGTTGTTCATGCATGCGTCTCCATGGTGGCCCGGCTGCCGGCCGGTGCCCGCGCCTTAGCGGCGCGGGCGGCTGGTGCCAGGCGTTCAGCAGAGCGTAGGCGCGCGATCGATAAGCGTCCAATACAGGATTTATCCGGTACGATAGACGGCGCTTATCGATGCCGATGCGACGAGGGGACAGGATGGAACTGAGGCAGTTGCGCTACTTCGTGGCGGTCGCCGAGGAACTGCATTTCGGACGCGCGGCGAAGCGCCTGTTCATCTCGCAGCCGGCACTGAGCTTCGATATCCGCAAGTTCGAGGACGCGCTCGGCGTGCAGCTCTTTTCGCGTACCAACAAGACGGTCGCGCTGACCAACGCGGGCGCGGTGCTGCTCGGCGAAGCGCGCCGGCTGCTGCTGCAGGCGGCAGAGGCCGAGCGTCTGACAGTGCGCTCCGCGTCCGGCCTCGCGGGCCGGCTGCGGATCGGCTTCGTCCATTCGATGCTGTATCGCGGGCTGCCCGATGCGGTGCGGCGCTTCGAGGCCGACTACCCGGGCGTGGAGATCGTGCTGAGCGAAATGAACACGCAGGCGCAGGTGCAGGCGATCCAGCGCGGCCAGATCGATCTCGGCTATGCGCACTGGGGCCACTGCCCGCCCGAGGTCGAGTCGACGCCCGTCTACGCGGAACCGTTCGTGTGCTGCCTGCCGGCCGCGCATCCGCTCGCACGGCGCCGTCGGGCCCCGCTCGCCCTCGCCGCGCTGGCCGCGGAGCCGTTCATCCTGTTTCCGCGCGACGCGGCGCCGCACTATCACGACCTGATCATCGCGCAGTGCGTGAATGCGGGATTCAGTCCGCTGATCCGTCACGAGGCGCGGTTGTGGCAGACGATCCTGTCGATGATCGAGTTCGGGATGGGCATCGCGCTCGTGCCGCGTGTGCTGCAGCAAGTGAAGAGCGACCGGCTCGCGTTCCGGCCGCTGAAGGATGCGTCGCTCGAATCGCGTACGCTCGAGCTCAAGCGCAGCGGCACCGCCGAACCGGTCGCGCTGCGCTTCGCCGACTACGTGCGCGCATCGATCGACGCGCTGCCCGTGCTCGCGGGCTGAACCGGTGCGGCGTTACGAGCCGTCGACGGCCGGCTGACGGGCTTTTTGCGCGGCCCTGAAAAATATTTGAAGAAAGTGCTTTACGAACCCGAAAAGCTCTGACATAATTTTAGCTTCTTTGGGCGGTTAGCTCAGCGGTAGAGCACTGCCTTCACACGGCAGGGGTCACTGGTTCGATCCCAGTACCGCCCACCAAAGAATTCAAGGGCCTGCGTCTCACGACGCAGGCCCTTTTCGTTTTGCGGTCGCTTTTCCGCGGCCCGCCTCTCCTGCCCGGTCCTTTGCGCTGTCGAACAAGTTCGACGGGCGATAACGCTTCGACCACATGCAGTCGAAACGCCGCGACAACTTACCCTCCACGCCTCACCCGCTCCGCAGTCGCATCGAACGCGCGCTTCGCCTTGTCGACGATCTCGTCGACCTCCGCCGCACGGATCACGAGCGGCGGCGACAGCAGCATCCGGTCGCCGGTCGCGCGCATGATCAGGTTGCCGTTGAAGCAGAAGTCGCGGCAGATCGTGCCGATATCGACGCTGGCGTCGAACCGCTCGCGCCGGTCGCGATCGCGCGCAAGCTGCACGCCCGCGACGAGCCCCGTCCCCGCGATCTCGCCGACGATCGGATGATCGCCGAGCGCTTCCCGCAGCCGGCGCTGAAAGTACGGCCCGATATCGCGCTTCACGCGCTCGACGATCCCTTCGTCGCGCAGCAGCTTCAGGTTTGCGACCGCGACGGCCGCGGCGACCGGGTGGCCCGAATACGTGAGGCCGTGATTGAATTCGCCGTGGTCGATGATCGGCCGCGCGATGCGCTCGTGAATGCCGACCGCGCCCATCGGCACGTAGCCCGACGTCATGCCCTTGGCCATCGTGATCAGGTCCGGCTCGAAGCCGAAGTGCTGGTGCGCGAACCATTCGCCGGTGCGCCCGAACCCGCCGATCACTTCGTCGGCGACCAGCAGGATGTCGTACTTGCGGCAGATCCGCTGGATTTCCGGCCAATACGTCGACGGCGGGAAGATCACGCCGCCCGCGCCCTGGAACGGCTCGCCGATGAACGCGGCGACGTTCTCCGCGCCGAGCTCAAGGAGCTTCGCTTCGAGCTGCTGCGCGCGGGCGAGGCCGAACGCTTCGGGCGTTTCACCAGCTGCTGCTTCACCGAAGAAGTACGGCTGGTCGATGTGCACGATGTGCTCGACCTTCGACGGCATCTGCTCGTGCATGTAGCCCATCCCGCCGAGCGTGCCGCCCGCGATCGTCGAGCCGTGGTAGCCGTTCTTGCGCGAGATCACATACTTCTTCTGCGGCTTGCCCTGCACGCGCCAGTACTGGTGCNCTGCTGCGCGCGGGCGAGGCCGAACGCTTCGGGCGTTTCACCAGCTGCTGCTTCACCGAAGAAGTACGGCTGGTCGATGTGCACGATGTGCTCGACCTTCGACGGCATCTGCTCGTGCATGTAGCCCATCCCGCCGAGCGTGCCGCCCGCGATCGTCGAGCCGTGGTAGCCGTTCTTGCGCGAGATCACATACTTCTTCTGCGGCTTGCCCTGCACGCGCCAGTACTGGTGCACGAGACGCAGCACGGTATCGTTGCCTTCCGAGCCGCTGTTGCAATAGAAGAAGTGGTTGAAGCCTTCGGGCGTGACTTCGGCGAGCATCGCCGACAGCTCGATCACCGGCGGGTGGGTGGTCTTGAAGAACGTGTTGTAGAACGGCAGTTCCTGGAGCTGGCGATACGCGGCGTCGGCGAGCTCCTTGCGGCCGTAGCCGACGTTCACGCACCAGAGGCCGGCCATCCCGTCGATGATCTTGTTGCCGTCCGAGTCCCACAGGTAGACGCCGTCGGCCCTCACGATCACGCGGCTGCCCGCGCGATTGAGCGCCCCCATGTCCGAGAACGGATGGATGTGGTGCGCGGCGTCGAGCGCGCGGTATTCGGCGGTCGGCCGCGCGGCGACGGCTTCGTTGGGTTCGGTCATGTTGCCTCCGCTAGTCGATGCCGCACGCTCACACGTGCAGCAGAAGATGGCGACGTTCCCACGAACTGATCACGCGGAAGAACGCTTCGTATTCGGTTTCCTTCAGCGCCAGGTACGCCTTCACGAACTTGTCGCCGAGAATGCCGGCGAGCGGCGTGCATGCGGCCATCAGCGAGATGCCCTCCTCGAGGTTGCGCGGCAGTCCGTACGGCAGGTCGTAGCCGTCGCTGACGAGCGGCTCGGTCGGCTCGAGACTCTGCGTCATGCCGAGATAACCGGCCGCGAGCGTCGCCGCGAACGCGAGATACGGGTTGCAGTCGACGCCCGGGATGCGGTTCTCGATGCGCCGCGCAACCGGCGTCGACTGCGGGATGCGGAAGCCGACCGTGCGGTTGTCGTAGCCCCACTGCACGTTGATGGGCGCGGCCATGAAGCGCGACAGCCGGCGATACGAGTTGATGTACGGCGCGAAGATCGGCATCAGCGCGGGCGTGTATTTCTGCAGCCCCGCGAGATAGCTGTGGAACATCGGCGACACGACACCGCCTTCGTCGGCAAACAGGTTGTGACCGGTACGCGCATCGGCGAGACTCTGGTGGATGTGCATCGCGGAACCCGGCTCGCCTTCCATCGGTTTGGCCATGAACGTCGCGTACATGTTGTGGCGCAGCGCCGCCTCGCGCACCGTGCGCTTGAACAGGAACACCTGGTCGGCGAGCGACAGCGCGTCGCCGTGCACGAAGTTGATCTCCATCTGCGCGGCGCCGACCTCGTGGATCAGCGTCTCGATGTCGAGGCCCTGCATTTCGCAGTATTCGTAGATATCCTCGAACAGCGGATCGAACTCGTTGACGGCCTCGATCGAATACGACTGCCGGCCCGTCTCCGCACGGCCCGTGCGCCCGACCGGCGGACGCAGCGGCAGGTCGGGATCGGCATTCATGTCGACCAGATAGAATTCGAGCTCGGGTGCGACCACCGGCTTCCAGCCCTTCGCCTTGTAGAGGTCGAGCACGCGGCGCAGCACGTAGCGCGGCGAGATCTCGACCGGCGAGCCGTCGAAATGCACGCAGTCGTGGATCACCTGCGCGGTCGGATCGACGGCCCACGGAATCAGGCAGATCGTCGACGGGTCGGGCACGCACACCATGTCGGGATCGGTCACGCCGGTCAGCGTGCCGTCCTCCGGATAGTCGCCCGTGACGGTCTGCACCATCACGGCCTGAGGCAGGCGCATCGATTCGCCGGATTCGAATTTGTTGCGCGGAATGATCTTGCCGCGCGCGATGCCGGCCATGTCGGGAATGATCGCCTCGACTTCGGTGATGCGGTGCTGGCGCAGGAATTCGCTCAGTTCGGGTTGCATGATCGGCCTCGTTCAGTCGATGTCGGATGCGGCCGGCGACGGCATGGTGCCGCCGGCCGCATGAATGCGGTGTGTCATGCGCGCGCGGCACGCCGCGCCGAATGCCGCGAAGATGTCGCGCGACAGCGGCTGTTCCGCGAAACGCCATTCGGGATGCCACTGCACGCCGAGCGCGAACGCGCGCGCGCCGCGCACGCTCACGGCCTCGATCAGCCCGTCGGGCGCGCTCGCTTCGACCGCGAGCCCCGCGCCGAGCCGCGCGATGCCCTGGTCGTGCAGCGAATTGACCATCGCGTCATGCGCGCCGCGCGCGACCCGCTGCAGCAGGCCGCCCGGCGCGAGCTGCACGCGGTGCGCGGGCCCGTACTGCCGCTCGAGCGGATCGCCGTCGCGCTCGCGATGATCGTGGAAGCCGGGGCTCGCGTGCAGCCGCTGATGCAGCGTGCCGCCATACGCGACGTTCAGCTCCTGCATGCCGCGGCAGATCGCGAGCACGGGCACGCCCGCATCGATCGCCGCGCGGATCAGCTGCAGCGCGGTCGCGTCGCGCGCCGGGTCGTGCAGCGTATCGGGCGTACTCGCCGGCCCGCCGTAGTGATGCGGCTCGACGTTCGAATAGCTGCCGGTCAGCAGCAACCCGTCGATCGACGCCACGATCGCGTCGGCCGGCTGCCGCGCGCCCAGCGCGGGCAGCACGAAGGCCAGCGCGCCGGCGCCGTCGACCAGCGCGACGAGATACTTCTCCCCGGCCGTGTGGTTCGGATGGGCGCCGCGCAGCATGCGGTCAGCGGTGACGGCTACGATCGGGCGCGGTCGCATGAGCGCCTCCGCGATATGCGCGCGACGCGTGCGGACGCGCAGGACGATGAAAGCCCGTGCGGGCACGGCAAGCGTCCATGCGAGATCATGCCGCGCTGACGTTGCGGCAGCAGGCGGGGCAATCCGATGCGAGAGCGGAAAAGGACGCTAGGGCAACAATGAAGCGCTGCCGTCGCACTGCACCGCGCTGAACACGTGCGCGGTCACGAGGTTGAAGCGGCGCAGGCCGCTACGGGACACAGCGAAGAAACGAGGCTCGCGTATGAGGGCGGCGCGCGTGCCGCGATCAGCATGCCGGATTGGCCCGGCCTGAGGCGGCGCGCCCGCCGACGGACTTCGGGTCCGGCGTATCGATGGGCTGGCGGCTTTCACGATCGTACTCGACTGACTGATGAAGGCAGGACACGTGTCGCGATGAAGCGAAGGCGGCAATGCCGCGCGGCGACACGTCGGCAAGGTGTCTCGCAACGGGTTCCGGCGCGGTGCGACGCTGATCGACGCCGTCGCGGCCGGCGCGCGCGTGACGACTTCCTGACATTCAGCTTATATCACCTAAAAATTGCGTCAAATTTTCAGGTGTCGATCCCGGCATCGATCAGACGAAAAAAACGGCATCGACCAGCCGGGTCGATGCCGTTTTTGTGCGCCGCGGCGGCGTGCGCACCGCACGCCGGCAAGCCGTGGCGCGCGCGATCGCCGCGCCGCCGCACGCAGCGGACCGAACGATCAGCGGTGTGCGAGTGCGGTTTCGACGAGCGTCTGCAGCAGCGGCACGATTCGCGCGGCGCGCGCTTCGTCGTACGCGTACGGCCGCGTCTCTTCCATGTAGGTGATCTGCGACAGTTCGAGCTGCACGGCTTCGACGCCGGTGGCAGGCACGCCGTAGTGACGCGTGATGTAGCCGCCCTTGAAACGCCCGTTCGCGACGGCCGTATATCCGCCGTGCGCGGTCACGCATGCGGCGAGCGCCTCGGCGAGGCCGGGCGCCGCGCTCGCACCGCTCGACGTGCCGAAGTTGAAGTCGGGCAGCCGGCCTTCGAAGAAGCGCGGCACGTGCGAACGGATCGAATGCGCTTCCCACACGAGCACGCGGTCGTGCTCGCGCTTCAGGCGCGCGATCTCGCCTTGCAGCGCGTCGTGATACGGGCGCCAGTAACGGTCGCGGCGGCGCATGATCTCGTCGTTGCCGGGCTGCGCGTTCGCCGGATACAGCGGCGCCTTGTCGAACGTGTCGACCGGCACGAGCCCGGTCGTGTCCTGCCCCGGGTACAGGTTCTCGTTGTCGGGCGGACGGTTCAGGTCGACAACGTAGCGCGCGTGCGACGGCACGAGAATCGATGCGCCGAGCGTCGCGGCGAACCCGTACAGCCGTTCGAGGTGCCAGTCGCAATCGTCGACGAAGCGCGCGTCGGGGGTCATCGTCGCGGCGATGTCGTCGGGGATGTGGGTGCCTGCGTGCGGAATCGAGATCAGCAGCGGCAGCGTGCCCTGCTTCAGCGTGAATACAGCCGGTTGTTCAGTCATGTCGCATCACCGTAAGAGTCTTGCAGGCGCACGCGCGCGGCGTGCGCCGGGTGCCGCGCGTCAGCGCAGCAGTTGCGCCAGCGCGGCGCGATAGTCGGCATACGCAAGCGCTTCGTCGCGATGGCGGCGGCCGCTCACGACGCGTTCGCCGCCGGTGTAGACGTCGAGCACCGGCGTGTCGCCGTGCTCGGCGAACACCGCGCCCGACAGCCAGGCTGCGCTGCCGTGTTCGGCGATCGCCGGATGATCGGGATCGAGCACGAGCCAGTCGGCGCGGCAGCCTTCGCGCAGCGCACCGATGCGCCGCCCGCTTGCCTGCGCGCCGCCCGCGAGCGATGCGTCGACGAGGCGATCGGCGACATGGGCCTGCGTGTCGCTCGCGAGCACGTTGCGCGCACGATGCACGAGCCGCTGCCCGTATTCGAGCAGACGCAGCTCCGAGCGCCAGTCGACCGATGCGTGGCTGTCCGAGCCGACGCCGATCACCCCGCCCTGCGCGAGATAGTCGACGGCCGGGAACACGCCGTCGCCGAGGTTCGCCTCGGTGGTCAGGCAGAGGCCTGCCACCGCGCGACGCTTCGCGAGCGCGGCCGTCTCGGCCGCATCCACGTGCGTCGCGTGCACGAGGCACCAGCGCGCATCGACGTCGAAGCGATCGAGCAGCCATTGCACGGGGCGTGCGCCGTAGGCGCGCACGCAATCGTCGACTTCGGCCGTCTGCTCGGCGATGTGGATATGCACCGGCGCGTCGTTGGGCAGGCCTTCGAGCAGCACGCGCAACCCGCTTTCGGACACCGCGCGCAGCGAGTGCGGCGCAACGCCGTAGCGCAGCCCGCCGTGCTCGGGCGCGACGCGCCGCATCGAGTCGAGCAGTTCGAGCAGGCCGTCCGGCGTGTTGATGAAGCGGCGCTGGTCGTCGCGCGGCGGCTTGTTGCCGAAGCCGGCGAACTGGTACGACACGGGCAGCATCGTGATGCCGATGCCGGCCGAGCGCGCCGCGTCGATCACGCGCGTGCCGAGTTCCGCGATCTGCGGATAACGCGAGCCGTCCTGCGTGTGATGCACGTAGTGGAATTCGCACACCGATGTGTAGCCGCATTTCAGCATCTCGACGTACAGCCAGCGCGCGATCGCGGCGAGCGCGTCGGGCGTGATCTTCAGCGCGAAGCGGTACATCAGGTCGCGCCAGCTCCAGAAGCTGTCGGCGGGATTCGCGCGGTATTCGGTGAGCCCCGCCATCGCGCGCTGGAACGCGTGCGAATGCAGGTTCGGCATGCCGGGCAGCACGGGCCCGGCCGCGCGCGCGACGCCTGCCGGCGCGTCGGTGTCGGGCGTCACGTCGGTCAGCGTGCCGGCCGCGTCCCAGCGCAGCAGCACGTTGCGGCGCCAGCCATCGGGCAGATAGGCATGGTCCGCGAACAGCGTCATTTCGGTCATGGTGTGTCTCGTCTGTTGCAAGGCTAGCCGTTCATCCGGCGAAACACCGTCGCCCCGCCGCGCACGACCTGCTCGCACAGCGGCCGGCCGATCCAGTAAGCGAGCTCCGACAGCGAACCGACCGACCAGACCGCGAAGTCGGCCTGGCGCCCGATCTCGAGCGCGCCGTGACGATCTGCACGGCCGAGCGCCGCGGCCGCATGGCGCGTCACGCCCTGCAGCACCTCGGGCACCGTCATCCGGAACAGCGTGCAGCCCATGTTCAGCGTCAGCAGCAGCGATTCGAGCGGCGACGTGCCCGGGTTGTGATCGGTCGCGAGCGCGATCGGCACGCCGTGCTTGCGCAGGAGCTCGATGGGCGGCAACTGCGTTTCGCGAATGAAGTAGTACGCGCCGGGCAGCAGCACGGCGACCGTGCCGGCCGCCTTCATCGCCTCGATGCCGGCTTCGTCGAGAAATTCGAGGTGGTCGGCGGACAACGCGCGATACCGCGCGGCAAGCGCGGTGCCGCCCGCGTTCGACAACTGCTCCGCGTGCAGCTTCACCGGCAGGCCGCGCCGCGTCGCGGCCTCGAACACGCGCTCGGTCTGCGCGAGCGAAAAGCCGATGCGCTCGCAGAACACGTCGACCGCGTCGACGAGGCCTTCATCGGCCAGCGCCGGCAGCATGCGTTCGCACACTTCGTCGATGTATTCGTCCGCGCGGCCCGCATATTCCGGCGGCAGCGCGTGCGCGCCGAGGAACGTCGTGTAGACCGTGACCGGGAAGCGCTCGCCGAGCTGGCGCGCGACGCGCAGCATCTTGCGTTCGCTCGCGAGGTCGAGCCCGTAGCCCGACTTGATCTCGATCGCGCTCACGCCTTCGGCGAGCAGCGGCTGCAGGCGTGCGGCGGCCTGCACGAACAGCGTCGTCTCGTCGGCCGCGCGCGTCGCGCGCACCGTCGACACGATCCCGCCGCCCTGCCGCGCGATTTCCTCGTAGCTGACGCCGGCGAGGCGCTGCGCGAACTCGTCGGCGCGCGTGCCGCCGTACACGAGGTGCGTGTGGCAGTCGACGAGGCCCGGCGTCACCCACGCGCCGTGCAGGTCTTCCCGTTGCCAGTGGGCGTAACCGTCCGGTAGCGCGGAAAATGCGCCCAGCCACACGATCGTGCCGGTTTCGTCGACGGCGATCGCCGCGTCGTCGATCGTTTCGTCGGGATGGCCGTGCGGACACAGCCTCAGGTGATGCCAGACAGTCGGTTTCATGCGTTCAGTCTCGTTCGCCGACGGTGAGCGACACGGCGAGCAGCGCGCCGCCTCCGCTCACGACGACGTCAAACGCACGCTGCGGCCCGTCGAGCCGCAGCGTGTCCATTTCCTGCAGCGCATAGTGCGCGCCGTCGATCTCGACGCCGACCGCGCCGGTCGCGCAGAACAGCAGCACGGTATCGGCGCGCTCGACGCGGTGCGTGCCTTCGGGCCACACGTCGACGGTCCCGCGCGCGGCCGAACGGCGCGTCATCAGGTTGAAGTCGCGCGTCGCGCCGTCATGCAGCGTCGCGTCGATCGCCGCTTCGCCCGCGAAATCCGCGCGCGCGAGCGGCACGTCGAGCACGTGCTTCGCCCCGCCCGCTTCCGCGAGCGTCATGCCCGCGCCGGACAGCAGCACGAGCGTGCGGTCGATGCCGTCGAAACGCGAGAACGGCCCGGCCGCGCCGACGTCCGCGACGCTCACGCGCCATGCGAACGTATCGAGCGCGGCGCCCGGCGGGAACGCGCCGATTTCGCGCGTCACGCCGCCGCCGTTCTTCCACGGCGACGCGACGAGATCCGCCGAGCGGATCATCGCGGCGGCCAGCGTCGCGCTCACCGGCGCCTGGTCGAGCGCCGTCATGCTCAGCGGCCGAGCATCGGCAGCTTCAGGCCGGCTTCGCGGGCCGTCTGCTGCGCGAGTTCGTAGCCGGCATCCGCATGGCGCATCACGCCCGTCGCCGGATCGTTCAGCAGCACGCGGCCGAGACGCTCGTGCGCGTCGGCGGTGCCGTCGGCGACGATCACGACGCCCGAGTGCTGCGAGAAGCCCATGCCGACACCGCCGCCGTGGTGCAGCGACACCCACGATGCGCCGCCCGCGGTGTTCAGCAGCGCGTTCAGCAGCGGCCAGTCGCTCACGGCGTCCGAGCCGTCCTTCATCGATTCCGTCTCGCGGTTCGGGCTCGCGACCGAGCCCGTGTCGAGGTGGTCGCGGCCGATCACGATCGGGGCCTTCAGTTCACCGTTCTTCACCATCTCGTTGAACGCCTGGCCGAGGCGATAGCGATCCTTCACGCCGACCCAGCAGATCCGTGCCGGCAGGCCCTGGAACGCGATGCGCTCACGTGCCATGTCGAGCCAGTTGTGCAGGTGCGGATCGTCGGGGATCAGCTCCTTCACCTTCTGGTCGGTCTTGTAGATGTCTTCCGGATCGCCCGACAGCGCGACCCAGCGGAACGGACCCTTGCCTTCGCAGAACAGCGGGCGGATGTACGCCGGCACGAAGCCCGGGAAGTCGAACGCGTTCTCGACGCCCATTTCCAGCGCCATCTGGCGGATGTTGTTGCCGTAGTCGAGCGTCGCCGCGCCACGTTCCTGCAGATCCAGCATCGCCTGCACCTGCACGGCCATCGACTGCTTCGCGACCTTCACGATGCTCTGCGGATCGACCTTCTGCGCCTCGCGCCATTGCGCGACGGTCCAGCCTTGCGGCAGGTAGCCGTTGATCGGGTCGTGCGCGCTCGTCTGGTCGGTCACGCAATCCGGCGTGATGCCGCGCTTGACGAGTTCCGGGAACACGTCGGCCGCGTTGCCGAGCAGGCCGATCGACACCGGCTTGCCGGTGCGCTTCGCTTCCTCGATCATGCCGAGCGCTTCGTCGAGCGTCGTCGCCTTCTTGTCGACGTAACGCGTCTTCAGGCGGAAGTCGATGCGCGTCTCGTCGCATTCGACCGCGATCATCGAGAAGCCGGCCATCGTCGCGGCCAGCGGCTGCGCGCCGCCCATGCCGCCCAGACCGCCCGTCAGGATCCAGCGGCCCGACGGATCGCCGTTGAAGTGCTGGTTCGCGACCGAGAAGAACGTTTCATAGGTGCCCTGCACGATGCCCTGGCTGCCGATGTAGATCCAGCTGCCGGCCGTCATCTGGCCGTACATCATCAGGCCCTTGCGGTCGAGCTCGTGGAAGTGGTCCCAGTTCGCCCAGTGCGGCACGAGGTTCGAGTTCGCGAGCAGCACGCGCGGCGCATCCTTGTGCGTGCGGAACACGCCGACCGGCTTGCCCGACTGGATCAGCAGCGTTTCGTTTTCCTCGAGATCCTTCAGCGACGCGAGGATCTGGTCGTAGCATTCCCAGTTGCGCGCCGCACGGCCGATGCCGCCGTACACGACGAGCGCATGCGGATGCTCGGCGACTTCCGGATCCAGGTTGTTCTGGATCATCCGGTAGGCCGCTTCGGCCAGCCAGGTCTTGCAGACCTTCTCGCTGCCGCGCGGTGCGCGGATCGTGCGCGTCGGATCGAGACGGGGATCGATGTGTTTCGGATGGTTCATGACGACAGCTCCCGAGGGAAAGTGAATATCAATAGGAATCAGAAATGCCCGGTGAAGCGATAACGGCTGCCGGGGTGCCACAGATTCGCCACCGAGGCGACGACGCCCTGCGACCAGGTGCGCCGATGTAAAACCAGACACGGCTCGACGTCGTCCATCCGCAGTTGCTCGCGCCGCTCGGGCGCCGGAGCCGCCGCTTCGATCCGGTACTCGACGCGCTGCAGCGGTGCCGCGCGCATCAGGTACAGGTTCGGCGTCGTGTTCGTGAAGTCCTGCTCCGCATAATCCGGCGCGACCGCCGGATTCACCCACCGTTCTTCGAGCTGGACGGGTTCGTCATTCTCGAAGTGCAACACCTGCGAATAAAACAGCTTCGCGCGCACGGCCATCTGCATCTCGTCGGCGAGCGCCTCGTCGGCGCGGATCGTCTCGAGGCCGAGCACGCTGGCGCGATACGCATGCCCGCGGGCGTCGACCTCTTCCGAGATGCTGCGGATCGCGACGAGCGTCGACTCGTACTTCGGCCGCGCGACGTAGGTGCCGGCGCCCTTCATGCGCGTCAGCACCTGCTCGGCCGTCAACTCGCGCAACGCGCGGTTGACGGTCATGCGCGCGACCTTGAACTCGCGGGCCAGTTCGTTCTCGGAGGGCACCTGGTCGCCCTCCGCCCACTCGCCGGCATGAATGCGGCCCAGGATGAAATCCTTGATCTCCTGGTAGACCGGCGCGCTCATCGGCTTACTGTTCCGATGCGAACGAGAACGGCGCGACCTTCGCGAACGCGCGCTCGCCGACGAGCTTCGCGATCACGGCGATGTCCGGCGCGAAGTAGTGGTCGAGCTCGTAGTGCGCAACCTTGCCGCGGATCGTTTCCATCACGGGCGCGAGCTTCGGGCTCGTGTGGTACGGCGCGCGCAGGTCGACGCCCTGTGCCGCGGCCAGCAGTTCGATCGCGAGGATGTGCTTCGTGTTGTCCGCGATGTCGGCGAGCTTGCGTGCGGCGAACGTCGCCATCGACACGTGGTCTTCCTGGTTCGCCGAAGTCGGCAGCGAGTCGACCGATGCCGGGTGCGCAAGCGTCTTGTTTTCCGACGCCAGTGCGGCAGCCGTCACGTGGGCGATCATGAAGCCCGAGTTCACGCCGCCGTCCTTCACGAGGAACGGGGGCAGGCCCGACAGCGTCGCGTCGATCAGCAGTGCGATGCGGCGTTCGGCCAGCGCGCCGATTTCCGCTGCGGCGAGCGCGAGGTTGTCGGCCGCGAATGCGACGGGTTCGGCGTGGAAGTTGCCGCCCGACAGCACTTCGCCGGTATCCGGGAAGATCAGCGGGTTGTCCGACACGGCGTTTGCTTCGACCAGCAGCACGGCGGCGGCATGGCGCATCTGGTCCAGGCACGCGCCCATCACCTGCGGCTGGCAGCGCAGGCTGTACGGATCCTGCACCTTGTCGCAGTCGCGGTGCGACTGGTTGATCGGCGAGCCTTCGAGCAGGTCGCGGTACGACGCGGCCGCGTCCATCTGGCCCTGATGGCCGCGCAGTTCATGGATGCGGGCGTCGAACGGCTTCACCGAGCCGGCTGCCGCATCGACCGACAGCGCACCCGCGACGAGCGCGGTGCGGTACAGGTCTTCGATCGCGAACATGTTGTCGAGCGCCAGCGCCGTCGATGCCTGCGTGCCGTTCAGCAGCGCCAGGCCTTCCTTCGCCTGCAGCGTGAGCGGCGCGAGGCCCGCGACGCGCAGACCGTCGAGCGCGCTCGCGCGCTCGCCGCGGATGAACACTTCACCGACGCCGAGCAGCACGGCCGACATGTGCGCGAGCGGCGCGAGGTCGCCCGATGCGCCGACCGAGCCCTTCACCGGGATCAGCGGCAGCACGTCCGCGTTGAACAGCGTGATCAGCGCATCCATCACCTCGCGGCGGATGCCCGAGTGGCCGCGGCCGAGGCTCGACAGCTTCAGTGCCATCAGCAGGCGCACCGACGAGCGCGCCATCGGCTCGCCGACGCCGACCGCATGCGACAGCACCAGGTTCTTCTGCAGCAGCTCAAGCTGGTCGTGCGGGATGTGCGTGCTGGCCAGGCGACCGAAGCCCGTGTTGATGCCGTAGGCCGGCTCGCCCTTTGCAGCGATGTCGGCGACGGCCTTCGCGCCGGCGTCGATCTTCGCGAAGCTCGCCGGGTCGAGCTTGAGCTGCACGGATTCGCGAGCGATCTGGCGCAGTTGCGGGAGGGTCAGGTGGCCGGGGGTCAACGTAATCATGTGAGCAATCCTGTCTAGACAAGTTCGGGATGGATTGCAGTGTAGCCATCCGAACTTGTCTAGACAACCCCGTTTTTCATGATTTCGACTCGGGAGTTTCCCTGATGTCCGGCGCGGCCCGCCGGATCGGCCCGGCGGGTCGCGCAATTAACATATGTTTCAATTATTTTGTTTTAGGAAACATATGAATCAACGCGCCCGGCGAGATCCATGCGCTGTACGACAAGTGGTTCATGAAGCCGGTGCCGACGAAGGGGCTTGCGTTCGACTTCCCGATGAGCGACGTGATCAAAGCGCGCTACGCGGCGCCGAACGACGCGCCGCTCGAGTGAGCGGCGCGCGCTGAAACACGCTCAGCGCGTCCACGCGACGCAGGCCGCGTAGCCGGGCGCCGCATCGAGCCAGCTCGCGTCGAACGCGGCCACGCCGGCGGCCGGCGCGGTCGGCTCGACGATCGTCGTCGCGGGCGTCGCCGCATCGCGCGGCGGCACGACCGCGAACGCGCGCAGCCCGCCGACGATGCCCGTGCCGAGCGCCTTCAGCAGCGCCTCCTTCGCGGACCACACGCGCATGAACGCGCCGGCACGCGCGGCGGGCGGCAGGCCGTCGAGATACGCGGCCTCGGTGGCCGCGCACACTTCGGCAGTCAGCGCACGCCAGTCGGTCGTGCGGTTGCAGCTTTCGATATCGACGCCGACGCGCCCTGCGCCCGCCCATGCGATGAGCGCGTGATCGCCCGCGTGCGACACGTTGAAATCGAGCGATGCGCGATGCGCGGGATCCAGCGACGGCCGCCCCGATGCGTCGACGACGATCTCGATGTCCCGCGGCGCAACACCGAGCGCCGCGCCGAGCACGTCGCGCAGCGCGACGCGCGTCGCGGCGCAGCGCACCGCATCCTCGTGTCGAAGATAGCGCGCGGCACGCGCACGCTCGGCGTCGCTCAGGGCCGCATAGGCGGGCGACGCGAGCGGCACGCGCCAGTCGAAATCGATGCGCGCGACCTGCACGCCGGCACGCGACGCGGCAGGCGGCACATCGAGCAGGTGCACGTGCCACGCGCGGCACAGGTCGTCGGGAATCCCGGAATCGGGCGGAATGGACATCGGTACGCAGGAGCCAGTCGAATCAAACGTCCGATGTTAATCGATCGCGGCGAGCGCAGATCGAGGCGCCGCGACCGGGACCGTCAGCGGCGGCAGCCGGCGCGGCCGCTTCATGGCCGCTTCATGGCCGCTTCATCGAAGCAGCGGCCTGACCGCGCGTGCGGGCGCCGTCACCCGTGCGCAAGCGCACCCGGCACGCCGCTTCCGGCGAACCGCGCGCGCTGCGCCGGATGGCGCGCGTGGACGCGGCCCGGCGCATCGGCCGGCAGCGCGCCGTGCTGCAGCCAGTACAGCGCGACGGGCCACAGCGTGTCGGTGAAGCGGCTGTGGAAAAAAGCGAAATGGCCGATCTCGTCGACGCCAATGTCGCCCGGCGCGATCCTCAGGTGCGTGACGTCGCTGCCCGTGTAATAGCCGACCAGCCGTTCGATCGCGTCGACCGTGCCGAACCCGTCGTCGTCGAGCCCGATTGCGAGCATCGGCGCCGACAGCCGCGCGAAGCGGGCCGGCAACGCGGCGCGGCTCGCCGCGGTTTCGGCGAGCAGACCCTGCGTGTAGGCATCCTCGAAGCGCGGTTGCGAGCGCACCCACGACAGCGCGACGCCGCGCGGCGTGTCTTCCATCCAGCCGAGCCGTTTCGCGGGCACATAGCCGAACACGGCCGCGAGCGCCGGCATCGCGACGTGCCACTTCCACCACATGCGCCGCCGCTCGTCCGGCCGATAGTCGCGCCAGTATGCATACTGCGCGCCGACGGTCACCGCGTGACGCACGTAGGCGTTCGACGCCGCGAGCCCGAGCACGCACCCGCCGATGCTGTGCGCGACGACGTCGAGCGGCTGGCCCGGAAATGCGTCGCGCGCATACTGCAGCGCGGCCTCGCAATCGAGCCGCCCCCAGTCGAGCCAGTTCGCGCGCAGCTTCGCGAGTTGCGCGGGGCGCGACCCGCCGATCCCGCGATAGTCGTAGACGAGCACGTCGCGCCCTTGCGCGAAGAGCCACGCCGCGAAGCGGAAGTAATAGTCGCAGCGCACCGACGTCGCGCAATTGACGACCGTCACGGGCCGCAGAGCGCCGCCGCCGCGATGCCGCCACACGTATCCGCGCAGCACGTACCCGTCGGCCGCGGCCAGCGGCACGGATTCCGGCGGCAACGCATCCGCCGCTCGCTCGGCCGCGCGCGCTGCCCCGCCGGCTTCGTTCGAAATCGTCATCCTGTCTCCTGTGCGGCGCCACATGACCCCGCAGACCCGTCGCCCGCCCGATCGCGCCAGCCTCCATTGAACTTGACGCGCCCGGCGTTCTCAACCAATCTTGCTGCTCCGTTCGCATGAGCCCTACGCATGTCAACGCCGCTCGTCCGTCTCCCGTCGCTGGACCTCGTGCGCGGCTTCGTCGCCGTCGGCCGTCGCATGAGCATCACGCTCGCCGCGCAGGACCTGTGCGTCACGCAGTCGGCGGTCAGCCGCCAGGTGCATGCACTCGAAGCCCATCTCGGCGTCGCATTGCTGCAGCGCGGCTATCGGAAGATCGCGTTCACGCCGGCGGGCGAGCGGCTGTTTCGCGCCGCGGATGCGGCGCTGCTCAGCCTGCAGGACACCGTCGCGTCGCTCGCCGCCGCGCGCGAGCGCCAGCCCGTCACGATCACGGCGAGCATCGGCGTCACCGCGCTGTGGCTGCTGCCGCGCCTCGGGCGCCTGCAGGCGCGCCTGCCCGACATCGACTTGCGCGTGGCCGCGAACGACAAGGTACTCGATTTGCGCGCCGAAGGCATCGACCTCGGGATCCGCTATTGCCCGCGCGAGCGCGCGCCGGCCGGCGCGGTGCGCCTGTTCGACGAGATCGTGGTGCCGGTCGCGCACCCCGCGCTGGCCACCCGGCCCGTCACCGACGCGGCCGCGATCGCGGACCACGTGCTGCTCGAATTCGACGGGCCGCCGCAACCGCAGTTGCAGTGGCGTGCGCACCTGCATGCGGCCGGGCTCGGCGACGCGCACCCGAAGGGCATGCTGCGCTTCAACCAGTACGACCAGGTGATCCACGCCGCGATCGCCGGCCGGGGCGTCGCGCTCGGACGGCTCGCGCTCGTCGCGCCGATGCTCGCCGACGGCCGGCTCGCGGTGCTCGGCCCGCACTCCCAGGCATTGTCGGATGCGTACGGCTACTGGCTGTTCCGGCACGATCCGGCACCGCGCCGCGAAGTCGCCGACGTGCGCGACTGGATTCTCGCGGAAGCGGCCGAGTGCGATGCGGCAATGCACGCTTACGACGCGGCGCAACGCTAGCCGCGAGCGGGTTTCCGCGTCGAACCGATGGCGGCGCAGTCGCAGCATTGCACAACGGATCGCCCCGCCACGGGCGATGCACTGACGCGCCGGGGCTCCGTCGCATCGTCGCGTGCCACGCCGGCTGCATGCGCCGCAAGGCTTCACGTGCCCCGCCCGCACCGCGCCCCTCCCCCGCCTCGCATCCGAATCGCCTCGCATTCCCCGCACGCATGCGAACCCGACCGAATGATCGCTTGAGCGACACCGGCACCGGATCGTCTAATCGAATCGAACGCGGCCGTCGCGCCGCACGCATTCATCCGGAGACACGCATGACCCCGATCGAACAAGACGCCCGGCGCCGCTGGCTGCCGGTGCTCACAGGCGGCCTGATCATGGGCGTCGCGCTCGGCATCCGCCACGTGCAGGGGTTGTTCCTCGCGCCCGTCACGCTCGACCACGGCTGGTCGCGCGAAGCGTTCGGCCTCGCGCTCGCGCTGCAGAACCTGATCTGGGGCATCGCGCAGCCGTTCACCGGGATGATCGCCGACCGCTTCGGGTCGGTGCGCGTGATCGTCGCCGGCATGCTGCTGTATGCGGCCGGTCTCGTCACGATGGCGCTGGCGGGGTCGGCCGGTGTGTTCACGGTCGGCGCGGGACTCGTGATCGGCATCGCGTTGTCGGGGTCGGCCTTCGCGTCGATCTACGGCGCGCTGAGCCGCCTGTTTCCGCCCGACCGGCGCGGCTGGGCGCTCGGCGTCGCGGGCGCGATCGGCGGGCTCGGCCAGTTCTGCATGGTGCCGGTCGCGCAGGTCCTGATCGGCGGCATCGGCTGGCAGCATGCATTCGTCGCGCTCGCCCTCGTCGCCGCGCTGCTCGCGCCGCTCGCCATGCTGGTGCGCGACCGGCCCGCGCAGGCCGCGAGCCGTGCGGACGGCCCCGACCAGTCGATCGGCGCGGCGGTGCGCGAAGCGTTTGCGCACCGTGGCTTCTGGCTGCTGAACGCGGGGTTCTTCGCATGCGGGTTCCAGCTCGCGTTCATCGCGACCCACCTGCCCGCCTACCTGGTCGATCACGGCCTGCCGGCGCGCCACGCCAGCGTCGCGCTCGCGCTGATCGCGCTGACCAACGTGGCCGGCACCTACGCGTGCGGCCATCTCGGCGGCCTGCTGCGGCGCAAGTACGTACTGTCCGTGCTGTATCTCGTGCGCGCGCTGGCGATGGCCGCATTCGTTGCGGCACCGTTGTCGCCCGCGAGCGTCTACGTGTTCGCGGCCGTGATGGGCTTCACGTGGCTCGGCACCGTGCCGCTGACCAACGGCGTGATCTCGCAGGTGTTCGGCGTGCGCTACATCGCGACGCTGTTCGGCTTCGTGTTCTTCGGGCACCAGCTCGGCAGCTTCTTCGGCGTGTGGCTCGGTGCGCTCGTATACGACGCGACGCATTCGTACCAGCCGCTGTGGATCGGCTCGATCGCGCTCGGCGTGCTGGCCGCGCTGCTGCACCTGCCGATCGACGACGCGCGCATCGCGCGTCCGGCGTCGGGCAAGGCCGCATGGGCGTGATCCGTGCCGCACTGGCCGCCGGCGTGCTCGCGTTCGTCGCGTGGTGCGGCGCGGCCTACTTCGATTCGGGCATCGCGCTCGCGCTGCTCGAACATGCGGCGTTCTGCGACTGACGCGGCAAGCCGCGCCGCACGCGAATGGCCGACGGCGCCGAGCGACGCCTAGTGACGCTTCGGCAGCGTGGCCAGCGCATCGAGCGCACGACGGCGCGCGCCGTCGTGATCGACGATCGGCGCCGGATAATCGACGTCGAGCCGCACGCCGGCCGCCGCAAGTTCCACCGGCGACGCTTCCCAGGGTGCATGGATCGCGGCCGCGTCGAGGCCCGCGAGTTCCGGCACCCAGCGGCGCACGTACGCGCCCTGCGGGTCGAACTTCCGGCCCTGCGTCACCGGATTGAAGATGCGGAAATACGGCGCGGCGTCGGCACCGCAGCCGGCCACCCATTGCCAGTTCGCCGGGTTGTTCGCGGCGTCCGCATCGACGAGCGTGTCGTAGAACCAGCGCTCGCCCGCCCGCCAGTCGATCAGCAGATGCTTGACGAGGAATGACGCAACGACCATCCGCACGCGGTTGTGCATCCAGCCGGTCGCCCACAGCTCGCGCATTCCCGCATCGACGAGCGGATAGCCGGTCAGCCCGCGCTGCCACGCGCGCAGCGCGGCGGGATCGTCGCGCCACGGCATCGCGTCGAACTGCGCGCGGAAGTTGTCGGTCGCGAGCGCCGGGAAGTGATACAGCAGCACGTGGCTGAATTCGCGCCAGCCGAGCTCGCTCAGGTATTTCTCGGCGCCGGCCGCGCAGGCCGCCCCGCCCGCCTGTGCGGCACCCTGCACCGCATGCCACACCTGTCGCGGCGACACGTTGCCGAAGCGCAGGAACGCCGACAGCCGGCTCGTCGCGAGCTGGTCGGGTCGATCGCGCATGTCGGCGTAGTCCGCCAGCGACTCGACCGGGAACGCGTCGAGCCGCGCGTGCGCGCCGGCTTCGTCGGGTGCCGGCCACGCATCGCGCAGACCGCCCGCCCAGTCCGGCGCGAGCGGGCGCAGCGCGAGCGCGTCGAGCGCCAGCGCGCGTTCGCGCACACCGGCCGGCCACGGATGAAACGCGATCCGAGCCGGCTCCGGCAGCGGCGCGGCCACCGTGCGATCGCGCCGCACCGCGCGCCAGTACGCGGTGAACACCTGGAACGGCGTGCCGGCGCCCGTCAGCACTTCCCACGGTTCGTTCAGCAGGCTGCCGTTGCTGCTGTCGACCTCGAGGCCGCGCGCCTTCAGCGACGCCTTCAACGCCGCATCGGCATCGCGCTGCGGCTGCGCATAGCGGCGGTTCCAGTAGACGGCCGCCGCGCCCGTGTCGTGCACGATGCGGTCGATCTCGCGCCGCGCGTCACCGCGCAACAGCAGCAGGCGGCCGCCATGACGCACAAGCGCGGCGTCCAGTGCCACGAGCGATCCGTGCAGCCACCAGCGCGCGGCACCACCGAGCGCGCGCCCCGCACCCTCACCCGTGTCGTCGACATACACGCATACGAGCGGCCGGCCCGATGCGACCGCGCGCGTCAGCGCGGGCTGGTCGGTCACGCGCAGATCGTCGCGGAACCACACGACGGCGGGAGCAACTGACGACTGGGCTGGCACGGGCACCTCGGGGCAGGAAACTGAACAGTGACCCGTATTGTCGCGGCCGGGTCGCGCGATGTCGATCGCTCGAATCGCATGCGCCGCCCGCTCGTGCGCGGTGCATCGGCAGCACCGCCGGAGTGCCGGACCGGTGAAACGCCTTAGTCCATTCCGACGATTCTTCGCCGCATGTGCCGGCCTACGCTCGATGTCGGGTTCGCCGCGCCGCGCTGTGCGGAATGCACCGGCCGCTAACCGGCCTCGCGTGTCGCGTGTCGCACCCGCCGTGCCCGGCTGCGACCGTGCGAGACCGTTCCGTCCACCGCGGCACGCGCCCGGACGGACGTGCCCGCGCGCCCGTCCTCATCCTCAATCTCACCCGATACTCGCCATGACCAAACCAGCCAATCTCGTCACCTCGATCACCGTCGCAATCGACGCCCCCGCTGCCGTCGTCTGGGACGTGCTGACCGACTTCCCGCGCTACGGCGAATGGAACACGTTCTGCGTCGGCCTCGAAACGACCGGCCGGATCGGCGACTTCGTGCACATGCAGGTGCGTATTCCGGGCACGGAGATGGTGATTCCCGTCAACGAAATCCTCGTCGCGCGCGAGCCCGAGCGCCTGCTGTCATGGGAACAGCGCCCGACCGACGACAACAAGGACGCCGCGCGCCGCGACCAGTACGTCGAAGCCGACGGCGCCGAGCGTTGCCGCTACTTCACGACCGACCAGTTTCTTGGCATCAACGCGGAAACGATCATGCGCGAGCACGGCGGCTGGGTGAAACAGGGGTTTGACCAATGCGCGCGCGACGTGAAGCAGCGCGCGGAAGCGCTACATGCGGCACGCCGCCGCGAAAGCGCATGACGGAGCACCGCCGATGCCCGATCTGCAGACCCTCTCCGACCATCATGACATCCGCGAGCTGATCGTCGCGTATTCGAGCGCGATCGATGCGCGCGACTTCGACGCGCTCGATGCGGTGTTCACGCCCGACGCGGCGATCGACTATCGCGCGATGGGCGGCATCGCCGGCACTTATGCCGATGTGAAGGCGTGGCTGCGCACCGTGCTGCCGCAGTTTCCGCAGTACCAGCACATGGTCGGCAACCTGTCGATCACGCTCGACGGCGACACCGCGCGCGGCCGCACGATCTGCTTCAATCCGATGGAAGTCGTGCTGCCGGACGGCGGCACGCAGATGATGTTCCTCGGCCTGTGGTACGTCGACCGGTTCGTGCGTACCGCGCAGGGCTGGCGCATCGCGGAGCGCGTCGAGGAACGCTGCTACGACCACAACGTGCCGGCCGTGCTCGCGAACGCGACCGGCTGAAGCGGTGCGCCGCGCGCGCCGCGGCATCGCTGCACGGTGCGCGCGGCGCTGGCCCTCGGGTCAGTCGAGACGAAACGCCGCTTCGAAACGCTCGACGAACGTGTCGAACTCGGCTTCCGGCAGATGGTTGATGCCGCCCGCGCGCTTGCGCCCGCCGCCGGTCGGGAAGCCGCGGCAGAACTCGTCGGCGCCGAGCGGCCGGCCGTCGGGCACGCGCACGCTGACCACGAGCCCGCCCTGCGCACGCGGCGACAGCACCGCGAGCGCCGCATGCGGCGCATTGCGCATCCGCTCGTTCGCGAGCATCCCCGTCGCGCGTCGCGCCCACGGATGATCCGGCATCCTGATCAGCGTCGCGCCCGGCACGTCGCGCAGCGGCGCAAGCGCGCATGCCCGCGCCATGTCGTCGCGATAGCCGTCGCGCAGCGCGGCGAACACCGGCGTGCCGCGCACGAAGTCGAGCGGATCGACGCACGGCAGCATCGCATCGGCCAGCACCGCCGGATCGAAATGCAGGTCGCCGACGCAGTCGCCGTATGCGTTGTAGTTCAGGTAGAGCCCGAGTTCGGCCAGCGTGCAGCGTTCGACTTCGCCGATCCCCTGTTCGCGCGCGAGCGCGTCGCCGAGCGCCGGCAGCTCGTCGCCGAACGCCGCGACGATCGCCCAGCGCACATGGCGGCCGCCGAGATAGCGGTTCACCAGCGCGCTCGTGCAAACGTCGGCGCCCGTGTCGATATACGCATCGAAACGCGGAGCGCCGGGCAGCTCGCCGGCGAAGTGATGATCGAAGTAGCGAACCGCCGCGCCGTCGCGCAACAGCCGCGCGCATGCGTCGCGGTTCTGGTCGTGCGACACGTCGAGCACGGTCACGCGCTCGCCGGAGCGCGCATCGATCCGCTCGAGCAGCTTGATGTCGCGCTTCACGCCGGTCACGAGCGTGCCGCGTTCGCCTTCCGCGAGCCGCAGCTGCTGCAGCGCGCACAGGCCGTCCGCATCGCCGTTGAACGCGAAGAAATGCCGTCCCTGTTGGTTTGCCTGCATGATTCGTTGCTCCATCCTCAGGGCATGAAATCGCCGCCGTTCGCATCCAGCGTCGCGCCGGTCACCGCATTCGCATAATCCGACGCGAGAAACAGTGCCGCGCGTGCGCAATCGTCGTCGGTCGGCAGCTTCGCGAGCGCGATGTTCGATGCGATCGGCGCGACGATCTCCTCCTCCGTCATCCCGTACTCGGCTGCCGCCTGCCGGAAATACGTCTGCGTCGGCACGCCCCACATCCACCCCATGTGGATGCTGTTCGCGCGGATTCCGTGCACGCCGAGCTCGCGCGCCAGGTATTTTGCCGCAACCGCGAGCGCGCCCTTCGATACAGCGTAGCCCGATTCCCCTGCAAACGGCTTGCGGGTTGCCTGCGTGTTGATCATCACGATCGCGCCGCGCTTGTGCCGCTTCATGTGCGGCACGATTTCCTGCGTGAGCGTCATCGTGCCGAACACATTGGTGTCGAACACCGCGCGCCAGCCGTCGAGATCGGCTTCCTCGACCGCCTCCGGAAACGTGCCGTGCACGAATGCGCTGTTCACGAGCGCGTCGATCCGGCCGAAGCGCTCGACCGCCTGCGTCGCGAGTCGGCGGCACTGCGCGCGCTCGGCGATGTCGGTGCGCACCTTCAGCACGTCGCACGCCACACCGAGTTCGCGGATCCGTGCCTCCGCATCGTCGAGCTTCTCCATCGTGCGTGCCGCGACGACGACGCCGCACGCACCCTCGCGCGCCGCCTCGACGGCAAGCTTCACACCGAGCCCCGGCCCGATCCCGGAAATCACGACGATCTTGTCCTTCAGCAACATGGTTTGTCTCCTGGTTGTCGTTGGTCCCACGCGTGCGCCGTCAGCCGGCCGCCTGCAGGTGCCGCGCGCGATACGCGGCGAAGTCGCGCGCCAGTTGCGCATCGGTGAAGCCGAAGCGCGCGATCGAATAGTCGTGCGCGGCGCGCTTGTCGCGGCCATTGCGCGCCATCCAGTCCGTCATCGCCGCGCGCTGCCGTGCATCGAGCGACATGCCGGCAAAGCGGTACACGGCTTGCGCGACGCCGAGCGGATTCGATACGGTCTCCTCGAAACGCACGTCGAGAAACCGCTCGGCCGGCAGCGCGTCGCGCGCCGCCATCGCCGCGCCGATCGCGCGCGCCATCCCCGCGTTCCACTGCGCGCCGACCGTGCGCGGATCCGGGTCGTCCGCATACATCTGCCACAGCGTGTGCGCCATGCTCGCCATCGACGGAATCGTCTGCGCCGGGTCGCGGTGCGTGAGCACCACCTGCGCGCGCGGGAACACGCGGCACAGCACGTCGAGCGCATGCAGGTGCTGCGGCGTCTTCAGCAGCCAGCGCTCGGCCGGCGCTACGCCGCGCTGCACCTTCTGCCATTGCAGGAACTGCAGCATCCGCTTCAGGTACACATAGACCGGCGTCAGGTCCTGCTTCGCGAGCCATGCCGTATAGGTCGGCACGTTCGCGTACGAATCCATCGCGCACACGAACGAATGCTCCATCAGCATGAACTCTTCGTCGGCGAGCATCGCATCGAGCGGATGAATTGTCAGGATCTGCGGAATGCAGTCGATCATCGTCGCCACCTCGGCCTGCGCGCGCGCGATGCGCACGGTCGGCGCGTCGAGCGTCTCGCCGGCGAGCGGCGCCGGATAGCGCGTCTCCCACCACGCGGCCGAATGAAAGCGCGGATCAACGGCGAGCAGCCGCTGCAGCAGTGTCGTGCCGGTGCGCGGCAGCCCGACGATCACGAGCGGATCGTCGATCTCGATGTCGGCGATCTCCGGATGGCGACGGAAGTAATCCTCGACGACGAGCCGGTTCACGAGCTGGCCGACGAGCTTCTCGCGCATCATCTCCACGCCGCGCGCGGACAGGTTCGCATCGTCGACCAGCGATGCGCACATCACGTCGAGCGCGTCGCGATACGGCCCGTCGCCGAACGCGGTGAGCCCGCCCGTGCGCGACACGGCCTCGGCGATCAGCCCGTCGGCGTCGAGCTGCGTGCGGATCGGGTCGAGCGGCGCGTTCATGCGGCCTCCTTCAGCGTGGCGAGCTTGACGACGCGCGTGCGCGGATGCACCGGCTGCGCGGCGCCGACCCAGCGCCAGCAGATCGTGCCGGTACGATGCCCGGCCGTATCGAGCCAGTTCGCGTCGCCCGGCCGCGACGCGGCGACCACCACCGTCACGCCGCCGTCGGCATTCCGCCGCGCGCCGTGCTTGTTCACGCAGATGTCGAAGTGCCGGTAGTCGAGCGACTCCATCCAGTAGTTGTTGAGCTGCACGTTCCAGAAATCGCAGTCGGGCACCGTGTCGACGTCGATCACAAGCGCCTCGTCGTCGGCCAGCGACCAGCGCGAGTGGTAGTAGTAGATGTTCGGATCGCCACCGACCGCCTGGCACAGCGCCTGGTCCGCGGGCGGCAGCGCGTTCACGTGCGCCCCGTAGCTCGCGGCCCAGTCGGCGAACAGCTTCGACGTCTGCTCGACGAACTGCGCGGCGCGCGCGAGGCCGCCCTGCAGCGCGAGCGCATCGAGCGGCGCCGGGCGATCGTCGGCACCGATGCGCGCGATCTTCAGTTGCGCCGGCGTCTCCGCGCGCCGGTCGAGGAAAGTCTGGCGCACCAGCAGCGCGTTCGTGCCCGGCTCCATGCGAACCCAGTTGCCCGCGCGTGGCGTCTCGCTCAGCACGATCTCGAAGCTGCCGTCCGGTGCGATCTCGAGCTGCTTCGCATCGAGAAAGCCTGTCTGCAGCATCTTGCCGTCCGTCTCGTAGCCGCCCTTCTGCGTGCCGAAGCTCAGGTATGCGACCGTGCCGCGCTGCCCCGTCACGCGATATTCGCAGCGGCCGTCGAGGCGCGCGTACTGGTACAGGTTGTCGGGATTGTCGGCACCGATCTTCGCGGTCTCGTGCGACGGCGAGAAGAAGCCGGGCCACGCGCCGTCCGCGAACTCGACGTGCATTTCGAGCGCGATGCGCATCAGCCGGCTCAGATAGCGGAAACCTTCCGCACGCGTAAGCGGATCGTCCGGCGCCTCGGCGCGCAGGATCTGCTGTCCGCTGCGTTTCAGGGTGTCGCAGAAATCGGCCCAGGTCTGGCCCGAAAGCAATTGCGTGGCACGTGTGTCGTCCGTCATGTGTCGTCTCCGCCGATGGTCGAGCGCTCACCTTAAGCGAGCGCCGCGCGCGCCACTTCGTCCGGGTGGACTAAGGAAAGATCCGCTGCACGGCCGCGCCGGGGCAGCGCCTGTTCCGGCCAATGACGGACTTGAGAACGTGCGTTGCCGGACGCAGTGCAAGGAGCGCGGAGTGCCGTTTGGCCGAGCCAAACAAGCGACGCGCGACGCCCCAATGCGGCCGGCAAAGCACGTTCCCCTGATCGAAAAAATGACTTGTGGGGCTGGCCGGAACAGGCCCTAGTCCACCCGGACGAAGAGCGGCACCACCCTCGCTCGATACCTTGGCGTCATGCACGAAACGCCGCACATGTCGCGCGGCGCCGGCATGAAACAAGGAGACGAACGATGTTGACCCACTTGGAGCGACTGGAGGCCGAAAGCATCCACATCATGCGCGAGGTGGTCGCGGAAAGCGAAAACCCGGTGATGCTCTATTCGATCGGCAAGGACAGCTCGGTCATGCTGCATCTGGCGATGAAGGCGTTCTACCCGGCCAGGCCGCCCTTTCCGCTGCTGCACGTCGATACGACGTGGAAGTTCCGCGAGATGATCGCGTTTCGCGACGAGACGGCCGAGCGCCTCGGCCTCGACCTGCGCGTGCACGTGAACCCGGATGGCGTGTCGAACGACATCAATCCGTTCACGCATGGCTCGGCCGTGCACACCGACGTGTGGAAGACCCAAGGGCTCAAGCAGGCGCTCGACCACTACGGCTTCGACGCCGCGTTCGGCGGGGCGCGCCGCGACGAGGAGAAATCGCGCGCGAAGGAGCGCATCGTATCGCTGCGCTCGGAGCAGCATCGCTGGGATCCGAAGCGCCAGCGTCCCGAACTCTGGTCGCTGTACAACGCGCGCAAGCGCAAGGGCGAAAGCCTGCGCGTGTTCCCGATTTCCAACTGGACCGAACTCGACATCTGGCAGTACATCCGGCTGCACGATATTCCGATCGTGCCGCTCTACTACGCGAAGGAACGGCCGGTGGTCGAGCGCGACGGCGCACTGATCATGGTCGACGACGAACGCCTGCCGCTGCGCGAAGGCGAAGTGCCGCAGATGCGCAAGGTGCGCTTTCGCACGCTCGGCTGCTATCCGCTGACGGGCGCGATCGACAGTGACGCGACATCGCTCGACGACATCCTGCAGGAGATGCGCGACACGCGCACGTCCGAGCGCCAGGGACGGCTGATCGACAGCGATTCAGCCGGTTCGATGGAAAAGAAGAAACAGGAGGGATATTTCTGATGGCACACGTTCTCACCGCGCCCGACACGCGCACGCACGCGACGCCCGACATGCACGCCGACGATGCGCAGACGAAGGACCTGCTGCGTTTCATCACCTGCGGCAGCGTCGACGACGGCAAGAGCACGCTGATCGGCCGCCTGCTCTACGAATCGAACATGCTGTTCGACGATCAGCTCACCCAGCTCGAGGCCGATTCGAAGAAGATCGGCACGCAAGGCGGCGAGCTCGATTTCGCGCTGCTCGTCGACGGCCTGTCGGCCGAGCGCGAACAAGGGATCACGATCGACGTCGCATACCGCTTCTTCGCGACCGAGCGGCGCAAGTTCATCGTCGCCGATACGCCCGGCCACGAACAGTACACGCGCAACATGATCACCGGCGCGTCGACCGCCGATCTGGCAGTGATCCTGATCGACGCGCGCAAGGGCGTGCTCACGCAAACGCGCCGCCACAGCCACCTCGTCGCGCTGATCGGCATCAAGCGCGTCGTGCTCGCGATCAACAAGATGGACCTGGTCGACTACGACCGCACGGTGTTCGAGCGCATCGACGCCGAGTATCGCGCGTTCGCGGCCGAGCTCGGTCTCGCGGATATCGTCAGCATTCCGATGTCCGCGCTGCGCGGCGACAACGTGATCGCGCCAGGTGCGCGGATGCCGTGGTACGCGGGCCCGACGTTGATGCAGCATCTCGACACGCTGCCGCTCGTCGAGCGCGTGACGCGCGACGAGCCGTTCCGGTTGCCAGTGCAATGGGTCAACCGTCCGCACCTGAACTTCCGCGGCTATGCCGGCAGCATCGTGTCGGGCGAAGTCCGCGTCGGCGAACGCGTGCGCGTGCTGCCGGCCGGCAAGGAAAGCCGCGTCGCGTCGGTGATCACGCCGGCCGGCGAAGCCGACGTCGCGCGCGCCGGCGAAGCGGTGACGCTCACGCTCGCCGACGAAATCGACATCAGCCGCGGCGACATGATCGCGCGTGCCGACGCGCCGCCGGAAGTGGCCGACCAGTTCGAGGCGACGCTCGTGTGGATGCACGACGAACCGCTGCTGCCGGGCCGGCCGTATCTCGTGAAGCTCGGCACGCAGACGGTCGGCGCGACCTGCGCGACGCCGAAGTACAAGATCGACGTGAACACGCGCGAGCATCTCGCCGCGCGCACGCTCGCACTGAACGAGATCGGCGTGTGCAACCTGAGCTTCGACCGGCCGGTCGCGTTCGATCCGTACGACCGGAACCGCCACACCGGCGGCTTCATCGTGATCGACCGCTTCACCAACGACACGGTCGGCGCCGGGATGCTGCACTTCGCGCTGCGCCGCGCGCACAACGTGCACTGGCAGGCCGTCGACGTCGACCGCGACGCGCGCGCGGTGCAGAAGGCGCAGACGCCGCGCATCGTGTGGCTGACCGGGCTGTCGGGCGCGGGCAAGTCGACGATCGCGAACCTCGTCGAACAGCGGCTGCATGCGCTCGGCAAGCACACCTACCTGCTCGACGGCGACAACGTGCGGCACGGGCTCAACCGCGATCTCGGCTTCACCGAGGCCGATCGCGTGGAGAACATCCGGCGCGTGGCCGAAGTCGCGCGGCTAATGCTCGATGCCGGGCTCATCGCGCTCGTGTCGTTCATCTCGCCGTTCCGCGCCGAACGCGAGATGGCACGCGCGCTGGTCGGCCCAGACGAGTTCGTCGAGGTGTTCGTCGATACGCCGCTCGCGGTCGCCGAGGAGCGCGATCCGAAGGGCCTGTACAAGAAGGCGCGCAAGGGCGAGCTGAAGCACTTCACGGGCATCGACTCGCCGTACGAGCCGCCCGCGCAGCCCGAACTGCGCGTCGATACGGTGACGGAGTCGCCGGAAGCCGCGGCGGACCGCATCGTCGCGTACCTGCTGCGCGAACGCGCGGTATCAGCGGTATCGGCGACATAAGGCAGCACAAGCACCGCCGCACGGCCACGGCCCGCGTCGTCTACTCCGTTCGGATGACGCGGGCCGCTGGCCGGTCGGTATGCTGGGCCGGAAGCATTCACCTCGACCCAGGAGAACACGAGCATGCGGATCGCGCTGGCGCCCGATGACACGGCCGCACACGACGGTTTCGACGACGCGGCATGGACGGCCCGCGAACTCAGCGCGTGGCTCGGGCTCATCTATCAGGGCCCGTCCGAAACGACGCCGTGGGCGGGCTTCCTGGAAGCGATGCGCGCGCGGCTCGATGCGAGCTTCACGACGCTCGTGCTGCGCAACCCCGGCGGCTCGCGGCGCGGGCTCATCATCAACGCATCGGCCCATGGCCCGCTGCTGCCCGGCGAACCATCGTACAGCGAGCAGTTCTACGCACTGTGCCCGTTTCTCGACCAGCCGCCCGGCCAGGTGTTCACGGCCGACGGGCTGTTCGGCGCCACCCGGTGGTGCTCGCACGATTTCTACCGGCAGTACCTGCAGCCGCTCGACCTGCGCTTCATCCTGGGCGCGAACCTGCGCGGCGAGCGCGGTGTCGAGTGCGCGTTCTTCGTGAACCGCGCGCATCGCGGCCGCGATTTCGACGCGGCCGAACGCGCGCAGGTCGCGACGCTGCTGCCGCACCTGCAGCGCGCGGTCGAACTGCACGCGGCGCTCGACGTGCTCGACGCCGAGCGCGCGCTGTACGCGGGCACGGTCGACAGGCTCGACGTCGGCACCGCGATCCTCGACGAGGACGGCCGAGTGATCAAGCACAACCGCATCGCCGAGCGGCTGATCGAGCAGCAGGACGGCCTGTGCCTGCGCCAGGAACGGCTTCATGCGTCGTGCCCGCTCGACGAGCGCCGGCTGCAGAAGGCGCTGCAGGCCGCGCTCGAGCATTTCCGCGCGGGCGCGCTCGGTCGCATCGAGGCCACCACGCTGTCGCGCCCCGGCGGCGCGATGCCGTTGAACGTGCTGCTGCGCCCGCTCGCGCCGTATCGCGGCGCGGAGGACCGCCAGCACCGGCCGGCCGTCGCGGTGTTCGTGCGCGATCCGGCGTCGTCGCCGCAGACCTCGCGCGACATGCTGCACCGGCTGTTCCGGCTCACGCCGATGGAAACCGAGATCGCGCTGCTGCTCGTCGACGGCCTGACGCTCGACGAAGCGGCCGCCGCGACCGGCATCACGAAGAACACCGCCCGCGCGCACCTGCGCGGCATCTTCGCGAAGACGGGCGCGACGCGGCAGGCCGTACTCGTGAAGACGCTGCTGAACAGCGTCGTGTCGATGGCGTAGCGCTCGCCGCGGGAAGCCGGCCGAATGCCTTGGGGGCAAATCCCTTCAGAGCACTGAGCACCATCCTGCGCCGGCGGATTGCCAACCGATGTTATACGTCATCAGATGTGATTGGCTCCGATACTATCTTCATGATATTCCCCACTATTTGGGCATATTTCGGGTAAACCCGCGACGTCAGGCCGTCGTCTCAGGCGTACCATGTCATACGACGACATACTACTTAAATCCCCCCGATGCCGACGCGGGCCACCGCCCCGTTCGCCGTCCGACCGGAGACTCCCTTGACCTCGCCCGCCCTGTCCGGCCGCGACCCGCTCGCGTCCGCCATCTCGAAAGTGAAATGGCACGTGCTGCCGCTCGTGCTGATCATGTTCATCGCGAACTACATCGACCGCGTGAACGTCGGCTTCGTCGATCGCCACCTCGAAGCGTCGATCGGCATCGGCGCGGCCGCGTACGGGCTCGGCGCCGGCCTGTTCTTCGTCGGCTACGCGCTGTTCGAAGTGCCGTCGAACCTGCTGATGCAGCGCTACGGCGCACGCATCTGGCTCGCGCGGATCATGGCGACGTGGGGGATCGTCGCGGCCGCGATGGCGTTCGTGTGGAACGACACGTCGTTCTATGTGTTGCGCTTCCTGCTCGGCGCGGCCGAGGCCGGCTTCTTCCCCGGCGTCGTGCTGTACCTGTCGCAATGGCTGCCGCCGCAGGAACGCGGCAAGGCGATGGCGATCTTCCTCGGCGGTTCCGCGTTCGCGTCGGTGCTGTCCGGGCCCGTCACCGGCGCGCTGCTGTCGATCCACGGCTTCGGCCTGCAGGGCTGGCAATGGATGTTCCTGATCGAAGGAATGTTCTCGGTCGCGCTGTGCGGCGCAAGCTGGCTGCTGCTGAAATCACATATTCGCGACGCGACGTGGCTCAGCGCCGACGAACGCGCGGCACTCCAGAACGCGCTCGACGCGGAGCGCGCGACACGCGATGTGCGCTCGAAGGTGCAGGTATCGGCCGCCACGCTGCTGCGCGACCCGCAGATCATGCTGTTCTGCTTCCTGTATTTCGCGATCCAGCTGACGATCTACGCGGCCACCTTCTGGCTGCCGACGATCATCCGCAAGATGGGCGGCCTCACCGACTTCCAGGTCGGCCTCTACAACACGATTCCGTGGATGATCGCGATCGGCGCGATGTATGGTTTCGCGGTGCTGTCCGCGAAGTGGAAGCATCCGCAGCGCTGGCTGTCGTTCGCGCTCGTGCTCGCCGCGTGCGGGCTGTTCGCGTCGACCTCGCACGATCCCGTCTGGTCGTTCGCGTCGATCTGCTTCGCCGCGCTCGGCTTCAAGGCCGCGTCGTCGCTGTTCTGGCCGATCCCGCAGGGCTATCTCGACACGCGCGTGGCCGCGGCCGTGATCGCGCTGATCAACTCGATCGGCAACCTCGGCGGCTTCGTCGCGCCGACGGCATTCGGCTATCTGAAGCAACATACGGGTTCGATCACGGGCGGCCTGTATGCGCTCGCGATCGCATCCCTCGTCGCCGCGGTCGCCGCGCTGTTCGCTCGCACGCACCGGCGCAGCGATCCGCCGCGCGGCCTGCCGACCGACGAGTCCTTCACGAACACCGCGATGCTCCGCCATGCCGAACACTGACAGCCTGACCGTCGTCGTCTCGAATGCCGCCGACGGCGACCTCGCCACGTTCTCGCTCGCGCCCGACGGCGCGCTCGCGCCGCTCACCCGCTACCCGGCCGGCGACGTCGCGATGCCCATCGCCGTGCAGCCCGATCGCGCGCGGCTGTACGTCGCGACGCGCGGCGAGCAGCCGACGATCGTCGCGTTCCGCGTCGCGACGAGTACCGGCGCGCTTGCACGCATCGGTGCAACCGCGATCGACGCGAGCCACGCGTACCTGTCGCTCGACCGCAGCGGCCGCTGGCTGCTCGGCGCGTCGTACGGCGGCAATTCGCTGAGCCTCTACGACGCCGCCCGCATGCGCGACGGCGACGGTGCGCCGCTGCAGGTCGCGCACGGCATCGCGAACGCGCACGCGGTCGTCGTGTCGCCGGACAACCGGTTCGCGTATGTCAGCTCGCTCGGCTCCGACCGGATCTTCACGTTAGCGCTCGTCGAGGATGCCGGCGGCCTGCGTGCGCTCGAACACGGCGAAACGCGCGTGCCGGGCGGCTTCGGGCCGCGCCACCTGCGCTTCGCGCGCGACGGCCGTGCGCTCGTCGCGGTCAGCGAGTTCCAAGCCACGCTCGCGACCTTCGCGCGCGACGCCGAAAGCGGTCGCCTCGGCGACGCACAGATCAGCGCGCGCCACCCGGCCATCGCCGATCTCGCGCAAGGCCATGCGCGCCCGCCCGCGCCGACCGAGCCCGCCGTGTGGGCCGCCGATCTCCACCTGACGCCCGACGAGCGCTTCGCGTATGTCGGCGAACGCACGTCGAGTCAGTTGCTCTGCTATCGCCGCGATGCGCACGGCTGCTTCGAACCCGCGCACGCGACGGCCACCGAAACGCAACCGCGCGGCTTCGCGATCGATCCGTCGGGACGCTGGCTCGTCGCGTGCGGCGAACAGTCGGAACATGTGTCGGTCTACGCGATCGCGCAGCACGACGGCACGCTGGCATTGCGCGCGCGCGTGCCGGGCGGCCGCGGGGCGAACTGGGTTGCGATCGTCTGATCTGATCGGTCGCATGGCCGCTGGATCGATGGATCGACGCCGCGGCACACGGCCGGCACCGGCCCGCGCCGCCCGGCGCGCAATCAGCGCCGCTCGCTCGGCGCGACGCCGGTCCAGCGCTTGAACGCCCGCGTGAAATTCGCGCGATCGGTATAGCCGACCCGCGCCGCGATCTCGTCGACCGGCAGGCGCGTGCCCTCGAGCAAGCGGAGCGCATCGCGCAGCCGGATCTCGTCGAGCAGCGCCGAATAGGTCGCGCCGAATTCCGCGAGCTTGCGTTTCAGCGTACGCGCCGATACGTGAAGTTCGCGCGCGACCGCGTCGACCGATGGATAGCCGGCCTCGCCGCAGATCAGCAGGTTGCGCACGCGCTCGACGATGCTTTCCGCATAACCGAGCCGCGCGAGCTCGGCCTCGCATTGCTGGACGATCATCTGCGCCGTCTGCGCGTTCGCGGTGCCGATCGGCTCGTCGAGCAGCGCGGCGTCGCAGCGGATACGGTTCGCACGCGCGTCGAAATGACAGCGCGGCAGCCGCGCCCGATAGCGCTCGAACCACGGCGGCTCGGGCCATTCGAAATGCAGCTCCGCACGCGATTGCAACGTGCGGCCTGGCGCGGGATCGAGCAGCGAGTTGAACAGGATCGCCGTCTCGACCAGGAAGTTCTCCACCGCGAACTGGCGCAGCCGCCCGAGCGGAAACGCCTCGAGCACGTCGATGTCGACGATCCCGTCGAGTTGCGCGAGCCTCACCGAAAAGAACGGCACGCGCGTCGGCAAATAACGGATGCCGAGCGCGATCGCCTCGCCGAGCGTTGCGCAACTCATCAGCCCGAAGCCGATCAGCCCGGATTTCGTCAGACTGCTGCGCAGGCCGATCTCGATTGCGATCGACGGATCGTTGGTCGCATCGAGCAGGTTGAACACGATCGCGGCCTGCTGCAGCGGCGTGATGCGCGCATCGGGCTGGGCGAGCCGGTCGCGCTCGACGCCCGAGCCGGCGAGAATGCGGCCGCCATCGATGCCGCGCTCCTCGGCAAGCATCAGCATGAACAGTGCATACGCGGACGATACCGTCGCCTTGTTCAGCTGGCGCGCGGCATCCGGAACGGACAGGGCCATGCGGCGGACTCCGGAGCGGTTTCGGCGGATTGTAGCGTCGCTGGCCCGCAATGACACCACGGCGGCACTCTAGCCGCACGAGGCTGCATCGGGCGCTCGTGCACCAGCCATCGCGGCCCGAAATGACACCATCATTGGCACCGGCGGCCCTCGCGTGCGCAACGGGGCACGCCTATGCTTGTCACATCGGCATTGCGCCCCACTCTTTCCGCACGGATTCCGGTCGATGAGCCAACCCGCACGAACCGTCTTTCGACACGACGCCGACAAGGTCGCGTATGTCCGTCGAGAGGTCAACGCCGCGAGCGACTCGATCCGCGCGCGCTTTCCGCTGCTCGACAACCAGAACCTCGTCGGCGCGACCGTGATGGCCGTGTCGGTGAGCGCGATGCTCGCGATCGCGTGGCTGTATGCGCGCGGCGCGATCGCATGGTACGTCGCGCTGCCGCTCGCGGCGTTCGTCACGTCGCTGATCCACGAACTCGAGCACGACCTGATCCATCTGATGTACTTCAGGAAGACGCCGTGGGCCTATCACCTGATGATGGCGCTGTGCTGGCTCACGCGGCCGGGCACGATCAACCCGTGGACACGCCGGCGCATGCACCTGCATCACCACAAGGTGTCGGGCGGCGAATCGGATCTCGAGGAATTCGGCATCACCAACGGCGAGCGCTGGGGTGTGAAGCGGATGCTGATCACGCATTCATCGTCTATCACGCCGGCCTGTTCGCGCTGCATGCGTTCGGCTATGCGGTGACCGTGCCGGCCGTCGTCGAGCGCGTGATGCACGTCGTCGATTTCCTTGCGGTCGTGTGGCTCGGGCCGAACTTCGTGCGCAGCTTCTGCATCAATTTCGTCAGCTCGAACATGCATTACTTCGGCGACATCGACTCGCGCAACGTGATCCAGCAGACCCAGGTACTCAACCCGTGGTGGATGCTGCCGTTCCAGCTGTTCTGCTTCAACTTCGGCAGCACGCACGCGATCCATCACTTCGTCGTGCGCGATCCGTTCTACATCCGGCAGCTGACCGCGCGCACCGCGCATGCGGCACTGCGTGAGGTCGGCGTGCGGTTCAACGACGTCGGCACGTTCAAGCGGGCGAATCGCTGGGGCGCGTATCGTCCGGCTCGCAGCACGCACGGCGGGCAGCGGGCCGACGCGTAATAGCGGCGCCGGCGCTGTCGATCCATCAGTCGCCGATCGGCGGCATCGGCCCCTGCCCGCGAATCCACGCCCAGTTCGCGAGCTCGGCCATTTCCTTGTCGCCGCGGCTGTCACCGTACGCGAACAGTTTCCCGGGCGCCTGATTGCCCCACCAGCCGCGCAAGCGCACGACCTTCTGCGGGCCCCAGCAGTTCTCGCCGTTCAGCCGCCCGGTGAACGTGCCGCGCTCGAATGCGAGGCGCGTCGCGAGCACCGTGTCGATGCCCGCCGTCCTCGCCCACTTCTCCAGATACAGCGACGGCGACGCGCTGACCAGCACGACTTCGTGTCCGCGCGCGCGATGCTCGCGCACCCGTTCCAGCATGTCCGGACGCACGAGGTTCGGCAGATAGCTGTCGACGAACCGCAGCGCCACTGCATCGAGCGCGTCCTCGCGGATCGCCCCGAACGCAAACCACGCGAACTTCGCCTTCGCGTCGCCGCGCGACAGCAGCCCGGCCTTCATCGCGGCGATCCACGGCAGCGCACGCAGCCCGGCCCACGCGAAGCGCGGCGTGCCGACCGCGTAGCGGACGAAATGGCGGAAGCTGTCGGTGGTCGTGATGGTGCCGTCGAAATCGAATGCGGCGACGATGCGGTCAGTCATGGAGAATCGGCGGGAAAGCAATGAGATGCCCGGGAAGATAACAGACTCGGGCCGCGCGCCACGCGACGCCAGACCGGGGAACCCCGCTACCCCGCTCGCGGGGTCGGCATTCGAGGCGAGGCGAGGCGGGCGCGCCGCTGCGGCCGCTGTAAGGAGTTCCTGACCGATTTCGGTGGATCGTCGAAGGGAGTGGCGGGCGGCCGCCAGAGTTTGCTATACTCTCGGTCTTCCGGAGAGATGGATGAGTGGTTTAAGTCGCACGCCTGGAAAGCGTGTATAGGTTAATCGCCTATCGGGGGTTCGAATCCCCCTCTCTCCGCCAGGACACTAGCAAAGACGGGCCTCTCGGCCCGTTTTTCGTTTCTACCCGCCAAAGAACCCGCCAATCTAAGAAGTGTTGTTTTGGCGCGTCGCTACAAAGCCCATCTTGGGTGCAAGCATCCGTGAGCACTTGCTAGCAGATGCTTGAAGCATCCCACAAGCAATCCTTCAAGCATCCTCGTTGCATTGCGTTGCCGCGCGTTGCATGGCGTTGCATGGCGTTGCCTCAGCATCCAACCGGGTTTGAAGGCCGGCGCGACTCTTTGTGGCGTCCCGCGACAGAGCATCCCGATTCAGGACACCTGTCCCAACTCGGGACTAGAAGACGCAGCGTTACTCCTCCGTTACTGAAACGTTTCCTGCGCGATATCGGCCTGATATCAAGTCATCACCGAAGGGTAACGTCCCACTTATGTGGGTGAAACCCAGATAAGCAAACGTCTCCGGCTTCCCCGTGCCCTTACGCCTTCGCCGCTCGGCGGCATACCGACCAAACTCCAGCAGACGGGTCTTCTCCGGGTGCAGCGTGAGGTCGAATTCCTCCATGCGTTGCCGCAGGTCCTTCATCAGCAGCAACGCATCTGCTTCGTACTGGAAGCCCGCCACCGTATCGTCCGCATACCGCGACACAACCACCGTGCCTCGGGCCCGCTGACGCCGCCACCGTTCTATCCACAAATCAAAGACATAATGCAGATAGATATTGGCGAGTAGAGGGGAGATCACCGAACCCTGGGGCGTACCGGCCTGTACCGACATCAGCCGGCCATCGTCCAGCACCCCAGCATCAAGCCATTTGCCGATCAGGCGAATGACTCGCGGGTCTGCCACCCGATGCTTCACGAAACGGATCAACCATTGCTTGTTGACGGTGTCGAAAAAGCTTCGAATGTCGGCATCCAGAATCCAGTTCACCGGTCGCCACTGAATCGCTGCAGCCAATGCGTCGAGCGCATCATGCTGGTTACGACCCGGACGAAATCCGCACGAGAAGCCGAGGAAGTCTCCCTCATAAATGGCGTTCAGAACATCAACCATTACGCTCTGCACAAGCTTGTCTTTCAGCGCAGCTATACCCAACGGCCTGAGACCTCCGTCGCCCTTGGGTATATACCGGCGCAGCACTGGCAGGGCACGGTAGCTCCCTGTGTGAACCCGCCTGTGCAGGTCCCGGAGATTGCTCTCCAGTCCCGCTTCATAGCTTTGCCACGTCATGCCGTCAACTCCCGGCGCCGCCTTACGTTTAAGCGCATAGAACGCAGCGCTCAACCGCTCAACTGTGACGTGGTGCAGCAACGTCGTGAATCGCATCTTCCTATGCTGTTTCGCCAACTGCCGTACGCGATCCAGTCCCTGTGACACGCTTCCCCGGTTCTGCGCCCGGCGCGTGCGATTCTGGTTCGCGTTTCCCTCGGTCCCCGCCCTTGGCTCCACCCACTCCGCAGTCGGTTTCCCGACCTTGTTCGCAGGCTTCCTCGCTACTACGGCGGAGTCTGACTTCTCACGTCCGTGCATCATCGGCTTCGGCTCCTCGCCTTCCCGACGCGGACCTGGCCAATACCGCTACCACGCCAGGTCAGACGTGAGATCTCCCGGTTCCCGTGCAAGGCGCTTGCGTGCATGCCAGGTTCTACGACCACGCCGGATCGGCAGGCACTCGCGATGTCGCGCCCGCTCGTATTGCCTTCCACGTACTGGAGCGCGTCGGCATCCGGGATATAAACCATTTCGTGGCTCCATGGCTGGCCTACACATTCCCCTGCCGACGCTTCGCTGACCTCCTCGCGGATGCCCGCGCACGGCTCGGGGGCGATGTGGCTCGCTACGCCTTCATCGTAGTGGACTCTCACCACCTACACCTTGCCGGTCTCCCGGCGCACCCAATACGGGTTCTCGACCCATTGCCAGACAACCTCTTCATCGGACAGGTCGAAGGCGTGCTGCAAATAGAGCAATCCGGCATTCAGCCTTGGTGACGTGGCTGGACGACCCTTGCGTGAAACGAAGCTCTCACTCATCGATGCGCCCAATCGATCCCAGTTGATCAGATCGGCCAAACCGACCAGCGGATGCTTCAAGTTGATCTGTTCGCGCAACGGCTGCCGGAAGAAATCCCCCTCCGTCGCAGGCGTCTTCGGACTCATCCGCACCTCGTCGAAATTTGCAGGTTTCACGCGCCAATATGCCCGTACCCTGCAATCCTCACAACCTCATATGTCGATCAGAACCGCGCCACATAAGCCGATCCGGTTTGTTCAGGACCGACTACCTCACGACAGCAGGATTGAGGCCGGTCCACCCGTTCCGTGGCCGCATATCTCCCGATTTCCCCAACCCGCGTCAATTTACCGTCCCGCTTCGTCTTCCGGAATTCATTGAGCGTGTGAAACAGCATTGTCGTTAGGCAAGCTCGACGACGATCGCGCTATTCAGTGCGACGGCGCAGGCACGCGTTCGTATCGTGCCCGCGGAGTGCGAACAGGTTTCAGCCCTCGAACGCCGATTGCTAAAAGCGATGACGAATGCCGACAACGACTTCCGCCTGACTCTGGGTGGTGGAGGCCGTCAAGCCGTTGAGGTTGGCGACTGCCCTCCCACCTGTCGAATCGGTGCCCGACGCGTGCTGGTAAACAGCATTTGCGTATAAATCCGTCCGCTTCGACAGGAAGTAATCGACGCCAATCGCGCCTTGATTGTAAATCGCGCCGTTGACGCCATAACCTTTCAAGAAGTTATAGCCGACGCCCAACTGAAGTGCAGGCGTAAGGCGATAGAGGACGTTGACTTCGATGTCGTGGAATCGTGCATCGCCACCTGCGCCCGTTGCCGGGAGACCCGGCAACGCCCCGATATCCTTGAACTGCGTGTTGCTGTAGTCGACAGCAAGGGTCGCGGAACCGACGACGTAAGAAGCGCCCGCGACGAAGATCTGCTGTCTTTTCGCGGACGCATAGCCCGAATACACACGACTTGCGCCCATATTGGACCCGGTAGCGCTTGAAGCCGCGTTATTGCCGAAGTAGGAGAAGTTGGGATCCCGTGCATCGGCGAAGGCGGCCCCAAGGGTGAGCGGCCCCCGAACATAGTTCGCCGCGACCGACCAGATCTGATTCTGGCTGAACTTTCCGGCGATACCGCCAAAACTGTAGGCGCCCTCGAATGTGAATCCACCGTGCGACGCGCTGGTGAACTTGATCGCATTGTTGATGTGGTTGCTGCCATCGGTGTTGTCTACATCGCCAGGATGGGCGCTCGCGTATCCGGCCCACGTCTGAGCCGCGACGAACATGTAGATCAGGTCGGTAATCGGATCATATTGACGACCGAACGTAACGGTACCTATGTTTGATGACGACAGGCCGACATACGCATGCCGCCCGAATTCGTCGCCCCCTTGGCCAAGCCTTCCGTTCGCAAGACTAAATCCGTTTTCCAGCACGAAAATCGTTTTCAGGCCGCCGCCGAGATCCTCGGTGCCACGCAGCCCCCAGCGGTCGCCGGCGAGATTACCCACGCCCATCGAATACTGGCTATGACCGCCAATGTTGTTCGCATAGTTCAACCCGACGTCAATCAAGCCGTAGAGCGTAACGCTGCTCTGCGCACGTGCCGTACATGCGACCGAGACTAGCAGGACCGCTGCAATCAGAGACTTTTTCATGTGAATGCGGTATGAGTGAATAAAAACAGTTGAAGCAATGTCCTTCATGCGTGGCAGGCAGCGCTTTCGGGAACGACGGGAACGCCGGCAATCATCGTTGCCGGCGACCAGCAGATGGGGGGGCGGTCAATCACTCCGGCTGATGCGGCAGCACGAAAGACAGCGTGGCCTCGTGCTCGTCGCTGATCGTCTTCGCGGGTTCCGACGGCGGCGAGTCGAATTTCGCAACGACGACGTTCAAACCCTGGTTGCGCACCGGAATCGTCACGTTGCCGTCGGCTCCCGTCTTGAGCGGTTCGGAGTCCGGATCGTTAAGAAGGTCTGGCTGCACCTCGGCTCCCGCTACGGGCTTGCCGTCGAACAGCACCCGAACCGTGATCGGCTGGCCCATTCGATCCGGCAGTTGATTGCCGACCGGCACGATCTGCAGCTTCTGCCCTGGCAGTATCGGCACCGCCCCATGCAGAGGGCGACGCAGATGCACCGCGTACTTGAATGTGTGCAAGCTGATCGCGGCGTTGGGCACTTCGTCCCTGCCCTTGTTGTACCACTTGCCGTCCGTCGTCTTGCTCCACAGGCCGTTGTCCAACACGCCAGCAACGATTGCCGGCTGGTTGTCGGTATTCACGACGAGCAGCGGCCCGCTCGCCGTGAGCTGCGTGGAAACCTCCTTGCCTTGTTCGTCGTAGGCGGTGACGCTCTTCACCTTGGACTGCCGCTTGATCATGTCCAGATCGTCGGCGCCGAGGCCGTAGACCAACGCCAGTTGGTTCGAACGCTGCGCGAACCAGATGCCATGGGCCTGCGCGAGACTACCCACGCCCATGCCTGCAAGCAGGCTTGCCACGACGGCCAGCTTTGTGGGGATCTTCATTTGTGTCTCCATCCAGTGGTTGAAAAAAAGGTCGATTCCTATCGATCTCATTGGCCACGAAGGCAATGCGCCGTACAGTGCAGAAAGGCGCGAATAGCTCGCACCTGCGCTTGACGAGCGCATGCCAAGCCGAGAGCGCGATCCTCGATCGCGCCAACGGCCTCTCCAATCAGAAATTTGTTTACGGCTTTGCCGACGCCGCCGGTCGTTTCACTTAAAGATCGAGTACCAGCGTCCGGCTATTGGCGCGCGAGCAGCAGGGAGTGAAGAGGTTGTTTCCTTTTCTCTCGTCATCGGAGAGAAACAAGTCGCGATGTTGCGGTTCGCCATCCAGCACGCGCGTCACACAGGTGCCGCAGACGCCTTGTTCGCAAGACGCCGAAATATGGATTCCGCAATCGGCCAAAGCCACCATGACGGTCTTGTCTTCTGGTATCCGAATCGTCTTGCCCGTGCTTGCGATCACGACGTCGAATTCGACATTGCCGTCACACTCCCTCTGCGCTGCGCTGAAGTACTCCCGGTGGATTCGGTCTTCGCGCCACCCCTTTCCCAACGCTGCGTTGATGACCGCATTCATGAATACCTCACCGCCGCATACATACAGGTGCGTTTCGGTATCATGTCTGTCGAAAAGTTCGGCCAAGTCCAGCCGCTGCCGTTGCTCGTCTTGCGCGAAGTGAAAGAAGGCATGGTCGGCGAATGTCGAACGCCGGATGCGCTCGACAAAGGCAGCGCGCGACGCGGAGCGCGCAAAGTAATGCAGGTCGAAATCGGCTCCCACATCAGCCAGGTGTTCCGACATGCACAGGATCGGCGTGATACCGATACCGCCCGCGACAAGCACGGAGCGCTTCGCGGTTTCCACGAGCGGGAAGAAATTCCTAGGCATGCCGACTTCGATCAAGTCCCCTTCGTCGAGCCGTTCATGCATGGCCTTCGATCCGCCGCGCGTCGATTCGGCCAGCATGACGGCAATCAGATACCGATGCCTCTCCGTCGACGAATTGCACAACGAGTACTGACGCACCTTTCCACCGGGTACATGCACATCGATGTGGGAGCCAGCCGTAAATGGAGGTAGCGGTTTTCCGGCAGGATCGACGAGTTCGAACGATTGAACGTTCTCCGCCTCGACTGTTTTCCTGGCCACTTTCAACGTGAGCGTCGTCCGTTGAGCCGCGGGCGCCGACGCGAGCGCCGATTCGGGCCATTTGCGTTTTCCGCGCAGATAGCTTCCGATGCCGAGGTAAGCCAGGACCGGCACCGAGAGTACGCCGATGAGTTGCAGCACTTGCAAAAAGCCGCCGCTCAGCCATCCGTAATGGAGCGCAAGCGCTGTCAGGTAAATTCGGTTACCTAAGCTGTTATCGGAATAGGAAGTAAAACGCAATACCTTGCCCGTTCTCGTATCGAGACTTGCATAGGAAAATGCATTGATATGCGGTGCGTCGCGTGCGACAAGGTCGACGTTGAAAGCATCTCCGGGCTTGGCTGGGTAGTGAATGCGGGCATATTCCGGCTTCGGCACCAGAGCCTGTGCTCGCTGCCACAGTTCCTCCACGGACAAACCGGGCGTAGCGGACTGCACGACCAGTTTGGGAGACGGCGCGGGGGGCACGGACGCCGTCAGTGCATAGAGCGCGTCCCTCACGAACTGGAACGATTGCAAGGCACCGGTGAGCGCGCACGCAAGCAGGATGACGCTGACATAGCCGCCGAGCGTTTTGTGCAAGTTGAGCCGGCGCGCACGAACAGGAAGGTTGACCACGGTCGCATCGGTGCGCCTACGCTTGCGCAGCGTATCCGGAATCCACACCGCCAGGCCACCGACGACGAGAACGAACGCAAATGTCAGCGCAAACGATCCAGCGACAACACTTCCATTTTTCAGAAAATGAAAACTGTGGAGGGCCGCCATCGCACCAAACATGCCGCCGTAACGATCCTCGCTTCCGAGGACTTTGCCGGTGCATGGATTTACGTAGTACCACCGGTTGTCGCCAAGGAGAATACGTGTACTGGAATCCGTGTCGTCGTATATGCGGAGTTGCTTTGGCTGGCCTGCTGCCGGATTGGAAGCGCGTGCATTGGCGATCAACGTATCGAGCGGCAGGCGCGCATTACACGTCTGAACTTTGAGCAGACTGGGGTAGACGACCGGTTCGAGCTGCGCACGAAATAGCATGCCCGCGCCCGTCATCGCCACCATGACGACGAACAGGCCAATGCTCAGACCTATCACCCGATGTAGCTGAAGAATATTCTTACGCAGAGAGACTCGCATAGGACCACCAATAAGCGGAATGAGGTTGGCCTTGACAGTACGTGTTCCCGTGGCGATGCTATGAGTCCAATTCAGAAAGTTCGATAGGTCCAATGGCTGACTCGCTGCTCGCCGACCTCCTGATCAGCCGCCTTCGTCGAGACGGGTCCGCACCGCTACAGGTCCAGATCGCGAATGCGATCCGAGACGCGATATCCGACGGCACGCTGAAGGTCTCCACGCGTTTGCCGTCGTCGCGAACGCTCGCAGCAGCACTCGAGGTTTCCCGGATAACCGTCGTAACGGCTTATGAAAGGCTCTCGGCCGACGGCTATCTTCGTTCCGATTCCACGAGCGGCACACTTGTCGCCGACACGCTGCCGCAATCGACGAAGCCGTCGCTTCGAGCGTCGACGGCACGAACACTGTCTGAACGCGGGGAGCAACTGATACGCGCTCCCGCCGGCATTCAGGAGCGCAAGGGTGCGTTCGTGCCGGGGGTCTGCGATACGGCTTGCTTTCCTTATCAGATATGGAGGCGTATCCAGAATCGCTATCTCGGGGAGCAGCACGTGGATCTCATGGGCTACTCGAATCCGGGGGGATATCTCCCGTTGCGCCGCGCGCTGTCCGATTACTTGCGCGTATCGCGAGCAGTCCGAACTACCCCGGAACAGATCATCGTGACCATGGGCAGCAATCAGTCGATCGATCTTTGCTCGCGCATTCTGGCCGATGCGGGTGAACTGGCTTATGTTGAAAACCCTTGCCATTGGGCGACGCCGATCCTGTTGCGCGCCAACGGGCTGGATGTGGAGGCTATTCCTGTCGATCACAACGGCATACAGATCGAACGATGCATGCGTCGGCCCCGCCTGATCGTAACGACGCCATCGCATCAGTTTCCGATGGGCGTCACATTGTCGGATGAACGGCGCGTCCAGCTACGCGAGGCTGCCGAGCGATGGGACGCATTCGTGCTGGAAGACGACTACGACAGTGAATTTCGATATGACCAGCGCGCGCTTCCGTCTCTTCAAGGCGCCGATAAAAGCGATCGCGTCATTCTGATGGGAACGTTCAGCAAGGTCATGTATCCCGGCATGAGGCTCAGCTATATCGTCGTTCCACCCGATCTGGTCGATTCCTTTGCAGCCGCTTCGTTACGCTTGTACAGGCCAGGGCACCTTTCGTTGCAAGCGGCGATGGCCGACTTCATTGCCGATGGGCATTTCGCGAAGCACATTCGGCGGATGCGCGATATCTACGGTGCAAGACATTCGGAATTGCTCCGATGCCTGGATCAGAGTTTTGGCGATGCACTCGAGACATCGCGAAACGCGGTAGGTCTGCATATGACTGTCAGGATTCGCGATCTGGTTGACTTCGACACGACCATATCGCGTTCTCTCGAACAGGGCATTTACCTTCGCCGGCTGCACACGTTCAATCAAGGCGACCCAAAATTTCGCGACGGATTTCTGTTGGGGTTCGGCGCGCTCGATGTCGAAGCCATCCGCCCCTCCGTCCAGACCTTCGCCCATATCGTCGAGCGCGTCATATCCGTTCAGGATTCGAGGTAGCGAACCCGGCGAGCGTCAAACACAAACCGCATCGCCTGATTCGTTCAATATTTCCAGGAGCATTCGCGTTTGTTCGATGCTTTTCATTAGTCATACTCGACCACATTCTCTTTCCCGAAGCCGTCGAAGCCGTGATGGACGAACCCATCGATTTGGTCGTCGGCGTGTGGGCAATGCGACCGCTCCGGCCCGCCGGCCTCCCCGCGCCCTCCCCCTCACGGATGCCGAATGTAATCCACCAACGCCCGCGTATATTCATCCGGCTGCCGATCAACCAGACTGACCACGATCGCCACCGCAAACCCCGCCGGCACGCCGAACACGCCTGAACTGATCGGTTCGATCCCGAACCACGTCCGCCCCACGAAGCCCGTCAGCTGCGTGAAATACGGATACGTCGACACGATGTAGTACACGCACACCGCAAGCCCCGTCACCATCCCGGCGATCGCACCGCGCGTCGTCGTGCGTTTCCAGAACACCCCAAGCACGAGCACCGGAAAGAAGCTGGACGCCGCCAGCGAAAACGCCGCACCGACAAGAAACAGGATCTTCCCCGTATTGAGCGACGCGACATACGACGCGAACAATGCGACACCAAGCAGCAGCACCTTCGAGATGGTCACGCGCCGCTGGCTCGACGCATCCGGCGCGACCATGCAGTAATAGACGTCGTGCGACAACGCGTTCGCGATCGTCAGCAGCAATCCGTCCGCGGTCGACAGCGCAGCAGCCAGCGCACCGGCCGCGATCAGCCCCGACACGACATACGGCAGCCCCGCGATCTCCGGCGCGGCCAGCACGACCATGTCCGGCTGCATCTGGATCTCCGACCAGTGAACGATGCCGTCCCGAATCACCTCGACGATGCTGATCAGGTCGGGTTCGAAGTGATGCCACTGCGTGACCCATGCGGGCAGTTCGGCGATCGGTCGCCCGACGAGGCCGGTGAGAATCTCATACTTGATCATCACCGCGAGCACCGGCACGCTCAGGTAGAAGAGCGCGATGAAGAACAGCGTCCACCCGACCGAGCGCCGCGCGGACGCCACCGACGTCGTCGTGTTGTAGCGCGTGAGGATGTGCGGCAGGCTCGCGGTGCCGAGCGACAGGCACAACAGCAGCGCAAGGAAATTCCGCTCGCGCGGCTTGCGCTCGTCGTCGTTCGCGGCGGGAAACGGCTCGTGCATCGGCACGGGCGGCTCGGCGCGTGCCAGCAGGTCGTCGCGCGCCTGGCTCCAGGTCACGCGCGCCGCCGTCGGGTCGCGCGGGAAGTCGGCCAGCTCGCGCTCGCGCTGGTTGATCTCGCGCAGCGGCCCATTGTGGCGCCGCAGGTCCGCAAGCTGGTCGACGAGTTGCCGGCGTGCGTCCGCATACGAGCCTGGCAAGCGATCGAGTTGCGCCTGGACGACTGCGGCCTGCCGGCGATACGCGTCACGCACCTGCTGCTCCTCGGCTGCATCGCGCACCTGCGCCTCGCGCGCCGCCACGCGCTCCATCAGCTTGCCGTAATTGAACTGCGGCACCGGCCCGAGCCCGTTCTTCATCGCGATCAGCGACACGGGAATCAGGATCGCGCTGATCAGGATGATGTACTGCGCGACCTGCGTCCACGTGACCGCGCGCATGCCACCGAGAAACGAGCACACGAGAATCCCGGCGAGCCCGCAGAAGATGCCGATCGCAAAGTCGACCCCGATGAAGCGCGTCGCGATCAGCCCGATCCCCTGGATCTGCGCGACCAGATAAACGAACGAGCACAGGATCGCCGCGCCGGCCGCAAGCGCGCGCACGGCGGTGCTCGAAAAGCGTGTACCGAGAAAATCGGGAATCGTGTAGCGTGCGAGCTTGCGCACGTACGGCGCAAGCAGGAACGCCACGAGGCAGAACCCGCCCGTCCACCCCATCACGTATGCGAGCGCATCGTAGCCTGTCGCGTAAAGCGAGCCGGCGAGACCGATGAACGACGCCGCCGACAGCCAGTCGGCCGCCGTCGCCATCCCGTTGAACGCGGACGGCACGCGCCGCCCGGCCACGTAGTATTCGACGAGATCGGACGTGCGCGACAGCAGCCCGATCACCGCATACACGGCGATCGGCACGAACAGGAAGACGTAACCGATCCACACGCCCGACCCGGTCGCGCGCTCGATGCGCCACAGCAGCAGCACGAACCCGAGAAAGCCGAGCGTGTAGAGCGCGTACGCGCGAATCAGTCGATGCGTCAGCATGGATCAGCGGGCATGATCTGCATTGCCCGCGTGCGCGGCATACTCGTCGTACGCGCGCCGCAGCGTGCGGTCCGCGCGCTGCATCAGGCCGATGTACACGACGATCAGCACCAGATACACGAGAATCGCGCCCTGTGCGCCGACATAGAACGGCAGGCTGAAACCGGCGAAGCGGATACCCGCGAGCGCGGGCGCGAAGAACGGCACGACGAACGACACGGTGAAGCCGATCGCCATCAGCACCAGGATCAGCACGACGTTGAAGCGCCAATAGCGCGCATGGGCACGCGCGAGCGGCTCGGGAACGGGCGGCGGCGCGGCAGGCGCCGGACGGGACGGAACGGTCATGCCGTTATTTAGCAAAAAGCCCCTGCGCGGACAATCGGGATTGCCGCGCAGGGGCTCGTACGCACAACGTGCGCAACAGGCGCGATCAGCGCACTTCGGCGAGTTGCTCGAGGATCGCCGGGTTCTCGAGGGTGGAGGTGTCCTGCGTGATCGCCTCGCCCTTCGCGAGCGAGCGCAACAGGCGCCGCATGATCTTGCCCGAGCGCGTCTTCGGCAGGTTGTCGCCGAAGCGGATGTCCTTCGGCTTCGCGATCGGCCCGATCTGCTTGCCGACCCAGTCGCGCAGCGTCTTCGCCAGCGCCGCCGCTTCTTCGCCTTCCGGACGCGAACGCTTCAGCACCACGAACGCGACC
>NZ_LKPJ01000030.1 GCF_001443045.1 Burkholderia ambifaria | reverse complement strand
GATGAAGAAGCGGCGGCCCATGAATGTGGTGATCGTCGCGCTGGCCAACAAGATGGCGCGGACGATCTGGGCGGTGCTCGCGCATGATCGGCCGTACCGGAAGGACTACGTGAGCATGAAACCGGCCTGAACGGTTTACGCACGGTAGAAGATCAACGTTTACACAGGGTGAACGTCGAAAGGTTGCGCAGCAATCGAGTGTGATGACAAGCCAGGTAGGACCGGGACTCACTAAACCTGAATTGCGTAACGAGCTTCGAGCTCGTTAGGAGAATGAGGTGTGAGTCAGCGGATTTCATAGGGGCCCGCAGCGGCAGGACCGGCTGCAATAAGGCCGGATATAGAGACGCAGCCCATCTGTCTGTCAGAAACGCAAGAAAGCTGTTGCAAACGGGACGCGTTCATATAGACGCAATGGCAATGCCTCGCAATCTGCCCGGTCAGGCCGCACAGGTCGAAGCGGACCGGGAGATCCTGCGCCTGGAGGGAATTCGCAAGCGCTTCCCGGGCGTCCTCGCGCTCGACGGGATTCGTCTCGACCTGCGCCGCGGCGAGGTGCATGCGGTCTGCGGCGAAAACGGCGCAGGCAAATCCACGCTGATGAAGATCATCAGCGGCCAGTACCTGCCCGACGAGGGCGTCGTGCATTATTGCGGCGCCCCGGTGCGGTTTCGTTCGGCATCCGAAGCGCAGGCGGCCGGCATCGCGATCATCCATCAGGAACTCAATCTCGTGCCGCACCTGAGCGTGGCGGAGAACCTGTATCTCGCGCGGGAGCCGCGACGCGGGCCGTTCGTCGACACGAAGCGCCTCAATGCGGATGCCGCGCGCTGCGTCGCGCGGATCGGCCTGAACGTCGCGCCGACGACCAAGGTCGGCGTGCTGTCCATCGCGCAGCAGCAGATGGTCGAAATCGCGAAGGCGCTGTCGCACGACGCGCGCGTGCTGATCATGGACGAGCCCACGTCGTCGCTGACGGAATCGGAAACCGTGCAGCTCTTTCGCATCATCGAGGAGCTGCGCGCCGACGGCGTCGCGATTCTATACATCTCGCACCGGCTCGACGAAATGGCGCAGATCGTCGATCGCGTGACCGTGCTGCGCGACGGGCGCCACATCTCGACGGACGATTTCGCCGACGTGAGCATCGACGACATCGTCGCGCGCATGGTCGGGCGCACGCTCGACGACGCGTTTCCGCCGCGGCAATCGACGCCGTCCGACGACGTGCTGCTCGACGTGCGGGAGCTGCGCCGCGACGGCGTGTTCGGGCCGGTGTCGTTCTCGCTGCGTCGCGGCGAGATCCTGGGCTTCGCCGGACTGATGGGCGCCGGGCGCACCGAAGTCGCGCGAGCGATCTTCGGCGCGGACCGCCCGGACGGCGGCACGATCGAGCTGCATGGCCGGCCGGTGACGATCCGCTCGCCGCGCGAGGCGATCCACCACGGCATCGCGTATCTGTCGGAGGACCACAAGAAGGAGGGGCTCGCGCTGCCGATGCCCGTCGCGGCGAACCTCACGCTCGCGAACGTGCGCGGCATCGCATCGCGCTTGGGCTTCCTGCGCTTCGACGCCGAGCTCGACGTGGCGCGCCGCTACGTGCAGGACCTCGCGATTCGCACGCCGTCGGTACACCAGCGCGTGCGCAACCTGTCCGGCGGCAACCAGCAGAAGGTCGTCATCGGCAAATGGCTCTACCGGGGCTCGAAGATCCTGTTCTTCGACGAGCCGACGCGCGGCATCGACGTCGGCGCGAAATTCGCGATCTACGGATTGATGGACCGGCTCGCCGCCGACGGCGTCGGCGTGGTGCTGATCAGTTCGGAACTGCCGGAACTGCTCGGCATGACCGACCGGATCGGCGTCTTTCACGAAGGTCGATTGACCGCATTTCTCGACACGAAACACACCAGTCAGGAGGAGATCATGCACTATGCGTCGGGGCGTTCCCATGCTTGAAATGACATCCGGGCGGAGTCTGGCCGACGAGCGGGCGGCGCGACAGCGGCGGCGCGACCTGATCCAGAAGTTCGCCGCGCTGGGCAGTCTGGTCGTGCTCGTGTTCGCGTTTTCGGTATCGAGCGCGGCGTTCTTCTCGGTCGACAACCTGATGACCGTCGGCCTGCAGGTGACCTCCATCGCCTACCTGGGCGTGGCCGCGACCTGCGTGATCATCACGGGGGGCATCGACCTGTCGGTCGGTTCGGTGCTCGCGCTGGCCGGCGTCTGCGCCGCGCTGCTGGTCAAGGCTGGCGTGCCGGTGCCCGCGGCCATGGCGGCCGGGGTCCTGGTCGGCGCGCTGTGCGGGTTCGTCAACGGCATCTGCGTGACGCGCATGGGCCTGCCGCCGTTCATCGCGACGCTCGGCATGATGCTCGTCGCGCGGGGCATCGCGCTCCAGATCACGGGCGCGCGGCCGGTATCCGATCTCGGCGACGCGTTCGGCGCGCTGGGCAACGGCGCGCTGCTGCGCATCTCGCGCATCGGCGCGGACGGGTTCCCCGACACGACATTTCCCGGCATTCCGTATCCGGTCGTGATCATGGTCGTGCTGTTCGTGGTGGTGTCCGTGCTGCTGTCGAGAACGTCGCTCGGCCGCCATATCTACGCGGTCGGCTCGAACGCGGAAGCCGCGCGGCTGTCGGGCGTGAACGTACAGGGCGTGAAGCTCTTCACCTACGTGCTGTCCGGCGCGCTCGCGGGCGTGACCGGCTGCGTGCTGATGTCGCGGCTCGTCACCGGGCAGCCGAACGAGGGCGTCATGTACGAGCTGGACGCCATCGCCAGCTCGGTCATCGGCGGCACGTCGCTGATGGGCGGCGTCGGGACGATTTCCGGCACGGCGATCGGCGCGTTCGTGATCGGCGTGCTGCGCAACGGCCTGAACATGAACGGCGTATCGAGCTTCATCCAGCAGATCATCATCGGCATCGTGATCCTGGGCACGGTCTGGATCGACCAGTTGCGCAATCGCCGGCCCTGACCGGCAGCAAGCAGTCCCTACCAACGAGAAGCGGAGCGAGACATGAACAAATCCATCCTGCTGGCGGCATCGGCGTGCCTGTACGCGGCGTGCAACAGCGGCGCGTATGCAGCGGGCGGCGAGATCGCCGTGATCGTCAAGACGGTCAATTCGAACTACTGGCAGAACGTGCAGAAAGGCGCGAAGGCGGCGCTCGACGGGGCCAAGGGCTACACGATGACGTTCCAGGGCCCCGCGGCCGAATCCGACATCAGCGGGCAGGTCAACATGGTCGACAACGCGGTCACGCGTCATGTGGCGGGCATCGTGCTCGCGCCGTCCGATCCCGATGCGCTCGTGCCCGCGATCAAGAAGGCGTGGGAGGCGCACATTCCCGTCGTGCTGATCGATTCGGCGATTTCGGACGCCGGCAAGCCGTATTACCAGTCGTTCCTGTCGACCGACAACGAGAAGGCGGGTGCGCTTTGCGCCAAGGCGCTGATCGACCGTGTCGGGCAGTCCGGCAAGATCGCGATCATGTCGTACGTGCCGGGCGCGGGGTCGGAGGTCAGCCGTGTCGGCGGGTTCCGCAAGTACATCGCGAGCCATTCGAAGCTGCAGATCGTCGGGCCGTACTACTCGCAATCACAAATGGCGACCGCGCTGAACCAGACGACCGACGTGCTGTCGGCGCACCCCGACCTGAAGGGCATCTTCGGCGCGAACGAGCCGACCGCGGTCGGGATGGGCCGTGCGCTGAAGCAGTCGGGCAAGGCTGGCAAGGTGGTAGCGGTCGGGTTCGACGGCAACGAAGATCTGCAGGGCTTCGTGCGCGACGGTACGGTGCAGGCGATCGCCGTGCAGGGTTCGTGGCAAATGGGGAACCAGGGCGTGCGCACGGCGCTCGAGGTCGTCGAACGCAAGTCGGCGCCGAAGCTGATCGACACCGGCGTCGTGATGGTCGACAAGCAGAACCTCGATTCGGAAGCGGCCAGGAACGTGCTGTACTGACCGGCCGCGCAAGTCGCCCGCGCGCGGGCGGCGATCGCCGGTCGTACCTTCCTTTCCGCATCCAGTCGCCATTCATGAACGCAAACGATACACGCGCATTGCCGCGCGGCGGACTGACGGTGTCCGCGCTCGGCCTCGGCTGCTCGCAGCTCGGCGGCCTTTATCGTCCGATGTCCGCCGCCGATGCCGACGCGCTCGTCGACGCCGCCTGGGCTGCCGGCCTGCGCTACTTCGACACTGCACCGTACTACGGCTACACGCTGTCCGAGCGGCGCGTGGGCGCGGGGCTCGCCCCACGCGAGCGCGGCGCGTTCACGCTCAGCACGAAGGTCGGGCGGTTGATGCGCGCCGACGCGAGCGTACGCCCGGGCGACGACGGCTGGGCCGAGCCGCTGCCGTTCCGCCCGGTCTACGACTACAGCTACGACGGCATCATGCGGTCGCACGACGACAGCCGGCAGCGGCTCGGGCTCGCGCGAATCGACATCCTGTACGTGCACGACATCGGCGCGATGACGCACGGCGATCGCCACGCGCACTATTGGGAACAGCTGACCCGCGGCGGCGGCTTTCGCGCACTGGATGCGCTGCGTGCGGGCGGCGAGATCGGTGCGTTCGGTCTCGGCGTGAACGAATGGCAAGTGGCAGCCGATGCACTGAACGAAGCGGCGCTCGATGCCGTGCTGCTGGCCGGCCGCTACACGCTGCTCGAACAGACGGCGCTCGAACCGCTGCTCGACGCGTGCGTCCGTGCGCAGACGGGCATCGTGATCGGCGGCGTGTTCAACTCCGGCGTGCTCGCCGGCAACGGCAAGTTCAACTATTCGGATGCGAGTGCCGACGTGATCGACAAGGCGACGCGGCTCGGCGCGCTGTGCTCGCGCTTCGACGTGCCGCTTCCCGCCGCCGCGTTGCAGTTCCCGTTCGGCCATCCGGCGGTCGTGTCGTGTGTGATCGGCGCGCGCAGCGTGGCCCAGCTGAAACAGAACATCGAATGGTTCGAGCGTCCGGTGCCGGCCGAGCTGTGGGATGGGCTGCGCGATGAAGGTCTGATCGCGGCGCATGCGCCCGTTCCCGGAGCGCACGCATGACGGCACGCATCGACGCTCATCAGCATTACTGGCGGATCGGCGCGCGAGCCGGCTGCTGGCCGCCGGCCGAACTCGATGCGATTCACCGTGACTTCGGCCCCGCCGATCTGACGCCGCTGCTCGACGCGGCACGCATCGACGGCACCGTACTCGTGCAATCGCTGCCGAGCGAAGCCGATACGCGCTTCCTGCTCGATCTCGCGGACGCAACCCCGACAGCCTGCGCCGTGGTCGGCTGGGTCGACTTGAAGGCGGACGATGCGCCGGCACGAATCGCGGCGTTTGCGTCCGCGCCGAAGGCGCGCGGGTTGCGGCCGATGCTGCAGGATCTGTCCGACGACGCGTGGATCGACGATCCGCTGCTGGATCGCGCGGTCGCCGCGATGCTCGAGCATGCGCTGCGTTTCGATGCGCTGGTGATGCCGCGCCATCTCGATCCGCTGTATGCGTTCGCGCGACGCCATCCGGATCTGCCGATCGTGATCGATCACGGCGCGAAGCCGTTCATCGAGCGCGGCGAGCTGCAGCCGTGGCTAGCGGCGATGCGCCGGCTCGCGAGCCTGCCGAACCTTCACTGCAAGCTGTCCGGCTTGTGGACCGAGGCCGGGCTGTCGGCCGGCGCGGACACCGTGCGCATGCGCACGCGGCCTTATGTTCGCGCACTGGCCGAGCTGTTCGGCCCGACGCGATTGATGTGGGGCAGCGACTGGCCCGTGCTGCGTGTTGCGTCGGCGTGCGGCGGCTACGTCGAATGGCTCGCCGCGTGCGAGGACGACTGCACGCAGTTCCTCGGCTCCGCGGCGCTTGCCGACGTCTTCGGCGGCAACGCACGCCGCTTCTACCGGATCGACGCCGCGCGCAACGACGAATGACCCGATCGAAAGGAATCCGACATGCTCAGCGTGATTTGCGAATCCCCCGGCGTGCTGCGCGTGCAGCAGCGCGACGTGCCCGTGCGCGGCAGCGGCGAAGTATTGTTGCGCGTCCAACGCGTCGGCATCTGCGGCACCGACCTGCACATCTTCACCGGCAACCAGCCATATCTCGACTATCCGCGCGTGATGGGTCATGAACTGTCCGCCGTCGTGGTCGAGGCGGAGCCCGGGTCGGGGCTCGGCGCCGGAGACGCGGTGTACGTGATGCCGTATCTGTCGTGCGGACACTGCGTGGCATGCCGCCACGGCAACACGAACTGCTGCGTGAACATCAAGGTGCTCGGCGTGCATCGCGACGGCGCGCTGGCCGAATACCTCAGCGTGCCCGCGCGGTTCGTGTACAAGGCCGACGGCATTTCGCTCGACCAGGCGGCGATGCTGGAATTCCTCGCGATCGGCGCGCACGCGGTGCGGCGCGCGGACGTCCGTGCCGGGCAGCGGGCGCTGGTCGTCGGCGCCGGGCCGATCGGCATGGCCACGATGATCTTCGCGAAGCTGCGCGGCGCCGACGTCACATGCCTCGACACGCGGGCCGACCGTCTGGCGTTTTGCCGGCAGCATCTCGCTGTCGATGCGGCGGTGGAGGCGGGGGCGGACGACGCGGCGCGCCTCGCGTCGTTGACGAACGGCGAGTATTTCGATGCGGTGTTCGACGCGACGGGCAACCTCGATGCAATGAATCGCGGTTTCGAATTCGTCGCGCACGGCGGCAAATACACGTTGATCTCGATCGTGCGCGGGCACGTCGCGTTTTCGGATCCCGAATTCCACAAGCGGGAAACCACGTTGCTCGCGAGCCGCAATGCCACGGCCGAGGATTTCGCGACGGTGCTCGACGCCATGCGCGCCGGGCGCATTCCCGACCGCGCGCTGAACACGCACCGGATGCGGCTCGAGGACGTGCCGGACGCGTTTCCACGTCTGCTGGAGGCGGGGCAGACCGTCGTGAAAGCGCTCGTCGAATGTTGAGCCCTCGAGTTCGGCGCGCCGCGCGCAGCCGATCGCCTGCCGGTGCGGATTCGAGGGCGCGATGGTGGCGTTGCCGTCGATGAAATCGTCGAATGTCGCGCCGTACATCGCGCGCGGGGCATGCGGGCCGACTCGGCCGAGATTCGCCGCGTCGCGATCGAATCGGCGCGCGTCATCGTGTCGGAGACCGACGAAGTCGCTTGGCGCGGTGTCGAAGGCCGGCCGTTCGATGCTTGGTGAGGTCTACGAGCATTCCGAATCGATTCGGTCGTGCAATTTTCACGATTCCGGGCGCAACGGAGCTTTTCCGTCCGATTCGTGATGTAGAACAATTTCATCCGTCGCTGGAAAGGATGGGATAACTATAGGAATTTCCAGTTCCTCCAGCGTGCCGGTTTCCAGTCGGGCGAATCGTTATGAAGCGACTGCCGTATCGTTGCGCAAGCAACCAGCGTGACGAGAAGCAGCGTCGGGCATCCGCGCGCGCGAATGCCCGAAACGTTGGCGCTCGTTACTGCGCCGCGCCCTCGGCATCCGCCGTCTCGCCGAGGAACCCGCCGCTCTGGTGCGCCCACAGCGCCGCATAGATGCCACCTGCCTGCAGTAGTTCGGCGTGCGTGCCTTCCTCGACGATGCGCCCTTCGTCGAGCACGATCAGCCGGTCCATCGCCGCGATTGTCGACAGCCGGTGCGCGATCGCGATCACCGTCTTGCCGCTCATCAGGCTGTCGAGGCTGCGCTGGATCGCCACTTCGACCTCGGAGTCGAGCGCACTGGTCGCCTCGTCGAGCACGAGGATCGGCGCGTCCTTGAGCATCACGCGCGCGATCGCGACGCGCTGCCGCTGGCCGCCCGACAGCTTCACGCCGCGCTCGCCGACCTCGACGTCGTAGCCGCTACGCCCGTGCCGGTCGCGCAGCCGGTCGATGAAGTCGGACGCTTCCGCGCGCACGGCCGCATCGTGCATCTCGCGCTCGGTCGCGTCGGGGCGGCCGTACAGGATGTTTTCGCGCATTGTCCGGTGCAGCAGCGACGTATCCTGCGTGACCATCCCGATCGCGGCGCGCAGGCTGTCCTGCGTCACGTGCGCGATGTCCTGCCCGTCGATCCGGACCGCGCCGCCGTCGACGTCGTAGAAGCGCAGCAGCAGGTTCACGAGCGTCGACTTGCCGGCGCCCGAGCGGCCGATCAGGCCGATCCGCTCGCCCGGCCGGATCGTCAGGTTCAGCCCGTCGAACACCGGCGTGTCGTTGTCCTCGTGCGCGAAACGCACGTTGTCGAACACGATGCCGCCGCGTTGCACGGCGAGCGCGTTCGCGTCGGGCGCGTCAGTCACGCTGCGCACCTTCGTCAGCGTGTTGATGCCGTCCTGGATCGTGCCGACGTTCTCGAACAGCTCGGTCATCTCCCACATGATCCAGTGCGAATAACTCGACAGGCGCAACGCCATCGCGATCACGGCTGCGACCACGCCCGCGCTCGCCTCGCCGTGCATCCACAGGTAGAGCGCGAGGCCGGTCGAGCCGACCAGCAGCAGCGTCGACAGCAGGTGGTTGACGATCTCGAACGCGCTGACGAGCCGCATCTGCGCATCGCCGGTCGCCTTGAACGCCTCCATCGCGCGCCGTGCGTGATCGGCTTCCCGGCGCGTGTGCGAGAACAGCTTCACGGTCGTGATGTTCGAATAGGCGTCGGTGATGCGGCCCGTCATCAGCGCGCGGGCGTCCGCCTGCTGGCTGCCGACGCGCCCCAGGCGCGGCACGAAGAACGCACAGGCGGCCCCGTAGCCGAGCGCCCACAGCACGAGCGGAATCATCAGCCGCCAATCGAAGCTGGCCGCCAGCGCGAGAATGCCGATCAGGTACGCGGCGACGCCGATCACGACGTCGACCGACATGAACAGCGCGTCGCGCACCGCGAGCGCGGTCTGCATGATCTTGGTCGTCACGCGGCCCGCGAACTCGTTCGCGTAGAACGACAGGCTCTGGTCGAGCATCAGCCGGTGAAACAGCCAGCGCAGCCGCATCGGGAAGTTGATCGCGAGCACCTGGTGCTTGACCATCGTATGCAGCCCGATCAGCAGCGCGCTGCCCGCGAGGATCGCCGCGAAGCCGGCAAGCGTGCCGAAATGGCGGCCGCCGAAGTCGGCCGGCGTCGCCGACGACAGCCAGTCGACCACGCGCCCCATCATCGCGAACAGCGCGGCCTCATACGCGGCGAGCGCGGCCGATGTCAGCGCGATCAGCAGGATCCAGTTGCGCGCGCCCTTCGTGCACGCCCAGACGAACGTGAAGAATCCCTTCGGCGGCGTGACGGGATCCTCGAGCGGGAATGTCGGCAAACGCCGTTCAAACCACGAAAACATTGATCTTTCTCCTTGTGCGATCCGATCAGATGCTCGGATGGCGATCGCGTTGCGGTCGCGTCGCCCGGCTGCGAGTGTCGCATTGATCCGTTTGGGCTGCAGGCCGGTTGTAAGCGGTGGCGACACCTGGGGTTGCCCGAGTTGTCATCGCGCGCCATAAAAATATCTTGACTATCTACCTACTAGTAGATAAAGTTCGATCCATGGAAACGAAACCGACCGTCCGCGAACAGATTCTCGACCACGCGATCACGCTGATGATGCTGCGCGGTTACAACGGCTTCAGCTATCGAGACCTGTCCGACCTGGTGGGCGTGAAGACGTCGAGCATCCACTACTACTTCCCGTCGAAGGACGACCTCGTGCTGGAAGCCGTAGCGGCTTACAGCGACGACGTCCTCGCGGCCATGCGGGCGATCGATCCGGCGTTGCCGGCGGACGTGAAGCTGAGCCTGTACACGAAGCTGTTCGGCCGAACGCTCGGCGACGGCAACCAGATCTGCCTGTGCGGAATGCTGGCGGCCGATATCGAATCGTTGCCGGAGAACGTGCGGCAGGCCGTGCAGGGGTTCTTCAAGGCCAACGAGAACTGGCTCGCCGAATTGCTGGCGCAGGGCGCGAAGGAAGGCACGCTGCAGTTCAGCGGCAAGCCCGAAACGGCCGCGCGCACGTTGTACGCGGCGTTCCAGGGCAGCGTGCTGGCGAGTCGGCTGTTTCACACGCGGGCGCGTCTCGAGGATGTCGAGGCCGTCTGGAAAACCCGCTCCTGAGGGGCGCGGCAGGCGGTCAGGCGGTTCGCCGCCTTTTGTTGGGATTCGCCATCTATCTGGGAGTAGATAGATGACTGGAGCGGATGGATTTGGCCACCGCGTTTTTTTGGGGATGTTTATCTATCTATGAGTAGATAAACAAGCGTGACGGCCGCGGCAAATCCGTCAGCGCGCGATCCCCGATTGGAAAGCTGTTTCACTCACTCATCGTTGAAAAGGAGTCTGTCATGTCGATCGAAAAAGTGCTGTACCGCGCTCATGCAAAAGCCACGGGTGGCCGTGACGGCCGTGCCACGGTGCCCGAAAGCGGTCTCGAACTGAAGCTGACCACGCCGCGCGAACTCGGCGGCGCGGGCGGTGCCGGCGCGAACCCCGAGCAACTGTTCGCGGCCGGCTACAGCGCGTGCTTCATCGGCGCGATGAAGTTCGTCGCGGCCCGCGACAAGATCGCGATCCCTGCGGACGCCGCGATCGAAGGCAGCGTCGGCATCGGCGCGATCCCGAACGGCTTCGGCATCGAAGTCGAACTGAAGATATCGCTGCCGGGCCTCGACCGCGATATCGCGCAAACGCTGATCGACCGCGCGCACATCGTCTGCCCGTACTCGAACGCGACGCGCGGCAACATCGACGTCACGCTGACGCTCGTCTGATCGCACGCACCGCAGCCATTCATCGCCATTCAACGTTCAAGCCAAGGAGTTGCATCATGAAGATCGTCAAGCCGCTGTTGGTCGCCGCCGCCGTTGCAGCCGCGTTGTCCACCGCGTCCGCCGCATTTGCCGCCGGTGCCGAAGCCGTTCGGCCCGATGCGGCGACGAGCGGGTTCCTCGCCGCGCTGAACGGTCAGAAGGGTCCCGGCCTCGAAACGCTGAGCCCCGCGAAGGCGCGCCAGGTGCTGGTCGACGCGCAGAACGGTGCGAAGGTCGATTTGTCCGGTATCGACGTGTCGAACCGCACGATCGAACAGGACGGCTTGTCGGTGCCGGTCATGATCGTCCGCCCGCAGGGCGCGACGGGAACGTTGCCGGTGTTCATGTTCTTCCACGGAGGCGGCTGGATTCTCGGCGACTTCCCGACGCATGAACGTCTCGTGCGCGATCTCGTCGTGCAGTCGGGTGCCGTCGCGGTGTTCGTGAACTACACGCCGTCGCCGGAAGCGCATTACCCGGTCGCGATCAACCAGGCCTATGCGGCGACGAAGTGGGTCGCCGCGCATGGTGCGGAAATCGGTGTCGACGGCAGCCGCCTCGCGGTGGTCGGCAACAGCGTCGGCGGGAACATGGCGGCGGTCGTGGCGCTGATGGCGAAGGACAAGGGCGGCCCCGCGATTCGCTTCCAGGGCCTCTTGTGGCCGGTCACGGACCACAACTTCAACACGGGCTCGTACAACGCATTTCAGCAGGGGCACTTCCTGACGCGGCCGATGATGAAGTGGTTCTGGGACGCCTATACGAAGAACGAAGCGCAACGCAACGAGATCTACGCGTCGCCGCTGCGTGCTACCACCGCGCAGTTGAAGGGATTGCCGCCCGCGCTGATCCAGGTCGCGCAGTTCGACGTGTTGCGCGACGAAGGCGAAGCGTACGGCCGCAAGCTCGACGCGGCAGGCGTCGATGCAACGACCACGCGTTATGACGGCACGATTCATGATTTCGGTCTGTTGAACGCGCTGGCCGAGGACGCGCCGACGAAGGCCGCGATGAAGGCGATGGCGAACGAAATCGCGACGCGGCTGAAGTAAGTCTGCGGGTCGCATTCGAACGCGCTCGAAGGCGAACGACGAAGCGGCGGGCTTGTGCCCGCCGTTTTGCATGCGAACGACAGGCGTGACGAAACGCGACACCGCCCGCCCGCCCGGCTCGGCCGCTCGAATCGCGATCGTGCGATGGCACGTTCGCGACCGGCTGCCGCCATTGTTGGTACGATCGCGCGTATCGTCCACGCCGGCGTCGCATGCCGCCGGCCCATCGGCCGCGCGGCTGCACGGTAGCGCGGCCACGTTCGGGAGAAGCGGTTCATGCTGCAGGCGTTCGCGGTCTTGCTGACCTTCCAGTGTCTCGGGGAAGGGGTGTCCTATCTGTTCGGCCTGCCGGTGCCGGGCCCCGTGATCGGCATGCTGCTGCTGTTCGGCTTCGTGATGCTGCGCCCGCAGGTGGCCGACGCGATCGAACCGACCGCGCTAGAGCTGCTGCGCCATCTGTCGCTGCTGTTCGTGCCGGCCGGCGTCGGCATCATGGTGTCGGCCGACCGCGTGCGCGGCGATGCGGTTGCGGTTGTCGTCGCGCTCGCGGTGAGCACGTCGCTCGCGATCGCCGTGACCGCGCTCGTCACGCGCGCGTTGCTGCGCCGCCAGCGGCGCGCGGATGGCACGGCGGAGGGCACGCAATGACGGCTTTCCCGAAACTCGGCGCGATCTGGGTCTATCTCGCCGCGACCCCGCTGCTCGGCCTGACGATCACGCTGATCGCGTACCTGATCGCACAGGCCGTCTATGCACGCGCGCGCTTCAACCCGCTCGCGAACCCGGTGCTGATCGCGGTCGCGCTGATCGTCGTGCTGCTGACGATCACGCACACGCCGTATCCGACGTATTTCGAGGGGGCGCAGTTCGTTCACTTCCTGCTCGGCCCGGCAACCGTCGCGCTGGCGCTGCCGCTGTATCGCCAGTGGTCGAAGCTGCGGCGTACCGCGGTGCCGCTGCTCGTCGGGCTGCTGGCGGGTTCGCTGACCGCGATCGTATCGGCGGTCGGCATCGCTGCGCTGTTCGGCGCGTCGCACCAGACGATCGCGTCGCTCGCGCCGAAATCCGCGACCACGCCGATCGCGATGGCCGTCGCGCAGGAGATCGGCGGGATTCCGTCGCTGACCGCCGTGCTGGTGATCTCGACGGGAATCTTCGGCGCCGTGTGCGCACGCGGGATCCTGAACGCGCTGCGCATCGAGGAGCCGGCCGTGCGCGGTTTCGCGCTCGGCGTCGCATCGCACGGGATCGGCACCGCGCGCGCGTTCCAGGTCAGCGAGGAGGCCGGCGCGTTCGCCGGGCTCGGCATGGGGCTGAACGGCGTGCTGACCGCATTCATCGTGCCGATCCTGCTGCCGGTGCTGTCGCGCTGGATCTGAGCGGTGCCGAGCGTCGGCGGCGCGCGATGCTATCGGTTTCCCTGATGGCCGCGTGCGCCGCGCCGGCTGGCCGGGCGCCCGCTGCGCACGTATCGTTGCCGTTATCGGGAGAATTCAGGAACCGGCACGGACATTTGCGCAGCGATCGGCTAACGTTGCATCGGCGCCGTCGTCGCACGCCGACGTCCGTCGCGTGCGTACCGGCGTTCGACCCACAACCAACAATCGACAAGGAGATCCGGCCATGACGAAGTCTCGCGTGGTTTCGGTGGCAGTGGCAGTAACGGCGTCGTTCGGTCTGCTGTTGACCGCCGCGCCGGCGGCATACGCGCAGGATCCGGCGTCCGCACCGACGCAGAAGCAGCTCGACAAGGCGCAGAAGAAGGCCGCCCGCAAGGCGGCACGCGCGCGCCACGCGAAGGACCTGAAGGCGATCGGCACGGGCAGCGGCTACCGGCTGACCAACGACCAGAGCAACTATCCGCAGAACGCGGTGGAAAAGGCGCCCGCGACGAAGGCGGCACCGGCACCTGCTCCGACCGCGCCGGCATCGGGCCAGTAACGGCCGGCGTTCGCGCAACGAAAAACGGCGCCGGGTCGACCGGCGCCGTTCGTTCGCGTGCGTCCCGCGCAGGCGGCACGCGCCGCGGTCCCGGGCTTCCCGGGACGCACGGCAACCCGTCAACCCGCGTTACGACGCGAGCTTGGCGGCCAGTTCCGCGACGTGCTTGCCCTGGTAGCGCGCGATGTCGAGCTCGTTCGCGCTCGGCTGACGGCTGCCGTCCGCGCCCGCGAGCGTGGTCGCGCCGTACGGCGTGCCGCCCGTGATCTCGTTCATGTTGACGAGCCCGCTGCATGCGTACGGCACGCCGACGATCACCATCCCGTGGTGCAGCAGCGTCGTGTGGAACGACGTGATGGTCGTTTCCTGGCCGCCGTGCTGCGTGCCGGTCGACGCGAACACGCTGCCGATCTTGCCGACGAGCGCGCCCTTCATCCACAGGCCGCCGGTCTGGTCGAGGAATGTGCGCATCTGGCCGGCCATGTTGCCGAAGCGGGTCGGCGTGCCGAAGATGATCGCGTCGTAGCTCGCGAGCTCGTCCACCGTCGCGACGGGCGCGGCCTGGTCGACCTTGACGCCGATGGCCTGCGCCTGGTCGGCGGGGATGGTTTCCGGCACGCGCTTGAGCGTGACCTCGACGCCGGGCACCGATTTCGCGCCTTCCGCGACGTGCTGCGCCATCGTTTCGACGTGCCCGTAGGACGAGTAGTAAAGAACGAGTACCTTGGCCATGTTGCGAATCTCCGATTAAGAAGGCCCCGCAGTCAGCGGGGCCTGGTTTTCCGAACGGGCGTCATGCCCACTCGGCCGTCACTTCGACCGGGCGCAGGTCGAATACCAGCACCTCGGCATCCTTGCCGTCGGCGAACGTCAGCGCCTGTTCGCCGCGGATGCGCGCGCCGTCGCCTTCGCCGAGCGTCACGCCGTTGACCGTCACGCTTCCGCGTGCAACGTGCACATAGGCGAAGCGGTCCGCTGCCAGTTCGAGCGTGGCGCGCTCGTCGCCGTCGAACAGGCCCGCGTAGATCCGCGTGTCCTGGCGGATCGTCAGCGAACCGCCGTTACCGTCGGGCGATACGATCGGCGTGAGCTTGCCGCGCTTGTCGGCCGCCGCGACATTCGTCTGCTGATAGCGCGGCTCGGCACCCTTCTCGGACGGCCCGACCCAGATCTGCAGGAAGTGGACGGGCGTCTCGTGCGAGTGATTGAACTCGCTGTGACGCACGCCGGTCCCCGCGCTCATCAACTGGACGTCGCCCGGCACGATCACCGACCCGGTGCCCATCGAATCCTTGTGTTCCAGCGCGCCGTCGAGCACGTACGACAGGATTTCCATGTCGCGGTGCGGGTGCGTGCCGAAGCCGCGGCCCGGCGCGACGCGGTCGTCGTTGATCACCAGCAGGTCGGAGAAGCCGACTTGCTTCGGATCGTAGTAATTCGCGAAAGAAAACGTGTGACGGGAGCTGAGCCAGCCATGCTCGGCACGGCCACGTTGGTTTGCTGCACGAGTCTCGATCATGATTTTTTCCTGGATGTCCGCCGGACCTCGGAAGTGGGCCCGGCCGTTCGTTGAGGTGAATCTTAGGTCAATCGATTTGACAAATAAATGGCTGTATAGATAATGACTGTCACTTCGGAGTGGACAATATGGAACTCAACGATCTGAGGATCTTCGTCGCGACCGTCGACGCGGGCAGCTTCACGGCGGCGGCCGATCAACTGATGCTGTCCAAGCAGTTCGTGAGCCGGCGTACGATGGCGCTGGAAGCGTCGCTCGGCGTGCGTCTCCTGCATCGCAACACGCGCAATCTCGCGGTTACGGAATCGGGGCAGGAGTTCTATGCGCGTGCGCAGCGGATCCTCGCGGAGGTTGCCGACGCCGAGCAGGCGATGTCGGTGCGCAGCACCGAGCTGCACGGCTCGCTGAAGATCAGCGCGCCGCTGTCGTTCGGGATCACGCACGTGTCGCCGCTGATCGCCGAATTCCTGTCCGCGCATCCGGCCGTGCGGTTGAACCTCGACCTGACCGACCGGCGCGTCGACCTGATCGGCGAGGGTTTCGACCTCGTGCTGCGGATCGGCGCGCTCGAGGATTCCACGCTGATCGCGCGAGCGCTGGGTGCATGGAAGATGATCGCGTGCGCGAGCCCCGCTTACCTGAAGCGGCAGGGCACGCCCGGGACGCCGGCCGATCTCGCCGGGCATACGTGCCTGATGTACGGCCGCGAGCGGCGCGTCGGCTGGGAATTCCGGATCGACGGCGTGGCGCGCACGTTCGACGTGCAGGGGCCGCTCGTCGCGAACAACGGCGAAGTCGTGCGCGACGCGGCGATCGCCGGGCTCGGCATCGCACTGCTGCCGCATTTCATCGTCGGCGCGGCGCTCGACAGCGGTGCGCTCGTGCCGGTGCTCGACGCGTACGCGCCGTCGCCGATCACGCTGAACGCGGTGTTCCCGCAGCATCGGGAAGGGTTCGTCACGCTGCGCACGTTCATCGGGTTTCTGGCGGAACGGCTGGGCATGCGCGGATAGCCGGCCACAGGGGCGGTGCGGGCCGGCGACGGTCGCGGAACAGGCGTGCGGCGAACAGGGGCGTAATCTCCGCAGGATCTGCGGAGATTGTCGAGCGACGCGGGGAATCGGTCGGGTCATCTTCGCATCGTGAGCGGCGATCCGTCGATCATGCGCACACGACGCTCGATGCGGTTTGGGTCAAGGTGCGCTTCTGGTCGCGATGTGCCGGCGTCGCGATGAATGCACGTCAGGTCAAGGTCATGAATGGCCGGCTCGACGGCTGCGGAGGGAAGCTGACGACCAGGCAAGTGGGGCGCCCTCGCGAAACGCTCGCAAGACACGGCGCTGCCGGCCTTCGCGAGCGTCGCCGTCGTCGTGTGCGTGATCGGTGTGGATGGCGCGGCCGGTTCGGGTTACGCTTCGGCGGGCGTGACATGCCGCGCATGCCGCGTCGGGTACTTTTACCTCGAACGTTGCGGACACGACGTTTTTACAGGTCCGCGACCCAGCGACGATCCAGGCCATGACAATCCAGAACCGATCGAATGCTCGCGCCGGCGAGCGAGGGCAAGCCGTGATGCACGGCCGGCAGGTGCGGAACGCGATCTTGCCATCCGCCGTGATATTTGCAGTCCTGACGATCGCGCCGCCGGCCGCGCATGCCGCCGGCTTCGACTGCGCGAAAGCCGCTTCGCCGACCGAGAAGGCGATCTGCGCGGACGCCGGCCTGTCGTCGCTCGACGGCCAGTTGTCGGCGGCATGGAAGAAGGCGCTGGCCAAAGGCGGCGATGCGGTTGCGTTGAAAGCCGCGCAACGGAAATGGCTCAAGCAGCGCGACCAGTGCGGCGGCGACGCCGCGTGCGTCGGCGATCGCTATCGCGAGCGGCTCGCGAGCCTGAACGGCACGCCGCTTGCAGCCGACCGATGGCAGCAGACGTGGTATCGCGACAGCGACAACCCGTCGTTCGGCGGCGTGCTGACGTTCACCGGCACGGCACCGCGTCTTCACTTCGAACTGAGCGGCAACAACGGCGCGAATACTGGCGGACTCAGCGGCGATATCGAACTGCACGGCGACCGCGGCACGTTTCGTCAGGACCAGTGCCGGCTCGATTTCAGCCGCAAGGGTGGGCGCATGCAGGTCGCGCAGCAGGGCAGCGATGGCGATTGCGGCGCCGGTGCGGGCGTCGTGTATTCGGGCGACTACGTGACGGCGTCGAAGGCTCAGGCAAGCCCGCCGGCTGATCTCGTGACCCTGAAGGTGCTCGACGATGCGCGGCAGAACGCGATCGCACACAAGCTGCTCGGCGCCGACTATCAGACGCTCGTCGACATGATCAACTACAGCGCGGACGAGAAGGATCTCGACGGCCTGAACGCCAGCGCGAGGTCTTACTGGGTGCGCGGCATCGCGACGACGAACGCCGCGATCGTGATGCACCGGGGCACCGAGCTGTGGATCGGGCTGCTCGTATTCGATGCGCACGACCAGGTGCGGATGCGCTACTACACGACCGTGCCGGCGTGGAAAAAGACCGTGCCGAAGACCATTCGCGCGTGGCACGACAATCTCGACAAGACGCTTCCGATCGACGTGATGTGATCCGGCCGGGCGGTGCGCCGACCGGCGTGCCGGCCACACATGGCGCGTTTGTTACGTGACAATTGTCCACTGGATGGAGACAGCCAATCTTGTTTTGACGGATTGATGATTTGCGGTGAGACAGTAGACTGGCACCCGTGCTTCGCCAGAACCGCTCCGCAGCGTGCCACGACGGCGCGACCGGACGGATTCTTCGGCGGCGGGCCGACCGGCCCGCGGTTCGATCGTGCGAGGAGGGTTCGTTGTCGATCCGTGGTTCGCCGTCCGGCGGACGTCGGCACCGAATGCGTCAAACCGTCAATTCAAGGTGATCGCTATGCGTTACATTTCGCTGGAGTCGAAGAAGGACGAGCTGCTGCTGGCCGCTCGCGTGCTGATGATGATCCTGTTCGTGCTGTTCGGCTGGCAGAAGCTGAACGGCTTCTCGGGCACGGTCGCGTACATGGCGTCGACGGGGGCGCCGTCGCCCGAGCTGTCTGCCGTGATCGCGGTGGCGGTCGAGCTGGTCGGCGGCGCGCTGATCGCGGTCGGGTTCTATACGCGTCCGCTCGCACTGGTGTTCGCGGTCTATACGCTTGCGACCGCGTTGATCGGGCATCGCTACTGGGCGCTGCAGGGCATGGACCAGTACCTCGCGATGATCAACTTCTACAAGAACATCAGCATCATCGGCGGGCTGCTGTTGCTCGCGGTCACGGGGCCGGGCCGGTATTCGTTCGACCGGAAGTAACCCGCGAGCGCGAGACGTCGCGCTGCACGACGGGCCCGGTGCGCGCAATCGCGCACCGGGCCTTGTTCCATTTCCACTGGTCGCACGTCGTCGACGTGCGACCGAAATCGACATCGGTTGCCGGTTCTCGTATAGATTGGGGGCCCTCACCCCCTTTCACGGTTGGCTATCGTGTCGCCCCCGACCATTCTCCTCATCGGCGCGTCCGGCCTGCTCGGCCGTGCGGTCGCCGCATCGCTGTCCCACGAATCGTCGCTGACGCTGCTCGCCACCATCCGGAACCCGGACACCGCGGGCGCACGGCGCCTCGCGCTGCCGCCGGAAAACGTCGCCCGGCTCGACGTTCTCGACCAGCCGGCGCTCGAACACCTGTTCGACACCCGCCGGCCGGCTGCCGTGATCATCTGCGCCGCCGAACGCCGCCCGGACGTCTGCGAACGCGATCCCGCGGCCGCGCGTGCGATCAACGTCGACGCACCGGCCCGTATCGGCGCACTCGCCGCGCGCTATGGCGCGTGGACGCTCGGCATTTCCACCGACTACGTGTTCGACGGCACGGCCGCGCCGTACCGCGAAGATGCCGTGCCGAACCCGCTGAACATCTACGGCCGGACCAAGCTGGAAGGCGAGGCCGCGTTGCTCGTCGCATCGCCGCTTGCGTGCGTGCTGCGCCTGCCGTTGCTCTATGGCCCGATCGTCGACTGGCGCGAGTCGGCCGTCACGAGCCTCGTGCCGGCGATCGTCGCGTCCGCGCGACCGGGCGCGGATGCGGTCGGCATGGACGCATGGGCGATCCGCTATCCGACCTGGACGCCCGACGTCGCGGCGGTCATCCGCGACCTGACGCTGCGCCATCTTGCGGGCTCGCCCGTCACCGGCATTCGGCATTGGTCGGGCGAGGAACCGATGACGAAGTACGACATCGCGCAGCGGATCGCGGCCGCGCTCGGCGTCGACGCGGCGCTCGCGCGGATCGACACGCCGGCCGATGCGACGCCGCGTCCATACGACTGCCATCTGGATGCGGCGAGCGTGCGCGCACTCGGGATCGATCACGCGACGCCGTTCGCGGCCGGGCTGCAAGCCGTGTTGCGCGACGCGCCGCCGCTGCCGTAAGGACGGCGCGCGCCGCGATGCCGCAACGCGCGGCAGCGGTCATCTTGAGTGCATCGCGAGACGCAACACTGCGCAACATTCTCGATTGCCGGGAAACGTCGGGGCCGTGGGGTGGCGCGTCCGCTTCGCCGATGCCCTGACGGATACGAACAAATCACGAGAGCAAGAGCGCGCTCATGCCGACACGTCTTCGTATCGGACTCGATCGTGCGCGCGACCTGCGCGACGCCGGGCGACCGCCTTCCATCCGGCCGCGCGCGCAGGCGCGCGAACTGGTCGACCTGAGCGCGCAGCGCGCGACCTGGCGCGTGCCCGTTCCCGGTCAGGCCGACTGCTTTCTGGCCGCGTCGCCCGGCGAAGCGGACCGTTACGTCGTCCATATCGATGCCGATACGTTCTACGCGCTGTGGCTCGGCACGAGCCCGGCTTTTCCGCGACCGGATGCGCAGGACTGCGTACCGCGTTCGGCGATGCCGCTCGACAGCAAGTATGCGACGGCTCCCGCCGCATTCCGGGCCGGTCGCCTTGAGCCGGTCACGCTGCCGAGCGTCGGCTACTGGACGATCGGCAGCAGCTGCGAAGTCGCGATGAGCGACGGCATGACGCGCACCTACTGGCTGCTTGCGAACCGCGTGCGATCGTTTCCGGTCAGCGTTGCCAACGCGACCTGGGCGACGATGCTGAACAACATGGCCGGCGTCGGCGTGTCGCCGATCGCGTTCAGCGCGCTTTTTGCGCGACGGGCATGAGCGTCGCGCGACCCGTCATTTGACACCCCGCGCGCCCGGCCATTAAAGTCGCGTCGCGGGGCGGTGGGTCAAGCACACCCCCGGAACAGGCAGCCGATGTTCCGAGACTACGGGGCTACCCCGTGGATGAAACCGACACCCCGATGCGTCGCAAGAGCGCAGGTTGCGCGTTGCGCAACGACTGCTCTCGCAGCACCTGTCACGTTGACTCATCGTCCCGCCCATTCTTCGCCATGCACGTATCCCGGTTCGATACAGCCCGCTTGATTGCCGATGCGATGCTGGCCGGCCCGCCCGAACGCGGCGGCATGCTCGAGCGCATCGCAACCGTACTCGGCGCCGCGCCGTCGTGGGTGCACGCGCTCGTGGATCACGCGATCACGCACTTCGGCACGCACTGGACCGACGTCGATACCGATCTGCTCGCAAGCGCGCTGGCCGATACGTCGGCGTTCATGATCGCGTGGTACGGCCATCATCGGCCGGTCGTGGTGCGCATCATTCCCCGGCCGCCGGTGCAGCGGCCGCTGCCGCCGCGGCTCGCGGGCGTCGACGTGCCGCAATGGCCGACGTGCGGCGACCTTGCAAGCTGGCTCGGCGTGAGCGCGCCCGAGCTCGACTGGCTGGCCGACCGCTGGCGCGTCGACGCGCGCGGTAGCGGCTCGCCGCTGCATCACTACACGTACGCGGGCTACGACAAGCGCCGCGGCGGCTGCCGCCTGATCGAGATCCCGAAGGGCCGGCTGCGCGAAGCGCAGCGCCGCATCCTGCACGGCCTGCTCGATCGCATCGCGCCGCACGACGCGGCACACGGCTTTCGCCGGGGACGCGGGATCGTGTCGTTCGCCGCGCCGCATGCGGATCGCGACGTCGTCGTCCGCTTCGATCTCGCGGATTTCTTCGTGTCGGTGCGCGCGGCGCGGGTTCATGCGTTGTTCACGACGCTCGGCTATCCGGCGGAAGTCGCGCGAACGCTGACCGCGCTGTGCACCAACCGCGTGCCGTCGGCACGGCTGCTCGCCCCCGACCTGCGCGACCGGTTCGACTGGGCAAGCCGCCAGCGCTACCGCAACCGCCACTTGCCGCAGGGCGCGCCGACCTCGCCGGCGCTGGCGAACCTGTGCGCGTTCCGGCTCGACATGCGGCTCGCCGCGCTCGCGCGTTCGCTCGACGCGAGCTATACGCGCTACGCGGACGATCTCGCGTTCTCGGGCGGCGCCACGCTGGCGCGCGAGGCCGGGCGGCTGCAGGCGAGAGTCGCCGCGATCGCGCTCGACGAAGGTTTCGCGCTGCAGTTGCGCAAGACGCGCGTGATGCGGCGCGGCGTGCGGCAGCAACTGGCCGGCGTGGTCGTCAATCGCCATCCGAACCTGGCGCGCGACGAGTTCGATGTCCTGAAGGCCATCCTGACCAATTGCATCCGCCACGGACCGGCGTCGCAGAATCGCGCCGCGCACCCGGATTTCCGCGCACACCTGGCCGGACGCGTCGCCCATGCATGCGCGCTGAACGCCGCACGGGGCGCAAAGCTGCACGCGCTGTTCGCTCGGATCGCGTGGGACGGGTGCCGTTGCAGCGCGTAAATCGTCGCGCCGGCGTCGATGCTCGCGGGCTCCGCGGCGCCGGAGGTGCGCCGGATCACAAAAGTCCTCGAACACGATGGATGCGCGCTGCTATCATTCGCGCCATGCCGCGCCTGACCACGATGCGGCGCTCGATGGCGAGGCGGTCGCCATCGACGGTTCGCCACGCGTTCGGGTGCGGCGCGCTACGTGTTGCGTGTCGATGCCATCCGGCTTTCGACGATTGCGTTGCCTGCGGCACACTGCTAAAGCCTCGCAGGTCCAGGCAAACGATTCACACATCGCAACACCGATTGGCGGAACTTCGTGATAGGTTCTGCCATCGGAGGTTTTTTGAACAAAAACATACCCAAAGAGGATGAATACATGACCCAGGCTCTGCAGGACCTCGAAGCACAACTTCGGGACCTGAACATCAAGTTGTCGGAAGCCAAGCAGAAGGAGAAGCAAGCCGCACTCGCGGCATTCAGGGAGCAGGTCGAGCTGTTGGGCATCTCGCAGCAGGAAGTGCTGAGCGCCCTCGGCTACATCGTCCAGCGAAAACGCAAGGCGCCTGCGAAGTATTACGATCCGACGACCGGCCGTTCATGGTCGGGTCGCGGCCCGCGGCCCAAATGGCTCGAAGGCAAGGATCTCGACACGCTGCTCGTCGACCGCGAGGCCAAGACCTGGTGGCCCGGGGACGATCAGGGCTGACGCCGCACCGCACGGCATCGCTCCGGCGCCATTCGACCCGCGCCCGCCACGCAACACTCGCTTCATCCCCTTCTTTCGGTGTCCCGCCTGCTCGCGAGGCCCCGCCTTCGAAATCTTTCAAATTCATTACCCGCCGCTGCCCGTTTCCGTTCCCGGAAGCGGGCGCGCGGCACTTTCTGCGTGCGCATGTACGCCGGCCCGTCGTGCATGGTTTCAGGCTTTAAAATGTCGCCCGGATATTCCCGGCAGGACACCATGGCAGCAAACATGAAATCTTCGGCGCTCGGCGATCCGGCGGCGCCGCGCACCGAACAGGTCGGGCCGTACGCGTGGAAGGCGCTGGCCGGCTCGGCGATCGGCTACGCGATGGACGGCTTCGACCTGCTGATCCTCGGCTTCATGCTGCCCGCGATCACGGCCGCGCTGCAGCTGACGCCCGGGCAGGGCGGCGCGCTCGTCACGTGGACGCTGATCGGCGCCGTCGCGGGCGGCATTCTGTTCGGCGCGCTGAGCGACCGCTACGGCCGCGTGCGCGTGCTCACCTGGACGATCATGCTGTTCGCGGTCTTCACCGGCCTGTGCGCGTTCGCGCAAGGCTTCCGCGATCTGCTCGTGTACCGGACCATCGCGGGCATCGGCCTCGGCGGCGAGTTCGGGATCGGCATGGCGCTCGCGGCGGAAGCGTGGCCGGCGAGCAAGCGGGCGCGCGTGTCGTGCTACGTCGCGCTCGGCTGGCAGGCCGGCGTGCTGCTGGCCGCGCTGCTGACGCCGCTGCTGCTGCTCCATATCGGCTGGCGCGGGATGTTCGTGGTCGGCGTGCTGCCGGCGCTGCTCGCGTGGGTGCTACGCAACCGGCTGCACGAACCGGAAGTCTTCGTGCAGCGCGCGACGCAGCCGCGCGCCAACGCGTTCCGGATGCTCGTCGCCGACGCCCGCACCGCGCGCACGAGTCTCGGCATCGCGATCCTCTGCTCGGTCCAGAACTTCGGCTACTACGGGATCATGATCTGGCTGCCGACCTTCCTGTCGAAACAGATGGGCTTCTCGCTGACGAAGTCGGGACTGTGGACGGCGGCCACCGTCGTCGGGATGATGATCGGCGTCTGGACGTTCGGGCAGCTCGCCGATCGCATCGGCCGCAAGCCGACATTCCTGCTGTACCAGCTCGGCTCGGTCGTGACGGTCATCGCGTATGCGCGGCTGTCGGACCCGACGGCGATGCTGTGGGCCGGCGCGCTGATGGGAATGTTCGTCAACGGGATGGTCGGCGGCTACGGGACGCTGATGTCCGAGGGCTATCCGACCGCCGCGCGCGCGACCGCGCAGAACGTGCTGTGGAATATCGGCCGCGCGGTCGGCGGCTTCGGGCCGGTGGCGGTCGGCGCGCTGGCCGCGCGCTACTCGTTCCAGACGGCGATCGCGCTGCTCGCCGGCCTCTATGTGCTCGATATGGTCGCGACGCTGTTCCTGATCCCCGAACTCAAGGGCGTCGAACTCGAATGACGATGCGCGGCACGCGGCCGGGTGCCGCAATCCGACGTCATGCCGCAGCGCGACTCAACGATTCATCACCGGAATTCACGATGCAACGCAACAACCGGACGATCGGCGTGATGGGCTCGGGCAAGGAGCCGTGGCTCGCGTTTTCGGAACCGCTCGGCGCATGGCTCGCGCAGGCCGGCTTCAACCTGCTGACGGGCGGCGGCCAGGGCGTGATGCTGGCGGTCGCGCGCGCGTTCGCCGGTGTGCCGGGGCGGGCCGGCCGATCGATCGGCATCCTGCCGACGCAGGCCGATCCGCACGCGGGCTTCGTGCCGCTCGACGGCTATCCGCATCCGTTCGTCGAGATCCCGATCCTCACGCCGCTGCCGCGCCGCGAACCGGGCGCCGATCCGCACACGATCAACCGGAACTACGTGAACGTGCTGAGCAGCGACCTGATCGTCGCGCTGCCCGGCGGGCACGGGACGGCCGAGGAGATCGCGCTTGCGCAGCGCTGGCGCAAGCCGCTCATCTGCCTCGGGCCGGACGGTGCATTTCGGGAGCTTGCCGCGGGCGCGACGTGCACGTCGTCGCTCGACGATGTGATCCGGTTTGTCGAAGCGGCATTCGCGCCGGTGTTGCCGGATGCGGCGCACGCGGGGCGATAGGGCCGCCGTGGCCGTGCGTCAGGCGCCGCGTGCTGGTTCCGACGGCAGCCGTTCGTCCAGCCGGTCGAGCACGTGCTTCCAGTCGAACGGCAGCGGCGCGTCGTAGTCGGATGGAGATTTCCCGCGGCGATCGACTATAACGACATTCATGCGAGCCGAAACGCGTGTATCGGCTCGCATCGGCTTGCCCGCGTTGCCGGGCGGGCCGATCGCATCGCATGTCGCGCGGATCGGCGACGGCGATGCATTCGTATTTCGGGTTCGTTCAGGGAGAGAGCATCATGCGCACACTGTTGCCGATGACGATCGCATGGCTGGCGGCCTGCGGTATCGGCCCGGGATCCGCTTATGCCGCCGATGGCAACGGCGCCGCGCCGTGTCGTGCGGCGACCGCACAAAGCGCGCCGATGCCCGCGATCCCGTCGTTTGCGTTGCCGGGGCAGGGCGAGACCGCCGGCGTGTCCGGCTCGACGGTCCGCAGCTTTTCCAACCCGGGATGCGCGGGTGCGATCCTGCAGGGCGAACATGGCACCGCGACGGTCGACGGGGACCGGATCGAACTGAAGGCCGGCACCGTCTACGTGAACGGCGTGTCCTACGGTTCGGTGACGCCGGCGCAGACGGTCGAATACGATGTCGCGCGCGGCAAGCGCACGTTGCGCGTGGACGGCGACATACGCATTCCGGCGCACTGACGTTTCGTATCCGGGCTGTGCCGGGCGATGGCGTGCCTGCGCGATCGCGGCATGGTGTCGATCCGCGGCAACGGGCGCCGTTCGACCGCCGGATGCGCGGCGGCCGCCCATTCCGACCCGTTCCTCTAGTCGAGGCCTTGACCCTGAAGTTGAGTTGAATCTTAGAGTGCCTGCTGACGGTCATGAATCGGCAGGCCGCGCACGTTGCCTGCCACGACTCATCTTCGACGAGAAGCAACGCACATGGACAGGCGCTTTACACAGGTCGAATTCGGGCCGCACAAGGTCGACGTGCCCGAAGGCGGGTACTACGACCGGTTTCGCATGAATCCGGACCTCGACGAGGTCGCGCGCGATCCCGCCGCGGGGAACATCGATTTTTTTCGTCGGATTCCGAAACGTCAGGTCGCGTCGCGCATGGGGCCGACCTGGGCGCCGAACTTCTACTATCGTTCCAGCAGCATCCAGCTGCTGTTTCTCGCGCCGCTCGAGCGCCTGCGCACGATGCTGCCGGTGCCGCTCGAGCAGCTGCGGGCGGTTCCCCGATACGGGCTGGTCGCGCTGACCTTCTTCTCGTATTCGGTCTGCGACAACGATCCGTATGACGAGGTGTCCGTCGCGGTGGTGATTCGCCGGCCGGGCGCGCGCGGCTCGCATGCGCTCGAGCTCGTCGATGCGATGCGGCGCCGGAGCTTCTTCGCGCATGTGCTGGCGCTGCCCGTCACCACGGAAATCGCGCGGGTGCGCGGCGTGCACGGCTATCAGCTGCCGAAATGGCTTGCCGATATCGACATGACCATCGGCGCACGCGTCAGCGCGCGGATTGCCGGGCCGGACGGTCGAGCGGACCTGACGCTGAACGCGCCGTCGCCTGCGCTGACCCAGGTGCCTTCCCAGTCGCGGATGGGCACGAATACCATGATCAATCTCGTCGACGGCGTGTGGCATCGGAGCGCGGTGCAGACCAATACGCTGTCGTTCGCGCAGCGCGTGCTGCCGCGCGGCGTCGAGCTGGTGCGGCACGGCGGTCCGCTGAGCCGGCTGCTCGACGGGCTGGGCATCGCCACGCTCGTGCGGTTCGACGTGGTCAAGGATGCGCAGCTGGTGCTGAATCTGCCGACGCCGTTGAAGGTGTTCGATGAGCCCGCTCGATAAACCCGGGCGTCCGGAGCCAACCTGTCTGAAAGGAAGCGTCGATGACCCAGCCGACCCATGATCTCGATCTCGTCGTATTCGGTGCCACCAGCTTCGTCGGGCAGATCCTGACGCGCTACCTGTCCGAATACCTGTCGGGCAGCGGTGAAGTGCTGCGCTGGGCGATCGCCGGCCGCTCCGAAGCGAAGCTCCGGCAGGTCAGGGATACGCTGGGCGCCGCGGGGCAGGCGCTGCCGATCATCGTGGCCGATGCGGCCGACGAAGCGCAATTGCGGGTGTTGTGCGCGCGCACGCGCGTCGTCGTGTCGACCGTCGGCCCGTACGCGCTTTATGGCGAGCCGCTGGTCAAGGTCTGCGCGCAAACCGGCACGGACTACTGCGATCTCACCGGCGAGACGCAGTGGATCAAGCGGATGATCGAACGGTACGAGCCGGCGGCCCGGCAATCGGGCGCGCGCATCGTGCATTGCTGCGGGTTCGATTCGGTGCCGTCCGACATCGGTGTGCTGTTCCTGCAGCAGCACGCACGGCGGCAGTGGGGCGTGCCGGCCACGCAGGTGAAGATGCGCGTGAAGACGCTGAAGGGCGGCGCGTCGGGCGGCACGGTCGCGAGCGTGATCAACGTCGTGCGCGAAGCCGCGGCCGATCCCGCGTTGCGCCGCGAACTGCTCGATCCGTATGCGCTATGCCCGAAGGATCACGGCTTCACGGTGCGGCAGCACGCGGTCCGGTCGGCGGAATTCGATCGCGACGGCGGCACGTGGATCGCGCCGTTCGTGATGGCGGCCGTCAACGAGCGCGTCGTGCATCGCTCCAACGCGCTTGCGGACGACGCGTATGGCAGCCGGTTCGCCTATGACGAAGCGGTCATCACGGGCACGGGACTCAAGGGCCGCGTCGCCGCGCTGACGATGGTGGCCGGCCTCGCTGCGTTCATGGTGGGCGTGCTCGTCACGCCGGTGCGCAGCCTGATGGAGCGCTTCCTGCTGCCGAAGCCCGGCGAGGGGCCGAGCGTCGCCGCGCAACTGGCCGGCCGCTACGACCTGCGCTTCTTCGGGCGCGCCGACGACGGGCGGACGCTGCGCGTGAGAGTCACCGGCGACCGCGATCCCGGTTACGGCTCGACCGGCAAGATGCTCGGCCAAGCCGCGCTCGGCCTCGCGCTGGATTGCGCCCGCGACGGCATGAAGACCGGCCGCGGCGGCGGCTTCTGGACGCCCGCGACGATGTTCGACGCGCGCTTCGTCGAGCGCCTCGTGCGGCATGCCGGGTTGCGTTTCGAACTGCTGGACGCCTGAGCCGGGCGTGCCGTTCGGCGGCTACAAGCGTTCGGGCAACGGGCGCGAGCATGCGGAGTTCGGCCTCGTCGAATACCTGGAGACGCACGGCGCGACGGGGTACGCTTGAGCGACGACTTTCAATCCTCTTCGGAATCCGCCGCGGCTGCGTCCGCACCCGCAACGGGCGCCGCGGCGCGCCTGCGGATTTCGGAGTCGAGGATCAAGCGCCCGCGCAGCTTGCCTTTCATCCGTTTCACGTGCTTGGGCGCCTCGGTCATGTGCTCGACCATCAGCGCACGTACGCGCTCGGCATCGCGCTCGCGTGCGGCTTGCAGGATCGCCTTGTGGATCGATACGTTCGCTTCGCCGAAGCGCTTGTGCTCGACGAGCGGCGTGTCGTTCCTGAACTCGATCAACTGCCGGATCATCTCGTTGATCAACTCGCAACTGAATCGCAGGAAGGGGTTCGGGTTCGCGGCCGCGAGGATGTCGTGGAACGTCGTGTCTTCCTGCCGCTGGCGCAGCATGTGGCCGCGATCGTGCACGCCCGACGCGCCGTCGCAGCACGCAATGTTCGCCTCGAGCGCGGTGAAATCGCGCTCGGTCAGGTGCGGCACGGCACCCGCCGCCAGCTCGGGTTCGAGGAGCTTGCGCACCGTATAGATGTCGTCGATCGTCACGTCCTTGAAGAACAGGTAGTTCTGCAGCAACTGCAGCGTGCGGTCGAGCGGCACCTCGACCACCATCCCGCCGCCCGACGGCCCCGTCGTGACCTTGATGAGCCCCTGCACCTCGAGCGACTTCAGCGCCTCGCGGATCGTGCTCTTGCTCACCGCATAGAGCTGCTGCAGCTCGGCTTCGCGCGGCAGGCGGTCGCCCGGCTTCAGATCCTTCTCGGTGATCAGCCGCTTGATCTCCTCGGCGACGAGGTCGGCCCGCTTCGGCTGCTTGATTTCGACCGCGACGCCCGCCCTGGCTCGGTCCATGACCATCTTGAAGACTCCTTTGTCTGACTGCGCGCCCCGTCATCGTCGACGATCCGTTCCGGCGCAGGGTACGGAATTTTGCCTGATTGACACCAATTTTGATCAACTCTAGCATCAGGTTCATTCTATTTATCATGATAAATAGGATCAACCGGCGGCGCGCATCCTGCAGGGCGTGGGCACGGTTTGGCAGTCGGTCGCATCGCGTGTGTCCCCTTTATCAGGAGCGTCAACTTGAATCGCCGAGAACTGTTGAAACTGGCCGCGCTGTCGGCCGTGCCGGGCGCGCTCGGCAGCATGTCGTCCCGTGCCGCGTTCGCGCAGGGTTCATCCATCCAGCTGGCGTGCCCGGTGCCGATGTCCGGGCCGTTCGCTGCCAACGGCAAGTACGCCGATCTCGGCATGCAGCTCGTCGTCAAGCAATACGGCAAGGTGCTCGGCGCGCCGCTCGCGTATACGGCGCTCGATACCGAGGGCAAGCCCGCGACGGCCGTGCGGCGCGTGCAGGAGATTGCGCAGCAGAAGGGCGTGCGTTTCTTCGCGGGCGGCATCTTGTCGTCCGAATCGCTCGCGATGGGCAAGGAAGTGCAAAAGGCGGGCGGCGTGTTCATCACGACGGCCGGCGCCGACGAGATCACCGGCAAGGACTGCAACGACGCGACGTTCCGCTGGTCGGTGCCGACCTTCGGCGCGATCGAGCAGACGGTGCGGCCGCTGATCGGCATGCTGCCGAAGGCGAAGCGCTGGTACACGATCACGCCGCAGTACGTGTTCGGCGACGGGCTGCTGTCGGCCGCGAAGGCAATCTTCAAGGAAAAGGGCATCGAGCACGTCGGCAACAGCTATCACTCGCTCGCCGAGAAGGAATTCAGCGGCTATCTGACCAATGCGGTCGCCGCGCAGCCCGACGTGCTGCTGATCCTGAACTTCGGTTCGCAGTCGTCGGACACGCTGCGCCAGGCCGTGAGCTTCGGGATGAAGCGCAACTGCACGATCCTGCTCGCGTGGGCATCGGGCCTCGAACAGTTCGAGGCGCTCGGGCCCGACATCTGCGACGGCGTGTATTTCGGCGCGCAGTACTGGCACGGCATCGATTCGCCGCTGAACCGCGACCTCGTGAAGCGCGCGAACGCCACGTTCAAGGCGAACCCGAACTACAGCCTCGCGGGTTCGTACATCTGCTCGAAGATCCTGCTGGATGCGATGGTGAAGGCCGGCACCGCGGACCCGAAGAAGGTCGTTGCCGCGATGGAAGGGATGAAGTACGACGGGCTTACCGGCTCCGAGGAAATCCGCAAGGGTGACCACCAGGTGCTGAAGAACTACTACCTGCTGAAGGGCAAGCCGAAAAGTCGGATGAAGAACGCGGACGACTACGCGGACATCGTCAGCTCGGGGCAATCGTTCCTGCCCGTCGAGAAGACGGGGTGCAAGCTCGCGTAACGCGATGGGCGCGTCCGCGGCCGATGCGCGGCGGACGTCCGTTTCCCTCCTTTCCGATACGGAAGCCATGAACGTCTATCTGCTGCAGATCGTCAACGGCATCGGCGTGGGCATGCTGTACTTCCTTCTCGCCGTCGGCCTGTCGATCGTGTTCGGCCTGCTGCGCTTCGTGAATTTCGCGCACGGCGCGTTTTACCTGCTCGGCGCGTACCTGTGCTACCAGGCGCTGCAATGGTCGGCGAATTTCTGGGTCGCACTCGCCATCGTGCCGTTCGTCGTCGGCGCGTTCGCGTGGATCGTCGAAAAGCTCGTGCTGCGTCATGTCTATGCACAGCAGCACGAGTTCCACATCCTCGCGACGGTCGGTCTCGCACTCGTACTGCAGGAGTGCGCGATTCTCGCGTGGGGCCCGCTCGGCGACAACGTGTCGCCGCCCGATGCACTGAGCGGCGTCGTGATCTGGGGCGGTTTCGTCTATCCGAAATACCGGCTGTTCGTGATCGGTTTCACGGCCGTGCTGGCCGCACTGCTGTGGTGGGTGCTCGAAGGCACGCGGCTCGGCAGCACGGTGCGTGCGGGCAGCGAATCGTCGGAAATGGTGTCGCTGCTCGGCATCAACGTGACGCGCGTGTTCAGCCTCGTGTTCGCGCTCGGCGCGGCGACGGCCGCGCTCGCGGGCGTGCTGGCCGCGCCGATTCGCGGCGTCGATCCGTTCATGGGGATCGAGGCGCTCGGTGTCGCGTTCGTCGTGGTCGTCGTCGGCGGGATGGGGAATTTTCTCGGGGCGCTGGTCGGCGGGCTGCTGGTCGGCATCGTGCAGAGCCTGATGAGCACGCTGTGGCCGGAAGGCGCGCGACTGATGATCTATGTCGCGATGGCCGCCGTGCTGCTGCTGCGTCCGAACGGTTTGCTGGGGAGGGCTGCATGATCGAATCGTCGAAATCGCTGCCGCCGGGTGCGGCGGCCTCGCGGCTCGCGCGGTCGTGGCGCGGCGCGCTGCAGCGGCCGGAAGGCTGGCTCGCGGTGGCCGTCGTGTGCGCGCTGCCGGTCGCGCTGAGCTCGGGCTCGCTCGCGACCGAAGTGCTGGTGTTCGCGCTCGCCGCGCTCGGCTGCAACCTGCTGCTCGGGCTTACGGGGCTGCTGTCGTTCGGGCAGGGCATCTTCTTCGGGCTCGGCAGCTACGCGGCGGGGCTGGTGCTGACGCACGGCGTCGCATCGGTGACCGCCGCGCTCGCCGCGGCCGCCGTGCTCGGCGCCGTCGCGGCCGCGCTGGTCGGCTGGTTCTCGATCCGGCAGCGCGGCACCTACTTCGTGATGCTGACGCTCGCGTTCGGGCAGCTGTTCTACTTCCTCGCGTATACGACGCCGGATGTCACGGGCGGCGACAATGGGCTGCTCGATATCCCGCGCCCCGCGCTGTCCGCGTTCGGGCATCCGCTCGTTTCACTCGATTCGCCGTGGCGCTACTACGGTTTCGTCGCCGTGCTGTTCGTTGCCGTGTTCTGGCTGCTGTTGCGCGTGTCGCGCTCGGTATTCGGCCGCACGCTGCTCGCGATCCGCGACAACGAGGCGCGCGCGGCGGCGGCCGGCTACGACGTGCAGCGCTTCAAGCTGGCGGCGTTCGTGATCTCGGGTGCGGTCACGGGCCTCGCGGGTGCGCTGCACGCATTGATGACGGGCATCGCGCCGCTGTCGAACATCGACTATCACACGAGCGAGATGATCCTCGTGATGACGGTGATCGGCGGCACGGGCAACCTGTTCGCGTCGGTTCTCGGCGCGGCGTTCTACGTGCTGTTTGCGGACTGGCTGTCGACGCTGTGGCCGCGCTGGCTGCTGTTGCTCGGCCTCGTGCTGATCGCGGTCAGCCTGTTCATGCAGCGGGGGTTGTGGGGACTCGGCGAACGCGTCGCGGCATCGCTGCGGCGCACCGATCGTACTGCGGCCGCGGCCAGGGAGCAGCAATGAGCGAAGCGATTCTCGAAGCGCGCGGCATCGTCAAGCGCTACGGCAAGTTCACGGCGCTGGGCGGCGTCGATCTGCGGATCATGCCGCGCACCGTGCATTCGGTGATCGGCCCGAACGGTGCGGGCAAGACGACGCTGTTCCATACGCTGACGGGCACACTGCCGATCACGTCGGGCTCGATCCTGTTCGACGGTCACGACGTGTCGCGCGAGCCCGATCACAAGCGCGTGCGGCGCGGTATCGCACGCTCGTTCCAGGTGACGAGCCTGTTTCCGAACCTGAGCGTGCGCGAGAACCTGCGCGTCGCCGCGCAAGGTGTCGAATCGCGGCGCGCGTTGAATCCGTGGACGCCGCCGCGCGGCGCGCTCGCGCACGACGGCATCGTCGACGACGTGCTCGAGCGGCTCGGCCTGCAGCGCTTCGCCGACACGGCGGCCGGCGTGCTGTCGCACGGCCAGCAGCGCAGGCTCGAAGTCGGGATGGCGCTCGCGGCGCGACCGCGCGCGATCTTCCTCGACGAACCGACGTCGGGCATGGGGATCGACGACCTCGACGACATGAAGACGCTGATCCGTGGCTTGCGCGACGACTACACGGTCGTGCTGATCGAACACAACATGGGAATCGTGATGGACATCTCGGACACGATCACGGTGATGCAGCAGGGGCGCGTGCTGGTCGAAGGCAAGCCCGATGCGATTCGCGGCGACGAGCGCGTGCGCAGCGCGTATCTCGGCAACATGATCACCGGGGGCCGCGCATGATGCTCGATGTGAAGGAGGTTCACGCCTGCTACGGCAAGAGCCATGTCCTGCAGGGTATTTCACTGAACGTGAACGAAGGCGAGACGGTGACGCTGCTCGGCCGCAACGGCGCGGGCAAGTCGACGACGCTCAAGACGATCGCGGGTGTCGTCGCGCCGACCGGCGGCACGGTGACGTTCGCGGGCCGGCCGGTGTCCGGGCAGCCCGCGCACCGGATCGCTGCGCGCGGCCTGTGCTTCGTGCCCGAGCATCGCGGGATTTTCCGGCTGCTGTCGGTCGAGGAAAACCTGCGGCTCGGCGCGCGCCGCGATTCGCCGTGGCAGCTCGACGATATCTACCGCATCTTTCCGCGCCTGAAGGAGCGCCGCCGCAACGGTGGCGCGCAGCTGTCGGGCGGCGAGCAGCAGATGCTCGCGATCGGCCGCGCGCTGATGAACCACCCGCGGCTGCTGATGCTCGACGAACCTGTCGAAGGGCTCGCACCGGTGATCGTCGAGGAGATCGTCGAGCAGCTGAAGCAGATCAAGGCGGCCGGCGTCGCGATCCTGCTCGTCGAGCAGAACCTCGAAGTGTGCACGCAGCTTGCGGACCGCCACTTCGTGATCGAACAGGGCGTGATCGTCTACGAAGGCAGCAACGCGGCGTTCGCTGCCGATCACGAGGTGAAGGACCGTTACCTGGGTGTCGGCGTTGCGTGAGCGCCGTTCCCTTTCATTGAGAGGAATTCCACCGATGCAAGTTCAGGATTCGACACCGGGCGTCGCGGCGTCCGGCTTGCGCGTCGACGGCGCACGGCTGTGGGACAGCCTGATGCGTCTCGCGCGAATCGGCGCGACCGACAAGGGGGGCGTGTGCCGCCTCGCACTCACGGAACGCGATCGTGACGCACGCAACCTGTTCGCCGCATGGGCGAAAGAAATCGGCTGCACGGTACGCATCGATGCGATCGGCAATATCTTCGCGCGACGGGCAGGCGAACGCGACGACCTGCCGCCCGTGACGACGGGCAGCCATATCGACACGCAGCCGACAGGCGGCAAGTTCGACGGCAACTACGGCGTGCTCGCGGGCCTCGAAGTGCTGCGCACGCTCGACGATGCGGGTGTGCGCACGCGTGCGCCGCTCGAGGTCGCCGTGTGGACCAACGAGGAAGGTTCGCGCTTCGTGCCCGTGATGATGGGTTCCGGCGTTTTCGCGGGGGCGTTCACGCTCGACCATGCGCTCGCGCAACGCGATCGCGACGGCGTATCGGTGAGCGATGCGCTGGCGGCGATCGGCTATGCGGGCGAGGTGTGCGACGCGCATCCGGTCGGCGCGTACTTCGAAGCGCATATCGAACAGGGGCCGGTACTGGAGGCGCACGCCACGACGATCGGCGTGGTCGAGGGCGCGCTCGGGCAGCGCTGGTATGACGTCACCGTACACGGGATGGAGGCACACGCAGGCCCGACGCCGATGGCGCTGCGGCGCGATGCGCTGCTGGTTGCGGCCGATCTCGTGCGCGCGGTAAACGGCATCGCGTGCGCGCATCCACCGCACGGACGCGGCACGGTCGGCTGGGTCGACGTACACCCGAATTCGCGCAACGTGATTCCAGGCCGCGTGACGCTGACCGTCGACTTGCGCGCGGCCGACGATGCGACGCTTGTGGCGATGGATGCGGAACTACGCGCAGCATGCGCTGATCTGGGTGCTGCTGCCGGCATGCCGATCGACGTCGAGCAGGTCGTGTATTTCCCGCCTCAGCCGTTCGACGTGGCACTCGTCGAGCAGGTGCGCGCGGGCGCGAATGCACTCGGGCTTTCTTCGATGAACGTGATCAGCGGTGCGGGCCACGACGCGGTGTATCTCGCACGCGTTGCGCCCACCGCGATGATCTTCGTGCCGTGCAAGGACGGGATCAGCCATAACGAAATCGAGGACGCCGATCCCGCCCACCTCGAAGCGGGCTGCAACGTGCTGTTGCATGCGATGCTCGGCGCGGCGGGCATTGCGGAAGGCGGCACGCGATGAAAATCCTGATCGCCCGGATGAACCACGAGACGAATACGTTCTCGCCGGTGCCGACGCCGCTCGCCGCGTTCGGCCGCAACGGCCCCGACTGGGGCGACGACGCGTATCGCGCGAATCACGGGATGCGCACCGCGATGGCCGCGTTCATCGATGCGGCGGCGCGCGAGGGTGCGGCGATCGTCACGCCGGTGTCGGCGGCCGCGAATCCGAGCGGGCCGGTCGCGGCCGACGCGTATGCGGCGATCTGCGATGCGATCGTCGCGGCCGCGCCCGGCTGCGATGCGGTGATGCTCGATCTGCACGGCGCGATGGTCGCCGAGCAGAGCGCGGACGGCGAGGGCGACCTGCTTGCGCGCGTGCGCGCGGCACTGCCCGCTGCGCCGATCGCGGTCGCGCTCGACCTGCATGCGAACGTCACGCAGAAGATGATCGACCATGCGGACGTGATCGTCAGCTTCAAGACCTATCCGCACGTCGACATGTACGAGACGGGCGAGCACGCGGCGCGCGTGCTGCTCGACCGGCTGCACGGCCGCGCGCGGCCCGTGCTCGCGTGGCGGCAGCCGCCGCTGATGACGTCGACGCTGCGCAGCGCGAGCGCCGAAGGCGCGATGCGGCGCGCGGTGGAAGCCGCGCGCGCGGCCGAGGCCGACGGGATGCTCGCGGTGTCGGTGCTGCCCGGCTTCTCGCTTGCTGATATTCCCGCGCCGTGCATCAGCGTCGTCGTGGTTGCCGACGGCGATCGTGCGGCGGCCGACGCGGTGGCCGAGCGCATCGCCCGGCAGATCTGGGACGCGCGCGACGCATTCGTGTATCGCAGCGCGCCGCTCGCGGAATCGGTCGCGCAGGCCGCGGCACTGGCACGCGGCGCGGACCGCCCGGTGCTGATGCTCGATCACGGCGACAACTGCATGTCGGGCGGGCCGTGCGACACGATGGACCTGCTCGAGGCCGCGCTCGCGCAGGGGCTCGACGGGATCGTCAGCGGGCCGCTGTGTGACCCGGAGGCGGTCGCCGCGCTGATCGACGCGGGCGTGGGCGCGACCGTCACGGTGCCGGTCGGCAACCGGATGCCGTCGCATGGTGGCGCGCGGCGCACGCCGTTTCGCGCGACAGGCATCGTGCGCGCGATGACCGACGGCGAATACGTGATTACGGGGCCGACGTATACGGGCCAGCGCGCGTACATGGGCCGCGCGGCGGTGCTCGATATCGGCGTGGCGACGCTGGTCGTCACCGAGCGCACGCAGGAGCCTTGGGATCTCGGCGTATTCGAGAGCGTCGGCATCGATCCGCGCCGTGCACGATTCCTGCTGCTGAAGTCGCGCATGTATTGCAGGCCGGTGTTCGTGCCGATCGCGGCCGCGCTCGTCGAGTGCGACAGTCGCGGCGTGACCGGGTCGGACTACGGGCTGTTCGGCTACGAACGGCTCTCGCGGCCCGTGTATCCGCTCGACGATGTGGACCGGTGGGACAGCGCGGGCCCGCGCACGGCCTGAGCGGCGGGCGCGAGACGCCGGCTTCGCGCGCTTTCATGCATCATGCGGTTGCATCGACCCGTCGAGCAGCAGGGTCGTGCCAGTCCTTGCATCTGCAACCGATCCGGAGAACCGACCGCCATGCATTCGAATCCCTTCCGCCTTCGTCGCGCCCGCCTGCTCGCCGCGCTCACGCTCGCCACGACCGCCGTCGCCGCGCACGCGGCCGACTGGATCGTGTCCGGCAACGACGGCAAGTACCAGCGCGTCGAAGGGCGCGATACCTTTCTCGCAACGCCGCCGGCCGACACGCTGACGCTGCTCGATGCGAGCGTGTTCCCGCCGAAGGTCGCGCTTCAGGTCGACGTCGAGAACGGCATCCAGGGGCCGCCGCAGGCCGTCGCGATCACGCCGGACGCAAAGCTTGCGCTGGTCGGCGCGCCGACGCGTTACGACCCGAACGCGAAGCAGCTCGTGTACGACACGTTCCTGCAGGTCGTGGCCCTCGATGCTTCGCCGCCGGCGATCACGCGCATCGAACTCGGCACACACCCGCAGGGAGTCGCGATCGACCGGTCCGGCCGGCTCGCGCTGGTGGCGAACGTCGACGGCAGCGTGTCGATTCTGCGGATCGACGGCGCGCAGGTGACGCTCGACGGCAACCTGAAGATCGGCAAGAAGCGGCTCGCCGGGGTCAGCTTCACGCACGACGGCAAGCATGCACTCGTGTCGCTGCGCGACGAGCAGGGCGTCGCGGTGCTGAACGTCGACGACGGCAAGGTGACCGACAGCGGCACGCGGCTGAGCACGGGCGTTGCGCCCTACACGATCGACGTGTCGAGCGACAATCACTGGGCCGTCGTCAGCAACGTCGGGCTCGCGGGGCTGCCGGGCTATGCCGGCACGCTCGCGGGCGATGCCGATTCGGTCGCGCTGATCGACGTGTCGCGCACGCCGTTCCGTACTGCCCAGTACCTCACGGTGCCGTCGCTGCCGGAAGGCGTCGCGATCTCGCCGAACGGGAAGTGGATCGCCGTGCAGGCGATGGACGGCTCGAACCTGACGCCCGACAACCCGGGCCGTCACAAGCTCGGCAAGGTCGTGCTGTTCGAGATCCGCAACGGCCGTGCGGTACAGACGAGCGAAGTGCCGGGCGGCGAAGCCGCGCAGGGCATCGTATTTACCGCGGACAGCCGGCACGTGATCGTGCAGTTCAACGTCGAGCGGCAGCTCGCGCTGTATGCGGTGGAAGGCGGCAAGCTACGCGATACGGGCAAGCGCATCGCACTGTCGGGCGGGCCGTCGTCGTTGCGGACGTTGCCGCGCTGACGTGCGGCGAGGCTGAGCCGGAACAGCCGGCTCGGCCCGAACGCGTCGTCGCTACGGACGCAGCAGATCGAACCCGCCAAACACGACCACGCCGCTGAGCGCAATCATCGCGACCGAATGCTGGCCGAAATAGAGAATCGCGGCGGCGAGCCACGTGGTCAGGCAGAAGGCACCGATGCGGGCCATCGTGAATTCCTCGAAATGCGTGATGAAGGGCGTGCGTGCCGAAGTCGCCGCGTTGTCGCGTCGCCGTGTCGCTGCGGGCGCGAAGCTCGCGTAGCGACGGCGCCGGACGGCATCGCGGGTCGCGCCCGACCGGGCGGGTGCCGAGACGGGTAGCTCGCGAGGCCTTGCCGGAAGCAGCCTGGGGGGCTGCGGCAGCAGGCCGGCCGACGATTTTACCAGCGTGGGAGGCCGGTCATTCTGGCCCCTTCGCGACAATCGGCATGGCGCGTACGACATGGCGTGCGGCGCCGGCTGCGCGGCCGCATCGGCGCCGCGCGGAAGGTAGAGGCGAAAGTTTCATCCGACGAATTCTGTAAACCTGTTGCAAGGTGTTCCCCTTTTCAACCGACCCGAGTCGCACACTCATTACGGTTCGACACGATGCAGTTCGATCTCACTTCCGCCGCGCAGACATGATGCGCACGCAACCGGATTACAGCGCGGCCGACCTCGCGGCGATCGCGGTGCCGGTCGCGATCGTGCACGACGAGCACGACGAGTTCATCCGCCCCGAGCATGCGGCGTGTCTCGCGCGCACGATTCCGGGCGCGACGCTGACGATCCTGCCCGGCGTGAGCCACTTCGCGCCGTTGCAGCGGCCGGCGCGCTTCAATGCCGCGATGCGGGCCTTTCTCGAACGGTCGCCGGACTGACGTCCGCATGGACGGTTCACGCAGCGCATAAGATTTTCTTTAGGCTCACGCAACATATCATCGATTGTTGACGGGCGGCCGGCAGCGGATAGTCCTGCTTCGACAGGCCGGCTGCCGCAGCTTCCGCGCGGCGCGGCCGGATCTGTTGCTCACACAACCATCTGAAAATCGAAGGAACCGCAACCATGCGATTCAACGCGATACGCATCGCCGCGACCCTGTTCGTCGCCGCGTGCGCTGCTGCCACGGCCGGCCGCGCGGCCGCCGCCACGCCCGCCGAGATTCACGACACCGTGACCCGCAACGTCGCGCCGCTGATGAAGCAGTTCGCCGTTCCCGGCATGGCGATCGGCGTCGTCGCCGACGGCAAGCCCTACGTGTTCGACTACGGCGTGATGTCGACGCAAACCGGCAAGCCCGTGACCGGCGACACGCTGTTCGAGATCGGCTCGGTCAGCAAGACGCTGACCGCGACGCTCGCGTCCGACGCGCAGGAGGGCGGCGAGCTGTCGCTGTCGGATCCTGCGGCCAAGTACCTGCCCGCGCTGCAGGGCAAGCCGTTCGGCGGCGTGACGCTGCTCGAGCTCGGCACGCACACGCCGGGCGGCATGCCGCTGCAGGTGCCCGACAGCATCCGCGACGACGCGGACCTGATGCGCTATCTCGACGCGTGGCGGCCCGCATATGCGCCGGGCACGCGCCGCACGTACTCGAACGTCGCGATCGGGATGTTCGGGCAGCTCACCGCGAAGGCGATGAACCGCGACTTCGCGGTGCTGATGGAACAGCGGCTGTTCCCCGCGCTCGGGATGACACATACGTACATCAACGTGCCCGCCGCACGCCAGGCCGACTATGCGCAGGGCTATACGCAGGACGGCAAGCCGATCCGGATGACGGGCGGCATGCTGTGGCAGCCGGCGTACGGCGTCAGGACGACCGCGGCCGACCTGCTGCGCTTCGTGCAGGCGAACATGGGGCTCGTCGAAACGGCGCCGCGGCTGCAGCGCGCGCTCGAGCGCACGCACACCGGCTATTTCCGTGCGGGGCCGTTCACGCAGGACCTGATCTGGGAGCAGTATCCGTATCCGGTCGCGTTGCCGACGCTGCTCGAAGGGAACGGGCCGGCGATGCTCCGCGACGCGACGCCCGCGACCAGGCTCGAGCCGCCGCTCGCGCCGCGCCAGGACACGTGGATCAACAAGACCGGCTCGACCAACGGCTTCAGTACCTATGTCGCGTTCGTCCCCGCGAAGCGGATCGCGATCGTGATGCTCGCGAACCGCAGCTTTCCGATCGAGGATCGCGTGAAGGTTGCGTACCGGATCGTCGAGTCGCTGAATGGCAAGCCGTAACCTGCGTCGCGCCTGCCCGCGCGGAAATACCTGTGATGGTCGGGTATTTCCATCATTGCCGGGATCACCGCGCACGGCTGCATGCGGGTCGAAGAGGGTTTCGTTTGACCGAACAACCAGGACATGTTCGGCAAGGTCGACATTCCAGGTTGGTCGACCATGCCGCCGTTCCCGTAGTCAACGTTGCTTGCCGAAGGCCATCACGGTATAGGTATTGGGGAAGAACGTGTTCGCGTAGAACGGCGAAACGACGGTCGAGATGTGCTTGGCGGTGTCGGCGCTGCCTTCCGCGGCGACGCCGTAGATTACGTGGGTTTTCGAATCCATGGCCATCGTGCGCATGCCGGCGCGCGTGCCCAGCGTTTCGAGCGGCTTGTAGCTATCCGGACCGTCGACTTCGAATATGTTGAGGTTCGCGCTTACGCCGTTGGCCGTGAAAATGCGTTTGAGGCTCGCGTCGTAGATGATGCTGTCGTTGCCCGCGCCGATCTCGGCACGGTAGACGATCTTGCCGTTTTCGCCATTGAGCACGACGAGCGAGGGTTTGATGGCATCGCGGCCGCGGCAACTGACGTACACGCGCTCGTCGGCTCCGTTCACCGCGATCGCGGTCGGGCGACCGCACGCGGATGCCGTGTCGTAGGTGGCGACGACCTTGCCGGCGCGGGAGTCGATCTTGTAGACCTTGTCGATGTCCTGTGCCGCGAGGAAGAAGAATGCCTTGCCGTCGCTATCCGCTCCCTCGACCTTCTTGCTCGGCACCTTGAGGCGAGTGGCCTCTTTCAGCGAAGGCATATCGAGCATGACGATCTCGGTGCCGTCCGATTTCGCGCCCATGTTGAGCACGAGACGCTTGCTGACGGGATCGTAGTGGCTGGTGTCGAGATCGTCACCGACCTTGATCGGAGGCTTCGCCTCCAGAGTCGAGAGCTTGAAGGGCGTAATGGTGCCGTCTTCGTTGTTGGAGATGCCGACGTCGAATTCGGGGATGAGCACCGCGCCGTCGGAACTGTTGGCCGCCGTATTGCCGATTACCTTGACTACCTTGCCAAGCATGGTGTCGAACACCTGCAAACCTTCCTCTCGATGGCCAAGGAAAACATGGTGCCTTTCCGGGTCGACCGACACGTAGTCCCATCCGGCCGCCTTGCCGGGGATGACGGTGGCTTTCTGCTGGTGCCAACCGTCGAAGGCGAATGCCGAGGAAGAAAGGGCGAGGGCGACGGCTGCAGCGGTAGCGGAAATCAGCGAGTGATGCTTGATCATTCTGTTCTTCCCTGATGGGTTTGTCCGATGAGAGGGCAAGCTGCCCTGCTCCAGGATCATAGGGGCGTTGACTGAACGAAAGCTGAAAGCATCATGAACCCATCTTCAGGATGCCGCACCGGGATGGATTACCGGCAAGAGGGGCGTGCGGCGGACACGGGCATGGCAGGAGCCAGCAGCGTTACGCTGCAGCCGGTTTGAGTGTCGTCGAATCGCAATAGCATGCCATGCATCGCCGCAATGGCGGACGCGAGGCTCAAGCCAAGGCCATTGCCGGGTGTATGGCGACTCGCTTCGGCGCGATAGAACCGTCTCAATACCGCCTGTCTTTCTCGGGGCGGAATGCCGGGGCCGTCATCGGCAATGGTGACACCGAAGCCTGTCGAGTCGCGAAACAGCCGGATCGATACGTGGCCGTTGATCGGCGCAAACTTGATTGCGTTGTCGACCAGGTTGGCGAGGGCTTCGAACAGCAAGTCGCGGTCGCCCCGGAACTCGGGAAGGCCATCGGGCACGCGCCGGTAATCGAGCGTGACGCCCTTGTTTTCCGCGGTCGGTTCGTAGTATTCGGCGACGTCGTCGGTAATGGCGGCAAGATCGACGGCGACGAAATTCTGCTGGCGTACGTGCGATTCGATCTCGGAGATACGTAGCAGCGAATTAAACGTGTGAAGAATGTTGCCCGTTTCGGCAATCGTGGCGTCGATCGCCTCGCGATAGTCGGCTTCAGTCTGCGCTCGGCGTTGCACGCGCTCCAGCCCGGCGAGAAGGCGGGTGAGCGGCGTGCGCAGATCATGCGCGATTGCATCGCACACACCCTTGACTTCGTGCATCAGGCGTTCGATTTCGTCGAGCATGCCGTTGACGACCATCACGAGCCGCCCGACGTCATCATGTTTCATCTGCATGGGCAGACGGCGACCGAGATTTCCGGACACGATCTCCCTGATCGAGTGAGTGACGTCGTCCAGTCGGCGTACGGCGCCGACGCCGACGATCGCGGCGCCGACAACGCCGGCCAGTAGCATCACCAATCCGGCTGTGAGCAGGACGTGCAGCAGCTCTTCGTCGAAATGGTGCAGTTCGAGCATGCTCTGGCACAGGAGTACGGTGTGGTTGTCTGCCAACTGCCCGGCAATACAGAGGCCGGGTACAGGGTGACCGTTGGTGGTGGCGAGTCGCAGCCGGAATGGCCGGTTGTACGCGGGTATCGGCGGACGATTCCCGATGTAGCCTCCCGCAAGATGCCTGCCTTGTGCGTCGAAGAGCCCGAACGGGCGCTGCCGGTCCGGATCGCGCTGACTCTGATGCACGATGTGGGCGAGCAGCCCGGCCGAGTCTTCTCGCATGATGTTGGTTTGCTCGCGTACCAGCCAATCGTTGATGCGTTCCTGCTCGAAACCGGTGATCTCGACGTAGAGGTAGGTAAACAGCACCAGCGAGACGATGCCGAACATCGCGAGGAATAGCGTCGCGAGCCGGAAACTGGTGGTGCGATGCAGGTCAGTCAGGCGCACGAAGCGAATATCCTGAACCGCGTACGGTATGAATAAGGGCGAGATTACCGTCCGGATCGAGCTTTTTACGCAAGCGGCTGACGTGAACGTCGATGACGTTGGTTCGCTCGTTGAGCTGATAGCCCCAGACGGCTTCGAACAGCATCGTACGACTGACGGTCTGGTTCGCGTGCCGCATCAGAAATTCAAGCAGACGGTATTCGCGCGGCAACAGCGCGACGGGACGTCCGGCACAGACAGCTTCGCGGGTGAGCAGGTTGAGCGACAGCGGACCCACGTGATATTCCTGTACCGGCTGTTCCGGTGCTTCGCGACGTCGCATCAGCGCATCCAGGCGGGCGGTCAGTTCGATGAATTCGAACGGCTTGGTCAGATAATCGTCCCCGCCCGCGCGCAGGCCGCGCACGCGTTCGTCGACAGCGGTGAGTGCGCTCAGGATCAGCACCGGTGTCGTCACGCCGGCGCTCCGGATTGCCGCTAGCATGCCGAGACCTTCGATCTCGCCAGCCAGCATCCGGTCCAGCACGATCGCGTCATAGCGTTTCCCGACGGCGAGAACGAGGCCGTCACGACCGGTCTGGGCGGACTCGACTGCCCAGCCATAATCGGTAAGTGCGTTGACGATTTCATCGAGGGTTTGACGATCGTCTTCGACGACCAGAATGTTCGGCATTCAGATTCCAGCAGGGGAGAGCATGGGCCCGCGGCAGCGAACGAAGTTAAACTGCCATGCATGGAGTGTGCATCGGCTTTCCCGACATCCGGTTCGCTCCAACATGAAATAAATTTAATCCAGCCACGTTCAGCATGCGGATATTGATTGTCGAAGACGATGCACGAGGTGCGCAGTTCATTGTACGGGGATTGACCGAAAGCGGTCACGTCGTAGATGCCGCGAACGACGGCGCATTGGGGCTTACCCTTGCGCTCGAGGGGATTTACGATGTCATCGTGACGGATCGCCGGCTGCCGGTGCTGGACGGAATCGAGCTGGTGCGGCGCCTGCGTTGCAAGGATCGTTCGACGCCAGTGATGATGCTTTCCGCGATCGCGAGCCTGAACGATCGCGTCGAAGGCATCCGTGCGGGAAGCGACGACTATCTGGCGAAGCCTTATGCATTTTCGGAATTGCTCGCGCGTGTCGAGGCGCTTGCCCGCCGTGGGGACCGACCCGGGCTGCGCGATGTGCTGAAGGTAGCCGATCTCACGCTCGACCGGCGCACGCGCCGCGCGAGCCGGAGCGGGCGCGACCTGCAGCTTCAGCACCGCGAGTACCTGTTGCTCGAATGCCTGATGCGTCACGCCGGGCACGTCGTCACGCGCAGCATGCTGCTCGAAGCAGCATGGGATTACCAGTTCGAACCGCGGGGCAACGTGATCGACATGCATGTCCATCGATTGCGCAACAAGGTCGACCGTGATTTTCCGCAATCGCTGATCCACACGGTGGTGGGAGCGGGATACTTGCTGCGCGACAGCGGTAACGGGCGCGAGTGAAAGCAAAGGCCCGCCGACATTAAATTAAGTTCATCTCCAGGCGAAAGACCGGACAGGCGCGCATCGCTATGCTCCCCGCATCGAGATTGCGAGGAGTCGTTTCATGTTCCGGACGAGCGGTATGCGGTACGGGCAACGGAGACGGAATGTGCCGTGCGGTGGCTTCGTCGCCATCGCGTTCGTTGTGGCAATGCTGGCCGGTTGCTCGTTCGTGCCGCACTATCACCGTCCCGCGATACCTGCGCCTGTCGCATGGAACGACCCGGCACAGGCGTCACTCGCCGGGACGGTGCCTGTTGCGAGTGGCTGGTGGCATGCGTATGGCGACGCTCGACTCGACGCGCTCGTCGAGCGCGGGCTGCATGCCAATCATTCGCTCGCTTCGGCATTTGCCAGCATCGAAGTCGCGCGTGCCGGTGCGATGAAGGCAGGCGCGCCGCTCTATCCGTCGCTGGCGCTGAACGGCACGTTCAATCGCCGCAGCGTTGGCAGTTCGTCGGGCTCCGGTAGTTCGAGCAACGGCCAGAGCCTGTTCGCCGAGGCGAGCTACGAGATCGACTTCTGGGGGCGCAATGCGGCCACCGCCAATTCGGCGAGCCTGCTCGCGCAGGCGGCGGGCTTCGATCGCGATACGGTTGCATTGACGCTGACCGCGTCGATCGTCGATTCGTGGTTGCAGGTGCAGAGCTTGCGGCGGCGCGTCGCGCTGGCCGAATCGATCGTCGCGGATGCGGCGAGAACGCTCGATCTGTTGACGGCGCAACAGGCCGCGGGTGTTGCGACCGAACTTCAGGTGCAGCAGCAGCGCAATGCACTTGCGACGTTCGAAGCCGCGATTCCGGCGCTGCGCGAACAGCGCGACCAGAACCTTCATCTGCTGGCGACACTGGTGGGCGCTGCTCCGGAGGGCTTCGACATCGAGACGGTTGCGCTCGGTAGTGTGCCGGTTCCCCAGCCGAAGCCGTACCTGCCTGTCAGTCTGCTCGACGCGCGGCCCGATATTCGGGCCGCGGAAGCACGGCTGCAAGCCGCCAATTACGACATCGGTGCGGCGCGTGCCGCATTCTTTCCCAATCTCACGCTGACCGCTCAGGGCGGTTCGAACAGCAGCTCGCTGTCGCGTTTCCTGGCGAGCCCATTTTCCAGTATCGCGGCCGCGCTGGTTGCGCCGGTCTTCGATGGCGGGGCCTTGCGCGGGCAACTGCGCGAAAGCGAGGCCGCATCCGCGAAAAGCGTTGCGGACTACAAACAGGCCGTCGTTACCGCGCTCCAGGACGTCGAGGATATGTTGAGTGCCGCGTCGCAGCAGCAGCAGGTCGAGCTTGCCGACCGGGAAGCTGCCGATGCGGCCCGCAAGGCCGCGCAGTTGGCCGACGCGCAGTATCGCAGCGGTACCGTCGATTTTCTGACCGTACTCGATACCGAACGCGCACTTTCCCAGTCAGAGGATGCGCTCGAGCAGGCGCATCTTGCTCGTCTCCAGGCTTCCGTCGGTCTGTTCCGCGCGCTCGGTGGCGGATTCGGGGTGACGGAGCATTCGTCCGTGCCGCCGGCCGCCGGCGCTCCCAATGCATCTTGAGTTGCTACTTTTTTCTTAGAGCGATGAATCACTCTGTCGATTTTCATCCCCCGTCCTTGCCGCCTTCCGCGCCGCGTGGTCGTCGCCTTCTTCCCGTGCTGGCGGCGGGCCTCGGCGTCGTCGTACTCGTGGCGTGGTGGCAATGGCCGAAACAGGCTGCGCGCAGTGTTGCGCCCTCGGTGCCGGTCGTTGCCGGCCATCCCGTCATGAATGATTTTTCGGTGCGGGCTGTCGCGGTCGGCACCGTGGCGGCGCGTAATACCGTCGACATGAAGGTACGCGTGGATGGTCAGTTGCAGCGCGTGTTCTTCGTCGACGGGCAGGACGTGAAAGCCGGTCAGGTACTCGCCCGGCTCGACCAGGGGCCGCTTGCGGCGCAGCTCGATCAGGCGATAGCCATGAGCAACAAGGATCAGGCGAGCCTCGAGAACGCGAAGCTTGATCTCGAGCGATATTCGAAGCTGGTCGGTATTGGCGGGGCAACGACGCAAAGCGTCGACACTGCTCGCACGCAGGTCAAGGCCTTGACGGCGACCGTTGCCGCCGACGCCGCGATCGTGGCAAGCGACCGCCTGCAACTGGGCTTCACGACACTGATTGCGCCATTCGCCGGACGGGTCGGCGCGCGTGAAGCCGATATTGGCGCGATTGTGCATCCTGGCGATGCAACGGGCGTCGTGACCGTCACGCAGATGGAGCCGATCGACGTGCAGTTCTCGGTGTCGCAGGACGCATTGCCGGATCTTCTTGCGGGTCAGGCCGCCGCGCCGCTACCTGTCACGGTCACCGCACGTACGGGAGGCGCGCCGATCGAGACGGGATTCTTGAGTTTCATCGACAGCCGGGTCGACCCCGCTACAGGGCAAATCAAGCTGAAAGGCGCATTCGCGAATGCCGAGCGGAAATTGTGGCCGGGCGAGCTTGTCAGTACGAGCGTGCTGCTGAGAACCGACCGACAACGTCTGGCCGTGCCAAGTCGCGCGATCGTGAATACCCAGGCCGGTCCGCAGCTCTATGCGGTCGATGTGTCAGGTCATGCGCATATGCGCCCGGTGAAGACGGGCGTCGCAGCCGACGGCATGACGGAGATTCGCGAAGGTATCGCCATAGACGATCTCGTCGTGTTCGAAGGCCAGAGTCGCCTCAATGCCGGCGTGCCGGTCGCGACGAAACTGGTCGGGGCACGCGACGAAGCCGCGACTTCCGCACCGACCGCAAGCCTGGATGCATCATCATGAGTCTGCTCGAATTGCTCATTCGGCGTCGTATCGCGACGTCGTTCCTCGCGATCGCGGTGCTGCTCGTCGGCATCGTGGCGTATTTCATGCTGCCGGTCGCGCCATTGCCGCAGGTCGATTTCCCGACGATTCAGGTGATTGCGAAGCTACCCGGCGCGAGCGCGGACACGATGGCGACCTCCGTCGCGACACCGCTCGAACGCCAGCTGTCGAACATTTCCGGCATCACGCAGATGACGTCGTCGAGTTCGCTCGGCACGACGGCGATCGTGCTTCAGTTCGATCTGTCGCGCGACATCAACAGCGCGGCGCAGGATGTGCAGACCGCGATCAATGCGGCCGGCGGCATGCTGCCGAAGAACCTCCCGAATCCGCCAACCTACGAGAAAGTCAACCCGGCCGATTTCACCGTGCTGTCGATTGCGTTGACGTCACCTTCGCTCACGCTTACGCAGCTCGACAGCTACGCGGAAAATTTTCTCGCTCAGCAAATATCGGCAATGCCCGGCGTAGGGCTCGTCGATTTTCACGGGCAGCAGCGGCCATCGGTGCGTATTCGAATCGATCCCGACAAGCTTGCGGCCCGTGGCCTCACGCTTGAGGACGTGCGCTCCATCGTCGGCGTGCAGACTGTCAATGCTCCGAAGGGTAGTCTCAACGGTCTCGATCGCTCGGTCGTGTTCAATGCGACTGACCAGATCACGTCGTCGGACGGATACCGCAATCTGGTCGTGGCCTACAAGAACGGCGCGCCGATCCGGCTGGACGATCTCGGGACCGTGGTCGAAGCGGCCGAGGACACGCAGCAGGCGGCGTGGTTGCAGCACGATCGAGCAATCATTCTCGATGTGCACAAGCAACCCGGCTATAACGTCGTGCAGACGATCCGCAACATCACGTCGCGCTTGCCACAGCTGGAGGCGTCGCTGCCCGCGGCCGTGCATGTACGAGTGGTAGGCGATCGCACCCAGACCATCGACGCTTCGGTACACGACGTACAGTTCACGTTGATGCTGACGATCGCGCTCGTCGTGATGGTGATCTTCTCGTTCCTGCGCAACGTGTGGGCGACCGTGATCCCGAGTCTGACGATTCCGCTGTCGCTCGTCGCGACGTTCGGCGCGATGTATCTGCTCGGCTATAGCCTCGACAATCTTTCGTTGATGGGGCTCACGATCGCGGTGGGATTCGTCGTCGACGACGCGATCGTCGTGATCGAGAACGTGATGCGCCACATCGAGCAGGGCATGCCGAGGATGCAGGCCGCACTGCTCGGTGCGCGCGAGGTGCGCTTCACGATCGTATCGATGACGGTTTCGCTGATTGCCGTCTTCATTCCGATCCTGATGATGGGGGGAATCGTTGGGCGACTGTTCCGGGAATTTGCGGTGACGGTCAGCGCCGCGATCGTCATGTCGGCTTTCGTTTCGCTCACCGTTACGCCGATGCTGTGCGGTTGGGTGATTCGTGCGCCCGGCTCCGATTCGGGGCGATTGCGTGTGCTGGAGCGCTGGCTGGAGATCGCTTTCGTTGCGCTCGAAACGCGTTACGAGCGTGGTCTCGATTGGGCCCTTTCGCATCGCCGCGTGATGCTTGGCGTGACGGTAGCGACGGTGGCCCTGACGGCCGCACTGTTCGTCGCCATTCCCAAAGGCTTTTTCCCGCTGGCAGATTCCGGGCTGATCCTTGGCGTTTCGCAGGCTGCACCCGATATCTCGCCGCGATCGATGGCCGAAAAAATGCAGCAGCTCGGCCACATTATCGAGGCCGATCCCGCGGTGGACAACGTCTACTACTGGATCGGACCGAGCCCGACGATCAGCCAGGGCCGGATGATGATCAACCTGAAGCCGTTCGGCGAGCGTACCGCGAGTGCGAGCCAGGTCGTGGCACGGCTGCGGACGCAAGTCGCCAAGGTGACGGGGATTTCGTTGTCGATGCAGGTACGGCAGGATATCCAGATCGGCGGCAGAATCAGCGCGTCCCAATATCAGTACACGCTTCAGGATGCGGATGTGCGCGAACTGAACACGTGGGCACGACGCCTGGCAACGCGGTTATCGACGCTGCCGCAGTTGATCGACGTGAGCTCGGACCAGCAGGCGTCGGCGACGAGCGCGACACTCGTGATAGACCGCAATACCGCTTCACGCTTCGGCATCACCGCTCAGGCCATCGACGATACCTTGTACGACGCATTCGGTCAGCGTCAGATCGCCACGCTGTTTACGTCGCTGAATCAGTATCACGTGGTCGAGGAAGTCGATCCAAAATTTCAGTTGACGACCGACGCGCTGGCCCATCTCTATGTGCGCTCGCCGCTCACGAACGAACTTGTGCCCATGAACGTACTGGTGAGCATCCAGAACAACGTGTCGCCGATTTCGGTGAACCATCAGGGATTGTTTCCGTCGGTGACGATCTCCTTCAATCTTGCGCCCGGCTACGCGCTAGGCGACGCGGTGACGGCTATCCATGCGGCGGAAGCGGCGGCCGGCAAGCCCGACGCGCTGATCGGTACGTTCCAGGGGACTGCCCATGCGTTCCAGGATTCCCTCGCGAGCGAGCCATATCTGATTCTGGCTGCGCTGATCGTCGTGTATCTCGTGCTCGGGATGCTATATGAAAATCCCATTCACCCATTGACGATCATCTCCACGCTACCGTCGGCGGGAGTCGGTGCATTGCTGGCGCTCGTGCTTTGCGGGCAGGATCTTTCCATCATGGGAATGATCGGCATCATCCTGCTGATCGGCATTGTCAAGAAAAACGCGATCATGATGATCGACTTTGCGGTGGTTGCCGAGCGCGAGCAAAATCTCGAACCCGCCGCGGCAATACGACAGGCTTGCGTGCTGCGTTTCAGGCCGATCATGATGACCACGCTGGCCGCCTTGTTTGGCGCGTTGCCACTGGCGCTCGGGCACGGAGCGGGGGCTGAGCTGCGTGTGCCTTTGGGGATTGCGATCGTCGGCGGCTTGATTCTCTCCCAGTTGTTGACGCTATTCACGACACCGGTCGTCTATCTCGCCTTCGACCGGTTTGCGCGGCGGTTCGAGCGTCGAGACGATGCTGTGCCGGTCGAGGTGCTTGAAACGAAAGCGTCGCTATGACCTGTTCCCGGTGAGGCTGGCGAAGCTTCACCGGGCCGTATGTCGAACTAGGCATGCGTCGCGTTCGTTGGAATCTCGAAGATCATCGACAAGCCGCGCCCCCCGGGGCCGGTTTCGGTAAAGATACGACCGCCATGAAGCTCCACGATGCTGCGGCAGATCGCGAGACCGAGGCCATTGCCCTTGTGCTCACTACCTGCCCTGTGAACGCGGAAGAATCGTTCGAAAATGCGTTCGCGCTGCTCGGCCGGCACGCCCGGCCCATCGTCTTCGACGCGCACCTGCCAGCGCTCGTTCGTCAGCGTGGAACGCAGCGCGACGTGGCTACCCGGCGGCGAAGCGGCGAGCGCGTTGCTGAGCAGATTCAACAATACTTGCCGTATCCATCTGGATTCCATTTCGACCTGCCCGTTTCCCGAGTGGGTCAGCTCGAAATGCTGATCGTGGTGTTCGGCGAGAACCTGCGCGTCTTGCGCAAAACTCTGCAGAAACGGTTCCGGGTTCTTCGATTGCAGATCGAGTTTGACGGCGTGCGCATCGGCGCGCGAAAGGAACAGAAGATCCTCGATGATCCGGTGTAGTTGTTCGAGTTCGGTGATCTGAGTCTGTACGGCCCGCTCCTGATCGGGCGTCAATTGACCGTCGACGATGAGTTTCTCGGCTTGCAGGCGCACGAGCGTCAGCGGTGTCTTCAGTTCGTGTGACGCCTCGGCCGTAAAGCGGCGAATCAGGTTGAACGATGTTTCGAGCCGGTCGAACATCTGGTTGAGAAGGCGCGCGAGATTCGAAATTTCGTCACGCGCCCCCGATACGGGAATGCGTTCGCTCAGGTTGTCCGAGCGAATGCGGTCAGCCGTGTCCTGGATCGTGCGCAGCGGCCGCATGGCCATGCGGCCGAAGCCGAGCCCGATGACGCTGCTGATCGCAATCGCCGCAACCAGCAGTCCATAGAAAGTGCGCCTGTACGCGATCATCGTGATCCTGACGGATTCTTTGGGCGTCGCGATCAATACCGTGTATGGCCCGAGTGCGAAACGACCTGCTCGCAATTGGGCCGTGCCCAAGGCGCCGACGTTGTAGATATCGGCGCCAGGCGGCGGCGTCATGTCGCGCTCGTGAAGCGCGTGCGAGCGCGATACGATTTTTCCGTCGCGGTCGCGGACCTCGATGAAGAACAGTCCTTGCCCATTGGTTATCATCGTCTGTACGCCCTGGCGTACCATCGCTTCAGTCAATTCTCCGTTGCGAGCAAGGGTGGCGGCCCGAATCTGCTGGAACTCCACCTGATTGAGCAGATCCAGCGAGTGGATTGCCTGATGCTCGACGAAATGTCGACCTGCCTGATATAGCGCCGCAAACGTGATGGTCGACGCGAGGACGTAGCAAATCGCGAGGCGCGCACCGATGGATTTCATACGAGTTGGTAGCCGACGCCGCGCACGGTCTTGAACAGTTGTTCGCCGAGCAATGCTTCGAATTTGTTGCGCAGGCGGCTCATGTAGACGTCGAGCAGATTGGTATCGACGTCGTAATGGGAGTTCCAGATTTTTTCGGCGATCAGCGTGCGGGGTAGAACCCGCCCCGGGTTTTGCAGGAAGAACTCGAGTAGCGCAAATTCTCGACCGGTCAGATCAATGGGTTTCTCTTGCACATGAACGGTATGGCCCCGCAGGTCGAGCTTGATGCCCCGGTGCTCCAAAACCGTTTCCTTGACGGTCGAATGGCGCCGGAGCAGCGAGCGCAGGCGCGCGAGCAATTCCTCGAGGCTGAACGGCTTGGGCAGGTAGTCGTCGGCACCGACATCCAGCCCCGTTACACGATCTTCGACTGCGTCGCGTGCGCTCAAAATGAGTACCGGTTCGTTGAAGCCTGCACGGCGCCATTGGCGCAGCAGGTCGAGTCCGTCGCCGTCGGGTAGGCCCAAATCGAGCAGGATCGCGTCGTAGCCTGATTCGCACAACATTTCCTGCGCCTCGGCGCAGGTCTTTGCCCACGCCACCGTGTATGCATGTTCGCTCAGTGCCTGCTTCAGAAAATGACCGAGTTTGGGTTGATCTTCCAGGATGAGAATCTTCATGATGTAGCCGCTTCGAGGATGGGCCGAGGCTAACGCACACGGATCGACGTGACAAGGTTCCCCGGGCTTCGCTCGGGTTTTCCCGATTGTCGCGAGCGATATGTGCGATGCGTCCTTGTCGGACGCTCGCGATCGATTCGGATGCGCTGCAACCGGGGCTGCCGAACGCCGTGTTGTTTCGATGGCGACCGGACCGTCGGGACTTACCCTAAAGATCCACCGGAATTCAGATTACATTTAGCCTCGTCGTCGATCATGTGCAACACGATTAGCCTTCCAATAGATCGACTCATGAAATTCGCTTTCCGTCCCTTGTTGCTGCAGATCCATCGCTGGTCGGGACTGACCGTCGGCCTGGTGATCTGCCTCATGGGGATAACCGGGGCTGCCATCGTGTTTCGCCCGGCGCTCGAGCCCGTGGTGAACCACGATTTGCTGACCGTTCCGGCCTGCATGACGCGTGTGCCGCTCGATGTGCTTGCCGCGAACGCAGCGGCCGTGAGGCCGACTGCAAAACTCGACTATGTCCGCATCGTTGCCGGCGAGCCGGGCGAACTGCGCATGCCGGCGGCGATGGTTCGTTTCACGGACGAGGTTTTCGTATACCTCAATCCGTGCACGGGAGAGGTGGTCGGACAGCGGGCGCGCTACGGCGGCGTGCTCGGCACGATCGAGCAAATTCATCGCTTCCGCTTCATGAAGCACGGCAGCCTGATTACGGGCACAAGCACGATATTTTTCGGCCTCGTGCTCGTCATCGGCGGCCTCGTGCTCTGGTGGCCACGTACCGGCAGCGGCTGGCGCTACGCGTTCGCGCTCCGGGCAGGCAGGCCTGCAAGGGTGTCGGCTTTCCGTTTGCATCGGGTTGCAGGCGTGTGTGCGAGCGCGGTGCTGCTCGCGCAGGTCTTCACTGGGCTGCCATGGGCATTCGATTGGTATGCACACGGCATCTACACGGTCACGGGGTCGCCGAGACCGAAGAAGCCGAAGTCTTTGGTGCCGGCGAATGGCGCTGCTCGCCTGTCGCTCGAAACGTTCTGGCGTACGGCACAGGAACGGGTGCCTGATCCGCAGGATGCGTTGCTGCATATTCCGGACAAGCCACGCGAGCCAATCGAAATGTATCTGATCGCCCGCGATGCGCCGCATCCGAACGCACGCACGATGTTGTTCATCGACGCATACACAGGCAAGGTGCTGCGCTTCGTGCCGTACGAGCAGAGCAGCGTCGGCTTTCGGTTGTACTTCTGGATGCTGTCCTGGCATACGGGCCAATATGGCGGCGTGCTCGCCCAATTGCTGCTGCTTCTCGGCGCATTGACGGTGCCGGTGCTCGGCTACACGGGTATCCGCAATTTCGTGCGCCGCACCCGCGGGCCGGTGCCGAGCGACGCCCGGCTGGAGGTGCGCGTTGCGGCCAAGACGCTCGAAGCCGATGGCGTGTGCGCGTTCGAACTGGTCGGACAAAAGGGAGAGAAACTGCCATCGTTCACGGCAGGCTCGCATATTGACGTGTATGTAGGCGGGTTCGTGCGCCAGTACTCGCTGTGCGGCGATCCGCGAGACCGGCGACGCTATCTGATAGCAGTGCTGTGCGCGCCGGAATCGCGTGGCGCTTCGGTGGCAATGCACGAACGCGTCGAGGTAGGCGACCTGCTGGAGATTGGGGTGCCGCGAAACCACTTCGCACTGGACGAATCAGCGCCAGGCTCGCTGCTGCTCGCGGGTGGGATCGGCATCACGCCGATCCTCGGAATGGCGGAGCGGCTCGCGCAACGTGGCGCCGATTTCGAAATGCATTACTGCGCGCGTTCGCGCTCGCGCGCTGCATTCCTGGAACGGCTTGCCCGCTCGTCATTCGCGCAGCGGGTGACCTATCACTTCAGCGACGAGTGCTCGGGGACGCGGCTCGACATCGACCATGTAGTCGAGCGGCAGCCCGCCGGTACGCATCTCTACGTATGCGGTCCGGAGCGTTTTACGGATGCCGTGCTGGATGCTGCGCGGCGACACGGGTGGACCGAGGAACGGTTGCATAGCGAGCGGTTCGCGGCACAGGCGAAGCAACCTGCAATGACGCATGCCTTCGACGTTCGGGTGTTGAGCACGGGGAAAATGTACCGTGTTGCGGAACACATGAGCATTACGACGGCATTGGCCGGACATGACATCGAGATTCCGATGTCGTGCGAGCAGGGAATTTGCGGGACATGTGTGACGCGGGTGGTTTCCGGCGAAGTCGAGCATCTGGATTCGGTGTTGACAGAGGTGCAGCGGGAAAACGGGTATTTCACGCCGTGCTGTTCGCGGGCTAAAGGCGAGTGTCTGGTGCTGGATATCTGAGCGGCGGGATGCTCGGCAGGACAGGCAAGTGTGTATAACGCAAAAATGGAGGAGATCTTGTTTAGGAGAACGATAATTGCGATGGCTGTAATTTCCATCGCACAGCATGCGCAGGCTGCCTCGGAAGCGGGAGCTGCAGCGATGCAGGCTGCGACTACGTCCGGCATCGCGCAGAATTCGACTCCGGATGTATCGAGCAAGGCGCAGGCTTCGGCGAAGTTGGCGTCGAACGATAAGGAGGCGTTGAGCAAGGCGACGAAAGCGGCGCAGGCCGTTGGAGATTCGGCCGATGCCAACAATGCGTTGCCGATGAGCAAACAGGTATTGAATTCCGGCGCGCTGCAGGACGCACAGGCTGGCGTGACCGATGCCGTCAAGAACCAGGCGGGTGTGTCGCCGACGAACTCGTCGGGCAGCCCCGCCGATGCGGCGCAGATTCGGGGCATCAAGGTCAACCTGTTTGCGAACTATCGCCTCAACGGCGGCCTCGCTACCGCAAACGTCATGTCGGTGCCGTCGGAGGACAAGCAGAGCATCGAAACGCTGAAGGGGGCGAACGCCCTGATGTACGGGGTTGCGAGCCCGGCGGGCATTATCGACATGATAACCAAGCGGGCGCCTTACGATCACGACGTCGCGTCGCTGGCGGTTCTCGGAAATTCATTCGGTCAACTCGGTATTCAGGCCGATGTGAGTCATCGTTTCGGCCGTGAAAAGCAGTTCGGCATACGTGCGAACGCATCTGAAACGCACCTTTCGAACGGTGTGAAGGACGCGGACGGCCGCGGCTGGTTTGCCAGCGTAGGGCTCGACTGGAACGTCACGGACCGGCTGCGCTTTCAGTTCGACGTCGAGGATTACGAGAAGCAGGTGGTCGAGCAGGCCGGCATCAGCCTGCCGAAGGCCGTCCACGGCGTGGTGCCGCTCCCGCGTGTGCCGGACCCGAGGAACCTGCTGTCCGGCAAGTGGGCGCAGTTCAGTGCGCATTCCCAGAATTATCAGGGGCGCGTCGATTACGATTTTTCGCCGAATTGGACGGGACACATCGAAATCGGCCAATCGGACGGCACCCGCTCGCGCCAGACTACCCGGATCGGCGGCTATAACGTGTTTACCGGTGCGGGAGGCGTCGCGACGGTCAGCAATATCGGCGTGCTCTATATCAACAAGTACAAGAGCGCGGAGATCAACGGAAAATTTGACACCGGGCCGGTTTCGCACAATCTGACTCTCGGGGTGGCAAACAGCCAGCGGATCGACGAAACGCTTTGGATGAACAAGGCCACGATTTCGCAGAAGATCAACATCTTCGACCCGGTTCCGTTGCCTGCGCCCGTGTACACGCAGCCGAATTCGACGCTGCCGCTGCAAATGGACGAGGACACGGGGTTGTACGCGTATGACAGTGTCGGCTTCGGACCGAAGCTGAAGGTGCTGCTCGGGTTCCGGGAAAGTCGCTCCACGGCGACTTTCGGAAGCGATTCGTCGTCGACCTGGGTACCGTCGCCGGCGGCCGGCATCATCTACGAATTCTTGCCGGAGACCCAGTTGTTCGCGAGCTATATGCAGGGCCTCGAGGACGGCGGCGTGGCGCCGGAAAGTGCATCGAACGCATATCAGGTTCTTGCACCGGCGGTATCGCGGCAACTCGAGATCGGCGTTCGCGAACAATATTTCCCGTGGATGCGCTTCACGGCATCGGTATTCCAGATCACGCGCGCGAACGCGGTTACTGATCCGATCACGAACGTCTTCGCGAACGACGGCACGATCAAGTATCAGGGCGTGGAAGGTGCGCTTACTCAGGACATCACGCGTGAATGGTCGCTGTCCGAAGGCATCGAGTATCTGCATGCGATCCAGAATCCCGAGTTTGATCAGCTGATCGCCGGACTGACGCCGGAAAACACACCGAAATGGGTGGGCAACGTCGGACTGACGTACCGTCCGCGCTGGGTCCCGGGCCTCTCGCTGAACACGCGTGCATCGTTCATCTCGCAACGTCCGCTGAATCCCCAGGACCAGGGCAACCTCCCCGGTTACACGATCTGGTCGCTGGGGGCGGGGTACTCGACGAAGATCGACGGCAAGCACGTGAACTTCAAGCTGGCCATCGACAACCTGTTCAACAAGCGCTACTGGAACTCCGTGCAGACCGGCACGCTCGGCATCGGCATGGACCGCAGCGTGAAGTTTGTCGCGAAGGTGGACTTCTGAACGCACGCCTCAATCCTTTCAACGTTTTTCTGAACAACTTCCATGAAATCCTCTTCCATGACGAACATTGGTCGCGCCGTTGCCGTAACGATGGCGCTCACCGGCCTGCTGCACGCAGGAATCGCGAGCGCTACGGAGGCCGCGGGGACTGCCGCCGCCGCGTCGGCCGCGCTGCCGGCCGACGATCAGGGTCTTTCGCTGATCGTCACGTACCAGACGACGCCCGCAAACCGGCCCTTGCTGCAGCGCGAACTCGCGCAGTCGACTGCGCGTGAACTCGCGCAGTGGAAGCACGACGGTCGTCTCACACGGTACAACCTGCTGTTCAACCGCTACGCGGATTCCGGCAACTGGGACGCGATGGCTGTTCTCACGTTCGCCACGCCTGACGATCTGTACCGCTGGCGCAAGGTCGAGGAAACGCACCCTGGCGCGCTTTCCGCGAAGGCGCTGGCGGTGACGACCTCGATCCGTACGGCGCCGGTCGATCTTCGGCGTTCGAACGTTGCCGCGTCGGACGCCGCGCCGGGCTCCGTGTATGTAGCGATTCCGTACAAGACGGAGGTGTCTGCCAGTGACTACCGAAAATATGCGGATGCCTACGTCATTCCTCAGTTCAAGGGATGGATGGACGAGGGCGTGCTGGCCGGTTACTCGATCTACATGAGCCAGTTCCCGGCCGCACGCGAGTGGGATGTGATCGCGATCCTGCAATACAAGAGCGAGACCGCATTGAGCGATCGCGAAGCCATCGTGAGCAGGGTGCGTGAGCGCCTGAAGTCGAATCCCGAATGGAAAGCCATCAGCGATAGCAAGCAACGTGTGCGAGCCGAAGGGCAAGTCGTGGTTGCCGATCCCGTCGTTGCCGGCCGATAACTTTTACTCCACGGGACCTTTCATGAAGAAGCTCGCAATTGCCTTCGTCGCCACCTGCATGGTGAGCGGTCTTGCAGCGGCAGCGGAGAGCGGCGCCGCGTCGCCGCTGACTGTCGGAGCGACCGACACGTCACCGCAGCGCATCGTACTGCTGGTCGATGAGATCAAGCAGGTTCGCAATTTCCCGGTGGTGCTTGCCGAACGTCTCGGATACCTGAGCGACGGGAAGACAGTCGTCACCGTCATGAACACGCGCGACGACGTGCCGAGCGTCGATCTGCTCAAAGATGGCCGGGTCGACGCAGTGATGGCCTACTACCACCATAACGTCGTCAACCGGTCGCACGGTATCGATACCGAAGCAGTCGTCACGTTGGGCGTGACGCCTGGCGCCAAGGTATATGTCGCGAACCAGGTGCGTGACAAGTACCGTCGCGTGACGGACCTGAAGGGCGCACGCATCATCTCCGGCGGCGCCGGATCCTCGAAGACCACGGTCGCGAACGCGCTCGTGCTGGCCGGAGGCAACGGCATCGGCGACTACACGCGACTCCCGACGAAGTACGCGAAGAACGTCGACACGTTGCGTAGCGGCGGGGCTGATTTGGTCGTGGCGCCGACGCCGGAGGGCGATCTTTACGAGTCGCAGGATGCCGGGACAGTCTTTGCCGATCTGACGACGCCGCAAGGCACGAAGGCGGCACTGGGCACGCTGTTTCCTTCAAGCACGGTGTACATGATGAGTGCGCGAGTGAAGGCGCATCCGGAGATCGCACAGCAGCTGGCGAATGCATTCGTGCGCACGCTGCGTTACATCAATACGCATTCGCCGGAGCAGATCATGGAGGTGATGCCTCCGGAGATCGTGGGCAAGGATCGCTCGGCATACCTGAAGGTGTTGAAGGAGGAGATTCCGATGTTTGCCAACGACGGAAGGATGTCTGACGACGGTGCTACAAAGGAGTGGCAGGTGCTGACAGCGGCCAATCCGGCATATCACGGCGTGAAGGTCGATCAGACCTATACCAATACGTTCGTCGACAACGCGTTGAAGACGTTGCACTAAAGCGAATGTCGGGCGGCGCGTGCGGCGGCTACGTCTGCACGCGCTATGCAATTGCCGCCTCGGGACGTTGCCGCGCCCGGTCGTACTCATCGCGCTACTTCTCCCGGTTTCAACATTGCTCATGGCGTGAGCGTTCGATTGTCGTTCACGACTATTCGACAGAGAGTCGCACGCCAGTTTCCGATTGCCTTATCGGGGGCGATGAAAATTATCATTGATTCGCACTATTAATTATTTGCGATGTTTAAAAAATTGCAGAATTTCAAGATCGGCAAAGCCGGAATGTGCATCGCCTTGGCGGTCGCCGCGTCCGGCACCGCGCATGCGCAGAGCAGTGTCACGCTTTACGGTTCGATCGACGCAGCTCTTGCCCACTACAACAACACCGGTGGCCGTTCGCTGTTCGCCATGCAAAGCGGCGACAACGAATCGTCATACTGGGGGTTGAAGGGGGCCGAGGAGCTCGGTGGCGGACTGAAAACGATCTTTACATTGGAAAGCAGCTTCGACGTCACGAACGGGCAGCTTTCGGACTCCAGGCGCCTGTTTTCACATAACGCCTTCGTCGGTCTGTCCAGCAATGCATTCGGCACGCTCACGGCGGGCCGCCAGTACGATCCCACCGTCGATCTGATCCAGCCGATTACCGGCGATGCGATGGCCGGCGCGCTGTTCACGACCCCGGGTGATGTCGACAACAACGACAACTCGTTCTGGGTCAACAATTCGATCAAGTACACGAGCCCGATCTACGGCGGCTTTCAGTATGAGCTGATGTACGGTTTCGGGGGCATCGCGGGCAATACTGCCGGCGGACAAATGTATGGCGCCGCGGCCTCGTACAATAACGGCGGGCTGACGGTTGCCGCGGGGTATCTGTTTGCCAGAAACGACGCCAGTGGCAACGGCGCGGCCGACCTGAACCAGAACAACGCGGTTGTGCCGCTGTCCGGCGACATCTCGATGTACGGCTCGCGCCAGATTATCCAGGCGGCCGTGCAGTATGCGATCGGCGATCTTACGGCCAATCTCCGCTACAGCAACGCTCAGTACAAGCCATATGCAAACTACGGCGCGTTCAACCGTACCGAGACGTACAACATCGGCGGCGCGGCGCTTCAGTATCAGATCACACCTGCCTTGAGCGGCTCGATCAACTATGTGTATACCCGGTCGAGCGGAGCCTCGTCGGCCACCTACAACAACGCAGGCGTGAACTTTACCTATTCGCTGAGCAAGCGTACGAGCCTGTACGCCGAAGCGGGTTACTCGCATGCGAGCGGTACGACGTTCAGCGACGACGGTTTGGCGATCGTGGCCGCCGGCGGCACGATCGGCGATCTGGGGCCCAGCGCAAGCACGCGCTCGCAGGTCGCGACCATTGTCGGCATCACGCACAAGTTTTGAGCGCGCGCGGAGGCTGGCGAGAAGCTGGTGGCACGAGCTCGCCAGGACGAGGGCAGCAGTGCCGCGCAACTTGCGTGACCGCATGCATGCGGCGATGCTCCCATTCTGCAACGGGTGCCGATCGAGCGGTGAGGTGCCGGATCGATCAGGGGGCGGGCGGCTGCATGCTGATCGACGCGGGATTCGTGTGACGAGAAGAAGCATCGGGCGGCAGCGCGTTCGAACGCAGGCTGCTGCCCGACGCCTGACCGCTTACGCGATTGCGGGAAGCGTTGTCTCGGCCGACGGCATGCGATTGCCCGATGACGCTGCCGCGCCGGCCAGCCGCCGATAGCGCGCAAGTGCCCACAGCGGGAAGTACGCGGTATAGCCGTGATACTTCAGGTAGAAGATGCGCGGAAAGCCGGGCGCATTGTGCGACCGGTGCCACCAGAAGCCGTCGTCCTGCTGCACGGATTGCAGATATGCGATGCCGCGCTTGACCGAGTCCGATTCGCCGTCGCCGAACGCCATTTGCGCGAGCAGTGCCCACGCGGTGCAGTTCGACGTGCTTTCGCCCGCATTAGTGCCGGCGAGCGCCGGGTCGCTGTAGCTGTCGTTCGTCTCGCCCCAGCCGCCGTCCGCGTGCTGGCGTGCGCGCAGCCATGCGAGCGCGCGGGCGATGTACGGCTGCGACGGATCCTCGCCCGCGAGCGCGAGCCCGGCCAGCACGCTCCACGTGCCGTACAGGTAGTTCGTGCCCCAGCGGCCCCACCAGCTGCCGTCGGGCTGCTGCGTGCGCTTCACGTAGTCGATCGCGCGCGCGATCGACGCGCGATCGTCCGCGCGCTGCGTGACGCCGAAGCACAGCAGCACGCGGCCCGACACGTCCTCGGTCGGCGGATCGAGCAGCGCGCCGTGATCGGCGAACGGGATCGCGTTCAGGTACAGGCGGTCGCAGTCGGCATCGAAGGCCGCGAAGCCGCCGTTGCGCGATTGCAGCCCGCGCATCCAGTCGAGCGCGCGTGCGACGCGCGCCGCATACGGATGCGAGCCGTCCACGTTGCGATGCGTGCGGCCGCGGCGGTCGAGCATCGCGGTGACGACGGCGCTGTCGTCGATGTCGGGGTAGTACGGGTTCGCGTACTGGAACGCCCAGCCGCCCGGTTGCGTGTCGGCGGGCGCGTTTTCGATCCAGTCGCCGCGCAGGTCGTTCACCTGGCGCTCGGCCAGCCAGTCGTACGCGCGCGCGATGCGTGCGTCGAGTTCATCCAGTGCGCTCGCGGGCGTGGGGGATTCCTGCACGGCCACGCCGCGCGCCTGTTCGAGCGCTATCGTGCTCCACGCGGTGTCCCATACCGGCGACAGGCACGGCTGGCAGTACACGCTGCCGTCGGGCCGCGTGACCAGCAGTTTCTCCAGCGCGTTCTCGCAGTCGCGGCGCAGCGGATGATCGTCCGGGTAGCCGAGCACGTCCATCATCTGGTAGCTGTACACGATCGGCGGAAAGATCCCGCCGAGGCCGTCTTCGCCGTTCATGCGCTCCGCACACCAGGTTTCCGCATGCCGGATCGCGCGCTGCCGCAGGCGTTTCGGCAGCAGCGGCTCGACATGGCGCACCATGCGGTCGAGCGCGAGGAACGCGCGGCGCATCCCGCGCGCGGGCGGGAAGTACTGGCGTTCCTGGTCGGGCGGCGTGACGAACAGCTCCGGGATCGCGACGTTGCGCGGGTTGCGCGCACGCGCCTTCAGCGAGCACAGCACGAGCAGCGGCACCATCGTCGTGCGCGCCCAGTACGCGACCTTGTACATCGAGATCGGCACCCACTTCGGGAACAGCACGAATTCGATCGGCATGAATGGCGCCGCGCGCCACGGCACCTGGCCGAACGTCGCAAGCAGGATCCGCGTGAACACGTTGGAGCGTGCCGCGCCGCCGAGCTTCAGGATCGCGTCGCGCGCACGGACCATGTGCGGCGCATGCTCGCTGTCGCCCGCGGCCTTCAGCGCGAAGTACGCCTTCACGCTGCACGACACGTCCGGGTCGCCGTCGACGTACAGATCCCACCCGCCGTGCGTGTCGAGCCGCTGGATCGCGCGCAGGTAGCGCGCCATCTTCTCCTGGCGCGCGTCGTCGATCCTGTCCATGAAATGCATCATCAGGATGTATTCCGCGGTGATCGTCGCGTCGGATTCGAGTTCGAAGCACCAGCTGCCGTCAGGCTGCTGAAGACGCATCAGCGCATCGCGTCCACGGGCGATCGCGGCGTCGAGCGCGGACCAGGGGGAGGGGGCGGGTTTGTTCATGCGGCGGATCATACCACCCAGCCGGAATGTTTATATCGAGACCGCGGGTGCTAACATCGCCCCCATGAAAAAACGCCTCGAACCCGCTTCGCGCCACACCGCCGCGCGTGTCGACACGGCCGGACCGGCCGACGCACGGGACGCGCCCGAGCCCACGCCCGCACCCGTCGCCGGCGTGCGGCGGAAAAAGGCACCAGAACAGGTGCGCGCGCAACTGCTGGAAGCCGCGTCGGAAATCGCGACCCAACACGGCGTGGCCGCGTTGACGCTCGACGCGGTCGCCGAGCGCGCGGGCGTGACGAAGGGTGCGCTGCAGTATCACTTCACGAACAAGCAGGGCCTGCTCGATGCGCTGTTCGGACAGGCGACCGAGCGCTTCGCGATGCAGATGGCCGCGCGCCTGGCAGCCGATCCGCACGGCGACGGCGCGGCGGCGCGCGCGTATCTGCATGCGGTGCTCGACACCGCGCAGCCGGCGGCGAGCACCGACGTGCTGCGCGTGCTGGTCGCGTCGATGATTACCGAGCAGGAGACGCGCGCGCGCTGGTCGGTGCCGATGCGCGAGTGGACGCGGCCGGACCCGGTGCCGCTCGAGCGGGCGGCGACGCTGATGATCTGCCGGCTGGCGGCCGACGGGCTCTGGATCTCGGAGCTGCTCGACAGCGTGGAGATTCCGGCCGAGTTGCGCGCGGAGATCGTTCGGCAGCTGGACCGGCTGAGCGGAAGCGAGCCGCCGGCGGGCACGGGCAAGAGCAAGGGCGCGCGCGGCCGGCGCGGTTGAGCGCGGTTTCAGCCGCCGAACACGGTCGTGCCCGCGCCCGCGCTGCATTCGCGAGAGTCAGTCGAGCGACGACGCGCCGAATCGCGTTGGCATCCGTTGGCCCTTCGTCGCGAAGAAAATGCACGTGACGATCGCGATCCAGAGCGGACCGACGATCACCGCAATGCGCGTCGCGGGAAATGCGGCCATCAGCGTCACGACCACCAGCAGGAACGCGAGTGCGGCCACGTTGCTTGACGGGAAGAACGGTACCCGGCAATGCAGTTTCGCGATGTCGGTCGCGCGAAGCGTCTTGCGAAAACGGTAATGGGAAACGAGGATGACACCCCACGTCCACAATGCGCCGAACGTCGACACGGCCGTCAGCCAGACGAATACGTGTTGCGGGCTCAAGTAGTTGAGCAACACGCCGAGCAGCGAGCAAGCGCAGGAGAACGTCAGCGCGACCGCCGGAATGCCGTTGCCCGAGATGCGGGCGAACATTGCCGGTGCCTGTTTCTGGAGCGCGAGATTGTAGAGGAGCCGGGAGGTGCCATACAGGTTGCTGTTGCACGACGACAGCGCTGCGGTCAGCACGACGAAGTTGATGATGCCCGCGGCAGCGTGAATGCCGAGGCGATCGAAAGTCAGGACGAACGGGCTGCCCTGGGTTCCGATGCGGTCCCACGGATAGATCGACATGATCACGAACAGCGCGCCGACATAGAAGATCAGCACGCGCCAGAACACCGAGTTCACTGCGCGGGAGAGCGTCTTCTCGGGGTTGCGGGCCTCGCCGGCGGTGATGCCGAGCATCTCGATGCCCTGATACGCGAACATGACCATCGGCAGCGCCTTCAGCACGCCGACGATACCGTTCGGCATGAAGCCGCCGTGCGACCACAGGTTCGAGATGCCGGTGGCGATCCCGCCGTTGCCGATGCCGAAGACGATCATGCCGGTGCCGACGACGATCATCAGCACGATCGTCACCACCTTGACCAGCGCGAACCAGAACTCGAACTCCCCGTATGCGCGTACCGCGACGAAGTTGACGGCGGTGACCGACGCGAGCGCGGCGAGCGTCCAGATCCAGGTCGGTACGTGCGGAAACCAGATGTTCATGTAGACACCGGCCGCGGTGATCTCGCACATGCTGCCGACCAGCGCGGTGAGCCAGTAGGTCCAGCCGGTCAGGTAGCCGGCCAGCGGGCCGAGATAGTCCTGCGCGTAGCGGCTGAACGATCCCGCGACGGGGTTCGTGATCGCCATTTCGCCGAGCGCGCGCATGATGATGAAGATCGCGACGCCGGCGAACGTGTAGCTGAGCAGGATCGCCGGGCCAGCCGTCGTAATGGCGCTGGCCGAGCCGAGAAACAGCCCGACGCCGATGGCCGTGCCGAGCGCCATCAGGCTGACGTGGCGCTCCTCGAGTCCTCGGTGCAGCGATGCTTGCCGTTGCGACATGTCGTCTCCGTTCATTGCCGCGATACCGGTGACGCGCGCCTGCCGGATGCGGCTGTTGTTTGTTGGGCAATGGTGGATGGCATGAATGGCCCGCGGCGGATGTGACGGGTCACGTCCGCCGTGTGCCGTGCCATGCAGCGATTATTTCGAAGAGCTGCGTCAATGGACAGTGAGCAAACCGGCCGGATCGTAATCGCCAATGTGCAATCTGCCGGGGACGGCCGACGCTTTGCGCAATGGCGTCGGTGCGCACGGAATGCCAGGGGAAAGCGTGCAACGTGTGCGAATCGACTCGCAGGATCGGCGCTTGCGGTCGACCGTTCGCTCCGGTTTCGACTGGCGCGGAAGTCGGCGCTCGCATGTCACGACCGGACGAGTGCGATCGATTCCAGCAAGCGTCCTCAATTTTGGGGATGCCGTCGCGACGCGGAGTGTCTACGATCGGCAACGGAATAGCGGGGAACGGATGCAACCGACGCGGCACAGCGACCACGTTCGAAGGCTGTGCTGCATTGATCCGATCATATGACCGAAGTCATCACACGGGCGGCAACGTTCCGACACAGCGCGCGCGTACCGTGACGGGATGCGTGTACGGCGAGCCGGACGTAGAGCCGCGCGACGCCGTGCCGGCGCGGCCGGGCGGGACTTCGTGTTTCGGGGAGTATCGATCACATGCTGACGAGAGACTATGTGGAGCGTGAGCTCTCTCATATCGAAAGAATGGTCGCGTTGCTGGAAAGCGATGCCGATACCGGCGATGCGGCCATGCCGTGCGCGATGCGCGTGAGTCGTCCGAGTTACTGGCGCGGGCGGATCGAAGCACTGCTGACGATCCCCGGCTTGCCGCGCCACGTGACGAAATTCGGCAACGTGCTGCTCGCGAAGATCGACGGGATGGAGTCGCGGCGGTCGACGGTGAAGCCCTGACCGGGCGGGTGCGCGCCGCACCTGGCCTGACGCGCCCGTTCCGCCTTTATCCATTATCGAGATAGTTCATATTCCGGATATCGCGTTGCGGGATAGCGCGCGTTGCCGCCACACTTGCGCAAAATCAATCCCACCCGGAGACATTCATGCGTACGCAAGTCGGCATCATCGGCGCAGGGCCCGCGGGCCTGCTGCTTTCCCATCTTCTTCATCTGCGCGGCATCGAGTCGGTCGTCCTCGAGACGCGCGGACGCGAACAGATCGAATCCACCATTCGCGCCGGCGTGCTCGAACAGGGCACGATGGACGTGCTGACCGAATCGGGCGTCGGCGACCGGATGAAGGCGGAAGGCGCGCTGCATCACGGCTTCGAGCTGGCGTTCGAAGGCAAGCGCCGCCGCATCGACCTGACCGAGCTGACCGGCAAGGCGATTACCGTCTACGCGCAGCACGAGGTGCTGAAGGATCTCGTGGCCGCGCGCGTCGCGGCCGGCGGTGCGCTGTACTTCAACGTGTCCGGGACGACGATTTCCGGTATCGATACCGACGCGCCGTCGATCCGCTTCGTGCACGACGGCGTCGAACAGACGCTCGACTGCGATTTCGTGATCGGCTGCGACGGCTCGCAGGGCGTGTCGCGCACGATGATCCCCGCCGCATTGCGGCAGGACTACGAGCGGGTCTTTCCGTTCGGCTGGTTCGGCATCCTCGTCGAAGCGCCGCCGTCGTCGGACGAACTGATCTATGCGCGCCACGAACGCGGCTTCGCGCTCGTCAGCACGCGCTCGCCGAACGTGCAGCGCATGTATTTCCAGTGCGACCCGAAGGATTCGGTCGACCACTGGTCCGACGATCGCATCTGGGCGGAGATGCATGCGCGCGTCGACTCCGCCGACGGCCAGCAGGTCGTGGAAGGGCGGATCTTCCAGAAGAACATCGTCGGCATGCGCAGCTTCGTGTCCACGACGATGCAGCACGGCCGCCTGTTCCTCGCCGGCGATGCCGCGCATATCGTGCCGCCGACCGGCGCGAAGGGCCTCAACCTGGCCGTGTCGGACGTGCGCATCCTGACGTCCGCGTTGCAGGCGTTCTATGACGAAGACCGCACCGACCTGCTCGACGCGTACAGCGAAACCGCGCTGCGCCGGATCTGGCGCGCCGAACACTTCTCGTACTGGATGACGCGCATGATGCACCGACTCGACGACGCGTCGCCGTTCGAGCAGCGTCTGCAGGTCGCGGAGCTCGAGCACGTGACGACGTCGCGCCCGGCGGCGATGGCGATGGCCGAAAACTACGTCGGCGCCGTCGCGGTCTGACACCGAGCGACGGAGTCGGCTCTCCCGGTCGCGGCGTCGATGCGCCGCGACCGGCTCCGCCGTGCGAAACGGCTCTCGCTGCGCTCTCTGTTTACGACGGGCCCGGCATCAGGTCGCGATGGGCCGATTCCCGGAACTCGCCCGGCGTCTGGCCGGTCTGCTTGCGGAAATAACGGCTGAAATACGCGCTGTCCGCAAAGCCCATCTCGTGCGCGATCTGCTTCACGCTCAGGTTCGAATAAACGAGATCGCGCTGCGCTTCGCGAATCAGATGCGCATTGACGACCGCCGTCGTCGAGATCCCCAACTCCTCCCGGCAGACGCGCGCAAGCTGCGCGGCTGTCACGCCGAGCCGGTCCGCATAGAATTCCACCGGTCGATGTTCGCGAAAATGCGTGTCGATCAGCTCGCGAAAACGCCGCAGCAACGTGCCGCGCCGGTCGGTGCCGGCATGCGACGGTGCCGCCGCGAGATCGCTCACGCGTGCGACGTGAACGACCAGCGCCACCAGCAGCGCCATCCCGGCCGCGCCGCGGCCGCGTGACGTGCTGCGAAATTCCTGTTCGAGCAACGCGAACAGCGGCATCAGCATCGACACGCTCGCGTCCGACCCCTTGACCGGAATCACCGCCGCACGGTGCAGGATCGACAGCGCGCCCGGCGCGGCCGTCTTGACCAGCGTTTCCAGCGCCCGCTGCACGACCGTGATCACGAGACCGTCGATCTGCGGCGAGAACTCGAACGCATGGACCGTCTGTGCGGGCAGCAGCACGAGGCACGGCGGCGTGAACGTGTGCTTCTCGCTCTCGATCACGACGTGCCCGTGCCCGCCCCGGATGTACAAAATCTGCAATAGCGCATCGTGACGGTGCGCGGCGATATGCCAGTCGTTCGGCCGGCTGCGCTCCGGAATCCATTCGAAGTTGAACGCGTCGTACCAAGGCGGACGAGCCGATTCGCCATACAGATCGTAGTTAGGGATTCTCCTCATGCCGCGCGGCCTCCTGTGTACAAATTGTCCTGTTGCTTGCGGCGTTTGTCCAATTTTCGCGCGATGCGCGCTTCTATACTTTTCCCATCGACGTAGCGCTCGCAGTCAATACATCGCGCGACGTTCGGGCAGCATGTGCCGGATCGAGCCGGACATTTCCAGCCTATTTCAAAAGGATACCTAATGTTATCGCAAGCAGACCATCACCAGCAGGACTGGCTTCGTCTCGACGGGCAGGTGTGTGTCGTGACGGGGGCGGCGGGCGGCATCGGCACGTCGATCGTGGAAGCGTTCGTGGCGGCCGGCGCGCGGGTCGCACTGCTCGACCGCGACGCCGACAAGACCATCGCGCTCGCCGAGCGGCTGCGCACGACTGGCGGCGACGTCATCGCAATCGGGTGCGATATCGGCGACGCCGCCAGCGTGACCCAGGCCGCCGAGCGAGTGGAGCGCGATCTCGGCCCCGTCGACGTGCTCGTGAACAACGCGGGCCTGTTGCGTGCGGGCGGCATCGAGACTATCGGCCTCGACGCATGGAACGCGATGCTGCAGGTCAATCTCACGGGCTACATGCTGTGTTCGCAAGCGTTCGGGCGCGCGATGCTCGCGCGCGGCTCGGGCTCGCTGGTGCATGTCGCGTCGATCGCGGCTCGCTACCCGCAGACGCATAGCGGAGCGTACAGCGCGAGCAAGGCGGCGGTTGCGATGCTCGCGCGGCAACTGGCGGCGGAGTGGGGGCCGCGCGGCATCCGCAGCAATACCGTGTGCCCCGGGATGATCCGCACGCCGCTGTCCGAGTCGTTCTACGCAAGCGGCGACATCGAGGCGCGGCGCAGCGCGATGACCGCGAGCCGACGCATCGGCCGTCCCGACGACATCGCGAACGTCGTCGCCTTTCTCGCCAGTCCGCGTGCCGCGTATGTGAACGGCGCGGAACTGGTGGTCGACGGCGGCCTCGACGCGATGCTGATGGATCTCGTGCCGCGGCCGGGTTACGAGGCCGGTGCCGGCGCCAGCTGATTCAACGACATTGCCGCGCTGCATGCAGGCACGCCGCGTCTGGCGATGCGGCCGCGCGGCTATTCCATAAACGGAGGAAGACATGATGAACGATCGGCAGCGTTCGACGCACGTTACGTGCGATCTGCTTGTGATCGGATCGGGAGCGGGCGGCCTGTCCACTGCGATTACCGCGCGCAAGGCCGGCCTCGATGTGATCGTCGTCGAGAAGGAAGCATGCTTTGGCGGCACGACTGCGTTTTCCGGCGGCGTGCTGTGGATACCCGGCAATCGCCATGCGAGCGCGAACGGCGTGCGGGATACGCGCGATGCGGCGCGCACGTATCTGCGCGGCGAAACAGGCGCGTTCCACGACGCCGCCGCGATCGAGGCCTTCCTCGAGCACGGCCCGCGCATGCTCGACTTCTTCGAGCGCGAAACCGACGTGAAATTCGTCCCGACGCTGTATCCCGACTATCACCCGAACGTGCCGGGCGGGGTCGATATCGGCCGTTCGGTCGTTGCAGAGCCTTACGATGCGCGGCGGCTCGGGCGCGATCTCGAGCGCCTGCGTCCGCCGTTGAAGACGATCACGTTCATCGGGATGATGTTCAATTCGTCCAATGCGGACCTGAAGCACTTCTTCAACGCGACGCGCTCGCTCAAGTCGGCGTGGTACGTGACGAAGCGACTTGCCGCGCATCTGAAGGATCTCGCGCTGTACCGGCGCGGCGTGCAGGTCACGAGCGGCAACGCGCTGGCCGCACGGCTCGCGAAGTCCGCGCTGGATCTCGGGATTCCGATCCTGACCAGCACGCCCGCGCGCGAGCTCGTCACGGAAGGCGCATGCATCGTCGGCGCGACGGTCGGGGTGGACGGCTCGACGTATCGCATTACCGCGCGTCGCGCGGTCGTGCTGGCGAGCGGTGGCTTCTCGCACGACGTCGCGCGAATTGCGCGCGCGTACCCGCACGTTGCGCGCGGCGGCGAGCATGTGTCGCCGGTCCCGACCGGCAACACCGGCGATGGTGCGGCACTCGCCGAACGGGCTGGCGGCCGCGTGGAGATTCGCTATCCGCAACCGGCCGCATGGATGCCCGTGTCGCGCGTGCCGCTCGGCGACGGCCGCTTCGGCGTGTTCCCGCATCTGCTCGATCGCTACAAGCCGGGCGTCATCGGCGTGACCCGTCGCGGCATGCGCTTCACGAACGAATCGAATTCGTATCACGACGTCGGCGCCGCGATGATCGCGGCCTGCCGCGACGACACCGAGACGGCGATGTGGCTGGTGTGCGACCACGCGACGATCCGCAAATACGGGCTCGGCTTCGCGAAGCCCGCGCCCGTGCCGCTCGGGCCGCTGTTGCGCAACGGCTATCTCGTGCAGGGCCGCACGCTGGCGGAACTCGCGCAGCGGGCCGGCATCGATGCGGCGAACCTGGAGGCGACCGTGCGGCGCTACAACCACGACGCCGCGCGCGGCGAGGATCCCGAATTCGGCCGCGGCACGACGTCGTTCAACCGCTATCTCGGCGATGCCGACCATCGTCCGAATCCGTGCGTGGCACCGCTCGGCGACGGGCCGTATTACGCGCTGAAGGTCGTGATGGGCGATCTCGGCACCTTCGACGGAATCCGGACCAACGCGGTCGGGCAGGTGCTGGCCGCCGACGACCGGCCGATCGCCGGCCTGTATGCGGTCGGCAACGATCGCGCCAGCATCATGGGCGGCAACTACCCGGGCGCGGGGATCACGCTCGGCCCGATCATGACGTTCGGCTACCTGAGCGCGCGCCATATCGCGGGTCTTGCCGACCAGGCCGACCTCACCGAAGCGGCACCGCCCGCCGCCGTCGCGCAGCCCGTCGACACACGCGCGACCGCGTGAACCTGGAGCAGACCATGACACCCTCGAAAGCATTCATCGACCATCGCATCTATACGATCCGCCCGCGCGGCATGGCGGAGTTCATCGAGATCTTCGACCGGCTCGCGATGCCGATCCAGGTGAAGTATCTCGGTGCGCCGGTCGGCTTCTACATGAGCGACATCGGCGCACTGAACCAGGTCGTCCATCTGTGGGGCTACGACAGCATCGCCGACTACGACGCGCGGCGCACCGCGCGCGATGCCGATCCGGACTGGCCCGCGTATCTGCAGGCGTCCGGCCATCTGATCGTCGCGCAGGAGAGCCGCATCGTCCGCCGTGTCGAGTTCCCGAGCCTTGCGTATCTGACGCGTTGAGCGCATGACGATGAAATCGGAACACGACATGAACGACACACGTGCGGCAAGGGCGGCGATCGAACGCCGCACGCCGCTCGGCCGCCTCGCCGAGCCGGACGAGATCGCGTCCGCGATCGCATTCCTCGCATCGGATGCGGCGAGCTACGTCACCGGTACCGTGCTGAACGTCGATGGCGGCTGGCTGGCCTGCGGCGCGGCGGATTCACCGCCCGGCTGACCGGTGCCGCGCATCCGGCACCGGACCTGCAACGAAACATGACCATGGAGATGTCCGCGCGCATGCGGCGCATCAGCGCTGTCGTGCGCCCGGACCGAAGGAGACACAAGATGAAAACCCAAACGCGTACGCTCGACGTGCAGTCGTTCATCGACGGCGAGCGCTTTTCCCCCTGCCAGTGGCTGATCCTGATCCTGTGCTTTCTGGTCGTGGCCGCCGACGGCTACGACACGGCCGCGATCGGCTTCATCGCGCCCGCGCTGACGCACGACTGGGGCATCGCGCGCAGCGCGCTCGGCCCGGTGATGAGCGCGGCGCTGGCCGGGCTCGGTATCGGCGCGCTCGCCGCCGGCCCCTGCGCGGACCGGCTCGGCCGCAAGACGGTGCTCGTGCTGTCGGTGGCCTGCTTCGGCGCGTGGAGCATGGTGTCCGCGCATGCGCAGTCGATCGAGGCTTTGACCGCATTTCGCTTCCTGACCGGGCTCGGCCTTGGCGCTGCGATGCCGAACGCCGTCACGCTGATGTCGGAATATGCGCCCGCCCGGATCCGCGGCGTGGCCGTCAACGCGATGTTCTGCGGCTTCTCATGCGGGCTCGCGGTGGGCGGCGTCACGTCGGCATGGCTGATTCCCCATTTCGGCTGGCAAAGCGTGCTGACCGCGGGCGGCATCGGGCCGATCGTGCTGGCGGTCGCGCTCGTGATGCTGCTGCCGGAGTCCGCGCAGTATCTCGCGGCACGGCCGGGCACGCATGCGCGCGTCGTACGAATCCTTGCGCGGATTGCACCGCGCGAGCGCTTCGACGACTGCACGTTCGCGGCCGCCGGCGCGCGCGCTCAAGCGGGTGGGACGTCCGCGCTCGCGCAGGTGCTGTCCGCGCAGTTTCGTTCGCGCACGCTGATGCTGTGGGTGGCCTACTTCATGGGACTGCTGATCTATTACCTGCTGACCAACTGGATGCCGACGCTGTTTCGCGACGCGGGCTTCAGCGCCGAAGGCGGCGCGCTGATGACGTCGTTGTTCCCGCTGGGCGGCGTGCTCGGCAATCTCGGTGTCGGGTGGCTGATGGATCGCTTCAATCCGAACCGGACGATCGTGCTCGCGTATGTCGTGGCGGCGCTGCTGGTGCTGGTGGTGAGCCGCACGATCGGACACGCCGCGTGGCTCGGCACGCTGATCTTCCTATGCGGTACCGTGGTGACGAGCGCGGTGACGTCGATGTCGGCCTATGCGGCGAGCCTGTATCCGACGCATTGCCGTGCAACGGGCGTGGCCTGGATGCTCGGCATCGGACGAATCGGCGGCGTGGCCGGCGCGTTCGCCGGCGCGATGCTGATGGGGCTCGGCTGGCGCTTCGGCGATGTGTTCAGCCTGCTTGCGGTGCCGGCGCTCGCCGCGGCCGGTGCGTTGTACGCGATCGGCCATCGCCGCACGGAGATCACCGAACAGGAGCGCGCGACCGGGGCGGCCGTGCAGCAACACTGATTCGGCAGGCGCCTGCCGAGTGTGCGCGGAAAAGAAAAAGCCACGGATTGCTCCGTGGCTTTTTGCCATCACGCAGCCGTGTCACGGCCGCGTATCGCTCAGCGTCGCGCGAGCGCTCAAGCGATCGACTTCGACCAGTTCGCGTACCAGTTGCGGAACAGCGTGTACTGCGCTTCCGCGTAGTTGCGCTGCGCGTCGCTCAGTACATCGGTTTCGTTGAAGTGCAGCGTGTATTCCTTGTCGCCGTTCAGCACCATCAGGTGCTTGTAGAACAGGACCAGGTCGCAGCCTTCGTCGAACGACGACAGCACGGCCAGCGCCGCTTCCAGTTCCTTCGCACGCACGCGCGCCACTGCATCGCCTTGCGCGGCCTTCTTGCACAGATCGACCAGTTGCAGCACTTCGCGCGGCAGCGCGTTGCCGATGCCGGTGATCGCGCCTGCTGCGCCGCAGTTCACGAAGCCGTGGAACACTTGCGTGTCGACACCGGCCATCAGCGTCACGCTGTCGTCCTGCGACGTGATGTTCTCGGCTGCATAGCGCATGTCGGCGGCGCCGCCGAATTCCTTGAAGCCGATCAGGTTCGGGTGCTGGCGACGCAGTTCGAAGAACAGGTCGGCGCGGGTCGCGAAGCCGTAGTACGGGCTGTTGTAGATCACGGCCGGCAGGTTCGGCGCCGCGTTCAGGATCGCGGCGAAATGTGCCTTCTGTGCGGCCGGCGACGCGCCGCGCGACAGCACGCGCGGGATCACCATCAGGCCGTGCGCGCCGACCTTCGCGGCATGCGCGGCGTGCGACACGGCTTCCTTCGAGTTCACCGCGCCGGTACCGACGATGGTCGGCACGCCGGCTTCGACCAGGCGCGCGACGCCTTCCTGGCGTTGCGCTTCGGTCAGCAGCGGCCAGTCGCCCATCGAGCCGCAATACACCACCGCACGCATGCCGAGTGCCACCAGCTCCTTGCCCTTCTTCACCAGCGCGTCGAAATCCGGCTGACGATCAGCGGTGCACGGAGTCATCAGGGCCGGAATGGTGCCGGTAAAAATGTTGTCGCTCATCTCGTTTCCTCACATTCAGATAGGGTCAACTGTCATTGCTGGCAACTGGGCTGTGCGCACTTGCCGTCTCGTCGGTGCTTCCGTGATCCGGACGGCGCTGGCCACCTGTTGTTTGCCTCGGTGCCGAAACGTTGCCTCCGGTTTCGCCCGAGAGTCAGCCATCGACGCGTTGCATTCTAGCCAGTCCGCATATTTTATACAATATAAAATAAAAAGGGCGTGACGCGGACCGTCGTCCCGGTGTGCCGGAGAGGGCGGCGAACCGCGCCGCAGCGGCCTCCGACAGGGATAGCGGGCGATCCCGCCGAGGTTGGCCGATGCGCGTCCCGGCGCCGCCCGGCGGCACTCGGAGCCCGGCCGGTGAGCCTGAAATCCGTTCCCATCGCACTTCATCCGACCCCACCGTTACTCCCCGGCAGGCTCCCAGCCGGGGCGGCGAACCTCGCTCGACGTGTCGCACTGCTGCCCAAACCATTTTTGAGATTGCGTAGATTGTGTATTGAATATTGTATAAAATCTTTCGGCGCGCTTACTCGCGAACCGGCCCGTCAAGGGAAATGGAAGACAACGAGAGGAGATTCGGAGATGACAAGTCAGGTCGGCGAGGCAGTCTCGCCTGGTGGTGCGGCAGCCGTGCAGGACACGGCGTCGAAACGGGAATTGAAGCGGGTCGTCGCGGCGTCGATGGTCGGGTCGGTGGCGGAGTGGTACGAGTTCTTCCTGTATGGAACGGCATCGGCGCTGGTGTTCGGCACGCACTTCTTCAAGAAGACGGGCAACCCGATCGACGGCCTGCTCGCCGCGTTCGCGCTGTATGCGGTGGGGTTTGCCGCGCGCCCGATCGGCGGGCTGGTGTTCGGCTACTACGGCGACAAGTTCGGCCGCAAGCATCTGCTGCAGGTCAGCCTGATCGTGGTCGGCATCACGACCTTCCTGATGGGCTGCCTGCCGACCTTCGATGCGATCGGCTACTGGGCGCCGGTGCTGCTGGTGTCGCTGCGCCTGATCCAGGGCTTCGCGTTCGGCGGCGAGTGGGGCGGCGCGATCCTGCTGGTCAGCGAACACAGCCCGGACAATCGCCGCGGCTACTGGGCCAGCTGGCCGCAGGCCGGCGTGCCGGCCGGCAACCTCGTCGCGACGATCATCCTGCTGGTGTTGTCGAGTTCGCTGTCGGAGGCTGACTTCCTGTCGTGGGGCTGGCGCGCCGCGTTCTGGTTCTCGGCGGTGGTCGTGCTGATCGGCTTCTGGATTCGCCGCAAGGTCGACGATGCGCCGATCTTCAAGGAAGCACAGGCGCGCCGCGCGCAGAAGCAGGAAAAGCAGCTCGGCGTGGCCCACGTGCTGAAGTACCACTGGCGGCAGGTGCTGATCGGCATCGGCGCGCGGTTCGCCGAGAACATCCTGTACTACATGGTCGTCACGTTTTCGCTGACCTACCTGAAGCTGGTCGTTGGCTTCGATACCACGCGAATCCTGAAGCTGATGTTCGCGGCCAATGCGATCCATTTCTTCTTCATCCCGCTGATGGGGCTGATGTCGGATATCGTCGGCCGCAAGCCCGTGTACCTGACGGGCGCGGTGCTGACCGCCGGATGGGGCTTCGTCGCGTTCCCGATGATGGACACCGGCAACGACTGGATCATCATGGCCGCGATCGTGCTCGGCCTCTTCATCGAATCGATGACCTACTCGCCGTATTCGGCGCTGATGACCGAGATGTTCCCGACCAACGTGCGCTATACCGCGCTGTCGCTGTGCTACCAGGTCGCACCGCTGATGGCCGGCTCGCTCGCGCCGCTGATCGGGCTGTCGCTGCTCGAGCGCTATCACTCGTCGACGCCGATCGCGTTGTATCTGGTCGCCGCGGCTGTGATCTCGATCGTATGCGTGGGGCTCGCGAAGGAAACGCGCGGCAAGTCGCTGCGCGACGTCGATGCGGAGGCGAGGCGGCGCACGCACGGGTGACGCGGGCGATCGAAGGCTGATCACACGCATGGAAGCCACTCGCAAGGGTGGCTTTTTTGCGGTTCGTCGCGGATGGCCGGGGAACGCGGGCGAGACCTGCCATTGAATCCGCATTCGTTATCGGCCATCTGATTGTCAAGGCGAGCGCTCGATAGCTGAACGACTTCAAAGTCCGATGAACGCCCTTGCCGGGCTTGCGGCTTAAGCGATTTCAGGCCGCAATCGAGAAAGGCCACATATCGACGATGATCGATATTCCACATGAATGCGTGGAGGAAATCGAAAGCACAGTGCGACTTCATTATCCAGAAGCCACATCGAGGGAATCGATCCGAAAATTCCGGTGTTTCCGTGAGAATTCGCGCTGCTGCAACGTAGCAACGGGCCGCTATGCCAACCACGCCGCACTCGTACAGGTCGCCGGCGGTTCGAACGAGAAGATAAACCTCGCGGGTTACTACGCGTAGAGCCTCGCTGTCGAAGTGCATATATTGATTTGGGTACAGGCTGGATTTACTTCGCGCTACGAAAGCGCCAACCTGTTCGCGGCCCCGGAGAGAGCGATGATCGACGAATACAACATCAGGCGTCGTCAGTTGTTGCAGTCGTTTATGGCGGCAAGCGCTGGTTGCCTTACGTGGGGGCTGTCAGACGTTGCAAGAGCGGCGAATGCGATCACCTTGCCCTTTGAAAACGGCCTGCGGGAATTGACCACGGCTTTTCCGCAAAAAGGCGAGATGCTACTGGTCCGCAGTCGTCCACCTCTGCTGGAGACACCATTCTCTGTTTTCGATCAGGGCGTTTTCACGCCCAACGATCAGTTCTTTGTACGCTGGCACCTGGCCAGCATACCGACGAGCATCGACGTGCGCAGCTTCCGGGTCAGGATTCATGGAGCGGTGCAGCACGAAGTCGTGTTAGGAATTGCTGAGCTATCCAGAGAGTTCGAGCGAGTCGAGGTCGCCGCTGTCAACCAGTGCGCGGGTAACTCGCGAGGATTCTTCAAGCCGCGCGTCGCGGGCGGAGAGTGGGGTAACGGCGCGATGGGCAACGCGCGCTGGACCGGCGTGCGCCTCAAGGACATTCTGGACCGCGCTGGCGTAAAGGCGGGAGCGGTTCAGGTGCGCTTCAATGGGGCCGATGCGGGTGCGATCCCGGCTACACCCGACTTCGTCAAGACGCTGAGCATTGATCACGCCCGCGATGGCGAAGTGATGGTGGCATTCGCGATGAACGGCAAGCCTCTACCACTTCTAAATGGATTCCCGCTACGGTTGGTCGTCCCCGGGTGGTATTCGACTTACTGGGTGAAGATGCTCGATGACATCGAGGTCATCGACACGCCGGATACCAACTTTTGGATGGCCAAAGCGTATCAGATTCCGGACACGCCTCGTGCGGACGTGTCACCGGGTCAGAGCGGGGTCAAAACCGTCCCGATCAACCGGATGGTGCCACGCTCGTTCATCACGAACCTGAGCGACGGCGCGGTCGTTAATGTCGGCAGGCGGCAGGCTATCCGCGGTATCGCGTTCGGGGGCGACGCGGGTGTCCGGGAGGTACATTTCTCTGCAGACAACGGGATGACGTGGGCGCCCGCAAAGCTTGGTCCGGATTACGGAAAATATAGCTTTCGTCGCTGGGAAGCGTCGTTCCTTCCCCGGCATGCGGGTCAATTCGCGCTGAAGGTGAGGGCTGTCAACGATGGCGGTGTTCAGCAGCCGGATAAACCAAACTGGAATCCCGGCGGCTACATGCGCAACGTGATTGAATCGATGACCGTCGTTGCGGCTTGAGGAGTGAATCATGAGGGCATGGGTTGTTGCATGGGTCACCATCTCTTTCGCGGGCACCGTCGCAACCGGCATAGTCGCTGCTAAATCACCAGGTAACGTTGCGGGGAACACAACGCAGTTTTCGCTGCCCACGGGTAGCCCTTTCCCTCAAGGACCGGGATCGGATCTCGCAAACGCGCATTGTCTGATATGTCACTCCGCGGGTATGGTGATGCGTCAACCACCGCTGACGTTTGACGACTGGAAAGCCGAAGTGATCAAGATGCGTGCGGTCTACGGCGCTCCGCTTCCACCCGAAAGTATCGAAGATATCGCCCGCTATCTGGTGACGATCAATGGGAAACCCTGACTCACAATTGCGACAAGCTCGAAGCGAACGAACTCTTACGCGAGCGCTGTGTGCGGTTCCCCGATTGTGCTCGCGCAAAACTTGATAGCAGACCATGCGTCGGACGGATATGCATGGAAGGGTGCGGATCACTGACGCACTCGGGGCACTCCGAACCTGAACCGTCGCCCCGCAACCTCGAACCCTCGACAGTCTGGACAACGCGCCCGCGTTGTTCCTTGAGAAGTTCCATACCGAGATGAATCGATCGGCCTAAACGGATCGGGGCACGCCTTTGCGTCAAGCGCCCGCGCGGGACGACCGTCGCGCGCGGTCGTTGGGCGTTTGCCGGCCAGGAACGGTCGTCCGACCGAAGTCACAAAGGAACAATCGAGCGTCAGCAGTACGCCCGTGACGTGACGCGCGGAGTCGATGCCGCGAGCGCTATCGGACGCGCCCGATCGCCGTTCGCTGCCGGGCGGAGATGTCTGCCGGCCACCTGCAACAGGCCTACACTCATCCATGCCCCGCGCTACCTGAATACTGGCCATCACTTCAACTCGATGGGCGCGGGCGGACATGTTCGCACCTCACGGCGCCGCTCGTTCGCGGCAAAGGAAAAGCCATGGATAAGTTCCTAAAAGCCACTGCCTTGTTCATCGCGGGCTTTGGCCCGATTGCGATTGAGGCCGAGGCAAGCCGCGAGCTTTACAGTCGGGCCTTCGGTATCCCCTTCAAGGAAGAGAAGGGCGGCTACCTCCATACCGAGAGCATGAATGGCGCAAACACTTTCGCCTTGTGGCCGCTCTCTCAGGCCGCTCAGTCGTGCTTCGACACGGATTCGTGGCCTGGCGACGTACCCATCCCGCAAGCCTGGATTGAGTTTGATGTCGACAATGTCGAAGCGGCTACAGCAGAACTTGAATCACGGGGGTATCGAATGCTGGTCAGGAACCGGAGTGAGCCGTGGGGCCAGACCGTCAGTCGCTTCATCGGGCCGGAAGGATTGCTGGTAGGAATTACCTTCACGCCATCCATGCGGGACGAGAAATGATGATGGCCGCAGTGGCAGTCCCTCGTGCGATGAATGATCTGGCCGACGAGCAGCACACGCCCCTCAGGTGAATGGCTGATGAAGTGCTGAGAACGGTCCGCGCAGTCCGTGTGAACCTGGCGGCAGCAATGTCGGTTGGCAAGCGACATCCGTGGAAATCCGCGGAGACTTTTTGTTGGTCTCAAAGAAGGGCGCGGCGTCGCGCCGATATGCGGCTGCCGCCCCTCGACCGCAAGGCCGCTCTGCTAATATTGTAGAAAATATGCAATATCCGTCGCCGCGTCGGCGCTTGCCTGTCCGCCTTCCCCCCCGTCCGAACCGCAACATGAACGAGAAACGCCCTGCTCTTGTCTACGCCACGCGCGCCGAAGCCGCAGCGAACGAATTGCGCCGCCGTATCCTGACAGGGGAGTATGTCGACGGCTACCAGCTTCGCCAGGATGCGCTGGCGACCGAGCTCGGCATCAGCCGCATCCCGCTGCGCGAAGCGCTCGTGCAGCTCGAGAGCGAAGGGCTCGTCAAGATCCTGCCGCACAAGGGAGCGATCGTCTCCGAGCTGTCGCCGGAGGACATCACCGAACTGTTCGAATTGCGCGCGCTGCTGGAACCCGTGCTGCTGAAGAAGTCGATTCCGAAACTGACTGCAGAGGATTTCGCGCGGCTCGACGCGATCCTCGAGGAATACAGCGCAGTGCTGCATGCGAGCCAGTCCGGACGCTGGGGCGAACTGAACACCGAGCTGCATCATGTGCTGCTGTCGCGCGCCGACCAGCCGAAGACGGCGGCGATCGTCGCGTCGCTGCTGCAGCAGACCGACCGCTACACGCGCGTGCAGCTGTCGCTGTCCGAGGCCGCGCGCGACGTGGCCGAATCCGAGCATGCCGAGCTGGTCGCGTTGTGCCGCAAGGGCGATGCGCGCACGGCGGCGTCGCTGCTCAAGCGTCATATCGAGCATGCGGGCGGCGAGTTGAATGCGTTTCTGCGGGATCGGCGTCTGGGTCGTTGAGGGCGTTCGCGTACGCGATCTTGCGGATACTCCGGCGTTTCGCGCGGCACGTTTCCGGTCGGATGGCTCTTGTCCGTCGTGTTCTCGGGTCCATTGTCTTGCCTGATTCGCCGAATCGAGCCGTGCGTGCGGCATGATGATCAGGATTCCTGTTTGATTGGGTGGAGTGACGGAGCGATGCCCGGCGATATACCACCGTCCGAACTCGGCGCTGCTGATCCCGCCATGGCAAGCGTTCGACCGTGACCTCTTCGAACAATCCCCCGATGCCGCGACCGTTCGCAGGTGATGGGCGGGAAGCACTCGTAGAACTCGCCGAACGCTGGGCACGTGGCTGAATGTAGCCGTTCGGGGTGTTCAGGTAACGGGTCCAGTGCATGCCGCCGAACGCTGAAGGCGCTGACGCCAGTTCGCCATTGGGTTGGGGGCTCCTGGGCGATACGTAGGCCCGCCGGATCGTCCGGACGGAGCGGGAGGGGCGGGGCAAACCTTCGATGCCCGAGCGTACCTCGATTTTGGGGAGCGATCTGATTGGGTTGTAGGAGTTAATTTCGTCTTACTGTGTGAAATGTGCTGCATTTCTGGTTAACACACAACAATCGAGAATTAATCATTTTGATTCCGGGCGACGAGTAATTCTATAATGTTGTGAGTTATGAGGCCTATCAGGCAGGAAGACCCACTATGTTGGATTTAAGCTTCAGCAAGCCTGATGAAATCGTCAAACTGCTTTGCGGACGACTTCGCACGGAGCGGCTGGCATTGCAGATGACACAGGCTGATGTGGCCGCACGCGCCGGCGTCGGAGCCAATACCGTGTCCAACCTGGAAGCGGGACGCAATGTGAGTCTCGAGAGTGTGGTCCGTGTGGCCATGGTCCTTGGTCGCGGCAAGGAGCTCGAAGGACTGTTCTTGCCGAAGCTGGACAGTCTCGAGGACATTCTCCGGTACGAGGAAACCGCTAAACGTCAGCGTTCGAGGAAGGCAACCAGAAATGATTGAGCGGGTAGACGTCTACTACGATGGCTGGGGGGAACATTGGCGGTGGGGATCGATGGTGTCCACGACAGCCATCACGGGTCGCCCGCTGATTGTGTTCGAGTATAGCGATGAGGCGAGGAAGAGAGGGCTGGAGCTTTCTTCCCATGTGCTGCCCTTGAACGGGCCCAAGCTACGGAGAGACTTCCCGTCCCATCAGCTGGGACTGCCCGGGCCGGTCTACGACGCGCTGCCCGACGGCTGGGGCATGTTGCTGATGGATCGTCTGTTCAAACGCCGAGGCTTGAACGTGGCGCGCATCGGGCCGCTCGAGCGGCTGGCTTACATTGGCAGCAATGCGATGGGGGTCATGTCGTTCGAGCCCGTGGCGCCCGAAGCTCAGGAGGCGCAGATTCACATTCCCCTCGATCAGCTTGCGGCGGAGGTGCAGGAAGTGCTCAATGGTGAAGGTGGAGCGTTCCTGCAGCAGTTACTGCAGATAGGCGGCTCTCCGCAAGGTGCCCGACCTAAAGCACTGGTTTATCGTGATCCGCGCTCCGGAACCTTTACCACGGTCGCAGAGCCCGACTTTGAAGCCTGGCTCGTCAAATTCCCGGCGCAACAAGAACACCCTGAGGTGTGCGCGATCGAAATGGTCTATGCCGAATGCTTGCGCATGTGCGGTATCGAGACCCCGGACACGTTGCATTTCGATTTGCCCAATCAGATGGCGGCATTCGCGTCCAGGCGGTTTGACCGACAGAACGGCCTGCGCGTGCCCATGCAAAGTCTTGCCGCGTTTACCGGTGCCGATTACAGAACCCCGGGTTCCCTGGACTATGTGAACTTCCTGCGTGCGACCCACATATGCACCAATGATGTCCGACAGAAGGGGCTGGCGTTCGAGCGAGCCGTCTTCAATGTCGCGTTCAACAACCGGGACGATCACCCCAAGAACTTCGCCTACATCATGTCGCGATCCGGTGAGTGGAAGCTGGCGCCGGCCTACGACGTAACATTTTGCGAGGGGCCGGGTGGGTACCACCAGATGGACGTCATGGGGGAGGCCCTGCAGATCCGCAGAGAGGGGGTGCTCCGCCTCGCAGAGGAAGCTGAAATTCAAGCAGCGGCGGCCGGCGGCATTATTGACCGCTTTTGCAATGTGGCCGGCCAGTTTGCGGCGCTGGCCAGGAAGATGCATCCGCATGCGATCACCGAAGAGACGTTGCACACGATTCAACGCCGTATCGATGAGAACATCGCTCTGCTGCGCTAATGCCGCACGGCCCCAATTCTGGAGCCGTCAACGGTGACGCGATGCCTCGCATGAGGGCGCGGTATCGACGTCATCGCGTCGTCGTTACAACGACGGCGCCCACGTCGAGCCGAAAGGGTTCGACTGGTCGATGCCGGGGAAATCGACGAACGCCTTGCGGCAGTCGAGCACGTTGGCCGGACGCGCGTTGAGGGTCGCTTCGTCGTTTGCGACGACACGGTTCGCGGTCGACGCGAACACCGGCAGGTTCACGTTGTGCGGCGTGAGGTTCGCGTCCGACGCGATCGTCGAGATACCGTCGGGCGTATCGGCCACCACGTCGGTCAGCGACATCACGAGCGGGAAGACCGGTTTGCCGTAGCCGCCCGTATTCGCTTCGAATCCCTGCAGCTTCACGCCGGCCGTGCCCATGATCACGACGTGGGCGAAATTGTCGTACCCGCGGCTACGTTGTAGTCAGTCATCCTATGACAAACGAAAGAGAGGCGAGAGACGGTGCTCGGCATCGGGAAAACGACACAACACCGCGCCGATTCAAATTGGGACCTGCTTCCGGAAAACGTTTCGCTAGCTTCCAGCCCAACAGAGAAAGCTTTTCCCTTTACCCGGCCGTAAACCCGCCACAGAGGCCCTTATAGGGGTATGCACCAAGTGAGTTAAACGATTAACCGACGTACATTCGCTTCGACACGTCATACAACGTATGACTGCGATTCTGCGAAGGCCGTGCAACGACGGATGCGGACGCCGCCCGGATCGCCGCCAAACAACGAGCAACCAACAAGGAGACTGACGATGACGCACCCATTCACCCGCTCCCGTACCGCACTGGCCGTCGCGCTGATGGCCGGCTTCGCGGTGTCCGCGCAGGCCCGCGTGTTCCGCTCGGCGGACGTGCACGGCGACAGCTTCCCGACCAACATGGCGGTCAAGTACATGGGCGACGAACTGTCGAAGCTGACGAGCGGCAAGGATTCGATCAAGGTGTTCGGCAACAGCGCGCTCGGTTCCGAGAAGGACACGGTCGACCAGGTACGGATCGGCGCGATCGACATGGCGCGCGTGAACGGCGCGTCGTTCAACGAGATCGTGCCGGAGTCGCTGATCCCGTCGTTCCCATTCCTGTTCCGCGATGTCGACCATTTCCGCAAGGCGATGTATGGCCCGGCCGGCCAGAAGATTCTCGACGCGTTCTCGGCGAAGGGGATGATCGCGCTGACGTTCTACGAGAGCGGCGCGCGCTCGATCTACGCGAAGCGCCCGGTGCGTACGCCTGCCGACATGAAGGGGCTGAAGGTGCGCGTGCAGCCGTCGGACCTGATGGTCGACGAGATCAAGGCGATGGGCGGCACGCCGACGCCGATGCCGTTCGCCGAGGTGTACACGGGCCTGAAGACGGGCCTCGTCGACGCGGCGGAAAACAATATGCCGTCGTACGAGGAAACCAAGCACTTCGAAGTGGCGCCCGACTACTCCGAGACGCAGCACGCGATGACGCCGGAAGTGCTGGTGTTCTCGAAGAAGATCTGGGACACGCTGTCGCCGCAGGAACAGGCCGCGATCCGGAAGGCCGCGGCCGATTCGGTGCCGTACTACCAGAAGCTGTGGACCGCGCGCGAGGCATCGGCGCAGCAGACGGTGACGAAGGGCGGCGCGAAGATCCTGCCGGCCGCGCAGATCGACCGCGCGGCATTCGTGAAGGCGATGCAGCCGCTGTGGGCGAAGTACGAGAAGACGCCGCAGATGAAGCAGATCGTCGACGAGATCGAGGCAACCAAGTGACCCGTCGCACTTCCCTGAACGGCGCGGCGGCCGTCGGCTCGCCGGACGCGGCCGCCGCGGACGGTGCGGCGCCGTGCCAGCCGCGCGCGGCGGCGCCGCTGCTGCGCTGCGTGAACGACCTGCTGTTCCGCGCGCTGGCCGTGGTTGCGTCGCTGTGTCTCGCGGCGCTCACGGTGCTGGTGTTCTACGCGGTCGTGATGCGCTACGTGTTCGAGAACGCGCCCGACTTCGTCGAGCCGATCGCGCTGCTGCTGGTGATCGTGATCGCGATGTTCGGCGCGGCGATGAAGGTGCGCGACGGCGGCCATATCGGCCTCGACTCGCTCGTGCGGCGCCTGTCGCCGGGCCCGCGCACCGTGGTGATCGCGATCCAGCACCTGAGCCTGATCGCGTTCGCGATCGCGATCATGGCCGGTTGCGGCAGCATGGCCGCCGAGACGATGGGCGACCGCATTCCGATCATCGGGCTGCCCGAAGGCGTGCGCTACCTGATCACGATTCCCGCGGCGATCGCCATCATCCTCTTCTCGCTCGAGCACCTGCTCGCGCTTCGTCGCTCTTCGTCGGGACAATAACGCCATGGAACTCGCGATCCTGTCCGTCAGTTTTCTGATTTTCCTCGTGCTTGGCGTGCCCGTCTCGTTCGCGCTCGGCATTTCCTGCGTGCTGACCTACATGGTCGAAGGGCTGCCGATCGCGACCGCGATGCAGGCGATGATCTCGGGGATGAACGCGTTCTCGTTCCTCGCGGTGCCGTTCTTCATCTTCTCCGGCGAACTGATGCTGCATGGCGGCATCGCGGACCGGATCCTGCGCTTCGCGCAGGCGACCGTCGGCCATTTCCGCGGCGGCCTCGGGATGGCCAACGTCGTCGCGTGCACGCTGTTCGGCGGCGTGTCGGGCTCGCCGACCGCCGATACGTCGGCGATGGGCGGCGTGGTGATTCCGCTGATGAAGCGCGAAGGCTACAGCGCGGCTTATGCGGTCAACGTGACGACTCACGCGTCGCTCGCCGGCGCGCTGATGCCGACGTCGACCAACATGATCATCTACGCGTTCGCCGCGCAGGGCATCACGGGGATGCTGCACGGCCAGCAGGTGAGCGGCGTGTCGATCGGCGACCTGCTGTTCTCCGGGCTCCTGCCGGTGCTGTGGGTGATGGGCTTCGTGCTCGCCGCCGCGTACTGGCAGGCCGTGCGTCACGGCTATCCGCGCCGTGAGGACGGTTCGTCCGCGCTGCCGTCGTTTCCCGGCTGGTATGCGGTGCTGCGCAGCTTCGTCGGCGCGGTGCCGGGCCTGATGGTGATCGCGATCATCCTCGTGTGCGTCGCGAAGGGGATTGCGACTGCGACCGAAGCGGCCGCGATCGCCGTCGTGTATTCGCTCGTGCTGACCGCGATCGTGTACCGCACGCTGACCGTCGCGAAGCTGCGCCGCGCGCTGTCGCATGCGGCGCGCACGACGGGCGTCGTGCTGCTGCTGATCGCCGTGTCGAACATGCTGCGCTTCCAGATGTCGTACCTGGAGATTCCGGATGCGATCGAAGGGTTGCTCAAGCAGTCGACCGCCGCGCCGTGGCTGATGCTGCTGTACATCAACATCATCCAGGTGTTCCTCGGCACCTTCGTCGACATGGCCGCGCACATCCTGATCACGACGCCGCTGTTCCTGCCGATCGCGATGGCGTGCGGCGTCGGGCCGGTGCAATTCGGGATCATGCTGCTGCTGAACTGCTCGCTCGGCCTCGTGCACCCGCCGATCGGATCGGTGCAGTTCGTCGGCTGCGCGATCGGCAACGTGTCGATCGGCGAGACGACGAAGATGGCGTGGCCGTACTACCTCGCGATCTTCAGTGCGATCAACATCGTCACGTACCTGCCGTTCTTCTCCACCTGGCTGCCGAGCCTGATCAGCGGGCACGCGGTGTTCTGACCGCTTGCGTTGCTCCTTGCGGCGCCGGACGACCGAGGTTGTCCGGCGCCGCAATCACATCGACGGTTTCTTCCCGCACCGCGAACCCACATGAACATGACGACCGCATGGCGTGCCGGTCGCATGGCGCACGCGCCCGGCTTCCTGCGTCGCGGCAGGCCCGGCGGCAGTCACACGCAGCGGCCGCAACCTGTGCGATGATTCGCCGCTTCGCGTTCATCGCAGAACGCCACAGATCGCGGCGCCCGTTTCCGGGTCGCTGCCGACCGTATCGACATCCGGAGACGACATGCCCGCACACCGCGTTCATGGCAACACGCTGCATTACCAGGATCACGGCACCGGCTTTCCGGTGCTGCTCGGGCACAGCTATCTGTGGGACGCGGCGATGTGGGCGCCGCAGATCGATGCGCTGTCGCGCCGGTATCGCGTGATCGTGCCGGACCTGTGGGGGCATGGCGCGTCGGGCCCGCTGCCGGACGGCACGCACACGCTCGACGATCTCGCCGCGCACGCAAGCGCGCTGCTCGATGCGCTGGAGATCGAGCAGTGCGCGGTGGTCGGGCTCAGCGTCGGCGGGATGTGGGGCGCGCGGCTCGCGCTGCGCGAACCGCGGCGCGTGCGCTCGCTCGTGCTGATGGATGCGTCGCTCGAGGCCGAGCCCGATGCGACGCGCCTGCGCTACTTCGGGATGCTCGACGCGATCGCCGCCGCCGGTTGCATCGCGCCGCCGCTGCTCGATGCGATCGTGCCGCTGTTCTTCCGGCCGGACGTGAATCTCGCCGACCCGGCGCCGAGCGCCTTTCGTGCTGCGCTTGCGAGCCTGCCGGCCGACCGGCTGCGGGAATCGATCGTCCCGCTCGGCCGGTTGATCTTCGGGCGGCCGAATACGCTTGCCGCGCTCGCCGAACTGGATGCCGAACGCACGCTGTTGATGTGCGGTGCGGGCGACATGGCGCGCCCGCCGTCGGAGACGGTGAAGATGGCGAGCGTGATCGGCTGCCGCCATGCGCTCGTGCCCGACGCGGGCCATATCTCGAACCTGGAGAATCCCGCGTTCGTCACGCGGACGCTGCTCGACTGGTTCGACGAGCAGCAACTCGCGGCGGGCTGACGGTCGCCTGCGCGACACCGGCGGCGGGTGCCGCGCGGCGTCGCGTCATGCGGGCCTGCTTGATGGGTGATGCCTGCCTGATGTGCTACGTGCGTGTTACGCGCGCTCGCCGATCGGCGTGAATTTGCGCTCCCGCACGCGGCCTTCGTCGGCACCGCGGCGAATCAGGTCCTGCGCCTCGGCACGGCTCGCGACGCACGGTGCGGAGCCGGGCAGCGGCCGCCGTGCCGTTTCGCGCAGCGCGAGCACCGACACGATGCCGATAAACGATGCGCCCATCAGGTAGTAGGCCGGCATCATCAGGTCGCCGGTGCGATCGACGAGCCACGCGGTGACGAGCGGCGTCGTGCCGCCGAACAGCGATACCGACACGTTGAAGCCGATCGCGAGCGCGCCGTAGCGGATTCGCGTCGGGAACAGCGCGGGCAGCGCGGACGGCATCACGCCGGTGAAGGTCGACAGCAGCGTGCCGTAGATCAGCATCCCGCCGAACACCGACAGCATCCCGCCGGTGCGGATCAGCATCAGCGCGGGCACCGACAGCACGAGCAGGCCGACGCAGCCGGCCATCATCACCGGCTTGCGGCCGACCCGGTCCGACAGATGGCCGGCGTAGAGCGTCATCGGCATCATCAGCACCATCACGAGCAGCACCATGAAGAGGCCGTGCGTCTCGTTGAAGTGCAGCGTCGCCGACAGGTAGTTCGGCAGGTACGACAGCGCCATGTAGTCGGTCACGTTGAAGATCAGCACGAGGCCGACGCAGAGCAGCAGCGGTTTCCACTGTTCGACGAGCAGCGTGCCGAACGACTGCTTCGGGCGCGACCGTTCGTCCGCCTCGCGCGCCTCGGCTTCCTTCTTGAACGCGGGCGTTTCCTCGAGCTTGAGCCGCACGTACAGGCCGACGAGGCCGAGCGGACCGGCGATGAAGAACGGCACGCGCCAGCCCCACGACAGCAGCGCTTCCTGCGACAGCGTCGCCGTCAGGATCGCGACGGTGGCCGCACCGAGCGTATAGCCGATCAGCGTGCCGAACTCGAGGAAGCTGCCCATGAAGCCGCGGCGCTTGTCGGTCGAGAACTCGGCGATGAAGGTGGCGGCGCCGCCGTATTCGCCGCCGGTCGAGAAGCCCTGCACGAGGCGGGCGATGAGCAGCAGCACGGGCGCCATGATGCCGATCGACGCGTAGCTGGGGATCAGGCCGATCGCGAAGGTGCCGATGGCCATCATGATCATCGTGGCGGCGAGCACGCGCTGGCGGCCGATGCGGTCGCCGAGCGGGCCGAACACCATGCCGCCGAGCGGGCGCACGAGGAAGGCGGCCGCGAACGTGCCGAAGGTGGCGAGCAACTGCGCGGACGGGTTGCTCGACGGAAAGAACACCTTGCCGAGCGTGACGGCGATGTAGCTGTAGACGCCGAAGTCGAACCATTCCATCGCATTGCCGAACGCCATGGCCCCGACCGCACGCTTCAGGACGGCAGGATCGACGATCGTGATGTCGTCCGGCTTGAGGGCCTTGCGCGAAGACCGGGCTTTCGCGGGGTGCGCTTGGGATGAACTCAATGAACGCTCCTGAAGGGAGCCTTCGCGGCTGGCCGAACGGGTGCGCGGTGGGGCCGGCGCGGTACCGTCGGGGACGAAGGCAGTTGTCTCGGGGACGCCGTGATGTCGGAGGCGCGGCGTGCGGCACCCGACACCCGGCAAGTGTGTTGGTGTGAAGCAGTGTAGAGAAACCGATAGAGCGGACTATCGGTCATGCGCCCGGAAACCGGTCGTAAACGACACGGATGGCGCAAACAGGCAACTCGCCGGGCCGGTGGCCCGGTGAGGGTCTGGCGGTCCGAGCTGCGTCGATGGCGGTCTATACCGATGCGCGGCGTGCGGGGACGCAGCACGTCGCGGATCGTGCGGCATGACACGGACGGTGCGTCGCGCACGGTTGCACACGGTTGCACATGCGATGGAGGTCGCGCCGAATCCGGACGCGCCGTCGCGCGCCCGATCCGGCGGAAGATGATTCGGACTGCGAATGCAGAGCGGCGGCGATCCGGTGCCGAAACCGCCGCCCGTGGATCAGAACATGTGACGGATCCCGACGTTCGCGCCGACGGTCGTGCCGGTAACCGCGTAAAGCGCGTTGTTGATCCCGAGCCCGGTGTTCATCGCGCCGTGGTTGTTGACCATCGCGACCTGCGCGTACAGCGCGGTCGCCTTCGACAGGCTGTAGGTCGTGCCGACGGCCGCGAGCAGCGAGTGATTGGCCGTGTCGTTGCGGTCGCTGGTGAACCACACGCCGCCGCTCAGGTCGACGGTCGGCGTTGCCTGGTAGTCGAGGCCGCCGCCGTACACGTTGTTGCTGAACGATCCGCCGACCTTGTAGCTCGCGAACGACGCCTTCGCGGTGACCGGGCCGAACCGGTACGCGGCGCCGATCGTGCGTCCGACGAACGCGACGGTGCTCGGCGTCGGCGTCGGGTTGGTGCCGTCGTTGCCGTCGTAGAACGCGGCGTCGATCATGAAGCCGCCATGCTCGTACTTGAGGCTCGCCGAGTACTGGCGTCCGGCCTGGAAGTCGCCGGCCTTGCCGCCGAATGCGAACATCGCGCTGCCGGTGAGGCCGGCGATCGTCGGGCTGGTGTACGACACGGCGTTCGGGTTGAACAGGCCCGTCACCAGCACGTTGTCGACGTAGTTGATCAGCCCGCTGCCGAAGTGCGAGAAGCTGCGCGGATCCGAATCGAAGATCGCGAGCAGGAACGGCGAGTACTGCACGCCGGCCTTGACCGTGCCGAAGCCGCCGTCGAGCCCGACCCACGCCTGGCGGCCGAAGAAGTTGCCGTTCGAATGGGCGAACGCGCCGTTGGTGACGGCAAAGCCGCTTTCGAGCTGGAATTTCGCCTTGAGGCCGCCGCCGAGATCCTCGGTGCCGATCATCCCGAACGTCGTCGGCGTCATGCCGGTGTCGGTCATCGCGAACTGATGGCCGGCGTTCGCGCCGGTGGCCGCGTCGAGCGTCTTGCTCGTGTACAGCAAGGCGGCGTCGAGGTTGCCGTACAGCGTCACGCTGCTTTGCGCGAAGGCGCTGGTACCGGCCATTGCGCCTGCCAGCGCCGCGCAACCGATCACGATTCTGCTTTTCATTGGGTGTCTCCAGTGTTGTTGTACGTCGTTGCATCGAACAGGGGATGCGACGGATGCCGCGCTTGGCGGTGTCCGTCGCGCGGGCCGCGCACGCAGGGTGGGCGCGGCGGGACGCACGTGCGCGGCCGGGTAGCGGCCGTGCGCGACGCGTTCATGGCCGGGATGGGCGCCGGAACGCGCGTGCGTCGAGGAAGTCGGGGAGGCCGGGAAGTGACGGGAAGTGCCGGCCTCGTCATTCAGAGCGACTGGCCAAGCTGCTCGAGGATCGCCGGGTTCTCGAGGGTGGAGGTGTCCTGCGTGATCGCCTCGCCCTTCGCGAGCGAGCGCAACAGGCGCCGCATGATCTTGCCCGAGCGCGTCTTCGGCAGGTTGTCGCCGAAGCGGATGTCCTTCGGCTTCGCGATCGGCCCGATCTGCTTGCCGACCCAGTCGCGCAGCGTCTTCGCCAGCGCCGCCGCTTCTTCGCCTTCCGGACGCGAACGCTTCAGCACCACGAACGCGACCNCGCCAATAGCGCGCATGGGCACGCGCGAGCGGCTCGGGAACGGGCGGCGGCGCGGCAGGCGCCGGACGGGACGGAACGGTCATGCCGTTATTTAGCAAAAAGCCCCTGCGCGGACAATCGGGATTGCCGCGCAGGGGCTCGTACGCACAACGTGCGCAACAGGCGCGATCAGCGCACTTCGGCGAGTTGCTCGAGGATCGCCGGGTTCTCGAGGGTGGAGGTGTCCTGCGTGATCGCCTCGCCCTTCGCGAGCGAGCGCAACAGGCGCCGCATGATCTTGCCCGAGCGCGTCTTCGGCAGGTTGTCGCCGAAGCGGATGTCCTTCGGCTTCGCGATCGGCCCGATCTGCTTGCCGACCCAGTCGCGCAGCGTCTTCGCCAGCGCCGCCGCTTCTTCGCCTTCCGGACGCGAACGCTTCAGCACCACGAACGCGACCACCGCCTCGCCGGTCGTGTCGTCCGGGCGGCCGACCACCGCCGCTTCCGCCACCAGCTCATGCGAGACCAGCGCCGACTCGATCTCCATCGTGCCGAGCCGGTGGCCCGACACGTTCAGCACGTCGTCGATGCGGCCCATGATCGTGAAGTAGCCGGTGTCCTTGTCGCGCACCGTGCCGTCGCCGGCCAGGTACAGCCGGCCGCCGAGTTCCTCGGGGTAGTAGCTCTTCTTGAAGCGTTCCGGGTCGCCCCAGATCGTGCGGATCATCGCCGGCCACGGACGCTTGACGACGAGGATCCCGCCTTGCCCGTTCGGCACGTCCTGGCCCGTCTCGTCGACCACCGCGGCCATGATGCCCGGCAGCGGCAGCGTGCACGANCCCGGCACCGTCGGCGTCGCGCCCGGCAGCGGCGTGATCATGTGGCCGCCGGTCTCGGTNTGCCACCANGTGTCGACGATCGGGCAGCGCGCCTGGCCGACGTGCTTGTGGTACCACATCCACGCTTCCGGATTGATCGGCTCGCCGACCGTGCCGATGATGCGCAGGCTCGACAGGTCGTAGCTCTTCGGGTGGACCTTGTCGTCGGCCTCGGCCGCTTTGATCAGCGAACGGATCGCGGTCGGCGCGGTGTAGAACACGGTGACCTTGTGATCGCCGATCATCTTCCAGAAGCGGCCGGCATCCGGATAGGTCGGCACGCCCTCGAACACGACCTGCGTGCCGCCGCACGCGAGCGGGCCGTACGTGATGTACGTNTGGCCCGTGACCCAGCCGATGTCGGCCGTGCACCAGAACACGTCGGTGGGCTTCCAGTCGAAGGTCCACTTCATCGTCTGCGCGGCCCACAGCAGGTAGCCGCCCGTGCTGTGCTGCACGCCCTTCGGCTTGCCGGTCGAACCCGACGTATACAGGATGAACAGCGGATGCTCGGCGCCGACCCACTCCGGCGCGCACGTGTCGGACTCGCCGTCCGCGATCTCGTGCATCCACAGGTCGCGCCCGGCATGCCAGTCGATCTTGCCGCCGGTGCGGCGATAGACGATCACGCTCTTGACCGCTTCGCAGCCGCCCATCGCGATTGCTTCATCGGCGATGCTCTTGAGCGGCAGCGTCTTGCCGCCGCGCGCCTGTTCGTCGGCGGTGATGAGCGCAACGGCGCCGACGTCGACGAGCCGCTCGTTCAGCGATTTCGCGGAGAAGCCGCCGAACACGACCGAGTGCGTCGCGCCGATGCGCGCGCAGGCCTGCA
>NZ_LKPJ01000003.1:435470-438683 GCF_001443045.1 Burkholderia ambifaria | reverse complement strand
CGCCGGGTAGCTATGTTCGGAAGAGATAACCGCTGAAAGCATCTAAGCGGGAAACTCGCCTTAAGATGAGATATCCCTGGGGACTAGATCCCCTTGAAGGGTCGTTCGAGACCAGGACGTTGATAGGTCAGGTGTGTAAGCGCAGTAATGCGTTCAGCTAACTGATACTAATTGCCCGTAAGGCTTGATCCTATAACAAGTCTGTTTCGCGCTAGAGAGCGCGTCGGACGGGTTGGATTCTCGTGTGTGCGATACACACAACTCAAAAAATTACTGCTTCTTCCAAGATTGGTTGTGCTGCGAAGCCAGCGCAACAACCCTCTTTGCCTGATGACCATAGCGAGTCGGTCCCACCCCTTCCCATCCCGAACAGGACCGTGAAACGACTCTACGCCGATGATAGTGCGGATTCCCGTGTGAAAGTAGGTAATCGTCAGGCTCCCTAAGCCGAGAACCCCCGCCCGAACAGGCGGGGGTTTTTGCATTTGTGGCGCCGGAAAAGGAAAAGGGCGATGGCCGCNTACTGCTTCTTCCAAGATTGGTTGTGCTGCGAAGCCAGCGCAACAACCCTCTTTGCCTGATGACCATAGCGAGTCGGTCCCACCCCTTCCCATCCCGAACAGGACCGTGAAACGACTCTACGCCGATGATAGTGCGGATTCCCGTGTGAAAGTAGGTAATCGTCAGGCTCCCTAAGCCGAGAACCCCCGCCCGAACAGGCGGGGGTTTTTGCATTTGTGGCGCCGGAAAAGGAAAAGGGCGATGGCCGCCAGGTGTTGGCTTGGGAGATCGTACCGGTAGGCCGGTGAGCTGGCCAGGCAGGATCCTCATGCACGTCGCACCCGCGTCGCAGCCGGGCCCAGTAGCTCGATTCCGCTGCAACTGCCGTCTCGACTGCCGAGCAAGCCAGTCTTGCACCGCTCGCAGAGCGGGAATCGGATCGACGGCGAGTCGATTGGTCTGATGGTGTCAGGCTGACGTACCTCGGTTCTGGTCACGGTCGACAGTATCGAACCCGCGGGGCGAAATCTGCCGCATCCGTCAGTTCTTGTTACGTTGGTATCCAACTCCACGCCGGCGTCCATCCTTCGAACGATCGACCATTGCATTGGGGGTACGGGCGATCGTCCTTGCGGAGAGGAAGATTTCGTCACTTGTCCGGCTGTCGTCAGTGGCCGTTTCATGCTCGGAGTGATCTCGTCTCCCACCCGTTCTCTCATTGTTTGCGGCCTTGGGCGCATCGCACAACGTGCCGAGTCGTCGCGCCTGATAATCCATCATCGCGGCCCATCGGCCCGTATATTTCGGCTATCTGCGCCCAATGTCGGTAATTTTGTTCAAGGTGTCGGCGAATGACCGATGCGCTTCTTGGTAAATCTCCGTGGTTGCAGGCGACGTTGCAGCCAGGCGCGCGAGTGCACATCGTTGTATCGGGCGGCTGCAAGGCATCAAGGCGAGCCGAACTGTCGGCGGCGCCTCCGGGCGGTGTCCCCATTGTTGCCGGCCGCGACAAGGTTGGTCGAAGCGTCGGCCAGCAGCCACGCGCACGTGATCGCTTCCCGAGCTCTGCGCTTACAGGAGTCGCTCTTATCGGCCGCGATCAAGCAGCTGGCGTCGATTGGCGGTTTCAGCGTGTCGCACACAGCGCGAGTTGCAGCATCTGTCGTAGGCCTTGCGGCGTGGCTCTCGGAAAGTGCTTGCTGTCGGATTGCCGTGATCCTTTCAGCACGACCCGCGCATTTTCGGTATCGTCCCTATGGGCTGCGGAAGCGGCGAAGATCAGCGCGAGGGCAAGGAGGTTGACCCGGCTTTCGGGTGGGACGTGAGAGGGGACGGGCGGGGTTGATCGCAACAGGGGATGGTGTCGCACCAGCTCTTCTGTCTGCGGTGATATGAGGGCGCCATCCTGAGACATTGAGATTCCCGCGTCGCGGCGGACCTGACGAGAACGCCCGCCCTTTACGCCGAATCTGGCTTGAGCGTCGATGTGCCGGCAACCACTGCGGAGGTGTCGGCCGTGCATAACGGCTTCATTGACGCATCTCCCGCTAACCAACTGCGGCCGGTCCGAGCCCTTGGTGGAGGCCTCGCAGACCCCTCCGGCATGAAATTTGCGATTTTTTTCATCTACCCGCTTGGCATTATGCGCGAGAGGCCTTATGATGGCGGTCTTTCGTTTTCAGCGAAGATGCAAATCGACGTTGAAGGCGGAGTCTGACGAAGATGTGGACGCCGGATGGCGATCCTCTCGTGCTTGCCTCAGCCGGGCGAGCGTGGGTGTCGGGTGAGTCGCTCGAGCGTGTTGGAAGAGAATGAAAATAATCTTCCGGATGTGCTTGACAAGACTGCGATGCACCCCCATAATCGTCAGTTCTCTACGGAGGGGTGCCCGAGTGGCTAAAGGGGGCAGACTGTAAATCTGTTGGCTTACGCCTACGTTGGTTCGAATCCAACCTCCTCCACCAGAACATCAGCGCAGAGAGCGGTAAGGAATCGTTAGTGGCCCGTGCGGGTGTAGCTCAATGGTAGAGCAGAAGCCTTCCAAGCTTACGACGAGGGTTCGATTCCCTTCACCCGCTCCAGTCCGTGAAGTTGAAGCGTAATACCGCCCATGTGGCTCAGTGGTAGAGCACTCCCTTGGTAAGGGAGAGGTCGGCAGTTCGATCCTGCCCATGGGCACCAGCAGTAAAAAGTCAGTGTCTGTTTGCGCGCGGCGCAACATGTGAAATTCCTTTCGGGAGTTGAAAATGGCCAAGGAAAAGTTTGAGCGGACCAAGCCGCACGTCAACGTTGGAACGATTGGTCACGTTGACCACGGCAAGACGACGCTGACGGCAGCTATCACGACGGTGCTGACGAAGAAGTTCGGCGGCGAAGCGAAGGCCTACGACCAGATCGACGCGGCACCGGAAGAAAAGGCGCGTGGCATCACGATCAACACGGCACACGTCGAGTACNAANCGGCTAACCGCCACTACGCACACGTCGACTGCCCGGGCCACGCTGACTATGTGAAGAACATGATCACGGGCGCAGCGCAGATGGACGGCGCGATCCTGGTTTGCTCGGCAGCAGACGGCCCGATGCCGCAAACGCGTGAGCACATCCTGCTGGCGCGTCAGGTTGGCGTTCCGTACATCATCGTGTTCCTGAACAAGTGCGACATGGTGGACGACGCTGAACTGCTCGAGCTGGTCGAGATGGAAGTTCGCG